>NZ_JBVIPS010000011.1:269317-367421 GCF_055577715.1 Streptomyces sp. NPDC033177 | reverse complement strand
GACTTCTTCTCCCCCCCCCCCCCCCCCCCACCCCCCCCCCACCCCCCCCCCACCCCCCCCCCCCCCCCCCACCCCCCCCCCCCCCGCCTCCTGCCTGCGGAAGTGGACTCAGACCTTCGTGGCTCCGGTGTCCTCCTCGTCTCCGTTGTCGCTCGGGCCGATGCGGAGCTCGAAGTCACCGTCGTACTGCTCGTGGCCCGCGATCACGGCCTTCTCGACGGCCTCCGTGCCGTGCTCACCGCGGACGATCAGCGGGTCGTGGCGCAGGTCCCGCATCAGCGCCACGCACATCCCGATCATCACCAGGGTGAAGGGCGCGGCGACCAGGATCGTCAGATTCTGCAGGCCCTGGAGTGCGTTGCCGGACCCGTCACCGATGAGCAGCATGATCGCCGCCACGGCTCCCGTCACGACGCCCCAGAAGATCACCACGAGCTTGCCGGGTTCCAGCGCGCCCTTCTGCGAGAGCGTGCCCATCACGATGGACGCCGCGTCGGCACCCGACACGAAGAAGATGCCGACGAGGATCATCACGAGCAGGCTCGTCACCGTGGCGATCGGGTACTCGTGCAGCAGGCCGAAGAGCTGGCCCTCGGGGGTCGACTCGCCGCCGAGACCGCCGCTCTCCTTGACCTTCATCGCCGATCCGCCGAAGACGGCGAACCAGATGAGGCTGACGGTGCTCGGCACCAGGATGACGCCACCGACGAACTGCCGGATCGTGCGCCCGCGGCTGATCCTGGCGATGAACATGCCCACGAAGGGCGTCCAGGAGATCCACCAGGCCCAGTAGAAGACCGTCCAGCTGCCCAGCCAGTCCGAGACGCCCTTGCCGCTCGACGCCTCGGTGCGCCCGATGAGCTGGGGCAGGTCGCCGAGGTAGGAGCCGATCGAGGTCGGCAGCAGGTCGAGGACGATGACGGTCGGGCCCGCGATGAAGACGAACACGACGAGCAGCAGCGCGAGCACCATGTTGATGTTGGACAGCCACTGCACGCCCTTCTCCACACCGGAGATGGCGGACGCCACGAAGGCCACCGTGAGAACGGCGATGATGGAGACGAGCAGGCCGGTGCTCGCCTTGTCCATCCAGTCGAGGACCTCGAAACCACTGCCGATCTGCAGGGCACCGAGGCCCAGCGATGCGGCGGAGCCGAAGAGCGTCGCGAAGATCGCGATGATGTCGATGACCCTGCCCCAGGCGCCGTTCGCGCGCTTCTCGCCGATGAGCGGCGTGAAGACGGCACTGATGGTCTGCCTGCGCTTGCGCCGGAAGGTGCTGTACGCGATGGCAAGTCCCACGACCGCGTAGATCGCCCACGGGTGGAGCGTCCAGTGGAAGAGGGTGGTGGACATCGCCGTTTCCATCTTCGCCGCCGAGTCGGCGGGATCGGTGCCCGGCGGGGGCGTGGTGAAGTGGGCGAGCGGCTCGCTCACGCCGTAGAACATCAGACCGATGCCCATACCGGCGCTGAACATCATCGCGACCCAGGAGATGGTGCGGAACTCCGGCTCCTCACCCTCCTCACCGAGCGTGATCTTCCCGTACCGGCTGCAGGCGAGCCAGAGCGCGAAGACCACGAACCCGCTCGCCGCCAGCATGAAGGCCCAGCCACCGTTGTGGATCAGTCCGTTGAGCATCTTCGTGGAGGCGCTCTCGAGCGAGTCCGTCGCCACGGCACCCCAGACCACGAAGGCCAGGGTGAGCACGGCGGTCACGCCGAACACGATGCGGTCGGTCTGGGGATGGGCGCCGCCATGAGCGGCGTGCATCAGATGGCCGTCCCCTCCCCCGCCGTCCGCTTTCTGTTGGTCTTGCGTCACAAGTACACCTCTCACGGTTTCGCATTCGTACAAACTCTGTGGTCCGCTACCCAGTACCACATGTGACGCACCTGGCAACCACTCAGCAATGGGTGTCGGGCGAACCTGTGACGAGGTGATAGGCAGCGCGCTCGTCGAGAAGCAACGGTACGAGAGATCGCGCCGACTGCCGCATCGGCACGTAGGCTCCCTTGCCGTCCTTCCTGACCTTTACTCCGTGCAGGGCGAGTTCGTCCTTGATGTCGCCGAACTGCTCCGCGTCGAGCCGGTAACCGCACGGCGGGTCCTGGATCACCTCGGCCGGCTCGGCGGGGTCGTTGTCGGCGCCGCCGACATAGACGGGCCCGCGGTCACGGAAGCCTTCGAGGCGGGCCGCGCCGGTGGCCGCCTCCAGCTGTCCGCGCCGCTCGTCGGCGTAGCTGAACAGGCCACCGAGCGCCGCCAGTTGCGAGGTGACGCGGCGCCGGTTGTTCAGCGCCTCGTCCTTCTTCTCGGCCTCGGTGAGCGGATCGACGCGGCTCTCGATGAGCAGACCGGCCGCGTGCTTGATGCCGGAGACGTTGCGCAGGATGCGTTCCTGACCGTCGCCCGCCGTCTGTTTGATGGGCTCACCGGTCACCGGATCGGTCCAGATTCCGTACGTCCCCGTCGTATGTCCCGCCTTGCCCGCGGCGGGCCTGACATACGCCTTGGACAGGGTTTGCGCCTCCTTGTGGACGGCCTCGTCGGTGTTGAGGTTGCGCGGCCACAGGTCGAAGAGGTCTTTGTCGTAGTACTTCGGGGTTGCGCCGTACTCGTGCAGGTCGTAGATGGAGTTGGGCTGTTTGTCGCGGATGACGGCGGCCATGGCGCGGGCCTCCGCGGTCTGCAGGGAGATGTGGTCGCGGTTGATGTCGACGCCGTCGGAATTGCCGCGGGTGTTGGCGGCGCGGCCGTCCGGGTTGGCGGTGGGGATGACGAGGAGTGTGGTGCGCGAGAGGAACTTCCGGGTCTTCTTGTCCTTCGCGTACGCCAGGTCGCGGATGGTCGACAGGCAGGCGTCGCGGCCCGACGGTTCGTCGCCGTGCTGGCTGCAGATCAGCAACACCGTGTTCTTCGTGGGGCGTTCACCGATGCGGACCAGCTGGACGGGCCGGTCCTGCTTGGTGGTGCCGATGCGGGACACCGAGACCCGGTCGGTCGCCTTGTCGACGGTGGCGAGCAGCTTCTGCTCCTCGGGCTGACTGGTCCAGCGCGCGCCGTCGCTCTCCTCGAACCCGGTGCGGGGCGGGGTCGGCGTCGCCTGTGCGGGCACCGTCAGGAGCGGTGCGGCGAGCGCGACGGTGGCGCAGGCGAGCGCCAGGGTGCGGACGCGGGGCATGAGGCGGGTGCGGGGGCTCATGAAGTGCTGCCTCCAGGTACGGGGCGGAACGAACGCGGCGGGGCCACGCCGTCGAGACGGGAGTCGCGGTCGATGACGGGCCCGGTTGCGCGGAACGCGTCGGCGCCGCCCACCAGCGGGACCTTCGCCGACGTGCGGGACAGGTCGATGGCGAGGGTCGGCTTGTCGGACGGAGGGTCGATGAGGCCCTTGTCCGTGCCCGCGATGATCAGCGCGAGGCGGTGGCCCTTGGGCACAACGTGGTCGCTCGCGGCCAGATCGAGGGTGATGGTGTGCTTCTTGCCCGGCGTGAGGGGGCGGCCCTTGTGGTCGTCCGCGTAGTTGCCGAGGTCGGCCCAGCCGCGACTGAAGATCGTTTGGTCGACGTCGGTGGTCTTGGCCTTGGTCTCCTTGAAGCAGGAGCTGTCGCCGCCGGTGCTCGGGCCCCAGCAGGTGCGTTCGGGAAGCGTGGTGATGCCCTCGCCGGCGCTCGCGTAGTCACGGATGGTGGCGGGGCCGAGGTCGACGAGGACCGCGGAGAGGTGGGCGGTGCGGGTCGTCGGAGTCGCGGTGACGGTGACCTCGGAGGAGCCGGAGAGACGCAGGTCGCTGCCGAGCGGGCGGCTGACGAACCCGGCCTTCGACGGGGTGGAGGTGTCGATCTGCGCGGCCCAGTCGGTCTCGCTCAGGTTCGGGTCGTCGGTGAACGTCTCGCTGCCGGAGCCGGGACGCGTCCCGAGCGTGCCGACGCCGGGTGAAGCCCCCTTGCCGGGGCGAAGCTTGACCGTGTCGGTGGCACGCGGGGGCCAGACGCGGTCGGTGGTCCACTGTCCGGGTGCACGCTCGATGTCGGCCATCGGCTCGCGGTCGATGCCGTTGTCGTAGCCGAGGAGTTCGTGGTCGAACCAGCGGTGCAGGGTGCGCACCCAGTCACCGCGGCGGAAGTCGAAGGGGTCGACGTGACCGGTCTGGCTGAGCCACACCTTGCGGTCTACGCCCTCGTCGGCGAGCGCGTCCCACCACTGCCCGAAGTGCTTCATCCTGACGTTCAGGTCCTGCATGCCGTGTACGGCGAAGACACTGGCCCGCACCTTGTCGGCGTCCGGGGTGTGGTCGCGTTCGCTCCACAGCCGGGTCCAGTCGCCGGTGCGGGGCGCTTCGTCGACAAGTCGCTTCTGTACGGCACCGCAGCGGGCCCGCGCCTCCGGGCTCTCCACGTAGTCCGAGAGCCACTCGGGGCCGCTGTCGTAGAGCGGGGCACCCTTGGCGAAGTAGTAGTCGTACCAGGAGGAGATCGCGCCGATCGGCACGATGGTCTTGAGACCTCGCACTCCGGTGGCGGCCACGCCCTGCGCGATGGTCCCGTCGTAGCTCTTGCCGATCATGCCGGTGGCGCCGTTCGACCAGGACGCCTTGGCGCTCTTGCCGCCGGTGCGGGTGGTGTAGCCGCGGGCCCGGCCGTTCAGCCAGTCGACGACGGCCTTGGCGGACTGGACGTCGGAGCGGCCGCCCACGTCCACGCAGCCGTCGGAGCGGTTCGTTCCCGCGAGGTCGACGGCGACGAACCCATACCCGCGAGGGACGAAGTAGTTGTCGTAGTAGAGGGGGAACTGGACGGGGTTGCCGTCCGCGTCGTACGTCTTCTTCTGGCTCTCGTTGCCGCGCCCGCAGCAGGAGTAGTACGGGCTGGCGTCCATGATCACCGGGATTTTCCGGCCGTGCTGCGCCGGTTCGCGGGGCCGGACGATGTCGACGGCGACCCGGTCGGTCTTCCCGTCGCTGTCGCCGTCGATCTTCGTGTCGACCCAGACGGATTCGCGGATCGCGCTCTCGTACGAGTAGACGGGCTTGCTCTCACGCGGGGCGCTCGGCGCCCCTTGGGCGGCTCCCGGGGTCAGGAGCGTGGACAGCAGGGCGGCGATGGCCGCCGCCGGCAGGGATCTCCAGATCAAGCGCGTGCGTCGCGCACGTATCGGCATGGCGCGGAAGGTACACCGGTCAACTCCTGCGCGACAGAGGGCCGTACACACGCACGACAGGTTCGTGGGGCGTTTTGGCACATGTCGGCCGAATGGCGATCGTGTGACAGCAGCGACCATGGACATGACGCGTGGCCGGGGGGCTCAATAAGGTCGGACCCAACTACGGATCCATCCCTACGACCACCCCCTACGACGCGTACGACTTGGAGCTCTTGTGCACCGCAGACTCATCGCCCCGGGCGCGCTCGCGGCCTCTCTGCTGCTGGCGATCCCGGCATCGGCGGCCGACTTCACCCCTGGGGCGCCGGGTATCGGCGATCCCTATTACCCGGCGAGCGGCAACGGCGGATACGACGTCTCGCACTACGACCTGCGGCTGAAGTATCAGCCGAAGACCGACCTGCTCGAGGGCACGGCGACCATCAACGCCACCACGACGCAGAACCTTTCCCGCTTCAACCTCGACCTCGGCCTGAAGGTCAGCGAGGTGCGTGTCAACGGCAAGAAGGCCGCCTTCAAGAAGTCCGGCGAGCAGGAGCTGGAGATCGCTCCGGCGGCCGGCCTGCCCAAGGGCACGCCGATCACGGTGGTCGTCCGATACGCGGGCAAGCCGTCCGAGGTGAAGATCAACGGCTTCACCGCGTGGGCGCGCACGCCGGACGGCGGTGTGGCCGCCCAGGAGCCGGAGTCGGCCGCCTGGTGGTACCCGTCCAACGACCACCCGCTCGACAAGGCGACCTACGACGTCTCCGTGTCCGTGCCGGACGGCTCACAGGCCATCTCCAACGGCGTACTCCAGTCGCAGAGTTCGAAGCTCGGCTGGACGCGCTTCAACTGGCGCTCGAACAAGCCGCAGGCCAGCTATCTGACGACGCTCGCCGTCGGCAAGTTCGACATCACGACGGACAAGACCGCGGCCGGCCTGCCCGTCCTGAACGCCTACAGCAAGGACCTCGGCGACAACGCGGGGGCCGCGCGGGCGAGCATCGAGCGCTCCACCGAGGTCGCCGAGTGGCTGGAGACGGTCTTCGGCAAGTACCCCTTCAACGCCCTGGGCGGATACGTCCCGAACGTGACGAGCGGCTTCGCACTGGAGACGCAGACGCGGCCGTTCTACAGCCCGAAGCAGTTCGCGAACGGCTCCAACGTGTCCGTCGTCGTCCATGAGCTGGCCCACCAGTGGTACGGCGACAGCGTGTCCGTCGACGGCTGGAAGGACATCTGGATCAACGAGGGCTTCGCTCGGTACAGCCAGTGGCTGTGGTCGGAGAAGGAGGGGGAGGGTACGGCTCAGGAGCTTGCGGACTACGTGTACGCCCAGCACCCCGCCGATGACCCGTTCTGGAAGGTCAAGCCGGGCGACCCGGGGCCGGAGAACCAGTTCGACATCGCCGTGTACGACCGCGGGGCGCTGGCCCTGCAGGCGCTGCGCAACGAGATCGGCGAGAAGTCCTTCTCGGCGATTTTGAAGGGGTGGCCGAAGGAGCATGCGTACGGGAACGCGACGGTGGGTGACTTCGTGAAGTACGCGGAGAAGGTGTCCGGTAAGCCGCTGGCCTCGCTCTTCGACGCGTGGCTGTTCCAGCCGTCGCGGCCGGATGCGCCTGCTGCGCGGGGCGCGGGGATCGCTCGGTCCTCGGCGGTGCCGGCTGCGCCGAAGTCGTGGAAGTCGATCGCTGCGACGAACGGTGTGCACGGGCGCGGTCACGGTCACTGATACTGAGCCGCCGCTTCGCGGCGGATGTTTCCCACCCACCCACCCGATTACCCGGCAGCGAGCCAGCTGGGGAGGGCGGGTGGGTGGGGGGATCAGCCCGTCCGGCGTTTGAGGACGAGCTCGGCGCAGCCGGTGGTTCGGGAAGGTCAGCCACCCTCTTGAGGGCCGGCTCGGCGGAGGACCAGCCCGGCCAGCGGTTCAGGGGCGGGCGGCGGAGCCGGGGGGTCAGCGGTGCGCCCGAGCCCTGCGAGCCATCGGCAGGTAGCGCAGACGTTCCGGCAGCCTCGGGGCCACCGTCCGCACGACCCGGCCGAAGCGGCGCAGCCTCCGCTCCTGGGCCGCCGTCCACGGCAGCCCTATGGCCGACCTCGCGTCCGGCGGCATCAGGCCGATCGTGAGGAAGCGGCGGAAGCGGGCCAGCGGCGGCAGCAGCAGCGGCCACAGGGCGCGCAGCGTCACCCTCAGCAGGTAGGGGCCCCGGTCCGGCGGCGGGAGCGGGCGGTCCGTGGCGACGAGGTCGCGGACCACCTCGGTCTCCTCCAGTTCATCGGCGAGGACCTTCGCGTAGTACGGCCAGAACTCATCGAGCGTCTGCGGCATGTCCCGGTCGTGTATCCCGAGTATGCGGCCCACCTGGAGCCACTCCGCGTACAGCTGCCGCGCCTGCGCCTCGGTGAACGGGCGGCCCAGGTACTTCTGCGCATGGTGGTAGACGGGGAACCCGGTGGCGTGGACCCACGCGTAGTAGGCGGGTGTCAACGCGTGGTAGCCACGGCCGTGCGCATCCGTGCCTTGTATGTGTTTGTGCAGGTCACGCAGCCTGCGCCCTTCCTCGGCCGCGCTCTCGCCGCCGTACACCCAGGTCTGCAGCGACCGCAGCGACCGCTCGCCGCGCCCCCAGGGGTCGGTCCGGAAGACGGAGTACGTGTCGACGCCCGCGCCCACCGCGGGGTGCGCGACCTGCATCGCGAGCGCGGCGGGCAGGGCGAGCAGGGCGCGGACGTCGCCCGCGATGTCCCACAGGATCCCGCCGGGCGGGGGCGGCTCGGGAGTCTGGCGGCGGTCTGGCATCGCACGGCTTCCAGGGTCCGGATCGGCGGGCACGCTGGTCGGTGCCCGGTTTGTACGTGTTCCAGTTCCAGTATGCGACTGGTGTCGACGCGACTGCGCGACTGATGTTGACGCGACCGGTGAAACAAGTCGATAGTTCTTGTAACTTTGACACGCCAGGCGGGCGAGGGCATCAAATGGCTTGGCGCGGGGGCAAGTTGAGGCCAGTGACGGCCGACCAGGTACTCGTGGACGCCGCCGAGGTCCGCTACACCGTACTGAGGCACCGTCGGTCCGCACGGCCGCCCACACCCCGGCAACACCCCTGGAGCGCCGCATCATGACCACCTTCTTCGTACGTTCCCCCGCCACCGGCGAACCGGTCGGCGAGCACCCGGTGCACGGCGCCGACGACATCGCGCACGCGGTCGCACGCGGCCGGGGCGCGGCGGCCGTCTGGGCGGGCCTCGGCTGGTCGGGCCGCCGTGCGCGGCTGCTCACGTGGAAGCGGTTACTCGCCGTGCGGATGGACGAGCTCGCGGGGACCGTCGCCGCGGAGACGGGCAAGCCGGAGCACGACGCGCGCGCCGAGGTCCTGCTGTCCCTGGTCCACCTGGACTGGGCGGCCCGGCACGCCCACGGTGTGCTGCGGGTGCGCCGGGTCCCGTCGGGGTTGCTCTCGGTCCATCAGCGGGCGTTGCTCGGCTACCGGCCACTGGGCGTCGTCGGGGTGATCGGCCCGTGGAACTATCCCGTCTACACCCCCATGGGCTCGATCGGCTACGCACTCGCGGCAGGCAACGCCGTCGTCTACAAGCCATCCGAACTGACGGCGGGCACAGGAGTGTTGCTGGCGGAGACCTTCGACGACGCCGTGCCGGACTGCGCGGGGCTGTTCCAGACGGTGACCGGGCCCGGGTCGACCGGGCAGGCGCTGGCCGAGGCCGGTGTCGACAAGATCGCGTTCACCGGATCACCGGGGACCGCGCGCAAGGTGGCCCAGGTGTGCGCGCGGACGCTGACGCCGCTCCTCGCGGAGTGCGGGGGCAAGGACGCGGTGATCGTGGGCGCGGACGCCGACCTGACGGCCGCCGCGGACGCGGTGGTGTGGGGCGCGATGGCCAACGCGGGGCAGACCTGCGCCGGCGTGGAGCGGGTGTACGCGGTCGAGTCCGTGCACGAGAGGCTCTGCTCGCTGATCGTCGAGAGGGCGCGTGCGCTCAGTGCCGGGGACGCCTACGGGCCGATGACGCTGCCCTCCCGACTCGGCGTCGTGGAACGCCACATGAAGGAGGCCCTGGCCGCCGGGGCACGGGCACCGCTCGGCGGCCCCGAGGCCGTGCGCGGACCCTATGTGCATCCGGTCGTCCTGGTGGACGTGCCCGAGGACTCGCCCGCGATGACGGAGGAGACCTTCGGCCCGGTGGTCTCCGTGAACCGCGTACGTGATCTGGACGAGGCGGTGCGGCGGACCAACGCGTCGGCGTACGCGCTGGGCGCGGCGGTCTTCACCGGGTCACGCAGGACCGGGCTCGCGGTGGCCGCGCGGCTGAACGCCGGTGCTGTGTCGGTGGGTTCGGTGCTCGGGTTCGCTGCCGTGCCCGCGCTGCCGTTCGGCGGCACCGGGGAGTCGGGGTACGGCCGGATCCATGGCGCCGAGGGGCTGCGGTCGTTCGCGGTGCCGCGCTCGGTGACGGTGAAGCGATTCACGCCGTACGCGGATCTGACGTCGTTCACGACGGCGCGGGAGAAGACGGCGAGGGCGGTGGAACTGGGACGCAGGCTGCACGCCCGGCTGTAGGCCCCGGAGTTCTCACCTGCCGAGCAGTGGGACCAGATAGCGGCGCGCGAAGTCCCGTACGTGGTCGTCCTCTTCGAGCGCGAAGCAGCTCACCGGATTGAGCAGGAAGGAGACCGTGATCCGCACCATCAGCTCGGCCACCGGCGTCGGATCACCTTCCTCCTTCCCCTCGACTCGCTGCGCGCGCCGCAGCCGGTCCGTGAGGTATCCGCGCATGGCGAGGAAGGCGGGGCCGCTCTCCAGTGTCAGGAACGGCAGCATCGTCTCGGGTTCGAGGCGCATCAGGCCGCCGATGAGCGGGTGTTCGCGCATGTGCCGCAGGACGACGACGAAGCCCTCGACGATGCGGTCCTCCATCGTCGGGAGCGGGGCGACGGCCTCGTCCACCTCGCCGACGAACCGGCGGTACTCGCGCAGCAGGCAGGCGGAGACGAGCGCCTCCTTGTTGCCGATGCGGCGGTACACCGTGACGCGCGAGACCCTGGCGCGCTTGGCGACGTCGTCGACGGTCGAGCGGCGCAGGCCGAACGTCATGAACTGCTCGCGCGCCGCGTCGAGTATCTGCCCGGTCAGGGCGTCCGGCGGCGGCGCCGCGTCCAGCGCGCGCTCCATCATCGAATCCATGAGCCCTCCCCGTCGTCCCCACGCACTCAACCACAGCCATGGCGCCAACTCCCCGTGGCTACACAGACGCTAACTCAATCTCTTTGTAACTACGCCCAGACCAGGAGGGTTCCATGACGCAGCGGCTCAGCTCGGAGCAGCTCGACTTCACCGCCGCGCTCCGCGACTTCGCGCAGCGCGAGTGCGGCACCCGGGAGCAGCGCGACGCCCTGACCGCGGAGTCCGGCGGCCCGCACTCCCCCGCCCTCTACGCGAAGCTGGCCGACCTCGGCTGGCTGGGCGTGTGTCTGCCCGAAGAGTACGGCGGGTCGGGCGGCGGCATGACGGACGCCTGCCTCTTCCTGCGCGAGACGGCGCGCGGCCTGGTGCCCGCGGGCGGCTTTGTCACCTCCGTCATCACGGCGAAGGCGTACGACAGGTTCGGCTCGGCGGCGCAGAAGAAGGCGGCGGTTGGCGGGGCCGTCGCCGGGCAGGTCCTCTCGATCGCGATGTCGGAGCCGGACGCCGGGTCGGACGTGGCGGCGCTGCGCTGCCGGGCCGAACGGTCGGATGACTCAGGTCCCGGCGGCTGGTTGATCAACGGGCACAAGACGTGGATCTCCAACGCGCACCTGGCCTCGTACATCCTCCTGGTCGCCCGTACGGACGCGAGCGGGCCCAGGCACGAGGGCCTGACGATGTTCCATGTGCCCGCGGACACCCCGGGAATCGAGATCCGGGGCATCTCCACGATGGGTGGCCGCGAGGTCAACGACGTGTACTTCACGGATGTCCGGCTGCCCGCGGACGCGGTGGTGGGCGCCGAGGGCAGGGCGTGGCCGCAGCTGATGGCGGGGCTCAACGCGGAGCGCCTTTTCCTGGCGGCGAGCATGCTGGGGCTCGCGGAGCGCATCTTCGACGACACGCTCACGTATGTGCGCGGGCGTGAGCAGTTCGGGCGGCCGGTCGGTTCGTTCCAGGCGCTGCGGCACCGGATCGCGGATCTGGCGACGGAGATCGAGTGTGTACGGCTCCTCGTCCTCGACGTGGCGGCGAGGTGTGACGCCGAGCCGGAACGCCTCTTCCCGCGCGAGGCCTCGATGGCCAAGCTGAAGGCCACCGAGACGGCGAAGCGCGCGGCGCTGGAAGGCATGCAGATGATGGGCGGTTACGGCTACGCGACCGAGTACGACATGGAGCGGCATCTGCGGGCCGCGGTGGTGTCGACGGTGTACGGCGGCACCAGTGAGATCCAGCGGGACATCATCGGGAAGAGCTACGGGCTGTGAGCCGGTCCTCCGCCGGTCCGCTCAGCGGGAGGCCGCGTACGCCTCAAGGATGATGCCGGTGACCGCGTCCGGTTCGCGCAGGGTCGGGAAGTGGTCGCTGTCCCGCAGCCGCACGAGCCGGCAGCCCGGGATGCGTGCCGCCATCTGCTCGTTGCAGCGGACCACCTCGGGGTCGTCCCGCTCCCCCAGGGCGAGCACGCACGGCACGTTCAGCTCACCGAGGCGGTCGAAGGCCGGCGGGTCGGGCACGTGGTGGGGGTGGACGGCGAACCAGGACGGGATCACCTCCCTGATGAGCGCCGCCGCGGGGTCGTCCCCGGCCCCCGCGGCGGCCGATGTGCGCCTCACCAGGGTCACGATGCCGTCCATGTCGCCCGCCTCCGCGAGCCTGCCCACCTCGGCGGTGAACTCCTCCATGAGGAAGTCCGGGTTGCCGGTGATCCCGGGGACGAGGAGCGCGAGTCCCGCCACCCGGGCGGGGTCGGCGAGCGCCAGACCGATGGCGGTGGCACCGCCCATGCTGGACCCCGCGAGGAACGCCCGTGCGACATCGAAGTGGTCGAGGACCGCGCTCAGATCCTCGACGAGCGAGAACGACGCGGTGGGTACGGGAGACCTGCCGTACCCCCGCGCGTCGTAGCGGATGACCCGGCGTCCCTCCGCCAGGCGCGGCATGATCCCGTCCCAGACCCGGGAGTCGGCGACTCCCGGGTGCAGCAGGACCAGCGGCGTTCCCGCGCCGCCGGAGTCCTGCGCCCACACTTCGCCGTCCTTGACCGGCACCATGAGTTCCATGGTGCGAGCGTGCCGTGGGTCCGGCCCGGTGGCCAGACGGAACTCGGCCTGTCTCGAGGCTCTAGCGGCCCGAAGCGGACGCAGTCGGGAGCGGCTCTCCCACGATCCTGCTCGCGAGGACCGTGGCAAGGTCGGGGACCTGCGCGCGCAGCGCCACCTCCGTCGACGTACGTTCCGTCGCGATCGTGGCCTGACCGGCGGCGGAGATCTCGTCGCGTTCCCGCACGCCGTCCTCGCGGGCGGCGGCGATCAGGGCGGCGCCTTCCTCCCGGGCCTGCTGCCGCGTCTGCGCGGCCTCGTGGCGGGCCTTGGCCAGCAGGTCCTCACGCTCGGCGCGTATCCGCTCGGCCTCGCGGCGCAGGTCCGCCGCCGGTCCGCCGGTGACGCCCACAAGGATCGTGGCGCGCTCCTGGAGTACGCGGTTGACGCGGAGGATCATGCGCCTGACGAAGAAGTAGAGGGAGCCGAACAGCACGGCTCCGACAGCAAGATTCTCGACATCCGGGTTGATCGGCCCTAACGGCATGGGAATGAGCTGCATGCCGCTGATCTACCCGCTCATGCGTGCCCAACAACGCGCATCTGCACGCCAGTTGAGTGACCCCCGCCACGTCCCGGCTGCCCGGACGTGGGCTCAGTCCCCGAAGTCGTACACCGTCACCGCGATGCCCCGCTCCACCAGACGCCGGGTGATCAGCGGCTCGACGCGGGACCACTTGCCGCCCGCGAGCCCGCAGCCGATGCGCGGCATGTGCACGGAGGCGCCCAGTTCGGCCGCCTTGTCGGCGAGCGTGGCCAGGGCGGTGTCTATCGCCTCGTACCGCACGGGGACGCCCTTGCTGCCGGTGCGCATGCCGTGCTGGCCGATCATGTTGGCCACCCAGGTGTAGGGGCCGACTTCGACGAACTGGACGGCTCCCAGACCGAAGTCGTTCTTCGCGCGCTCGCGGTGCCACCGGCGGTACGCGGCCTCCGGCTCGGGCCAGCGGCGCGACACCGCGACGACGAAGCCCTTGCCCCAGCCGCCGAGGTCGTTGCAGACATGGGCGATCAGCTTGATGCCCTTGCCCGACGGCGCGGTGGCGTCACCTCGGATGTAAGTGATCTCCGACATGACGCCACCGTAGGCGCTGCCGCTGACAGTGGCCGTTGACCTGCTGCTGGTGCGCTACTTCGTGAGGCCGGCCGCCTCGCGGTCCACCCTGCGGCGGATTCCGTACCAGCCGACGGCCAGCGCCGCCGCGATGATCGGGATGAGGTAGAGCGTCTTGCGGCCGATCTCGGGGTCCTTCCACATCAGGCCGAGCACGGAGAGCAGGAAGACGATCGTGACGATCTCCGTGACCGGGCTCCAGGGGAGCCGGAAGCTCGGCCTGCTGATCAGGCCTTCCTTGGCCCGGCGGACGAACGCCAGGTGGCAGATCATGATGATCACCCAGGTGCTGATGATGCCGAGGGACGCCACGTTCAGGACGATCTCGAAGGCCTGGCTCGGCATGAGGAAGTTCAGGCCGACGCCGAGCACGCACACCGCGGAGGTGAGCAGGATGCCGCCGTAGGGAACCTGGCTCTTGTTCATCCGCGCGGTGAACTTCGGCGCCGAACCCGCCATCGCCATCGAGCGCAGGATGCGGCCCGTGGAGTACAGGCCCGAGTTCAGCGACGACAGCGCCGCCGTGAGGACGACCAGGTTCATCACGTCACCGGCCGCGGGGACGCCGATCTTGGACAGGACCGTCACGAACGGGCTCTGGTCGGCCGAGTACACCGACCCCGGCAGGAGCAGGGCCAGCAGGACGACCGAGCCGACGTAGAAGAGGCCCACGCGCCACATGATGGAGTTCACCGCGCGCGGGACGACCTTCTGCGGATCGGCGGTCTCGCCCGCCGCGACGCCGACCAGCTCGAGGGACGCGTACGCGAAGACGACACCCTGCATGACGATCACGACCGGCATGATGCCGTGCGGCAGGAAGCCGCCGTTGTCGGTGATCACACTCAGGCCCGGCGTCTGCCCGCCCACGTCCTGCTGCGTGACCAGCAGGAAGATGCCGATCAGCATGAAGGCGACCAGGGCCGCGACCTTGACGATCGCGAACCAGAACTCCATCTCGCCGAAGTACTTCACCGAGATCATGTTGATCACGAGGACGACGGCGAGGGCGATCAGCGCGAGCACCCACTGGGGGATGTCGGTGAAGAAGCTCCAGTAGTGCGTGTAGAGCGCGATGGCCGTGATGTCGGCGATTCCGGTGGTCGACCAGTTGACGAAGTACATCCAGCCGGCGACGTAGGCGCCCTTCTCGCCGAGGAACTCACGCGCGTAGGAGACGAACGAACCGGACGACGGCCGGTAGATGACCATCTCGCCGAGGGCCCGTACGACGAAGAAGGCGAAGATGCCGCACACGAGGTACGCGACGGCGAGCGCGGGGCCCGCGGAGTGCAGGCGGCCGCCCGCACCGAGAAAGAGTCCAGTTCCGATCGCGCCACCGATGGCGATCATGTTGACGTGACGGGCCTTGAGGTCCTTGCTGTAACCGGCGTCGCCCGCGTCCGCGGGGGCCTGGGACGCATCTGTGCGGGATGCGTCCGCAGCGGCCGTGTCTACGGCTTCCTTGCTCACGTGGGGGGTCTACTCTCTGGTGCCCGGAAAACTCCGGTGTCCGGATGTGCTCCGGTCCACGACACCCCTGACGTGTGCGTGGACCGACGCGACACCTTCCCCCAGAGATCCCCCGACATGCGGTGGCGCACGTCACATAGCGGCACTTCTCACATGGTGGTCAGGGGGTGTACACACCATGATCACAGGGTGTACGGACCATGGATCATGGGGAGTACAGCCCGTCGATGGCCTGCGCGTACTTCTCCCGGATGACCCTGCGGCGCAGTTTCAGGGACGGTGTCAGCTCGCCGGTCTCCGGGCCCCACTCCTCCCCCAGGAGCCGGTAGCGCTTGATCTGCTCGGTGCGGTTGAGGCGCGCGTTGGCCGCCTCGACGGCCCGCTCGACCTCTTCCTGTACGGCCTCGCTGGCCAGCAGGTCACCCGTGATCCCGTGGCCCGCGGCCCATACGGGGGCCATCTCGGCGTCCAGGACGAGCAGCGCGACCAGGTAGGAGCGGCCGTCGCCGTGCACGAGGGCCTGGCCGATGAGGGGGTGCTCCTTGAGGGTGTTCTCGACGAGCGCGGGCGAGACGTTCTTCCCCGTCGACGTGACGATCAGTTCCTTCTTGCGGTCGGTGAGCCACAGGAAGCCGTCCTCGTCGATGCGCCCGACGTCGCCGGTGGCGAACCAGCCGTCCGCGTCACAGGCCGACTCCACGCCCCCGTCGGGCAGGAGGTAGCCGTCGAAGACCGTCGCGCCGCGCACCAGGATCTCGCCGTCGTCGGTGGTGCGGATCTCCAGGCCGTCCAGGGGCCTGCCCACGGAACCGAGCCGGAAGGCGGCCGGGGTGTTGATGGTGACGACCCCGGTGGTCTCCGTGAGTCCCCACGCGTCCATGATCACGATGTCGAAGCCCGCCCAGAAGCGCACGACGTCCAGGGGCATCGACGCCGCCGCGCTCGCGGTCCACACCAGGCGGTCGAAGCCGGCCAGCGAGAGCAGCGGGCCGATGACCTTCTCCTTGGCCTCGCGATACGCCCTCTCCAGGTCAGCCGGCGGTTCCTCGCCGCGCTCGACGCAGTCCACACGCGCGCGTGTCGTCTCGTTCGCCGCCTCGATCGACTCCCGCTGCTCCTGCGGCAGCCCGGCGAGCACGGCCTTCACGGACGCGGCCAGCTTCTCCCACACGCGCGGGACCCCGAAGAACTGCGCGGGACGCAGCTCGCGCGCGGTCGCGGCGACGGCCGTCGGGTCCGCGCACAGGTGCACGTGCGAGGCGCGGAACACGGGCAGGTAGATGCCCAGCATGCGTTCCGCGACATGCGCGAAGGGGAGGTAGCTGATGTGCTCCACGAAGTCCGGGAGCTCGACGACGGCGTCCAGGGCGACGCCGTTGAGGACGACGTTGCGGTGCGTGATGCGGACACCCTTGGGATCTCCCGTGGTGCCCGAGGTGTAGACGACGGTCAGCGGATCGTCGGCCCGGGACTCACGCCAGCCCTTCTCGAAGGCGTCCGGGTCGAACAGCCGGCCTCCGGTGGCGTGCAGTGAGCCGTACGTGCGGTGCGGGCCCGCGTCGGCCGCCTCGACGACCACCAGGCGCTCGATGGGCGCGTCGGGGTCGGTCAGGAGCGGCTCCCAGCGTTCCAGCTCGCGGGCGCCCTCGATGATCGCGAAGCGGGCACGGCTGTGCCGGGCGATGTGCGCGATCTGCTCGGGGGCCGATGTGCCGTACACGGTGATGGGGACCGCGCCGATGTGCACGAGCGCGAGATCGCTCAGCCAGTGTTCGGGGCGGTTGCCCATCATCATGAGGACGTGCTCGCCGCGCCGTACGCCGAGTGCCGTGTACCCGGCGGCGAGGACCGCGACCTTGCGGCGTGCCTCGCGCCAGGTGAGTGTCGTCCACTCCCCTTCGGGAGTGGCGCGCCAGGAGAGTGCGGGGTGGTCGCCGTGGTCCTCGGCGTTGCGGAGCAGCAGGGCGGGGAGCGTGATGTCGGCGGGTTCCCCGGGGAGTCGCAGGATCGTGGTCATGACCGCCTCCTGGCGTCATCGACGAAGCAAGTGACTGGGCGGGACGCTTTCACAACAGTGGTGAGACAGCAATACTGTTGCACCTGATCGGTGCACAACTCGGTGCCCGGCCAAGGGTGTACGACTGGGGAGGCGATGCGCTGCCATGACGATGACGACGGCTTCGGACACGGACGAGCCGACGCTCACGGTCGACGAGCTGGCCGCGCGCGCGGGCGTCACTGTCCGCACCATCCGCTTCTACAGCACCAAGGGCCTGCTGCCGCCGCCCGTGATCGGCCCCCGCCGGGTCGGGCACTACGGCCAGGAGCATCTGTCCCGGCTCGGGCTCATCGAGGAGCTGCAGCACCAGGGCATGACCCTGGCCGCGATCGAGCGGTACCTGGAACAGCTGCCGCCCGATCTGAGCGCCCACGACCTCGCCATCCACCGCGCGGTGGTGGCTTCCTGGGCCCCCGACTCGGCCGAGGACACCGACCACGCGGAGCTGGAACGCAGGGCGGGCCGCGCGTTGACGGAGGGGGACCTGGACCGGCTCTCGGCGATGGGCGTCGTCGCTCCCGCGAAGGCCCCGGGTGCATACCGCGTCGACCCGGGGCTGCTGCGCCTGGGGGTCCAACTGCTCGACGTGCCCATCGCGCACGAGACGATCCTGGCGGCGCGCACGGTCCTGATGGAGCACACCCGCTCGGCCGCGGTCGAGCTGTCCCGGCTCTTCCGCGACGAGGTGTGGAGCCCCTACCGCGACCGGGAGTCCGACCCCGAACACGTGGCCGCGATGCGCTCCCTGTCGGCCCACATGCAGCCGATGGTGGTGCAGGCCCTGGTGACGGCGTTCCAGCGGTCCCTCAAGGAGGAGCTGCGGGAGTGGCTCGCAGAAGGCTGAGCCGCTCCCGCCCTCCTGCTGTCAGGCGTCGCTGAACTTCTCGCCCTTGTCGGCCTTCTCGACAAGGAGCGCGGGCGGCGTGAACCGCTCCCCGTAGCGGTCGGCCAGCTCACGCGCGCGTGCCACGAAGCCGGGCAGGCCGCCCTCGTAGCCGTTGATGTACTGGAGCACACCACCGGTCCAGCCGGGGAAGCCGATGCCGAAGATGGAGCCGATGTTGGCGTCGGCGACGGACGTCAGGACGCCCTCCTCCACCAGGCGTACGGTGTCGAGCGCTTCGGAGAAGAGCATCCGCTCCTGCATGTCCTGGAACGGGATCTGGGTGCCCGGCTTGGTGAAGTGCTCGCGCAGGCCCGGCCAGAGTCCGGCACGCTTGCCGTCCACGTAGTCGTAGAAGCCCGCTCCCCCGCTCCTGCCGGGCCGCTCGAACTCGTCGACCATGCGGTCGATGACGGAGTCCGAGGGGTGCCCGGCCCACGTTCCGCCGGCCTCCTCGACGGCGCGCTTGGTCTCGTTGCGGATCTTGCGGGGCAGGGTGAGGGTCAGCTCGTCCATCAGAGAGAGGACCTTCGCCGGGTAGCCGGCCTGGGCCGCCGCCTGCTCGATGGACGCGGGCTCGATGCCCTCGCCGACCATCGCGACGCCTTCATTGATGAAGTGCCCGATCACGCGCGAGGTGAAGAAGCCACGCGAGTCGTTGACGACGATCGGCGTCTTGCTGATCTGGCGTACGAGGTCGAAGGCGCGCGCGAGCGCCTCGTCCCCGGTGCGCTCACCCTTGATGATCTCGACGAGCGGCATCTTGTCGACGGGCGAGAAGAAGTGCAGGCCGATGAAGTCGACGGGCCGCGTGACACCCTCGGCGAGCTGGGTGATCGGCAGCGTCGAGGTGTTGGAGCACAGCAGCGCGTCCGGCTCGATGACGTCCTGGATCTCCTGGAACACCTTGTGCTTGAGCGAGGTGTCCTCGAAGACGGCCTCGATCACGGCGTCGCAGCCCGCGAGGGCCTGCGGGTCGGCGGTCGGCGTGATGCGGGCGAGCAGCGCGTCGGCCTTCTCCTGGGTGGTACGCCCCCGCTGCACCGCTTTGGCGCACAGCTTCTCGGAGTAGGCCTTGCCCTTGGCGGCGGCCTCGGCGGAGACGTCCTTCAGGACGACCTCGATGCCGGCGCGGGCGCACGAGTAGGCGATGCCCGCACCCATCATCCCGGCGCCGAGTACGGCGGCCTTGCGGACCTGGCGCGGCTCGATGCCCTTGGGGCGGTTGGCACCGGAGTTCACGGCCTGGAGGTCGAAGAAGAACGCCTGGATCATGTTCTTCGCGGTCTGGCCCGTGACCAGCTCGGTGAAGTACCGGGCCTCGATGGTCAGTGCGGTCTCGAAGTCGACCTGCGAGCCCTCGACGGCGGCCGCGAGGATGTTGCGCGGGGCCGGGTAGGGGGCGCCGTTGATCTGCTTCTTGAGGTTGGCCGGGAAGGCGGGCAGGTTCGCCGCGAACTTCGGGTTGGCCGGGGTGCCGCCGGGGATGCGGTAGCCGGGCTTGTCCCAGGGCTGGGCCGACTCAGGGTTGGCGTCGATGAAGGCGCGGGCCTTCTCGATCATCTCCTCACGGGAGGCCGCCACTTCGTGGACGAGGCCGTTCTCCAGGGCGCGCTTCGGGTTGTACTGGGTGCCCTGGAGCAGCACCTTGAGCAGCGCGTCCGCGATGCCCATCAGGCGCACGGTGCGGGTCACGCCGCCGCCCGCCGGGAGCAGGCCGAGGGTGACCTCGGGCAGGCCGATCTTGGAGCCGGGCGCGTCCAGCGCGATGCGGTGGTGGCTGGCCAGGGCGATCTCGTAACCGCCGCCGAGGGCCGCGCCGTTGATCGCGGCGACGACCGGCTTGCCCAGGGTTTCGATGCGGCGCAGGGAGCTCTTGATGGCGACGCCCGCCTCGAACGCGTCCTGCGCGTTCTCGGGGCCCGCCTGCATCATGTCCTTCAGGTCACCGCCCGCGAAGAAGGTCTTCTTGGCGGAGGTGTAGATGATGCCGCGGATGGAGTCCTTCTCGGCCTCCGCGCGTTCGGCGATGGCCGCGATGGAGTCCTTGAACCCCTGGTTCATGGTGTTCGCGGACTGGTTGGGGTCGTCGAGGACGAGGGTGAGGATGCCGGTGGCGTCCATGTCCCAGCGGATGGTGGTGCTTTCGGTCATGGTCTTTTCTCCGTGAAGTCTGTGATGAGCGGGGTGAGCGGCTACTGGGGAGGGCGGTGCTGTCTCGTTGCCGACTTGACGCCGGTGGGGGCTGGTCGCGCAGTTCCCCGCGCCCCTGAGATGGCGCACGCAGTGCGCATCTCAGGGGCGCGGGGAACTGCGCGAGCAACCACGACGCACCCGCGGTCGGCGACGGACAACAGCCCCCGCGGCGCTTAGCCGGAGATCCGCTCCACGATCGTGGCGATCCCCATGCCCCCGCCCACGCACAACGTGGCGAGCCCGTACCGCTTGTCCTGACGCTCCAGCTCGTCCACGAGCGTGCCCAGGATCATCGCCCCCGTCGCGCCCAAGGGATGCCCCAACGCAATCGCGCCGCCGTTGACGTTGACCTTGTCCAGGGACAGGCCCATGTCCTTGACGAAGCGAAGAACGACGGCCGCGAAGGCCTCGTTGATCTCGACGAGGTCGATGTCGTCGATGGTCAGACCGGCCTTGGCGAGCGCCTTGCGCGCGGCCGGCGCGGGACCGGTGAGCATGATGGTCGGCTCGGAGCCGGAGACGGCCGCGGAGACGATCCGGGCACGCGGCGCGAGGCCGTACCGTTCGCCGACCTCCTTGCTGCCGATGGCGACGAGGGCCGCGCCGTCCACGATGCCGGAGGAGTTGCCCGCGTGGTGGACGTGGTCGATCTTCTCGATCCAGTGGTACTTCTGCAGCGCGACGGCGTCGAAGCCGCCGAGGTCGCCGATGTCCTTGAAGGACGGCTTGAGCTTGGCGAGCGAGTCGGCGGTGGTGCCGGGGCGCATGAACTCGTCGTGGTCCAGGACGGTCAGACCGCTGCGGTCCTTCACCGGCACGACGGACTTCTCGAAGCGGTTGTCCTTCCAGGCGGCCGCGGCACGCTCCTGGGACAGGGCCGCGTACTCGTCGACGTCACGCCGGGAGTAGCCCTCCACCGTGGCGATGAGGTCGGCGCCGATGCCCTGCGGCACGAAGCCCGTCTCGTAGTTGGTCATCGGGTCGGCGAACCAGGCGCCGCCGTCCGAGCCCATGGGGACGCGCGACATCGACTCGACGCCGCCCGCGAGGACGAGGTCCTCCCAGCCCGAGCGCACCTTCATCGCGGCCATGTTGACCGCTTCGAGGCCCGAGGCGCAGAAGCGGTTCTCCTGCACGCCCGCGACCGTGTCGGGAAGACCGGCGGCGATGGCCGCGACGCGCGCGATGTCGGAGCCCTGGTCGCCGACGGGGCCCACGACGCCGAGGACGATGTCGTCGACGGCGGCCGGGTCCAGGTCGGGGAACCGCGCCCGGATCTCGTGGATCAGGCCGACGACGAGGTCGATCGGCTTGGTGCCGTGCAGGGCGCCATTGGCCTTGCCGCGTCCGCGCGGGGTGCGGATCGCGTCGTATACGTACGCTTCGGTGGTCAAGACAGCAGCCTTTCGCATAAGAACTTTGAAGATTTCGAAGATGAGGGTCGGTCGGACTCAGGCGAGCAGGGAGCGGCCGATGATCTCCTTCATGATCTCGGTCGTGCCTCCGTAGATCGTCTGGATGCGGCCGTCGGTGAAGGCCTTGGCGACGCGGTACTCGGTCATGTAGCCGTATCCGCCGTGCAGTTGCAGGCAGCGGTCGGCGACGCGCTTCTGCAGTTCGGTGGCCCACCACTTGGCCATCGAGGCGTGCACGGCGTCGAGTTCGCCGTTCGCGTGGTCGACGATGCAGCGGTCGAGGAAGGTGCGGGTGACCGCGCACTCGGTGGCCATCTCGGCGATCTCGAAGCGGATGTGCTGGAGCTTGGAGAGCGGGCGCCCGAAGGCCTCGCGCTCCTTGACGTACGTCATCGTGATGTCCAGGAGGTGCTCGGCGGCGGCGATCCCCGCGACGGCGATGCCCATGCGCTCCTGCGCGAGGTTCGTCATCAGGTGGATGAAGGCGCCGTCCAGCTCGCCGAGGAGGTTCTCCTTCGGGACGCGTACGTCGTTGAAGAACAGCTCGGCGGTGTCCTGGGACTTCTGGCCGATCTTGTCGAGGTTGCGGCCGCGCTCGAAGCCGTCCGTGCCGCGCTCGACGACCAGGAGGGACAGGCCCTTCGCGCCGTCCTCCGGCGATGTCTTGGCGACGACGATCACCAGGTCGGCGAGGATGCCGTTCGAGATGAACGTCTTGGAGCCGTTGAGCAGCCAGTGGTCGCCCTGGTCGGTGGCGGTGGTGCGGATGCCCTGGAGGTCGGAGCCCGCGCCCGGCTCGGTCATCGCGATGGCCGTGATGATCTCGCCGGAGCAGAAGCCGGGCAGCCAGCGCCGCTTCTGGTCCTCGGTGGCCAGCGAGGTCAGGTAGGGGCCGATGATGTCGTTGTGCAGGCCGAGCGCGAGCCCTGACGCGCCCGCGCGGGTGAACTCCTCGGCGAGGACGGCGCTGTAGCGGAAGTCGGTGTTCCCGCCGCCCCCGAACTCCTCGGGCACGGCGAGCCCGAGCAGTCCCTGCCTGCCCGCGGCGAGCCATGCGTCACGGCTGACGATCCCGTCCTTCTCCCACTCCTCGTAGTGGGGCAGCACCTCCTTGGCCAGGAAGGTGCGGACGGTCTCGCGGAACGCCTCGTGTTCGGCGGTAAAGATCTGTCGCTTCACGTACGGCCTCCTGGAGCCCTAGAGCCAGCCCTTGACGGTTTCGATCGACTTGGCCGGCTCGGCGCCGACGGGAATGACGTTGAGCATGGTGACGCCCGCCTCGCGGAACGCCTCGACACGCTCACGGACGTAGCTCTCGGGCCCGCACAGCGACATGAGCTCGCAGAACTCGTCCGGGACGGCGGCCTCGGCCTCCTTCTTCTTGCCCGAGAGATACAGCTCCTGGATGAGCTTGGCTTCCTTCTCGTAGCCGTACGCGACCGCGAGGTCGTTGTAGAAGTTCTTCCCCGGGGCACCCATGCCGCCTACGTAGAGGGCGATCTGGGGTCGGGCCAGATCCCGTACGGCGGCCGCGTCGTCACCGATGGCGAGCAGTCCGCCCGCGACCGTCTGCAACGGCCCGAGCGCCGGATCGCGCTTCTCCTTGCCCTCGGCGAGCGGAGCGCCCCACACCTGGTGGGCCTTCTCCGGGATGAACAGGGTGGGCAGCCAGCCGTCGGCGATCTCGGCGGTCATGCGGACGTTGGCGGGGCCCAGGGATGCGACGTACAACGGCACTTCGGAGCGGACCGGCCTGGTGAGGATCTTGAGCGGCTTGCCCAGCTTGCCGCCCTTCTCCGCGGGCAGCGGCATGTCCGTGACGCCGTGGTGATCGATGACCTCGCGGCGCAAGATGCGGCGGGTCAGCTCGATGGCCTCGCGGGTGCGGGCCAGGGGCTTGTCGTACGGCTTCCCGTGCCAGCCCTCGACGACCTGCGGGCCCGAGGCGCCGAGCCCGATGATCGCCCGGCCGCCGGAGATCGCGTCGAGTCCGGCCGCGGTCTGGGCGATGAGGGCGGGTGTGCGCGAGTAGACGTTGAGGATCGCCGCGCCGATCTTCATACGCTCGGTGCGCGCGGCCAGGTAGCCCATGATGGTGGGCGAGTCGAAGCCGTACGCCTCCGCCACCCAGACGGCGTCCAGACCGGCGGACTCCAGGGCCGCGACGTCGTCGGCGGCCTGCCGCGGGTCGCCCGCGTAGGCGAGAGGTGCGGAGAGTTGCATCAGTCGTCTTCCTTTGCCGGAGAGTCGATCAGGGCCGGTACGTCCCAGTCGCGGGCCACGGCCTCGGTGTCCGCGCCCGGCTGGGCGGGGCCGCTCCGGACGTCCGTGGGCGTCGTGGAGAAGCGGGGCGCGGGGGCGGGCTGGGTGATGCCGCCGTGGTCCACGAAGGTGCCGCGGGCCGCGAGGTGGGGGTGGGCGGGGGCCTCGCGCAGCGAGAGCACGGGCGCCACGCAGGCGTCGGAGCCCTCGAAGACGGCCGTCCACTCCTCGCGCGTACGGGACTTGAAGCGGGCGGCGACCGCCTCGCGCAGCTCGCCCCAGCGGGCGAGGTCCTTGCGGGCGGGCGCCTCGTCACTCAGGCCGAGGAGCGCGATGAACTCGTCGTAGAACTGCTGCTCAAGGGCGCCGACGGCCATGTGTCCGCCGTCGGCCGTCTCGTAGTTGCCGTAGAACGGACATCCTCCGTCCAGGAGGTTGGCGCCGCGCCGGTCCTGCCAGCCGCCGGCCGCGAGCATGCCGTGGATCATCGACGTGAGGTGCGCGGTGCCGTCGACGATCGCGGCGTCCACGACCTGCCCCGCGCCGGTCGCACGCGCGTGGTGCAGGGCCGCGAGGATGCCGACGACGAGGTAGAGCGAGCCGCCCGCGTAGTCGCCGACGAGGTTCGCGGGGACGGTGGGCGGCTCGCCGGGGTTGCCGATCATGCCGAGGGTGCCGGTGATCGCGATGTACGCGATGTCGTGCCCGGCGCGCTGGGCGAGCGGCCCCTCCTGGCCCCAGCCGGTCATCCGGCCGTAGACGAGCTTCGGGTTGCGGGCGTGGCAGGCCTCGGGGCCGACGCCGAGGCGCTCGGCGACGCCGGGGCGGTAGCCCTCGATGAGGACGTCCGCGCGGTCGACCAGGTCCAGGACGCGGTCCGCGCCGTCCGCCGCCTTGAGGTCGACGATCACGGAGCGTTTGTTGCGGTTGGTGATGTCGTACTCGGGATTGATCGCGAGAGCGCCGCCGCCCGGCCGGTCGACGCGTACGACGTCGGCGCCGAGGTCGGCGAGGAGCATGGCCGCGAACGGCCCGGGACCGATGCCCGCGAGCTCGACCACACGCACCCCTGAAAGCGGTCCGTGAACGCCCTTGTCCGGAACTGCCATTGAGCCCCCAGCGCTATGGCACAGCTATGACACAACTGATGTAACACCAGTGATGCTAAGAACGTGTTCCACTCCGCACAAGACCCTAGCAAGCAAGCGCTTAGACAAATTGGGGGACGGGCCTTGCGCCGCGACTCCCCTCGCGCGCTAGCCTCGGCCACCGACATCGGCGCGGGGCGCACGGCAGAGAGGTGCCATGACCAGTCAGAACGGCAACGGCAACGGCAAGGAGCGTGCGGCGGACCGCGCGTACGACATCGTGCTCTTCGGGGCGACCGGTTTCGTCGGTGTGCTCACCGCGGAGTACCTCGCGGCGCACGCCCCGGAAGGCGTGCGCTGGGCGATCGCGGGGCGTGACACCGGGAAACTGGAGCGGCTGCGGGACAAGCTCGCCGAAGCCCACCCGGCCTGCGCCCAGCTCCCCCTCGTCCGCGCCGACGTGGCGGACCCGGCGTCCCTGCGGGAGATGGCGGGGCACGCGCGCGTGGTGGCCACGACCGTCGGCCCCTATCTCGAGTACGGCCAGGAACTCGTCGCCGCGTGCGCCGAGGCGGGCACGGACTACGTGGACCTCACCGGTGAGCCGGAGTTCGTCGACCTGATGTACGTGCGGCACGACGCCCGCGCGCGGGAGACGGGTGCACGCCTCGTGCACTCCTGCGGCTTCGACTCGGTCCCGCACGACCTGGGCGCGTACTTCACGGTGCGCCAGCTCCCCGAGGGCGTGCCGCTGCGCGTCGACGGGTTCGTGCGCAGCAACGCGACCTTCTCCGGGGGTACGTTCGCCTCCGCGCTCGCCCAGTTCGCGCGGGGCCCGCAGATGCTGGCCGCCGCACGGGACCGGCGGCGGCACGAGCCGCGTGTGGTGGGCCGCACGGCGTACGCGCCGCCGAGCGCACCCCGGTACGCGGGCGAGGTCGGCGCCTGGGCCCTGCCCCTGCCGACGATCGACCCGCAGGTCGTGCAGCGCTCGGCCCGGGCGCTCGACCGCTACGGGCCCGACTTCCGCTACCGCCACTACGCGGCCGTGAAGACCCTGCCCTTCGCTGTGGGAGGCGCGGTGGCCGTCAGCGGCCTGGTGGCCGCGGCCCAACTGCCGCCCGCGCGGCGGTGGTTGTCCTCGCGCCTGAAGCCGGGCGACGGCCCGAGCGAGCAGCGCCGCGCGGACAGCTGGTTCTCGGTGCGGTTCGTCGGCGAGGGCGGCGGCAAGCGGGTCTACACGGAGGTCTCGGGCGGCGATCCGGGATACGACGAGACGGCGAAGATGCTGGGCGAGGCGGCCCTGTGCCTGGCCGTCGACGACGACCTGCCGGACGTGGCCGGGCAGCTGACCACCGCCGTGGCGATGGGCGACGCGCTGACGGCGCGGCTGACGGCGGCGGGGCTCAGCTTCCGGGTGGCGGCGTCGCGCTAGGCAGGGCCTGGGCGGTCGCCTCCCGCAGTGCCGCGCGGCAGAGGGCGTCCGCGCGGCGCGTGGACTCCGGGAGCCGGTAGCGCGGTGTCAGCCGGAGCGTGTGGGCGCAGGCGTTGTCCAGGCTCACGCGGTGGCCGACGGAGACGAAGACCGGCTTGACGTCCTCGCGGGTGCGCAGGGCGCGGCCGATCTCCTCGGCCCCGTCCAGGAGCGGGGCCGCGCTCGCCCGCGGCGCGTCCGGAGCCTCGTACGTGAACGTGAAGGGGTTCTTGGCCACGCCGATCGTGGGCAGCCCGGTGAGGACGCCGAGGTGGCTCGCGAGGCCGAACCTGCGGGGGTGGGCGATGCCGTAGCCATCGCAGACGACGAGGCCGGGCGCGGCCTTGAGTTCCCCCAGGGCGGCCAGCACGGTGGGAATCTCACGGAAGGCGAGCAGTCCCGGCACGTACGGGAAGGTCACGCGGCCCACCGCGGTGGCCTCCTCGACGACGTCGAGCGTCGCCGCGTCCAGGACGACGACCGCGGCCGCGACGATGTCGCGCTCGTCGTCGTAGGCGACGTCGACGCCCGTGACGTGTCCGGTGCCCGGCTCGGGGCCCGCCTCGTCGAGCACGACCCGGGCGCGGAGCCGGTCCTGAAGCGCGCGGGCGGTCGCCTCGTCGGTGGGCCAGTTCGCGGGCGCGTGGCAGGGAGCAGTCGTGTGCGTCGTCATGGTGCGGGCAAGCCTAGGCGGATCCCCGCTCACTTGGCCGTCGGAGCCTTCGTCGTCGGAGCCTTCGTCACCGGGAACTTCCAGATGAACGTCCGACCGCCCTGCTCGGACCAGTGGATCTCCAGGTCCTTCGCGTTCTTGGGGACCAGATAGGTCTCGCACAGGACGTGGGTCTCGCCCCGCTTCCATCCCTTGATGGACCAGGGGGCCTCGCAGCCCGGCGCGTGATCGGCGGCGCCGACGATCAGGGTCCCGCGTTTGCCGTCCGCGTAGATCGTCGTGGGATGGCTGGCGCGCGGGCGCTGCGTGAGGGTCGGGCCGGACCTGTGCGTGTACTTCACGTAGGCGATGGCCGGGACCAGGCCCTTTGCCAGCTTCGGTTCCGCGACCATCTTCGCGGTCTCGGCCTCCGTGCCCAGTTCGACCTTCTGCGCGGTGAGGTCGTAGGTGACGAAGACGTTGCCCTCCTTCGCCTCGCCCGTGGCGCTCTGGCCGGCGGCGCGCGGGACCCGCTTCCTGTCCGATGCGTCCTTCCTGCCGCCGTCGCCGCCGCAGGCGGTCAGCGCGAGGGCGAGCACGGCCACCGTCACGACGACGCGCGAAGTGGTCTTTCTGTACAGCAAGGTGAACTCCCGGCAGAAATGGGGCAGCCGCGCGGCACAAAGTGGCCCCATGGAGCGGCAGGTTGAGCCGTCAGCATAAGAGTCGGTCAGGCGAGGGACCGCGACCGCCCCGGGCCACCGCCACGGATGGCGGCGCGCGGCGGTAGCCTCGCGATCATGTTCGTTCTCGAGTTGACCTACACCGCGCCCGTCTCCGCCGTCGACAAGGAGCTCGAGGCCCACGTCGCCTGGCTCGACCAGCTGTACGAGCAGGGCGTCTTCATCGCCTCAGGGCGCAAGAATCCGCGCGACGGCGGCGTGATCCTGGCCTTGGCCGAGGACCGTGCCGCCATCGAGGAGATCGCGGCGGGCGACCCCTTCGTGCTCGCGGAGGTCTGCGAGTACCGCATCACCGAGTTCATCGCCACGAAGACGGCACCGGCACTCGCCCCCTACCGGCAGCAGCTGCCCTAGGACCCTAGTTCCGCTCCCAGCGCGCGATCCGGCCCTTCTCGCCGGACGCCCAGCACGCCCGGTCCCGCGTGCAGTCGACGGTGTCGTACGACCCGGGGTCGACCGTCCGCCAGCTGCGTCCGCCGTCCGACGTGACGTCCGTGCCGGTCGGCCCGACCGCGAGCGCGCCCCGGCGGCTCCCGGGCAGCCAGGCCACCCCGGAGCGGTAGGCGGGCGGCGGTTCGGCGGCCGTGGTCCAGGTGCGGCCGCCGTCGCGGGTGGTGGCCGCGGCCCTGGGCGAGGGTTTGCCCGCGTTGTAGTCGCCGCCGACCGCGATGCCGTGCGTACGGTCGCGGAAGGCGAGGCCGAAGACACCGCGGGCCGGGTCGCCCGCCGGGATCGGCGCGTCCGTGGCCGTCCAGGTGCGGCCCCGGTCGGCGGAGTGCAGGACGCGCGCGCGTGCCGCTCCCCCGGTGGCGAGCCACACGTCGCGGGAGCCGGAGCTCACCAGGCACTGGCCGCTCGCCGCGAAGCCCGCCTCACCCTCCTGGGCCGCGGGCATGCCGTCGCTGGGCAGGACCTTCCAGGAGCGGCCGCCGTCGGCGGTGGACAGGATGCGGTACTTGCCGTCCACCGGGTCGCTCATCGCCAGGCCGTGGTGCCGGTCGAAGAACGTCATGCAGTCGTAGAAGGCCTTGGGGTCGGTGTTGCGGAAGGACTCCGTCCAGGTCGCTCCGCCGTCCGACGTGCGAAAGACACGGGACGCCTCGCCCTCGCCGATGGCCAGCACCACCGCGCGGCGGCCGTCGAAGGCCTCGACGTCCCGGAACTCCAGCCCTTCGGCCCCGGGCGGAGAGACGTTCCGCCAGTTCTCGCCGCCGTCCGCAGTGCGCAGCACGGTTCCCTTGGCGCCGGCCACCCAGGCGGTATTCCTGCTGACGGCGGCGAGACCGCGGAAGCGCGCGTCGGAGCCGCTGTCCTTGAGGTCCCAGCCGCCGCCCCGCTGCGACTGGCTCCCGGCGGCCGCCTGGGCGGGGCCCGGCGCGGCCAGCGCCGTCGCGGCGAGCGCCGCCCCGCACAGTCCCACCGACACCGCGCGGCCCGCGGACCGCACCCATCTCGTCTTCCCCAGAGACCTCATGGCGGGCGAAGTTACCACCGGAACGGTGGATTCCTTCCGGGGATTCCGTGAAGAGAGTGAAGAGCACGCGGTGACCGAGGTCACTCCGTGTTCGCGTGCACGGATTCCGTCATTCCGACGTCTATCAAAGTGCCGACCCGAGTCGTCCAGCTGTAGTTGAGGGAGCAGGCGTTGTCCACCAGCATCGAACAAGCCGTAGAGGCCCGCCTCGTCGCCGCCGCACCGCGGATGTCGACCATTCCCGCGACACTGCACTACGACCGGAGCGATCCGTTCGCCGTCCGGATGAGCTTCCCCGCCCCGGCGACCCTGGAGGGCATCGAGGTCTATTGGACCTTCGCCCGTGAGCTGCTCGCGCAGGGCCTGGAGCACGCGGTGGGCGACGGCGACGTCCGCGTGCGGCCCTACGGCTTCGACCGCACGGTCGTCGAGTTCCACGCCCCCGAGGGCACGGCGATCGTCCACATCCGCACCGGCGAGCTGCGCGGCTTCCTGCAGCGCTCGCTCTCCCTGGTGCCCATGGGTGACGAGCATCTGTACGTCGACCTGGACCGGGACCTCGCCGACCTGATGCGGGACGCCTGCTAGCGCCTGTTACTGCCCCTGTCACGGACCGGCCCTCAGCCGCCCCCGCCCGACCTGGCCGCCTCCGCGTACGTGACCGCCGACGCCAGCGCCTTGCGCAGGCCGCGCATCAGTTCAGGGAGCTCCGGGGACGGGGCTCCGCTGCGGTCGGTGAGTGCGTCGAGGCGCTCCTTGTACTGCCTGCGGTCCTTGCCCGAGACGACGGCGCGCAGCTTGCCCGTCGCCGCGCAGACCACCAGGGCCGCGTCGTCCGCCGGGACCTCGGACACCGGCACCGGACCGCGCAGGACCGCGAGCGCCTCGGCGTGCAGGACCTCGACGTATCCGGCGCGCTCCAGTTCGTACCGCCGGGAGGGGAAGATCCCGAAGACACGGACGCGCTCCATCCGCAGATAGCCCTCGGACACCAGCTGGTCGCGCACCCTGCCCATCGTGTAGCCGGACTTGTGGGTGATCCAGCCGTTCCACTTGCGGGGCCGGGACTCCTCGATGAGTTCGAGGACGCTGTCGAGCGCCGGATCTCCGGTGCGGGCGCCGAAGACCGGCGTGACGATGCCGTCCACGTCCGACAGGAGTCCGCGCTGGGTCAGCTCCGCCAGCGCGCAGGCCCGTACCGCGTAGGCCAGGTCGGGGGCGCCGGCGATCCTGTTCCGGCCGGTGTCCCAGGCCAGCAGGAAGATCCGGGTCGGAAGTGAGAGCGAGCCGTGGGGCATGGGGCCTCCTTCTTCGCGGTCACGTTAATGCGTTGACAGTGACCGGGGTGCGACCTACGGTGTATAGCGGTTCTGTTGTCGCCGATAGGAGTAGGACGTTGCTCGTCTGAGGTCTGGTGTCACCGCGTCACACGGCTCGGCCGTGTGCGTAGCGTGCGACCTCGGCGTACGAGCCGTCCCCGGGCACAGGGCCCTTTTTTCTGCCCTCCTTCCCGCCTCCTGACGACGCTGCTCCCGTCCTCCCGTCGCACCTCGCGGTGTCCCGAAACGCGTTGCCCCTGACCGCGCTTCATCTCACGCAACCGCGAGGACCACATGTCTACCCACCCCACCTCCATCACGTGCACGTCGCTCGACTTCACCTGGCCGGACGGCACCGGCGTCTTCAACGGTTTCCAGGCGGCCTTCGGCACCGGCAGGACCGGCCTCATCGGCGTCAACGGGTCGGGAAAGTCAACCCTGTTGAAGCTCGTCGCCGGTGAACTCACGCCGACCGAGGGCACCGTCCGCGTCGCCGGTGACATCGGGTACCTGCCGCAGAACGTCACCCTCGACACCACTCTGCGCGTCGAGGAGGTGCTCGGCATCGCGTCGACTCGTGCGGCCCTGCACGCCATCGAGTCGGGTGACGTGGCCGAGGAACACTTCACGGCCGTCGGGGACGACTGGGACGTGGAGGAGCGCGCCGTCGCGGCCCTCGATCAACTCGGCCTCGGCCACATCGGCCTGGACCGCACGACCGGCGAGGTGTCCGGCGGCGAATCCGTGCTGCTGCGCCTGGCCGCGCTGCTCCTTCGCCGGCCCGACGTGCTCCTGCTCGACGAACCCACCAACAACCTGGATCTGTACGCCCGTCGGCGCCTCTACGCGGCCGTCGAGGCATGGTCCGGGGTCCTGGTCGTGGTCAGCCACGACCGTGAACTCCTCGATCTGGTCGACCAGATCGCCGATCTGCGGGACGGAGAACTCAAGTGGTACGGAGGTAACTTCTCCGCGTACGAGGAAGCACTGGCCGCCGAACAGGAGGCGGCGGAGCGCATGGTGCGTGTCGCCGAGACCGACCTGAAGAAGCAGAAGCGTGAACTGGCCGACGCACACGTCAAGTTGGCCCGCCGCAAGCGCTACGGCCAGAAGATGTGGGACACCAAGCGTGAGCCCAAGGTCGTCATGAGCGAGCGCAAGCGTCAGGCACAGGTGTCCGCGGGCAAGCACCGCATCATGCACGAGGAGAAGCTCACCGAGGCCAAGGAGCGCCTGGACGAGGCCGTCGAGGCGGTGCGCGACGACGACGAGATCCGCGTCGACCTGCCGTTCACCGCGGTCCCGCCGGGCCGCACGGTGCTCACGCTGCGCGAGCTGACCCTGCGTTACGGGGCGCGCGTGCAGGGCGAGTTCGAACTGCGCGGCCCCGAGCGGATCGCGCTGGTCGGCCGCAACGGCGCGGGCAAGACCACCCTCCTGCGGACCATCGCCGGAGAGCTGGCAGCCGTGGAAGGCGAGGCGCTCGCGCACGTCCCGCTGCGTTTTCTGCCCCAGCGCCTCGACGTCCTCGACGAGGAGCTGACCGTCGCCGAGAACGTGGCGCGCTACGCCCCCGGAGCCACCAACAACAGGATCCGGGCCCGCCTGGCCCGCTTCCTGTTCAAGGGGGCACGGGCCGATCAGCGGGCGGCGACACTGTCGGGCGGCGAGCGGTTCCGTGCGGCACTGGCCGCACTGCTGCTCGCGGAGCCGGCGCCGCAGCTCCTGATGCTGGACGAGCCGACGAACAACCTCGACATGGCGAGCGTGAAACAGCTGGCCACGGCCCTGGAGTCGTACGAGGGGGCGCTGATCGTGGCCAGTCACGACGTGCCGTTCCTGGAGTCGATCGGCATCACGCGCTGGCTGCTTCTCGACGGAGAAATGAAAGAAATCACGACAGAAGCTGTCGGGTATCCCGGCTAGCTTCGCGTGTATGCACCAGTTCATCACCATCACAGGAGCCCGTGAGAACAACCTCAAGGAGGTGAACCTGCGCATTCCGAAGGACCGGCTCACGGTGTTCACCGGCGTATCGGGGTCGGGGAAGTCGTCGGTCGTGTTCGACACGATCGCGGTCGAGTCGCAGCGCCAGCTGAACGAGACCTTCACGTGGTTCGTCCGCAACCGGCTGCCGAAGTACGAGCGGCCGCACGCGGAGACCATCGAGGACCTCTCGCCCGCGATCGTCGTCGACCAGCGGCCGATCGGCGGCCACTCGCGCTCCACCGTGGGCACGATGACGGACGTCTACTCGGTGATGCGCGTGCTGTTCTCGCGGCACGGCACACCGAGTGCCGGTCCGGCCACCGCGTACTCGTTCAACGACCCGTCGGGCATGTGCCCCCGGTGCCACGGCCTGGGCAAGACCGTACGGCCCGACTACGACCGCATCCTGGACCCGGCCAGGTCCCTGGTGGACGGCGCGATCCTCTTCCCGCCGTTCGCCGCGGGGACCTGGCAGGGCCAGACGTACACCAACACCCCCGACCTGGACACCCACAAGCCGGTGGGACGGTTCAGCGCGCGGGAGCGGGAGTTCCTGATGCGCGGCGGCAAGCAGGGCGGCAAGGTCAACGTCGACAACACCGGCGGCGCGCGGGACATCGACTACGAAGGTCTCGCGGACCGCTTCGAGCGGCTCTACCTCAACCGCGACCTGTCGACGCTCTCGCAGAAGACCCGCGACCTGGTGCAGCGCTTCCTCGTCGAGGGCGAGTGCGACCTCTGCGAGGGGGCGCGACTCAACGCGGCGGCGCTCGCCACGCGCATCGACGGCATGAGCATCGCCGACTGCTCGCGCATGGAGGTCACCGACCTCATCCCCGCGCTCGCCCGTATCGACGACCCGGTGGCGCGGCCCATCGCGTCGGCGGCCGTGGCGGCGCTCGAACGGATCGAGGCGATCGGCCTCGGCTACCTCAGTCTCGGCCGCGAGACGTCCACGCTCTCCGGCGGCGAGGGGCAGCGCCTGAAGACGGTGCGGCACCTCGGCTCCAGCCTGACCGGCATGACCTACATCTTCGACGAGCCGAGCGTCGGCCTGCACCCGCGTGACGTGGGGCGGCTCAACGACCTGCTGCTACGCCTGCGCGACAAGGGGAACACCGTCCTGGTCGTCGAGCACGACCCGGATGTGATCGCCGTCGCCGACCACGTCGTGGACATGGGCCCCGCGGCGGGCACGGGCGGCGGTCTGGTCGTCTTCGAGGGGACACCGCAGGAGCTGCGGCGCGCGGACACGCTCACGGGCCGGCACCTGCGGCGTTCGACGGGCGTCAAGGAGAGCCCGCGCGAGGCCATCGGCGGGCGGTGGGTCAAGGGCGCCGATCTGCACAACCTCAAGGACGTCAGCGTGCGCGTGCCGACCGGGGTGCTCACGGCGGTGACGGGCGTCGCGGGCTCGGGCAAGAGCACGCTGGTGTCGCGGGCGTTCGTCGCCGAGCACCCGGACGCCGTGGTCGTCGACCAGTCGGGCATCGGCATCTCGGGCCGGTCGACCCCGGCGACATACCTCGGGATCATGGACTCGCTGCGCAAGCTGTTCGCGCGCGAGACCGGCCGGGAGGCGGGACTGTTCAGCTTCAACTCGGCCGGGGCGTGCGGAAGTTGCCAGGGGCGCGGGATCATCTACAGCGACCTGGCCTTCATGGATCCGGTGACCACGACCTGCGAGGCGTGCGAGGGGCGCCGCTTCAAGGAGGAAGTGCTCCGGCTGACCGTCGGCGGCAGCTCCATCGCCGACGTCCTCGACCTGACGGCCGAGCGGGCCCTCGACTTCCTCGCCGCCGTCGACGACACGGGCGTACGCCGCCGGCTGCGGGCCCTGCACGAGGTGGGGCTCACCTACCTGACGCTCGGACAGCCGCTGAGCACCCTGTCGGGCGGCGAACGGCAGCGCATCAAGCTCGCCACGCAGCTGCACCGCACCGGCACGACGTACGTCCTGGACGAGCCGACGACCGGCCTGCACATGGCGGACGTGGACGGCCTGCTCGCCCTCCTGGACCGGCTCGTGGACGCGGGGAACACCGTGCTCGTCGTCGAGCACAACCTGGAGGTCGTCAAGCACGCGGACTGGGTGATCGACCTGGGCCCCGACGGCGGCAAGCACGGGGGCCGGATCGTCTTCGAGGGAACGCCGGGACAGCTGATCGAGGCGGCCGGCTCGTTCACCGCCGATCATCTGCGACGAGCTCTGGGCCTGGACCCCTCGCACGCTGCATGATGTGCGGCAGGTCCCCGGCCCGGCGCACGCCGGACGGGGGCGCCCCCCGCCGCTCCACCCCTACGGAGAACATCCCGTGCCCAGCAGGAAAGCGCTGATCCGCCGGCCAGGACCGCGTCTCGCCGAAGGCCTGGTCACCCATGTCGAGCGGACGGCGGTCGACGCGGATCTCGCCCTCCGGCAGTGGGAGGCGTACGCCGACGCACTGCGGGCGCACGGCTGGGAGACGGTCGAGGTGGAGCCGGCCGACGACTGCCCGGACTCGGTCTTCGTCGAGGACACGGTCGTCGTCTTCCGCAACGTGGCGCTGATCGCCCGTCCCGGCGCCGAGTCGCGGCGGGCGGAGACGGCCGCCGTGGAGGAGACCGTGGCCCGGCTGGGCGCCTCCGTGAACTGGGTGTGGGAGCCGGGCACGCTAGACGGCGGCGACATCCTCAAGGTCGACGACACCATTTACGTGGGCCGCGGCGGGCGCACGAACGCCGCCGGTGTGCGGCAGCTGCGGGCGGTCTTCGAACCGCTGGGGGCGCGGGTCGTGGCCGTACCCGTCAGCAAGGTCCTGCATCTGAAGTCGGCGGTGACGGCGCTGCCGGACGGCACGGTCATCGGCCACCCGCCCCTCGTGGACTCCCCCTCGCTCTTCCCGCGCTTCCTGCCCGTGCCCGAGGAAACCGGGGCTCACGTGGTGCTTCTCGGTGGCGCGAAACTGCTCCTTGCGGCGAGTGCGCCCAAGAGCGCGGAACTGCTCGCGGACCTCGGTTTCGAACCCGTCGTGGTGGATATCAGCGAGTTCGAGAAGCTTGAGGGCTGTGTGACATGCCTCTCAGTCCGGCTGCGGGAGCTGTACGCCTGACCAGCCCTGGGGCGGGTGGGACGGGAGAGGCTCGTGGGCCCCCCTGTCTCGGCCACTTTACGGAGCGCTTAACCTACGGCAACGTAACCTACGAGACCGTAGGTAGGTAGCACCCGCTCGTGCCACCGCGTAACCCCTACGCACGTAATCCGTAGAAAAAACTCCCGTCCCCCTGGAGCCCCCGTGACGATCACCTCTCCTCATCTCGGCAGTACGGACGACTGGACCGATGCCCGGTTGCTGTTCGCCCTGGAAGAAGTGGTCGAGAAGGAGCTCAACCGCCACCTGAAGGTGGCGAAGGACTGGATGCCGCACGAGTACGTCCCGTTCTCCGACGCCCGGAACTTCCCCGGCTACTTCGAGGACGGCGAGGCCTGGGAGCCCGAGCAGTCCAAGGTGACGGACATCGGCAAGGTCGCCCTCGTCGTGAACCTGCTGACCGAGGACAACCTCCCCAGCTACCACCACGAGATCGCCTCGCTCTTCGGCCGCGACGGCGCCTGGGGCACCTGGGTGCACCGCTGGACCGCCGAGGAGGGCCGCCACGGCATCGTGATGCGCGACTACCTCCTGGCCTCGCGCGCCGTGGACCCGGACAAGCTCGAGCAGTTCCGCATGGCGCACATGGCCGAGGGCTTCGAGTCCGACAACCGTCACTCGATGCTGCACTCCGTCGCGTACGTGGCCTTCCAGGAGCTCGCGACCCGCGTCTCGCACCGCAACACCGGCCACCAGTCTGGCGACCCGGTCTGCGACCGCATGCTGGCGCGCATCGCCACCGACGAGAACCTGCACATGGTCTTCTACCGCAACCTCCTGGGCGCGGCCTTCGAACTCGCCCCGGACCTGACCATGCAGTCCGTGCGCGACGTCGTGGTCAACTTCCGGATGCCCGGCCACGGCATGCCCGGCTTCGAGCGCGCCGCCGCCCAGATGGCGATCGGCGAGATCTACAACATGCGCATCCACCACGACGACGTGATCCAGCCCGTCCTTCGCTTCCTGAAGGTCATGGAGATCGGCGGCCTGGGCCCCGAGGGTCTCAAGGCTCAGGAAGAGCTCGGCCTGTACATGAACGGTCTGGACACCGAGGCCGCCAAGTTCGACGAGAAGCTCGCCGCCCGCAAGGTGCGGATGGCGGCTCGCGGCAAGTAGGGCGCCCTGCCCCTGCGGGCGGCTCCACGGTCACTCCCACGTAGTGCACACCGTCAGCGCGGCGTCCCGGACGTCCGGGACGCCGTGGCCCCGCAGGGACCCCAGCAGATCCCGCCAGGCCGCCGGCCAGCCGGTCCGCTCCCCGAGGGACTCCACCGCCGCCACGGCGAAGAGGCCGGACGCGTGGCTGCCGTCCTCGGCAAGGTGGCGGACCACGGGCAGCAGCGATGCCGTCTCCCCCTCCGCGTCGGCCAGGCGTGCGCCCAGCGTCGAAGCCGTCCGCACGGCCAGCGCGGGCCGCCCCTCGTGCAGCCGGGCCAGTCGCGACAACGCGGCGATCACTTCGGCGGGCGCGGCATCCAGTGCGACCGCACCGGCAAGCACCTCAGCGGCCTGCGGCACGAAATCCCCGTACCCGGCAAGAAGCTCGCCCGCCCGCAGGGCAGCGGGCCGGTACACCTCGCCCTCGCCGGCCAGCGTCCTGGCCACATATTCGATCCGCCGCCGCGCGGGCAGATCCCGGTCCGGCGACTCGGGCACATCGGAACCCGCCAGCGTGGCGAGGGCGCCGCACAACGCCTCCCCGCCCCGGGGCGCGGTCGCCGCCGCCGTCACGAGGCCCCGCGCGGCCACCTGCCACGTGGCCCGCCGGTCGAGGTCCGCCACCGCGTGCGCGAGCACCGAGGCCGCGTCCGGCGACCACGGGGCCCACCGCGCCAGGGCGGCGAGCGCCTGGCCCGCCGCCTCGTCGTCATCGGCGCCGACCGCCTCGCGTACCAGACGCGCGTACCGCTCCCGGTGTTCCTCCGCCAGGTCGAGCGGCCTGACCCGGAGCACCGCCGTCCGCAGCACCGCCGCACCTCCGGCCGCGTCCCCCAGCAGCGCCCAGACCCGCTCCTCGCCGAGCAGCCCGCCCGCGAACGCGACACACGCCGCGCGTACGTCGCGGTGGGCGTCCGGCGCCTCATAGGCGTCGCCGAGCAGCGCCGCCGCCTGGGACGCGGGCAGCCGTGCGGCGGCGAGACGTGCGGCCTCCTTGCGGCTCGTGACCTTCTTGCCGGGCCCGCACAGGACGTCGCGCAGCAGCGCCGCGAGCCGGGAGGGCGGTACATGCCGTGACGCCCGCGTCGCCGCGTACACCGCGACCCGCGCCCGCTCGCCGCCCGCGTGCGCGAGCAGGTCGGGCAGTGCGTCGCCGGGCCGCGAGGTGTGGGCGAGGGCGCCGATGGCCGCCTCGGCGAGCACGGTGTCGGACGATCCGGTCCAGCGGCGTACGAACTCCTCCCCCGCGCCGGGGATGCACGCACCGCGTGCGATCGCCCCGGCCCGGTCCCACTTCGGGAGCCCCGCGTCACCGGCGGCCTGCTCCAACTGCCGTGCCAGGGACGCCTGTTGGCGTGGCAGCCAACGGTGGATCTCGCGAGCGTCGGCGGGCACGGTCCAGGTCGCGCCCTTGGTCAGGAACCGCCCGTAGGGCGGCGTGCCGGAGAGGAGCGGGTCGAGCAGGTCCGTGCGGCGCGAGCACAGCACGGTGTGGACCGGCGTGAGCACTGCGGTCGACTGCTCGTGCGCCAAGACGCGGGCGACGCGTTCATCACGGGGCGCGGGTGGCTGCAACCACAGGTCGACCGCTCTCGACACCGTCGCGTTGCTGCCGAACCGGATGGCCTGCCACAGGAGTTCCTGCAACTCCCTCATTCCGGCGGCACGGCGACCGACCGCGCGGGCCAGCGCGAAGGTGAGGCTGTAGTCGGCCTTCTCCGCGCCCGCCTCGATCCAGGGACGCAGCGCATCGAACACGTCGTGCTCCTGGCCACGGCGCAGGGTGTAGTCCAGGCGTCCGAGGTCGGCGCCGCCGGTGTTGCCGGAGATGCGGACGAGCGTGCGCAGCGCCCAGTTCACCAACTCCCGCTGCCCGCCCGCCGCGTGCTCCCGCAGGACGGCGACGGCCAGGCGGCTGAGGCTGCCGCGGGTGGCGTGCGAGGAGTCACGGGCGGCGACGGCGTCGGCGGTAATCCGGTCGAGGTACGGTTCGGCGTCGGCCCCGAAGAGGGCGGGGCGGGTCTCGGCGAGCGCGGTCAGGGCGGCGGACCGCACGGGGTCCTGTTCGTTCGCGAGCCGGGTCATCTCGCCCAGTACGACTGTGACTTGGGCGACCTCGCCGGAGCGGGCGGCATTGCGGACGAGCAGCGGCCAGGCCTCCGCGCGGTCGTCGGCCGCGGGCCGCCGGGTCGCCGCCACGAGCCGGTCGCGCACCTCGGCGCAGGGCAGGAAGGACTCGGCGAGCAGGACGGCGTTCCAGTGGCCGCCGCTCTCCTTGACCCGTTCGGCCATCCGTCGCGCCTCATCGGCGACGGCGCTGCGGGGCAGCGCGCCGAGGATGACCCCGTCGACGGTGGCGCATCCCGCGCCGCGTCCCTCGACGGTGAGCGCGTGGACGGCGGCCCGTTCGGCGGGCGGGTGGGCGAGCATCAGCCGGGCGAGGTCGGCGGAGTCGTCGGCGACGGTACGGGCGTACGCGCGCAGTTCGGGCGCGCCGGAGCGGGCGAGCTTGCGCAGCACGGGGGCCGTGAGCGCACCACTGCGTCGCAGCGGCCACCCCCAGGGCCCGGAGAGGATCGTCAGGACACGCCCCGGCGCGGCATCGGCCAACACACCCAGGCGCGAGCGCAGTTGCGGCGGAAAACTGCTGGGCGCGAACCGTTCCAGGAGGTCGAGCACCCGGGTCGGCTCCGCCTCCGTGACGGCCGCGACCCCCGCCGCGTACCGCTGCCACCACGCGTCCCGCAGCGCGTCGGGCAGCGCGTCGAGCTCACGTCCGGCGACGTCGAGCAGGGCTCCCGCGTGCCGTCGCGCCAGCGGGCGCCAGCCCTGTACGGCATGGAAGAGGCCGGGCAACAGCCGCTCGACCACGGGGCCCGAGCAACCGGGGAGCAGTCTGGCCGCCTCGGCGTCGCCCCATTGCCGGCGCAGCGGGTCGATGAGGCGGTCGGCGAGCGCGGTGCGGCGCCCGGCGACGATCGCCCGCAGCAACTGCCGCCGCACCGCCTCGGGAGCGTCGTCGAGCGCGGCCTCGAAGGCGGCGTCCGGCACCCCGTGGCTCTGCGCGACGCGTAGCGCGTGGCCCCGCACGAAGGGGTCGGGGTCGGCGATCCGCGCCGCGGTCCACTCGGTGTCCCCGCCGGCACAGGCCAGCAGGACGGCCACCCCGCGCTCGTACTGGCCGCCGCACTCGAGCTCCTCGATGACGGACCGCAGCGCCCCGCGCCCCGCGAAGTCCCGGGCGCTCTCGGTGATCTCCCGCACGCGCCGCGGATGGGGCAGGGGGTCGAGGTCGGAGAGCAGATACTGGGCGGCGGTCTTCTCGTGCGGAGCCATGCGCGGATTCTGCCCGGCGGAACCGGCCCGGGGACAGCGAATGGCGAAGGGGGCGGGGCGGCTGGAATCGAACCAGCGTGTTCCGGTTTTGGAGACCGGCGCGACAGCCCCTGCGCTACGCCCCGCCTTGCGGTGAATCGTATCCCCAGGGCGGGCCGAGGGCTCGGGATTCGGGTTTATGAGAAAGGTCCCACCTCACAAGCTCAACGGTGAACGCTGCGTACGGCCGCCACGTCTCCGTCCCGGCCGCGAAGTGGAGACGCGCTCGGCGCCTTCAAGAGGCCGTTCACCACTCCGCCTCCCGGTAGTCCTTGAGGAAGACACCCGAGACCGGCGCGCCCGCCTCTCCGCGCACGATCGGGTCGTAGATACGGGCCGCGCCGTCCACCACGTCGAGGGGCGTGCGGAAGCCCGCGTCGGCGATGCGGTCCTTCTTCGGTGCGGGGTTCTCGTCGGTGATCCAGCCGGTGTCGACGGCGCACATGTGCACGCCGCGTTCGGCGAGTTCGGCGGCGCTCGTGCGCGTGAGCATGTTCAGGGCGGCCTTGGCCATGTTCGTGTGCGGATGCCCGGCCGTCTTGTTGCGCACCGCGAAGCGGCCCTCGACCGCGGTGACGTTGACGATGTACGTGCGGGGGCGCGGCGAGGCGAGCAGCAGCGGCAGCAACCGGTCGCAGAGCAGGGCCGGGGCGAGCGCGTTGACCAGCTGGGTCTCCAGGACCTCGGCGGGGTCGAGGTCACCGAGCCGGGCCGACCAGGAGTTCTCCGGCGAGGGATCGTGCAGCAGGCCCGCCTCGTCGGCCTCGTTCAGGACGAGAGCGAGCGCGCCCCGCGTCGCGGCGGAGCCCCCCAGCGCCCCCATCGGCCGGAACCCGGGCGCGCCACGGGCCCCGGCGGGCAGCCGCGCCGACTCCCCCGCCATGAGCGCCGCATACGACTCGGGCGGCCTTCGCACCGTCTGCGCCGCGTTGTTGACCAGGATTTCCAGCGGTTCGCCCTCCTGCCGCAACTCCTCGCACAGGCCGAGCACTTGGCGCGGATCACGCAGGTCGACGGCGAGCACGGTGAGCCGGTCGAGCCACTTCTCGCTGCCCGGCACGGCACTGAAGCGCCGCCGTGTGTCGTGCGGGAAGCGGCTGGTGACCAGGAGTTCCACACCGTCGCGCAGCATCATCAGGGCCAGCTGGAAGCCGATCTTCACGCGGCCTCCGGTGAGCAGCGCGCGGCGCCCGCTCAGATCGGTGGCGAGCCCGCGCCGGGAGCGGTTGTCGGCGGCGCAGTCGGGGCAGAGCCGGTGGTAGAAGGAGTCGACCTGTCGATACGACGTCTTGCACACGTAGCAGGGCCGGGGCCGCCGGAAAACTCCCGCGACACCCGCGGCTCCCGTGACACCCGCGGCACCTGGGGTGGCGACCGCTGCCTCCTCGGCGACCAGCGGCGCGTCCTCACGGCGGTCGTCTGCCCCGGTGGCGGTGGCGGCCATCACGGCCGCGTCGGCGGCGGAGAGTTCGGCTCCGCGCGCCTTGCGCCTGCGCAGCCGTCCGTCGCGGGCGAAGGACGCGGCGACCTGCTCGGCCCGCAGCCGTGCTGGGTCGTCGACCGGCAGCGCGCGGAGCCTGCCGACCACGTCGTGGAAGACCGCGAGGTCGGCCTCGCTGATCGACTCGCCGGTCCCGCCGCTCTCACTCATCCGTCCCGCCCCGACCGTGCCGTCCGCTCGTGGTCCCGACCGGATTCGAACCGGCGTATCCGCCATGCCATGGCGGTGAGTCTGCCTCTGCTCTACAGGACCCCACACCCAGGCGGACCAGGAGTGTTCGGTCCGCCCGCGCTCCCGGATCGTAACCGCACAGGACCCCCGTGCCGAACCGATTTACGACCGCCCTCCCCGGTGCAACGGCGGGCACGGGGGGGGGACCCATGGCACAGACCCATGAATGGATGTTCTACGAGGTCATGTGGCGCGGCTGGGCGGGACGGGCTCAAGTGCCCTACCCCGTTCGCGCCCTTCGGCTACCGGCTCACCATGACGCGGGCGGGCGGAAGGTGACCGTGGACATCACGCGGACGCCGAGGCAGGTGCGGTACGTCTATCCGTGCCGGTTCGGCCCGGTGCGGGCGGTCACGGCGGACGGGCGCCACCTGACGGTCACGGGGGACGACGTACACATTCCGGCGGGCACGAGGAGGTTCACGGTCACGTACGCCTGAGGCTGAGCCGCTCCTTCTCCGAGAGGCCTCCCCAGACGCCGAACCGTTCGTCATGGGCCAGGGCGTACTCGAGACACGCGGGGCGCATCTCGCAGAGCCGGCAGATGTACTTGGCCTCGCGCACCGAGCTGCCCGGTTCCGGGAAGAAGAACTCGGATCCGGTCTGGGCGCACAGGGCCTGCTCCTGCCAGGCGAGTTCCGGCTCGGCTGTCATGTGGATCTGCATGCCGTCGATGCTGGCAGGGCGCGCGAAACAGGAAATCAACGAACGATCAACGCTGCGACGTGCACTGTTTCGGGCGCCTTCGCCACCGCTCTCACCCCGCGTCCGGCACCTCCGGCTGCATCAGCGCGAACCGCGCCCCCGAGGGATCGGCGAGCTTGGCGAAGCTGCCGACGCCCGCGAGGTCCATGCGCGCCACCCGCACCGTGCCCCCCGCAGGCTCGCCCCGGGCGAGCACCGCGTCGATGTCGGTCACCTGGAAGTACGGGGTCCAGTACGGACCGGCCTCGGCTTCGTCCGGGGCGTCGGACAGCGGCCACAGGCCGGCGAACATGTCGTCCGCGGTGCCGCCCGCGGGGTGCACCATCGTGTACGAACCGCCGTCGAAGGCCTGGGTGGTGGCGCCCCAGCCGAACACAGCGGCGTAGAACTCCTGGGCCGCCGTGATGTCCGGGGTGTAGAGCTCGGTCCAGCACATGCTGTTCGGGGCGTCGACCAGATCGAGGCCCTTGTTCGTGCCCGGCTGCCACACCGCGAAGCCGACACCCTGGGCGTCGCTGAGGACGGCCATGCGGCCCAGGTCGCCCACGTCCATCGCCTCGTACACCGTGCTGCCGCCGGCCTGCTCGACCGCCTTCACCGTCGCGTCGGCGTCCGTCGTCCTGAAGTAGACCGTCCAGGACGGAGGCGCCTGGTCGGCGTGGACGGTCATCGCTCCTGCCACGGTCTTCCCGTCCACCTGATACATGCCATATCCACCGAATTCCGCGCCGCCGGACAGGAACTCCCACCCGAACAGTGCGCGATAGAAGGCATGGGAACCTTCGAGATCTGGGGTGCCGAGGTCCACCCACGCGGGAGCGCCCACGACATAACGGGTATTGAGCATGATCGACTCCTTTGTCGCATCTCTCTGCCGTCCTTCTGAGTCTGACACCCGGCACTGACAGTGCGCGCGCTGCCACCTTGTGAAAGAAGCAAGTTTCTGAGAGCGCTCTCAGTCACAACTCTTGACGACCGAATGGGCCGACGCAACAGTGGTCGCACCACGCGGCCACCACCCCCCACACGGCCGTACGACATCCCCCCACACATCCCGGGAGACCTTCCGTGATTTCGCGTCGAGTGTTCCTGTCCACTGCCGCCGGAGCCGCCGGAGCCCTCACCTATCCCGTCTGGGGAAGCGCCCTCAGCCCCGGCGCCAAGGCAGCCCCCGCGACCTGTGAACTCGCCCTGCAGAACAAGTCGTTGCCCGGAGAGGTGCGTGCCTACGTCACCGGACACGAGCAGGGCACCGACCGCTGGGTCCTGCTGAAGCCGGACGGGGGCGTCTACCGGCCCGACTCGCCGTCGGCCCCTCAGACTCCGCTGCCGGTCGACTGCGCGATTCCGCTCGGCGCGGCAGGTTCGGCACCGAAGGTACTGACGCTGCCTCAGATGTACGGCGCGCGCGTCTACTTCGTGCGGGACGACAAGCTGGACTTCTTCCTGAACCCCGGCCCTTCGCTGGTCGAGCCCGCCTTCGCGACCAAGGAGGACGCCAACTACGGGCGCACCTGGTCGTTCTGCGAATTCACCTTCAACAGTTCGCAGTTGTACGCCAACATCAGCTACGTGGACCTCGTCACGGCGCTGCCCATCGGGCTGACCCTGGAGGGCGACGGCACGCACACGGTGGCCCCGCTGCCGGACGGCGCCGTCGACAAGATAGCCGCCGATCTCGTGGCCCAGGGCGAGAAGGACGGGCAGCCGTGGGGTGATCTGGTGATCCGCGGCGACGGCGACAAGGTGCTCCGGGTCATCTCGCCGCAGAACCTCATGGCCCCGTACTTCGACCGCCCGAACGAGATGCCGTTCCGGGACGTGTGGAACAGCTACATCGACGAGGCGTGGGAGAAGTACCGCGGCACCGACCTGAAGATCGACCTCCAGGGCGGCCGGGGCGTGTTCACGGGGCGCGTGAGCGGCGACACGCTGACGTTCAACGGTGGGCACACGTTCCCGAAGCCGACGTCGAAGGACATCTTCACCTGCAACCACGGGCCCTTCACCAACAACCCCGGGGACTCCGACGACAAGAAGGGCCTGCTCGCGCGGCTCGCTGCGGGCTTCAACCGCAGCATCATGCTGTCGCACGCGGAGCAGCCGAACGGGGCCGGTGCCGGGGACTACTACAAGGGTGACGTGACCAACCACTGGGCCCGCGTGGTGCACGCGAACTCGCCGATCGGTTACGCGTTCCCGTACGACGACGTACGGCCGGACGGTGAGCCCGATGTGTCCGGGGCAGCGCACGACGGCAACCCGCGCCGGTTCACGGTGAGCGTCGGCTCCTGACCCCGGCTCCCGAGCGGGCCCACCCCCCGCACGTGCACCGCCCCGTCGCGCACTGGTCGCGACGGGGCGGCGTGCCGTCCGGCAGGGATCGCCCGCCGGTCCGGAGACCTACTTGCAGTGGTTGCCGGCTGCCGGGTTCAGAAGACCGACGACGTTCACCGAGTTGCCGCACGCGTTGACCGGGATGTGGACGGGAACCTGGACGACGTTACCGCTCAGGACGCCCGGCGACTTGTGAGCCGTGCCCTCGGCGTAGGCGCCGGAGCCGGGGCCGTCGGCGGCGGCGGAACCGGCCCCGCCGATGACGGTGACCGCGGCAAAGGCCGCTGCTGCCAGGATCGCGCACTTGCGCATGGTGTTACCTCCGGAAGAGTGGAAGTGCTGAACCGAGCCTCACCCGCCATCGGTGCGACAAAAACACGGGTGGACCGTGCGGGGGAACGAGGGCACTCGTTCGTGGGACGGGGGGGCGGTCCTGGGCCTCGGGGCGGGGACGCCGGGGGTGGCGTTCCGGGAGGCGGGGTGCCGCTGGTGCAGGGGCGGGGTGCCGCTGGTGCAGGGGCGGGGTGCCGCTGGTGCAGGGGCGGGGTGCCGCTGGTGCAGGGGCGGGGTGCCGCTGGCGCAGGGGCGGGGTGCCGCTGGTGCATGAAGGTCGGTCGCGGCCCGAGACCGGGGGCACCGGTGAGCAGGGCGGGGCGGGGCCGAGAAGCCGACGGGATCGGAGTGCCCTGGTCTTACGCAGAGCCCCGTCGGACCAGTTTTGTCGGGAGGACCACGCTTTCCGGGGGCAGGTCGCCGCGGGACAGCAGCATGCGGGCCATGAGGCGGCCCATCTCCTCGATGTCCTGGCGCACCGTCGTCAACGGTGGGTCCACCTGTTCGGCCACCGCCAGCATGTCGTCGAAGCCCACCACCGCGACGTCCTCCGGCACCCGCTTCCCCCGCTCCCGGAGCACCCGAAGCGCTCCCGACGCCGTCAGGTCGCTGGCGGCGAAGACCGCGTCCAGGTCGGGGACGCGGTCGAGGAGCTCGCGCATCGCCCGCTCGCCGCCCGCCGGGGTGAAGTCGCCGTGCGCGACGAACCTCTCCCCCGCCTCCGGAAGCACGTCGCGGAAGCCGTCGAGCCGGTCCACGGCCGACGTCTGGTCGAGCGCGCCGGAGATGTGCGCGATCCGCGTGCGGCCCAGCGAGAGGAGGTGGCGGACCGCCTCCCTCGCCCCGCCGCGGTTGTCGCAGTCGACGTACGGCGTCGTCACCGTCCCGTCCGGCCACCCGGGCCGGCCGCCGAAGACCGTCGGCACCCCCGCGCCCTGGATGATGCCGGGCAGCGGATCGTCCAGGTGCAGGGAGAAGACGAGGGCGCCGTCCACATGGCCACCGGCCAGGTAGCGGCCGACCCGCTCGTGATCGTCCCGCCCCTCCGTGAGCAGCAGCACCAGTTGCACGTCACGCGACGTCAACTCCTGGCTGATGCCCCGCAGTTGAAGCGCGAAGAAGGGGTCGGCGAAGACGCGGGTCTCCGGCTCGGCGATGACCACGGCGACCGCGTCGTGCCGACGGGTCACCAGGCTGCGGGCGGCGCGGTTCGGGACGTAGCCGAGCTCGTCGACCGCCAGCCTGACCTTCTCGGCAAGTACCTCGCGCACGCCCGTGTCGCCGTTGACGACACGGGACACCGTGGCCCGCGAGACTCCGGCTCGGGCGGCCACGGCCTCCAGGGTGGGGCGCGGGGCGGCGCTCGGCGGCTCGGTCACGTGGGGCTCCTCGGGGGCGGCTGGCTGGTGCGCCGGTCAGGATACGACCGGTGGGCGGGGCGCGGAGAGGTCCCCCCGCCCTCGACACCCGCACTCGACACCCGCCCTCCTCACCCGCGCGCGTCCGCCCTGATCAGCTCGGCCGCCTTCTCCGCGAGCGCCACCGTGGGGGCATGCGTGTGGCCGCGCGTGATCCGCGGCATGACCGACGCGTCCACGACCCGCAGCGCGGAGGTGCCCCGCACCCGCAGCGTCGGATCGGTGACGGAGGCGTCGTCGAGGCCCATCCGGCAGGTGCCGACCGGGTGGTAGAGGGTCTCGGAAGCTCCGCGGATCGTCCGGGCCAGCGTCGCGTCGTCGACCGTTCCCGGATGCGGCGCCAGCGGCCCCGACGTGTACGGGCCGAGGGCGGGCCCCGCGAGAAGCTCCTCGGCGCGGCGCACCCCGGCGACGAGCGTGCGGATGTCGGCCTCTGCCGTCAGATAACCGGGGTCGATGAGCGGCGCGGAGCCGACGCCCGGGCCCCTCGGCGTGATCCGGCCCTCGCTCTCCGGCTGGAGCAGCACCACGCCGATCGTGATGCCGTGTTCGGTGGGCGGGGTCAGGCCGTGGTGGACGAAGGGGACGGGGGCGTAGACCAACTCGATGTCGGGGGCGGCAAGTTCCGGCCGCGTCTTGATGAAGGCGACGGCCTCTCCGACATTCGACGTGAGCGGGCCACGCCCGCCGAGCAGGAAGCGGCCGACATTGGCGAGGGAGTCCGCGCCGGTCAGCGTGACGGGCTCCGGGCAGCGCATGGTGACCGCGTAGGCGAGATGGTCCTGGAGGTTGCGGCCCACGCCGCGGGAGTCGATGCGGGGTTCGATGCCCGCCTTCGCGAGGTCGTCCGGGTCGCCGACGCCGGAGGCCTGGAGCAGCTGCGGGGAGCCGATCGCGCCCGCGCAGAGGATCACCTCGCGGCGGGCGATCAGCTTGCCGGGGACACCGTCGGCGATGACCCCGGCGACGCGTATCCCGTCGAACTCCAGCCTGCGGACCCGTGCTTCGGTCAGGACGTCCAGGTTGCGGCGCCGCCTGGCCGGTTTCAGGTAGCCGTCGGCGGCGCTCCACCGGCGCCCGCGGCGCTGATTGACGGGGGTGAGCGCGAAGCCGCTGTGGTCCGGCTCGTTCAGCTCCGTCAGCTCGCGCAGGCCCGCGTCGCGGCAGGCGTCGAGGAACGCGCCGGTGGTCGGGTTGAGGGCGCGGGGCGGCGAAATCCAGAGCGGCCCGTCACCGCCGTAGACGCTGCCCTCGCCCGCCCTACCGGACCCGCCCGTCCACCGCTCCGCGCGCCGGAAGTACGGCTCCAACGCGTCGTAGGACCACTCGGGCCCCGCCGCCTCGCCCCAGGCGTCGTAGTCGTCCCGGTGGCCGCGTACCCACATCATGGCGTTCATCGAGGACGAGCCGCCCAGCGTGTGGCCGCGCGGCCAGTACAGTTCGCGGCCGTCGAGCGCGGGCTGCTTCACGGTGGAGTAGTCCCAGTCGTAGGGCGTCTTGAACAGCTTCGGGAAAGCCGCCGGCATACGGATCTCGGGCTTCCCGTCGCGTGGCCCCGACTCGACGAGCGCCACCCGCACCGCGGGGTCCTCGGAGAGCCGCGCGGCGAGGACGCAGCCCGCTGAACCGGCACCGACGATGACGTAGTCGTACACGCTGTCCTTGCTCAACTCGGCTCCCTTGAATGGCAGTTCACGGAGGGATGCGCACAGGGGACGTACGTGCTGCGCATGGATGACGCGTACAAGGAGTACACCCAACGTGGACCCGTGGGTAAAGGGATGGCGCGAGGATCGGCCTGTCCTACACGATCTCCACATGACGAACAGAAAGGGCGACGCCGAGCACCGCACCCGGCCGGCCGCGAAGAGCGCCGGGACCATCTCCCGGCCCCACGCACCTCAGACGCCGCTCACCCCGTACGCGCGGCTGCCCCGCCGCTTTCACGACCGCCACATCGCGCACAGCACCGTCGACGCCTTCGGGCAGGCCCACTGGCTGCTCACCGCGCGCGAACCGGGCGCCGGACGTGGCGCGATGAAGCCGTACGACGCGGTGGTCGTCACCGTCGACACCGACGGCCGGGACCACGCGACGGAACTCAGCGCGGTGCGGGCACGCTTCCCGCAGGTCGACGCGCTGCCCGACGGCGGCTTCGTCGTGGCGGACGCGCGCAGCCGCAGGTCCGAGCAGCACGTGCAGATCTTCGACCCGCTCGGGCGGGAGTCCTGGGCCTTCCGCGTCGGCGACGGCATCGAGGCCCTCCTGACCGACCGGGCAGGGCGGCTGTGGGTCGGCTACTTCGACGAAGGGGTCTTCGGGGACGACGAGCTCAGCCACCCTGGCCTGCGCTGCTGGAGTGCGGAAGGCGAGCCCCTGTGGGTCTACGAGACGTCGAAGGGCACGAGCGAGATCTACGACTGCTACGCCGTCAACGTGACCGACGAAGCGGTCTGGGTCTGCCCCTACAGCGACTTCGCCCTTCTGGAGATCCGCCAGGACCGCCCGGTCCGGCAGCGCGCGAACGCCCTGGCGGGCGCCCATGCGCTGGCCGTGCGCAAGGGCCAGGTGACCTTCTTCGGCGGGTACGGCGACGAGCACGACCGGCTGGTGCACGCCGAGCTCCGGCACGAGGAGGTACTGCCGTACGCCTCCGGACGGCTCGTCGGACCCGACGGCGACCCGCTCGGCCGGCGCCGGACCGTCAGCCGCGGCCCGCGGATCTACGTACAGGAGGAGCCGTTCACGGCGTGGACCGTCCTCGACATCGGCGCCCTCGCCGTGTGACGCCGGGGCCCCGACTCCCTAGCCGTGATCGTGCCCGGACGCACCGGACTTGACGTCACCGGAGTCGGCCGACTTACCGGAGTCAGCCGACCCGCCGGACTTCTTCACGGTCGAAGGGTGATGCGGCTCGTAGTCCGGGATGGTGCCGTCCGCCTTCTTCACCAGGAAGTACCCCGCCATCCCCATGTCGGAGTGGCTCTGCACATGGCAGTGGTACATCCAGGCGCCCGCGCCCACCCCCTCCCCCGCGATGACCTGGAAGCCGAAGGAGTCACCGGGCCCGGTGATCTTGTCGTCGAGGACCTGGCTCGGGTCGTCGGAGCCGGTCAGGAGGCCCGTGCGGTTGTCCGCCCAGCGGTGACCGTGGACGTGGAACGTGTGGTAGTACTCGCCGTGCGTGATCGAGATGAACTCGACCCGATCACCCACCGTGGCCTCGAAGTTGGGGCTGTCGTGCCCCGCCTTGTTGTTGATCGTCATGTCGTTGAAGACGATCGTGAACGTCTTGTCCGGCAGCAGGTCACCCTTGCGGCGCACGACCAGCGCGCCGTAGAGCCCCTTGCGCACGCCGCCCGTCCCGTGATCGGTGCCGACGACGTGGTCGTGGTAGTGCCAGTAACCCGCCGTACCCGGCCGCCAGGTGCCGTCCTTGCGGCGGCCCGGGGCGTGGGTGCGCCAGGTGTAGGTCCGCTTGCCGCCCGGCTCGACATGGCTGTTGGTGTGTCTGGTGCCGTCGCTGGAGATCTCGTAGTCCATGCCGTGCACGTGCAGGCTGGCGTCCACGTCCATCGTGTTCTCGAACTCGATGTGCAGCGTGTCGCCCTCGTTCAGCTCGATGAGCGGGCCGGGGATGGACGCCTTGCCCTTCTCCAGGCCGTAGCCCATCTGCCCGTCCGGCAGCTTCTCGGCGTACATCTTGATGCGGCGCACCTCGCCGCCCGCGGGGGCGGTCTTGGGCCCTTCGGCCGTGCTCGCCTCGGGCGCGGTGGCCAGCGACAACGATGTCACCCCGGCCGTCGCGACCGCCCCACCCACGAGCATCCGTCGGTTGAAGCTCCGTCGGTCCATGCCGAACTCCCCACTGCGGTACGGAGACTGACGGGGCGCAGGTGGCCCCCGGGACGGCCACACGGTATCGGGGGGATCTGCGTTTATCCACACGCAGGACAAAGTTCGCGGTATTCCGTCCGTACCTATTGGCGAGTGGCCAAAAGAGGTCTAGCTTCGTCCGCGCCTGTTGCTGTGACCGACGAGGGGTGGGTGTACTCATGCGGCTCACACCGCATCAAGAGCCCTTGGCTGTACGAGGGTTGAGCAGAGCCAGACGCAGATCGAACCGCAACGACCACAACCGGAGCCGCACACGCCGCGCCTGGGCCGCCGCCCTGATCTCCGGGGTCATGGTCACCGGCGCGCTCTCCACACAGGCCGCCACCGCGCGGCCCTATCCCGAGCCACCGTTGACAACGATGTCCCTGCCGTCGCCGCCCGGCCAGGCGAACGTGCGTGTCCTCGTCTTCCACGGATCGGCGGCGGGCGGCGACGAGTCGCCCGTCGTGAACGCGGGCATCGAGGCCATCGAGAAGATCGGCCAGAGCGGCCCGGCCGCCGAGCGGTTCAAGATCGTGGCGACCGACGATCCCTCGGTCTTCACGAACGAGGCCAAGCTCGGCAAGTTCAACGCGGTGGCCTTCCTGACCGGCGGCGGCGACGTCCTCGACGCCGAGCAGGAAGCAGGCCTTGAGGCCTTCATGGAGGCGGGCGGCGGTTTCGTCGGCATCCATGACGCGGCGCGCGCCGAGCCGTACTCGACCTGGTTCACCGGCCTGATCGGTGCCCGCCCGGCCGATTCGAGCCCGACGAACGTGCAGCGCGCCACCGTCGAGGTCGGCGACCGGGAGAATCCGGCCACCAAGGACCTGCCCCTGGAGTGGAAGCGCCCCGACCAGTGGCTGAACTGGACCAAGAACCCGACCGGCGAGGTCCACACCGTGGCCCGCGTGCGGGAGTCCACCTACCAGCCGGGCGCGAGCAAGAACGGCGCCGACCACCCGGTCTCCTGGTGCCGTGACTACGACGGCGGGCGCTCCTTCTACACCGGGATGGGCGGCACGGCTGCCTCGTACGACGAGACGGACTTCCGCCGGCACCTGCGCGGCGCCCTGCTGTGGACGAGCCGCATCGCGCGCGCCGACTGCAAGTCGACCATCACCGCCAACTACAAGGCGTCGCGCCTGACCCAGCCCAACCAGCCGGGCCAGAACGACCAGATCGGCGAGCCGCACGGCCTGGTCACGTCGCCCGACGGCCGTGTCTTCTACATCGGACGCGGCGGCGCCGACTCCTCGCAGCCGGTCGTCACCGACTGGAACAACCCGGACATCGGCAAGGGCAAGGGCGAGATCCACGTCTACGACCCCAAGACCAAGAAGACGACCCTCGCCGGAGCGCTGACGATCTTCGGCAACAAGGGCGGCGGCGATGAGCTGATCAAGGTCGAAGAGGGCCTGCTCGGCATCGAGCTGGACCCGAAGTTCGAGCAGAACGGCTGGGTGTACCTGCACTACACACCTCACTCGAAGATCAACCGTGAGACGCACATGGCCGAGCGCTACGTCTCGCGCTTCACGCTCGACCAGGCCACGAACAAGCTGGATCTCGCCAGCGAGAAGGTCCTGCTCAAGTGGCCGGTACAGATCCACAGTTGCTGCCACGCGGGTGGCGGCATGGCCTGGGACTCCAAGAACAACCTCTACATCGCGACCGGCGACAACAACTCGTCCGGCTTCAGCGACGGATACTCGGGCAACAACCCGCAGCCCAACTTCAAGGGTGTCTCGTTCGCCGACGCGCGCCGCACCGCGGGCAACACCAACAACCTCAACGGCAAGATCCTGCGCATCCACCCGGAGGCCGACGGGACGTACACGCTCCCCTCGGGCAACCTCTTCACCGGCAAGGAGCCGGACGAGGGCGGCGGCAAGACGCGCGGCGAGATCTATGTGATGGGTGTCCGCAACCCGGCGCGCATCTCCGTCGACAAGGAGACCGACACGCTGTACGCGGGCTGGGTCGGCCCGGACGCCGGCGCGCCGTCGACGACGTGGGGCCCGGCGAAGTACGACACGTTCGCCGCCATCACGCACGCCTCCAACCGCGGCTGGCCGTACTGCATGGGCAACAACCAGCCCTACCGCGACCGCAATCTTCCGGACCCGACGAAGCCGCTGGGCTGGTACGACTGCAAGAATCTCAAGAACGAGTCGCCCAACAACGACGGCCTGGTGAACATCCCGCCGGCCGAGCCCAACAACATCTGGTACTCGCCGCAGGGCGGCGGCGTCGACTACCCGCGCGACGCGAAGGGCGTCCCGAGCTACAAGACGGAGGAGCAGAAGACCCTCCTGCCGTGGCTCAAGGGCGGCGGCCAGGCCACGATGAACGGCCCGGTCTACCGCTTCGACGCGGCCAACACCAGCGCGGACAAGTGGCCTTCGTACTGGGACGGCAAGTGGTTCGTCGGTGACTTCTACGACGCCGACCAGCCCCGGCACGCGGTCCTGACCGACCCGAAGACGGTCGGCAACGGCGGCCTGCCCACGCACGCCGAATCCCTGAAGAAGATCATCCCGATCGGCAACGACGGCATCAAGAACCTCATGGACTGGAAGTTCGCCGCCGACGGTTCGCTCTACGTCCTCGACTACGGCCGCGGTTTCTTCACCTCGGACTCCAAGTCGGCGCTGTGGCGCGTCACTTACTCGGGCGGCGCGGCCACACCGGCCGCCAAGGACCTGGCAAGGAAGGCCGGATGATGCCCACCGTGGACAAGCGAAGACTCTGGACGGCGCTTCTCGCGTCGCTCCTGATGGTGCTCGGCCTGACCTCCACGGCGGCGAGCCAGCCCGACAACCCGGGCCGGGCAGCGGCCCAGACACTGACCTGGACCGCGGACAACGCGATCGACAAGTACGCCTCCGCGCCCACCACGGCGGTCGCGGGCGCGACGACGATCGTCTTCGAGAACAGTGAGGCGACCGGCAACAACACCGGCATGCCGCACACGCTGACGTTCGACGTCTCGGACCCCGAGTACAACAACGACGTACCGCTGAACATCCTGGCCAACCCGAACGACGACCAGGGCGGCAAGCACACGGCCGAGGTCACCCTGACGCCCGGTCGGTACCGCTACCACTGCACGATCCCGGGCCACGGCTCGATGCAGGGCATCCTTGTGGTGACCGAGGGCGGCGGCGAGGACACCACCGCTCCCGAGACGGCCGCCAAGGTCGAGGGGCAGACCAACGCGGACGGCGCGTACGTCGGTTCCGCCACCGTCGCGGTGACGGCGACCGACGAGGGTTCGGGCGTCGACAAGACCGAGTTCGCGGTCGGGGCGGACGGCCCCTGGCAGCCGTACACGGCGCCCGTGGTCGTCGACCAGGTGGGCACCCACAAGATCCGCTACCGCGCGAGCGACAAGGCGGGCAACGTGGCGGCGGAGAAATCCGTCGACTTCACGGTGGTCCCGCCCTCGTCCGACGACAAGACGCCACCGGAGACCTCGGCCACGGTGACGGGCGAGAAGAACGACAAGGGCGAGTACCTCGGGATGGCGACCGTCACCGTGACGGCGTCCGACACCGGGTCCGGTGTCAACAAGATCGAGTACGCGGTCGGTGACGGCGGCGAGTGGACGGCGTACACCGCGCCGGTCATGGTCCACGCGGCGGGCGCGCACAAGATCCGCTTCCGCGCGTCGGACAAGGCGGGGAACCAGGCGGCCGAGAAGTCCGTCGAGTTCACCGTGGTCACGCCGCCGGTCGAGGACAAGACGCCGCCGGAGACCACCGCGAAGGTCGAGGGCGACAAGAACTCGGACGGCGCGTACGTCGGCAAGGCGAAGGTGACGGTCAGCGCGACCGACGCCGACTCCGGTGTCGACAAGGTCGAGTACTCCCTCGACGGCGGCCCGTACCTCGCGTACGGCGACCCGGTGGTCGTCGACCGCGTGGGGCGGCACACGGTGGCCTACCGCGCGAGCGACAAGGCGGGCAACACAGCAGAGGCGAAGGACGTGTCCTTCACCGTCGCCGAGGGTGGTGGCGTGCCCGCCCCCAACTGCGCCGAGTTCGACGAGCGGTTGACCGTCATCGTCGGCACGGTCGACACGGGCATCCCGAACCGCGTCACCAACAACCGGTGCCGCATCAACGAGATGATCGAGGACGAGAAGGAGTGGACGTCCCACGCGCTTTTCCTGAAGCACGTCAAGAGCGTCACGGACAAGCTCCTGAAGGCCGGTGAGATCGACCAGCGCGAGTACAACAAGATCAACAAGGCCGCCAAGCAGTCCGGCATCGGCAAGCCGGGCCAGACGGACGGCTACCGCAAGATCTTCGACGGCACCCAGGAGTCCCTGAACAAGTGGGAGCAGGTCGGTGGCGGCAAGTTCGGCCTGAACGCCGACGGTTCGATCACCAGCAGCACGACCGTCGAGGGCATGGGCATGCTGTGGTTCCCCGAGCGCAAGTACGGCGACTTCTCGCTGAAGCTGCAGTGGCGGGACGACGCGCCGGGCAACGGCAACGCCAACGGTGGCGCCTTCGTGCGCTTCCCGCAGGTCCACGACCACCCGGAGGAGTCGCGTCCGGAGTGGGTCGCCATCAAGTACGGGCACGAGGTGCAGATGCTCGACCGGCCTGACGGCGACATGTACAAGACGGGGTCGATCTACGGCTTCGACCGGGTGGGTCTCGGCGGCGCCGGGGTCACCCCGAAGGGCACGTGGAACGACTACGAGATCAAGGTGGTGGACCAGCACTACTCGATCTACCGCAACGGTGTCCTGATCAACGAGTTCGACAACACGGGCGGCCAGGTCTTCACTCCGCCGCGTGGCGACGACCCGGGTACGGACGGACGGCGTTACTCGTCCGGCTATGTCGGCCTCCAGGTGCATGGGGTCACGGATGTGATCTCGTACCGGGACATCAGGATCAAGGAGCTGTAGTCAGCGCCTGATCGGCCCTTCTTCGGCCCTCGCACCCCGGCCTCGGGGCGCGGGGGCCGTTGTCAGTCCTCGTGCCTGGCCCGGCTCGGCTGTACGCGTTTCGGCTCGCCCGGCATCTTCGGGTACTCCGGCGGGTAGGGCAGGTCGCCGTGGCCATGTTCCCGCTCGTCCCGGGCGGCGAGTTCGAGGAGTGCGTCCAGGGTGAAGGCGTGCTTCTCCATGTCCGCGTGCACGTCGCCGGCCTGGGCGAACCGCTCGGGCATCGTGCCGATGTCGAAGTCCTCGGGCACCGCGTCGTCGATCTCGTCCCAGCGCAGCGGCGCGGACACGGGGGCGTTCGGCCGGGGGCGCACCGAGTAGGCGGAGGCGATGGTGCGGTCGCGGGCGGCCTGGTTGTAGTCGACGAAGATCTTCTCCCCGCGCTCCTCCTTCCACCACGCGGTGGTGACCTGGTCCGGCATGCGGCGCTCCAGCTCGCGGCCGCAGGCGATCACGGCACGCCGCACCCCGGAGAAGTCCCACCGCGGCTCGATCGGCACGAAGACGTGCAGGCCACGGCCGCCGGACGTCTTGGGCCAGCCCTGGAGGCCGTACTCGTCCAGGACCGCGCGCAACTCGTGCGCGGCACGCACCGCGTCGGCGTAGTCCGTGCCGGGCTGCGGGTCCAGGTCGATGCGGAGCTCGTCGGGATGGTCGGTGTCGTCGCGCCGTACCGGCCAGGGGTGGAAGGTCAGCGTGTTGAACTGGGCGGCCCAGACGACCGCGCCCACTTCCGTGGGGCACATCTCCTCGGCGGTGCGTCCGCTGGGGAAGGCGATGGTGGCCGTGGGGATCCAGTCGGGGTGGCTCTTGGGGATGCGCTTTTGGTAGAAGAACTCGCCGGCGACCCCGTCCGGGAAGCGCTGGAGCGTCGTGGGGCGGTCCCGCAGGGCGCGCACGATCCCGTCGCCGACCGCGATGAAGTAGCGGGCGACGTCCAGCTTGGTGAACCCCCGCTCCGGAAAGACGACCTTGTCCGGACTGGAGAGCCGCACCGTACGCCCGCCCGCGTCGAGCTCCACCGCTTTACCACCCATGCGGCCACGCTAGGCGTTACGGACGCAAGTCGCATACCGGGCGCAAAGTGACGTATGGGCCCAGAATCGGAGCATGGATCTGCCGGTGATGCCCCCCGTCAAGCCCATGCTCGCCAAACCCGTGGCGAGGATCCCGCCGGGCATGCAGTACGAGGCCAAGTGGGACGGCTTCCGCGCGATCGTCTTCAGGGACGGCGCCGACCTGGAGATCGGCAGCCGTACGGGCAAGCCGCTGACCCGCTACTTCCCCGAGTTGGCCGAGGCCCTTCTCGACCGGCTGCCCGACCGCTGCGTCCTGGACGGCGAGATCGTGATCGCCCGGGACGGCCACCTCGACTTCGACGCGCTCACCGAACGCATCCACCCGGCCGCGTCCCGGGTGCGCACGCTCGCCGAGCGGACCCCGGCGTCCTTCGTGGCCTTCGACCTCCTGGCGACGGACGACGAAGACCTCCTCGACACTCCCCTCACCGACCGCCGCACCCGCCTCACCGAGGCCCTGGAGGGCGTAAGCGCCCCCGTCCACCTCGCGCCCGCGACGATGGACCCGGAGCTGGCCCAGGAGTGGTTCGAGCAGTACGAGGGCGCGGGCCTCGACGGTGTCATCGCCAAGCCGCTCGACCTGCGCTACCGGCAGAACGAACGCCTCATGTTCAAGATCAAACATGAGCGCACGGCGGACTGCGTGGTCGCCGGCTACCGCTTCCACAAGAGCGGCCCCGTCGTCGGCTCGATCCTCCTCGGCCTGTACGACGACTCGGGCACCCTCCAGCACGTCGGGGTCTGCGCCGCGTTCTCCATGCGGCGGCGCGCGGAGCTCATCGACGAGCTCGAACCGCTGCGTCTTGAGTCGGTCGAAGACCACCCCTGGGCCGCCTGGGGGGACGAGTCCGCCCACGAGACGTCCCGGATGCCGGGCGCGCCGAGCCGCTGGACGGGCAAGAAGGACCTCTCCTGGGTGCCGCTGCGCCCCGAACGCGTCTGCGAGGTGGCGTACGACCACATGGAGAACGGGCAGCGCTTCCGGCACACCGCGCGCTTTCGCACCTGGCGACCGGACCGCACCCCTGACGGCTGTACGTTCGCCCAGCTGGAGGAACCGGTCCGGTACGACCTGGCGGACGTGCTGCGTTAGCGGGTCACGCGGCGTACTGGCTGTCCGGGCGTGCGAGGCCGTAGTGGTCGCGCAGGGTCGTGCCCGTGTACGCGGTGCGGAACAGGCCTCGGGCCCGCAGGATCGGCACGACCTCGTCCGCGAAGAGGTCGAAGCCGCCGGGCAGCCCTGGCGGCATGACGTTGAAGCCGTCCGCGGCACCCTGCTCGAACCACTCCTGGATCTGGTCGGCCACCTGCTCCGGCGTCCCCGCGATGACGCGGTGCCCGCGGGCCCCGGCCAGGCGATGCAACAGGCCCCGTACGGTGGGCTGTTCGCGGTCGATGATGTCGAGGATGACTTGGAAGCGGCTGCCGTTGCCGCGTTCACCGCCGGTCTCGATGAGCTCACGCGGCACGGGGCCGTCCAGTTCCTCGGCCGTCAGGCGCAGCCCCAGCATGCGGTGCAGGAGCTGCAACGAGTACGCGGGCTGGGTGAGTTCGTTGTACTCGTCGTGCAGGGCGCGCGCCTCGGTCTCCGTGGAGCCGATGAAAGGGCTGATGCCGGGCAGGACGAGCACCTTGCCGGGGTCGCGTCCGAGGCCCGCGGCCCGCTTCTTGAGGTCGGCGTAGAAGTCCTGGCCGTTGCGGAGGGTCTGGTGCGCGGTGAACACCGCCTCCGCGTACCGGGCGGCGAACGCACGGCCGTCCTCCGACGAGCCTGCCTGCACGTAGACGGGGCGGCCCTGAGGGGTGCGCGGCGTGTTGAGCGGGCCGCGCACCTTGAGGCGCGGACCCTCGTGGTCGATGGCGTGGATGCGGTCGGTGTCCGCGAAGAGCCCGGTCTTCTGGTCGGCGACGAGCGCGTCGTCCTCCCAGCTGTCCCAGAGCTTGGTGACGACATCGAGGAACTCCCGTGCCCTGTCGTACCGTTCGGCGTGCACGGGGTGCGCGTCGAGGCCGAAGTTGAGGGCGGCCTGCGGGGCTCCGGTGGTGACGATGTTCCAGCCGGCGCGCCCCCGGCTGAGGTGGTCGAGCGAGGCGAAGAGGCGGGCCAGGTTGTAGGGCTCGCTGTAGGTGGTGGACGCGGTCGCGATGAGGCCGATCCGCGAGGTGACGGCGGCGATCGCGGAGAGCCAGGTGAAGGGCTCCAGGCGGAAACGGCTCGCGTACCGGACGTTGTCGGCGAGCGCCGGGCCGTCGGCGAAGAAGATCCCGTCGAAGGTTGCGGCCTCCGCACGCCGTGCGAGGTCCTGGTAGAAGTCGATGTCCAGGATGCGGGAGGGGTCGGACGCGTGGTGCCGCCAGGCGGCCTCGTGGTGCCCGCCGGGGTAGACGAAGAGGTTGAGGTGCAGCTCGCGGGGGCTCATGCGACAGCCGCCTTCTCCTTGGGGGCGTGCTGGGCTTCGTCCCGCTCCTCGGGGGCGCGTTCGGCTTCGTCCCTCTCCTCGGCGTCGTGCCGGACGTCGTCGGTCCGTGCGGGGTCGCCCTCGGCCGGATCAACCCCCAGTTGCCGCAGCAGCCGCCACCGCAGCGCCGCGTACTCCGGGCTTCCCTGTCCACGCGGCGCGGGCAGCTCCACCCGTAGGTCGGCCGCGATGCGTCCGGCGTCCAGGACGACCACCCGGTCGGCGAGTGCGATCGCCTCGTCGACGTCATGGGTGACCAGGAGCACGGCGGGCCGGTGTGCCTCGCATAGGCGTCGCAGCAAGGCGTGCATCCTGATGCGGGTGAGCGCATCCAGCGCGCCGAACGGCTCGTCCGCGAGCAGGAGTTGGGGCTCGCGGACCAGGGAGCGGGCCAGCGAGACCCGCTGTTGTTCGCCGCCGGACAGGTCCGCGGGCCAGGCGTGCTCCCGGCCCGCAAGACCCACCTCGGCGAGGGCCGCGCTGGCCTGATCCCGTGCCCCGGCACCCGTCAGGCCGAGGGCGACGTTGTCCAGGACCCGCTTCCACGGCAGCAGCCGTGCGTCCTGGAAGACCACCGAGACATCATCGGGCGCCGCGAGGTCTCCGCTTCCCGCGACCTCGTGGTCGAGTCCCGCGAGCGCCCGGAGCAGCGTGGATTTCCCGGAGCCGCTGCGGCCCAGGAGTGCCACGAACTCCCCTGCCGCGATGCGGAGTTCGAGGCCGTCCAGAATCTTCCGGTCGCCGAACGAGCGGACCAGGTTCTCGATCCGGACCGTCAGCCCGCCAGTGTGCGTCGCCATGACAGCGCCTTCCTCTCCACGAGCCGTACGAGTGCGTCCGAGACGAGACCGAGGAGGCCGTACACGACGAGGCCGACGATGATGATGTCGGTCTGCCCGTAAGTGCGGGCGAGCTCCATCATGTAGCCGATGCCGCTCGTGGCGTTGACCTGCTCGACCACGACAAGCGAGAGCCATGCCGCGGTCACCGCGAACCGCATGCCGAGCAGGAAGCCCGGCAGCGCTCCCGGCAGGACGACATGGCGCACGAACGCGGTGCGGGAGAGCCGGACGGTCTCGGCGAGTTCGGCGTAGCGGCCGTCGATCGTCCGCAGGCCGTTGTGGGTGTGGATGTAGACGGGCACGAACACGCCGAGCGCGATGGTGATGACCTTCATCGACTCGCCGATGCCGAACCAGAGGATGAGCAGCGGGATCAGCGCGAGCGAGGGGATGGCCCGCTTGATCTGTACGGGGCCGTCGATGATGCCCTCGCCGATCCTGCTGAGCCCGGCGGCGATCGCCAGGGCGAGCCCGGCCGCAGTGCCGAACAGCAGGCCCAGGAGGGCGCGTTGGGCGGACGTGGCGAGGTTCGACTGGAGCCGCCCCTCGGCTATCAGATCACCGGCGGTGCTGACCACGGTCCAGGGCGCGGAGAGATTGCGGGCGTCGATGAACCCGGCGGCCGACCCCACCGACCAGAGCGCGAGCAGCAACAAGGGGCCGATCGCCCAGCCGTACGGGACGGGCCTGCCGGGGCCGAGCCTGCGGCGCCGGGGCTTGCGGCGGACGTGGGCCACGGGCTCGGGGTGTGGGGAGGCCTTGGTCAGGACAGGAGCGTCGGCACTCATGTTCCCTCCCCCGCAACGGACTTGACGGCTGCCGCGGCGACCGATTCGTAGCGCCGGTCGAAGAGGACCGCCGCGTCGAAGGTCTCCTTGCCGGTCTCCTTCGCGAGCAGGTCGACGGTCTTCTGCTGGCGCGCGATGGCGTCGGTCCAGTCGGCCGGGATGTCCGGATGACCGATCCCCTTGACCAGGTACTCGCCGTCCGCGCGGGTCAGGCCCTGATCCTTGACGTAGTAGCCGGCGATCCACTCGTCGGGGTGTTCGTCGGCCCATTCGGCAGCGCGCGCCCAGGCCTTCACGAACTCCCTTATGGCCGCGGCCTTCTGGGGGTTCTGCACCGACTCGGTCGGCACCCACAGATGTCCGGGGTCGTCCCGCAGGCCGTGCTGGATCGTCTTCGCGCCGTCCTTGCCGTACTTCGCGGGATAGCGCTTGATGTTGACCCCGCCGAGCGGCGCCGCGTCGACCTGGCCGTTGCCGAGGGCGGAAGGGTAGACGTCGCCGGTGCTCGGCAGCTCGACGAGCTCCACGTCGTCCTTGGCGAGCCCGGCCTTGGCGAGGATGCGCAGGACGAGGGCGCCCTGCGCCTGGCCGGGGCTGTAGGCGATCTTCTTGCCGCGCAGGTCTTTCAGCGTTTCGATGTCGGCGCCGGGTGCGATGCCGAGTTCGTACGTGGGGTGCTTGAGCGGTTCCTTCCGGTATTTGGCGGCGACCAATTTCGTGTCGAGTCCCGTCCAATGGGCGTGGATGGACGGAATTTCCGCCGCCGAGCACACGTCGAGGGAATGCGCCCTGAATGCCTCGGAGCACTGGGGGCCGCCGCTGATGTTCGCCCATTTCACCTTGAAGGGCAGCTTGTCGAGCTGTCCGGAGAGTTTCAGGGCGACCTGGGTGTCCGGCGCCCCGATGGTGAGGGTGGTGTCCGGATCCACTTTCGCGGGGATCTTGGCGGAGACCTGCTTGGCGTCGACGGTCGTGGTGGAGGTGGCGTTGTCTGCGCAACCGGCCAGGAGCAGGGGGACGAGGAGGGCAGCGCCGAGCGCCGCCCGCATATGTGTGGGCATGAATTCTTTCCCGGAGTGCGGACCTACACGGCAAGGGAAGACCGCCGGGGAATTTCCCCGCGGCTCATCACGAAGCGTTGCGAAAGGTCAGCTACACAGAGCGGTGGCCACGCGCATCAGATCAACAGCGCGCCGCTGCTTGAACCGCCGGGATATTCGCATGGCGTCGAAACTAGCCACGGCATCAAGAGAGGGTCAAGTCATCGCGCCCGCCCCGGCATTCCGGAAACGCAGCCTTCGCACTCCGGCCATACGCACGTCACACCACCCCGCGCCGCCGTCCCCGGAACCGTGCCGGGAGCGCGATCGCGCCAATGTTCACGCCCCTGACCTCGCGCCGCTTCCACCCCATGAGCGCCGACCGTAAGCTCCAGCGCCTGACACGGGAGTTACTTACGGTAAGGGGGCCGGTGCATGGGGTACTCGGGAGCTGCGGGCAGCACGAGGCGGACGTTCGTCGCGGGGGCGGCGGCTGCGGGCGGCGCTGCGGCGGTGGCGCTCGGCGCGGGAGCGCTTCCTGCGGCGGCCGCGGACCGCGCCCCGCGGGCAGATCCGGAGGCGCAGGTCTCCGTGGCCGTCCTTGGCGGCGGCGTAGCAGGACTGACCGCCGCGCACGAGCTGGCCGAGCGCGGCTTCGCCGTAACGGTCTATGAGCGCAGGGCCCTCGGCGGCAAGGCCCGCAGCATGGACGTACCGGACAGCGCGAAGGGCAACCGGAAGCCGCTGCCGGGTGAGCACGGGTTCCGTTTCATCCCGGGGATCTACCACAACCTCCCGGACACGATGCGGCGCATCCCCTTCCCCGGGAACGCGAACGGCGTCTGGGACAACCTCGCGGCGCCGCGCGAGATGTCGTTCGCGCGCACCGGACGGGAGGACATCCGGATGCCGATCCCGTGGCCGGGCAGCGAGCCGGAGAAGCTCAGCCTGGACGACATCGCGCGGGCGCTCACCGCGCTCCTAGACACCGCCTTCAACCTGCCCGCGCACGAGGTCGCGTACTTCGTGAACCGCGCCCTGGTCTTCCTCACGAGCTGCGACGAACGGCGCGACAGCACCTGGGAGTCGACGCCCTGGTGGGAGTTCACGCGCGCCGCGAAGATGTCGAAGGACTACCAGCGCATCCTCGCGATCGGCGTCACCCGCAACATCGTCGCCACCAAGGCCGAGGAGGCGAGCACCCGCACCGTCGGCACGCTCGGCGAGGCCTTCGTCTTCAACGCGCTCGGGCAGGGCGCGGACGGCCCGCCGGACCGGCTCCTGAACGCGCCGACTAACGAGGCGTGGATCGATCCCTGGGTGGCCCATCTGAAGTCCCTCGGCGTGGAGTTCCGGATCGGCTGGAGCGTGCGCCAGTTGGGCTTCGCGGACGGTCGCATCTCCAAGGCCGTCATCGAGGACCCCGACGGCGTACGCCGCGACATCACCGCCGACCACTACATCCAGGCCATGCCCGTGGAGCACGCGCGCAAGACGTGGAGCGCCGAACTGAGGGCGGCTGACCCGCAGTTGGCGCGCTGCGACAAGCTGGAGACGGACTGGATGACGGGCATCCAGTTCTATCTGACGGAGCGTCCGCCCACCGTCAAGGGTCACTTCAACTGCATCGACTCGCCCTGGTCGCTCACGGGCATCGCCCAGGCGGGCCACTGGACGGAGCGCGACTTCCCGGCGGACTACGGGGACGGCGTCGCGGTCGAGTGCCTCTCCGTGGACATCTCCGAGTGGGACAAGCCGGGGATCCTCTACGGCAAGACCGCCAAGCAGTGCACGCGCGACGAGGTCGCCAAGGAGGTGTGGGCGCAGCTCAAGGCCGCACTCAACGACACCGGCAAAGTGGTCCTGAGCGACGGCAAGCTGCACTCGTGGTTCCTCGACCCCGGCGTCGACGGCATCGGGACGCCGAACCCGACCAACGAGGACGAACTGCTCATCCACCCGGTCGGCACCCTGCACAACCGCCCGTCGGCGGCGACGAAGATCCCCAACCTCTGCCTGGCGGGTGACTACGTGGCCGTGCCGATCGACCTCGCGACGATGGAGGGCGCCAACACGTCGGCACGCCAGGCCGTGAACGCCGTCCTGACGAGGGTCGGTTCGGATGCCGAGCCCTGCACGGTGGCCTCCTTGTACCGCGCTCCGGCGATCGAGCTCCTCAAGCGCCACGACCGCACCCGCTACCGGCTCGGTCTGCGCAACGCCCTCGATCTGGGCTGAGGGCGGGAGAGCAGGGGCGTACGGGGTAGGACCCCCGTATGGGAACGCGGACACGGACACGACGCACGACGGCGGCGGCGGTGGCGGCCGTCGCCGCCCTGGCCCTGGCACCCGGCTGCACCCTGAGCCGGACCGGCGAGGGCGACGCCAAGGATCCCGACGGTGGGCGCGTGCTCGCCGTGAAGATCGACAACGTGGGTCCGGCCCGCCCGCAGACGGGCCTGGACGCGGCGGACGTCGTGTACGCGGAGCAGGTCGAGGCCGGTCTGAGCCGCCTCATGGCGGTGTACGCGGGCAAGCTGCCGCCGGTCGTCGGCCCGGTGCGCAGCGCGCGGGAGACGGACCTGGAGCTGCTGCGGCAGTTCGACGACCCGGCGCTCGTGTTCTCCGGGGCGCAGTCGAAGCTCCTCCCGCTGATCTCGGCGGCTCCCCTGCGCCAGCTGTCGCCCGGCAAGGCGCCGGGCAACGCCTATTTCCGCGGCGCCGACAAGCCTGCCCCGCACAACCTCTTCGTACGTCCGAAGGCACTGGACGCCGATCCGGGCGACGGAGGTCTGGAGAGCACCGGCTTCAGCTTCGGCCCGCGCCCCAAGGGCGGCACCCCGGAGCGCGAGCGCACCGTCCGCTTCCCGGCTGCGCGGTTCACCTTTACGTGGGCCGCCGAACAGAAGCGCTGGCTGGTCTCCATGGACGGCGCGCGGGCCCGCACGGCCGACGGCAAGGCGCTCGGCGCTTCGACGGTCGTCGTGCAGTACGTGAAGGTGCGCGAGTCGCGGTTCCACGACCGCGGGGGCAACAACACACCGTTCACCGAGACCGTCGGGTCCGGCAAGGCGCGGGTCCTGCGGGACGGCCGTGCCTACGAGGCGCGCTGGGAGCGGCCCGCCGCGCAGGACGGCACGGAGTTCACGACGGCGGACGACGGCGAAGCGCTGCCGTTCGCGAAGGGGCAGGTGTGGGTGGTGTACGCGAAGGCGTGACTCAGCCCTGGTGGGCGGGGACGGGCTCGATGGGGTTGCGCAGGCCCTCCGCCGCGTCCGAGACCCGCTGGATCAGGTCGAAGAACACCGTCTGCTCGGCCGCGGAGAGCGGTCCGAGGAAGACCTGGTTCATCCGGGCCGTGCGCACCGTCAGCTTGCGGTGCGTTCGCTTGCCCTCGTCGGTGAGGTGCAGCAGATACCGGCGGCCGTCCTGCGGGTCGCGGACCTTGTCGAGCTGTGCGCGGCGGATCAGGCGGCTGATGACCTCCGCGATGGTGGACCGGTCGAGGCCGACGCGCTCGCCGACGGTGCGCTGGTCGAGGCCGGGCTCGGCGACGAGCGCGTTCAGGACGGCGAACTGCGGCGAGGTGATCTCCTCGGAGACCATCGTGTTCCACAGCAGGTAGTGCGCCTGCTGAAGACGCCGGGCCAGGTGCCCGGGGTGGGTGGTCAGGTCCACCGCGGCCATGAGTTCCTCCACTGCCTTGAGCCTGTTCGGGCCCGCGAATTCTGTAGGTGCACTGAACAGTACTCGCCCTTGACGGCTTAGGGAACGAGTGGCAGCGTAAGCCGCACCTCGTGGAAATAGTCAGTGCCCTGATTAATGGACGGGGCATCGAAGGCCTGGAAGAGATGGGGCTCGACAGATGGACAAGGTGGTGGCCTCGGCCGCCGACGCGGTGGCCGATGTGGGGGACGGTGCGTCCCTGGCGGTCGGCGGGTTCGGACTGAGCGGTGTGCCCGGCGTGCTGATCGCGGCGCTGTACGAGGCCGGCGTGTCGGGCCTGCGGGTGGTGTCCAACAACTGCGGGGCGATGGAGTCGGGCCTCGCCGTGCTGCTTTCGGCGGGCCGGATCGCGCGGGTGACCGGGTCGTACATCGGCGGGAACAAGGAGTTCGCCCGCCAGTATCTGGGCGGCGAGCTGGAGGTGGAGATGATCCCGCAGGGCACGCTCGCCGAGCGGCTGCGCGCGGGAGGCTGCGGCATTCCGGCGTTCTTCACCCCTGCCGGGGTGGGCACACAGGTCGCCGACGGCGGGCTCCCGTGGCGCTACGACGGTTCGGGCGGGGTGGCGCTCGCCTCACCGGCCAAGGAGGTGCGGGAGTTCGACGGGCAGGAGTACGTCCTGGAGCGCGGCATCCGGACCGACTTCGCCCTGGTGCGGGCCGCCAAGGGCGACCGGCACGGGAACCTCGTGTTCAACAAGTCCACCCGCAACTTCAACCCCCTGGCCGCGATGGCCGGCCGGGTCACCGTCGCCGAGGTGGAGGAGCTCGTGGAACCGGGCGAGATCGACCCCGACGCGGTGCACCTGCCGGGGATCTACGTCCAGCGGGTCGTCGAGCTCACCCCCGAGCAGGCCGCCGACAAGCAGATCGAGCGGCGTACGGTCTCCGCGCCGCCGGCACGAGGAACGGTGGGCGACTGATGGCCTGGACGCGAGAGCAGATGGCCGCACGCGCCGCACGCGAGCTGCGCGACGGGCAGTACGTGAATCTGGGCATCGGCCTGCCCACGCTGATCCCCAACTACCTACCCGAGGGCGTCGAGGTCATCCTGGAGTCGGAGAACGGCATCCTCGGCGTGGGCCGCTACCCCACCGACGCCGAGGTGGACCCGGACCTGATCAACGCGGGCAAGGAGACGGTCACCGTCCGCCCCGGCGCCTCCTACTTCGACTCCGCCCTGTCCTTCGGGATGATCCGCGGCGGTCACATCGATGTCGCGGTGCTCGGCGCCATGCAGGTCTCCGCGCGCGGAGACCTGGCCAACTGGGCGATCCCGGGCAAGATGATCACGGGGATCGGCGGCGCGATGGACCTGGTGCACGGCGCCCGCACGGTGATCGTGGCGATGACGCACACCGCCAAGGACGGCTCCCCCAAGATCCTGGAGGAGTGCGCGTTGCCGCTGACCGGCAAGGGTTGCGTGAACCGGATCATCACCGATCTCGGCGTCCTCGACATCACCAAAACCGGCCTGGAACTGGTGGAGTTGGCGCCCGGTGTCACTCCCGGCGAGATCGCCGCGAAGACAGCGGCCACGGTCCGCCTCTCCGAAGCCCTCTCCGCTGAACACTCCGGAGGAACCCCGTCATGAGCCTGCGTGACGTCTACATCGTCGACGCCGTACGCACCCCCGTCGGCAGGTACAACGGCGCGCTGGCCGGGGTCCGCCCGGACGATCTCGGCGCGCACGCGATCCGTGAACTCCTCGCCCGCACACCCGACTTGGACCCCTCCCGGATCGGCGACGTCTACTTCGGCAACGCGAACGGCGCGGGCGAGGAGAACCGCAACGTCGGCCGCATGGCCGCCCTGCTCGCCGGTCTCCCCGTGACGGTGCCGGGCGTGACCGTCAACCGGCTCTGCGCCTCCGGGCTCGAAGCCGTCATCCAGGCAGCGCGGGCCATCGCGCTCGGCGACGTCTCCATCGCCCTGGCCGGCGGGGTCGAGTCGATGACCCGCGCCCCCTACGTCCTGCCCAAGAGCGACCGCCCCTTCCCCGCCGGGCACACCGAGCTGTACTCCACCACTCTGGGCTGGCGCATGGTCAACCCGAAGATGGAGCCGCAGTGGACGATCCCGCTTGGCGAGAGCGCCGAACTGATCGCGGACAAGCACGGCATCACGCGCGAGCAGCAGGACGCGTACGCCCTGAGCAGCCATCAGAAGGCCGCCGCAGCACAGCAGAAGGGCCTGTTCGACGCGGAGATCGCCCCGGTCTCCCTCCCGCAGCGCAAGGGCGAGCCCGTTCTCTTCGCACGTGACGAGTGCGTACGCGCCGACGCCTCCCTGGAGGCCATGGCCAAGCTGAAACCGTCCTTCCGTACCCCGGACGGGACGGTCACACCTGGCAACGCCTCACCGCTCAACGACGGTGCCTCCGCGCTGCTCCTGGTCGACGAGGAGGGCCTGCGGGCGACGGGTCGTGAGCCGCTGGCCCGCGTCTCGGCGTCCGCCGTGTCCGCGACCGAGCCGCACTACTTCGGTCTCGCGCCGGTCGAGGCCGTCAACCGCGCGCTCGCGAAGGCGGGCAGGTCCTTCGGCGATCTGAGCACCCTTGAGCTGAACGAGGCTTTCGCGGCACAGGTGTTGGGGTGCGCGGCCGAATGGCCCGACCTCGACCCGGCCGTCCTGAACCCGCTCGGCGGCGCGATCGCGCTCGGCCATCCACTCGGCGCGTCCGGCGCGCGACTCGCCGGGACCGTCGCCCACCAGCTCGCCCGGCGCGGCTCTGGCACGGGCGTCGCCACTCTCTGCATCGGCGTGGGCCAGGGCTTGGCCCTGGTCCTCGAACGCTGACCGCACCCCCCCTTCGCGATCCCCACACTCCCCAGCACGCCGTCCTCACGGAGCCGAGAGACATGACCCTCACCGAACCCCTGCCCGACGGGCTCAGCCAGCGGGAGATAGACACCGAGGTCGCCAAGGCGCAGGCCGCTGCCGCGCCCTCCGACCACCCGCCGCGTGACTATCCCCCGTACCGCAGCAGCCACTTCCGCCACCCGAAGCAGCCGCTGGTCCCGCTGCGCGACCCGGAGGCGGTGGAGCTGAGCGGCCCCGCGTTCGGAGTCACCGACATCACCGCGCTCGACCGCGACCTCACGCGCCAGCACCTGGGCGAGCCGCTCGGCGAGCGGATCACCGTGTCAGGCCGCGTCCTGGACCGCGAAGGGCGGCCCGTACGCGGCCAGTTGGTCGAGCTGTGGCAGGCCAACGCGTCCGGCCGTTACGCCCACCAGCTGGACCAGCACCCGGCTCCGCTCGACCCGAACTTCACGGGCTTCGGCCGCTGCCTGACCGACGACGAAGGAACGTACTCCTTCACGACGATCAAGCCGGGCGCGTACCCGTGGCGCAACCACGTCAACGCGTGGCGCCCCGCGCACATCCACTTCTCGCTCTTCGGCACCGCGTTCACCCAGCGCCTGGTGACGCAGATGTACTTCCCGGGTGATCCACTGTTCCCCTACGACCCGGTCCTGCGCTCGGTCACCGACGAGTCGGCGCGAGCACGCCTGGTCTCCGCCTACGACCACGATCTCTCCGCCCCCGAGTGGTCGCTCGGCTTCCGCTGGGACATCGTGCTCGACGGCCCGTCCGCGACGCTCTTCGAGGAAGGCGACCACCACTGATGTCGTACGCTCCGACTCCCTCGCAGACGGTCGGCCCCTTCTACGGCTACGCGCTGCCCTTCCCGCGGGGCGGCGAGGTCGCGCCGACCGGCCACCCGGACACGATCACCCTGCACGGGCACGTGTACGACGGCGCGGGAAACCCCGTCCCTGACGCACTCATCGAGACCTGGCAGCCCGCGCCCGACGGCTCCCGCACGGGCGCGCCGGGATCGCTGCGGCACGACCCGGTAACCGGCGAGGTCGTAGGCCGTGACGGCGTCGCGTTCACCGGGTTCGGCCGCGTTCCGACCGACGCGGACGGCCACTGGACGATCCGTACGCTCCCGCCGGGCGGCGCCTCGTACATCGCGATCGCGGTCTTCGCGCGCGGCCTGCTCCATCACCTGTACACGCGCGCCTACCTGGTCGACGAGCCGGGCGACCCGCTCCTCGGCTCCCTCGAACCGGCGCGGCGCACGACGCTGATCGCCTGCTCCGAGGCGAGCCACACGTACCGTTTCGACATCCGCCTTCAGGGCGAGGGCGAAACGGTGTTCCTGGAGTTCCAGTGAGTGATGAAGGTACCGACGTCGGCCTGCTCGCCCCCGGGCGAGCGGGCTCCCCGGCCGAGTCAGCGACGGGCGACACGGCCTTCCTGCAGGCGATGCTGGACGCGGAAGCGGCGCTGACGCGGGCTCAGGCCGAGGTGGGCCTGGCCCCGGCGGAGGCGGTGACGGCCGTCGCCGCGGCGGCTTCCGTCGACCGCTTCGACGTACGCGACATCGCGCTCCGCGCGCGGTCCGGCGGCAATCCGGTGATCCCGCTGGTCGCGGACCTGACGGCGGCGGTGCCCGCCGAGGCCGCGCCGTACGTCCACCGGGGGGCGACGAGCCAGGACATCATGGACACCGCGATGATGCTGGTCGCGCGGCACATGCTCGACCTGATCCTGGCGGACCTGACCCGCACGGAGTCGGCACTGGCCCGCCTAGCGGCGGAACACCGGGACACGGTGATGCCGGGCCGCACCCTGACCCAGCACGCGGTCCCCACGACGTTCGGCCTCAAGGCGGCGGGCTGGCGATCACTGACCCTGGACGCACGGGACAGGGCGCGGACGGTGCGAGACGCGCTCCCGGCCCAACTGGGCGGCGCGGCGGGCACGTTGGCGGCTTTCGAGGCGTACGGGGGCCCCATGTCCCCAGCCACCACTCCCCCGGCGGAACGCGGACTCGCCGAAAAGCTCGTTGCCGTCTACGCCCGGGAACTGCGGCTGGCCGAACCCGCTCTGCCCTGGCACACCCTCCGTACCCCGGTGGCCGACCTCGCCGGAGCTCTCGCCTTTGTCGCCGGGGCCCTGGGCAAGGTGGCCGTGGATGTCCTCACCCTCGGTCGCACGGAGATCGCCGAGCTTTCCGAAGGGGCGGGCGGTGGTTCCTCCGCCATGCCGCACAAGGCGAACCCCGTGCGTTCCACCCTCGTCGCGGCCGCCGCCCGCCGCGCCCCCGCGCTGGCCGCGACGCTGCACGCGTCGATGGCCGCCGAGGACGAACGCCCGGCAGGGGCCTGGCACGCGGAGTGGGAGACCCTGCGCGACCTCCTGCGCACGGTGGGCGGCGCGTGCCACCACGCGGCGGAGCTCGCCGAGAACCTCCGGGTGCATCCGGAGGCGATGCACCAACACCTCGGTATCACCCATGGGTTGATCGTCTCCGAGCGGCTCACCGCCGAGCTGACGCCGCTTCTGGGCCGGGCCCGCGCGAAGGAGCTGCTCACCTCGGCGGCCCGTCGTACCCGCGACGAGGGCAGGACCCTCGCGGAGGTACTCGCCGAGGAACCCGGTCTCGCCTCCGTGGATCTCACCGAACTCACCGGCCCCGCCCGTTACACCGGCTCCGCCGGAGCCCTCACCGACCGAGCCCTGGAGCGACGATGACCGGCAAGCTGCCGCACCACACCAGTGAGGGCGCCCCGACCGCGCCGCCCCTCCTCCTCGGCTCGTCCGTCGGCACCTCCACCGCCTTGTGGGACGCCGTGGCGCCCGAACTCTCCACCACCCACCGGGTCATCCGCTGGGACCTGCCCGGCCACGGCAAGTCCCCCGCCGACCTGATCGGCCCGGGAGCGACCGTCGCCGACCTGGCGGCGCTCGTCCTCACGCTCGCCGACTCGCTCGGCGTCGACCGCTTCGCGTACGCGGGCGTCTCCCTCGGCGGCGCCGTCGGCCTGCACCTGGCCGCACACCACCCGGAGCGGATCGAGAGCCTCGCCGTGATCTGCTCCTCCGCACACTTCGGCGGCAGCGCCCGTTGGGAGGAGCGCGCGGCGCTCGTTCGCCGCGAAGGACTCGACTCGCTGGCGCAGAGCGCCCCGGAGCGCTGGTTCACCCCCGGCTTCACCGTCCCCCGCCTGGTGGACGACCACCGGACCACCGACCCCGACGCGTACGCGGCCTGCTGCGACGCGCTGGCGGCGTACGACATCAGGGACGCGCTGGCATCGATCACCGCGCCCACGCTCGTCGTCGCCGGCCGCGAGGACCCCGCGACGCCGCCCGCCCACGCACGCGAGATCGCCGATGCCGTACCGGGCGCCTCCCTCACGGAGCTGGCGGGTGCCTCCCATCTGGCGCCCGCGGAGCGCCCGGAGGCCGTGGTCGCGGCGCTGCGCACGCACTTGGCGGGGGCGGCCGCGAGCGGCATGGCGGTCCGGCGGGCCGTGCTCGGCGACGCGCACGTGGACCGCGCGCAGGGCAACAGCACCCCCTTCACGGCCCGCTTCCAGGACTTCATCTCCCGCTATGCCTGGGGCGAGATCTGGACCGACCCCACCCTCGCGCGCCGCGAACGCAGCATGATCACCATGACGGCCCTGGTCGCGCACGGGCACCACGACGAGCTGGCCATGCACATCCGGGCGGCTCGCCGCATCGGGCTCACCCCCGAGGAGATCGGCGCGGTGCTGCTCCAGACGGCGGTCTACTGCGGTGTACCCGCGGCCAACTCGGCGTTCGCAGTGGCACAGCGGGTCCTCGCGGAGGAGTAGCCCCGCGGAGCACCCTTTAGGCTGCTTCTGATCAGGGGTCTGATCAGGGGGTCCGGGGAGCAGGGAAGCAGGGGGGCGAGGGTTGATGAACCGCGCGACTGAGGTGTTCCAGCCGTTGCAGGGGGACGATCCGCGCACGGTGGCCGGTTACCGTCTCGCCGCCAGGCTCGGCGCGGGAGGCATGGGCCGGGTCTATCTGTCGCACACGCAGGGCGGCCGCCCGGTCGCGATCAAGGTCGTACGGCCCGAGCTGGCCGACGACCCGGCATTCCGCCGCCGGTTCGGCCGGGAGATAAGGGCGGCCCAGCGGGTCCGGGGCGCCTACACGGCCGAGTTGATCGACGCCGACGCGGACGGCGTGCCGCCCTGGCTGGCCACGCTGTACGTGCCCGGGCCCTCCCTGTCGGAAGCCGTGGCCCGGCGCGGACCGCTGCCGGTTCCCGCGGTGCTGTGGTTGATGGCGGGGATCGCCGAGGCGCTGCAGGCCATCCATGGCGCCGGAATCGTCCACCGGGACCTGAAGCCGTCGAACGTGCTCCTCGCGGCCGACGGACCGCGTGTCATCGACTTCGGCATCTCCCTGACCTCCAGCGTCACATCGCCGCACACCGTCACCGGTTCCGCCGCGGGAACCCCTCAGTTCATGGCCCCCGAGCAGGCGTCCGGGGGCGCGGTCACGGCGGCCACCGACATCTTCGCGCTCGGCCAGACCGCGGCGTTCGCGGCACTGGGCGAGCCGCTGTACGGGGACGGCCCCTCGGTCAGCGTGCTGTACCGGATCGTGCACTCCGAGCCCGACCTCTCCCTGCTGCCCGCGCAACTGCGTCCGCTGTTCGCCAAGTGTCTGGCCGCCGATCCGCGGGACCGGGCCACCCCGGCGGAGATCGTCGACTGGTGCCGCCAGCGCCTGGGCCGGGAGGTCGACGCGGGCGCGGGGCCTGCCGTCTGGCGGGAGATCGCGGGGCCTGAAGTGACGGTTCCGGCTCCGGTTCCGCACCCCACCCCGGTGGCGACGCAGCCGTTGTTCGCGCCACCACCGCGGCCGACGGCGCCCACGGGGGAGGACGCCCGGCGGGCCCGCCGAAGACGGAACACACTGATCACGGCGGCCGCGACGGCAGGCGCGCTCCTTGTGACGGGCCTGACGTGGACGGTCATGGACGCGACGGACCTGCTCCGCAAGCGGGACGCGTCGTCGCAGTCCGGTTCGGCGGCATCCGAACGGTCGGGATCCGGATCGGCGTCCGGAGGAACCTCGGGGGACGGCGAGCGAGCGGCGGCCGGTGAGAAATCCGGGGGCGAGGAGACCGACGGGAATGCGGGCTCCGGCTCCGGCTCCGGCGGCAAGAGCGACCGGGCGTCAGGCGGGTCACGCCCGTCCGCCGACGCCTCCACCCCGCCGCGCCCCGTCGCGCACCCCCAGACGTGGTTCGACGAGAAGAACTCCGTGAGCCTCACGGAGCCGGTGGACCGCAAGGACCGTAAGGGCGACCTCCGCTTCGTCTGCGGGCAGAGCAGTTGTTCGCTGACAAGCGACACCAGTGTGATCACCCCGCTGTACGGCAAGCCCGGGGCCACCCTCGACACGTGCCGCACCCTCCTCAAGGGCGCCACCGGTCACAACCTGCCGCTGGCCGCGGTGGCGGCCGGCAGCGAGATCTGCGTGAAGAACCCCTCCGGAGACATCGCCCTGCTCGTGGTCCTGGTGAAGTCGACCGCGATGCCGCAGGACGGGGTCAGCTTTCTGAGCGCGGACATGACGGTCTGGAAGGCGGCCTAGGGTCCATCTGCCCCTGAGCGCCCCGGCTAGGTGGCGCTCCGCTCGCTCGCCTCGCGATACCGCCGCTCCATCGCGTCCACGTACGCCTCGTCGCCCGGCCGCCCCGCCCGCAGCAGACGCCACCACTGATCGATGCTCCAACTGGCCGGTTCCGTCGCCCCGATGAACTCCTCGACGAGCCCGAGGAAGCGCACCGGATCGGCGTGGAAGGGGAAGTGACCGGCCCCCGGGAAGATTTCGAGGCGGCTGCCGGGCATCGCCTCGTGCGCGGTGTACGCGTGGTCGACCGGAAGGACGCCGTCCCGGTCGCCCCAGACGATGAGGGTGGGCATGCCCTGGGCGAGGTAGCAGCGGTCCAGCATCGTGACCACCTGGCCGCGCCAGTCGACGACCGACCGCAGCGTGCGGATGAACGCGGCCCGCGCCCACACGTCGGGCAGCGCGTCGACCAGGCCCATCAGCTCCGGCGCGTCCTGCCCGAGCCCGGTGTCGAGCAGCCGAAGGAGCGCGACGGTCGCCCGGACCGGCAGATCGGCGCCGGGCAGCCCGAGCAGGGAGAGCAACAGCGCGGCGCCGGGCAGCGAGACCCCCCGCAGCACAGGGGTGACCTGCGGGCCGACGCCTCCGGTGCTCACGAGGACAAGTCGGTCGACGCGCTCGGGGAACTGGTAGGCGAACTGCATCGCGACCCCGCCGCCGAACGAATGCCCGACGAGGGTGACCCGCTCGACGCCGAGCACACCGAGCAGGTCCCGGACCCCGTTGGCGTACGCGGCCACCGAGTAGTCGGCCCGGGGCTTCTCGGACGCGCCGTGGCCGAGCAGGTCGGGGGCTATGACGGTGTGGGTGCGGGCCAGTCGGTGGATCAGCGGGGCCCACGTCGCGGAAGAGTCGCCTATGCCGTGGATCAGCAGGATCGCCGGTCCCTCACCCGCGACGCGGTACGCGCGCCGGTAGCCGTGCACGGTGCGGAACCGCAGGGCGGGCCCGCTCTCGCCGCCGGTGGGAAGCCGCCTGGGCTGGAAGGGCAGGATCCGCGCCATGGGCCGGAGTGTAGGCGGGCGGCGCGGTGGGGTGGTTTCGCGGGGGTTTCGGGTGGCGTAATTCGGGCGCGGAAGCCGCAGCTGACCGGCGGGCCGCAACGTGCGCTGAGACCACCCGGGCCGGGCGGGGACCGCACGCCCCGCCCGCGCAGCCGTGTCACGCACACCTGATCGAAGGGTGGCTGTCGCGCCACGTCACCGCATGGTCACTCAGGTGACGGTTCCGGCGGTTAAGTTACTTGGTGACCATGGGAGTTACGCGGCCACGTGAGGACTTTGCCACTGTGACGGGAGCCGGGGTGCGCAGGCGGATGCTGTCCGCGGCGCTGATCGCCGTGCTCCTGGTGATCGTCCAGTTCTTCGCGCACGGGGCCAACGAAGACGCGTCCGCTATGGAATCGCGTACGCCACCTGCCACGGCGCCGTACGCCCAGTGCGGCGGGGACAGTCACCCCGAGGAGTCCGAGCGTTTCCCGGCGCGTGGGCGCCCGCACTGCCGTGACCTCACCCCCGACACGGCTCCCCAGCTGCACGCCCATCCGGCCACGACGGCGGACGACGGCACGCGCGCGTGCCGCGCCATTGCCGTCGCCCACCCCGGGACGAAACCCGCGGGCCGCGAACTACCGGCCCTCCTCCAGGTCTTCCGCTGCTGATCGGGCCCTCCGGCACGGCCATTCCGCCAGGCCCTCCCGCCTGACGCGCCGTCGGCCGGACCCGAACCGGTCCACGTCACACCGATGCGCCCCCCACGGCGCTCAGGAGTCAACCGACATGCAGCCTTCCCCTGCCCCCCTGCTCGACCGCGTCCGCTCGGTGTTCACACCTCCCGACGGCGTACGACACGACTTCGTGGCCTCCGTAATCGTCTTTCTCGTCGCCCTGCCGCTGTGTGCGGGCGTGGCCGTCGCCTCCGGAGTACCCGCCGAACTGGGTCTGATCACCGGCATCGTCGGCGGTCTCGTCACCGGCCTGCTGCCCGGCAGCAGCCTCCAGGTCAGCGGTCCCGCCGCGGGACTCACCGTGCTCGTGTACGAAGCCGTGCAGCAGTACGGTCTCGCCGCGCTCGGCGCCCTCGTGCTCGCCGCCGGGCTCCTCCAGCTGGTCATGGGCTTCCTTCGCCTCGGCCGCTTCTTCCGCGCCATCTCCGTGGCGGTCGTCGAGGGCATGCTCGCCGGGATCGGACTCATCCTGATCGCCGGGCAGTTGTACGCCATGACGGACAGCGAGGCCCCCAGAAGCGGCCTCGACAAGATCACCGGGCTGCCGGGGATGCTCACCGGCGTGATCGGCTCGGAACGTGCCCTCGCCGCCCTCGGGCTCGGCGTGGGCACCATCGTCGTCCTCGTGTGCTGGCACAGGCTCCCCCCGAAGATCCGCGTGGTCCCCGCGCCGCTGGCCGCCGTGGTGCTCGCCATGGGTACCTCGCTGCTCTTCTCCCTGCCGGTGGCCACCGTCGAGGTGCAGGGGCTCGTCGAGGCGGTGCGGGTGCCGGACGCCGCCGCCTTCGGGGAGCTGATGAGTTTCGGTGCCGTCGGCACCGTCCTGGCGTTCGCCCTGATCGCGTCGGCGGAGAGCCTGTTCAGCGCGGCCGCCGTGGACCGCATGCACGACGGCCCGCGCACGTCGTACGACAAGGAGCTGATGGCGCAGGGCGCGGGCAACACCGTGAGCGGGCTGCTCGGCGCGCTGCCGATGACCGCGGTCATCGTCCGCAGCTCGGCCAACGTGCGGGCGGGCGCGCGGACGAAGGCCTCCCGCGTCCTGCACGGCGTCTGGCTGCTCCTCTTCGCGGCGCTGCTGCCCTCGGCGCTCGGCCTCATCCCGGTCGCGACCCTCGCGGGCGTCCTCGTGCACGCGGGCTGCAAGCTCATCCCGGTACGGCAGTTGGCGCACCTGTGGCGCGAGCACCGCGGCGAGGCGGTGGTCCTGGTCGTGACGGCCACGGCGATCGTCACGGTGAACATGTTCGAGGGGGTCCTCATCGGTCTGGTGCTCGCCGTGGTCAAGTCCGCCTGGGAGACGTCACACGTGCACGTGGACGTCGTCGACAAGGGCGTGGGTCCGATCCATGTGCACCTGTCGGGCAACGCCACGTTCCTGCGGCTCCCCAAGCTCCTGGACGCGCTGGAATCCCTGCCCCCGGACCGCCCGGTCGAACTCGACCTCACGGGCTTGCGGCATCTGGACCACGCCTGCCATACGTCGCTGGAGAACTGGGCGGAGCGGCACAGCGCGGAGGGCACGGATCCGGTGCGGGTGGCGTCCGGGGCCTGAGGATCGTCGCTCGGCGCGGCGGACGGCCTTACCGAGCCCCGTACACCGGTTGAGGCACCTCTGCCCCGCCGAGCAGCTCGAGCGCCGAGTCACCCGCCTCCGCCGGGGTCCAGCGTGCACCCTTGTCGGCCGTCGGCCCCGGCCGCCAGCCCTCCATGACGGTGATGCGCCCCGCTTCGGCCTCGAAGACACGTCCCGTGACCCCCGCGGACGACTCGGAGCCGAGCCACACCACGAGCGGCGACACGTTCTCCGGGGCCATCGCGTCGAAGCCGCCGCCTTCGGGCGCGGCCATGGTCTCCGCGAAGGTGCTCTCCGTCATCCGTGTGCGCGCGGCAGGCGCGATGGCGTTCACCCGCACTCCGTAGGAGGCGAATTCCGCGGAGGCCACCAAGGTGAGCCCGAGAATCCCGGCCTTGGCCGCGCTGTAGTTGCCCTGCCCCACGCTCCCCAAAAGCCCGGCACCGGAGCTGGTGTTGATGACGCACGCGTGCCGCGCGCGCCCCGCCTTCGCCTCGCCGCGCCAGTACGCCGCAGCGTGCTTCATCGGCAGGAAGTGCCCCTTCAGATGGACGCGCATCACCGCGTCCCAGTCGTCCTCCTCAAGGTTGACCAGCATCCGGTCCCGTAGGAACCCCGCGTTGTTGACCAGGGTGTCGAGGCTTCCGTACGTGTCGAGCGCGGCCCGCACCAGGGACGCGGCGCCATCGGACGTGGCGATGTCACCGCCGTGCGCGACGGCCTCGCCGCCCGCCGCGCGGATCTCCTCGACGACCTCGTGCGCCGGCCCACCGGACGCCCCGGAGCCGTCGGCCCCCACACCCAGGTCGTTCACCACGACCTGGGCACCTTCCGCGGCATAGGCGCGCGCGTGCGCACGGCCGAGGCCACGGCCCGCGCCCGTGACGATCACGACGCGGCCCGCGCAGATTCCCGTGCCCGGCTTCTTGGCTGAGGTCATGCGGAACTCCTCGGTCATACGGAACTGCTCGAATACCTTCAGTCGGAACTGCTCGGATACCTTCAGTGGTTGACGGACGCGGCGTCGAGGAACGCGGGGCGTTCGCCGCCGCCGTGCAGGTGCAGTGCGGCGCCACTGATGTAGCGGGCGCCGTCGGAGGCGAGGAACACGCACGCGTCCCCGACGTCCGACGGATCGGCGAGGCGACCGAGCGGTACCGTGCGGGCGACCGCCGCGACGCCGGCCTCGTCCCCGTAGTGCAGATGGGCGCTCTCCGTACGGGCCAGGCCGAGCACGACGGTGTTCACACGCACCTTCGGGGCCCACTCCACGGCCATCGTGCGCGCGAGGTTCTCCAGGCCCGCCTTGGCCGCCCCGTACGCACCGGAGCCGGGTGAGGGCCGGGAGCCGCTGACGCTGCCGATCATGGTGATGCTGCCCCCGCCGTGCTCCTGAGTGCGCATCACCTCGTACGCCGCCAAGGACGCGTACAGCGGGGCCAGCAGATTGAGTTCGACGATCTTGGCGTGGCGGGCCGGGGCGGACTCGGCGAGGAGTCCGAAGGGGGTGCCGCCCGCGTTGTTCACCAGGGCGTCCAACCGGCCGTGATCGGCGGCCACGTCGGCGAAGAACGTCTGCGCCGCCGCCGCGTCACGCAGGTCCAGCGGCCTGAACTCGGCAGCGGCTCCCGCCACTTCGACCGGCCGGTCGGGCGGTCTGCGGGCGCAGACGACGACCCGCGCGCCGGCGGCGAGGAAGCTGCGGGCGATACCGGCGCCGACGCCTCGGGTGCCGCCGGTGACGACGACCACCTGTCGGGTGTCAGTCATCGCTGCTACCTTCCTAACTAACAAATGTTTGGTTGAAGGGCCTGGTTGAAAGGTAGCGGATCCTCTGATGTCTGTCTCCACCTCCACCCCGGACAAGGGCGTGGCCGTCGTCACCGTCGACTTCCCGCCCGTCAACGCCCTGCCCGTGCAGGGGTGGTTCGACCTGGCGGTCGCGGTGCGCGCGGCGGGTCACGACTCCGGGACGCGCTGCGTCGTCCTCGCCGCCGAGGGCCGCGGTTTCAACGCGGGCGTGGACATCAAGGAGATGCAGCGCGACAGCGGCCACAGCGCCCTGATAGGCGCCAACCGCGGGTGCTACGAGGCGTTCTCGGCGGTGTACGCATGCGAGGTGCCGGTCGTGGCAGCGGTGAACGGCTTCTGCCTGGGCGGCGGCATCGGCCTGGTGGGCAACGCGGACGTGATCGTGGCGAGCGAGGACGCCACCTTCGGCCTGCCCGAGCTCGACCGGGGCGCGCTCGGCGCGGCCACCCATCTCGCCCGCCTGGTGCCGCAGCACTTGATGCGCGCGTTGTACTACACCTCGCGCACGGCCACGGCTGCGGAGCTGCACGCGCACGGCTCCGTGTGGAGCGTCGTCCCGCGCGAGGAACTGCGCGAAGCGGCGCTGGAGTTGGCACGTGAGATCGCGCGGAAGGACGGGACGCTGCTGCGGTTCGCGAAGGCCGCGATCAACGGCATCGACCCCGTGGACGTGCACCGGAGCTACCGCTTCGAGCAGGGCTTCACCTTCGAGGCGAACCTGAGCGGTCTCGCCGACCGGATCCGCGAGGACTTCGGGACGGGGCCCGGAGAGAAGGAGGAGGGCAGGGCATGACGGACAAGACCATGACGCCCGACGCGATCGTGGGACGGCTGCGCAGCGGAATGACGCTCGGCATCGGTGGCTGGGGGTCGCGCCGCAAACCCATGACGCTGGTGCGGGCCCTGCTGAGGTCCGGCATCACGGACCTCACCGTCGTGTCGTACGGCGGTCCCGACGTCGGCCTGCTCGCCGCGGCGGGGAAGATCCGCAAGGTGGTCACGGCGTTCACGACCCTCGACTCGATCCCCCTGGAGCCGCATTTCCGCGCGGCACGCGAGCGTGGCGCCTTCGAACTTGTCGAGCTGGACGAGGCGATGTTCATGCAGGGCCTGACCGCCGGTGCCCAGCGACTGCCGTTCCTGCCGATCCGCGCGGGCCTCGGCTCGGACGTCCTGCGGGTCAACCCCCATCTGCGTACGGTCACTTCGCCGTACGAGGACAGGGAGGTACTGGTCGCCGTGCCCGCCCTGCGGATGGACGCGGCCCTGGTGCACCTGAACCGCGCCGACCGCCTGGGCAACGGCCAGTACTTGGGCCCCGACCCGTACTTCGACGACTTGTTCTGCGAGGCGGCCGACACGGCGTTCGTGTCGTGCGAGCGGATCGTCGAGTCGAGCGAGCTCACCGAGCGGTCGGCGCCGCAGACGATGCTGGTCTCCCGGCACGCGGTGACGGGTGTGACCGAGACACCCAACGGCGCGCACTTCACTTCGTGCGTGCCGGACTACGGCCGTGACGAGCCCTTCCAGAAGGCGTACGCCGCGGCCGCGGGCGACCCGGACGCCTGGAAGGAATTCGAGGACCGCTTCCTCGTCGGCACCGAGCAGGACTATCAGACGGCCGTCCGGGCCTGGCACAAGGAGCAGCGATGACGCGGACCGAACCGACGGCCACGGCCGGTGTGTCCGAGGCGACCGCCGTCACCCGCGCCGAGTACTGCGTGATCGCCTGCGCCGAGGCCTGGCGGGACGCCGGCGAGATCCTCGCGTCGCCGATGGGCACGATTCCCTCGATCGCCGCCCGCCTGGCCAAGCTGACGTTCTCGCCGGACCTGCTGCTCACGGACGGCGAGGCGCTGCTGATCGGGGATGTGCCCGCCGTGGGGGCGCCGTCGGCGGTGACGGAGGGCTGGTTGCCGTACAGGAAGCACCTGACGATGGTCATGGGCGGCAGGCGTCACGTGATGATGGGCGCGAGCCAGATCGACCGCTTCGGGAACCAGAACATCTCCTGCATCGGCGACTGGGAGCGGCCCAGGCGCCAGCTGCTCGGCGTGCGCGGAGCCCCGGTCAACACCCTCAACAACCCGGTGAGTTACTGGATCCCACGCCACTCGACGCGCGTCTTCGTGGAGAAGGTCGACATGATCAGCGGTGTGGGGTACGACAGCGCGGCGGCCGCCGGGCCGTCAGCGACCCGCTTCCACGACCTGCGCCGGGTCGTGTCGGATCTCGGCGTCTTCGACTTCGGGGCGGCGGACCACGCGATGCGCCTGGTGTCCCTGCATCCGGGCGTGACGGTGGAGCAGGTGCGGGGAGCGACCGGCTTCGCGCTGGCGACGGCGGACGAGGTCCCCAGCACCCGCGAGCCCACCGCGCATGAGCTCCGGCTGATCCGGGACGTGGTGGACCCGCGCGGTCAGCGTGAGCGCGAGGTCCGCTCGTGACGTCGCCCCCGGCGAGCATGGAGACGGCGCTGACCAAGCTGGTCGGCGTCCGGTATCCGATCGTGCAGACCGGCATGGGCTGGGTGGCGGGACCTCGGCTGGTCTCCGCGACGGCGAACGCGGGCGCCCTCGGCATCCTGGCCTCCGCGACGATGACGGTCGACCAGTTGCGCTCCGCCGTCCGCGAGGTCAAGTCCCGTACGGACGAGCCCTTCGGGGTCAATCTCCGCGCCGACGCGGGCGACGCGCGGGAGCGGGTGCGGATCATCGTCGACGAGGGGGTGCGGGTCGCGTCCTTCGCGCTCGCCCCCTCGAAGGAGCTGATCGCGGAGCTGAAGGACGCCGGGGTCATCGTCATCCCGTCCATCGGCGCGCGCCGGCATGCCGAGAAGGTCGCGGCGTGGGGCGCGGACGCGGTCGTCGTGCAGGGCGGTGAGGGCGGCGGGCACACGGGTGAGGTCGCCACGACCGTGCTGTTGCCGCAGGTCGTGGACGCGGTGGACATTCCGGTGATCGCGGCGGGCGGCTTTTTCGACGGCCGGGGGCTCGTCGCCGCGCTCGCCTATGGCGCGGCGGGCGTTGCGATGGGCACGCGCTTTCTGCTGACGTCGGACTCGACGGTGCCGGACGCGGTCAAGGCCCGCTATCTGGCCGCGTCGGTCAAGGACATCACGGTGACCACGCGCGTGGACGGCCTCCCCCACCGCATGCTGCGGACGGACTTCGTCGCGTCCCTGGAGACGTCGGGCCGGGCGGCCTCCCTCGCACGGGCCGTGCGGCACGCGGCGGCGTTCCGGAAGATGTCCGGCATGGGCTGGCGGGACATGATCCGCGACGGCCTCACGATGCGGCACGGGAAGGGCCTGACCTGGAGCCAGACCCTCCTCGCCGCGAACACACCGATGATGCTGAAGTCAGCGATGGTGGACGGCTCCACGGAGGCAGGAATTATGGCCTCCGGCCAGGTAGCGGGCGTAATCAGAAACCTCCCGTCCTGCGAGGAACTGATCACGGAGGTGATGAGGGAGGCGGCGGCGGTGGTGAGGCGACTGGGCTGAGCGGCGGCCTGGGGCGGGCTGCGGTGGCTTGCAGCAGGCCCTGCCCGATCCCTCCGCCGCCGCCAGTGCCTGAGACTCCGGGCGGGGTAGGGGGCGGGTGCTCGCCGGGGCGGAGGCACCGACCGGTGCACGCGGCGTGCTCGGAAGGCCGGGCCGGCTCCCGAGCCCTGGAGCCCCAGGGTGGGCTGTAAGACGGGGCCTGCTCATTGAGGCAAGGGTGTTAGGGCGGTGTACGGAGCGCGCACCGAGGGCCGAATCCGCGCCGGCCCTGAGACCCCGGGCTGGCTCACGGACGGCGGCTGCTCGACAGAGCGAAGGGGCCACCCCGCTACGCCCGGGTGGCACGCCGAATCCGCGCCCAGCTCCTGAGACCCGGCGGGCTGGCAGACGGCGACTGTTCGCCAGGACGAAGACACCGCCCGCCGCACCGGGTCGGCGCGGAAGGCCGGATTCGCGTCCAGGTCCTGGGGCCTCGGGCACGGGCCCCGCAGGAGTGGTCCTCCGGCCCTGGTCGCCGGATGCACGCCCCCGCTCAGACCTTCGCCACCTCCAGCGAAGCCCTTGCTCGGGCGACCAGGCCGGATGCCCCGCATGATTCGGCCAGGGCCAGGCCCCGAGCCAGTTCGCTTGCGGAGCCCGCGGCGATCCCGTACTCGACGCGGGCGACCGCGTGTTCGTAGGCGCACGGGGACGCCTCCAGGCAGGCGACGGCTCGTGCGTACAGCTCGACCGCCCGCTGGCCGCTCTCCAGGGACGCCGCACACCGCAGCGCCTCGCCGATCGCCGTCTCCGTTCCGAAGTGCTCCGCCTGGACCCGTGCTTCGGCGACCAGGTCGGCCGACCGCCGCGGGTCCTCGACGGCGACCGCCTGGGCCAGTTCGTACGCCCAGGGATTGACGACGGTGTTGTAGCAGCCGCGTTCGTTCGCCGTCTTCGCCGCCACTTCCAGTTCGTTGACGCCCTCCGGCCGTCGGCCCGAGGCGATCAGCAGACGGCCGCGCACGTAGTGGATGTCGGGCAGGAAGATCGTGGAGGGGTAGGGCGGCGCGATGCCGTAGCGATCGGCGGCCTCCTGGGCCTCGTCGATCTTGCCGCGGGAAAGCAGCACGTCGATGAGCTTGCACGCGGCATCCCAGTGCATCGGCAACCCGCTGCCGACACGGTCGGTGAGCCGAAGGCTCTCCCGCAGCGACTCCTCCGCCTCGGCGAGCCGCCCGCGCCTGCGGTACACCAGGCCCAACCAGGCTTTGGCGACGGCGAGATGACCGCCGCTCCAGCCCGCGGCCTCATAGGCGCGGACCCCTTCGGCGAAGACGCTCTCGGCGCGGTCGAGGCGGTCCGTGAAGATGTAGGCGCCGCCCAGCATCGTCAGGAGTTCGAAGCCCCACTCCGTGTCGGTCCAGCCGAGCCCGGGCGCGAGACGGCCGTTGACGAGGGCCCGGTCGCAGAGCTCGACGATTTCCTCCGCGTTCTCCCCGCGGGTCATGGCGTCGAAGGCGCGCAGGATCAGCAGGGCGCGCTCGGAGTTGTCGCGTCCCGGCAGCGGCCGGGCGAGCGCGGCGAGGCGGCGCGAACGGCCCGTCGCGTCGTCCTCACGCGCGTGGATGCCCTCCCACATGTAGTGGACGCCCTCCAGACGCATCCGGTCGGGCCCGGGGTCAAGACGCTCGGCCTCCGCGTCCACGACGCGCAGGGCCTCCTCCAACTGGTCGTTGTGCACGAGGGCTTGGGAGAGGCGGCAGACCGCGTCCACCCGCAGCTTCCGGTCGAGCCCCGGCGTGTGCAGGGCCTCGCGCAGGTGGCCGATGGTCGTGGCGGGCGAGGTGAGGAGGGTGGCGCAGCCCAGTTCGTAGAGCACGCGCGCGTGGGTCTCGGGCAGCGGAGGTTCCCGCAGGGCCCGTTCGAGGCAGCGGCGGGCGGCGTCCGGCGCGCCGACCGCGAGGTGCTCGGCCGCCGCTTCACGCAACTGCTTGACCAGTTCGGGGTCGTCGTCCGGATGAACCTCGAGGAGGTGCCGGGAGGCGGCAGCCGCGCCACGGCCCGACAGCGTGACGACCTCGGCGGCCTGGCCGTGGAACGCGGTACGGGTGGCGGCCGGGATCGAGCGGTAGACGGTACTCGCGATCAGCGGATGGACGAACTCAAGGCCCTCGTCGGCGCCGAGCAGGATACGCGCGGTACGCAGCCGCTCCGCGCACCGCTCGGCCGTCTCGCGGGTCATCCCGGCGAGCGAGGCGGCGAGGTCCAGCGGGATGGCGGTGCCCAGGATCGCGGCCGCCCACGCGAACCGCGTGACGTCCGTGCCGAGTCCTTCGAGACGGGCGACGAGCCCGCGGCCGCGCGCCGAGCGGTTCAGGGCGCGCAGTTCGGCGGCGGAGCCCTCCACCGGATCCAGTTCGCTGTCCTGCACCTTGGCGAGCAGTTCCACGGATTCGTACGGATTGCCGCCCGTGACGGCCCAGACCTCGCGGCAGAACGGGGCGTCCGCGTGCTCACCGAGGGTGGCGCGGGTGAGGCCGGCCGCCGCGTCCGGGGTGAGCGCACGCAGCGGTGGCAGCGGGCGGGCCGCTGTGCCGACCGCCGCGAGGTGGCGCGCGCTGTCGCCGGTGGCGTCGTCCGGCCGGTGGGCGACCACCACGAGGACGGGCAGTTCGTCGAGGCGCTGGGCGAACGCGGCAAGCCAGTGCAGGGTCTCCTGGTCGGCCCAGTGCGCGTCGTCGATGAGCAGGACCAGCGGCCAGTGCAGTCCCGAGAGGCGCGCGACCGCTTCGACCAGGCCGTCGCACACGCCTTGCGGGTCGGCCTGGACACCGGTCGGCTCGGCTATGCCCAGTGCGGGACCCGCGATCTCGTACCAGTCGCCGAGATACTCCCGTGCCAATTCCGGGGAGAGACCGACGAGAGCCGGCTGCAGCAACTGGCGCACGACGTTGAAGGGGACGGAGGTGATGGTCTCGCCGCCCCGCGCGGACCACACCACGGCCCGCCCCTCCGCGATACGGCGCACCTCGGCGAGCAGCGCCGTCTTGCCGATGCCCGCCTCGCCCTGGAAGACGAGCAGCCCGCCCGCCGTCGTCGCGTCGGAGCACAGCTCGTCAACAGCCCTCGCGGCAGCGGCGAGTTCCGCGTCGCGCTCCCACAACGGGGCCCAGGCGGCACCTCCGGGCCGTCCCTGCGTCATCGCGCTACCTCCCGAGGTCGCTCAATCGACGTACAGACATCGAGACTAGCCGGGTAGAAGGCCTCACGGTGCGGGGTCCGGGCAGCAACTCCCGCAAGGGGTGAAGGTCAAGCCCGAAGCTGGACGCCGTCAGAGGCGCTCGATGATGGTCACGTTCGCCTGACCGCCACCCTCGCACATGGTCTGCAGGCCGAACCGGCCGCCCGTGCGCTCCAGTTCGTGCAGAAGCGTCGTCATCAGTTTGACGCCCGTCGCGCCGAGGGGATGGCCGAGGGCTATCGCACCTCCGTTGACATTGACCTTCTCCGGGTCGGCGCCGGTCTCCTTCAGCCAGGCGAGGACGACCGGCGCGAAGGCTTCGTTGATCTCGACGAGGTCGATGTCGCCGATGCTCATGCCGGTCTTCTTCAGGGCGTACGCGGTGGCGGGAATCGGCGCGGACAGCATCCGGATCGGGTCCTCGCCGCGCACGGAGAGGTGGTGGATACGGGCGCGGGGCGTCAACCCGTGTTCCCGTACGGCCCTTTCACTGGCAACGAGCAGGGCGGCAGCGCCGTCCGACACCTGCGAGGAGCAGGCAGCAGTGATGGTGCCGTCGTCCAGGACAGGCTTGAGACCTGCCATCTTCTCCAGTGTCGTGTCGCGGCGCGGGCCCTCGTCGGTGGTCACGTCCCCGTAAGCGGTGAGTTCGCGGTCGAAGCGGCCCTCGTCGATCGCGCGGACGGCCCGCCGGTGCGAGCGGAGGGCGAAATCCTCCATGTCGCGGCGGGTGATGCCCCACTTCTCCGCGATCAGCTGGGCGCCGTGGAACTGGTTGACGGGCCGGTCCCCGTAGCGAGCGCGCCAGCCCTCGCTGCCCGCGTACGGGCCTTCGGTGAGGCCGAGCGGTTCGGCGGCCTGCCGGGAGGCGAAGGCTATGGGGATCATCGACATGTTCTGCGTGCCTCCCGCCACGACGAGGTCCTGCGTGCCGGACAGGACGCCCTGCGCCGCGAAGTGCACGGCCTGCTGCGAGGAACCGCACTGCCGGTCGATCGTCACGCCGGGCACCTCCTCCGGCAGCCCCGCCGCGAGCCAGGAGGTGCGGGCGATGTCCCCGGCCTGCGGGCCGACCGTGTCCAGGCAGCCGAAGACGACGTCCTCGACGGCTGCGGGGTCGACACCGGTGCGCTCGACGAGTGCCTTCAGGACATGGGCCCCCAGGTCGGCGGGGTGGACGGCCGAGAGGCCGCCCTTGCGCCTGCCGACGGGGGTACGGACCGCTTCGACGATGTAGGCCTCGGCCATGACTGCGTACTCCTCGTGCTCCTCGGTCGACGCGGTCGCCGGGTGACGACGCGCGCTCTACGTGGTGCGTACGGCGATGCCGTCCAGGACCATCGAGAGGTACTGGCGGGCGATCTCCTCGGGGCTGTGGCCGCCGCCGGGGCGATACCAGGACGCGGCCACCCAGACGGTGTCGCGCACGAAGCGGTAGGCGAGCCGGATGTCCAGGTCGTCGCGGAAGACACCCTCCGCGACGCCGCGCTCCAGCGTCGTCAGCCATGTCTTCTCGAAACGCTGCTGCGAGTCGGTCAGGTACTGGAAGCGCGCCTGCGCGACCAGGTGCCTGGCCTCCTTCTGGTAGATCGCGACGGCAGAGCGGTGCCGGTCGATCTCCCGGAAGGACTCGGTGACGAGCGCTTCCAGGGTCTCGCGGGGCCCGAGCCGCGACTGGAGCACGGTGTCGTACCCGTCCCACAGCTCGGTGAGGAAGGTGGAGAGGATCTCCTCCAGCATCGACTCCTTGGAGTCGAAGTGGTAGTAGAGGCTGCCGGCGAGCATGCCCGCGGAATCCGCGATCTTGCGGACGGTCGTCGCGTTGTACCCCTGCTCGGCGAAGACGTCGGCCGCGATGGCGAGGAGTTCACCGCGCCGCTCGGGCGAGCTCACGGGGGCCTTCTTCTTCGTGGTGCTGCTCTGTTTCTTCGTGGTGCTGCTCTGCTTCTGATTCGACACACGGTCATTCTCCGCCTAGGCGTGCTGGTTGCTGACCGAGACCGTCTCCCCCGTCATGTACGAGGAGTACTCGCTGGCGAGGAACACGATGACGTTGGCTATCTCCCACGGCTCCGCATGGCGCCCGAACGCCTCGCGCGCGGTCAGCTCCTCGAGCAGCTCCGGCGAGGTGACCTTCGCCAGGTGCGGGTGCATGGCGAGGCTGGGCGACACCGCGTTGATCCGTATGCCGTGGGGCGCGGCCTCGACGGCGGCGCAGCGGGTGAGGGCCATGACGCCCGCCTTCGCCGCGGCGTAGTGCGCCTGGCCGGCCTGGGCACGCCAGCCGAGCACCGAGGCATTGTTCACGATCACGCCGCCGCGGTCGGCGGCCCGCATGCGGCGCAGGGCGGCCCTGGTCGAGCGGAACGTGCCGTTCAGCGTGACGTCGATGACTCTGTCCCACTGCTCGTCGGTCATCCCGGCGAGCTCGGCCGTGCCGCCGAGTCCCGCGTTGTTCACGACGACGTCCAGACCGCCGTGGCACTGCTCGGCCAGGTCGTACAGCCCCTGCACCTGGGATTCGTCCGTGACGTCGCACGGCGTCCCCTCGACCCGTCCGGCGCCGAACTCCTCGGCCAGCGCCTCCACCGTCTCCTTGGTGCGGCGCGGGTGCGCGTCGCCTATCACGATGCGCGCACCCTCCTCCAGGAAGCGGCGGGCGGTGGCGCCGCCGATGCCCGCTCCGGCCGCGGCGGTGATGACGGCGGTGCGGCCCGCGAGCAGACCGTGCCCCGGCACGTAGGTGGGCGCGTCCATGCTCGGCCTCCCTTGGTTCTCGACTGACTCTCGACTCGCTGACTTGCTCTCGACGACTGCCTAGACCTCAGGGTAATCTACCAAACACTTGTTAGGGAAGGCCGTCGCGGAAAACAACGACCGCAGCAGAAGAACCGACCGAAGAGGTGGGCCACCGATGGACCTCGACTTCACCGCCGGGGAAGAGGAGTTCAGGCAGCGGGCTCGCGACTGGCTGGCCCGGCACGTGCCGGCCGAGCCGCTGCCGTCACTGGAGACCCGCGAGGGTTTCGCCGCCCACCGCGCCTGGGAGGGCGAGCTCGCGGCCGATCGCTGGTCGGTGGTCTCCTGGCCCGAGAAGTACGGCGGGCAGGGCGTCGACATCGTCAAGTGGCTGGTGTTCGAGGAGGAGTACTTCGCCGCGGGCGCCCCCGGCCGGGTCTCGCAGAACGGCATCAACCTCCTCGCGCCGACCCTCTTCGACTTCGGCACCGAGGAGCAGCGCGCCCGGGTGCTGCCCCCGATGGCGAGCGGCGAGGTGATCTGGGCGCAGGCCTGGTCCGAGCCGGAGTCGGGCTCGGACCTGGCGTCGCTGCGCTCCACCGCCCGCCGCACGGACGGGGGTTGGCTGATCAGCGGGCAGAAGACCTGGTCGTCGCGGGCCGCGTTCGCCGACCGCGCCTTCGGCCTGTTCCGCAGCGACCCCGCAGTCGACACCGCAGTCGGCTCCACAGGTGACTCCGCCAAGCCGCACCGCGGTCTGACCTACCTGATGTTCCCGCTCGACGCGGACGGCGTCACCGTCCGCCCCATCGGACGCCTCGACGGCAAGCCCGCGTTCGCCGAGCTCTTCCTCGACGACGTCTTCGTGCCGGACGACGACGTGATCGGCGAGCCGGGCCAGGGCTGGCGGATCGCCATGTCGACGACGGGCAACGAACGCGGCCTGACCCTGCGCTCCCCCGGCCGCTTCGTCGCCGCGGCAAACCGCCTCGTGGGGCAGTGGCGCACGCACGGCGACCCCGCGGACACCGCACTGCGCGACCGGGTCGCCGACGCCGTGATCGGGGCTCGCGCCTACCAGTTGTTCACCTGGGCCAACGCGTCGCGCTTCGCGGCGGGCGAGACGGTCGGCGCGGAGTCGAGCCTGAACAAGGTCTTCTGGTCCGAGTACGACATCGCGCTGCACGAGACCGCACTCGATCTCCTGGGCTCCGAGGGGGAGTTGGCGGACGGCGGCGAGTGGGCCGAGGGGTATGTCTTCTCGCTCGCCGGGCCGATCTACGCGGGCACCAACGAGATCCAGCGCGACATCATCGCCGAGCGGCTGCTCGGACTGCCGAAGGGACGCCGCTGATGAGGTTCCTCCTCGACGACGAGCAGCGCGAGTTCGCGCGCTCGCTCGACGCGATGCTGACCGCGGCGGACACCCCGGCGGCCGTGCGGGCGTGGGCCGCCGGGGACCACGCGCCGGGGCGTGCCGTGTGGGGCCGTCTCGCGGACGCGGGTGTGTTCGCCCTGGCCGTCCCCGAGGAGTACGAAGGTGTGGGGCCGCTCCCGGTGGACATGGCCGTCTCCTTGCTCGAGTTGGGGCGGCACGCGGTGCCGGGGCCGGTGGTCGAGACCGTGGCGGCGGGCGCGCTGCTCGCCCGCCTCGCCGAACTGGGCGACGCGGCCCCCGCCAAGCGGCTCCTCGCGTCCGTGGCCTCCGGGGAGGCCATCACGACCCTCGCGCTCCCCGAAGGCGGGCCGTACGCACTGGACGCGGACTCGGCGACGCTGCGGCTGACCGCCGGGGACGGCGAGTTGCGCCTGGCCTCCGGGCACGCACGCGTGGAGCGGTCGCTGGACCCGGCACGGCGCCTCGCCCGGCTCCGGCCCGGCGAACTGCTCGCCTCGGGCCCGTCGGTGACGGAGGCTTCCCGGTACGCGGCCGACTGGGCCTCGCTCGCGACGGCGGCGCAGGCCCTGGGTGTCGGGCTCGCGCTGCTCGACAAGACGGTGGCGTACGTCAAGCAGCGCACCCAGTTCGGCACGCCGATCGGCGGCTTCCAGGCGGTCAAGCATCGCTTGGCGGACGCCCTGATAGGCCTTGAGTTCGCCCGGCCCCTCGTGTTCGGGGCGGCCTTGACCCTGGAGACGGCGGACGTGGCCGCGGCGAAGGTGGCGGCGAGTGAGGCCGCGTACGGCGCCGGGCGGGCGGCACTCCAACTCCACGGCGCCATCGGTTACACCGCGGAGTACGACCTGTCGCTGTGGCTGACGAAGGCGCGGGCGCTGCGCGGCGCGTGGGGCAGCCCCGGCGAGTGCCGGCGGCTGGTGTTGTCCGGGGGTCGGGGGGCCGGTCGGACCCGGGGGTGAATTCCGGGCACGCGTCACTCACCTGTGCCTATGATCCACGGCATGCCGCTGCGACTTGTGAACGTGAACTTCAAGGCCCGGGACGACTCGGCGCTGGGCCGGTTCTGGGGGGAGGCGCTCGGCTGGGGCCTGTCCAGCGAGGGCCCCGGCGTCACGAACGTCGAACCCGAGGGCGTTGCCTGGCCGGACCCCTCCGCCATCTGCGTGGACGTCGTCACCGTCCCGGACCCCGAGACGGTGAAGTACCGCGTGCACATGGATCTCGCCACCACCTCCGAGGCTCATCAGGCGGAGCTGGTCGCGCGCCTGAAGGATCTCGGCGCGACGCCCGCCGACGTGGGCCAGGGCGACGTCCCATGGACGGTCATGGCCGACCCTGAGGGCAATGTGTTCTGTGTGCTGGAGCCTCGCGAGCTCTACCGGGACACCGGGCCCGTCGCCGCCATCGTGGTCGACTGCGCCGATCCGCGGGCCATGGCCCGGTTCTGGGACGAGGCGTTGGACTGGACCCTGCACGAGGTGTCCGACGATCACGCGCGGATGCGTTCGTCCAAGGGCGTCGGCCCGTATCTGGAGTTCCTCCGCACGTCCGGCGAGACGACCGCGGTGAGCCGCGCCCACCTCGACGTGGCGCCGTACAAGGGTGACGACAAGGCGGCGGAAGTGGCGCGACTGCGGGCCCTGGGCGCCACCGACGCCGACGTCGGCCAAGGCGACGTGCCCTGGACGTGCCTCGCCGACCCGGAAGGCAACGATTTCTGCGTCCTCTCCCTGCGCTGAAACAGAGCCCCCCGCCCCCCTGTCACACGTACTCCCAACTCCCCTCACCCACCTGCTCCCGGGCGATCCTGCGCCACTCCCGCACGCCGCCCGGCAGCGGCCACGCCCACGTGGGGCGGTGTGCCGTCCGCAGTTCGTCGAGGCGGCGGACCAGCGCCGGCCCCGCGAACTCGGCGCCGTCGGGGACGCGCGGGCCCTGCGCGGCACGCAGCGCGGTGAACCGCTCGAGCTCCGTCTCGTACGTCGCCACGGCCCGCTCCGTGCCGGAGTCCACCTCGTCGTGCGGAACGGTCCGTTGCAGTTCCAGGACCGCCGGTTCCACGGATTCGGCGATCGCCGCTGCCAGCCGGGCGTGCCCGTCCAGGACGAGGTGGCTGTCGAGGCCGCTCACCCACCAGAGCAGGACGGGCGGCAGGGTGCCGTCCCGCGCCTGCTTGCGGTAGGCCTTGACCCTGGGATCGTCGGCGTCGGGCAACGACCTGAGCGGAAGAATCTCCCACGAGCCGTTATGGATGAACCACTCGATGTATCCGTCGGGATCACCCTCGATGAGGAGCGAGCGCCAATACTCCCCGGGTGACTCGCCCTGCGGGTGGTTCGGGCGCAGGCGCAGCAGCGGGTCCGGGGACAGCACCCAACGTCCGTCGTGCAAGGGGCTGTCCGGCGACGTCGCGAGCAAGGCCGCGAGGTGGTGGGCCCAGCGCTCCGTGGAGCCCTCGAAGGCGCGGGCCATGTGTGCGCGCAGAGGTGGGGCCAAGGGTCGGTAGCGGCCGGTCCGGTAGAAGTCGACTCCGTCGCGGTCCGGGTCCACCACGGCCAGCAGCAGCGGATCCGCGGTCGCCCCTTGCGTCAGGAGCAGACGGTTCTCGGCGATCCAGAGGCACAGTCCGGGCCGGGGCCGATCCTGCGCTTCCAGGAGCAGGCCGTTCCAGGAGCCGTCGGTTCGGGTGAGGTTCGTGCGGCACACCCCCGTGCGGGAACCGGGCGATCCCGTGGTGGACGTGGACAAGTCGCCCCTCCCCCTGCGTCGATGGCCTGAACTGGATCGTACGTGCGAGTGCGCTCGCCCCTTCTTCGCTGCAATGATCAAACGCACTGGTGAGGAGAGTGAGAGGGGCAGCACGTGCGCGTAATCGGGCTCATGTCGGGGACTTCGTACGACGCCATCGACGCGGCGGCGGCCGACCTGACGATCGACGGCGACCGCCTGCTGCTCTCCCCGCTGGGACTGATCACCCGCGGGTACGACGAGCAGGTGCGGACGGCGCTCGCCGCCGCGCTGCCGCCCGCCGCCACCACGCTGGCGGACGTGTGCCGCCTCGACACCCGCATCGGCCAGGCCTTCGCCACCGCGGCGGCCGAGGCGGACCGCGAACTGTGCGACGGGCGCGCCGAGTTGGTCGCGTCGCACGGCCAGACGGTCTACCACTGGGTGGCGGACGGCCAGGTGCACGGCACGCTGCAGATCGGGCAGCCCGCGTGGATCGCGGAGGCGACGGGCCTCCCGGTGGTCGCCGACTTCCGCCCCCGCGACATCGCCGCCGGTGGCCAGGGCGCGCCCCTGGTCAGCATCGTCGACCGGATGTGGCTGCGCGGCAGGCCCGGCGCCCCCGCCGCGCTGAACCTCGGCGGCATCGCCAACATCACCGCCGCGGACGGCACCGCCTTCGACACCGGCCCCGCGAACGCGCTCGTCGACGCCGCCGTGCGCGAGCTGACCCGGGAGCGGCTCACGTACGACATGGACGGCGAGATGGCCGCGCGCGGCACCGTCGACGAGGGTCTGCTCGCGGTCCTGCTCCGCGAGCCGTACTACGCGCGCCCCGCCCCCAAGACCACCGGCAAGGAATTCTTCCATCTGCCCTATCTACGGGCGGCGCTCACCGGGTACGAGGCGCTCGCCCCGCAGGACGTCATCGCCACGCTCACCCTCCTGACCGCCCGCACGGTCGCCGACGCCGTCAGGTCGGTGGACGCCTCCGAGGTCATCGCCTCCGGCGGCGGCACCCGCAACCCGACGCTGATGGCGTTCCTGCGGGCCGAGTTGGGGGACAAGGTCCCGGTGCGCACGTCCGACGAGCTCGGACTGCCGTCCGCGGCGAAGGAGGCGTACGCCTTCGCGGTCCTCGGTTTCCTGACGGCGCACGGGCTGCCGGGGACGGTGCCGGAGAGTACGGGTGCGCGGCACGCGAGCGTGCTGGGGTCGATCACGCCGGGCCGGGCCGGTGTGCGGGTGCCCGCCCCTACAGGCGACGGCCCGGTGCGGTTGGTGGTGGACGGGAGGGGGTTGTGAACGGTGGACGGGAGGGGGTCGTGAACGGTGGACGGGAGGGGGTCGTGAACGGTGGACGCGAGAAAGCTGTGAACTCACCGCTGCCTCCTGGGAGTACAGCGGCCGAACGGTGACCCGTAGCGGCCCCCTCTCATGCCGCTTTCACCGAATGCTCATACCCTGACGCCCATGACCCAGGTAACCCCTCCCGGCTGGTACCCCGACCCCGGCCAGACAACTGACGGCCCCCGTACCGAACGCTGGTGGGACGGGAACGTATGGACGGACCAGGTCCGCGCGGTGGGATCCGCCGCCGGGTGGAGTGGTTCCGCCCCGGCGACTCCCCCGGCCTATCCGCCCGGCGCCCCGACGGGCGCCCCTGGCGCATACCCGGCCTATCCCTCCTATCCGGGCCAGCCCACCGCCCCTCGGCGCGGCCTGCGCATAGGCATAGCCATAGGCGTGGCCGTGGCGGTCCTGGCCGGGATAGGCGGCGGCGTCTACTTCCTGACCGCCGATGACGACGGGGACGGCGACAACACCGCCAAGAACCCCTCGTCCTCCGCCCCTTCGAAGCCCGGCGCCCCCCAGGACCCGCAGGATCCGCAGGACCCCGAGCAGTCCCAGCCGCCGGGTGGCGACGCGGCCCCGCCGTCGGAGGAGGGGTACGCCACCGACCCCCTCAGCGGAATCAGCCTCCCGGTGCCGGACGGCTGGACCGGCGCGGCCGGCCAGAGCGGCGGCGCCTCGGTGACCACGGGGCCCTACCCCTGCCCCAGGGACACCGCCAAGACCTGCTCCCGCGGCGGCGCGTACGCCGGACTCGCCGAGGGTTTCAAGATCGACGCCAAGACGGCGGAGGCGGCCGCCAAGGCCGACATCTCCGTCAATGCCAAGGAGTCGTACGGCGGCAAGACCTACGGGAAGATCACTTCGCACAAGGAGCTGGAGTCCAAGGCGGTCACCGTGGCCGGCCAGAAGGGCTACCTCGTGCGCTGGAAGGCCGTCACCGAGAAGAGCGACGACGGGTACGTCCAGTCGCTGGCCTTCCCCTCTCCCACCCTGAAGTCGAAGCTCGTGATCGTCCGCTTCGGCATCGACGTGAACGACAAGTCCCCGAAGCTGTCCGTCATGGACGAGATCACCAAGGGGATCAAGGCCGCGTCGGGCGGCGGGGGCGGCAACGGCAAGGAAGTCTGACGGGCCCCGGGAACGTCAGAGCCGGGCGGGCGGAACCACGAGGATTCCGCCCGCCCGGCCAAGAGCGGCCACGCCACCCCCGTCCCCACGGTGCGGCGCGCCAGGCAGACCGGGGCCCGTCATCCACCGGGCCCCGGTCCACGATCAGGTGGCTCTGGTCAAGCCCAGTGCGGGCAGCACGCACGCCTCGACGAAGTCGGACAGATACGCCTCGTCCGCTTGCTTGCCCTCAAGGACGGGCCGGGCGCGGACCACGCCCATGAGCTGAGCCGTGATGAATCTGGTGGCCGGATGGTCCGCGGCGATCTCGCCCCGGGCCACCCCGCGCTCGATCAGTTCGTCGAGCGCCCTCGTCTCCGGCTCGACCAAGGCTTCGCGCAGTGCGCTGCGCAGATCCTCGTCCTGGAGCACCGCGTGGCTCAGCGCCTGGACCAGCATGCTGTCCCGGGTCGACCACTCCCCCGCGGCCCGCGCCGCCTCGCGCAGGTCACCGGCGAGCGTGCCGGTGTCGATGCCCGCGAACCGCACGCAGCGGTTGGCGCGCAGCGCGGCGGCCACGAACTGGGGCTTGGTCTTCCACTGGCGGTAGAGCGTGGACTTGCTGCACCGGGTGGTCGCGGCCACGCCCTCCATGGTCACGGCGTCGTACCCGCACTCGCGGAGCTGGTCGAGGACGGCCTCGTAGAACTCCTGCTCACGCTCGGGCGTGATCTTGGAGCGGCGCGAGGAGCCCGCGGGGTCCGTCGTGCCTGCTTCTGCTGCCCGGTCCGGCGACGTCATGACTCTTCTCCTCGGTGCGGCGGCTTCGACCGACCCTATCGATACGCCAGTGTACCGGTACGCCCGCGTATCGGTACACTGGCGTATCGGTACACTGGCGTATCGATGAGTGCGGCGCTCCACGACGGCAACGACTGCGCGAGGCGCTTCTCCACTCACTACCCGCACCACCCAGTCGTCACGTAAAGGGGCCGGGGGATGGAATCCCGAACCGAGCCTGCCGAAGGGAAACCGGACATAGCCGTCCGGGAGCCGGACACATCTGCCCGACCGCCCCTCGTCCGCGAGCTCCTCCTCGTCGTAGGACTCTTCCTCGTCTACAAATTCGGCAGGCAGCTGGCCAACGGCCACACCGGTGAGGCCTTCCGCAACGCCCACCACGTGTGGGACGCCGAACGCACCCTGCACCTGCCGGGCGAGGGCGCCGTACAGCACGCGCTGCTCAGCAGCGACACCCTGGTGCACATCGCGAACACCTACTACGCGACCGTGCACTTCCCGGCCACCGCGCTCTTCCTGGTCTGGCTCTACCTGCGCAGGCCCCGGCACTACGTGTGGAGCCGCCGAGTGCTCGCCGCGCTGACCGCGGCGGCCCTCGTGCTGCACCTGACGTTCCCGCTGGCGCCGCCCCGGATGCTGGAGGCGACCGGTCTCGTGGACACCGGGCAGGTGTACGGACCGACCGTGTACGGCGCCACCCCGCAGACCGACTCGATGGCGAACCAGTTCGCCGCGATGCCGTCCCTGCACTTCGGGTGGGCGCTGATGCTCGCCGTCGGACTCATCGTCGCGACCTCCTCGCGGTGGCGCTGGCTGTGGCTGCTGCACCCGCTGATCACCCTGCTCGTGGTCGTCGGGACCGCCAACCACTACTGGCTCGACGCCCTCGTGGTGACCGCGCTGCTCGGCATCGCGCTCGCTGTGATCAAGCTGCCGGATCCCGCGTGTTCGCGCGTCGTGCGGCGGTACGCGCCCACGCGTGAGCTGGCCGCTCCCGGGGTCCGCCGATGAACGCCACCCTTCTCGCCGTCGCGCTCTCGCTCGTCTCGGCCGCCGCGTACGCCTGTGCCGCCGTGGCCCAGGAACGCCTCGCCACCCGCATCACGGACACCGGCAACGGCATCCTGCGGCTGCTCGGCAGCGGTCCCTGGTGGTCGTCGGTCGGGCTCAACGCGTCCGCGGCCCTGCTCCACGTGGCGGCCCTGAAGTACGGTCCGCTCACCCTGGTGCAGCCGCTCGGCGCGCTCACCCTGGTCGCCGCCGTGCCGCTGGGCGCCCGCCTCGCGGGGCGGCGCGTCACCCCGCCGGAGTGGCGCGGCACCGGGCTCACGCTCATCGGCCTCGGCGCCCTGCTCCTCACCGCCACCGGGCCCGCGCCCGACGACACGCTGACCCTGACGGAGGCGCTGGCCGTCGCGGGCGCCACGATGGCCGTGATCGGCGTGCTCTCCCGCCCCGGTACGCGGCCGGGGCTGCGTCACGCGACCGCTTCCGGGTTCGCTTCGGGCGTCGCGTCCGCGCTCACCCAGACCGTGACGGTCGCCGCCACGGACCGCTCGGGTCCGCTGCTCAGCCCGCAGGTGATCGTCGTGGCGCTGCTCGTCGCCGCGTTCGCCGTGGGTGGTCTCCTGCTGTCCCAGACCGCATACCGCGGGGGCCTCGGGGCGCCACTGGCCGTCGTCACCCTGGCCAACCCGGTGGCCGCCGCCGTCATCGGCCTCACCCTGCTCGGCGAGCGGCTGCAGGGAGGCGTGGCCGGGCTGTTCCTGGCGGCCGGGGGCGCGGCGATCGCTGCGTACGGAGTCGTGGTGCTGACCCGCTCACCGCGGGACGAGGCGTCCTCGGAGGCACCTTCGGAGTTGTCCCCACAGGACTTCCTGCCCTCCATCCCCGGACAGACCGAACCCGCCGCGCTGCATCTGTCACGCCACTGAGGCAGCCCCGTCGGTCGTAGACGCGGAAACGGTGTTGGGGGGGGGGGGGGGGGGGGGGGGGGGGGACACAAAACCTCCCTTGGGGAAGACCCCCCCCCCACACCCGCAAATGTCTCTTTCTGTACTGGGTCCGCAGCCCCGATAGCGCCATTACAAAGA
>NZ_JBVIPS010000011.1:0-269307 GCF_055577715.1 Streptomyces sp. NPDC033177 | reverse complement strand
TGCAATCGGGCATTCCGTGGGGGCGGGGGAGCCGAGCTTTTTTGTGGTCTTCCCCCCCCCCCCCCCCCCCCCCCCAACACCGTTTCCGTGAGGAACAACCTCACCCGAAGCCGCGCGAGTCCTGCTTCAGGGCCGTGTCCACCGTCAGAGCCGTCGCCACGACGAGGCTCAGGAGCGGCTCGGGCAGCTGGTAGTGGATCTGCAGGACGTAGTTGTCCGCAGTCGTGAACATCGTCTTGGCGAGGCCTTCCCAGGTCTTGGTGATCCGGGCGACCTCGTTGTCCGCGTGATCGACGATCGAGAAGTTCCAGGCGCGCCAGTTCTCGGCCTTGATCGCGCCGACCTGCTGACCGTTCGCCATGATCGCGAAGTTGATCTTCCCGATCATGTTCTGCTGGACGATCTCACCGATCGGCCGGCCGTCGGCGCCCTCGACGATGACCCGCGACTTCATGAACTTGCGAGGGCGGGTCAGGTTCAGCACCGGCTGACCGTACGCGTCACGGATCTCGAGCTTGTGCGTCATGAACTGGTCGATGCTGGAGACGAAGCGCGCGACCTTCTTCAGCGTGCTCTGACCGACCTGCACGACCGAGCCGAGCGTGTTCCCCGCCTGGTCCATCACGCTGTACTCGTTCGTCAGCTCGATGAGCTTGGCCTTCTGGTTCACGACCAGGACCGGCTCGGTGAAGAGGGAGCCGCCGCCCTGCGACGTGGGCGTGACGCCCGCCTGCTGCTGAACCTGCCGCTGCACCTTGGCCGGGTCGACCTGCGGGGCCCCCTGCTGGGGGTGGCCGTAGGGGGCCTGCTGCTGGGCCGCCTGCTGACCGAACTGCCCTTGCTGCTGGCCGTACGCGGCCTGCGCCTGCTGCTGCGGGGCCGAGTGAGCCTGCTGCTGCGGGACCTGCTGAGGCTGCGCCTGCTGGGCCTGCGCCTGCTGACCGTCGGCCTGCTGGCCCGGGTTGGTGTGCTGGGTCCACTGGGAACCGTCCCACCAGCGCAGCAGCTGGGGCGCGCCCTGGGGGTCCGGATACCAGCCTGCAGGAGTGTTCGATTGCGTGGTCACCCGGGCACACTACCCCGCGAACGGAGGCGCTTCGCCAGCCCCTCGTGCCCCCCTGTGACACCTGACGCACCGGTCCGGCCGGCGACCGGTTCATCGGCGCCCCGCAGGACATCATGCGCCGTTTCCGCTCCTTCGCCCCGCCCACGCAGGTCCACTGGTTCGTGCAGGCTCACTGCGCCTGGCTGGCGGGCGTGTCCTGGCAGATCGGCAATCAGGCGGCGGGCCGCATGCCGGGCCTCGACGAATTCCTGGCGATGCGGATGCTGTCGGCGGGCGGCCACCCCACCCTCGCGCTCCTCGAACTGGCCACCGGCGCCGAGGTGCCCGACCGCGAGATGCAGCGCCCGGCGGTACGGGCGCTGACCGAGATGGCGATGATGGTGGCCTCGCTGGGAGCGGCCCCAGATGCCGAGCAGGTCGTCGGCGCACTGGAAGGCGACGCCGAGGCGGCGGCCGAACTCGCGCAGGCCACTCACCCGTTCGGCGTCGGCGCCCGCCAGCACCCCGCCCAGGGCACAGGCGCAGCCCATCAGTGAGCCGGTCTTCCCCTCCGCCATGGCCAGGTACTGGGCCACCGACACCGTGGACGCCTCTTCGAAGGCCACGTCGAGGCTCTGGCCCTCGACCAGTTCGAGCAGGGCTCGGACGAGTTCTCGCACCGCGGCCGTCGCGACGTGTGACGGCGCGTCGGTCACGACGCGCCTCGCCGCCACGAGGTGCGCGTCGCCGGTGAGCAAGCCCGCCACCCTCCGCGCGGTTCCGGGGAGAGCGTCCACCGCCGCCCCCACCTGCGAGGACGGCGGTCATCACGTCGCGGCACCTGGGCCGTTCGAATGCGTCAGGCGGCGATGATCGCCGGGTCGCTGATGCCTGCCTGGCCGTTCTCCACGTGACCTGAGAGGCGCCGCAGGAACGTGGTGTCCGTGTCGGACTTCACCGTCACGTCGTACCAGCGCTTGCTCGCCCGCAGGTCGACGGTGTGCTCGACGGTGGTGCCCGCCTTCACCTTGAACGTCTGGGCGGCGCCGCCGTAGGCGTTGGAGACGCTGAGGTTCACGTCGGCGGTGCCCGCGTTCTTCAGCGTCAGCTTGAGGTTGCCGGTGGCCTTGTCGTGGCGGGCGGTCACCTCGGGGCCCGCGGTCTTGCCGGGGCCCTTGAAGACGCGCAGGAAGCCGTTAGGCCCGAACACCGACAGGTCGTACGCGCCCTTCGAGTACGCCGTGTTCCAGGTGTCGGAGATCTTCTTGCCCGCCTCCGTGGTGTACGTCCAGGGCCCGTCCGTACGGTTGTTGGAGCGGACGTGGAAGCAGACGCCGGCCGCGTCGCCACCACTGAAGGTGAGCGTGAACTTGCCGTCGGCGGGCGAAGCGGCTCCGTCCACCAGGGGTGCGTACGGCAGCGGGCGTGCGGGCCGGGAGCCGGTCTCCTGCTTGGGCAGGTTCGCCTTCGCGGGAGCCTTGGGCACGTAGTCGGGGTGGCGCTCCTTGTCCGGCGGCTCGTAGGCGTCGGTGTCCGGCAGCGTCGCGGGGTCGGTGTCCTTGCCCGCGAAGTCGAAGGCGGAGGTCAGGTCGCCGCAGATGGCGCGCCGCCACGGCGAGATGTTCGGCTCGCGCACGCCGAAGCGCTTCTCCATGAACCGGATGATCGACGTGTGGTCGAAGACCTCGGAGTTCACGAAGCCGCCGGTGCTCCACGGCGAGACGACGACCATCGGGACGCGCTGGCCGAGGCCGTAGTGTCCGGCGGCGTACTGCGCGTCGCCCGGGAAGTAGTCGAGGGCCGTGTCGACGGTGGATTTGCCCTGGTCGGCGTCCTTGGGGGCGTACGGCGGGACGACGTGGTCGAAGTAGCCGTCGTTCTCGTCGTACGTGATGAACAGCGCCGTCTTCGCCCACACGGCGGGGTTGGAGGTGAGCGCGTCCAGGACCTGCGCGATGTACCAGGCGCCGAAGTTCACGGGCCAGTTGGGGTGTTCGGTGAATGCCTCGGGCGCGGCGATGTAGGAGACCTGCGGCAGCCTGTCGGCCTGCACGTCGGCCTTCAGGATGTCGAAGTAGCCGTCGCCCGCCTTCACGTTCGTGCCGGTGCGCGCCTTGTCGTAGAGGGGGTCGCCGGGCTTGGCGTTGCGGTACTTGTTGAAGTAGAGCAGCGAGTTGTCGCCGTAGTTCCCGCGGTAGGCATCGTCTATCCAGCCCCAGTGCCCGGCCTTGTCCAGGCCGTCGCCGATGTCCTGGTAGACCTTCCAGGAGACCCCGGCCTGCTCCAGGCGCTCGGCGTACGTCGTCCAGTCGTAGCCCAGTTCCTGGTTGCCGAGTACCGGGCCGCCGCCCTTGCCGTCGTTGCCGACGTGGCCCGTCAGCATGTAGTAGCGGTTGGGGTCGGTGGCGCCCATGAACGAACAGTGGTAGTCGTCGCAGACGGTGAACGCGTCGGCGAGGGCGTAGTGGAACGGGATGTCGTCGCGCGTCAGATATGCCATCGTCCGCTCGGACTTGGCGGCGATCCAGTTGTCGTACTTGCCGTTGCCGAAGGCGCTGTGGCCACCGGCCCAGTCGTGGTCGAGGCCCGCGATGAACTGCATGCCGAGGTCTTCGGCGTCCGGGTGGAAGGGCAGCACTTCCTTGCCGCCGCCCGACTGGTTCCAGACGGGTTTGCCGCTGGGCAGGGTCACGGGGCGCGGGTCGCCGAAGCCGCGTACGCCCTTCATCGTGCCGAAGTAGTGGTCGAACGAACGGTTCTCCTGCATCAGGACGATGACGTGCTCGACGTCCTCGATGGAGCCGGAGCGGCGCTGTGCGGGCAGAGAGGCGGCGCGGGCGATGCTCTGCGAGAGCGACGCGAAGGCCGCGGTGCCTCCGGCGAGTTGCATGAAACGGCGCCGATTGAGTTCTGGCATGTGTGGATTCGACCTCGTGATGTGGGGTGTGGGGGGCGTGAGCGGGTGCAGTGTGTCAAGGGGAGCAAGGATCAGGGAAGGGGCCATGACCTGGATGTGAAGAGAAGTCCAACCCTTGGTGGGAAGGACACAAGGCCTGCCCCTATGGACACGAAGTTCCTTGTCTGACACATGTGCCCGACATGCCCGACAACGGCCCGGTCAGCTCGTGAGGACGACGAGCTGCTGGGTCGCCCGGGTCATCGCGACATAGCGGTCGACCGCGCCTTCGACGCCCTCGCCGAAGTGGTCCGGGTCGACGAGGACGACCAGGTCGAACTCGAGTCCCTTCGCGAGCTCCGGGGTCAACGACCGGACGCGGGACGTCTCTTGGAAGGCGGGGTCTCCGATGACACAGGCGACCCCGTCGGCGTGGGCGGCGAGCCAGCCGTCGAGGACCTTGTCCAGCTCCGTCACCGGACCGTGCACCACGGGGATGCCGCTGCTGCGGACGGAGGTCGGCACGTTGGCGTCCGGGAGCGCGGCCCGGATGACCGGCTCGGCCTCCGTCATGACCTCTTCCGGCGTCCGGTAGTTGACGCTCAGGGAGGCCACCTCGATCCGGTCGAGCCCGATCCGCTCGAGGCGCTCCTGCCACGACTCCGTGAAGCCGTGCCTGGCCTGCGCGCGGTCGCCGACGATGGTGAAGCTCCGGGACGGGCAGCGCAGCAGCAGCATCTGCCACTCCGCGTCCGTCAGCTCCTGGGCCTCGTCCACGACGACGTGCGCGAACGGTCCCGCGAGGTGGTCCGGGTCGGCGGGCGGCAGTTCGGACTCGTCGACCAGGCTGACCTGGGCGTCCTGGCCACGCAACATCGTCACCAGACCCTCGCCGTCGTCACCGTCGGCGCCGGAGGCGGACGCGGCGTCGATCAGGTTGTCGACGACCTGCGCCATCTGCTCGCGCTGGGCGGCGAGGATCGCCTCCTGCCGACGCTTCTGCCGGGCCGCCTCCGGGTCGCCGAGCCGCTGGCGTGCCGCGTCGAGGAGCGGCAGGTCGGAGACCGTCCAGGCCTGGGGCGCCGCCTTGCGCATCAGCGTGCGCACCTCGTCCCGGTCGAGCCAGGGGGCGCACATCCGCAGGTAGGCGGAGTTCGACCACAGGTCCCCGACGACATCGGCAGCTTCGAGCAGCGGCCACGCCTGGTGCAGGGTGGTGACCAGCTCCTCGTCGTGCCGCAGCGACCGCTCGAAGAGCTCGCCGGGTACGTCGCCGCCGACCTTGTCGAGGAGGATCGCGACGAGCTCCTCCCAGATCTGCTCACGCGCCTCGTTGTGCGGTGTGCCGCGGCCCGCCGCGTCGAACGCCTCCGCCCAGTCGTCGGCGCTCAGCCGGACGTCGGCCCAGTCGGTCGAGACCGTCATCCCCTTGGTGGGCGGTTCCTCGTAGAACCTGACGGCCTTCTCGATCGCCTTCACCATGTCCGCGGACGACTTCAGGCGGGCCACCTCCGGGTCGCTCTCGGCCTGTGCCGTGGCCCCTTCGGTGACCAGGTCCTGCAGGATGCAGGTCTGCACGCCCTCCTCGCCGAGGCTGGGCAGGACGTCGGCGACGTAGTTCAGGTAGGGCCGGTGCGGACCGACGAAGAGCACGCCTCCCCGGCTGTGCCCGAGACGCGGGTCGGCGTAGAGGAGATAGGCGGAACGGTGCAGGGCGACGACGGTCTTGCCCGTGCCCGGCCCGCCGTCGACGACGAGAGCGCCGCGGGAGCCCGCCCGGATGATGGCGTCCTGGTCGGACTGGATGGTGGCGAGCACATCGCGCATCCGCGACGAGCGGTTGCTGCCCAGACTGGCGATGAAGGCGGACTGGTCGTCGAGCGCCGCGTGCCCTTCGAGCCCGTCGGCGGTGAACACCTCGTCCCAGTAGTCGCTGATCCGGCCGTCGGTCCAGCGGTATCTGCGGCGGCTCGCCAGACCCATCGGATCGGCGTGGGTCGCCGCGAAGAACGGCTCGGCCGCGGGCGCGCGCCAGTCGAGCAGCAGTCGGCGCCCCTCGCTGTCGGTGAGGCCGAGCCTGCCGATGTAGACGGGCTCGGGGTCGTCCGCGGTCACGATGTGCCCGAGGCACAGGTCGAGGCCGAAGCGGCTCAGGGTGCGCAGGCGGCCGGACAGGCGGTGGATCTCCAGGTCCCGGTCCATCGCCTCACGGCCGATGCCGCCGGGCGCCCTGCGCTGGTCGTCGAGACGTCCGGAGACCTCGGCGACGGTCTGCTCGAGGGTCTGTGCGACGGACGCGAAGTGCTGCTCGTCCCGGGCGATCAGCGCCGGGGCGGCCTTGGCGGCGAGGCGGGCAGGAAGGTCGAACGCGGACAGCAGCGCAGGCACTTAAAGAGTCTCCCGTTTTCGCAGGTCGTGGGCTTAGGCCTGCGATTGTGCGGGACGACCGGGGCCTTGCCGCAAGCCCCCCACTGCGCTATAAATTAAGAGTGGCAAGGAGTGGGAACACCTCCTTGCCTTCTTTTTTTGCCTCGCTTGCGTTCTTCTTTGTCCCGTACGTGTCTTCCTGCCGGGCCGGCGCCTCCAGCGATCGAGGAGAGTCATGACCGCACGCATCCATGGAACCGTAGCCCCGGGATTCGAGGGTGTACGCGAGGAGTTCGAGCGCAACTTCGCCGAGCGCGGCGATCTCGGGGCCTCCGTCGCGGCGACGGTGGACGGTGAGTTCGTCGTCGATCTGTGGGGCGGGGACGCGGACAAGACGGGCACGCGCGCGTGGGAGCACGATGCGCTCGTGAACGTGTACTCCACGACCAAGGGGATGACCGCGCTGTGCGCACATCTGCTGGCCGACCGGGGTGAGCTCGACCTGGACGCGCCCGTCGCTCACTACTGGCCGGAGTTCGCCCAGGAGGGCAAGGCCGACATCCCGGTGCGCTGGCTCCTGAGCCACCGCTCCGGGGTGATCGCGCCGCGTGAGCCGATGACGCCGGACGACCTCTACGACTGGGAGAAGGTGTGCGGGGCGCTGGCCGCGACACCGCCGTGGTGGAAGCCGGGTTCGGCGCAGGGGTACCACGCGCTGAGCTTCGGCTATCTGGTCGGTGAGGTGGTCCGGCGCATCACCGGGGTCTCGCTCGGCACGTTCCTGCGCAGCGAGGTCACGGGGCCGCTGGGCGCCGATGTGTACGTGGGCCTTCCGGAGAGCGAGCACGGCCGGTGCGCGAACATGGTGAGGCCGCTCGCCTCGGACGGCCCGCGCAGCGCGCTCGGCTCCGCCCCTCCGCCCGCGCCACCGGTGGCCTCGATCGACGCCCACCCGATGGCCGTCGTCACGCTCGCCCTGCAGTACCTGCCCGTCGGCAACGTGAACGGTGCGGCCTACCGCTGCGCCGAGATCCCCGCGGCCAACGGTCACGCGTCCGCGCGGGGGCTCGCGACGGTGTACGCGGCGCTGGGCGGCGGCGAGCTGCTGAGTTCCGCGGCGCTCGAGCGGGCCCGGACGCGGCAGGGCGATCCCGACGAGCCGGACCTGGTGCTCGCGGCGGGCACGGCGTGGGGCGAGAAGTGGGACTGGGGGCTCGGCTACATGCTGAACCGGTACGGGCAGGCGGGGCCCAATCCACGGGCCTTGGGGCACGGGGGTGCGGGCGGTTCCTACGCGTTCGCCGATCCCGAGAACCGGGTCTCGTACGCGTACGTGATGAACCGGATGGGCGGCGGGACCTCCGGGGAGGATCTGCGGAGCGTGCATCTGGTGGGGGCGCTGTACCGCGGGCTGAAGTAGGGCCCGGAGGTAGGCGGTGGGGTGACGAGGGTGAGGAACGTAATCTGCCCCCATGGAGCAGCGCACCCCCCGCCACCGCCCGTCAGGGCAGTACGCCGCCGCCGATTCCCGCAGGGCGGCCATCATCGACGCGGCTCTCGCGCTCTTCGCCAAGGCCGGCTATCTGAACTCGTCGCTGGCGAAGATCGCCGAGGAAGCGGGCACCTCCGCCACCGTCATCACCCATCACTTCGGGTCGAAGCAGCGCCTCCTGATGGCGGTGCTCGAGGCCCGCGAGGAGCGCACGGTCCGTACGTTCGGGCGGCTCGGGCCTGACTCCAGCCCTGACTCCAGCCCTGGCTCCAGCCCTGGCTCCGACCCTGGCTCCGGCGGCGACGACGTGCGCGCGCTGTTCCGGGAGGTGCTCGCGCTGGCCGCGTACAACCTCACCCAGCCGGGGCTCATCGAGCTCTACACCAGGCTGTCGGCGGAGGCGGGCGACCCCTCGCATCCGGCGCACGCCTACTTCACCGCGCGGTACGAACGCGTCGCGCACTATCTCGCTTCGGTGCTGCAACGTGCCGTCGAATCAGGGCAGTTGAAGTCCGGGATCGACCCGGAGAGCATCGCGCGGGAGATCCTCGCCGTGTCCGACGGGCTCCAGGTGCAGTGGGCCATCGCCGAAGGGCGCCTGGATTTCGTCGGGTTGTACCGGGCACACCTGGACCGGCTCATCCAAGCCCTGGCCGTGGACGGCAAGGGACTTGGTGAGCCGGCTGCCCCCGCCGCTCCCTAGCGGGCCACCCCCGTCAGCCGTATGTCGCGGGACGACGACCCGACGTACACCGCGCGCCGCCCCTCGGGACGCATCCATCGACCGCGGTCCGTGTCCCAGTACGACAGTTGCCGCTCGGCGATCCGCACCCTGACCCGGCGCGACTCCCCCGCGCGCAGCTCGACGCGGTCGAAGGCGGCCAATGTCTTCACGGCCATCTCGACGGCGGCGCCGCGTGGCGCGCCCACGTACACCTGCGGTACCTCCGCGCCCGAGCGCCGCCCCCGGTTCGTCACCGTGAACGACACCTCGTACCCCTCGCCCGCCCTGCGCACGGACAGGCCGCGGTAGCCGAACTCCGTGTAGGACAGGCCGTGTCCGAAGGGGAAGAGCGGCTCGATGTCCGCCTTGTCGAAGCCGCGGTAGCCGGTGAAGATCCCCTCGCTGTACGTGACCACCCCGTCGACGCCGTAGTACCGCTCCGGGTGGGCCGGGTCCAGGGTGGGGTGGTCCGTGTCCCTCTTCGGCCAGGTCACCGTGGCCTTGCCGCCCGGGTTCGCGCGGCCGGTGAGCAGGTCGGCGGTGGACCAGCCGCCCTCCTGGCCGACGTAACCGGTGTGCAGGATCGTGCCGACCTCGCGGCGCCAGGGCATCGTCGCCGGGCAGCCGGTGGTGAGAACGACGACCGTACGCGGGTTGGCCCTGGCGACGGCCGTGATCAGCTCGTCCTGGTGGGCGGGGAGCGTGAGCGTGGTGAAGTCGCCGCTGCCGCCCACAGAGCCGCCCGAGCCGTTGAAGGCGAAGACGACCGGGGTGTGGACGCGCCGGGCCAGCCGCGCCGCGGCGGCGATCGAAGCGGTGCGCTGCTGGGGCGTCACCCAGGCCAACCGCACCTGGACCGGACCCCGTTCGGCGATGGTCGCCGCCCAGCCGGTGGCTTTGACGACGACCTGGTAGGACTTGCCTCCGGTGAGCTCGACCGGATCCGCCTGGCCGTTGTCGAGGCCGTCCGTCGTCGGGACGATCGAGGACCACTTGCGCGCGAAGCTGTCGCGGGCGCCCGCCGCGGTCGTCAGCTCCTTGCCGTCGAGGCTGAGCGAGACGGCCGCGCCCCAGCCCTGGATCTTGAGCGCGTACTCGCCGGTGGTGGGCGGCACGAAGGAGCCGGTCCACTCGGCCGTCGTGCCGATCGGGAGCGCCTTGTCGCCGACGAAGTCGACCGTCTTGTCGGTCCTGTTCGTGCCGCTGCCCTTCCGCGTCAGGCCCCTCGGGAAGGCGGACGCGGGGACGGCCGTGCCCGTGAGGTCGACGCCGACCTCGTAGGCGATCTTCCGCTTGGTGCTGCGGCGCAGCGCGTCGAGGGGGCTGATCAGGCGCTCCTCGAAGCCGTACGCGCGCTCGCCCGAGACCGATGTGGCGACCTGGCCCGCGGTCGGGCCGATGAGGGCGAGGTCGCGCAACGCGGAGTGGGACAGCGGGAGTCCGCCGTCGTTGGCGAGCAACACCGCGCCCTGCGTGGCGACTTCGCGGGCGACGCGGGCACCGGCCCTGACATCGATGTGTCTGCGGGCGGGTACGCGGCTGCCGTCGAGCATGCCGAAGGCGTCGTACTGGCCGAGGATGCGGGAGACTGCGGTGTCAAGGGCGGCCTCGGGGACGGAACCGTCCTTGATCGCCTTCTTCAGCGGCTCCCCGTAGAACGAGCCGTCCCACATCTGCATGTCCTGGCCCGCTTCGAGCGCGGCCGTGGAGTGGGTGGCGCCCCAGTCGGATGTGACGAAGCCCTTGAAGCCGAGTTCGCCGCGGAGGATGTCGGTGAGGGCGGTGCGCTGCTCCGAGTTCCACTTGCCGTTGAGGTGGTTGTACGCGGACATGACCGAGGCGACTCCGGCGTGGACGACGGCCTCGAAGGCGGGCAGATACAGCTCGTGCAGGGTGCGGTCGTCGACGACGAAGTCGTAGCTGTTCTCCGGCTTCTCGCGGTCGAACTCGTGCAGGCGTTGGTTGTTGGCGAGGAAGTGCTTGGCCTGGGCGAGCATGCCCTGCGCCTGGACCCCCTCGACCTGGGCGGCGCCGATCAGCCCGTTGAGGTAGGGGTCCTCGCCGGACTGGTCCTTGTTGCGGCTGAAGAAGGGTGTACGGGAGAGCTCGATCTGCGGGGCGAGCAGGACGTCCATGTCGAGGGTGCGGCCCTCGCGGCCCATGACCTCGCCGTACTCGCGGGCGAGTTCGAGGTTGAAGGAGCAGCCGAGTGTGGCGACCGGCGGGAGGCCGGTCGCGGACTTCGTGACGTTCACGCCTGCGGGGCCGTCGCTCAGGCGCAACTCCGGTATGCCGAGGCGCTTGACGCCCGGAAGGTATCCGGCCTGACCCAGCCTGCGCGGGTCGGTCGCGCCGTGGACGAGGCTGATCTTCTCGTCGAGGGTGAGGCGGGCGATGAGCCCCCGGACGCGGCGCGTGGCGGCGGCCGCGCCCGGGGAGGCGGGAGCTTGCGTTCCTGCGGCGGCTGCGGTGGCGGGCGTCGCCGCGGCGAGCGGGCCGGCGGCGGCCACGAACGCGAAGGCGGCTGCGGTGCCGCCCAGTTGCTTCATGAGTTCACGACGTGTGGTGGCAGGCATGGCGAAATGGCCTCCGAACGCGGCTCTTGGGCATGCCGAACTGGGTCGGCGACGCCAAGAGCTGAATGCGTCACCCGCGCCAGTGCGGTGTTGTGGGGCCTGAGTCTTGATTGGTTGAACGCTTAAGGTCAATGCTCGCGTCGGCAAAACTTTGGGGGCCGTTCAGTTTTCCGGGGTGGGGGCGCACACCGGCCGTGGGTCGGCCTCTCATTGCGGCCTTGCTGCGGACTCGTGAACGCCGAGGCGTACGGGGAATAGCGGGGCGGGCGTGGTGGTCGTCCTAGGTGTTCCGTCCCGGGAGATCGTGGACGGGGCTCAGGACTCGGGATTCACGGCTCGAAGCGAGGGAGCACATGTCCAAGGCGTACGTATTCACGCGGTTCGGCGGCCCTGAAGTGGAGGCCTTTGTCGAGCAGGACCCACCGGAGCCCGGTCCGGGGCAACTCCTGGTCGCGGTGCGGGCGGCTGGGGTCAACCCGGTCGACTGGAAGCTGCGCGCAGGCAAACGGAGGCCGGGGGCGCCGCCCGTGGAGTTCCCCGAGGTGCTGGGGAGCGAGGTCGCGGGCGTGGTCGAAGCGGTCGGTTCGGGAGTCGAAGGTTTCGCGGTCGGCGACGCGGTCTTCGGCAACCCGGACACCGGCGGCTACGCCGAGCGCACCCTCCTGCCCGCCTCGCTCGCCGCGCACAAGCCGGAGGGCCTGACGTTCGCGGAAGCCGCCGCGCTGCCGGTCGCGGTGGCAACGGCGTACGACGGGCTGCACCAGCTGAATCTGCCCGCCGGGGCCACCTTGCTGATCACCGGGGTCGGCGGCGGGGTGGGCGTGGCCGCGGCGCAGTTGGCGAGGCACCTCGGCATCCAGGTCGTGGGCACGGCGAGCGCGGGCAAGAAGGACTTCGTCGAGGCACTGGGTGCGGTGCATGTGCCGCCGGGTCCCGATCTGGCGGAACGCGTTCGGGCAGCCGCGCCGGACGGGCGCGTCGACGCGATCTTCGACCTGGTGGGCGGCGAGGATCTCGTGGCGGTGGCGTCCCTGCTCCCGCTCGCTGACCGCGAGGGAAAGCTGATCACGGCTGCGGCCAAGGAGACGGTCGGGGAGCTGGGCGGGGCAGCGGTCGTGCGGGCACGGACCAGCGAGGTCCTGGACGAGGTGGCGCAGCTCGCCGTCGATGGGGTACTGCGCCCACAGGTGACGGCGACGTACCCACTGGACCAGGCCGGCGAAGCACTTCGGGCGGTGGAGTCTGGGCATGCGCGGGGCAAGGTCGTGATCGAGGTGGGGACGTGAGGGGGCTGGCCTCGCGGCCTTGAGCGGGGCCGGGGCCGGGGCTTCTGATTGTCTTCCGCGGCCCCCGGTGGCGCTTTGGCTCTGGAGAGTCGTGAGCCGTGCTTCAGAACTTTCGCTCCGGGGTTCCGCTAGCCGTGTTCCGGGTGGGAGAAAAGGGGAGGACGGGGCGGCGCCCTCGTTGATACGTTTCGGATCATGGAACCTATCGGCGAGAAAGAGATTCGCGCGGCCTTCGTCAACTGCTCCAAGGGCGAGGCCCGCAGACTCACGCTCCCCGCGGGCTTTCAGGAGACCCCCTGGTCCGACCTGGACTTCCTCGGGTGGCGGGACCCCAAGGCCCCGGACCGGGGCTACATCGTGACCGAGCGGGACGGCGAGTACATCGGCATCGCGCTGCGCGCCTCGACCGGCGCGCGCAAGAGCCTTCTCAGGTCCAGCATCTGCTCCGTCTGCGTGACCCCGCAGTCCGGTTCAGGGATCACGCTGCTCGTGGCACCCCTCTCCGGCCCCGCGGGCCGCCAGGGCAACTCGGTCGGCATCTACATCTGCGCCGACCTCGCCTGCTCCCTCTACGTACGCGGGAAGAAGACCTCGGCCCTCGCCCGCCGCTTCGAGGAGACCCTCAGCCTGGAGGAGCAGAACGCCCGCACCGTGGCGAACCTGCACGGCTTCGTCGACAAGGTGCTGGAGGGGACGACGGCTACGGCGGCCTGAGCCCCTGCCCTCCCCCGCCCCTCACGATTGCCTCGGGTCCACCACCTGCAGAGTCAGCGCCGCCGACGGTGCCGCGACCCCCGGTCCGCCCGCCTCCGCCCACGCGATTATCTCGTCGATCGAGTCGTCGTCCATGGCGAAGCCGATCCAGACGGCCCGGCCACCGCGCCTGCGCCCCTCCCGCGAAGGCTGTACGACGACGATGTTCGCCTGCCCGCAGGGTCCGAGGCATTCGCTCGTACGCACCGCGAACCGCCCCGCCGACTCCGCGGCGGCGGCCCGCATCCGCGCCAACTGCCAGTCGTGGTCCGTTCCGGGATGCTTCCGCGAGTTGCCGCAGCAGCAGCCCCGGCACACGACCAGCGTGCAGGGGCGGGCGGCGGCGGATCCGATGGAGATGACGGGGCTCATCCAATGATCATCTCAGCCCGGTTGCCAGACCGGCTGGGAAGCCTGGGCGGCGGCCTGAACTCACCCCAGGTAAGCGAGCCCCGGGTGCACCGCCCCGTAGCCCTCCATCAAGCGGCGGGCCACCGTCACGGAGTCCACCAGTGGGTGCAGTGCGAACGCCTTGACCGCCGTGGCGCGTGAGCCGCTTTCCGCTGCCGCGAGGATCTCTCGCTCCACCGCCTTCACCGCGCACACAAGCCCCGTCGCGTGACCCGGCAGCGGGTCCACTGCCATGGGATGCGCGCCATTGGCGTCGACGGAGCAGGGGACCTCGATCACCGCGTCGGCGTCCAGCGCCGAAAGGGTCGTGCGGTTGCGGACGTTGAGGATCAGCGTCGTCCGTTCGTCCCGCGCGATCGCCCGCATCAGGGCGAGGGCGACCTTCTCGTAGCCACCGGATTCGAGGTCCTCGGCCGCGCGCTCGCCGACGCCCGCGGCCTCCCTGTTCTCGGCCATGTACGTGGCCTCCCGCTCCGCACGCGTGGCATCCCACGCCTTCAGTGCCGAGGACACCTCCTCGTCGCGGCCCAGCTGCTCGTAGAAGCGCGCCTGCTGGTCGCGCAGGAACGCGCCCCTCGTCTGCTCCGCCTCCTGGTAGGCGCGGACCGCCTCGCGGTTGAAGTAGTAGTAGTGCAAGTACTCGTTCGGGATGGCGCCCAGCGACTGGAGCCACTCCGCGCCGAACAGCCGCCCCTCCTCGAACGAGCCCAGCATCCGCGCGTCACCGAGCAGTCGCGGCAGCTCGTCGCGGCCCGCGATCCGCAGTCCGCGCAGCCAGCCCAGGTGGTTGAGGCCGACGTAGTCGATGAACGCCTCGTCGGGGTTGCCGCCCAGCATGCGCGCCACGCGGCGCCCCAGGCCCACCGGCGAGTCGCAGATGCCGATGACGCGGTCGCCGATGTGCCGGGACATCGCCTCGGTCACCAGGCCAGCGGGGTTGGTGAAGTTGATGACCCAGGCGTCCGGGGCGAGCTGCCGTACGCGGCGCGCGATGTCCACGGCGACGGGCACGGTCCGCAGGCCGTACGCGATGCCGCCCGCGCCGACCGTCTCCTGGCCCAGGACTCCCTCCGCGAGCGCCACCCGCTCGTCGGCCGCTCGTCCCTCAAGGCCCCCCACCCGGATCGCCGAGAAGACGAAGTCCGCGCCCCGCAGGGCCTCGTCGAGGTCGGTGGTGGCCGTCACGACGGGGGCGTCCGGTACCCCGGCGGCCTGTTCGGCCAGCACTCGGGCGACCGCGCCGAGCCGCCCCGCGTCCAGGTCGTGCAGGACGACCTCCGTGACGCGGCCTTCGGCGTGGTCGCCGAGCAGCGCGCCGTACACGAGCGGGACGCGGAATCCGCCGCCACCGAGAATGACCAGCTTCACGTCTCAACCACCTTCTGTCGGAACACCTGGCTGCCGGAACACCTGGCCGCCGGCACACGCACATCTGTCGACCTGTCAGAACTCACCCGCCGACAGAGGTCACGTTACGTACGATTGCCCGGCAGCGATCGACCCCCCACGGAGGTAGCGCACCGATGACACCCCTCAAGACGTCCGCGAAGGCATCCGCGGCCCTGCTCGGCGCCCTCGCACTGGCAATATCGACCGGCTCCGCGGCATCGGCGGACACGGCTCCCAGATCCCCCGGCGGCTGGCAGGAGACCGGCGTCTCGTCGGTCAACTCCCTCACCGGCAGCCAGGGCCTGGCCAGCCGCGCCGACGGCAGTCTCCTCTACCGTGGCCTCGCCTCGATCCCGCTCGACCTGCGGACCAAGGGCTGGAGCCACGTCGGCGACCCGGACATGGCCGACGGCCACACCGTCGACGCCTACCAGGGCGGCGGCGACGCGAAGTCGAAGATGTTCGCGGTCACGACGCCGGGCGGAAAGCGCTACCTCTACGAGCACCAGCTCGACGCGGGCGAGAAGCTGAACAACTCCTTCGCGGCCGTCGCACCCGGCAACCAGTGGCTGGTGTCGGGCGAGTGGGGCGACCAGAACCGTCTCCAGGTCTTTCCGGCCCCGCTCCTCAACTCCTCGACCCCGCCGACCGGTGGCGCGCTCCCCCAGGCCGGTCAGATCTCGCTCGACAAGCCGGTGCGTGACATCCAGGGCTGCGACTTCGTCTCCGACACCCGCCTCGTGTGCGCGTCCAACGACGCGTCGAAGGAGCTGTGGCCCGAGGACCGGCCCGTCCTCCAGGTGGACCTGGAGCGCGCGCTCGACGGGAAGCCCGTGACAGGCAAGGTCACGAGCCTGTTCGCCGTCCCGCAACGGAGCCTGTGCCGGGGCACGTTCGAGACGGAGGGCGTCGACTACGACTCCGCGCGACGCACGCTGCGCGCCCAGGTCGTGCCACCGGTTCCGTGCCTGGTGACGACGTCGGTCTACTCGTACAAGCCGACGACTGGCTGACCTGCACACGCCCTCGACACGACGGACGTGTGCGGAGGGGCCGGGCGGGGGATGGTCGCGATCATGACACAGCAACACCGGCACGATCCCGTGTCCCAAACGCGCCCCGCTCAGCCCCGCCGCCCCATACGCCAACTCCTCGCCGCGTCGGTGGGCAACGCCGTGGAGTGGTACGACTGGTACGCGTACACCTTCCTGGCCACGTACATCGCCGACCAGGTCTTTCCCAAGGGCTCGGGCAACTCCCTCGTACCGCTGCTCTCCACGTTCGCCGTCTTCGCGGTCGGCTTCTTCATGCGTCCGGTCGGCGGTCTGCTCATGGGCGCGGTCGCCGACCGGCGCGGCAGGAGGGCCGCGCTGACCGTCACGATTCTGCTGATGGGCGGCAGCAGCCTGCTGGTGGGTCTGACGCCGACATACGCGTCCGTCGGCGTGCTCGCTCCGATCGTCCTGGTCCTGGCCCGGCTGCTCCAAGGCCTGTCCGTGGGCGGCGAGTTCGCGGCATCGACGACTTTCCTCGTGGAGTCCGCGGGCCCCGGCCGTCGGGGTCTCTTCTCCAGCTTCCAGTACGTGTCGACGAGCGTGGGCCAGCTCGCCGCGTCCGGTGTCGCGGCTCTGCTCGTCGCCACGCTCTCCGACGGGCAGATGGACGGCTGGGGCTGGCGGCTGCCGTTCGTCATCGGCGCGGTGCTCAGCCTGGTCGGCTTCTGGATCAGGCAGGGCGCCCAGGAAACCCATCAGGCACCCCAGGACGAGTCCGAACGCCCCGGCCTGTTCGACGCGCTGCGCAAGTATCCGCGCCAGTCGCTGCTGATCTGCGGCATCACGGCCGGCGGCACGATCGCGTACTACACGTGGACCTCGTACCTGCCGACGTACGCCGAGCTGAACACCGACATCAGCAAGAGCCAGGCGCTGCTGTCCGGCACGCTCTCACTGGCGTTCTTCACCCTGCTCCAGCCGGTCGGCGGACTGCTCTCCGACCGCTTCGGCCGCAGGCCGCTCCTGCTCTTCTTCGGCATCGGCTTCGCCGTTCTGAGCGTGCCGCTCCTCCGCTCCCTGAACGGCTCGTTCGGCTCGCTCCTGATGGTGCAGTGCGCGGGCATGGTGCTGCTCACCGGCTTCACGTCCATCTCGGCGGCCGTGAACGCGGAGGTGTTCCCCGCCCACGTCCGCGCCGCGGGCATCGGCTTCCCGTACTCCCTCACCGTCGCCCTGTTCGGCGGCACGGCCCCGTACATGGGCACCCTGTTCAAGGAAATCGGCACCCCGGGCCTCTTCCCCTGGTACGTGGCCGTGCTCTGCCTCGCGTCATCGGCGGTGTATCTCAAGCTCCCGGAGTCGGCCCACAAGGAACTGGAACGCTAGCCGAGCAGAGCGAGTTACAGCTCCATCACTAATTGCACAAACTACCTTCACAACTGGCACCGCAGGACTAGCGTCATGCCTCTTTACCGCAGCAAGGGGGCATCCATGGCCAACCCATATCCCGCACCACCGCCGACGCCGAGACCTGCGCCCAAATGGGCGCGCAAACGCTTCGCGCTCCCCGCCCTCGCCCTCACCTTCTTCATCGGCCTCGGGGCCGGTCTCGGTGACGACGGCAGCACCTCGACGGAGGCTGCCGCGAAGGAAGCGGGCCCGACTTCGACCGTCACGGCCACCGCTACGGCGACGGCCACCGAGACGGCGAAGCCGGAGCCCGCCCCCACGGTCACCAAGACCATCAAGGCCACGAAGACGGTGAAGGCCACCGTCACCGCCCAACCGGAGGCGGCCGACCCGGGCTCGGGTGGCAGCGGCTCCGGCGGGGGCGGCAGCGGCTCCGGCGGGGGCGGCAGCGTCTCCTACGGGAACTGCACCGAGGCCCGTGCCGCGGGTGCCGCGCCCGTGCATCGCGGTGAGCCCGGCTACGGGCCTCACCTCGACCGTGACGGTGACGGCGTCGGCTGCGACACCTGAGGGACTCGAGGGACCTGAGGGGGAGGTCCCTCAGGGCTTGCGGGGGACCTCGGCGATCGAGCGGCCCGCCCACTCCGGGGCCGGTTCCGTGAGGGTTTTCAGGTGGGTGTGGATCGGCTCCGGGAAAGGGGTCGACCTGCCCGCGTTCTGGTCTACGTGGAGGGCAAGAAGTTCCGTGGTCGCCACCGCAGTTGCGTCCGGGGGGATGGCCGCTTCGGGCTCCTCCACCACGTACAGCTCGTGGGTGAAGCGGGCCTTCTTGGCGTCCGCGCCCAGGATGCGGGTGCGGACGGCGAGGTGGGCGCCCTCCGGCACGTCGTCGAGGTAACGGATGTGGGCCTCGACCGTGTAGAGGGAGCAGCCGGTGGACTCGCGGTAGCCCGCGTGCAGGCCGGTCTCGATCATCATGGCGTCGGTGGCGTAACCGAAGACGAGGACGTAGAACGCCTCGCTCATGTGGCCGTTGTAGTCGATCCACTCCGGCCGAACGGTCCGGTGGAGGGGCGGCAGGGGCTCGAACGGCACGGACTCGCTCACTTGGTGTCCTCCTTCGTGCGCTGCTGCGGCAGGCGTCCCGTCGCCCGCAGTACGTCGATGACTCCCTGGTCACGCTCGGCGACCAGGTCGGCGATGGAGCGGCCGTCCGCCGCGTCGTCGCAGCCGGCCACCACGGCGTCGTACAGCTTCTTGTCGAGCTCGGGTGCTTCCAGGCGCGTCCACGGCGACTTCAGGGACGGGCCGAAGTGGTCGAGCATGTGGGCCATGCCGCCCTCACCGCCCGCGAGCGCGAAGGTGAGCATGGGGCCCATGAACGCCCAGCGCAGGCCGGGGCCTTCGGTGATCGAGTCGTCGATCTCCTTCACCGTGGCCTCGCCGTTGGCGACCATGTGCAGGGCCTCGCGCCACAGTGCTTCCTGGAGGCGGTTGGCTATGAAGCCGGGCACCTCGCTCGCCATGGTGATCACGGACTTGCCCGCGACCTCGTAGAAGCGCGAAGCCCAAGTGACCGCGTGCGCGGCCGTCTTGTCGCCGCCCACCACCTCGACGAGCGGGATGAGGTAGGGCGGGTTGAAGGGGTGTCCCACGACGAGGCGGCCCGGGTCGGCGGCCGTGGTCTGCATGTCGGTCATCGGGTAGCCGGAGGTGGAGGAGGCGATGACGACTCCGGCGGGCGCGGCCGCGTCCAGCTGAGCCAGCAGGTCGCGCTTCAGCTCCAGCTTCTCGGGGGCACTCTCCTGCACGAACTGGGCGTCGGCGACCGCCTCTTCGAGGGTGGGGGTGACACGGAGGCGGTCCGGTGACGCGCCTTCCGCGAGGCCCAGTTGCGTCAGCGCGGGCCAAGCCGCATCGACCAGGCGGCGCAGCTTCTGCTCGGCGTCGGGGGCGGGGTCCCAGGCGGTGACCTCGTAGCCGCGGGCGAGGTAGTGGGCGACCCAGCCGCCGCCGATCACTCCGGCACCGACGCAGGCGATGCGGCGTACGTCTTCGGGGGCGCAGGGGGCGGGGGGCGTGGTGATGTCGTTCATGGAGGGGGGTCCTACTCGTCGTGGGGGGCGAAGGTCAGGCGCGGGGCTTGAGGCCGAGCTTCTGGCGCGCCTCGTCCGGCGTGGCGACGCGCGAGCCGAGGTTCTCGGTGATCTGCACGGCCCGCTCGACGAGTTGGGCGTTGCTGACCTTGTTGCCCTTGCCGAGGTAGAGGTTGTCCTCAAGGCCCACGCGGACCTGACCGCCGAGCAGGATCGACTGGGCGACCCACGGCATCTGCATGCGGCCGAGCGCGAAGCTGGCCCACTGGGCGCCTTCGGGAAGCATGTTGACCATCGACTGGAGGACACCGGGGTCGGCCGGGGCGCCCCACGGGATGCCCATGCAGAGCTGGAAGACGGTGGGATTGTCGAGCAGCCCTTCGGCGAGCAGCTGCTTGGCGAACCAGAGCTGCCCGGTGTCGAAGATCTCCAACTCGGGCCGTACGCCCAGCTCCTGGATGCGCTTGGCGCCCTGGCGGAGCATGTCGGGCGTGGAGATGTAGAGGTTGTCGCCGAAGTTGAGCGAGCCGCAGTCGAGGGTGCAGATGTCGGGGAGCAGATCCTCGACGTGCGGGAGGCGGTCGAGGCCGCCCACGAGGTCGGTGCCCGGCAGCTCGCCGAGCTCCTTCAGCGGCTCGACCGGGTCGATGACCAGGTCGCCGCCCATGCCCGCGGTGAGGTTGATGACGACGTCGGTGCCGGTCTCCTTGATGCGCTCGACGACCTCGCGGTACAGACGGGGGTCGCGCGAGGGGTCGCCGGTCTCGGGGTCGCGTACGTGGATGTGCACGACGGCGGCGCCGGCCTCGGCGGCCTCCACGGCCGAGGTGGCTATCTGCTCGGGCGTGACGGGGACGTGGGGACTCTTGCGCACGGTGTCACCCGCGCCGGTGAGCGCGGCGGTGATGATGACGTCTTGGTTCACGGGCATGGCGAACTCTCCCTCAGGGGTGGGGTGGTGGAGGTACTGCGGGGATGCTGCCGAGACTCGGCTGATGCTTACGCGGGTCTCGGCGCGGCGAGCGTCGCGTCCACGTACACGAGCAGCGCCTCGTGCATGTCGTCGGGGGTCGTGCCGTCGTCTCCCGGTGTCGAGGCGAGCACCTGGGTGGCGAGGCCGTCGATCAGCGCGGTGAGCCGGAGCGCGGCGGACTGCGGATCGACGAGGCGGAACACACCCTCGTCGACGCCACGCCGGATGACGTCGGCGACCGTCGAACGCCACTGCCGGTAGTAGTCGGCGTGCAGCCGTCCCACGGCGGTCGACCGGGCGGCCTCCGCCCACAGGTCCAGCCAGACGCTCCACTGCCAGCGCTGTTGCGGGGTGCGGGGCGTCTGGAGCTCGATCAGCTGGCGCAGCTCGTCGGCGGCGTCGGCCGCGTCGGCGACACGGGCCGCCCGGCGGGCGGTGTCCTCGTCCATGCACCAGCGGACGGCGGCCTCCAGGAGGTCGTCGCGGCCGGGGAAGTGGTAGTGGATCGCGGCCGTGCTGGTGGCGCAGGCTTCGGCGATGTCCGCCACGCGTACGGCATGGAATCCGCGCTCGGCGACGAGCCGTACGGTCTCGCGGACGATCTGGAGGGGGCGCCCGCCGTCCGGGGCCGCGGCGGTGCGTTCCCGGCGGGCCGGGGGCGCGGCGGTCTGGGCGCCCGGATGCTGGGCCCCCGGAAGCTGGGTGCCCAGGAGCCAGCCCGCGTCCACGCCGCCGGTGTCGGCGATGCGGGCGAGCTCGGCGGCGGTGAAGCGGCGGGTGCCGCCGAGGGAACGGGAGAGCTTGGAGGGGTCCATCACGATGCGGCGGGCGAACTCGCGCTGGGTCGCTCCGGCGTCGGCGATGACCTTGCGGACTCGGTCCGCGACCTCGGGGTCTTGCTGCATGGGCGGTGACGCTACCTTGACGTTGCGCTGATCGCAATCCGTAGGGCTGCGCTTTGCGCAGATAGCGGCCTGGTTGCGATCCTGACTGACGTCTCAGTTACCGCAATATCGGGCTGACGCCTCGTGCACGGCGACCCGGCAGCGGTGCGTTGTGCCCACCCGCTCACCCCTGCACTGCGGGGTGAGCGGGTGGGTGGGTAGGAGAGATCCGCCGCGAAGCGGTGGGACAGCAGTTCCTCAAGCCCCGCGCACGCGGCCGGCGGCGGCTAGGCCCGGTCCTGGACCCCCTTCACGAACTCATCCAGGTACGGGTCAGCGATCTTCACCGCCCCCAATTGGTGATGCTCGGCCGGATCCACCGTGATCGCACGGGCCCGCTTCACCAGGGACTCCATGGAGGCCCGTTCCCGCGCGGCCCCCGCATCATCCCCCTCCTGAGCGAAGGACAGCGCCGCAAGGCCGTGCCTCATCGCGGAACCCCATAGCTCCGTCGCGTCCAGCCACTGCTTCGCGTCATGGAGGAACAGTTCGTCCGGCACCCCGGAACGCAGCACCGCGGGGACCTTCTCGATCTCCCGGACGGTGGGCCGCAGCGCCCGTACCGCCCCGGCGGGATCACTCTCGTACCGCTTCCAGAACGCGTCCAGCTTCGGCCCGAGAACCGGGGACTGCGGCTGCCAGTTCGTCTCGCCGAAGGTGGGCGCCGCGTGGTTGAGGTCGACGAACGTCTGCACGGCGTCGGCGACCCGCTCGTCGCCCCCGGCCAGATACAGCGCCGCCTGCCGCCCCGACCGCGACCGTTCGTACCCGTGGTCGTTCCACGAGAAGTCGTTCATGGTGAAGACGGCGAGCTTGCTCGCCCCCTCCTGGTTCATCGGGTTGGACACGATGCCGCTGAGGTGGCCGGACAGACCGGGCTCACGCTTGTCATAGGGCGCGAGCAGCAGCCGCCCCGCCGTACGCGCGAAGTCGTTCACCGGGTAGTTGTCCCAGACGAACACCTTGCGTCCGAAGAGCTCGGCGGCCTTCTCCGCCTGGGAGTTGGTGATCTCCGGCGGGACCACGTCCGTGCCCGTCCACATCACCTCGACGGCGCCGTCGAGCTCGGCCCGCATCGTCTGCTTGTACGCGGTGTCCGTGAGGTCCCCGTACTCCGTGGGCACCATCTGCAGCGGATTGGCATCCTCGTGCTTCGCGATGAAGTCCCGCTGGATGGTGTTGAGGAGCCCCACCTGCGCCTTGGCCGCGGGCCCGCGGCCCGGCTCGCCGAACGCCGCCTTGTCGGCGTCGCAGTTCCACTTCGTGTAGCTGATGTCGTCGAGCGGCACGGAGAAGGACCGCACCCCGAGGTCGTACATCGCCTGGAGCTTGGCCGTCAGCGCCTTCACGTCCGCCGGGTCCGAGTAGCAGATGGAGCCGCCCGGCGAGACCGCGAACGTGAAGCGGACGTGGTTGGCCGTGGCGCGGTCGATCAGTTTGCCGAGTTCGGTGAGCTTGTCCGCCGGGTACGGCTCACGCCACTTCTCCCGGTGGTAGGGGTCGTCCTTCGGCGCGTACACATACGTGTTGGCCTTCGTGTCGCCGAGGAAGTCCATCTGGTCGAGGCGTTCGGCCTCGGTCCAGGGCGGCCCGTAGAAGCCCTCGATGCTGCCGCGCAGCGGCATGGAGGGGAAGTCGGAGACCTCGGCCCCCGCTATGCGCCCCTTGGTGATGAGCTGGCCGAGGGTCTGCGCCGCGTAGAACTGCCCGGTGGCGTCCTTGCCGCCGAGCGCGACGGTGCGGTGCCGTGCCCGCAGCGCGTAGCCCTCCGCCTGCTCCGGCACCTTCGTCCCGCCGAGTGCCTTCGCGATGTCCGGCCGGGTCGCGGGGCCGAGCAGCACGGTCAGCGGGGCACGGCCCGACGCCTTCGCGCGTACGTCGATGTCACGCACTCCGTGGGCACGCAGCGTCTCGGTGACGCGCCGGCGGGCCACCTCGTCCGTGTCGTCGCCGACGACGAGTTCGGCGCGCCGGGAGAGCGGCACGTCGCCGCCCGCGCGGGCCATGTGCTGCGGGGTCGGGGAGACGACAGGGAGCTTGCGGGTCGCGGTGTCCTCCTGAGCGGCCTCCTCCTGAGCCGACGGCGGCGCGGCGGCTGCCGACGGGGCCAGGGGGATCGCCAGGACGGCGAGCGCGAGAAGCGCCGTACGGGGTCTGAGAGCGCGTGTGGTGCGGGGCATGGGTCCTCCGAACTTCGGGATGGGGGTGCGGGTGGGGGCAGAGGGATGCGCACTCAGTGGCCTGGGGAACTGCGCGACCAGCCCCCACCGGCCCGCAGTGCATGAACCGCACATCTAGCGGGGCGCTCAGTCGCGCGTATGCGCGCGGTACAGGTCGAGGTCGCCGTCGAGTTCCAGGGCGACGACCGTGCACAGCGGATCGAGGAGATCGTCGGTGAGGTGCACGTACTCCCAGCCCGGTACGTCACCGAGTCCGCCGACGCGCTCGTGCCGGACGACGGTGTCCGTACCGAGCACGCGCGCGGAGGTCACGCCGTTGCGCACGCCCCGCAGCACCACGTACTCGTTGGGCCGGTCGAAGAGGAACAGGTACAGGGTGCGGCGGTCGGCGGAGAGCGTCGAAGGGCCGTAGAAGTGGCCGTGCGGAAGGCCGCGCACCGTCCCGTAGACCGCTGCGGCGTGCCGACCCGTCCACTCCCCCAGCGCTTCGAGGCGCTCGATCTGTTCGGGGAGGAGCGTGCCGTCCTCCTTCGGGCCGACGTCGAGGAGCAGGTTGCCGCCGCCTCCGACGGCCTCGACGAAGATGCGGACCAGTTGACGCGGCGACTTGTGGTTCGTGTCCTGCGGCTGGTGTCCCCACGAGTCGTTGACCGTGAGGCACAACTCCCAGGGCTGGGGCGGCGGTTCGATCGGGACGCCCTGCTCGGGGGTGGCGTAGTCGCCGTGCCCGGTGAGGCGGCCGTTGACGACGGTGTGCGGGGAGAGCGCCCGGATCTCCTCGGCGAGTTCCGCCATCCGCCACTGCTCGGGGCTGCGCTCCCACTCGCCGTCGAACCACAGCAGGTCCGGTTCGAAGCGTTCGAGGAGTTCCCGCACCTGTACGCGGTGGAAGGCGAGGAAGTCCGCCCACCTCTCCTCGGACTCCTCGCCTACGGCGGGCATGGAGTAGCGGTTGCCGCGTTCGGCGGGGTCCTGGCCGTCGGGGCGCACGGTGGCGTAGTCGGGGTGGGACCAGTCCAGGTGCGAGTAGTAGAGGCCGACCTTGATGCCTCGGGCGCGCAGGGCGGCGACGTACGGGGTGATGAGGTCGCGGCCCGCGGGGGTGCGCTTGACGACGGAGAGGTCGTTCGCCGCCGTGCCCCAGAGGGCGACCCCGTCGTGGTGCTTGGCGGTGAGGACGGCGTAGCGGGCCCCCGCGCGGACGAAGAGGTCGGCCCATGCCTCGGGGTCGTAGGCGGAGGCGGTGAAGCCGTCGAGTTGCGCCATGTACCGGTCGTACGGGACACGTCCGTCGAAGAAGGACCAGGACTCGGCCACCCCGTCCACGCTGTAGATGCCCCAGTGGAGAAAGATCCCGAGCTTGGAGTCCGTGAACCACGGCTGGATCATGGGCAGTTCTCCTCGTCGTACGTGCGCGTCGGGTTGGCAACGTTGTCTACGGGGCGGGGAGGGTTGCCGACGGTCGGCGGCCGCCGAGCTGAAGCGCTTGAGCGCCAGCAGGCTAGATCGACAAAGATGCCGTATACAAGGGGGCGTCGGGCGTCAAATTCCGGTCGTGTCACGGGCCTTGACGGGGCGGTGTCCCCTGCTTCATCCTCACCGCCGGCCGAGCCGCCACCGGTCGCCTCCCGCCGAGTCGCCACCGTCGCAGCACGCCGACTCGGCACGGCGAAGTTTGAACCGCGTGGATCACGCAATGGTGTGACGCTCCGGCGGTCACCGCATCGGTCACCCCCGCTCGGGTAGTGCTCCGCTGCCCGTAAGCAGCCGTTGCCGCCGCCGTCGCCGCCGTCGCGAGGAGAACGCCGTATGTCGCAGCCCTTCGAACTGCCCAGCTTCTACATGGTGCATCCCGCCCGCCTCAACCCTCATGTGGAAGAGGCAAGGGAGCACTCCGGGAAGTGGGCACGCGACATGGGGATGCTGGAGGGTTCGGGCGTCTGGGAGCAGCGTGACCTGGACGCCCATGACTACGCGCTGCTGTGTGCGTACACCCACCCCGACTGCGACGGACCCGCGTTGTCCCTGGTCACCGACTGGTACGTGTGGGTGTTCTTCTTCGACGACCATTTTCTCGAACTGTTCAAGCGGACCCATGACCGTGAGGGCGGCAGAGCTTATCTGGACCGGTTGCCCGCCTTCATGCCGATGGATTTGTCCACGCCCGTGCCGGAGCCGACCAATCCGGTCGAAGCGGGTCTCGCGGACCTCTGGGCGCGGACCGTGCCGTTCATGTCGCGTGACTGGCGGGCGCGGTTCGCCGAGAGCACGGAGAATCTGCTCAACGAGTCCCTGTGGGAGCTCTCGAACATCAACGAGGGCCGGATCGCCAACCCCGTCGAGTACATCGAGATGCGCCGCAAGGTGGGAGGCGCGCCCTGGTCGGCGGGGCTGATCGAGTACGCGACGGGCGCGGAGGTCCCCCCGGCCGTCGCCGGGTCAAGGCCGCTGCGCGTCCTCAAGGAGACGTTCTCCGATGCTGTCCACCTGCGCAACGACCTCTTCTCGTACCAGCGGGAGATCGAGGACGAGGGTGAACTCTCCAACGGCGTACTGGTCCTGGAGAAGTTCCTGGACTGCTCCACACAGGAGGCGGCCGATGCCGTGAACGACCTGCTGACCTCGCGGATGCAGCAGTTCGAGAACACGGCGCTGACGGAACTCGCCCCGCTCTTCGTGGAGACGGGGCTGCCGCCGAAGGAGTGCGCCGACGTCCTCGCGTACACCAAGGGACTCCAGGACTGGCAGTCCGGCGGGCAGGAGTGGCACATGGCGTCCAGCCGCTACATGAACAAGGGCGGCGCCACGCCCTCGCCGCTGGACGGGCCCACCGGCCCCGGTACGGCCGCCGCCGGGATCAAGGCGCTGATCGCCGCCACGGGCGCGGAGCGGCTGCGCGGCTACACGCACGTCCCGTTCCAGCGCGTGGGCCCGTCCCTGCTGCCCGATTTCAACCTGCCGTTCAAGACCCGCCTCTCCCCTCACCTGGAGGCGGCACGCCCACGTGCCGTGCAGTGGGCGAGCCGGATGGGCATGCTCCGGCCCCAGCCCGGCGTGCCGAGCTCGGACATCTGGGACGCGCACAAGCTGTACGGCTACGACTTCCCGCTCTGCGCGGCGGGCATCCACCCGGACGCCGACCTCGAGGCCCTCGACCTGGGCTCGCAGTGGCTGACCTGGGGGACGTACGGGGACGACTACTTCCCCGTGGTCTTCGGCAGGCCCCGCGACCTGGCGGGGGCGAAGCTCTGCAACGACCGGCTCTCGCTCTTCATGCCGCAGGACTTCGCCGACATGCCCGCGCCGGCGAGCGCGATGGAGCGTGGCCTCGCCGACCTGTGGGTGCGCACCGCGGGCCCGATGGACGACGAGGGGCGGCGCACGCTGCGCACCGCCGTCGAGGTCATGACGGCCAGTTGGCTCTGGGAGCTGGACAACCAGGCACAGAACCGTATCCCCGACCCCGTCGACTACATCGAGATGCGCCGCCTCACCTTCGGCGCCCCGCTCACCCTGAGCCTGTGCCGCCTGGGCAACGGCCCGCAGGTCCCGCCGGAGATTTACCGGAGCGGCCCCATGCAGAACCTGGAGAACGCCGTGGTCGACTACTCGGCCCTGATGAACGACGTCTTCTCCTACCAGAAGGAGATCGAGTACGAGGGCGAGATCCACAACGGCATCCTCGTCGTCCAGAACTTCTTCGACTGCGACTACCCGACGGCGCTCGGCATCATCGACGACCTGATGAAGTCGCGACTGAGCCAGTTCCAGCACATCGTGACCCACGAACTCCCCGTCCTCTACGACGACTTCAGCCTCCCTCAGCCGACACGGGACATCCTCGACGACTACGTACGCGATCTCGAGAACTGGATGGCGGGCATCCACACCTGGCACCGCGACTGCCGCCGCTACCGCGAGGAACACCTGTCACACGGCCCCCTGCGAAGCCCGTCGGGCTTCGGCATGGCGGCGGTACGCCCGGACTGGCTAAGGGAATTCGGCCTCGCCGCCGACCGGCAGATGGAAGGGGCGCAGGGTCTGGGGCAGGCCTGAATCGGCCGGCCCCGGCCCGGCGGGCTGACCGGCCGGCCCCGTGTCAGACGTCCCGCGGCTCCGGCAGGATTTGGCGGAGGCGTGGGGCGGGGTGGTGGTCTCGGCGCCATTCTCGGGGGTAGCCGACCGAGACCTCCTGGAAGCGGACGCCGTCGTGCCAGGTGGTGCGGGGGATGTGCAGGTGGCCGTAGACGACCGCCGTCGCCTCGTACTTCACGTGCCAGTCGGCGGTCAGCTCGGTGCCGCACCACAGGGCGAACTCGGGGTAGGTCAGGATCCGGGTGGGGTCGCGCACCAGCGGCCAGTGGTTGACCAGGACCGTGGGCAGGCCGGGCGTCCGCCGGGCGAGCATCTCCTCGGTGAACGCCACGCGGGCGCGGCACCAGTCGTCACGGCCCGGGTAGGGGTCCGGGTGCAGGAACAGCTCGTCCGTGCAGACGACGCCCGCCGCGTGCGCCGCCTCCAGCGCGTCCCGCTTCGCGTGCGTGCCCTCGGGGCGGAACGTGTAGTCGTAGAGCAGGAACAGCGGGGCCACTGTGACGGGCCCGCCGTCGCCGCGCCACACCGGGTAGGGGTCCTCGGGGGTCGCCGCGCCCAGGGAGCGGCACAGGTCCACGAGATGGCGGTAACGGGCCTCGCCCCGCAGCTGGTTCGGGTCGTCGCGTGGTGTCCACAGTTCGTGGTTTCCCGGCGTCCACACCACCTTGGCGAAACGGTCGGTAAGGGTGCGCAGCGCCCATTCGACGTCGGCCATGCGCTCGGCGGTGTCCCCCGCGACGATCAGCCAGTCCTCGTCGGTCTCCGGGCGCAGGGACTCGAGGAACTTCCGGTTCTCGGCGTACGCGACGTGCAGATCACTGATGGCGTACAACGTCGGCTTTTTCTCGGGTACTTGTGTCACTCCGCGAGGCTAACCGCAGAGCTCACGCCGCGTGGCGTGATCAATGGTGTCCGTCCCCACTGCCCTGTTGGATCTCCAGGTACTCCTCGGGCGTCGCCTTCGGCACCTGCGCCGACGGACCGTACATGGCCCGCCCCAGCCGCGCCCGCATCCGCTCGCCGCGGGTGACCTTGCGTGCGACGCCGTGCTCGTCGACCGCCGGGCCGATCTCGTACGGCTTGGGTTGCTCGTGCGCGGTCAGTTTGTACAACTCGCCCTGAGTGAGCGGCACATGGACCTCCACGTACTCGCCGTGCGGCAGGCGTTTGATCGTTCCGCTCTCCCGGCCGTGCAGCGCCTTCTCGCGGTCGCGGAGCTGGAGCCCCATGCACCATCGATGGGTGACGTAGAAGGCGAGGACCGGCCCGACGAAGCAGGCGATCCGCACGAACCACGTGATCGCGTTGATGGAGAGATGGAAGTGCGTGGCCCAGATGTCGTTGCCGCCGCCGACCATCAGAACGGCGAACAGCGTCAGCCACGCCACGCCGAGCCCGGTGCGCACCGGGGCGTTGCGCGGCCGGTCCGCGATGTGATGCTCGCGTTTGTCGCCGGTGACCCAGGCCTCGATGAACGGATAGACGGCGATCGCCGCCAGGATCAGCGGGAAGAGCGAGAACGGGATGAAGACGCCCAGTTCGAGCGTGTGCCCCCACGCGTTGATCTCCCAGCTGGGCATCACCCGGATCAGGCCCTCGGAGAAGCCCAGATACCAGTCGGGTTGAGCGCCCGTGGAGACCAGGTCCGGTCGGTAGGGCCCGATCACCCACACGGGGTTGATGGTGGCGATCGCCCCCATCAGCGCCAGGACGCCGAAGACGAGGAAGAAGAAGCCGCCCGCCTTGGCGATGTAGATGGGCATGAAGGGCGCCCCGACCACGTTCTTCTCGGTCTTCCCGGCCCCGGCGAACTGGGTGTGCTTGTGGTAGAAGACCAGGATCAGGTGGGCGACGACGAGCCCCAGCATGATCCCCGGCAACAGCAGCACATGCACGCTGAAGAGCCGCGGGATGATGGCGTCACCCGGGAATTCTCCGCCGAAGAGGAAGAAGGAGAGGTACGTCCCCACGACGGGGACGGAGAGGATCGCACCCTGTGCGAAGCGGATGCCGGTGCCCGAGAGCAGGTCGTCCGGGAGTGAGTAGCCGGTGAGGCCGGTGATGATCCCGAGGAACAGCAGCGTCCAGCCGAACAGCCAGTTGACCTCGCGCGGCTTGCGGAACGCGCCGGTGAAGAACACCCGCATCATGTGCACGAGCATGGCGGCCACGAAGACGATCGCGGCCCAGTGGTGGATCTGCCGGATCAGCAGGCCGCCGCGCACCTCCATGCTGATGTCGACCGTGGACTCGAAGGCCTTGGTCATCTGGATGCCCTTGAGCGGGGTGTAGACGCCGTCGTAGATCACCTCGGAGCCGCTCGGCTCGAAGAACAGCGTCAGCCAGACCCCGGTGAGGATCAGGATCAGGAAGCTGTAGAGGCAGATCTCCCCGAACATGAACGACCAGTGATCGGGGAAAATCTTCCGCATCTGACTCTTGGCCAGGGTGTGGATGCCCAGACGGCCGTCCGCCCAGTCGGCGACCCGCTCCCCCTTGCCGGCCGGGGCCGTGCGTTTGCTGTCCCGGGTGTGCTCGACGCTTCCACTCATGCGGCTACCCCCTCAGGCGGATCCAGGGTAGATCAAGGGTCAGCCGGAGCCAACAGGCCCTCGGTGGCCGGTAGTTGGGGATCTTGGGCACCGCAGGTCAGGCCGTCGCACACGGCTGAGGTCACATCACTCCGACGCCTCCCGCGCCAACTCCGTCTCCAGATCCCGCACCAGATCCATGGCCCGCCCCAAAGTCGTGAGCCGCGCCTCCAGGCTCTCGCCCGCCGGGTAGAAGCGGACCGTGTCCACGCCCGCTGCGCGCCACACCCGCAGCCGCTCGCGGACCATGTCCTCGGTGCCGATGAGGGTGGTGGCGAGGACCATGTCGTCGGTGATCAGGGCGGCCGCGCCGTCGCGGTCACCGGACTGCCAGCGCTCATGCACCTCGGCGGCGATGTCCGCCCAACCCTGCCTGCTGTAGGCGTTGTTGTAGTAGTTGGTGGTGGCGGAGCCCATGCCGCCCAAGCTGAAGGCGAGCTCCTTCTTGCGGCCCGCGACCATCGCCCGCAGGGTGTCCTCGTCGTCGGCGAAGGCCACTTCGGCACCCTGGCAGACGTCCAGGTCGCCGTGGGTGCGGCCGGATGCGGCCAGGCCCGCGTCGAGGTGGTCGAAGTACGCCTCCTTCGCGCCTTCGGGGACGAAGCTGGTGCCCAGCCAACCGTCGGCTATCTCGCCGGTCAGGCGCAGCATCTTCGGCGAGAGCGTGGCGAGGTAGACGGGCAGTTCGTGCTCGGCGCGCATGGACAGGCGCATGGGCTTGGCCTCGCCGCCGGGCAGCGGCAGGGTGAACTCCCGCCCCTCGTACGAGATCTTCTCCCCCGAGGCCGCCAGGCGGACGATCTCCACGGTCTCCCGCATCCGGGTCAGCGGACGCGCGAACGGCACCCCGTGCAGGCCCTCGATCACCTGCGGCCCCGACGGACCGAGCCCGAGGATGAACCGTCCCCCGGAGATGTTCGAGAGGGTGATCGCCGCGCGGGCGATGGCCGCCGGGGTCCGGGTCGCGAGCTGGATGATGCCGGAACCGAGCAGCATGCGTTCCGTGCGCGCGGCCAGGTAGCCGAGCGGGGACGGCGCTTCGGAGCCCCACGCCTCCGCCACCCAGCAGATGTCCATTCCCAGCTTCTCGGCCTCGGTGACGAAGTCGACGGTCTCCCGCCAGTTCGCCCCGGACGCCTCGATGGTCGTCGACGTGCGCATCAGGCGTCGGCCTTCCCGGCAGCCGGGCCCTCGGCGCCCACGGCTCCCTCGGCTCCCTCGGCTCCCTCGGCTCCCTCGGCCAGCTTCTTGATCGCGTCCAGCGTGGCCGTCATGTTCTGCTCGAACTCCCGCATCCGTACGTACACGATCTTCTGCTCCTTCTCCGGCATCCGGTCGATCGCGTACGACAGACCCGAGCGGCCCGGTCCCATCCGCATCCACTGGGTGAGCTCGGTGCCGCCGTCGTCCGCGGCCGTGAGGTTGAACCGCCAGACGGCGCTGGGCCGTTCGGGGTCCTCGACCGCCCAGGCGAACACGCGCGGGGCCTCGCACTCCACGACGTACGACGTGGTCTCCCACGCACCGAACGACGGGTGCTCGCTGCGGCCGACGAATCGCGCGCCGAGCGCGGGCCCGGTCGTTCCCTCCAGCCACTCGGCCGATCGCAGCTCCGCGCTCAGCGTGGGCATCAGGGTGATGTCGGAGACGAGCTCCCACACGCGCTCCGGTGACGCGGCGATCCGCGTGCGCACCTCGGCCGTCGGCTTGTCCGCATAGCGCGCGCCTGTCCACTCCATCGTGGGTCGCCTCTCTGTTGGCATCTCTCTGTCGCCATCCCTACCTCGCTGACCACGAGAGTTGCGTAGATAGACTCACGCGTCAAGGGTGAGCGTCCTGACAGCGCGACGGGGGTTCAGCGGTTGAAGCGGTCCCGGATGTCCGGCCGCTCGGCGAGCCGCGCCGGGTAGCCGGGGCCGAGGCGTGCGTGCGTGTCCGCGGCCGACATGGGCTCCTTGCAGTGACCGCAGACCACCTCGGCCTCGGTCTCGTGGCCGCAGCGGTCGTGCTCGAAGACGACCGGCGCCCCCTCGTCACCGCTCAGCCAGCGGTTGCCCCAGCTGTTCATCACGGCGAGCACGCCGAAGAAATCGCGGCCCTTCTCGGTCAGCACGTAGTCATAGCGCACCGGCTCGCTCTGGTACGCGCGCTTCTCCATGAGTCCCTCGTCGACCAGACGGCGCAGCCGGTCGGTCAGGGTGTTGCGCGCGATCCCGAGCTCCTGCTGGAAGGAGTCGAACCGCTTGATCCCGTAGAACGCCTCGCGCAGCACGAGCGGCGTCCACCAGTCGCCCAGCAGGTCCATGGTGCGGGCGATGGAGCAGGGCCAGTCGGCAAAGGAGGTCCGCCTCATGCCGCAAGGATACGAGAAGACGCCACGGAGCCCGGTGGGTCTCGGAACTGGACTCAGCAGCCTGCGGCGGGTGCCGGGGCCCCGTGGCGTCACACCGCACGTGACGTTCGACGCAAACACGGCGGCACCGTTGTGGAGGGGACCGGCGGTCTGATCAGGTGGAGTAAGCAACCGCTTACCCGCACGACTCACCCGCACAAGCCGGAGGCCCCGTTGCTCTTCACATCCGTGGACGATGTCGCCACACGGCTCGCCGAGACGGGCTATCTGGCCTCCACGGCCGTCGCCACCACCGTCTTCCTGGCCGACCGCCTGGGCAAGCCGCTGCTCGTGGAGGGCCCCGCGGGAGTCGGCAAGACCGAGCTGGCCAAGGCCGTCGCCGAGGTCGCGGACGCGCGTCTTGTCCGGCTCCAGTGCTACGAGGGCGTGGACGAATCCCGCGCACTCTACGAGTGGAACCACGCCAAGCAGCTCCTGCGCATCACGGCGGGCCGCGACGAGTCCTGGGACGAGACGCGCACGGACATCTTCAGCGAGGAGTTCCTGCTCCCGCGCCCGCTGCTCACCGCCATCCGCGGCGACGAGCCGAAGGTGCTCCTGATCGACGAGACCGACAAGGCGGACGTCGAGGTGGAGGGCCTGCTCCTTGAGGTCCTCAGCGACTTCCAGGTCACGGTCCCCGAACTCGGCACCATCACCGCCACCCGCCGTCCCTTCACCGTCCTCACCTCCAACGCAAGCCGCGAACTCTCCGAGGCGCTGCGCCGCCGCTGCCTCTTCCTCCACATCGACTTCCCCGACGAGGAGTTGGAGCGCCGCATCGTGCGCCTGAAGGTGCCCGGACTCGACGAGGCGCTCGCCCGGTCCGTCGTACGCGTGGTCGGCGCGCTGCGCGCGATGGACCTGCGCAAGGCCCCGTCGGTCGCCGAGACCATCGACTGGGCCCGTACGCTCATCGCCCTCGGCGCGGAGTCCCTCGACGAGGACGTCGTACGAGACAGTCTCGGCGTCGTGCTCAAGCACCAGGACGACGTGCTGAAGGCGGCGGCCAAACTGGATCTGGACACGGTGTGACCGGGGCGGCCACCGGGGTTCCGGAGCGGCTCACCGCGCTCGTGCAGGCGCTGCGTTCGCACGGCATCCGGATCGGCACGGGCGAGACGGTAGATGCCGCCCAGGCCCTCGAGGCGCTCGGCCTCACCGACCGGGAGCGGGTGCGGGAGGGGCTCGCCGCCGCGCTGCTGCACAGCGAGGGGCAGCGGCCGGTCTTTGATCCGGTCTTCGACCTGTACTTCCCGCGCGGGATCGGAGCACCGGACACTGCGACGAGTTCCCGTGCCGAGCAGGAATTCGACAGGGAAGACCTGCGTGACCGCCTGGCCGCCGCCCTGGCCGCCAACGACCAGGCCCTGCTGGCCCAGTTGGCGGCCGAGGCGGTGGAGGGAATGGGCGGCTACGGGACGCTGCCCGGGTCGGGAGGCACCGGAGGCTCGGACGGCTGGTCGTCGCACCAGACGTTGTCCCGCCTCCGCCCCGAGACCCTGCTGGCCCGCGTCCTGGCCGGCATCCGCCAAGGAGCCGCCGTCGACGCCGAGTTCGCCGACCGGCTCACCGCCGACGAGATCCGCCGCCGCATCGAGGGCTTCCGCGCGCTCGTGGGCGACGAAGCGCGCCGCCGGGTCGCCGAGCGGCGCGGTGCGGAGGTGATCGCCCGGCGGGCCATCGCCCCGACCGCCGACCGGGTGGACTTCCTCATCGCGGGCCGCGCGCAGCTCGACGACCTCCGCAGGGCCGTCCAGCCGCTGGCCCGGAAACTCGCGACGCGCCTCGCCGCCCGCCGCCGCCGTGCGGCCCGCGGCCACATCGACCTGCGCAGGACGCTGCGCGGCTCGCTGTCCACGGGCGGCATCCCGATGCGCCCGGTCCTGCGAAGGCGCCGCCCCGCCCGCCCCGAACTGGTACTCCTGTGCGACGTCTCGGGTTCGGTGGCGGGATTCGCCAACTTCACGATGCTGCTCGTCCAGGCGCTGCACGACCAGTTCAGCAAGGTGCGGGTCTTCGCCTTCGTCAACCGCATCGACGAGGTCACGGACCTCATCGCCCGCGGCACGGCCGACCCCGAGGGCCTGAGCGGCCGCATCATCTCGGGCGCGGCGGTCACCGGTCACCACGGCAGCAGCGACTACGGCTCCGCGCTGGGTGAGTTCGCCGAGCGCTATTCAGAAGCGGTCACCTCGCGCTCCACGGTCTTCGTGCTCGGTGACGCCCGCACGAACATGAGCGACCCGAACGTCCCCGCCCTGCGCACCATCGCCTCCCGCGCCCGCCGGCTGTACTGGCTCAACCCGGAACGCCACGCCCAGTGGCAGACCGGCGACTCGGCGGCCGGCACGTACGCCGAGCTGGTCCACATGTACGAGTGCCGCAACGCACGCCAGCTCAGCGCGCTGATCGGGCGGTTGCTGCCGGTCTGAGCGGGAGCGCCGCCGACCGTAAGCTGGCCGGGCGGGATGTTCGGTGGCAACAGGCGACAGTGGCAGTGGCGAGGAGGACGTGTGACAGGCGACGGGCTCGATGGGCTCAAGGAGGAGATCCGGGCTCGGATCGGCGACGTGCGGGGTGAGCTCGTCGGGCTCAGTCGGCGCATTCACGCTCATCCGGAGATCGCCTTCGAGGAGCGGCAGGCCGCCGGGTGGTGTGTGGATGTGCTGCGTGCGCACGGGTTCGCGGTGACCGCTCCCGCCTACGGGCTCGACACCGCCTTCGAGGCCACCCTGGGGTCAGGGCCCGTGACTGTCGCACTGGCCTGTGAGTACGACGCGCTGCCCGGCATGGGGCACGCCTGCGGGCACAATCTGATCGCGGCGGCGGGCGTGGGGGCCGCTCTCGGGCTCGCTCCGGTGGCTGATCAACTCGGGCTCACCGTACGGGTGTTGGGGACTCCCGCGGAGGAGAGCGGGGCCGGGAAGGCGCTGATGCTCGACGCCGGGGCCTTCAAGGGGGTCGACGCGGCGATGATGGTTCACCCGTGCCCGTTCGAGGTGGCCGACTTCCACTCGTACGCGATGGGGGCGCTCTCGGTGGCGTACACCGGCAAGTCCGCGCACGCCGCGCTCAACCCGCAGGACGGACGGAACGCGGCCGACGCGCTGACCGTGGCGCAGGTGGCCCTGGGGCTGCTCCGGCAGCAGCTGCCCGGGGAGTGGAAGGTGCACGGCATCACCACCGAGGCCGGGACCGCGCTCAACGCGATCCCCGAGCGGGCGAGTGCCGCCTACGCGCTGCGGACGCCGTCCGTCGAAGAGCTGCGTGAGTTGCGGGAGCGCGTGGCCGACTGTTTCCGGGCGGGGGCGCTCGCCGCCGGGTGCGCGGTGGAGCTCGAACAGCCCGCGCCCGACTATCTCGACTTCCGGTCCGATGCCGCTCTCGTCGCCCTGTGGGAGAGCAACGCGCGCGCCCTCGGGCGGCCCGAACCGCAGCGGCGCGGTCCCTTCGCGTCCACGGACATGGGCAACGTCTCGCATGTCGTCCCGTCCATCCACCCCGTGCTCGACATCAGCGGGGGCGGCTGCGGCCCGCACCAGCCGGAGTTCGCCGCCGCGGCCGCCACGCCGGTCGCCGAACAGGCCCTGATCGACGGGGCCGTGGGGCTCGCGTGGACGGCGGCGGACTTCGCGGTCAGCCGGACTGCTTGACCGTCGTCGCCTTCGCGGAGGGTACGACCACCGGGGAGCCGTCCCCCGGCGCCTGAAGGATGTCCGCGTCGATCCCGTACAGCTCCTTGACCAGCTCGGCGGTCACCACCTCGCGGGCCGGCCCGTTCGCGACGATCTTGCCCGCGTTCATGGCGATGACGGTGTCGGCGTAGCGGGCGGCGCTTGCCAGGTCGTGCAGGACCATGACGACGGTGCGGCCCGCGGCGGCCACCTCCCGTACCAGGGAGAGGACTTCCACGGCGTGCCCGAGGTCAAGGGCGCTGGTCGGCTCGTCGAGGAGCACGATCGGTGTCTGCTGGGCCAGGACCATCGCCAGCCAGCAGCGCTGCCGCTGGCCGCCGGAGAGGTGGTCGAGGCGGCGCGTGGCGAGGTCCGTGGTGCCGGTGGCTTCGAGGGCGTCGCGCACGGCGTCCTCGTCCTCGCGCGACCACTGGCGGAACAGGCCCTGGTGGGGGTGGCGGCCGTAGCGGACGAGTCCGGCGACGGTGACCGCCTCGGGGGCCTGCGGGGACTGCGCGAGCAGCGCGATGCGGTGGGCCGCGCGGCGCTGGGTCAGCTGCCACACGTCCTCGTCCCCGGCGCGGACCGTGCCCGAACTCGGCTTGTGGAGCCGGGAGATGGAACGAAGCAGCGTCGACTTGCCGCAGCCGTTGGGGCCGACGATGGCGGCGACCTGTCCGCTGGGGATGGTCAGGTCGACGCCGTCCACGGCAGCCGTGTGGCCGGGGTAGCCGGAGGTGAGCGCCTCGACGGTCAGTTGCACGGGTCAGGCCTTTCCGGTCTGCTCGGAGTTCTTGCCGAAGAGGACCCACAGGAGGAAGGGTCCGCCAAGGACGCTGGTGATGACGCCGACGGGTATCTCCACGGGGGCGACGACCCGGCCGAGCGCGTCGGCGGCGCCCACGAGCGCCGCGCCGACCAGGGCCGAGCCGATGACCGGGACCCGGGTGGGTCCGCTGAGTCGGCCTGCGACGACGGGTGCGGCGAGCGCGACGAACGCGATCGGGCCTCCGATGCCGACGGCCACGCCGGAAAGGGCGACGGCGAGCGCGAGGGTCACGGCGCGGACCCGGCGGACGTTCACGCCGAGGGTGGCCGCCATGTCGTCGTCGAAGCGCAGGAGTTGGAGGCGGCCGCCGGCGACGAGGGACAGCGGTACGAGGATGAGCAGGATGACAGACAGGGGCGTGCCGACGCCCCAGTCACGGCCGCTGAGCGAGCCGACGGTCCAGAGGAAGACGCCGCCCGCGGTGTTGTCGTTCTCGCGGGACATGACGAGGTCGGTGACGGCGCCGATGACGGTGGAGACGCCGATGCCGACGACCAGGATGCGGTATCCCCCGCTGCCCGCGCCGCCCGCGCAGGCGACGACGAGCATGGCCGCGGCGGCGGCCCCGAGCGGGCCGAGCCACCAGTCACCGATCATGCCGGTGGACGAACCGACGACGGAGGCGACGACGGCCGCGGTGGCGCCTTCGTTGACGCCGATAATGTCGGGGGTGGCGAGGCGGTTGCCGGCGAGCGTCTGCGTCAGGCACCCGGCGATGCCGAGCGCCGCGCCGACCATGAGCCCCACTGCAATCCGCGGCAGTCGGAAGTCCTGCACCAGCATGACGGTGGCGGAGTCGCCGGTTCCGAGCAGTCCGGAGAGGCTGTCGGAAAAGCTCATCCCGGTGGAGCTCGCGAAGGTGGCGAGCGAGACGACCACCGCGATGACCAGCGTGAGGCCGACGGCGGCGAGGGCGCTGCGGTAGGGGAAGAGCCAGGAGAAGGTCCCGACGCGTACGGCGGTGGAGTCGGGCGGGGTGATGTCGGGCGAGGTGCTGTCGGCCGAGGTCGCGGGTCTGCCGTCGGGCATGCGATCGGTGCTCACGCGGCCACCCCCGCCGTCGACATCCGCTGCGACCGGGCGATCCAGATCAGCAACGGGCCGCCGATGAAGGCGAGCAGCACGCTGACCGGGGTCTCCCAGGGGCGGATCACGACCCTGGCGAGGAGGTCCGCGGCGATCATCACGTTCGCCGCGACCAGCGCGGAGAGCACCAACTGGCCCGCCATCCGGGGGCCGGTGACCGCGCGCGCGGCGTACGGGGCGAGGAGGCCGAGGAAGGCGATGGGGCCCGCGAGGGCGACCGCCGAGCCCGCGAGGAGGGTCACCGCCGCGGCGACGACCAGGCGGATGCGCCCCGGGTGGTGGCCGAGGGAGCGTGCGCTGTCGTCGCCGAGCGCGAGGGCGGCGAGCGGGCGCACACAGCAGAAGGCGATGAAGAGCCCGGCCGCGATCAGCGGGATCAGGGGGTAGGTCTCGGACGTTTTGATGCCGGCAAGGGAGCCGATGGTCCAGTAGCGGTAGGTGTCGAAAGTGGCCTGTTCTCCCAGGAGGACGTACGACGTCATGCCGTGGAAGGTCGCGCCGAGCGCCGATCCGGCGAGGACGAGCCGCAGCGGCGAGCCCGCGGCCCTGCCGGACGCGGCGAGCAGCAGGACCACCGCGCTGGCGGCCATGCCGCCGACCAGGGCCCACACCAACACGCCGTACGCCGAGGTCACTTCGAAGTATGTGAGACCGATCACGACGCCGAGCGCCGCACCCGAGTTGACCCCGAGGAGGCCCGTCTCGGCGAGCGGGTTGCGCGTGACGGCCTGGAGGAGGCAGCCGGCCGCGCCGAGGGCGACGCCGACCAGGACGCCGGCGAGCGTACGCGGGAGGCGTACGTCCATGACGGCGAGCCGTATCTGGGCGTCGGCCCGCGCGGAGGCATCTCCGGCGAGGAAGTCCCAGGCGCGGCCCATCGGCGTCGACCCGGATCCGACCAGGAGCGAGAGCAGGCCGAGGAGGAAGAGCAGGACAACGAGGGCGGCAGCCGCCCACAGCGTGGGGCGATGCATCTTCGCCAAGCCCGGTATCGGAGGTCTGGATCCGGACGTTGGGACCCGGCCCCCTTGCGCAACCAACATGAAGTTAGCCTAACCTAACCTTGACCTGGAGCCCCGAGTCGGGGTGGCGGCGAACTCCCTGTTCTTTCAGGGGTACTTCGTCATGCCCCGACACGGCCAGGAATAACCCTTATGTCCGGACTGACCGCCGGGCAACTGAAGCATGGAGATCACGGACATGTCCTCGAACCACTCCCCGCGTACCCGGCTGACCGCGGTTGCGGCCCTCACTCTGGCCTCCGCGCTCACCCTTTCCGCCTGCGGTTCGGACTCGTCCGACGACTCCGACTCCAGCAGCAACGCCAAAAACGCCGCGAAGAACGTCACCGTCACCGACGCCTCCGGTGCGGAGGTAAAGGTTCCGGCCAATCCCAAGAAGGTCATCGCGCTGAGCGAGATGGACCTGGACTCCACCCTCGCCCTGAAGGTCAAGCCCGTCGGCCTGTCCGCGGGCAGAGGCCAGAAGGGCGCCCCCGAGTATCTGGCCGACCAGGCCAAGGGCATCCCGGTCGTGGGTGCGGTCACCGGACCCGACATCGAGAAGGTGCTGCAGGCCAAGCCGGACGTCATCCTCGCGGGCCAGCTCGCCGACCAGCAGGTGCTCAAGCAGCTCAAGGCGATAGCCCCGACGGTCGTCACGATCGACAGGACCAAGGACTGGAAGAAGTCCCTGGAGCTCACCGGCGAGGTGCTCGGCAAGTCCAACGAGGCGAGCGCGTTCCTCAAGGACTACGACACCAAGGCCGCCGCCGTGCAGAAGGACCTCGGCGACAACGCGGGCGCGAGCGTCTCCGTGGCGCGCTACTCCGCCAAGGGCACCGCCGTCATGCAGCAGGGCGTGTTCATCTCCGACGTCCTGAAGGACCTCGGCTTCAAGCGGCCCGGCATCCAGAACAAGAAGGGCGAGGGCCACTCGACGCCGCTCAGCGACGAGGACCTGAAGCAGATCGACGCCGACTGGCTGTTCATCGGCACCCTCGCGTCGGCCGGTCCTGACGCCGACCTCTTCAAGGAGCTGAAGGGCAAGGCCGCGTACAAGCAGCTCGACGCGGTCAAGAAGGACCACACGACCGAGATCGACGGCTCGAAGTGGACCAGCCTCGGTGGCGCGCAGGCCGCCGTCTCCGTCCTTGAGGACGTCGAGAAGGCGATGGGCAAGTGACTTCCGGCATAACCGACCCTGAGCTCGCGGGCCGGGTGGCTCTGGTCACCGGCGCGGGCCGGGGCATCGGTCAGGCAGTGGCCCGCGCGCTCGCCGAGCGCGGCGCGCGGGTCGTCGCCGCCGACCGGTCGCCCGACGTCAAGGAACAGGACGTCGAAGAGCGGCCGGCGGGCGGCGGCCGCGTCACCGGCATGGTCCTCGACGTCACCGACGCGGCGGCCGTGGACGCCGCGTTCGAGGAAGTCGAGCGCACCGTGGGGCCGTTGGACATCCTCGTGAACGTGGCGGGCATTCTCAGGCCCGCCCCGGTCGTCGAACTCACCGACACCGACTGGGCGGAGACCTTCGCCGTCAACACGAACGGCGTCTTCCACACCTCGCGCGCGGCGGCACGCCGCATGACCGCGCGGGGCAAGGGCTCCATCGTGACGGTCGGCTCGAACGCCGCCGGGGTGCCCCGCACCCAGATGGCCGCGTACGCCGCGTCCAAGGCCGCCGCCACGATGTTCACCAAATGCCTCGGCCTCGAGGTCGCCCGCGACGGCGTGCGCTGCAACGTCGTGTCGCCGGGTTCCACCCACACCGACATGCAGCGGCAGCTGTGGACCGGCGATCACGAGCAGGCCGAGGCCCGGGTCATCGACGGCGACCCCGCCTCGTACCGGGTGGGCATTCCGCTCGGCCGGATCGCCGACCCCTCCGACATCGCCGAAGCGGTCGCCTTCCTGGTATCCGACCGGGCCAGGCACATCACCCTGCACGACCTGTACGTGGATGGCGGCGCCACCCTGCGCGCCTGAAAGCCGCGCCGCCCTCCCCTACTTGACGAGGAGTCATCCGTGACACCCCCCAACGACGTGGTCGCAGAAGCCGCCCCCACCACCCCCGGGGCCGTCGGCGCGGCGACCGCACTGCTCGACGCCTACCGACCCGGCGACACCCGGTTCTTCGCGTCGCCCACCCGCACCCTCCTCGCCCACGGCAACGCCGCCGAAGTACCCCACGACGAGCGGCCGTTGACGGAGCGGGTCGCCGCCACCCTGGACGCGCAGCGGCGCGCCGGCAACCAGGCGCCGATCGTGGTGGGCTCCATCCCCTTCGACCCCACCGAGCCCGCCGTGCTCACGGTGCCCGAAGCGGCGCGCTGGGCGCCCGCGCTGCGCACCGACCCGCTCGTGGCGCTGCCCACGCCGCCGCCCGCCACGGCCGGCGGCTGGCAGGTGCGCGAGGTCCCATCGGGCGCGGAGTACGCCGCGTCGGTGGAGGCCGCCGTCGCCCGCATGAAGCGCGGCGAGTTCGACAAGGTCGTTCTGGCCCGCACCCTGGAGCTGTCCACGGAAGGACCGCTCGACCTGCCCGCGATGCTGCAGCGCCTGGCCCGCCGCGACCCGCGCGGTTACTCCTTCGCCGTGCCCACGGGCGCGGGGCGGACCCTGCTCGGCGCGAGCCCTGAGCTGCTCGTCTCGCGGCACGGCAACCGTCTGACCGCCAACCCGCTGGCCGGTTCGACGCCCCGCTCGGCGGACCTGGCCGAGGATGTGCGCCGGGCGGCCGCGCTGCTCGAATCGGCGAAGGACCTGCACGAGCACGCGGTCGTCGTGGACGCCGTGCACAAGGCCCTCGCCCCGTTCTGCACCGACCTCGACGTGCCGGAGCGGCCCACGCTGGTCCGCACCGCCACCATGTGGCACCTGTCCACGACCGTCACCGGCGAACTCGCCGAACCGGCCACCTCCGCCCTGGAGTTGGCCACCGCCCTGCACCCGACCCCGGCCGTGTGCGGCACCCCCACCGGGCACGCCCGTGACGTGATCGGCGAGCTCGAGCCCTTCGGCCGCGGTCACTACACCGGCATGGTGGGCTGGAGCGACGCGCGCGGCGACGGCGAGTGGGTCGTCACGATCCGCTGCGCGGAGGCCGAGGAGACGCAGGACGGCAGCGGACGGCTGCGGCTCTTCGCGGGCGCGGGCGTCGTGGCCGACTCCTCGCCGGAGGCCGAACGCGCCGAGACGGGCGCCAAGTTCCGTACGTTCCTGGACGCGGTGGGAGTCGACCGATGACGACGACGGACAGCCGCACTGACGCGCCACCGATACCGGAGGTCTTCGCCGAGCGCTATCGCGCCGCCGGGTACTGGCGCGGCGAGACGTTCGGCGGCATGCTCCGCGAGCGCGCCGACGCGCACCCCGCCCGGGTCGCGATCACCGACGGGGACCGTAACTGGACGTATGGCGAACTCGACGTACGAGCCGACCAGTTGGCCGCCGGTTTTGCCGCGCGCGGCATCACCAAGGGTGACCGGGTCGTCGTCCAGCTGCCGAACGTCGCAGAGTTCTTCGAGGTGATCTTCGCGCTCTTCCGGATCGGCGCGCTGCCGGTCTTCGCGCTGCCCGCGCACCGCGAGACGGAGATCCACTACTTCTGCGAGTTCACCGAGGCCGTCGCCTACGTGATCCCGGACAAGGTCGGCGGCTTCGACCACCGTGACCTCGCGTCCAAGGTTCTCGCCGAAGTTCCCACGCTGCGTGACGTGTTCGTGGTCGGCGACCCCGGCGAGCACACCGCGCTCGCCGACGTGCCGCGCGAACCGATCGAGATCGACGGACCCGAGCCGTCCGACCTCGCCTTCCTCCAGCTGTCGGGCGGCAGCACCGGCGTACCGAAGCTGATCCCCCGCACCCACGACGACTACATGTACTCGCTGTGGGGCTCGAACGAGCTCTGTGGGGTGACGGAGGACTCCGTCTATCTCGTGGCGCTGCCCGCGGCCCACAACTTCCCTCTCTCCTCGCCCGGTTCACTCGGTCTGCTGTACGCGGGCGGCCGTGTCGTGATGTGCCCGCAGCCCGACCCGGACACCGCGTTCCCGCTCATCGAGCGGGAACGGGTGACGATCACCGGTCTCGTCCCGCCGCTCGCCCTGGTGTGGACGGACGCGGGGCGCAGCACGCCGTACGACATCTCCAGCCTCGAAGTGCTGCTCGTGGGCGGCGCGAAGTTCAGCGAGTCGGCCGCGCGCCGGGTCGCCCCCGCGCTCGGCTGCACGCTCCAGCAGGTCTTCGGGATGGCCGAGGGCCTGGTGAACTACACGCGTCTGGACGACCCGGCGGAGACCATCGTCACCACGCAGGGCCGTCCGATCTCCCCGGACGACGAGATCCGCATCGTCGACGACCTCGACCAGGACGTACCGGAGGGTGAGGCGGGCCATCTGCTGACCCGCGGCCCGTACACCATCCGCGGCTACTGGCGGGCGCCCGACCACAACGCCCGCTCGTTCACCGCCGACGGCTTCTACCGCACCGGCGACATCGTCAGCCGCACCCCCACCGGGCATCTGGTGGTGGAGGGCCGGGCCAAGGACCAGATCAACCGCGGCGGCGAGAAGATCGCGCCGGAGGAGGTCGAGAACATCATCCTCGCCCACCCGCACGTCCACGACGTGTCGGTCGTCGCCGTCCCCGACGAGTACCTGGGCGAGCGGACCCTCGCTTACGTGATCCTGCGCGCGGACGCCGAACCGATGAAGCCCGTCGTCATCAAGAAGTTCGTACGGGAGCGCGGTCTCGCCGCGTACAAGGTGCCCGACCGGGTCGAGTTCGTGACCGCCTTCCCGCAGACCGGCATCGGCAAGATCAGCAAGAAGGACCAGCGGACGACCGCCGCGGCTCCGGGCGGCTGACCGACGACACCCCGGGCAGTTGACCTCTGCCGCTCCGGGCAGTTGACCCCTGCCCGGCAGCACCCCGATGCACCCAGCTTTCCTGAGTTCCCGAAAGGCCCCACCATGGCGCTCCCCGCCGTCACGCCGTACCCGATGCCCTCGTCCGACGAGCTGCCCGAGAACCGGGTCGCGTGGACCATCGACCCGCAGCGGGCGGTGCTGCTCGTCCATGACCTGCAGAACCACTTCCTGACCGCCTACACCCCCGACACCTCCCCCACCACGGAACTCCTCTCCAACGTAGGCGAGTTGGCGAAGTCGGCTCGCGCGGCCGGCATCCCCGTCCTGTACTCCGCGCAGCCCGGTGGCCAGACGCCGGAGGAGCGCGGCCTGCAGCAGGACTTCTGGGGTCCCGGGCTGCCCGACGACGAGCATGCGAAGGCCATCGCGGGCCCGGTCGCGCCGGAACCCGGCGACACCGTGCTCACGAAGTGGAAGTACAGCGCGTACGTCCGCACCGACCTCGAGGAGCGCATGCGCGCGGCGGGCCGGGACCAGATCGTCATCGTCGGCGTGTACGCGCACATCGGCGTCCTGATGACGGCCTGCGACGCGTGGATGCGTGACGTGCAGGCGTTCGTCGTCGCGGACGCCGTGGCCGACTTCTCCCGTGAGGACCACGACATGGCCCTGCGCTACGCGGCCGGACGATGCGCGGTCGTCACCACCACCGACGCGGTTCTGAAGGGGATCTGACATGGCGCTCAGCGTGGAACTCATACGGGCCGACGTCGCCGACGTCCTGGGCGAGGAGCCCGCCGACATCCCTCTCGACGAGAACCTCGTCGACTACGGCCTCGACTCGGTGCGCATCATGTCGCTCATCGAGCGCTGGCGCCGCGAGCACGACATCACGGCCACCTTCGTGGACCTGGCCGAACAGCCCGCCATCGAGGCCTGGGCGCCGCTGCTTGGAGCCACGGCATGAGACTCACCGCTGCCCAGTCGGGCATGTGGTTCGCGCAGGCACTCGACCCCGGCAGCCCGGCCCAGAACACGGCCGAGTGCCTGGAGATCCACGGCCCCATCGACCCGTCCTTGTTCGCGCGGACACTGCGACAAGTGGTCTCCGAGGCCGACGCCCTGCGCGTGAGGATCATCGAAGGGGCCGAAGGGCCAAGCCAGTTGGAGGTCGTCGACCCGACGCTTCCGCTGAAGGTGCGCGATCTGCGCACCGCGTCCGACCCGGACGCCGAGGCACAGGCGTGGATGCGCGAGGACCTGGCCACGCCGTTCGACCTGGCGGCCGGGCCGCTGTTCGCGCACGCGCTGTTCCGCGTCGGCGACGAGCGCTGGCTGTGGTACCAGCGGGTGCACCACATCGTGATGGACGGCTTCGGCTACTCGCTGCTCGCCCGCCGCACCGCCGAGGTCTATACCGCGCTCGCCGCGGGCGAGGAGCCCGGCGAGAGCCCCTTCGGGCGGCTCGAGGATCTGGTCGCCGAGGACACGGCGTACCGCTCCTCGGAGACGTTCGATGCGGACCGCCGCTACTGGGACGGTGCTTTCGCCGACCGTCCCGACGCGCCCAACCTGGCCGGGCGCACCGCGCTGCCGTCGCGCACCTTCCACCGCCGCAGCGCCCGCCTCTCCCCCGAGGCGACCTCACGCCTGCGCGAGTCGGCGTCCTCGATGCGGGCGACCTGGCCCGAGGTGCTCGTCGCCGCGCAGGCCCTGTACGTCTCGCGGGCCACCGGCTCGGCCGAGGTGGTGCTCGGCCTGCCGATGATGGGCCGCATGGGTTCGGTGGCGCTTCGCGTGCCCGGCATGGTGATGAACGTGCTGCCGCTGCGGCTCACCGTGACCCCTCAGGCCACCTTCGCGGAGCTGACCCGTCAGGTGGTGCTCGGCATCCGCGCCGCCCGCCGCCACCAGCGTTACCGCTACGAGGACATCCGCCGCGACCTGGGCCTCCTCGGCGAGGGCCGGTCCCTGGTCGGGCCGCTGATCAACGTCATGCCGTTCGACTACGGACTGACCTTCGCGGGCGCCCGCACCGATGCCCACAACCTGTCGGCGGGCCCGGTCGACGACCTCACGGTCAACGTCTACGACCGCGCCGACGGCAGCGGCCTGCGCATCGACTACGACGGAAACCCCGCCGTCTACGAGCCCGAGGAACTCGGCGCCCACCAGGCGCGGTTCATGGAGCTTCTGGAGCGCATCGCCGACGCGGGCCCGCACACGCCGCTGGCCGAGCACACGATCGCGCGTCGCGGTGAACTCACCCTGGTTGTGGACGAGTTCAACGCAACCGCCCACCCGGTGCCGCCCACCACGCTGATCGGCCCCATCGAAGCCCAGGCGATCCGCACGCCCGACGCCACCGCCCTGGTCTTCGGCGACCAGGAGCTGACCTACGCCGAGCTGAACGCCCGCGCCAACCGGCTCGCCCACCATCTCATCGAGGTGGGCGTACGTCCGGGCGCGCTCGCGGCAGTCGCCGTGCCCCGCTCCCTGGACCTGGTGATCACGCTTCTCGCCGTGCTGAAGGCGGGCGGCGCCTATCTTCCGCTCGACCCGGACTATCCGGCGGACCGCCTGGCGTACATGCTTCAGGATGCCGGCCCGGCCTGTGTGATCGCCGACCGCGCCGACCGGGTGCCCGCCGCTTCGGGTGTGCCGATCGTCGCCCTGGACAGCCTGGACACGACGCCGTACGGCACGTACGACCCGCCGCGCGCGCTCACCCCGCACCACCCCGCCTATGTCATCTACACGTCCGGTTCGACCGGCCGCCCCAAGGGTGTCGTCGTGCCGCACTCGGCGATCGACAACCGGCTCCGCTGGATGCAGGCCACGTATGAACTCGGCTCCGGCGACCGGGTGTTGCAGAAGACGCCGTCCGGTTTCGACGTGTCGGTGTGGGAGTTCTTCTGGGCGCTGCGGGTGGGCGCGACGCTCGTCGTCACCGAGCCGGGGGGCCACAAGGACCCGGCGTACCTCGCGCGTGTCATCCGCGAACAGGGCGTCACCGTCTGCCACTTCGTGCCGTCGATGCTGCAGGTGTTCCTGTCCGAGCCCGCCGCCGCGGACTGCTCGGGCCTGCGGCACGTCTTCTGCAGCGGTGAGGCGTTGCCGCGCGAGACGGTGCTGGAGTTCGGGCGCGTGCTCGACGGGGTGCCGCTGCACAACCTGTACGGGCCGACCGAAGCCGCCGTCGACGTGACGTACCACCCGTGTGCCACCGACGCGACGGGTCCGGTCCCGATCGGCAAGCCGGTCTGGAACACGCGCCTGTACGTCCTGGACGCGGCGCTCCAGCCGTGCCCGCCCGGTATCCAGGGCGAGCTGTATCTCGCGGGGACCCAGCTGGCGAGCGAGTACCTGGGGCGGCCCGAACTGACCGCGTCCCGTTTCGTCGCCGACCCCTACGGCCCGCCCGGCACCCGCATGTACCGCACGGGTGACCTGGCACGCTGGACCGAGCACGGCGAGATCGAATACCTGGGCCGCACCGACCACCAGGTGAAGCTGCGCGGTTTGCGCATCGAACTGGGCGAGATCGAGGCCGAGTTGGCCGCCGATCCGGCGGTGGGTGCGGCCAGCGTCCTGGTCCGCGAGGACCGTCCGGGTGACCAGCGGCTCGTGGGGTACGTGACGGCTTCCGACACTGGAGCCGCCCCCGCCGCCGCCCCCGACCCCGAGGAGCTGCGCGCCCGGCTCGCCCGCACGCTGCCCGACTACATGGTGCCGGGCGCGATCCTCGTCCTTGACGACTTCCCGCTCAGCCCGAACGGCAAGCTGGACCGGCGCGCTCTGCCCGCTCCCGCCTTCGAGGGGTCGGGCGGCGGTGGCCGGGTGCCGAGCGGCCACCGTGAGGAGACGCTCACGCGGCTCTTCGCCGAGGTCCTCGGAGTGCCTCAACTGGGCGTGGACGACGCCTTCTTCGACCTGGGCGGCACTTCGCTCCTCGCGGCCCGCCTGGTCGCCAGGGTCCGCGACACGCTGGGCGCCGAGCTCACCATCGGCACGCTCTTCCAGGCGCAGACCCCGGCCGCACTCGCCGCCCTCCTGGACGCGGACCACAGCGCGGCCGACCACTCCCTGGACGTCCTGCTTCCGCTGCGCGCGGGCGGTGACCGCACCCCGCTGTTCGCCTTCCACCCGGCGGGCGGCATGAGCTGGTGCTACTCGGGGCTGCTCTCACGGCTCGACCCCGGGCAGCCGGTGTACGGCCTCCAGGCGCGCGGCTTGCACGGGCTGCACGGCGTTGGTGAACTCCCGTCGACCATGGAGGAGATGGCGGCCGAGTACGTCGAGGCACTGCGCGCGGTCCGGCCGCACGGACCCTACCGGCTGCTCGGCTGGTCGGTGGGCGGCGTACTCGCTCACACGGTAGCCGTGCTGCTCCAAGAGGCGGGCGAGGAGGTCGAGTTGCTCGCGCTGCTCGACGCCTACCCCTCGGACCAGTGGCGCGACGCCGTGGTTCCGGAAGAGGCGGACGCCTTGGCGGCGTTGCTGCGGATGGCCGGCTACGACCGTACGGACGAGATGACCCGCGAGGACGTCCTGGCGACGCTGCAGCGCGAGGGCAGCGCCCTGGCGGGCCTGCCGGACCGCACCCTGTCGGCGGTCCTCGACATCGTGGTCAACAACGCCCGCCTGATGCGCGAGCACGACCACCGTCCCTTCGACGGCGACGCCCTGTTCTTCACGGCGGCCGCGCCGCGCGCCGAGGACTGGCTGACGAGGGAGGCCTGGGCGCCGTACGTCTCCGGTTCGATCAGCAACCATGACGTGGACTGCCTGCACCCGGAGCTGACCCAGCCGCGCCGCCTCGACGAGGTCTGTGCCGTCCTCGCCGCCCGCCTCAAGGAGCTGGACCACGCATGACGACGACACCCGGCCCCTTCGACCCGGTCACCCCGGTCGACACCGACACCGGCCCCGAGCCGACCCACCTGATCCTGGAGAACGCGCTCGGCGAGTACTCCCTGTGGCCGGTCTTCCGCGCCTCGCCGGAGGGCTGGTCCACGGTGTACGGCCCCGAGACGTACGGCCGTTGCGTTGCCCGTCTCCAGGACCCGCCCGCGTGACGGACATCCAGCTGGTCCGCCCGGCCCCGCTCGACGTGTCGCTCCTCGACGCGGAGGAGCGGCGCCGGGCGGCGGCGCTGCGGCGCCCGGCGGACCGGGAGCTCTACGCGGCGGCGCACACGGCGCTGCGCGTGCGGCTCGGCGCGTACCTCTCCGTCGACCCGGCGGCGGTGGAGCTGGTGCGGCTGCCGTGCCCGCTGTGCGGCGCCCCGCACGGCCGTCCCGCGGTGGCCGGAGGAGTGGGCCCGCACTTCTCCCTCTCCCATACGGACGGCCTGGCGCTGCTCGCCTTCGCGGACCGCCCGGTCGGCGCCGACGTGGAGAGACTCCCGTCCGCGAGCACGGTGGCGGACGTGGCAGCATCCCTGCACCCCCAGGAACAAACGGAGCTGGCCGGACTCCCCGCCGCTGAACGGCCGTTGGCCTTCGCCCGCTGCTGGACGCGCAAGGAGGCATGCCTCAAGGGAACAGGCGAGGGCCTCGCCGGGGGCGGAATGGCATCGCTACTGGTGGGGACGGGCGCCGCACCCCTCGACGTCCAAGGCTGGACGGTACGAGACGTACCGACCCCCGACGGCTACGCGGCAGCGATCGCCACCGCGAACTCCCCGGCCTCGTAAGCCCCGAGCAGCAGCCGGCGCACAGCTCGCTCCGGCTCCTTCCTGCACAACCGGGCGCAGGATCCCTCACCACTCCCAAGGGCTATGCCGCAGCGTCGCCACCGCCGCCTGAGCGCCGCGCCTGGCCTCGCTCACCTTGCTCCGGGGCCGATCGCGATACCTCTCGCCACTCGGGACATGCCTAGCCCCCAATCAAGCCGCACTCCCCCGCTGCCCACCCGGGCACGGCACCCCCGCCACCCCGGCCCGGGGCGCCCGGGACGTCCACCGAAAGCCTTCGCGGCAGCTGCGGCCTCCGCGCGTTGAGCGCCCGGCCGAATTGACTCCCCCCGCGCGCAATCACGCGCGCCAGTCCTCGCCGCCCCCGGGCAGGGCAGGACCACAGGGGACGCCGCCCACCCAGCCCCGAGGCCCACGCGGCAGGGGTCTCGTCCAGCCCCGAGGCCTACGCGGCAGCCGTCTCCGTCGAGGGCTTCCCCGCCGACTCCCCCACCGACTCCGCGCCCAGCAGCCCCACCAGCCCGTCCGCAAGTTCCGTGCGCCAGCACAAGTAGTCGTGCCCGCCGTTGAACTCGCGGTACACGGCGTCCTCGTAGCCCTTCTCCCGCAAAGTGGCACGCAGTCTGCGCATGGCGGGGAGCGCGACCCACTCCTGCTCGCCGGCCGACAGCCAGAAGCGGACGGGCAGCTTCTCGCTCTCGGCGATGCGGCCGGTCAACCACTCGGAGCGTTCGAGGTCAGGGCCGTCCGGCCACCAGAAGGACCCCGACTGCGCCAGGACACGGCCGAACCGACCCGGCGCGATCACCCCGGCGTACGCGGCGGTGAGGCCGCCCAGGCTCTGCCCCGCGACCACGGTCCGTGCAGGATCGACGGTCAGGGACAGGCGCTCGCCCGCCCAGGGCAGCAGCTCGGTCTGAAGGAAGCGGACGAACCGTTCGTTGCAGGCGAGCTCGTCCCAGCGCTGGTCGGCGCTCAGGGATTCGGGCAGCAGCGCGGCCAGGGGCGGGATGCGGCCGTCGGCGATGAGGTTGTCCAGGAGGGCCGCGACATTCAGGCCCGGCTGCCACATCTCGCCGTCCATGAGCACGAGGACGGGCAGGTCGCGCCCACCGCCCGGCGGCTCGTACAGGTGCACCCGGCGTTCGTTGTCGAGGAGTTCACTGCGGACCGTGTGGGTGCTGACGGTGCCGCGCGCGACGCCGTCACGACGCTGCCAGTCGTCACCTGCCGGCGCCTGCGGCAGCTCGACGCACGAGACCGGCTCACCACCCCAACGCCGGGTGAGAGTGCGTGTGTTGAGCGGGTCGGTTCGCTGTTGCTGCCGCAGCCAGGGCCAGTATCCGGCGTCGTCGGCCCCCGGCCCGTCCCCCTCGTCCACGCACAGGCTGTACGTCGCCCGCCAGTCCGCCCGCATCCGGATCGACCAGTGCCAGATGTCCGTGCCGGGCACCCGTTCCATCAGGTTGGGGGCCATGTCACGCGGGTCGACGATCTTGTTCGGCATGACGAGGACGGCTCGGGTCGCGTCCGTGCCGCGCCACAGGAAGGTGACCACCCGATGCTCGTCGTCGCCTTGCGGATCGGGCTCGACGACCGGCGATCCACCCGCGGCCCGCACCACATCCCAGAACCCGCCCCGCCCCGCGTCCCGCTCCACCGCCCGCTCCATCCACGCACTGACCGCACGCTCGACCGGCCGCGGCCGCGGGATGCGGGGCGGCCGACGGGTCGCCCCGGTGGGAGGAGCGGTGAGCGGCATGAGGAGGCCTCCAGGGGTTCACTGCGTACGCATAGCTAAGGGTGACCTTACTTGAGCCGGTCACCCCTGGGGCGACCAGGGCCGGGCCACGTCCACCCACCCCGGGGCCAGCGGTACATTGCGGCCTATGTCGATACCGAATCCCCAGCCCAACCACCCCAATCAGCCCCCGCAGCCACACCAGCCCAACCCGTACCAGCAGACCCCGAATCCGTATCAGCAACCCCCAGGCGCGGTGCCCCCTCAGGGCTCGCCCCAGCCCTACGGACAGCCGCCCGGCCCGTACGGCCAGCCGCCCGCACCCCCGGCAGGCCCGCGCAAGCCCACGCCCGGCTGGGTGTGGGGCATCGGCGGCGTCGTGGTCGCGTCGGCCCTGTGGGCGGGAGGGCTCTTCGCCACCGGCAACCTCGGCTCCACGGGCGACAGCGGCGACGACGCGAAGGCGGACCTCGCCGGATACCAGTACGCGAAGAACCTCTGCGACGTCTCCCCGCTCGACGCCTTCAAGGAGAAGTACGAGATCGACTCGGCCTCCACCTCGACCACCCACTACGGCACGCGGCAGAAGGGGTTCGACCAGAGCTACTGCAGCCGCAAGCTCAAGGACCCGAAGGCGGACGCCGACTCGTATTCGAGCATCTACGTCTACTCGACCGCCCGCTGGCACAAGGCCACCGACCCGAAGGGCGAGTTCGCCTCCGAGCAGAAGGCCTACGAGGACCAGTCGCAGAAGACGTACACCTACAAGACCAAGGCCGTCAGCGGCATCGGTGACGAGGCGTACCTGGTGACCGACAGGAGCAGCACCAGCGGCACCAGCGGCACCAGTGGTGACGACCTCAACGGCATGACGCTCGCCGTGCGGGAGGGCTGGTTCACCATCGAGACGCGCTGGAGCTACTACGGCGGCGCGGACGACAAGTCCGAGCCGCCGACCGCTTCGGAGGTCGAGGAGATGCTGAAGTCCGACACCCGCGCGGCAATGGACGGGCTCAAGAAGTGAGGGACGGGTTCAAGAGGTCCTGAACTGAACTCAGCACAGGGGCGGGGCGGGGCGGACGAGGCCCGACTGGTAGGCGATGACGACCAGTTGGGCGCGGTCTCGGGCATCGAGCTTGGTCATGGCGCGCTGGACGTGCGTGCGTACGGTCAGCGGGCTGAGGAAGAGCGCGTCGGCGATCTCGGCGTTGGACTTCCCCTCGGCGACCAGAGTCATCACTTCCCGCTCGCGGGCGGTGAGCGCGGCGAGGCTCTCGGGCGGCACCAGGTGGCCGCCGGGCTCGGGGGTGGCGAGGAAGCGGGTGATGAGGGCGCGCGTGGCCGACGGGGAGAGCAGCGAGTCGCCCGCGACCACGGTGCGGATCGCGCCGAGGAGTTCGTCGACGCCCACGTCCTTGCCGAGGAACCCGCTCGCTCCGGCACGCAGGGCCTGGGCGACGTACTCGTCGGTCTCGAAGGTCGTGAGGATGAGGACGCGGGTGGCGGCGAGGTCCGGGTCGGCGCAGATCCGGGCGGTCGCGGCCAGGCCGTCGGTGCCCGGCATGCGGATGTCCATGAGGGCGAGGTCGGGGCGGTGGGTGTGGGTGAGTTCGAGGGCTTCCTCGCCGTCGGTGGCCTCGGCGACCACCTCCATGTCGTCGCAGGAGTCGATCAGGATGCGGAAGGTCGCCCGGAGAAGGGCCTGGTCGTCGGCAAGCAGGACGCGGAGGGTCATGTGGTGCGTTTCTCTTCCGTGTTCTCGGGGTGCGGCGGCAGGTGGGCGGTGACTTCGAAACCGCCTTCGGGGCGATGGCCGGCGTGCAGATGACCGCCGACGGAGTGGGCGCGTTCCCGCATGCCTATGAGCCCGAAGCCCTGCCCGCCGGCGGGCGGGGCGGGGGCCGTGTGGTGTCCGTCGTCGGTGACCCTGAGGGTCAGGCCGTCGGGGGCGTGGGTCAGGTGGACGTACGCCGTCTCCGTGCGGGCGTGTTTGCTGACGTTGGTGAGCGCTTCCTGCACGATCCGGAATGCTGTCAGATCGACCGCCGCGGACAGCGGCTGCGGCTCGCCCTCCATGGTGACGGTGACCGTGAGCCCCGTGGAGGCGAACGACGCGGTGAGGGCGGCGAGCCGGGCGAGCCCGGGGGACGGCTCCAGAGGGGTGTCGGTGTCGCTCGCCTGGCGCAGCAGCCCCACGGTGGCCTTGAGCTCCCGCAGGGCCGTCGCGGTGGTGCCCGTGAGGTCGGTGAGGATCTGCTTGGCCTGTTCGGGGTGGGTGGCCGCGAGGTGCGCGGCCGTGCCGGCCTGGGCGTTGGCCAGGGTCAGGTGGTGGGCGACGACGTCATGCAACTCCCGGGCGATGCGCATGCGTTCGGCGTGCGCGGCGCGGACCTGCAGAGACTCCAGGTAGGCACGGCGCAGCTGGACGCCGCTGCCGAACATCGCCGACAGGAGGATCCAGGCGACGGGGTTGAGCGTCTTGAGCAGCAGCGAGTGGTTGACGGTGTCCGCGAACAGGGCCGTGCCACCCACGAGGACGGCGACGACCAGCGTGTACCCACGGGTGATTCTGCGGCCGCTGCCGACGGCCAGCCAATAGAGCGCCGCCATGACCGGGCCGAGGAGCAGGGGCGTGAGCAGGAAGCCCATCGCGCTCGTGCCCATGGCGCACACCGTGGTCACGGCGACGACGGTGCGGGGCCGGCCGCGCTGCCACAGCAGGGCCGTGCAGCCGACGGCCGAGGCCAGCACGCCGGTCCACCACGCGGGCCGGTCGGAGGGATTGGTGGTGCTGAGCAGGCTGCCGGAGAAGGAGACGCCGAACAGCAGCAGCGCCACGGCCGCGTCGGCGACGCGGGGGTGGGCCTCCGCGTGGCGCTGCCAGCTGGTGAGCATCGTGTTCTCCGATCAGGGGTCTTGAGCCATCGTCGGCCACGCGGCGTCCCGACGGGCGCAGGGCCGCCCCGTGTCCCGCACGGGACGGTCCCGCGTCGCATTGCTTGGCCACACGGCCACACGGTCCGCCACGCGGTTTGTCAGGTCCGCACCGACTCGCGATCGGCCGTGCGCGCGGGGGCCGGTATCGCGGCGGACCTGCGGCTGAGTGCCTCACCCTCCACGTCGACGCGGGGCAGCAGCCGGTCCAGCGGGCGCGGCAGCCACCATGCCGCCCTGCCGAGCAGGGCGAGGACGGCGGGGACGAGCGCCATACGGACGACGAACGCGTCGAACAGGACGGCCACGGCCAGTCCGAACCCGATCGTCTTGATCATGGATTCGCCGGCGCCTATGAACCCGGAGAACACCGCCATCATGATCAGCGCAGCCGCCACCACGACACGTGCGCTGTACCGGAAGCCGCTGACGACGGCCTGCCCCGGCCGGTCCCCGTGCACGTACGCCTCGCGCATGCGTGCGACGAGGAACACCTCGTAGTCCATGGCGAGCCCGAAGACGATGCCCACCAGGAATATCGGCATCAGGCTCATGATCGGGCCGGTCTGCTCGACCCCGAGGAGCCCGGCGCCCCAGCCCCACTGGAAGACCGCGACGACCGAGCCGAGGGCGGCGCCGACCGACAGGAGGAAGCCGAGGGCCGCCTTGACCGGTACGAGGACGGAGCGGAAGACCACCATCAGGAGCAGCACGGCCAGGCCCACCACGACGGCGAGGTACGGGATCAGGGCGTCCTGGACCTTCTGGGCCATGTCGATGTTCATCGCGGTGGACCCGGTGACCTCGAAGGTGGCCCCCTGGGTGGCGGCCTCGATCGCGGGTCGTTCGCCGCGGATGCCGTGGACGAGGTCCTTGGTCTTCTGGTCTGTGGGGGCGGCGGCCGGCACAGCGGTGAACATCGCGGTGTCCCCGTCGGGGTTGAACTGCGCGGGTGACACGGACACGACCCCCTGCGTGGCGCCGACGCGCTGCTCGACCGTGGTCACCGCGGTCTTCGGGTCGGCCGCTCCCTTGGCGTCGACGACTATGGTCAGCGGTCCGTTGAACCCGGGGCCGAAGCCGTCGGCGAGGGCGTCGTAGGCGCGGCGTTCCGTGGTCGAGGTGGGCTTGGCCTCGTCCCCCGGCATGCCGAGCCGGAGATCGAGCACCGGCAGGGCCAGCGCGCCGAGCCCCGCGACGGAGGCGAGCAGCACGGGGACGGGGCGGCGCAGGACGAACCTCGCCCAGCGGCTGCCGCCGTTGCTCTCACCGTCGTCCTTCTGGAGGGTGCCGCGCCTGCGGGTGGAGCGGGAGAGCACTGCGTTCGGCCAGAAGCCGAGCAGGGCCGGTACGAGGGTGAGCGCGATGACGACGGAGACGACGACCGCCCCCGCGGCGGCCAGACCCATCTTGGTCAGCATCGGGATACCGGCCACCGAGAGCCCGGCCAGCGCGATGACCACGGTGAGGCCCGCGAAGACGACCGCGGAACCGGCCGTGCCCGCGGCCAGACCCGCCGCCTCCTGGGGCGCGTGCCCCTTGGCCCGCTCCTCCCGGTAGCGGGAGACGACGAAGAGGGCGTAGTCGATGCCGCAGGCGAGGCCGAGCATGGTGGCGAGGGTGCCGGTCGTCGCGGAGAGACCGAGCGCGTTGCCCAGGGCCAGGATCGAGGCCATGCTGACGCCGACGCCGATGATCGCAGTGAGCAGCGGAAGCCCGGCCGCGGCCAGCGATCCGAAGGTGATCAGCAGGACGACGGCGGCGATGGCGACGCCGATCCCCTCGGCCGCCCCACCCGCCGCGGGTTGGGTGGCGAGCGCGTTTCCGCCCGCCTCGACGGTCAGGCCCGCGTCCCTGGCCTCCGCCATGGCGTGCTCGAGGGCCGTCTTGCTCCGGCCGGTGAGGTCGTCGGCCTCCACCTTGTACGTGACCGTCGCGTACGCCGTCGAGTCGTCCCCGCTCACCGCCCGCGACGTGAACGGGTCGGCCGCATGGGCGACTTGAGGTCCGTCGGCCGCCTCGTCCACGAATTTCTCGACGGCCTCGCGATTCTCGGCGGCGGTGACCTTCTGCCCGTCGGGGGCGACGAAGACGATGCGCGCGCTCGCCCCGTCGGCCGCGGCCCCGGGGAAGCGCTGCTCCATCAGGTCGAACGCCTTCTGGGACTCGATGCCGGGCATGGAGTTGCCCTCGTCCGGGGCGGCGGGCGCCGTGACCGCGCCGAAGCCGACGGCGCCGAGGACCGCCGCCCACAGCAGGGCGACGTACCAGCGCCGCCGGAAGGCCAGACGGCCAAGGCGATAGAGAAGAGTAGCCACGGGCGGAGGTCTCCAGATCTGATCTCGGGTACCTCCACAGGTTCTCCGGGCGCGGGGGGTCCGGTCGTCGTGCGCCTGCAGTCAATTCGGAGTACTGATCTGGCAGTACTCAGCCCCGTCTCGTCATACGTGGGAGCTACTTTTCCCCTTCGGGGCGCGGCCAGGGGTGGCCCTCCAGGCGCTCGATGTCGCTGTTGAAGCGCTGAAGGAAGCCCGCGAACGCTTCCACGTCCTCCGCCGACCAGTTGTCCATGACCTTCTCCAGGCCCTGGGTGTACTCGGCGCGGTCGGCGTCGAGTTGCCGCGCCCCCTCGGCGGAGATGCGGAACTTGCGGGCCATGCCGCCGTCGGGGTCCGGGATGCGCTCGACGAGGCCGCCGCGCATCATCGCGGCGGTCTGCCGGTTCAGGGTGGAGGCGTCGAGCCCGAAGGCGTCGGTGAGCTGGCCGATGGACATCGGGCCGTCCATCTGGATGCGGCTGAGCAGGATGTACGCGCTGCGGTCGAGGCGCCCACCGGATGAGCGTGTGCGGGGGTTGAACAGGTGTGAATGCCGTCCGAGCAGCATCGTCTCGAATTCGACCCGCCGCACGGGCTTCTCCGTGCGGCCGGTGGGCTTGTTGGTGCGGCGACCGGGCTTTTCCATGAGGCCATTCTACTCGGCATGTGCATCATGCACTTCATATGTATAGTGCACACCCCATGGGTGCAACGCGATGCCGTCAGGCCATCACCACCCGGAAAGCCGAAGGAGAAGCCAGTGGTCAGCTCGACGCCCGATGTCCGCCCCGAGGTGCGCCCGGGGCGCGTCGTCGGGGTACTCGCCCTCGCGGGCATCGTGGCCGCAGTCATGCAGACGCTGGTGGTACCCCTGATCGGCGACCTCCCCAACATGCTCGACACCACCCCCTCGAACGCCTCGTGGGTGGTCACGGCCACGCTGCTCTCGGCGGCGGTGGCGACGCCGGTGGCCGGGCGGCTCGGCGACATGTACGGCAAGCGGCGCATGCTGCTCGTCTCGGTGATACCGCTCGTGGTCGGCTCGGTCGTGTGCGCCCTCGCCTCGTCCGTGGTGCCGATGATCGTCGGCCGCGGCCTGCAGGGCCTCGGCATGGGTGTGGTGCCGCTGGGCGTCAGCCTCCTGCGTGACGTGCTGCCGCCCGAGAAGCTCGGCTCCTCCATCGCCCTGATGAGCGCGTCCATGGGCGTGGGCGGCGCGCTCGGCCTGCCCTTCTCCGCGGCGGTCGCCGAGAACGCCAGCTGGCGTGTGCTGTTCTGGGTCGCCGCCGGTCTGAGCCTCCTGGTCGCCGTCCTGGCCTGGCTGTTCGTGCCCGCGGGCCGGGAGGGTTCCGGCTCGGCCCGGTTCGACGTGCTGGGTGCGATCGGACTCGGCAGCAGCCTCGTCTGCCTGCTGCTCGCCGTGTCCAAGGGCTCCGACTGGGGCTGGACGAGCGGCACCACGCTCGGCCTGTTCGCCGCCGCGGTCGTCATCCTGCCTGCCTGGGGCCGGTGGGAGCTGCGCAGCGACGAGCCGCTGGTCGACCTGCGCGTCACCGCACGGCCGCAGATCCTGCTGACCAACGCGGCCTCGGTGCTCGTCGGTTTCGCGATGTACGCCCAGTCGCTGGTCGTCCCCCAGCTCCTCCAACTGCCGGAGGCCACCGGCTACGGCCTGGGTCAGTCGATGATGGCCATGGGCCTGTGGATGGCGCCGGCGGGCCTGATGATGATGGCCCTCGCACCGCTCGGCGCCAAACTGTCGGACGCCCGCGGCCCCAAGGTGACGCTGTCGGTCGGATCCCTGGTCATCGCTGTCGGCTACGGCTCCTCCCTGCTGCTCATGGGTTCGACCTGGGGCCTACTGGTCGTGACGCTCATCTGCAACACAGGCGTAGGCCTCGCGTACGGCGCCATGCCCGCCCTGATCATGAGCGCGGTGCCGCAGTCGGCGACCGCCTCGGCCAACAGCTTCAACACCCTGATGCGCTCGATCGGCAGCTCCGCGGCGGCGGCCGTGATCGGCGTGGTCCTCGCCCAGATGACGACGGACTTCGGCGGCCACTTCCTCCCGTCGGAGAACGGCTTCAAGACCGCCATGCTGATGGGCTGCGGGGTGGCCCTCGCGGCGGCGGCGGTGGCGTCGTTGATTCCGGTGCGCCCGGCGGACGCGGGTGCCGACTCCCCCGAGACGAAGACGGACCCGCGAACGGCTTCGGGCGCTACGGCCTGATCCCCGTCATGTCTGTGCCCGCCCTTCCGGGGGAGGAAGGGCGGGCACAGAGCCCCTCCGAAGGACAGGCATGACAAAACCCCACGGTCTCGATGAGACCGTGGGGTTCTGGCTGGTGTCCGAGGGGGGACTTGAACCCCCACGCCCGATAAAGGGCACTAGCACCTCAAGCTAGCGCGTCTGCCATTCCGCCACCCGGACTAGGTGTCTGCCGTTCGCGTGGTGTTCCCCGCGGCGACATGGACAACAATACCAAGCTTTCGGAGTGCCTTTCACCTGCATATCCGTACGTCAGCGAGCGGATGCCCTGCACCCCGATCCGCCGCATCTACAGTCTCACCATGAGTGACGGGTTGCTTACGGGAGTGCTCGGTGACGTGAAGGTACGGCGGCCCCGACTGCTGTCCCCGTTGCGCGAGCATCTGCGGGACACCATGTGGTTCGCGCCGACCGCGGGGCTGGTGGGGGCCATGGTGCTGTGGGCCGTCGCCGCGGATGTGGACAGCCGGGTCGTGGCGGCGCTGCAGGAGGACGGTGACTACGACACCGTCCGGAGCCTGATGGGGATCGCCGACGACGCCAAGGCGGTGATCAACACCATCGGCTCGGCCATGATGACCTTCATCGGTGTCGTCTTCAGCATCTCGCTGGTGGCCGTACAGATGGCGAGCGGGCAGTTCAGCCCGCGGGTGGTGCGGCTGTACGTCAGGTCGCGGATCACCAAGGTCACGCTCACCGTCTTCCTGGCGACGTTCCTGTTCTCGCTGATGACGCTGACCTCCTTCGACAGCGAGACCGATCCGCGGCTCCTCACGAGCGTGCCGCTGGTCGAGTCGATCCTGGCGATGGCGATGGTGTTCCTGAGCCTGCTGCTCTTCGTCGCGTACGTGAACGGCACCCTCCGCATGATGCGGATCAGCTTCGTCATCGACCGGATCGCCCGGGAGTCGTTCCGGGTGGCCGTGAAACACCCGACCGAAGGCGCGGTGGACGACGAACACCTCGGCCCCGCCACCGCCCGGATCACTCACGACGGGCGGGCCGGAGTACTGCGGGACGTGAACATCGCCCGCGTCGTGCGTGCGGCCGGACGCCACGGCGTGGTGCTGCGGCTGCTGCCGCGCATCGGGGACTTCGTGGTGCCGGGGACGCCGGTGTTCACCGTGCACGGCGGTGCGGCGCCGCCCCCGCGCGCGCTGCGCTACACGGTGTCCGTCAGCGTGGAGCGCACCTTCCACCAGGACCTCGGATTCGGGCTACGCCAGCTAGCCGACATCGCGCTACGGGCCCTCTCCCCCGCGGTGAACGACCCGACCACCGCCGTGCAGGCCCTTGACCGCATCGTCCAGTTCCTTGCCTCTGTGGTCGGCCATCCGCTGGGCGCCCTGCGCCACCGTGACCGGCGCGGGGCCGTGCGCATGGTGCAGCCCGTACCGGACTGGACCGCGCTGGTGGATCTCGGGTTCGCCGAGATCCGGGGGTGCGCGGTCGGCAACCCGCAGGTCACCCGGCGCATGGTGGCCGGTCTCGATGACTTGCTGCGGCTCGCGCCAGCAGAGCGCAGGGAGCCGCTCCTGCGCCACCGCGAACTGCTCACGCAAGCGGTGGAGCGCGCGGTCCCGGAGGCCGCGGACCGCGCGTTCGCACTGCTGCCGGACCGGCAGGGCATCGGCTAGGCAACCGATCCCCTGCCGGACCCGGGCTCACGCCATCAGGTGGTAGCTGGGGAAGTTCCCCGGCGGCCGTTCAAGCGCCGGGCCGTGTGTGACCGCGCGCACCAGCAGCTCACCGCCGACGAACGCGCCGCGCCAGGACGCGCCGAAACCGCCGAACAGCTCGTCCCGGTCACCGCGCGAGCGGGGCTTGCCGTGGCCCGTCTTGAACGCGCGGATCTGCGGCGCGAGGCGTTCGTACGTCGCGGTGTCGTCGGTCGACAGCGTGGCGACCAGCGCTCCGTTCGACGCGTTCATGGCGGCGAGCAGCTCCGCCTCCGTGTCGACCAGGACGATGGTGTCGACCGGGCCGAACGGCTCCGCGTGGTGCAGCGGGGACGACGGGGGCGGGTTGAGGATCGTGACGGGGTGGACGTACGCGTCAGTGTCCTGGCCCGGCAGGAAGGCATCGGCCGCCGACGCGCCGCGGTACAGCGGCACCGCGCCACGGTCGATGGCCTCCGCCACCTGGTCGCCCAGCTCCTTGGCCTTGGCCGCGTTGATGAGCGGCCCGAAGTCCAGCTGTGGGTACGGGTCCTCGGCGTGCTCGACCGCCAGGGGGTGGCCGACGCGGACGGTGCGCACGGCCGGCAGGTAGGCGGCGAGGAACTCGTCGAAGAGGGCTCGTTGGACGACGAAGCGCGGGTACGCCGTGCAGCGCTGCTTGCCGTAGTCGAAGAGCTTGGGGATGACGGCGCTGAGCGCGTCCCAGTCGCTGTAGTTCCAGATGCCCCAGGTGTTCAGTCCTTCCTGTTCGAGGATGTGCCGCTTGCCGAGGTCGGCGACGGCGGTGGCGACGGCGGCGCCCGTGTCGCGTCCGCCGACGAAGGAGACGCAGCCGATCTCGGGTGCGCGGACCAGCGCTTCGGACAGTTCGCCCCCGCTGCCGCTGACGAGGGTGACGGGGATCCCCTCACGGGCGGCCAGGGCGCACGCGAGGGTCAGACAGGCGACGCCGCCATCGGTCGGGGTCTTGGCGATGACCGCGTTTCCTGCGAGTGCCTGTACCAACACTGCGTGAACGAGCACGCTCATCGGGTAGTTCCAGCTCGCGATGTTGGATACCGGGCCGTCCAGCGGGGTCCGGCCCTCGATCATCGGCTCGATGCCGTCGACGTACCAGCGCACGCCGTCGATGGCCCGGTCGACGTCGGCGTGGGCGAGCCGCCAGGGCTTGCCGATCTCCCAGACGAGGAGGAGCGCGAGCAGTTCGCGGTGTTCGGTGAGGGCGTCGAGGGTGGCAGCGACGCGGGCGCGCCGTTCCTCCAACGGGACGTGACGCCAGGCCCGGTGCTGGTCGAGTGAGGAGCGTACGGCCTGCTGGGCGGTGGCGGCGTCGAGGCGGGGCGGGCCCGCGATGGGGCTGCCGTCGACGGGTGAAGTGGCGGGCAGGGCCCGGCCGTCCGCCTGCCAGGTGCCGTTCCAGAGGTTGAGGACGCGGTCGTCGCGAAAGGCCTCGGGCGCGACGGCGACGCAGCGTCGCCAGGCGTCGGCCCAGGCCGTTCCTGCTTTGAGGACGCGGGGGTGGGTGAGGGTGGGTGCCATTCGTATGTCTCCGCTCACGGTGCACAAGTCGGGGCGGGAGGTGCATGGCTCTCGCGCGGCGCAGACCGGTTCGGTTCGCTTCAGTTCGATCCGGTTCGCTGTCCGCGCGTGTGTGCTGGGGGACGCTAGTGCAGACGGCGCCTGTCACCTATGAGTGACGTCACGCCCCGAGTTGGTTGAGAACGAGGCGGGCCGTTTCCGTCGGTGTGGCACCGACCCGCACTCCCGCGGCTTCCAGCGCCTCCTGCTTCGCGCGTGCGGTGCCGGACGAGCCCGAGACGATGGCTCCCGCGTGGCCCATGGTCTTGCCCTCGGGTGCGGTGAAGCCCGCGATGTAGGCCACGACGGGCTTGGTGACGGCCTGCTGGATGTACGCGGCCGCGCGTTCCTCCGCGTCGCCGCCGATCTCGCCGATGAGGACGATCAGTTCGGTGTCGGGGTCGTCCTCGAAGGCGGCGAGGCAGTCGATGTGCGTGGTGCCGACCACGGGGTCGCCGCCGATGCCGACGCAGGTGGAGAAGCCGATGTCGCGCAGCTCGTACATGAGCTGGTAGGTGAGCGTGCCGGATTTCGACACCAGGCCGATGCGTCCGGACTTGGTGATGTCGGCGGGGATGATGCCCGCGTTGGCCTGGCCGGGGGTGATGAGCCCCGGGCAGTTGGGGCCGATGACACGTGTGCCGCGCTCCTTGGCGTACGCGTGGAAGGCAACGGAGTCGTGCACGGGGATGCCCTCCGTGATGACCACGGCGAGGCCGATCCCGGCGTCGGCGGCCTCGATGACCGCCGCCTTGGAGAAGGCGGGCGGCACGAAGACCACGGTGACGTCGGCGCCCGTGGCCTCGATGCCTTCGCGGACGGAGCCGAAGACGGGAACGGCCCGGTCGTCGAAGTCGATGGTGCGGCCGGCCTTGCGGGGGTTGACGCCGCCGACGATGTCCGTTCCGGCCGCGAGCATGCGTCGGGTGTGCTTCATGCCCTCGGCGCCGGTCATGCCCTGGACGAGGACCTTGCTTTCCTTGGTGAGGTAGATCGCCATGTCCCGGCTCCTTAGGCTGCGTTGGTGTGACCGGCGAGTTCGGCGGCTCGGCGTGCGGCGCCGTCCATCGTGGTGGCCTGCTGGACCAGGGGATGGGAGCGGGCGTCGAGGATGGCGCGGCCGCGTACGGCGTTGTTGCCGTCGAGGCGGACGACCAGCGGCTTGGTCAGCTGGACGGATTCCAGGGCCTGGACGATGCCGTCGGCGACGGCGTCGCACGCGGTGATGCCGCCGAAGACATTGACGAAGACGGACTTGACCGCGGGGTCGGAGAGGATGACGGAGAGTCCGTCGGCCATGATCTGGGCGGAGGCGCCGCCTCCGATGTCGAGGAAGTTCGCGGGGCGCGCCCCGCAGCCCGCGACCACGTCGAGGGTGGACATGACGAGGCCCGCGCCGTTGCCGATGATGCCGACCTCGCCGTCGAGTTTGACGTAGTTGAGCCCCTTGGAGGCGGCGACCGACTCCAGCGGGTCGTCGTGCCCGGAGTCGCCGGCGCCCCAGCGGGCTTGGCGGAAGCGGGCGTTGTCGTCCAGGGTGACCTTCCCGTCGAGGGCGAGGATCTCTCCCTGGACGGTCCGCACGAGGGGGTTCACCTCTACGAGGAGGGCGTCTTCGCGGATGAGGACCTGCCACAGCTTGACCAGGACGTCGGCGGTGGCCTCGGGTAGTCCCGCCGCGGCGGCGATCTCGGTGGCCTTCGCGTCGTCCACTCCCTCCGCCGGGTCGATCTCCACGCGCGCGACGGCCTCCGGCCGGCTCGCCGCCACCTCCTCGATGTCCATGCCGCCCTCGGCGGACGCGATCGCGAGGAAGCGCCCCGCCGCGCGGTCCAGTACGTACGAGACGTAGAACTCGCTGTCGATCTCGACGGGTTGGGCCAGCATCACCTTGTGCACCGTGTGGCCCTTGATGTCCATGCCGAGGATCTGGCGTGCGGTGATCTCGGCGGCGGCCGCGTCCGCGACCACCTTCACGCCGCCCGCCTTGCCGCGTCCGCCGGTCTTCACCTGGGCCTTCACGACGACGCGGCCGCCCAGACGGTCGGCGCCCGCGCGGGCCTCCTTCGCCGTGTCGGCGACCTCCGCTCGCGGCACCAAGATGCCGTGTTCCTCGAAGAGTTCCCTTGCCTGGTGCTCGAACAGGTCCATTCCGGCTCCTGACGCCTTGTCGTTCCGGGGAGCGAACCCCCCGCTTCCGAAAAGTGCCGCACGCCCCCTGGACACCACTGACCGGATGCGGGATAACAAGCTTCATACAGTATTCGTCGACTGTATGCAATCTACCGCGAGAGCACCTCCCAGCAGTGTGCGAGCAGCATCTGAGCGCTCCAACTCCCCTACGAAGGGACAGGACTTCGCCATGCCCGACGGCAGCAGCGACACGAACCAGACCCACATCTCCGGTGGGCATCTGGTCGCCAAGGCACTCAAAGCAGAGGGTGTGGAGGTCATCTACACCTTGTGCGGCGGCCACATCATCGACATCTACGACGGCTGCGTCGACGAGGGGATCGATGTCGTCGACGTACGCCACGAGCAGGTCGCCGCCCACGCGGCCGACGGCTACGCGCGCCTCACCGGAAAGCCCGGATGCGCCGTGGTGACGGCAGGGCCGGGAACGACGGACGCCGTCACGGGCGTCGCGAACGCCTTCCGCGCGGAGTCCCCCATGCTGCTGATCGGCGGCCAGGGAGCGCACACCCAGCACAAGATGGGCTCACTCCAGGACCTTCCGCACGTCGACATGATGACGCCCATCACCAAGTTCGCCGCGACGGTACCGGACACGGCGCGCGCCGCCGACATGGTGTCCATGGCCTTCCGCGAGTGCTTCCACGGCGCTCCCGGCCCGTCCTTCCTGGAAATCCCGCGCGATGTGCTCGACGCCAAGGTGCCGGTGGACAAGGCCCGGGTGCCGCAGGCCGGGCAGTACCGCGCGTCGACCCGCTCCACCGGTGACCCCGAGGCCGTCGAGAAGCTCGCCGACCTTCTCGTGCATGCCGAGAAGCCCGCGATCCTCCTGGGCAGCCAGGTGTGGACGACACGGGGCACCGCGTCCGCCATCGAACTCGTGCGGACCCTGAACGTGCCCGCCTACATGAACGGCGCGGGCCGCGGCACCCTGCCGCCCGGCGACCCGCACCACTTCCAGCTCTCGCGGCGGTACGCCTTCTCCAACGCCGACCTCATCGTCATCGTGGGGACGCCCTTCGACTTCCGCATGGGCTACGGGAAGCGGCTCTCCCCCGACGCCACGGTCGTACAGATCGACCTCGACTACCGCACCGTCGGCAAGAACAGGGACATCGACCTGGGCATCGTCGGTGACGCCGGACTCATCCTGAAGTCGGTCACCGAGGCCGCCTCCGGGCGTCTCAACGGAGGCGCGTCCAAGCGCAAGGAGTGGCTCGACGAGCTGCGCGCCGCCGAGCAGACAGCGATCGAGAAGCGGCTCCCGAACCTGAAGTCCGACGCCTCGCCCATCCATCCCTACCGTCTCGTGAGCGAAATCAACGACTTCCTTACCGAAGACTCCATCTACATCGGCGACGGCGGCGACATCGTCACCTTCTCCGGGCAGGTCGTGCAGCCCAAGTCGCCCGGCCACTGGATGGACCCCGGGCCGCTCGGCACGCTCGGTGTCGGCATCCCCTTCGTGCTCGCCGCCAAGCAGGCGCGGCCCGACAAGGAGGTGGTGGCCCTCTTCGGAGACGGCGCCTTTTCGCTGACCGGGTGGGACTTCGAGACGCTCGTCCGCTACAACCTCCCGTTCGTCGGGATCGTCGGCAACAACTCCTCGATGAACCAGATCCGTTACGGCCAGAAGGCCAAGTACGGCGAGGAGCGCGAGCGGATCGGCAACACCCTCGGAGACGTCCACTACGACAAGTTCGCCCAGATGCTCGGCGGTTACGGCGAAGAGGTACGCGACCCGGCCGACATCGGCCCCGCGCTGCGGCGGGCGCGCGAGTCGGGCAAGCCCTCGCTGATCAACGTATGGGTCGATCCGGACGCGTACGCCCCCGGGACCATGAACCAGACCATGTACAAGTGAGGAGCCCGTGCGATGACGACCAAGGCTCTTGAGGGCGTACGCGTCCTCGACATGACACACGTCCAGTCCGGGCCCTCCGCCACCCAGCTGCTCGCCTGGCTCGGCGCGGACGTGGTGAAGCTGGAGGCGCCCTCCGGAGACATCACGCGCAAGCAGCTGCGTGACCTCCCTGACGTCGACTCGCTCTACTTCACGATGCTCAACTGCAACAAGCGGAGCATCACCCTCAACACCAAGACCGAGCGCGGCAAGGAGCTCCTCACCGAGCTGATCCGGCGCTCCGATGTGATGGTCGAGAACTTCGGCCCCGGCGCCGTGGACCGGATGGGCTTCACCTGGGACCGCATCCAGGAGATCAACCCGCGGATCGTCTACGCCTCGATCAAGGGCTTCGGAGACGGCCCCTACACCAACTTCAAGGCCTACGAAGTGGTGGCGCAGGCCATGGGCGGCTCCATGTCGACCACGGGCTTCGAGGACGGACCGCCGCTCGCCACCGGCGCCCAGATCGGCGACTCCGGGACCGGCATCCACGCCGTCGCCGGCATTCTCGCCGCCCTCTTCCAGAGGGAGAACACCGGTCGCGGGCAGCGCGTGAACGTGGCCATGCAGCACGCCGTGCTCAACCTGTGCCGGGTCAAGCTGCGCGACCAGCAGCGCCTGGCGCACGGGCCGCTCGCCGAGTACCCGAACGAGGACTTCGGGGACGAGGTGCCGCGCTCGGGCAACGCGAGCGGCGGCGGCCAGCCCGGCTGGGCGGTCAAGTGCGCTCCCGGCGGCCCGAACGACTACGTGTACGTCATCGTGCAGCCCGTGGGCTGGCAGCCGCTCACCGAGCTCATCGGGCGCCCCGAGCTCGCGGAGGATCCCGAGTGGGCCACTCCGGAGTCGCGGCTTCCCAAGCTCGGCAAGATGTTCCAGCTGATCGAGGAGTGGTCCTCCACGCTCCCCAAGTGGGAGGTCCTGGAGCGGCTGAACGCCCACAACATCCCGTGCGGCCCGATCCTCTCCACCAAGGAAATCATCGAGGACGCCTCCCTGGCCGCGAACGAGATGGTCGTCGAGGTCGCGCATCCGCAGCGCGGCTCCTTCACCACGGTCGGCTCCCCGCTCAAGCTGTCGGACTCCCCCGTAAACGTGGTCAGTTCGCCGCTCCTGGGCGAGCACAACGCGGAGGTCTTCGTCGGAGAGCTCGGCCTCGGCGACGAGGAACTGCGCCTGCTCAAGTCGAACGGAGTGATCTGATTGATGGCCGAAGACCGCGCACTGACCGTGCGGGCGCTCCTGGACACCGTGCGGGCCGAGGGACGGACCTCGCTGACGGCACCGGAGGGCAAGGTGCTCGCGGACGCGTACAGGATCGCCGTGCCGGGCGAGGAGCTCGCGACCGACGTGGACGAGGCGGTCGCGCACGCGGCCCGCTTCGAGGGGCCCGTCGTCATGAAGATCGTCTCCCCCGACATCCTGCACAAGACCGACGCGGGCGGCGTCATCGTCGGGGTGGAGGGCGCCACCGACGTCCGGGCCGCCTTCTGCGAGATCGTGAACAACGCGCGCGCGTACGCGCCAGAGGCACGTATCGAGGGTGTGCAGGTGCAGGAACTGCTCCCCTCCGGTCAGGAAGTGATCGTCGGGGCGGTGACCGACCCGACGTTCGGGAAGGTCGTCGCCTTCGGGCTCGGCGGGGTACTCGTCGAGGTCCTCAAGGACGTCACGTTCCGGCTCGCGCCGGTCGACGCTGACGAGGCAGCCTCGATGCTCGACTCGATCCGCGCCGCCGAGATCCTGCGCGGCGTGCGGGGCGCGCCGGCCGTGGACCGGTGGGCCGTTGCCGAGCAGATACGCCGGGTGTCCCAACTGGTCACCGACTTCCCGGAGATCGCCGAGGTGGACCTCAACCCGGTGATCGCCACTCCGGAGGGTGCGATCGCCGCGGACATCCGCGTCATCCTCTCCGAAGGGGTTACGAAACAGCGCCGTACGTACACGCGCGAGGAGATGCTCACGTCGATGCGGCGGCTGATGGAGCCTCGCTCCGTCGCCGTGATCGGTGCCTCCAACGAACCGGGCAAGATCGGCAACTCGGTGATGCGCAACCTCATCGACGGCGGCTTCTCCGGCGAGATCCATCCGGTGAACCCCAAGGCCGATGACATCTTGGGCCGCAAGGCGTACAAGAGTGTCACGGACGTTCCCGGTGAGGTGGATGTGGCGGTCTTCGCGATCCCCGCCAAGTTCGTGGCGTCGGCCTTGGAGGAGGTGGGTCGCAAGGGCATCCCCAACGCGGTCCTGATTCCCTCCGGGTTTGCCGAGACCGGCGAAGAGGCCCTCCAGGACGAGATCGTGGAGATCGGCGAGCGGCACGGGGTGCGGCTGCTCGGCCCGAACATCTACGGCTACTACTCGACGTGGCACGACCTGTGCGCCACGTTCTGCACGCCGTACGACGTCAAGGGCGGGGTCGCCCTGACGAGTCAGTCCGGCGGCATCGGGATGGCCATCCTCGGCTTCGCGCGCACTACGAAGACGGGCGTTTCGGCGATCGTCGGGCTCGGCAACAAGTCCGACCTGGACGAGGACGATCTGCTCACGTGGTTCGGCGAGGACCCCAACACCCAGTGCATCGCCATGCACCTGGAGGACCTCAAGGACGGCCGCGCCTTCGTTGAGGCCGCGCGGGCGACCGTTCCGAAGAAGCCTGTCGTGGTCCTGAAGGCCGGGCGTACGGCCGCCGGGGCGAAGGCCGCCGGATCGCACACGGGGGCCCTGGCGGGCGACGACGCAGTGTACGACGACATCCTCAGGCAGGCGGGCGTCATCAGGGCGCCGGGGCTCAACGAAATGCTGGAGTACGCGCGCGCCTTGCCGGTGCTCCCCACCCCGCGGGGCGACAACATCGTGATCATCACGGGCGCGGGCGGCTCCGGGGTGCTGCTCTCCGACGCGGTGACCGACAACGGACTGCGGCTGATGGAGATCCCCGATGACCTGGACGCGTCCTTCCGGGCGTTCATCCCTCCCTTCGGGGCGGCGGGAAACCCCATCGACATCACCGGGGGTGAGCCCCCGTCGACGTACGAGGCGACGATCAGGCTCGGCCTCGAGGACCCGCGCATCCACGCGCTCGTCCTGGGCTACTGGCACACCATCGTGACCCCTCCCATGGTCTTCGCCGAACTGACGGCCCGCGTGATCGCCGAGTTCCGTGAGCGCGGCATCGAAAAGCCCGTCGTGGCATCCCTGGCGGGCGACGTCGAGGTGGAGGAGGCCTGCCAGTACCTCTTCGAGCGGGGCGTCGTGGCGTATCCGTACACCACGGAGAAGCCGGTCGCCGCGCTCGGCGCGAAGTACCGGTGGGCCCGAGCGGCCGGCCTGTTGGGGGGCGGTCGATGAGGTGACCGGTGTTGGGTCCTGCCGGCGGTGCGCGTCGGCAGGACCCGGGGCCCGTGCGCACACGAAAGGTATTGGACAGGGGGCGCTGGCCAGGATCTTTTCGACGCAAGGGGTGCTGAACCAACATGACGACAACTGACATACCCACAGCCGTCCCATTCAGGGAGGTGACGGACGCGAACGGCCGGATGTACCGGGTCGGCGAGACCGACATCGACATCATGGGCCGCAAGCGCAAGTGGATGGTCATCCTGCCGTGGATCGGCATGATGGGCATCAGCTCGGCCGAGTACGCATTCGCCTCGGCCGAGGACACCCTGCACACCGCGCATGCCTGGGGCGACACCCATATCTTCTGGATGCTGGGCGTGTGGGTCTTCTTCCAGGCCGCGGTGGCCTTCCCCGCGGGCAAGCTGCGCGAGAGCGGAAAACTTCCGGCGCGCTGGGCGATGATGTGCGGCGCTGTCGGCACGCTCCTGGGCTATCTGTCTCTGGCGTTCGCGCCACATGTCATCGTCGCCTACATCGGCTTCGGCATGTTCAGCGGTATGGGCGCCGGAATGGTGTACGCGACCTGCGTGAACATGGTCGGCAAGTGGTATCCCGAACGGAAGGGAGGGAAGACCGGATTCGTCAACGGTGGATTCGCCTACGGCTCGGTGCCGTTCGTGTTCATCTTCACCGGTTACATGGATCTGACGAACTTCCGCTGGGTGCTCGTGTCCGTCGGCCTCTTCCTGGCGGCGATGGTCGCGGTGGCGGGTTACTTCTTCCAGGACCCGCCGAAGAACTGGTGGCCGGCCGACGTGGACCCGCTGCGGCCGCCGACGGACCCGCGGGCCAGGCGTGCGCTGGCGATGAACCCGCCCGCCGTGCGGCAGTACACGCCCAAGGAGGCGTGGCAGACCGGGCGTGTCGCGCTGATGTGGTTCTGTCTGCTGTGCACGTCGGGCGTGAACATCTTCGGTATCGCGTTCCAGGTGGACATCGGAAAGGAAGCCGGATTCGCCGGTGGAATCGTCGCCACGGCCATGTCCTTGAAGGCCATCGTCAACGGCACGGGCCGAGGTGTCATCGGCTGGCTCTCCGACCTCTACGGACGTAAACGCTGCCTGATCTTCGTCTGCATCGTCCTGGGTCTTTCCCAGTACGGCATCCTGTGGTCGGCGAACATCGAGAACCTCCCCCTGTTCCTGGTCTTCTCCAGCATCTCCGGCTTTGGAGGCGGCGCCATCTTCCCGATGTTCGCGGCAATGACGGCGGACTACTTCGGCGAGAACAACAACGCCTCCAATTACGGTCTGGTCTACAGCTCCAAACTCGTATCGGGACTTCTCGGCTCCGGTATGGGTGCCGTCGTGGTGAGCAACTGGGGCCACTCCGGGGCCTTCACACTGGCCGGCTCCATCTCCCTGTTCGCGGGATTCATCGCGCTCTTCCTCTCCCAACCCGGGAGGCCCAAGGACAAGGGCATCAAACCCAATCCACAACCCCTCGGCGAGGAGATGGCCTGACGGCACGGTCGGTGACCGTGATCCGGGAGACATCAAACAGCTCTCGCCGCGCGTCTTTCGCGCGGCGAGAGCTGTTTGTGCGTGTGCTCAGCTTGTGCGTGTGCTCAGCTGTGCGTGTGCTCAGCGCTTCTTGCGGAGTGCCGCCAAGTTGCCGTAACCGATCTTCGCGAGCTTCAGGGACTGGCCGGCGTCGGTGCCGCTGGGCGCGTTGTCCTGTTCGACCATGGGGTTGTGGTAATTCTTCTCGCCCACACGGCTGAAGAAGGTGCGGTAGTCGATGACACCCTCACCGAAGGCCACCATGTCGTAGCCCTCGCCGCTGGTGTCGTTGCGCGTGCCGTCCTTGGCGTGGAACAGCGGGTAGCGCTTGTTGTTGCGGCTGACCAGCGCGGCCGGATCGAAGACCTTCTTCCGCTGCGCTCCGTCGTGCGCGGTGTACGTGTGGAACTTGTACTGCGCGACGTGCGCCCAGTAGACATCCATCTCCAGCCAGACCGACCGCGGGTCGGTGGCCTTGAGGAAGTACTCCAGCTTGCGGATGCCGGAGCTGCGGGTCGGGCGGCCCTGCGCGTCGAGCGGACCGCCGTCGAGCAGGAAGCCGTACGCCGCGTCGTGGTTATGGGTGTAGAGCTTGATGCCTGCCTTGCGCGCGATGGATCCCATGGCGTTCCACTTGTCGGCGGCGACGTCCCAATCGGCCTTGTACGAACTGTTGGTGGGGTCACCGCCGGTGCCCATGTGATCCATGCCGAGGATGTTGGCGATCTCCAGGTGCTTCTTGAACGTGTCGAGGTCGGGCTGCGAGAGCGGCCACGAGCCCGGTATGAAGCCGTGGTTGCCCTGGGCGCGCAGGCCGTAGTCGTCGAGCCACGAGCGCAGCAGTCTGGCGCCGGCGACGGACTCCAGGTTGGCTCCGCCGGGTGCGTTGGCGTGCTGGCCGTAGCCCGCGAATTCGACCTGCTTGTACCCGTAGCGGGCCAGTTCCTTGAACACCTCGCGGAAGCCGGAGGGAAGGGTGCTGGCAAGCGGGTCGCGGCCGGTCGCGTCACGCACCGTGTAGAGGATGATTCCGCGCTTCTTCGCGGGCACCAAGTCGCGGCCATGCCCGTGACCGTGGCCATGGCCGCCCTGGGTCTGCGACTGGGCGAGGGCCGGTGCCGCGCCGAACACGGGCGTGGCGATCGCGCCCGCGCCGACGGCGGTGCACGTGCTGAGGAATCGGCGGCGGTCGACGCCAAGGCGCTGTCTGAGGGCCTCGTCTGCGGCGGGAGTGTCGTGGATGTCGGTCACGGGTGCCTCTCCTGGGCTCTGGAACTCTGGGGACTCTCGGGGTTTTCCCTGATCTTTCGACGTGCGGGCCAACGCCACTGGCGCGTTGTCAGTGACGCGTGCTTCACTCTCTGTAACTGCTCCTCAGCCCAGGCCGGCCAGGTCGAGGAGCAGGGATTTCACGGCGGTGGCCGCTATCCGGTCGGGAAACGCATGGGGGGTGGAGCTGATGATGAGCGGACCGTCGTCGTCGCTCAGGGGAAGGCGGCCGTGGCTGCCTCGAATAGGTGACGCGTCCAGGGGCACGACCGCCATGCGATAGCGCATGCCGAGCTTTTTGCGGGCCAGCGCGGACGCGGCCTTGACGCGGACGTAGGGATCCTCGGGGTCCATGAAGAGCTCGACGGGGTCGTAGCCGGGTTTGCGATGGATCTCGACGAGCTGCGCGAAGTCGGGCGCGCGGTCGTCGTCGAGCCAGTAGTAGTACGTGAACCAGGCGTCCGGCTCCGCGACGGCGACGAGTTCGCCGGAGCGCGGGTGGTCCAAGTGGTGGGCCTTCTTGCCCTCGTCGTCGAGGAGTTGCTCGATGCCGGGGAGGTCGGCGAGTGCCTGGCGAGTGACCTCCAGGTCCTCGGGCCTGCGCACGTAGATGTGGGCGATCTGGTGATCCGCGACGGCGAAAGCGCGCGACGTCATGGGATCCAGGTACTCCATGCCGTCCTGCGTGTGCACTTCGAGCAGACCGGCACGGCGCAGGGCGCGGTTGATGTCGACGGGGCGGTCCACGCGGGTGATGCCGTACTCGGACAGGGCGACGACGGTGCGGCCCTCGGCCTTCGCCTCGTCGAGGAGGGGGGCGATGGTCGCGTCGAGTTCGGCGGCGGCCCGGTGGGAGCGCGGGTCGTCGGGGCCGAAGCGCTGCAGGTCGTAGTCGAGGTGCGGGAGGTAGCAGAGGGCCAGGTCGGGGTGGCGGGTGCTGATGATGTGCCGCGTGGCGTTCACGATCCAGCGGCTGGAGACGATGTCGGCACCGGGACCCCAGAAGTGGAACAGGGGGAACGTACCGAATTTCTCGGTGAGTTCGTCGTGCAGGGCCGGGGGCCTGGTGTAGCAGTCGGGTTCCTTGCGGCCGTCGGCGTAGTAGACGGGACGGGGGGTGATGGTGATGTCGGTGTCGGCGCCCATGGCGTACCACCAGCAGATATTGGCGACGGTGTAGCCGGGGTGCGCGCGACGGGCGGCGTCCCACAGCTTGTCGCCGGCGACGAGGCCGTTGTGCTGGCGCCACAGGAGTACGTCGCCGAGCTCGCGGAAGTACCAGCCGTTGCCGACGATGCCGTGCTCGGCGGGGGTGGTGCCGGTGAGGAAGGTGGACTGCGCGGCACAGGTGACGGCGGGCAGCACCGTGCCGAGTGGAGCCCGGGAGCCGGACTGGCCCAGGGACTTGAGGTGCGGCATGTGGTCGAGGAGACGGGGGGTGAGGCCGACGACGTCCAGGACGAGGAGGGGTGTGGGGCTCATGGCAGTTCCTTCAGGCCGAGGTCCGTCAGGAGATCGCGGGCGAGGGTGAGCTCGGCGGCGATTCCGTCGGCGAGCTGGGGGCGGGAGCGGGGTCGCAGCTCGGGCGGCAGCGCCTGCCAGGTGTAGGTCTCGACCTCGAGGTGTCGGGTGCGGGGGTCGGGCCCGCCGACCAGGAGGGCGAGAGTGTCCTTGAGTACGGGGAGCGTGGAGGTGAGGGGAGGCGCGGGAGGCGCGTGCAGGGGGACGTGGAAGTGGGCGCGCCAGGGCGCCGTCTCGGGCAGTGCGTCACCGGCGAGGGATTCACCGAGGTCGTCGGTGCCGCGCAGTCCGGCCGCGGTGCGGGTGCGGGTCTGATGCAGGAAGCGGGGCTCGTCGAAGGCGGCGAGGGCCTCGCGGACTCCGGGGAGATGGGGGTGTTCGGCGTGCAGGGCGGCGGAGAGCTGGGACTTGACGACGGGGATGCCCGCGACAGCGAGTGCGTCGAGCGCGGTCTGCGGGTCCTCGAAGGAGGTGGCGAGGTGACAGGTGTCGACGCAGACACCGATGCGGTCGTGGCCGATCGCGGTGAGAGGGGCGATCGCGTCGCCCGTGGTCTCCACCGTGCAGCCCGGCTCCGGTTCGAGTCCGATGCGGATCGACTTGCCGGTCAGCTCCGCGAGCGCGTCCAGGCGTTGGGCGAGCGCGGTGAGGGCGGTGCGGGCGGCCTCGGCGTGCGTGGCGTCGAACGGGGTGCGCCAGGCGAGAGGAAGGGTGGAGATGGTGCCCTCGGTGACGTCGTCCGGGAGGAGGGCGGCAAGGAGGCGGGCCAGGTCGGTCGTGTGGGACAGCCGCTCGGGGTCGGTCCAGTCCGGCTTGTAGACGCGGTACTTGACCTCCTCCGCACCGAACCCTTCATACGGGAAGCCGTTGAGGGTGACGACCTCAAGGCCCCGCCGGTCGAGCTCGCAGCGCAGGCCGCGCAGCGCGGCCGGGTCGGTGACCAGGGCGTGCGCGGCGTCCTTGGCGAGCCACAGGCCGATGCCCAGGCGGTCCCTGCCGAGCCGTTTGCGTACGGGTTCGCAGTGGTCGCGGAGTTGGGCGAGAACGCCGTCGAGGGTCTCGGCGGGGTGGACGTTGGTGCAGTAAGCGAGGTGGACGACGCTGCCGTCGGGGTGCCGGAAGCGCATGGCTCACTCCCCGCCGCGAAGGATGGAGTTGCCCTCGTGGGTGCCTTCGGTGTCCGCGACGTCGAGCGCGAGGCGGCCGCTGAGTCCGTAGAAGGCGACCGGGTTGCGCCAGAGCACCAGGTCGACGTCGTCCTCGCTGAACCCGGAGGCGAGCATGGCGTCGGCGACCTTGCGGGTCTTGAGCGGGTCGCTCTTGCCCCAGTCGGCGGCCGAGTTGACCAGGACCCGCTCGGGCCCGTGGTCGCGCAGGATGGCCACCATCCGGTCCTCGTCCATCTTGGTGTCGGGATAGACGGAGAAGCCGAGCCAGCAGCCGCTGTCCTTGGCCTCCTTGACCGTGGTCTCGTTGAGATGGTCGACGAGGACACGGTCCAGGGGCAGCGCGGATTCCCGGACGACGTCGAGGGTGCGGCGCAGTCCCGCGAGCTTGTCGCGGTGCGGGGTGTGGACCATCGCGGGCAGCTCGTGGTCGGCGGCGAGCTGGAGCTGGGCGGTGAGTGCGGCGTCCTCGGCGGGGGTCATGGAGTCATAGCCGATCTCGCCCACGGCCACGACGTTGTCCTTGACGAGGTAGCGGGGCAGTTCGTCCAGGACGGGGGTGCATCGGGGGTCGTTGGCCTCTTTGGGGTTGAGGGCGATGGTGCAGTGGTGGGCGATGCCGTACTGGGCCGCGCGGAAGGGTTCCCAGCCGAGGAGCGAGTCGAAGTAGTCGAAGAAGGAGGCGGGTGAGGTGCGGGGCTGACCCAGCCAGAACGCGGGCTCGACGACGGCTCGGACGCCCGCGGCGTACATGGCCTGGTAGTCGTCGGTGGTACGGGACGTCATGTGGATGTGGGGGTCGAAAATGCGCATCAGGACTCCTGCTCCTCGCCGGTGGAAGGGGTCGTGGGGGCCGGGGTCGCCGCTGCGGCCGAGGGGGCCGTAGGGGCGGTCAGGGCCAGGACGCGGTGCAGATCGCTGGGGACGGTGCGACCGGCGGCGGTGCGTTCGCCGGCGTAGTCGCCGAGCATGCGTCCGAGCTCGGCGTCGGCGGTGGCCCTGCGGTCCAGTTCGGCGACGGCATCCACGGGGACGCCGGTGAACAGGCACTTCAGGATCGCGTGCCGCCAGTCGTGCGGGGCGAGGTGCCGGGCGGCGTATGGACCGACGGCGGCGGTGACGAGCCGGGTGTCGTTCGTACGCAGGGCGTCCTCGACCAGGGGCAGCGCCTCGGGGCCTTGAACCAGGTGGGGCAGGGCATCCAGGACAGCGCGGCGTTCGGCCGCGGTGCCTTGTTCGTAGACGCGGGTGAGGGTGGCCGGGTCCGCTCCGGCCGCGTGCAGGAGCAGTACACGGACGGCGTCGGCGTGGTCCTGGCCGCAGCGGCGTCCGGCCTCCGCGAAGCGCAACTCCCATACGGGGGTCGTGTTCTGGGCCGGCCGGTCGCGGTGGGCGGCGGCCTCCGCGGTGGCCTGGTCCAGCCAGGCGCGGGCGGCTCCGCCGAGGGTGGCTTCGAGGCGGGTGCGGAGGTCGTCGATGACAAGGGCTTCGGTCACGGGGTTCCTCCTCCGGCCGGGGTGGAGATGGGCACTGGACGGGTCGCCTCGGTGGCCGCCTTGTGCAGGAACTCGATGGAGTGGGAGGCGAGTTGTGGGCCCGCGTGGGAGTGGCGGGGCAGTTCGACGACGGTGAGGCCCTGGTAGCCGGTGGAGGCCAGGGCTTCGAGGACGGGCGGGAAGTCGATCTCGCCGTCACCGAACGGGAGGTGTTCGTGGACGCCGCGGCGCATGTCCTCGATCTGGACGTGCCGCAGCCAGGGGGCGGCGGCGCGTACGCAGTCGGCGGGTGACTGCGGTTCGAGGCACTGGCAGTGGCCGATGTCGAGGGTGAGGCCCAAATGTTGGGGGTCAGGGTCGCTCAGTTCGTGGCGGAGCCGGTGGAAGTCGGCGAGGGTGGAGAGGAGGTGGCCGGGCTCGGGTTCGATGGCCAGGGGCACGTTGGCGCCGGACGCGGCGTCGAGGACCGGGCCGAGGGCTTCGGCGAGGCGCTGCCAGGCTGTGTCCTCGGGGGTGCCTTCGGGGGTGATGCCGCTGAAGCAGTGCACCGCGTGGGCACCCAGGTCGGCGGCGACCTGCACGGCACGGATCAGCAGACGGACGCGGGCGGCGCGTGCGTCCGGGTCGGGGTCGAGGAGCGAGGGGCCGTGCTTGCGGCGCGGGTCGAGCACATAGCGGGCGCCGGTCTCGATCGTCACCGTCAGACCGAGACGTTCCAGGCTGCGGGCCACGTGGCGGGTGCGGGTGGCGAGGTCGGGGGCGAGGGGGTCGAGGTGCATGTGGTCGAGGGTGAGCCCGACGCCCGCGTAGCCGAGGTCGGCAAGGAGCCCGAGGGCATCGTCGAGCCGCAGGTCGGTCAGGCCGTTGGTGCCGTACCCGAAGCGGAAGGGGTGCGCAGCAGCCTGCGGGGCGGCTGTCCCGGCCGTCGTCTCTGTCATGTGACACTCACCTTCCGGCCGAACCTCCGGGCCACCGGAGCCAGCACGGCAGTCAGCAGGGCAGGGCTGGTGCCGTACCCCAAGCGCAAAGTGTGCGCAGCAGCCTGCGGGCCGGCTGTCCCGGCCGTCGTCTCTGTCATGTGACGCTCACCTTCCGACCGAACCTCCGGGCCGCCGGGGCCAGCGCGGCGGTCAGCAGGGCAGGGCTGGTGCCGTACCCCAAGCGGAAGGGGTGCGGGGCAGCCTGCGGGATGGCTGTCCCGGCCGTCGTCTCTGTCATGTGACGCTCACCTTCCGACCGAACCTCCGGGCCGCCGGGGCCAGCGCGGCGGTCAGCAGGGCGGGGCCCAAGGCGCCGGTGCGGGCGGAGAGTGCGGCCTGGAGCGGGATCATCGCCCGGATGCCGCCGCCCACGGCCCGCTGGGTGAGCTGGGGTGACGGGTTGAGCGCGGCGTGGAAGAGGGGGCGCGCGGCGGTGGCCGCGTATGTGGCGGCGAGCGCGACCTGGATGCCGGCGCGAGCTCCGGTCCGCCAGGCGCTGCCGGACCGCCCGCCCGAGACCGGGCCGGTCACGCCGCCGGTACGCCAGGCTCGGCCCATCGTCAGCCCCAAGGCGTGGCTCGTCGTCTGCTCCACCGCGCGGCCCCGCGACAGCTCCCCCGGTGCCTGCACGGCGCCGTGAGCCCCAGCCCGCCACGCGGTGCCGGACCACTCCGGGGCGGGGCCGGTCACGCCGGCGACGCGCCAGGCTCGGCTCACCGTCTGCCGCAACGCCTGGCTCATCGTCTGCTCCGCCGGGCGGACCCGTGACGGCTCCCCCGGGGTGAAGCCCGGCAGGCCGCGGGTGTCTGTTCCGCCGCGGTCTGCCGGGAGTTGGGAGGTACCTGCGTCAGCGCTCGTGCCGGTGCCGACGGTGGCAAGGCCACCGCTGTCGCCACCGCCTGAGGCCAGCAGTCGCGTCAGCGCGGCTGTCGCGGCGAGTGCGGCCAGGGGCGCCACCGTGGAGCCGCCCTGTGCCTCGCGGCGCGAGACCGCGGTCACCGCGAGCGTGTGGGCGCCGAGCACGAGAGCGGAGGGCGCAGCAGCACGCAGGCCGGGACGGGGGCCACGGCCACGTGGCCCAGAACTCATCGCCCCCGCCGAAGTAGCCGCCGCCCCCAGCAGCAAGTCGAGGGAGCGAGCCGCTGCCATGGCGGCCGGGCCCGCCGGAGTGTGCTTGAGGCCCAGGTCGTAGGCCCACACCGTGGCCGCCAAGGCGCCCGCCACCGTCAGGGCGGGGCGTCCCGCACCGGCGGCCAGGGCCAGGCCCCCGGCCGTCAGAGCCGCCGCCGCGCCGAGTGCGACCGGCGGAGCGATGCGGCCGGACGGCAGCGGGCGGTGAGGGCGTTCGACCGCGTCCTCCTCCCGGTCCGCCCAGTCGTTGAGGGCCATGCCCGCTTCGTAGAGGGAGAGTGAGGCGGCGATGGCGAGGAGAGTGCGCCGGTTGGGGCGCAGCCCTGTCGCCGCCGCACCGGCCAAGGCGTCACCCGGGACGGTGAACAGGGCCGAAACGCGCAGCAGTTCGGCCCAGTCGCGCCCAGCCCCCAGCGACACACCGCCGCCGGAACCACCCCCAGCACCGCCACCGCCAGCGCCGACGACACCGCCACCGGAACCAGCACCGCCACCAGCGCCCTCAGCACCGCCACCGTCACCGGAACCGCCACCAGCACCCACGGAACCAGCCCCCTTCACGCACTCACCCCCCGCAGCCGCGAGGCGAAGCCCACGAGTGCCTCGTACTGCTCGGCCAACGCCGACGAAGAGCCGTCGTCCGGGTCCTTGAAGAAGAAGCCCAGCTCGCCCAACGGGCCGGTCAGACCCACCTCGTGGGCGCGGGCCGTCAATCGGGCCAGGTCCAGGATCAGGGGTGCCGCCAGGGCCGAGTCGCAGCCCTGCCAGGTCGTCTGCAGGACCATCCGCGCGCCGAGGAAACCGTCGAACGCGATGTGGTCCCAGGCGGTCTTCCAGTCGCCGAGCGACGGGACGTCGTCGATGTGGACCTCGCCCTCCGGGGCGGAGCCCAGCGTGTCGGCGAGGACCCGTTCCTTGCCCGCGTTCTTCGCCGCGGCCGCGGCCGGGTCCGCGAGGGCGGCGCCGTCGCCGCCGCCCAGGAGGTTCGTGCCGGACCAGGCGCGGACGGCCAGCGCTCGCTGGGCGAACATCGGGCCGAGGACCGAGCGGAGGAGGGTCTGGCCCGTCTTGCCGTCCCGGCCCGCGTAAGGGAGGCCGGACGAGGCCGCCGGAGACGCGAGCGCAGGGTGGTGCAGGCCCGCCGACGGGGTGAAGTTCACGTACGGGCAGCCCGCCCGCAGCGCCGCCGCCGCGTAGAGCGAGCTGGCGGGCAGTCGCCCCGCGCCCTCCGCCGGCACGGGTTCCGTCGACGCCACGTTCACCACCACCGCACGGGCGAGCCCCCGACGGCGTACGAAGTCCCGGAGGTCGGCGGCGAAGGACTCGATCAGTTCCTCGTCCGTCCTGGTGTCGGAGTCCCCGCGGCGCGGACCGCCCATGCGGATCTCCGCGTCCGCCGCGGCCAGTTCGGCGCCCACCGCCGAGGGGACGCCGTGCGGGAGCACGCCCCCGGCGGCCAGCTGCTCCGCGCGCTTTGGCAGCGGGCACTCCATCACGTCGTGGCCGCCGAAGACGAGCGACGACAACGTTGGCAGACCGCAGTCCGCGAACGGCGGGGTCTCCGTGATCATGCCGGTCGGCGGGTGGAGCCCGGCCGTCACGGCAGCGCACCCCGCGACAGCCGTCGTGGCGACCGATCCGCGCGCGCCGATCAGCCACACCCCGGTCGGCCCGCCACCCGAAGCACCAGTACCAGCAGCAGTACCAGGTGAACCAGAAGAACCTGCAGAGGAAGAGTTGGACATGGCTGCCTCCTGTCGTGCACGCGGCTAAACCCGCGGGGGATGGGACGGCGGACGGGGTAAAGACGGCGGGCGGAGGTCCGGCGTCCTCCGCCCGCCGCCGTCTAGCGGCCCACGCCGGACGCGGTGCGGGCCGGCAGGTCCTTCACCCGGATGTCACGGAAGGAGACCTGGTCGTCGGCACCGTGGTTCTGGATGCCGATGTGACCGTCCTTGAGGCTCCTCGCCGGGTCCGTGTTGGTGAAGTCGTTGATCTTCACTCCGTTGAGGTAGATCCGAAGGCGTTCGCCCTCGACCCGGAGTTCGTACGTGTTCCACTCCCCCGCCGGATTCAGCGCCTTGTCGCGCTTCTTCAGGTCGGCGGACTTGAAGCCGTAGACGGAGCCCGTGGTCTTCTCCGGGACGTCGGTGGCGTCGATCTGGATCTCATAGCCGTTGTTCACGGCCGACCAGGGGTCGTCGGAGGGCGGGAAGCCCACGAAGATCCCGGAGTTGTCGTCGCCGTCCATGCGCCAGTCCAGCTTGAGGGAGTAGGAGCCGAGCTCCTTCGCTCCGTCGTGCCAGAGCATGCCCATGCCGCCGACGGTCGTCAGAGTGCCATCGCCCTCGTTCAGGGCGAAGGAACCCGGGCCCGCCTGCTTCCATGCCTCAAGGGACTTGGCCGTGCCGTCGAAGATCGGCGTGTAGCCCTTCTCCGGTCGGCAGTCGGCCTGCGCCGCACCGGCCGCCCAGCGGATTCCGCCGAGCAGATGGGTGCGGTACGCGGGATCGGCGAACGACTCCTTGGTGTGGCCGCTGCCCGTGTAGAAGGAGCGGCCTCCCTGATAGTCCTGGCACCAGGCGATGGGATGGTCGCCCGACATCGAGCCGCCCGAGTAGGACGACTCGTCGAGCGAGGCCAGGACGTGGGCCCGGTCACGGGGGTTGGAGCGGTAGTTGTACCACTCGTCGGTCCGTTCCCAGATCCCCGGCAGATGCGCCGTGGACGGGTGCCAGTGGTCCTCGACCTGCACCTTCGCGGGCTGGATCGCGGGGTGCGACTGGAAGTACGCGCCCGCGAGCCCGCCGTAGAAGGGCCAGTCGTACTCGGTGTCGGCGGCGGCGTGCACGCCCACGTACCCGCCGCCCTTCTTGATGTAGCCCTCGAACGCCGCCTGTTGCTTGCCGTCGAGGACGTCACCCGTCGTCGAGAGCCAGATCACGGCGTCGTACTTCGCGAGGTTCTTGGCCGTGAAGGCCTTGGCGTCCTCGGTGGCGTCGACCGTGAAGCCGTTCGCCGCGCCGAGCTCCTTGATGGCAGCGATGCCCTCGGGGATCGAGTCGTGGCGAAAGCCCGCGGTCTTGGAGAAGACCAGGACCTTCTCGCCGACGGCCTTCCCCGCGGCCCCCTCGTGCTTGCCGTCCGGCCTGGAGGCCGCCGGCCCCGATACGCAGCCGATGAGCAAGGCGGCCGTAGCGGTGGCGATGGTGATGCGTGCGGATGCCCGCATGGTGGGGTGACCCCTTCCTCAGCGCGTGGTGAAGGTGAAGTCGTCGACCTCGTACAGAGCTCCGGAGCCCTTGCCCTTGAAGACCAGGAAGAGCGTGGTCGTCTTCTTGGGTGCCTTGCTGAGGGTGGCGCTCACGTCCTTGTACGTCTCCCAGCCGCCCGTCGGTGCGACCTTGGCCTTGCCGAGAAGCCTGCCGGTGGCCGATCCGCTGCGGACCTCGAGCGTCCCGCCCTCGCCGGCCGACGCAACGCGCGCCGTCAGCTTGGTGGCGTTGCCGAGGATGTAGGGCTTGAAGGAGATCCAGTCGCCGTTGTTGATCTCGCCGACCGCCTTGCCGCCGTGCGCCGGGGTGTGGTTCACCACGGAGACACCCTTGGAGTCGTTGTAGTGCTCGCCCTGGCGGTGCTTGGGCTGGACGACGTTCTGGTCGTGGGTGGTCAGCGCGGGCTGGCCGTTGGCGCCCTTGTCGGTGTACTCGGCGTCGAAGACCCCGAAGATGTTGGCGTTCGGGTCGTGCTCGCCGTCCGCGGACGTCTGCAGGGTGCCCTCACAGCCGTTGGCCGAGGTCACCGGGTGGCCGTGGCTGTCGTGGCCGAGGATGTGCGTGACCTTGACCTTCGTGCAGTCGATCGGGCCGTCCTCCGGGTCGGTCACCTTGACCTTGAAGGGGATCTTGTCGCCGAAGGTGAACAGCTGGCCGTCGCCCGGGAGTTCCAGGGTCACCTTGGGCGCGGTGTTGCCGACGGTGACGTGCGCGCTGGCCGAACCGGTGCGTCCGGTGGAGTCCTTGACGGTCACGGTCGCGGTGTAGACGCCGTTCTTCTTGTACGTGTACGAGGGGTTCTGCTGGGTCGACTTGCCGCCGTCACCGAAGTCCCATGCGTAGGTCAGGGTGCCGCCGTCCGCGTCCGTGGCCTTCGCGGTGAACTTGGTCTTGAGCGGGGCCTGGCCGCTGGTCACGGAGGCGCTCGCCTCGACGACCGGTGAGTGGCCGTCCGTGGCGTTCTCGATGCGGAAGAGGCCGGAGTTCTCGTCGCCGCCGAACCAGGCGGTGCCGTAGTCGAGGACGTACAGCGCGCCGTCGGGGCCGAACTCCATGTCCATGATCTGGGTGCCGGTCCACGGGAACGGGTTGATGGACTGGACGGTGCCGTCCGCGCCGTGCTCGATGCGCTTGATCCAGCGCCGCCCGAACTCGCCGGCGAAGAAGTCGCCGTCGTAGGCCTCCGGGAATTTCACCGGGGAGGTGTTCGCCGCGTCATAGCGGTAGACGGGGCCCGCCATCGGGGACTCGGAGCCGGAGCCGAACTCGGGGACGGAGCCGCCGTCGTACGGGATCCAGGCTTCCTGCGCGGCCGGCAGGTCGGTCAGACCGGTGTTGTGCACGGAGTCGTTCTTCGGTGCGGCGCAGTCGAAGGCGGCGCCGGAGGTCTGCGTGGCGAAGTCGTAGTCGATGTAGGCGTCGTTCTTGCCGGTGCAGTACGGCCAGCCGAAGTTGCCCGGCTTGGTGACGCGGGCGAACTCGACCTGGCCGGCGGGGCCGCGCTTGGGGTCGGCCGCTCCCGCGTCGGGGCCGTAGTCACCTACGTAGACCGTGCCGGTGGGCTTGTCGACGCTCATGCGGAAGGGGTTGCGGAAGCCCATCGCGTAGATCTCGGGACGGGTCTTGTCCGTGCCCGGCGCGAAGAGGTTGCCGTCCGGGGCGGTGTACGAGCCGTCGTCGGCGACCTTGATGCGCAGGATCTTGCCGCGCAGGTCGTTGCTGTTGCCCGCGCTGCGGCGGGCGTCGAAGGCGGGGTTGCGGTCCGCACGCTCGTCGAGCGGCGAGAAGCCGTCCGAGGCGAAGGGGTTGGAGTCGTCGCCCGTCGACAGGTAGAGGTTGCCGTCCTTGTCGAAGTCGATGTCGCCGCCGACGTGGCAGCAGATGCCGCGGGTCGCGGGGACGTCGAGGACCTTCTTCTCGCTGGCGTTGTCGAGGGTGCCGTCGGCCTTCAGGACGAAGCGGGAGAGGCGGTTGACGCCGTCGAACTTCTTGAAGTCCTCGGCCGTGCCGGTCTCCGGGGCGTCGCCGGCCGGGGTGTCGAGCGGGGGCGCGTAGTAGAGGTAGATCGCGCGGTTCTCGCTGAACTTCGGGTCGAGGCCGACGCCCTGGAGGCCCTCTTCGTCATGTGTGTAGACCGGTATCTTGCCCGCGATCTTGGTGTTGCCCGCGGCGTCCGTGAGGCGCAGCGTGCCGTCGCGGGAGGTGTGCAGGACGGAGCGGTCGGGCAGGACGGCGAGCGTCATGGGCTCGCCGGTCTCGGGCTCGCCCTTGGCGAGGGTGACTTGCTGGAAGTCCTCGGCCGCGGCGGCCTTGCCGGTGGACTTGCCCGCGGCCGCCTTGTCCGCCTGGGCCTGGGCGGCACGGACGGCCTCCGGGTCGGCGGCGTTGGCGGTGGGGGCGGTGAGGCTGAGGGTGGCGCCGGCCAGCAGGGTGCCGGTGAAGAGGGCGAGGGTCTTGCGAAGTCTCAGGCGTTTCCTGTGCACGGAGTTCCTCCGGGAGGGGGACGGTCGTACGCGGGTGTGCTCGAAGAGGGCGCTGGGCGCCGGGGTGCGCCGTCACCCCGGGAAGGTTCATGTCCTGTACACATCAGGGACGGTAGCCACGTTTGTCCGGGACGGAAAGCCCTTGCACAGCAATGAAGTTCAGCTTTTTCCTTGTCCAGGACAAAGTGGCTCCGCGGCACTGCCGCTCGGGGCGGCTCAGTTCCCGCCGAACGCCGCGTCGAAGGACGCCGTCGGCGGCTCGAAGTCGAACGCCTTCAGGCTCTTCAGCGCTTCGGGCGCTCCCTGGAGGCGGTCCATCCCCGCGTCCTCCCACTCGACGGAGACAGGACCCTCGTACGCGATCGAGCGCAGCATCCGGAACACGTCCTCCCAGGGGACGTCCCCGTGCCCGGCCGACACGAAGTCCCAGCCGCGGCGCGGGTCGCCCCACGGGAGGTGCGAGCCCAGACGCCCGTTGCGGCCGTCCAGGCGGCGCCGGGCCTCCTTGCAGTCGACGTGGTAGATCCGGTCCCGGAAGTCGTAGAGGAAGCCGACCGGGTCCAGGTCCTGCCACACGAAGTGTGAGGGGTCGAAGTTCAGGCCGAAGGCCGGGCGGTGGCCGACCGCCTCCAGGGCACGCTGCGTCGTCCAGTAGTCGTACGCGATCTCCGAGGGGTGCACCTCATGGGCGAAGCGCACGCCCTGTACGTCGAAGACGTCGAGGATCGGGTTCCAGCGCTCGGCGAAGTCGTCGTAGCCGCGCTCGATCATCGACTCCGGCGCGGGCGGGAACATCGCCACCAGGTGCCAGATCGCCGAGCCCGTGAAGCCGACGACCGTGTCGACGCCGAAGGCGGCCGCCGCGCGCGCCGTGTCCTCCATCTCGCGGGCGGCCCGCTGCCGTACACCCTCGCCGTCCCCGTCGCCCCAGATGCGGGCGGGCAGGATCGCCTGATGCCGCTCGTCGATGATCGCGTCACAGACGGCCTGGCCGACCAGGTGGTTGGAGATGGCCCAGCACTTGAGGCCGTACTTGTCGAGGAGCTGACGGCGCGAGTCCAGGTAGGAACTGTCGCTCAGCGCCTTGTCGACCTCGAAGTGGTCGCCCCAGCAGGCGAGTTCGAGGCCGTCGTAGCCGAAGTCGCGGGCGAGGCGGCAGACCTCCTCCAGCGGCAGGTCGGCCCACTGGCCGGTGAAGAGCGTGAAGTCGCGGGGCATGAACAGGCCTCCTCAGACCGTGACGGGGGTGGACGCTACCGAGGTGTAGACCGAGTTCTTCGCCGCGCTCTCCTCCACCGCGGCGAGCACCCGCTGCACCGAGAGGCCCGCGGCGAACGACGGTTCGGGCTGCTCACCGGTGGCGACGGCGTGCAGCAGGTCGCGCGCCTGGTGCACGAACGTGTGCTCGTAGCCCAGTCCGTGCCCCGGCGGCCACCAGGCCTCCAGGTACGGGTGTCCTGGCTCGGTCACCAGGATGCGCCGGAAGCCCGATGACGCGGCGGGCTCCGTGTGATCGTGGAAGGAGAGCTCGTTCAGGCGCTCCAGGTCGAAGGCCAACGAGCCTTCCGAGCCGTTGAGTTCGAGCTTCAGGGCGTTCTTGCGGCCCGCCGCGAAACGGGTCGCCTCGAAGGAGGCGAGGGCGCCCGACGGGAAGCGTCCGGTGAAGACCGCCGCGTCGTCCACCGTGACCTGACCGAGCGCGCTGCCTCCCTCCGCGGTGAGCCCGCTCGACGCCCCGTCGAGCAGCGGACGCTCCCGTACGAACGTCTCCGTAAGGGCCGAGACGCCCGCCACCGGCTCCCCCACCAGGAACTGCGCGAGGTCCACGATGTGCGCGCCCAGATCGCCGAGCGCGCCCGACCCTGCCCGGTCCTTGCGCAGCCGCCAGGTGAGCGGGAAGCCGGGGTCGACCAGCCAGTCCTGGAGGTACGTGAGCCGGACGTGCCGCAGCGTGCCGAGCCGCCCTTCGGCGACCATCTGCCGGGCGAGCGCGAGGGCGGGGACACGGCGGTAGTTGAAGCCGACCATCGCCACCTGCCCCCGCGCACGGGCCCGTTCGGCGGCCTCGACCATCGCCTCGGCCTCCTCGACGGTGTTCGCCAGGGGCTTCTCGCACAGCACGTGCTTGCCCGCGTCGAGCGCCGCGATCGCGATCTCCGCGTGGCTGTCGCCGGGGGTGCAGATGTCGATGAGATCGACGTCGTCACGGGCCACGAGGGCGCGCCAGTCGGTCTCCGCCGCCGCCCACCCCAGGCGGTCCGCCGCGGCACGCACGCCGGTGGCGTCGCGTCCGCAGACCGCCGAGAGAACCGGCTGCACCGGCAGGTCGAAGACACGTCCGACAGTGCGCCAGCCCTGGGAGTGGGCGGCACCCATGAAGGCGTAGCCGACCATGCCCACTCCCAAGGACCGCTTCCCTGTCCCGGCCTCGTGTTCCGTCTCACGCATGCGGTACTCCTCCTCGTAAGTGCTCGGTGGGGGGTGCGGACGCGCGGATCACTTGAAGCCGGTGGACATGTACTTGCCGACGTTCTCCTTGTCGACCACGGCGGAGTAGCAGGTGACGAAGGACGGGATCTCGAACTCCGCCATCCCGCTGATGCCCTTGCTCTGGCCGAGCGCGCGCGCCAGGTCGATCGCGGAGGCGGCCATCGTCGGCGGGTAGAGCACGGTGGCCTTGAGGACGCTGTCGTCGGACTCGATGGCCTGCATCGCGGAGAGCGCGCCCGCGCCGCCGACCATCAGGAAGTCGTCGCGGCCCGCCTGCTTGATGGCGCGCAGGGCGCCCACGCCCTGGTCGTCGTCGTGGTTCCACAGGGCGTCGAAGTTCTTCTGCGCCTGGAGCAGCTGGGACATCTTCGACTGGCCCGACTCGACGGTGAAGTCGGCGGCCTGCCGGGCGACCTTCTCGATGTTCGAGTAGTTCTTCAGGGCGTCGTCGAAGCCCTTGCTGCGCTGCTTGGTGAGTTCGAGGTTGTCGAGTCCCGCCAATTCGATGACCTTGGCGTTCTTCTTGTCCTTGAGCTTCTCGCCGATGTAGTGGCCGGCGCTGAGGCCCATGCCGTAGTTGTCGCCGCCGATCCAGCAGCGGTAGGCCTGCGGCGTGGCGAAGACCCGGTCGAGGTTGACGACGGGGATGCCCGCCTTCATGGCCTTCAGGCCGACCTGGGTGAGCGCCTTGCCGTCGGCCGGCAGGATCACCAGGACGTCGACCTTCTTGTTGATCAGCGTCTCGACCTGGCCGATCTGGGCGGCGGTGTCGTTCGACCCCTCGGTCGACTCAAGCGTGACGTCCGAGTACTTCTTCGCCCGCTCCTTGGCGTTGTCGTTGATCGCGTTGAGCCAGCCGTGGTCGGCCTGCGGACCCGCGAAGCCGATGGTGACCTTCTTGCCCGGCTTGTCGTCGGCGACCGGCTGGTCCTTGCTGTCGGAACCCTCATCCTTGGGCTCGTTGCTGGTGCACCCCGTGATGAGGGCACCGGTCGACAGGGCGGCGGCTCCGAAGAGCAATCCTCTGCGGCTCGCGAATGGGGATGACTCTGGCATGGCGGTGAACCCTTCGGGTCAGGTGGTTGAGGCCGTACGTCGCTGGACGAGCACCGCGGCGACGATGATCGCGCCCTTGGCGATCTGCTGGACTGCGGTCTCCAGGTTGTTGAGCGCGAAGATGTTCTGGATCGTGATGAAGATCAGTACGCCGAGCACGGAGCCGACGATGGTGCCCCGGCCGCCGCTGAGCAGGGTGCCGCCGATGATCGCGGCGGCGATGGCGTCGAGCTCGTAGAGGTTGCCGTTCGTGTTCTGGCCGGACCCGGAGAGGATGATCAGCAGGAAGGCCGCGATCCCGCAGCAGAGGCCGGAGAGCAGGTAGAGGTAGAGGCGCTGCCTGCGTACGTCGATACCGGCGAGGCGTGCCGCTTCCGCGTTGCCGCCGACGGCGACCGAGCGGCGCCCGAAGGTGGTGCGGTTCAGGAGCAGCCAGCCGATGACGGTGACGGCCGCGAAGACGAGCACGAGCGGCGGGATGCCGAGGACGTAGGAGTCACGTTCGCCCAGCTTCAGCACGCTGTCGACGGTGACCATCTGGGTCTTGCCATCGGTGATCTCGAGCGCGAGGCCCCGTCCCGATGCCAGCATCGCGAGGGTCGCGATGAACGGCACCATTTTGCCGTAGGCGATGAGCACGCCGTTGACGAGGCCGCAGGCCAGACCGACGATCACCGCGGTGAACAGGATGCCCGCGAAGCCGAAATCCTGGGTGGCGACCGTCGTCGCCCACACGGAGGCGAGGGCGACGATCGCGCCGACGGACAGGTCTATGCCGCCGGAGATGATCACGAAGGTCATGCCGACCGTGACGACACCGATGACGGACGCCTGGGTGAGGATCAGCTGCAGGTTGTCGGTGTCCAGGAACGAGTCGGGCTGGGTGATCCCGCCGATCAGGACCAGGACGGCGAGCACACCGAGCAGGGACAGCGTCCGCACGTCGGCACGTGCGGTGAGTGTCCGCAACGGGCTTGCGCCGTCCGCCGGTTGACTTTTCGATGCGGCGGGCCGTGGCGGCGATGCGGGCTGCGTCATGACGCCGGGCTCCCTTCGAGTACGAGGTCGAGTACGCGGTGTTCGTCGAGGTCACGGGCGGGCGCCGTATGGACGACGCGGCCCTCGCGGAGGACCAGGACGCGGTCGGCGAGGCCCAGGACCTCGGGCACTTCGCTGGAGACGAGCAGGACGGCGAGGCCGTCGTCGGCGAGCCTGCGGATCACGGCGTACAGCTCGGCGCGGGCGCCGATGTCCACGCCGCGGGTCGGCTCGTCGAGCAGCAGGACGCGGCAGCCGCGGAGCAGCCAACGGGCCAGGACGGCCTTCTGCTGGTTTCCGCCGGAGAGCGTGCGCACGGGTGCGGTGGGGTTGTCGGGGCGCAGCGAGAGCTCGCGGGTCGCGGTCTGCGCGGCCTTCCTCTCGGCGCCTCGGTCGAGCCAACCGCCGCGTGAGAAGCGGGACATGGAGGAGACGGACACGTTGTTGGTGACGGACTCCAGCATCAGCAGGGCCTGCGCCTTGCGCTCCTCGGGGGCGAGCCCGAGGCCGGCGCGGACGGCGGCGCGCACACTGCCGGGCTTCAACACCTTCCCGCCCACGCTGACCTGACCGGCGGACGGCTTGCGCGCGCCGTAGATCGTCTCCAGGATCTCGGAGCGCCCGGAGCCGACGAGACCGGCCAGGCCGACGATCTCGCCGGGGCGCAGGTCGAGGTCGAGGGACTCGAACTCGCCGCCGCGAGCGAGGCCCCGGACCGTCAACACCGGTTCTGCCAGGGGCGGTTCGACGGGGCGGTCGGGGAAGACGTACTCGACGTTGCGGCCCGTCATCATGGCGACGACCTCGCGGGTCGGGGTCTCCTTCGCGGGGAGTCCGCCCGCCACCGCGCGGCCGTCCTTGAGGACGGTGACGCGGTCACCGATGCGGCGGATCTCTTCGAGGCGGTGGGAGATGTAGACGACGGCGACGCCGTCCGCGGTGAGATCGCCGACGATGCGGAAGAGGTTGTCGACCTCGTCCGGGTCGAGTGCGGCGGACGGCTCGTCCATGACGATCAGGCGCACTTCATGGGAGAGCGCGCGGGCCATGGACACGATCTGCTGCTGGGCTGCGGAGAGATCACCGACAAGCGTCCCGGGGTCGATCTCCGTGTGGCCAAGTCGCTTGAGCAGGGCGTCAGTTGACGCTCTCGCGTCTTTGCCGCGCACCACGAAGCCTGCCGTCGTCGGCTCATGTCCGAGGTGGACGTTCTCGGCGACCGAGAGGCCCTCCACCAGGTCGAGCTCCTGGTAGATGGTGGCGATGCCGAGGCTCATGGCGGCGATCGGCGACTTGAGTGCGGTGCGCTCGCCGCGCCAGGTGATCTCGCCGTCATCGGGCTGGTGGGCCCCGGCGAGGACCTTGATGAGCGTGGATTTCCCGGCGCCGTTCTGGCCGAGGAGGCAGTGCACCTCGCCGGCCTGGACCTGGAGGTCGACACCGTCGAGGGCGCGGACGCCGGGGAACGACTTGGTGATGCCGGACATGGTGAGCAGCGGTGGTTCTGGTGCCATGACGGTTCCCTTGGGCGGGTGCAGCCGACGATTTCGGGCAGGGCAGAGCAGGGCGCTGTGCTGGGTGGGGTGTTTTCGACGTGGATGTACGGGGTCGTGCGTGCTGGTTCGCGCTGGTTGGTTCGGGGTCGTGCGGACCGGCCGTCAGGCCGGTGAGAACAGGTGGTCGCTGATGAGCCGGGCGCCGCCGATGACTCCGGCGGTCGGCCCCAACTCCCCCAGGACGATGGGGAGGTTGCCGGTCGCCAGGGGCAGCGACTGGCGGTAGACCTGGGTGCGGATGGCGGCGAGCAGCGTGTGGCCGAGGCCGGTCACACCGCCGCCGATCACCACGAGGCCCGGGTTGAAGAAGCTGACGAGGCCCGCGATGACCTGCCCGGTGCGGTTGCCGCCCGCGCGGATGAGGTCGAGTGCGGTGGCGTCACCGGCGGCGGCCGCCGCGGAGACGTCGATCGCGCTGAGCTTCCCGGCGGCTTCCAGGCGGGTCGCGAGCTCCTGGGAGAGCCCTTGACCTGCGGCGTCCTCCGCGTCGCGGGCGAGTGCCGCGCCGCTGAAGTACGCCTCGAGGCAGCCCTTGTTCCCGCAGGCGCAGGGCCGCCCGTCCGGTTCGACCTGGATGTGGCCGATGTCGCCCGCGCTGCCGGTCACCCCTCGGTAGACCTCGCTGCCGACGACGATTCCGCAGCCGATGCCGGTGCCGATCTTGACGCAGAGGAAGTCGCCCACGGAGCGTGCGACGCCCGCGTGCTGTTCCCCCATCGCCATCAGGTTCACGTCGTTGTCGACCATGACGGGACAGCCCAGGTCCTGACTGATGGCCTCCCGTACGGGAAAGCCGTCCCACCCCGGCATGATCGGCGGGGCGACCGGGACGCCCTCGGGGAAGCGGACGGGACCCGGGACGCCGATTCCGGCGCCGTCGAACCCTTCCGCGAGCCCGGAGGCCTTCAACTTGGCCGCCATGGCGAGGACTTGCTCGAATACGGCAACGGGGCCTTCGCGTACGTCCATCGGCTGGTTGATATGGCCGAGGACCTCCAGCTCGGCATTGGTCACCGCTACGTCGACCGAGGTCGCGCCGATGTCCACGCCGAGGAAGCGGAGGGCGGGGGCCAGGCGGATGTTGTGGGAGCGGCGGCCGCCGCGCGAGGCGGCGAGTCCGTCGGCGACCACGAGTCCGGTCTCCAGGAGCCGGTCCACCTCGACGGCCAGCTTCGACCGTGAGAGGTCGACCTGATCGCCCAGCTGGGCACGGGAGTTGGGCCCTCCGTCACGCAGCAGCCGCAGCAGTCGCGCCTGGTGCGCATTGGCGGGTCGAGCCGTCATACGTCTCACGCGCCCCTCCCCGCCTCATCGGGCAACTCATGCCGTCACGCCCGGCTTTCGTTCTTCTCGCCGGGCTTTCGAGGGGAACGTAGCAGCGCGTGCCGGGAGTGGGAAGAAGTTGCGCACGAATTACCCATGACTTTCTCCAGTCACAGGACAAAGGGGCGGACAGACCTGTCCCCCGCATGACTCCGGGGTGCGACCCGCCTGCACGTCACGGGCAGGCGGGTCGATGCGTCAGGCGTCGCGGTCGCGTCGGTGGTACGTCTCGCGGGTGTGTTCCGTGTGCGCGCGCATGATCTGCGTGGCCCGGCTCTCGTCGCGTTCGGCGATGGCCGCGATCAGCGTGCGGTGCTCGATCCAGGACTGCTTGCCGCGCTGACGGGCCACCGGCGTGTAGTACCAGCGCACGCGGCGGTCCACCTGCCCGGCGAGTTCGGCGAGGACGACATTGCCGGCGAGCTCCATGACCTTGGCGTGGAAGGCCGCGTTCGTGGCCACCACCAGGTCCACCTCGCCGTCGGCGACGGCCTTCTCGCCCTTGTCGCACAGCTCTTCCAGGGCGGTGATCCCCGCGGTGCCCGTGTTGGCGGCGGCGAGCCGGGCGGCCTCCGCCTCCAGGAGCGTGCGGACCGTGAGCAGCTGGTCCGCCTCCTCCTCGGTGGGCTCGTGCACGAACGCGCCCTGGGCCGGCCGCAGATCGACCCAGCCCTCGGTGTTCAGCCGCTGCAGCGCCTCGCGCACGGGCTGCCGTGACACCCCGAGGTGCCCGGCCAGCTCGCTCTCCACGAGGTGCTGGCCCGGCTGGAGCGCACGGGTCGTGATGAGTTCGAGCAGCGCCTCGTAGACCCGCTCCCGGAGCGGACCAGGGCGTTCCAGCTTGGGCACCGCCCCCTGCGGCAGTCCTGTGGACAACATCGCGGTCCCCTCCTCGACGATTGCCTTTTGTCTACAGTCTACTGAGCACAATGGCCAGCACCAGGGGGAGTCGCTCCGGTCACACGGGACGGTCCCGCTACGGGCAGCGGATGACCTGGCCGGCGTACGACAGGTTCCCGCCGAAGCCGAAGAGCAGCACCGGGTCCCCGTGGTTGATCTCGCCGCGCTCCACCAGTTTGGACAGGGCGAGCGGGATGCTGCCCGCCGAGGTGTTGCCAGAGTTCACGACGTCGCGGGCGACGACCGCGTTGACCGCGCCGATCCGCTCGGCGAGCGGCTCGATGATGCGCAGGTTGGCCTGGTGCAGGACGACCGCCGCCAGGTCGGCCGGGGTGAGCCCGGCCTTCTCGCAGGCCTTGCGGGCGAGCGGCGGCAGCTGCGTCGTCGCCCAGCGGTAGACGCTCTGGCCCTCCTGCGCGAACCGCGGGGGCGTGCCCTCGATCCGGACAGCGTTGCCCATCTCGGGCACCGAACCCCAGAGCACGGGACCGATGCCGGGCTCCTCGCCCGCGCCGCACGCCTCGACGACGGCCGCGCCCGCACCGTCCCCGACCAGGACACACGTGGTGCGGTCCGTCCAGTCGGCCACCTCGGACATCTTGTCCGCGCCGATCACCAGGGCACGGGTGGCGCCCCCGGCCCGCACGGCGTGGTCGGCCGTGGCGAGCGCGTGCGTGAAGCCCGCGCAGACCACGTTGATGTCCATGGCGGCCGGTGAGGGGATGCCCAGGCGGGCCGCCACCCGCGCCGCCATGTTCGGCGAGCGGTCGATCGCGGTGGAGGTGGCGACCAGGACGAGGTCGATGGCGTCGGGCGCGAGGCCCGCCGCGGCGACGGCCTTGGCCCCGGCGTGCGCGGCGAGCTCGTCGACCGGCTCGTCGGGTCCCGCGATGTGACGGGTGCGGATGCCCACGCGGGAGCGGATCCACTCGTCGCTGGTGTCGACCATGCCCGCCAGATCCTCGTTGGTGAGGATCTTGGCGGGCTGATAATGGCCGACGGCGGCGATGCGTGAGCCGTGCATGAACGGGTCCCCCTTGTTGCCGGAGATGCGGGACCGTCCAGTCTGCTCAGCGACTCACCAGTAACAGTGCGCGTAAAGCGACAGGAATCGGGCGATGGGTTTGGCCACTTCTCATCATCATGTCACCCGGTGAAGAGCTGGGTGGCCTTGTGTACGAGCTCATACACCCCATATGCGAGCGGAACCCCCACCCAGACCCAGGCCGCGATGATCAGCGGCCGACGGCGGGGCGGATCACTTGGCGGCGTGCTGGTCGGTGCCGTCATGGGCTGCCTCCCTCGGGGCGGGGATGTGGTGGCGGGCATGGACAGGGCGGACGAACTCGTTCGCCACGAAGCCGATGACAAGGAGGCCGATCATGATCGTGAGGGAGAGGCCGTAGAGCCCCGCCCCGCTCTTGCCCGCCTCTTCCTGACGGTCGGCGACCCAGTTGACGATCAGCGGGCCGAGCACGCCCGCCGTCGACCAGGCCGTGAGGAGCCGGCCGTGGATCGCGCCGACCTGGTAGGTCCCGAAGAGGTCCTTCAGATACGCGGGGACCGTCGCGAAGCCGCCTCCGTAGAAGGAGAGGATCACCAGGGCGCAGACCACGAAGAGCGGCTTCGACTCGTCCCCGAAGAGGACGATCAGGAGATACATCAGCGCGCCGACGCCCAGGTAGACGCGGTAGACGTTCTTGCGGCCGATCAGGTCCGACGTCGACGACCAGCCGATGCGTCCGGCCATGTTCGCCGCGGAGAGCAGGGCGACGAAGCCCGCCGCCGCGGCGGCCGAGACCGGCGTCGAGGTCTCGGCGAAGAAGTCGGTGATCATCGGCGCCGCCTTCTCCAGGATGCCGATGCCCGCGGTCACGTTCATGCAGAGCACGATCCACAGGCACCAGAACTGGGGTGTCCGCACGGCCGCCCGCGCGGACACCTGCGGCCCGTCGAGCACACCCGGGGCGCCGGGCGCTCGCGCCCCCTCCGTACGCGGCACCCGCACCAGGAACACGCCGAGCGCCATGAAGACGGCGTACGTGAGGCCGTGCACGAGGAAGGCGAGCGCGATGCCGTCGTTGTCCGAGCCGAAGGAGTCCAGCATCTGCGCGGACCACGGGGACGCGATGAGCGCGCCGCCGCCGAAGCCCATGATCGCGATGCCGGTCGCCATGCCGGGGCGGTCCGGGAACCACTTGATCAGGGTCGACACGGGCGAGATGTAGCCGATGCCGAGCCCGATGCCGCCGACGAAGCCGTAGCCGAAGACGATCAGCCAGTACTGGCTGATCGCCGCGCCGAGGGCCGCGATCAGGAAGCCGGAGGAGAAGCAGACGAGGGCGACCGTCATCGCCCAGCGCGGGCCGTTGCGCTCGACGAGCGTGCCGCCGAAGGCCGCCGAGAGGCCGAGCATCACGATGCCGAGCTGGAAGGGGAGCGCGCTCTGGGTGCCGCTGAGGTCGAGGGCTGATTCGAGTGGGGGTTTGAAGACGCTCCAGGCGTAGGCCTGGCCGATGGAGAGATGTACGGACAGTGCGGCGGGCGGTACGAGCCAGCGGCTCCATCCCGGGGGTGCGACGGGGGGCCTCATGATCCCGAACAGTAGGAAGCGGGGAGGGGAGTTGGGAAGAGGCAAGCGCGATTCCGTCGACGGTATGCAATGTGCCGCGCGACCCCTTGCTGGGCCAACTTCCATACTGTAGACAATATTCCATCGACAGTTATGGCATGCGAAGCAGTTCACGAGCATGCGATGTCGATCCTGAGCCTTCTTCGGATCCCTCAACCGAACGGAGCGCGCCACCGTGAAAGTCGCAGTCCTCGGCGCCGGTGCGATCGGCGCCTACGTCGGAGCCGCGCTGCACCGCGCCGGTGCCGACGTCCATCTCGTCGCCCGTGGACCGCATTTGGCGGCCATGAGGCAGCACGGAGTACGTGTCCACAGCCCGCGCGGCGACTTCACCGCGCGGGCCCACGCCACCGACGACCCGGCCGACATCGGTCCCGTCGACTATGTCTTCCTGGGCTTGAAGGCCAACTCGTACGCGGCGTGCGGGCCGCTGATCGAGCCGCTCCTGCACGACAGGACGGCGGTGGTAGCCGCCCAGAACGGCATCCCCTGGTGGTACTTCCACCGGCACGGCGGCCCGCACGACGGCCACCGCGTCAGCAGCGTGGACCCCGACGGCGCGGTCAGTGCGGTGATCGCGCCCGAGCGGGCCATCGGATGTGTGGTGTATGCGGCGACCGAGCTCGAAGGCCCCGGCGTCGTACGGCACTTGGAGGGCACCCGGTTCTCCGTCGGGGAGCCCGACCGCTCACGTTCCGAGCGCTGTCTCGCCTTCAGCGAGGCCATGCAGGCGGGCGGCCTGAAGTGTCCCGTCGAACCCGAACTGCGCGGCGACATCTGGATCAAGCTGCTCGGCAACATCTCCTTCAACCCGATCAGCGCGCTCTCCCGCGCCACCATGCGCGAGATGTGCCTGCACGGCGGCACGCGCCAAGTCATCGAGATCATGATGAACGAGACGCTCGCCGTCGCCGCTGCGCTCGGCTGCCGCCCGGACATCTCCGTGGAGCGGCGCCTGGCGGGCGCCGAGCGCGTCGGCGACCACCGCACCTCCACGCTCCAGGACCTGGAGCGCGGCAAACCCCTTGAACTCGACGTGCTGCTCGCGGCCGTCGTGGAGCTCGCGGAGATCACCGGGGTCCCGGTGCCGACGCTCCGAACCGTCCACGCCATCTCGGATCTGCTGGCCGACCGTATGAGGAGCGCGGCATGAGCGAGAACATGAGGAGCGCGCCGTCATGGAGCGCGCCATGAGCAGGAAACGGGACCGGGTGCCCACGACGTACACCCGGCTCACCCACCCCCTCGTCCGCGATGCGCGCGACGAGCCGTTCCGCCGGGCCACCTGGGACGAGGCGCTGGCCCGCACGGCGGCGGGCCTCGATGCGGCACGCGGCGCGTTCGGGATGTTCTCCTGCGCCCGCGCGACCAACGAAATGAACTACGTGGCCCAGAAGTTCGCCCGCGTGGTGATGGGTACGAACAACGTCGACTCCTGCAACCGCACTTGCCACGCCCCGAGCGTCGCGGGCCTCTCCGCGGCCTTCGGATCGGGCGGCGGCACGTCTTCCTACGAAGAGGTCGAGCACACCGACCTGATCGTGATGTGGGGCTCCAACGCCCGCTTCGCGCACCCGATCTTCTTCCAGCACGTCCTGCGGGGGATCAGGAACGGCGCCCGTATGTACGCCGTCGACCCGCGCCGCACCAAGACCGCCGAGTGGGCGGAGAGCTGGCTCGGCCTGAACGTGGGCACGGACATCCCGATGGCGCATGCGATCGGCCGCGAGATCATCCGCGCGGGCCTGGCCAACCGGGCGTTCATCGAGCGGGCGACGTCAGGATTCGAGGAGTACGCGGCCCTGGTCGAGCCATGGACCCTGTCGCTCGCCGAGAAGGTGACGGGCGTACCGGCCGCCGCCATCAAGGAGTTGGCGCACGCCTACGCGCGAGCCGAACGGGCGCAACTGTGCTGGACCCTCGGCATCACCGAGCACCACAACGGCACGGACAACGTCCGCGCCCTGATCAACCTCTCGCTCCTGACCGGCCACGTGGGGCGCTACGGCTCGGGCCTGCAGCCCCTGCGCGGGCAGAACAACGTGCAGGGCGGCGGCGACATGGGGGCGATCCCCAACCGCCTGCCCGGCTTCCAGGACATCCTCGACCCTGACTCCCGGATGAAGTTCGAGACGGCCTGGGACACGGTCATCGAGCCGCGTTACGGGCTGAACCTGACCGAGATGTTCGAGGCGATGGATGAGGGCTCGCTCAAGGCCGTCTACTGCATCGGCGAGAACCCCGCGCAGTCGGAGGCGGACAGCGAGCAGGCGATGCGGCGGATGCGGGCCCTGGACTTCTTCGTGGTCCAGGACATCTTCCTCACCAAGACCGCCGAGCTGGCCGATGTCGTCCTTCCCGCGACCGCCGCCTGGGCGGAGACCGACGGCACGACGACCAACAGCGAGCGGCGGGTCCAGCGGGTGCGCAAGGCCGTGCGGCCGCCCGGTGAGGCGCGCGAGGACATCGACATCCTCTGCGACCTCGCCGAACGCCTCGGCCACGACTGGAAGTACGCGGACGCGCAGGCGGTGTGGGACGAGCTGCGGGCTGTGTCGCCGGACCACTGGGGCATGACGTACGACCGCCTCGAATCCTTGCAGGGCATCCAGTGGCCCTGCCCCTCGGAGGAGCGGGTCGAACCGACGTACCTGCACGGCCGGTTGTGGGAGGCGGACCCGGAGCGGCGTGGCGTGCTAGCGCCCTTCGGGCTCGTCGCGCACGACCCGCCGGTCGACCTCACCGACGACTCCTACCCGATCCGCCTGACGACGGGACGGCGGCTCGACTCCTACAACACCGGTGTGCAGAGCGGGAGTTTCGCCTCGCCGCTGCGGCGCGGCGAGTACATCGAGCTGTGCCCGGAGGACGCGGAGCGGTACGGGGTCGTGGTCGGCGAGGAGGTCCAGGTGTCCTCTCGGCGCGGCACCGTGACGGCGCCGGTATGGGTGGACCCCGGGCTCCGCCCCGGTCTGGCCTTCATGACCATGCACTTTCCCGACGAGGTCGACACCAACCAGCTCACGATCGAGGCCAATTGCCCGATCGCGGGCACGGCGGAGTTCAAGGCGTCGGCGATACGTATCGACAAGCTGACCATGTCGGCGACGTGAGGTGGGGTGGGGTGACGTATGGATCTGCACTTCGGTGACAGCAAGCCGACGGACGAGGAGCGGGCGGCCGTCGACGCGGTGCTCGGGCCGCCGGAGTCCGCCTGGGAGGGGGCCGATGATCGCAGCGACGCGGATCTGCGGTGGGCGCGGGGTGGGCGCGCGGCGCGGGAGCGGCGGGATGAGCTGTTGCCGGGGTTGCATGCGCTGAACGACCGTGTGGGGTGGGTGAGTGAGGGGGGCCTCGACTATCTCTGCCGCCGTCTGACGGTGCCGCCCGCCGAGGCGTACGGGGTGGCCACCTTCTACTCCATGTTCTCGGTGCGGCCGCGGGCCGCGACGGTGGTGCGGGTGTGTACGGACCTGGCGTGTGGGGGTGGGGCGGCGCTGTGCGGGGAGGTTTCTGAGCGGCTTGGCCCCGGGGCCGGGGTGGCCGTCGAGCAGAGCCCCTGCCTGGGCTTGTGCGAGAGGGCTCCCGCTGCGTTGGTGGTGCGGGCCGGCTCGCCTGCGGCGCATTTCTCCCCAACCCCGCCCCTTCCCGAAAACCCGCTGGCGCGGGGGCCTGGGGCGAACGTTGATCGCCTTGACGGCTCGTCCTCAAACGCCGGACGGGCTGAAAGATCACGGCCGGGCGAGGGGGTCTCAGCCCGTCCGGCGTTTGAGGACGAACTCGGCGGAGCCGGTGATCGACGGCCACTGGTGGCGGCGGAGCCGGGGGATTCGGGTAGGGGTGGGAGCGGGGAGAGAACCTACGCCACAGCAACCCTCGCCCCCGCCACCCCCGACACCCTCACCCAAGCCGCCCTCGCCCCGGAGACCGCCCCCGCAGAGCCCCCGGCGGAACTCGCCGTCCCCCAGGCAGGACAGGAGGGTCTCCTACTCCTGAACAGGATCGGCACCGTGGACCCCTCGTCCCTGGACGACTACCGCGCCCACGGCGGCTACACAGCCCTCCGCACCGCCTTCGCCATCGGCCCCGCCGAAGTCATCCGCGAGGTCACGGACTCCGGTCTCCTCGGCCGAGGCGGCGCCGCCTTCCCCACGGGAAGGAAGTGGCAGGCCACCGCGGCCCAGCCTGACCACCCCCACTACCTCGTCTGCAACGCGGACGAATCGGAGCCCGGCACCTTCAAGGACCGGGTGATCATGGAGGGCGACCCGTACTCCCTCATCGAGTCGATGACCATCGCGGGGTATGCGACGGGCGCCCACCTCGGTTACCTCTATCTCCGCGGCGAGTACCCCCGCGCCCTCCAGAGGCTGGAGCACGCCATCACGCAGGCCCGCGCCCGGGGCTTCCTCGGGGACGACGTCCTCGGGCAGGGGTACGCCTTCGACATCGAGATCAGGCGCGGCGCCGGCGCCTACATCTGCGGGGAGGAGACCGCCCTCTTCAACTCCATCGAGGGGTATCGAGGGGAGCCTCGGTCCAAGCCGCCCTTCCCCGTGGAGAAGGGGCTCTTCGGCAAGCCCACCGCCGAGAACAACGTCGAGACCCTCGTCAACGTCCTCCCCATCCTCACCATGGGAGCCCAGGCCTACGCCGCCATCGGCACCGCCACATCCACCGGGCCCAAGCTGTTCTGCGTCTCCGGCAGCGTCGAACGCCCCGGCATCTACGAGCTCCCCTTCGGCGCCACCCTCGGCGACCTCCTCGGCATCGCCGGGATGCCGGACAATCTGCGCGCGGTCCTCCTGGGCGGCGCGGCCGGCGGCTTCGTACGGCCCGACGAGCTCGACATCCCGCTCACCTTCGAGGGGACGAGGGAGGCGGGCACCACCCTCGGCTCCGGCGTCGTGCTTGCCCTGGACGACACCGTGCCGCTCCCCCACGTCCTGCTCCGTATCGCCGAGTTCTTCCGGGACGAGTCCTGCGGTCAGTGCGTGCCCTGCCGGGTCGGCACCGTCCGCCAGGAGGAGGCACTGCACCGCATCGTCGAGCGGACGGGGGCGGATGCCGCCGGTGACATCGCTCTCCTGCGCGAGGTGGGGCGGACCATGCGGGACGCCTCGATCTGCGGGCTCGGCCAGACCGCGTGGAACGCCGTGGAATCCGCCATCGACCGCCTGGGGGCGTACAAGTGACCGCCGTACCGCTGGGAATCCCGCGCCGCCTCGTCGAGTTCACCCTTGACGGACAGGACGCCAGAGTGCCCGAGGGGTCCACCATCCTGGACGCCTGCCGGGCCGCGGGCAAGGACGTCCCGACCCTCTGCGAGGGCGACACCCTGACCCCGAAGAACGCCTGCCGTGTGTGTGTCGTGGAGGTCGAGGGCGCCCGTACGCTCGCCCCGGCCTGCTCGCGCCGGGCCGAGCCGGGCATGACCGTCCTGACCGACACCGAGCGCACCCGCCACAGCCGGAAGGTGGTCCTCGAACTCCTCGCCTCGTCCGTCGACCTGTCGACGACGCCGAAGGTCGCGGGCTGGCTCAAGGAGTACGAGGCCAAGCCCGACCGCTTCGGCCCGGACGCCGCCCGGGTCGACGAGGAACCCAGGGTCGACAACGACCTGTACGTCCGCGACTACGACAAGTGCATCCTCTGTTACAAGTGCGTCGACGCCTGTGGTGACCAGTGGCAGAACACGTTCGCCATCTCGGTGGTGGGCCGCGGGTTCGACGCCCGGATCGCCGTCGAGCACGACGGGCCGCTGACCGACTCCGCGTGCGTGTACTGCGGGAACTGCATCGAGGTCTGCCCGACCGGCGCGCTCAGCTTCAAGTCCGAGTTCGACATGCGGGCCGCCGGGACCTGGGACGAGGAGCGGCAGACCGAGACGACGACGGTGTGCGCGTACTGCGGAGTCGGCTGCAACCTGACCCTGCACGTGCAGGACAATGACATCGTGAAGGTCACCTCACCGCACGACAATCCGGTGACCCACGGCAACCTCTGCATCAAGGGCCGTTTCGGCTACCAGCACGTACAGAACCGGGACTGATCGACATGGGACGAGTCACGGAGCGCCGCCGCGTCATCCGCATCAGGGACGGGGCCGTCACCGAGCGGCCGGACACCCTGGTCGCGGAGGAGCCGCTGGAGATCAGACTCAACGGCAAGCCCCTTGCCATCACCATGCGCACGCCGGGTGACGACTTCGCGCTCGCGGCGGGCTTCCTGGTGAGCGAGGGGGTGCTCGGCTCGGCGGACGAGCTCCAGTCGATCGTCTACTGCGCCGGGGCCACCGCGGACGGCTCGAACACGTACAACGTGGTCGACGTGAAGACCGCTCCGGGGCTCGTCCTGCCCGACATCAATCTCGAACGCAACGTCTACACCACCTCGTCCTGCGGCCTGTGCGGCAAGGCGAGCCTGGACGCGGTCCGTACGACGGCCCGGTTCCCGATCGCCGACACTCCCCCGGTCCGGCTCGGCACCGACCTGCTCGCGTGCCTCCCCGACCGGCTGCGCGCGGCCCAGCGGGTCTTCGACCGGACCGGCGGCCTGCACGCGGCGGCGCTCTTCTCGGAGGACGGCGAGCTCCTCGACATACGCGAGGACGTGGGCCGGCACAACGCGGTCGACAAGCTCGTCGGGCGTGCCCTGCAGGACGGCCGTCTGCCGCTGTCGCGCGCGGTGCTTCTCGTGTCGGGGCGCGCCTCGTTCGAGCTGGCGCAGAAGGCCGTGATGGCGGGCATCCCGGTGCTCGCGGCCGTCTCCGCGCCGTCGTCCCTCGCCGTCGATATGGCCGCCGAGACGGGACTGACCCTGGTCGGCTTCCTGCGCGGCACCTCCATGAACGTGTACGCGGGCGAGCACCGGATCGCCGTGCGGGCCGCGGCCTCCCAGGGCTGACCGGCCGCTCCCCGCTGCACGGCGGCGGGGCCCCGGCCGGCGGGGAGCGCCCCCTGCGCCGGCGGGGTCCCGGTCCCGCTCCCTCTGTTGCCAGTACGGGTTCTGGCCCCTGACCAGGCCGCGTCCATTCGTGCCACGCACGCTTCTTGTGGGGTGTCGAGCCGTCCAAGTAGCGTCTGAGGCGCGAACGTTGGACGTGGGATGTCAGGATGTCCAGTCACCTTGAAGGGTGGGCCGCGCCATGCCATCAGCTCTCCATGTACGCCTCAGATCCCTGCGCACCGCCACGGCCGCGCTGACCGTCGTCGCCGTCGGGGCGCTGCTGCCCGGACCCGCGGCGCAGGCGGCGCCGGACGACGGGGCGGCAGGGTTCGAGCAGCAGGTGCTTTTCAAGGCCTCGCAGGATCCCGGGTATGCCTGTTACCGCATTCCCGCAGTGGTGAAGACGGTCAAGGGCACGCTCCTCGCCTTCGCCGAGGGGCGGGTGAACGACTGCAGTGACGCGGGTGACATAGACATCGTCGTCAAGCGGTCGCACGACGGCGGCCGCACCTGGAGTCCGCTCCGGGTCGTCAACGAAGGCGCCGGTGACACGCACGGGAACCCCGCCCCGATCGTCGACCGCAGGACCGGCCGCATCGTCCTCGCGGAGACGTACAACACGGGCCGCACGGACGGGCAGAACTGCGCCATACCGTGTGACCGCACCCCGCACATGCAGTACAGCGACGACGACGGCCGCAGCTGGTCGGCGCCGCGTGACCTGAGCGACCAGATCCTGCCGAAGGACTGGAACTCCTGGTACGCGACCGGGCCCGTGCACGGTCTCCAGCTGACTCGCGGCCGGCACGCGGGGCGGCTCGTCTTCACCGCCAACACCGAGACCTGGGACGGCAGCCGGGTCACCGAGAACCACGCGGCCCTGATCGTCAGCGACGACGGCGGCGCCAACTGGAAGATCGGCGCCAAGGACTCGTACCCGATAGCGCAGGACGGTACGTTCCGGCAGAAGCCGTCGGAGATGACCATCACGGAGCGCCCGGACGGGGCGGTCTACGTCAGCGGGCGTGAGCAGGACGGCACCGACCTCGGGCATCGCACGCACACGATCAGCCGCGACGGGGGTGACTCCTTCGTCGCGCCCTTCAAGGCCGTCCCCGATCTCTACACGCCCCAAGTGCAGGGCTCGACCCTCCAGTTCGGCAAGCGGATGCTGCTCGCCTGCCCCGGTGACCCCGACCGCCGCCGCACGATGCAGATCCGCTCGTCCTACGACGGCGGCCGCACCTGGGACAGCGTGGACCGCGGCACGACGGTCACCACGGACTGGTCCGGTTACTCGGACATGGTGCGGGCGGACGGCGAGCACGTGGGCCTGATGTACGAGGGCGGGGCGGTCGACGCCCGCGACGAGATCCGCTTCGCGCGCTTCACCGAGGACTGGCTGCAGCCGCGCCGGGGCCCGGACCCGACGACCACCGACCGCGCGCCGCGCGCCAAGCCCGCTGCCGTGCTCGGCGGGGCGTCCACCACCGAGGGCCGGTTCGGCAAGGCCATCGCCTTCGACGGCCAGGACGACGCCGTACGCCTGCCCTTCCGCCATCAACTCCCGCTCGGGACAAAGGACTTCACCGCGTCTGTGTGGTTCCGTTACTCCGCGACCAGTGGTGAACAACCGCTGCTCTGGATGGGCGGCATCGGCACCAATCAGCCACAGGTGTGGCTGCGCGGCGAGCCCGCGAGCAATCGCGTCACGGGGCTGATCACCACACGTCAGGGTTCCACTCCCCCGAAGTCCGCGTCCGTGCGCACCACGGGTGCCTACAACGACGGCCAGTGGCACCACATCGCTCTGCGGCGAGGCGGCGGCCGGCTCACCCTCTCCGTCGACGGCTCGCAGCTCAGCACCGCGGACGTCCCGGGCACGGTCACGCGCACCTCCGGGTTCGGGTTCCATGTCGGCCAGCGGGTCGACAGCCGCGCGCATTTCAACGGTTCCATCGACGAAGTGCGTGTGTACGACCGTGCGTTGAGCGACGCCGAACTGGCCTCGCTCGGCGGGGACGGCGCGGCCAAGGCGCCTGTGACGAGGGACACCGTCGCATGGCTCCCCATGGACCACATCCGCGGGAGCAACTAACGTCCGGCACGTGTCCGCCGACCAAGGTCCACGCCGAGGCTGGGGCGCGCGCAGGACGTGGCTCGTCCTGCTGCTCGCCCTGGCCTGCGCGGCCGTGCTGCTCACCGCCCTCCCGGAAGACGACCGGGAGGGCGGCGACGCATGTCGGGCACGCACCGTGTCGTCCTGGACCGCCGACGACAAGGTCACCGACGCGTTCGCCCGCTACGGCGACGACACCGCGCGGGCGGATGACTGGACCGGCGGCGACGGCACGCATTCGGTGCGCCTGCCCGACGGGCGGCTCCTCTGGCTGTTCTCCGACACCTTCCTCGGCCAGGTGCACGCGCCCCCCAACCCCGCGGGCCAGCCACACACCTGGCGTGACGCGAGCGCGCCCATGGTCCGCAACTCGGGTGTGGTGATGTCGCGTTCGGGCTCCCTGGAACGGACCCTGCCCGCGCCGCTCTTCGCCGACCCGGCCCCGCAGCAATGGCGCTGGCCGGTCGCCGCGAAGGTGGAGCCGCGCTCCCCCGGCTCGTCCGAGAAGGTCGTGCGCGTCCTGCTGTGGACCCGCTCCACCGGCACGGGCCCGTGGATCTACGGAGTGCCGCACGCCACCGAGGTCGCCACGCTCTCCCTGCCCGACCTGCGCGTCGAGGGCATCGTCAAGGTCTCCGACCAGAGTTCCGTGCCGGACCTCGACAAGCGTGTCCTGTACGGCACGACGACGGTGGACGACGGCGACTGGACGTACGTCTTCGGCGGCAACGACGGCAAGGCCGTCTCCCGCCCCGCCTCGCACGCCTACGTGGCCCGCGTCCCCAAGGGCCGGCTGGCCGAGCCCGGCGCGTGGCGTTACTGGGACGGCGAGGACTGGACGGAGTCCGGGAAACCGCGGGCCGTGCTCGGTGACGGCGAGCGCAAGGGTGTGGGCAGCGCGTTCACCGTGGTGCGCGTGAAGGGGACGTACGTCCTGTTCACGATGGCCGCGGGGGCCGAGGGCCTGACCAACGTGACCTCCTACTGGGCGTGCTCGCCCACCGGCCCCTGGCACGGCCCCGCGAAGGGCTTCGCGCCGCCTCTGCCGAAGGACGGCGCGGCTGAGCAGGACACGGCGGCGTACAACCCCCAGGCGCATCCCGCGCTCAGCGGCGACGGGCGGCTGCTGCTCAGTTACGACGTCAACTGGCTGGACGCGGCGCCCGCGAGCGCGGCGGCCAACGTCAGCCGGAACGTGTCCCTGTACCGACCGCGGTTCGTGTCCGTTCGGCTGGCGACGGCTCAGTGACGAAGTCTTCGGGGTCACGCGAGCGCCGTTTTGCGATCACCGCGCAGACCATCAGCTGCATCTGGTGGAAGAGCATCAGCGGCAGCACGGCGAGCGAGGCCTCGGCCCCGAACAGGACGCTCGCCATGGGCAGTCCGGCCGCGAGGGACTTCTTCGACCCGGCGAACTGAATGGCGATGCGGTCCCCGCGGCCGAAGCCCATCTTCTTGGCCCCGTACCAGGTGAGGGCTAGCATCACGGCGAGCAGCACCGCTTCCACGCCGAGCAGCGCGCCGAGCCGCAGCGGCGTCACCTGGTGCCAGATGCCCTGCACCATGCCCTCGCTGAACGCGGTGTAGACGACGAGCAGGATCGAGCCGCGGTCGACCAGGCTCAGCACCTTCTTGTTCCGCGCGATGAAGCCGCCGATCCACCGGCGCAGGAACTGCCCGGCGAGGAACGGCACGAGGAGCTGCAGCACGATCTTCAGGACGGAGTCCGCGGAGAACCCGCCCCCGCTGCTGCCGAGCAGGGCGGCCGCGAGCAGCGGTGTGAGGACGATGCCGGCCAGCGAGGAGAAGGAGCCCGCGCAGATGGCCGCGGGGACGTTGCCGCGCGCCATGGAGGTGAAGGCGATCGACGACTGGATCGTGGACGGTACGAGCGTCAGGAAGAGGAATCCGCTGTAGAGGGCGGGCGTCAGGACGTACGGGACGAGGCCCTTGGCCGCGAGCCCGAGCAGCGGGAAGACCAGGAACGTACAGGCCAGGACGGTGGTGTGGAGCCGCCAGTGCTTGAGCCCGTCAAGGGCCTCGCGGGTGGAGAGCCGTGCCCCGTAGAGGAAGAACAGGAAGGCCACGGCCCCGGTCGACGCGCCGCCCGCGACATCGGCGCCCACGCCGCGCGCGGGCAGCAGCGCGGCGACGCCTACGGTGCCGAGCAACGCCAGGATGTAGGGGTCGATCGGCATCCAGGTGGGCCAGCTCGGGCGTTTCACTTCGCTCCAACGGTTCGGTTCATGTCGTGCCCTCTCGATGATCCTCCTGATCACCGCGATCGGGAATCCCGGATACCGCTCTGACTGTCATCACGTTCCGCGATAACCTCGTGACCATGTACGACCCCGCTCAGCTCCGTACGTTCCTCGCGGTGGCCCAGACGCTGAGCTTCACGCAGGCCGCCCGGCGCCTGGGGCTTCGCCAGTCCACGGTGAGCCAGCACGTGCGCCGTCTGGAGGACGCCACCGGACGCCAGCTCTTCGCGCGCGACACGCACTCCGTGGAGCTGACCGAGGAGGGCGAGGCCATGCTCGGCTTCGCGCGGCGGATCCTTGAGGTGCATGACCAGGCGACGGCGTTCTTCACGGGTACGCGGCTCGGCGGGCGGCTGCGGTTCGGCGCTTCGGAGGACTTCGTCCTGACCCGGCTCACGGACATCCTGGAGTCGTTCCGGCACGACCACCCTGACGTCGACCTGGAGCTGACGGTCGAACTGTCCGGCACGCTGCACGAGAGCCTCGACGCGGGCAAGCTCGACCTGGTCCTGGCCAAACGGCGCCCGGAAGATCCGCGCGGCGAACTGGTCTGGCACGACGAGCTGGTGTGGATCGGTGCCGAGCGGCTGCGGCTCGACCCCGACAAACCGGTGCCGCTCATCGTGTACCCGCCGCCGGGCATCAGCCGCGCCCTCGCCCTGGAAGCCCTGGAGCGGCGCGGCCGCGCCTGGCGGATCGCCTGCACGAGCGGCAGCCTGAACGGCCTGATCGCCGCGGCCCGCGCGGGGCTCGGCGTGATGGCGCACTCCCACGGCCTGATCCCGCCCGGCCTGGTCCGGATCCCGGAGCGGGCGGGTCTTCCGGAACTGGGCCCGGTCGACTTCGTACTCCTGCACGGGGAGCGGCGGGCCTCGGCGCAGGGCGCGGCCGACGCGCTCGCGGCATCGATCCTCACGGGCGGCGACCGGCTGCATCGGCGGCGACAGCGGGGACAGTGACGGTCAGCGGGGATAGGGCCGGTACGTGAGCTGCTTGACGCGGCGCATGAACGGCGCCGTCTCGACATGCTGGACACCGTCGAGCTGCCCCAGTTTCCTGCTCAGGTAGGCATAGAGCGCCGGAATGTCCCGGGTCACGGCCGTCGCCATGAGGTTGGAGGGCCCGGCCACGGCGGTGGCGTGGGCGATCTCTGCGTGGGAGGCAAGCGCCTTGCCGACCGAGTCCATGGCCCAGGGCGCCGTGGTGATCCAGAGCATCGCCCCGACGTGGACACCGATGAGGGAATCGGCGTATTCGATGTCGATGTAGATCACGCCGGACGCGAGGAGCCCGGCGAGGCGGCGTTTGACCGCCGACTCCGAACGCCCGGTGGCCTCCTGGAGTTCGGGGTAGGTCGCGCGGCCGTCCCGCTCGAGTACCGCGACCAGCGGTTCGTCCTCCGGCTCGATCCGCAGGGGTCCCTCCGCGCGGACGGTCGGCACGGGCTTCGCGGGACGCAACTCGGCGACCTGCTCCTCGCTGAGCGGCCCATGCTTGATGAGCCAGCCGTCCGGGCCGCCGAAGAAACGGTGCAGCATCTGCTGCGCGCGGATGTCGACGATGTGCGGGGTGCGCGGGAGTTTGCCGAGCAGCAGTTCGTCCTGGTCGGTGCGGGTGCGGGGACGGGTGCAGCAGACGACCTCGGTGCCGCCGGACGTCAGGCCGATCCAGGAGGTGTCGCGGCGGCGGGCCAGCGCGGCGGCGATGGCCTCGGCGCCGTCGGGGGCGCAGCGCAGTCGCAGCATCCACTGGCCCTGGCCGAGCCGCTCGTGATCCCGTACGGCGACGACCCGCAGGCCACCGGCGGCGACGAGCCTGCGGTAGCGGCGGGCGACGGTCTGGTCGGAGACGCCGAGGACGGCGGCGATCTTGCTGAACGGCGCACGCCCGTCGAGCTCCAGGGCCTGGAGAAGCTTGACGTCCAACGGGTCCGGCGCGTCCTGGGTGGCGGATTCCGTCGCAGCACTGACCATCGGTGTCGGATTCCTTCGATCTCGAACGGCTGATGACCGGGATCGTCCGGTCTGCCTCCATCGTACGAGCAACACACACGTGGCGTACACGTCGTACACGTCGCACGAGGAGAACTGAGAATGCGTACATGGGGGCCGCTCACAGCGGTATGCCTGGGGACGTTCATGCTGCTGCTGGACGTGACCATCGTGGTCGTGGCACTGCCCGACATGGCGAGAGCGCTCGATGCCTCGCTGAGTGATCTGCAATGGGTGATCGACGGTTACGCCCTCGCGCTGGCCGCGCTGCTGCTCGGGGTCGGAGCCGCGGCGGACGTGCTCGGCCGGCGGCGGCTCAACGTGGTGGGCACCGCGCTCTTCGCGCTCGCCTCGCTGGGTTGCGGGCTCGCCACGAACGCGGAGGTCCTGGTGGCCGCCCGCGCCTGGCAGGGCCTGGGGGCGGCCGCGATGTTCGCGACGACGCTGCCGCTGCTCGGGGCCGCCTACCAGGGGCGGGACCGGTCGGTGGCGCTCGGCGTCTGGGGCGCGGTCAGCGGGGCCGCGGCGGCGCTCGGGCCGATCGTCGGCGGACTGCTCACCGAGGGGCCCGGCTGGCGGTGGATCTTCTTCGTGAACCTGCCGGTGAGCGTCGCCTCGATGTGGCTGACGCTGCGCGTGGTGCCGGAGTCCAAGGGCCAGGCGGGCCGCCGGGTCGACTGGGCGGGCACGGTGACGTTCGCGCTGTTCGCGGGCGCGCTGACGTACGGGGTGGTGCGGGCCGGGTCGGAGGGCTGGACGTCCGGGCCCACCATGGCGACCCTCGCGGTCTCGCTGCTCGCGCTCGTCGCGTTCGTGGCCGTCGAACGCCGGGTGGCGCACCCGCTGATCGACCTGCGGCTGCTGCGCGTGCCGGCGTTCACGGGCGTCCTGGTCGGCGCGATCGGCTACAACGCGGCGGCGTTCGGCCTGATGCCCTACCTCTCGATCTGGCTGCAGACCGTGCTCGGCATGAGCCCGGTGACCGGCAGCCTCGTCATGCTGCCGCTCGCCGCGACCTCGTTCGTCGTGGCCGCGATCGGCGGGAGGCTGCTGCACGGGGTGCCCGCACGCCTGACCATCGGCGTGGGCCTGCTTCTGATCGGGGGCGGCGGACTCGCCCTGGCGGTTCTCGACGCCGGGTCGTCCTGGGGCGCGCTCATCCCCGGGCTGACGCTCGCGGGTGTCGGCACCGGCCTGGTCTCGCCCGCCCTGGGAGGCGCGGCCCTGGCGGCGGTGCCGCCAGCGAACGCGGGGATGGCGGGCGGCGCGGTCAACACGTTCCGCCAGCTCGGGTACGCGGTCGGCGTGGCCGTCTTCGGCACCGTGCTGACCTCGCGGATGCAGGACTCGCTCGGCCACGACGCGGCGCACACCGTCGCGGGCGGCGGCGCGTCGGCGGTGGGCGGCACGTTCTCCGAGCACGCCGTGCGGTCGGCGTTCGCCTCCGGCCTGAACGCGGCCGCGATCGTCGCGGGCGTGGTGGGTCTGGCGGCGGGCGCGGCGGTTCTCGTCATGGTGCGGTCCGCGCGCTCGGCGCCGGAAGCGAAAATTCCGGCAGCCGCCGAGCAAGTCACCGCGGCGCAGCCACAGCCGTAACCGCTGCGTACAGATTCGGTGGAGATTACGCCACCGAAACTTACTCAACCGTAAGTATTCTGTCCCGCCTCTCCCCTTGTGGCCGGATTTACCCGTGTGACCAGCGTGAATGGTACGTACCGACGGGTCGGTCGACCCTCTCCCGCCGGGCTGCGCTGTGGGGTACCGTCACCGGCGCTGTGCGGAGCGCCACAAGGAGCATCATTGCGCGAGTTCACGAACCCTCCGATGGCGTCGGCGCCGCCGGTGGGCGGCCTTGCCGACGTCGTGTTCGACCATGCCCTTGAGGATCCGCTCCACGTCGCCTTCGGCCGCAAGACCGACGGCGAGTGGCGTGACGTCACGTCGGCGGAGTTCCGCGACCAGGTGATGTCGCTCGCCAAGGGGCTGCTCGCCCAGGGCGTGCGCTTCGGTGACCGGGTCGCCATCATGTGCCGCACCCGCTATGAGTGGACGCTCTTCGACTACGCGCTCTGGTCGGTCGGCGCCCAGGTGGTGCCGGTCTACCCCACGTCCTCCGCCGAGCAGGTCTTCTGGATGCTGCACGACGCGCAGGTGTCGGCCGCCATGGTCGAGCACGAGGACCATGCGATGACGATCGGCTCGGTGATCGACCGGCTGCCGCAGCTCCGCAGGCTGTGGCAGCTGGACGCCGACGCCGTGGAGGAGCTGTACCGGGCGGGCCAGGACGTCGACGACGAGGTGGTCAACCGCCACCGCCGTGCCGTCACCCCCGACTCGATCGCCACGATCATCTACACCTCGGGCACCACGGGCCGCCCCAAGGGCTGTCTGATCTCCCACGCGAACTTCATGTTCGAGGCGGACACGGTCATCCAGCGCTGGGAGCCGGTATTCCACTCCCGGCGCGGCGACGAGGCGACAACGCTGCTCTTCCTGCCGCTCGCGCACGTCTTCGGGCGCATGGTGCAGGTCGCGGCGGTCCGCGGCGGGGTCAAGCTGGGCCATCAGCCGAGCCTGAACGCGGCGGCGCTCATCCCTGACCTGGCCGCGTTCCGCCCGTCGTTCATCCTGGCCGTGCCGTACATCTTCGAGAAGGTCTTCAACGCGGCACGGCGCAAGGCCGAGAAGGACGGCAAGACCGGTCCCTTCGACAAGGCCGTGGAGTGCGCCGTGCGGTACGCCGACGCGATGGAGGCCAGGGCGTTCGGCACCGGTCCAGGCCCCTCGGCAGCCCTGCGCATGCAGCACTCGCTCTTCGAGAAGCTCGTCTACGCCAAGGTGCGCGACGCGATGGGCGGTCGCGTCCGGCACGCGATGTCGGGCGGCTCCGGGATGGACCGGCGCCTCGGCCTGTTCTTCGCGGGCGCGGGCGTCGAGATCTACGAGGGCTACGGCCTGACCGAGTCGACCGCCGCCGCCACCGCCAACCCTCCCGAGCGCACCCGCTACGGCACGGTCGGTCAGGCCATCCCCGGCACCACCGTCTACATCGCGGAGGACGGCGAGGTCTGGCTGAACGGCGACAACGTCTTCCAGGGCTATCTCAACGACCCCAAGGCCACCGACGCGACCCTGCACGACGGCTGGCTCGCCACCGGCGACCTGGGCGCCCTTGACGAGGACGGCTACCTCACGATCACCGGGCGCAAGAAGGAGATCCTGGTGACGTCCGGCGGCAAGAGCGTCTCGCCGGGGCAGCTGGAGGAGCGGGTGCGCGACCATCCGCTGGTCGCGCAGTGCATCGTCGTCGGCAACGACCGCCCGTACATCGCGGCGCTCGTCACGCTGGACGGCGAGGCCGTCGAGCACTGGCTGAACATGCGCCGCAAGCCGCCGATGTCCCCGACCGACCTGGTGCGCGACCCGGACCTGGAGACCGAGGTGCGCCGCGCCGTGGTGGCCGCCAACACCCTCGTCTCCCAGGCCGAGTCGATCCGTACGTTCCGGATACTGGCCCACCAGTTCACCGAGGAGCACGGGCTGCTCACGCCCTCGCTGAAGCTCAAGCGCAAGGCGATCGAGACTGCATACACGGCTGAGGTCGAGGCCCTTTACCGCGCTTGACTTGCGCTGCTTCAAGGCCGCCGCTTCGCGGCGGATCTTTCCCGCCCATCCACCCGAAACTCTGCATCTGACGGGCCATCATTTAATGCCGCGGTGGTTATTGACGGTTCATCAGGTCCCGCACAGAATCAGCCCCACTTCGACGGAGGGGGCTCGACTCGTGTCGCGATCGATCCGCACCATCACCGCCACCGTGGCCGCACTGCTGCTCGCCACTGCCTGCAACTCCGCCTCCAACAGCAGTGATTCGAGCGGTGGCGACAAGACAGGCGGCTCCGTACGCGGCGTGAGCGCCGACTCCATCAAGGTCGGCGGCATCGTCTCCATGACGACCGCGAGCGGTTACAGCAAGAAGGACACCGACCTCGGCGCCAAGGCCCGCTTCGACCGCGTGAACGCCGAAGGCGGCGTGCACGGACGGAAGATCGACTACCTGGGCGCCGAGGACGACGGCCAGGACCCGGGCAAGAACCTCGCGGCGGCGCGCAAACTCGTCCAGCAGGACAAGGTGTTCGCGATCTCACCGATGAGCTCGGTGACCTTCTCCGGTGCCGACTTCCTCCAGAAGCAGAAGGTGCCGACCTTCGGCTGGGGCACCATCCCGCCCTTCTGCGGGCCGAGTTACATGTACGGCTACGGCGGCTGCATGGTCCCGATGCCGGGTGGCACCATCACCCAGAGCTGGCCCGAGGGCCTGAAGAAGGTGACGGACGGCTCGAAGGGCAGGTCCGTGGCCATCCTCGCCAACGACAACGACGCGGGCACCTTCGCCATCCGCACCTACAAGCAGAGCTTCGCGGCGGCCGGTTACAAGGTGACGTACGCCAAGTCGACCGTGCCCGCGACCTCCGTGCCGAGCGACTGGTCGGCGTACACCAAGGAGATCCTGCGCTCGGACGGCGGCAAGGCGCCGGACGTGGTCGTCTCCGTGATGCAGACCCCGTACAACATCGGCCTGTTCACGGCGGTCAAGCGCTCCGGCTTCAAGGGCGTGATCACCGACCCGACCGACTACGACCCCGGCCTCCTCGCCAAGAGCGCGACGAGGAAGGCACTCGACGGCGTGCACATCCTGCTCGCCTTCCAGCCGTTCGAGCAGAACACGGCGGCGATGAAGCAGTTCAAGGCGGACATCAGGAAGACCGCGGGCGAGGACGTGCCGCTCAACATGCACATGATGACCGGCTACATGTCGGCCGACCTCTTCCTCGCCATCGCCGAGAAGGCCGGCAAGGACCTGACCACCGACTCCTTCCAGCAGGCGGCGAACGGATTCTCCGACCAGGACACGATGGTCGGCGACCGCAGTCTGCCCAAGGGGCAGAAGGAGTCGTTCGGCTGTGGCGCCCTCGTGCAGCTGAAGGGCGGGAAGTACTCGGTGTCCGCGCCCTTCAAGTGCTACGAACCCATCCCCTTCAAGTAGCGGATTTTCCATCAGAAGGGGACGGCACCCATGTCTGATCTGCTGGGATTCGTGCTGAGCGGTCTCGTCTCCGGCGCCCTGTACGCGCTGCTCGCGACGGGCCTCGTCCTGTCCTACTCCGCCTCCGGGCTCTTCAACTTCGCGCACGGCGCGACCGCCTACCTCTGCGCGCTCGCCTTCTACGAACTCCACTCCGGCTTCGGCTGGCCCGCCCTGCCGACGGCCCTGCTCCTCGTCTGCGTCGTGGCGCCCGCGCTCGGCTGGGGACTCGACCGGCTCATGTTCCGGAAACTGGCGAGGGTGGGCGAGACCGCGCAGATCGTGGCGACGATCGGCCTGCTCGTCGCGCTGCCCGCGCTCGGCCTGTGGGTGGTGGAGCTCTTGGAGGACGCGGGGGCGTCCGTCAAGCCGGCCGAGAACCAGTTCGGTCTGCCGGGCGTGGGGCCCAGCCCCGCCAAGAACTGGCAGCTCATGGACGGCGTCGGCATCGACTCCGACCAGCTGATCACCTGGGTGGCGACGGCCGTCGTCGCGATCGGCCTGTGGGTCCTGATGCGGCACACACCGCTGGGGCTCCGGCTGCGGGCCGCGGTGGACAACCGCTCGCTGGTGGAGCTGCGGGGCATGAGCGCGGACCGGCTCTCCTCGGTGGCGTGGATGCTGTCGTCGGGGCTCGCGGGCCTGGCGGGCGTCCTCGCGACACCGCTGCTCGGCCTTTCCTCGCACGACTTCACCCTCTTCCTGTTCGTGTCGGCCACGGCCGCCGTGCTCGGGCGCTTCATGTCGATCCCGCTGGCCTTCGCGGGCGGGCTCGGCCTGGGTGTCCTGCAGAACCTGGTGGCCGGGTACGCGGATTTCGCGGAGAAGATCACCGGTTTCCGCACGGCGGTCCCCTTCCTGATCCTCTTCGCCGGGCTGCTCCTCATGGCACGGCGGCAGCGGACGGCGGGCACGGCGGCGGTGGACGCGCCGCCGATCGACTATCTCGCGGGGAAGTCGTGGATGCGGCGCTGGGGGCCGTGGGCCGCCGGGGGCGTACTGCTCGCGCTCTCCTTCTACACGGTCACCACCCCCTTCTGGAGCGGGATCCTCGCTCAGGGCCTGGCGATCTCCCTGGTCTTCGTCTCCTTCACCGTGGTGACGGGCCTCGGCGCGATGGTGTCCCTGGCCCAGGCGACATTCGTGACGGGCGCGGCGCTCGTGGCGGGACTGCTGATGAGCCATGGGTGGCCGTTCATCGCCGCGGCTCTCGTGGGGACGTGCGGTGCGGCCGTGCTCGGCGCCCTCGTCGCGCTGCCCGCGCTGCGCCTCGGCGGCCGGTCACTGGCGCTCGCCACGCTCGCGCTGGCCTTCCTCGCCGACCAAGTCCTCTTCCAGATGGGGTGGTTGAGGAATGGCGACACCGGGTGGGAGATCCCGCGTGCCGTCTTCGGCCCCGTCGATCTGAGCGATGACCGGGCGATGGGCGTGGCGATGGTCGTCCTCGTCGCGGTGGCCGTGGCCGCGCTCAGCGCGCTGCGGGGGTCGGCGACGGGGCGGGCCATGCTGGCGGTGCGGTCCGCTCCCGCGGCGGCGATGGCCTCCGGGGTCTCGGTGGTCCGGACGAAGCTGCTCCTGTTCACGCTGTCGGCCGGGCTCGCCGGTTTCGGTGGCGTGATGTACGCGTCGTACAACACCCGCATCACTGCCACGGACTTCACCGCGATGACGGGCCTCGTGTGGCTGGCGGTGGTGGTGGCCGCGGGAGTGCGGAGGCCGCAGTTCGCGGTGGTGGCGGGGCTGGTCTTCGCGATCATGCCGCACCTGATCGCCGACTACGTGACGGAGTCGGTGCAGCTGCCGGTGATCCTGTTCGGGTTGGCGGGGTTGGCTTTGGCCAATGATCCGGACGGGTACTGCGCGGCGGTGTCCGTGCGGGTGCATCGGCAGCGGGTGGCGAAGGCTTCAGCCCGTCCGGCGTTTGAGGACGAGCGCGGCGGAGCCGGTGATGCACGTCTGCCCGTCGGCGGGGCCGACGATCGGCGGTCACCCGCGGCGGCGGAGCCGGTTTCGGGAAGGGGCGGGCTTGGGGAAGGAAACCCGCCTTCCCTCGCCCTCCACGACATCCACGCCGGATACGACGGCACCCCCGTCCTCCACGGAGTGACCCTCACCGTCCACCCCGGCGAGATCGTCGCCCTCCTAGGACCCAATGGCGCGGGCAAGTCCACGACGTGCAAGGCCGCCGCCGGACTCCTCGCCCCCACCAGGGGCGAGATCCACGTCGCCGGGGCGGACGCCACCCGCACCGGCCCCATCCACCGCTCCCGTGCGGGAGTCGTCCTCGCCCCCGAGGGCCGCGGCATCTTCCCCGCCCTCACCATCGAAGAGAACCTCACCCTGCACCTGAAGGAGGGGCACGCACGCGACGCCGTCTACGACCGCTTCCCCGGCCTCGCCGCACGGCGGAAGGTCACCGCGGGATCCCTCTCCGGAGGAGAACAGCAGATGCTCGCCCTCGCGCCCCTCCTCCAGCACCCGCCCAAGGTGCTGATCGCGGACGAGCCGTCCCTCGGCCTCGCCCCCCGCGTCGTCGAGGAAGTCTTCCGGCTGCTCGCCGAACTCCGGGACTCCGGTACGGGGTTGCTCCTCGTCGAGGAGAAGGCGGCCGAGATCCTCGGCGTCGCCGACACCGTCGCCTATCTCGCACAGGGCCGGGTCTCCTGGTGCGGCCCGCGCTCCGAGGTACGGGCGGACCAGCTGACCGAGGCCTATCTGGGCATAGCCGCGCGGGACCGCACCGAAGGAGTGGGCAGGCCATGAGCGAGCGCGTACTCGAAGCTGCCGGAATCGGCGTCCGCTTCGGCGGCATCCACGCCCTCACCGACGTGGACCTGAGCCTTCTCCCCGGCGAGGTCTGCGGCCTCATCGGCCCCAACGGAGCAGGCAAGACCACCCTGTTCGACGTCGTCTCCGGCATCCGCCGCCCCGACCAGGGGCGCGTCCTGCTCGACGGTGCCGACGTCACCCGCCGCTCCCCCGTCTGGCGCGCCCGCCACGGCATGCGCCGCACCTTCCAGCGCCAGCAGCTCTTCGGGCAGCTCACGGTCGGTGACAATCTCCTGGTCGCGCAGGAGTGGCGCGGGGGCGGTGGTGGGTTCGCCGCGGATCTGCTGGCGGCGCCCACCCGCCGCAGGCACGAGAACGAACGACGCGCGCGCACCTCAACTGTCCTTCGGGAGTGCGGACTTGAGGCCCTGTCGGACCACTACGCGGGCGCGCTGCCCGTCGGCCGGGCCCGCATGGTGGAACTGGCACGCGCGGTGGCGGACCCGCCCAGGGTGCTGCTCCTGGACGAGCCCGCCTCCGGCATGACGGCCGACGAACGCGCCCAGCTGTCGGCGGTCATCCGGCACCTCGCGGACGAGGAGAACTGCGCCGTGCTCCTCGTGGAGCACAACGTCGCCTTCGTGATGGAGCTCTGCGCCCGCGTGGTCGTCCTCGACTTGGGCCATGTCCTGGCCGAGGGCACGGCGGCCGAGGTACGCGCGGACCCCCGGGTAAGGGACGCATATCTGGGCACGACGGCGACTTAGCCACAGGGCATCCGAGCATTTACCAGTCGTTCACATAAGTATTCCGCGTTCAAAGATGTGCAATAGAGTCGTGCCTATGGGAGTGGTCAAGGAATGCGGCACCGCACGTGATCGTTGACCATGGGAGTACCACCCGACGACTTAAGGATCGAGAGCTCGTGAGCAAGGTCCCCCCGATCATCCTGAACAACGGCGTCGAGATGCCGCAGCTCGGTTTCGGCGTCTGGCAGGTCCCGGACGACGAGGCCCAGGCGGCCGTCGCGACGGCGCTGGAGGCCGGGTACCGCAGCATCGACACCGCTGCCGTCTACGGCAACGAAGAGGGCACCGGCAAGGCCATCGCCGCTTCGGGCATCGCCCGCGAGGAGCTCTTCGTCACGACGAAGCTCTGGAACACCGACCAGGGATACGACTCCACGCTGCGGGCCTTCGACACGTCCCTGGAGAAGCTCGGCCTCGATTACGTGGACCTGTACCTGATCCACTGGCCGCTGCCCTCCAAGGGCCTCGCCGTGGACACGTACAAGGCCTTCGAGAAGATCCAGGCCGACGGCCGCGCGAAGTCCATCGGCGTCTCGAACTTCCTGCCCGAGCACCTGGAGAAGCTTCTCGCCGAGACGTCCGTCGTCCCGGCGGTCAACCAGATCGAGCTCCACCCGCACCTCCAGCAGCACGCCCTCCGCGAGTTCCACGCGGAACAGGGCATCGCCACGGAGGCCTGGTCCCCGCTCGGCCAGGGCAAGGGCCTCCTCGAGGTCCCGGCGATCATCGCCATCGCCCAGAAGCACGGCCGCACACCGGCCCAGGTCGTCCTGCGCTGGCACATCCAGTTGGGCAACGTAGTGATCCCCAAGTCCGTGACCCCGTCCCGGATCAAGGAGAACATCGACGTCTTCGACTTCGAACTGGACCCCGAGGACATGGCGGCGATCAGCGCCTTGAACGAGGACCGCCGCCTGGGCCCGGACCCGGCGTCGTTCGACGTGGCCTGAGGCTGCGACCGCGCTGCGGCGAAGTCACTCTGGGGCGTCCCCGTCCGGTCCACGCCGGGCGAGGGCGCCCCGTGGTCGTCCCAGCGTCCGCGGGCGCGACGAACGACCGGGTCGACTACCCCTCAACAGGTGTCCTCATACTTGGTAGTTGGCAGGTACGTACGCCACTGCGCCTTACTGAGGCCGCCCCGGGCGCGGTCACACACGATGTCCGCGGCGCGGTCCGCCGCAAGCTGTATCGAGCGAGCGGGAATGTGCGCGGTCGCCACCCGGAGCTCGTCCCCCGCGAAGCCGAGTGCCAGGACGGGTCCGTCGATGCCGGGGTACTCGGTGCCCGCGAGGCGCGGGGTGTCGGTCTCCCACACGCGTATGGCACCGTCCGCCCCGCCCGCAGCGAAGTAGCGGCCGTCCTCGGAGAAGGTCAGGGCCGAGACGAGTGGCTCGTCGTCATCTGCCCAGTCGTACGAGCCCGCGGAGAGTACGCCGAGTACGCGAATGCCACGGGCGTCCCACAGCGTGAGTCTGCCGTCCTCGTCGGCCACGGCGAGGTAGCGGCCGTCAGGACTGTAGGCGGCGGCATCCAACAGGTCCTCGCCGGTCACCGCCCGTGTGGACCGCCCCGTCGCGAGGTCGGTCAGTACACCGTCCCAGGTGAGCACGGAGCGCCCGTCGGGAGACAGCGTCCCCGAGAGTCCGCCGGTCGGCCTGCTCAGCACCTTCCTGCGGGTGTCTCCGCCGACCTTCCAGACCTCGATCTCCCAGTTGTCGTTGTCCCGCGCACCCGACGGCGTGCCCACAGCGACCACTCCCCCGCCGTTCGCCGGAACCACGAGACCCTCGACCGACAACGGCACCGTCGCGCGGGCCGACTCCCTGCCCCGCCCGATGTCCCACTGCCGGACGACGGTGTCCCTCTCCCCCACGAAGGCGTATGCGAGGTTCTGCCCGTCCGGCGAGAACGCCCACGGCGGCTCCCCGCAGTCCGCGCACAGCGGACCGGGCAACGGCCGTGACACGACACCGTTCCGCGTGTCACGCAGCCTGAACTCCGCCTTGTCGGCGTGCCGTTCGACGGTCGCGAGGGTTCGCCCATCCGGGCTGAAGCGTGCCGCAACCAGGGGCTGCTCCGACCGGCGCGCCGACAGGGCCGCACGGATGTCGAGGGTTCGTACGACGTCGTCGTTGGCCTGGTAGCGGATCACTCCCTTCGCCACGTCAAGCCGCACGCCGGAGGCCGCACGGTCTCGCACGGAGTAGCGGAGCAGCGGCCTGCCGGGCGTCTCTGTCCGCCGCAGCGTGATCTCCCCGCCGGCGAGGACTGCCACCGTTGCGCCGTCCTCGGCGAAAGCCAGGCTCCCCTCGGAAGGGAGATCGATCCGCGGACGTTCCCGGCCGGTCCGCGGCTCCCAGGTCCGGACGCCGTCAGCCGTCGAGAAGGCCAGTGCCTCACTGTCCGGTGTGAACGTCAGCTCCGGGGCACCGCACACCTGCTCGTCCACCTCACGCGGCCAAGTGCTCCGAAGCTCTCGTCCCTTCGCGACGTCGCGAACAGAGAGACGGGCGCCGGTCTCCGAGCAGGTCGCCAGCAGTCGGTCGTCCGGACTGAGCGCGGGTGCCGGGCTGTCCGTGGCCCTGCCGCGGACCTGGTCGAGCAGCTTGTGCCCTCGTACGTCCCATACCTGGACCGTGGCCCCGTCACGCACCCCTGTGCGAAGGATGAACGTCCGGCCGCTCGGGCCGAACCAGCCGTCCGTGTCCCGCCACTCGCCCGTACCGAAGCGAGGGCCCGCGGCGCGGCCCCTGCGCAGGTCCCACACGAGTACGCCACGCTTGCTGTGCCGGGCGAACAGGCGTCCGTCGGCGCTGACACCCATGCCGTTCTCGTGGGCTCCCGGCACCTTGTACGTGCCGATACGACGTTGTCCGCTCACGTCCCACCGCACCACGCGGTCACGGTCGATGGCCGTCAGTGTGCGGCCGTCCGAGCTCAATTGGAACGGCGCGTTCGGTGCGGTGCCGTCGTCTGGATCGGAGAACGCATCCTGTTCCTGCCAGGCCCCCGCGGAACGCACCGCCTCTCGCGTCTCCGGGAGGTCCGCCACCCGCCAAGCCGCCAGGCTCAGCCGCATCGCGGTCTCCGGATCCGAGAGCCGCAGCGTCTGCGCGACGCCGACGATTCGGCGCGCCTCAGCTTCCGCCCGCTGCCGCTCCCCGTTCCGGTTCTGCTGCCAGGCGGCGACGCCCGCCACCACGGCGAGGCAGAGCAGCACGGCAAGGCCGGACAACAGGGCGCGGGTACGCCGAGCCGCGCGGGCCGCGGCCCGTGCTCCCGCCTCGTGCGCTGCGACGCCGGCCTTGAGGAAATCGGCTTCCAGCGAGCTGAGTTCACCCACCGCGGGGTGCTCACCGAATATCTCCCGGGCCGTCTGGAGGCGCGTCCCCCGGTACACCGCCCCCGGATCCCGCCCGAGGTCCTCCCACGTCACCGCCGCCTCGGTCAGTGCCCGGTGCAGCCGCAGCCGGTCCCGGTCGGCATCCACCCACGCCCGCAGTCTCGGCCACGCGCTGATCAAGGCCTCATGTGCGAGGTCCACCGTCGAGCCGTCGATGGTGAGCAGCCGCGCGGCAACCAGTCGTTCCAGCACGTCGTCGCAGTCGGGCGGCAGTTCGGCACGGTCCACGGGACGGCGGGTGTCCTGCGTGCCGTTGCCCGGTGCGACCAGTCTCAGGAGCAGTCGGCGCGCCGTCGCCGCCTGCGCCTCCGTCAGTTGCCCGAAGACGTTCTCCGCGGTGTGCGCGATGGCACCTCTCACACCGCCGATCGCTTCGTAGGCCGCCTCCGTCAGCGTCTTGCCGCTGCGCCGCCGCCACACTTCGCGCAGCGCGTGCGCCATGAGCGGAAGACCGCCTGGCTCCCCTGCCACGTCGGCCACGATCCGGGCGGTCAACGATTTCTCCACCACCAGCCGTTCGGCAGCCGCGGGTCTGACGACGGCTTCACGCAGTCGGCCCGGCGACATGGGGCCGACCAAGAGGCTGGCGTCTCCTATCGCGTCGGCCAGCGCCCCGTGTTCCGCGCAGCGGCCGTAGAAGTCCGCCCGCAGGGCGACCAGCGCCCGCAGGCGGCTGCCAGGAGCGCTCGCCTCCAGCAATCCGTCCAGGAACCGCATACGTTCCGCGGGGTCGTGACAGAGCGAGAAGACCTCCTCGAACTGATCGACCACGAGAAGGGTGTCACCGTCACGGTCGGTGGGCGTCAGAAGGCTCTGATGCCTACGGGCAGGCCGGTCTCCCGGGGTGAGGACCCGGATCGCGGCGGGGCGCCATGCGCCGGTGGACTTCCGCAGCGCCGGTATGAGTCCGGCCCGCAACAGCGACGACTTGCCGCTGCCGGAGGCGCCGATCACCGCCGTGAGGCGCCGCTGGGAAACGAGCCGCACCAACTGCTCCACGAGATCGCCGCGGCCGTGGAAGCGGGCTTGGTCGTCGGTGCCGAATCTGGTGAGACCCGGATAGGGGGACTCGCCCTCGTCCACGTCCCGTTCGGCGTCCTCGGCGACCGTCTCGTACCAGCGTCGCTCCCATGCCTCCGGGTCACCGTCGCACGCGGAAACATAGGCGAGCAGCACGGGCAGCGTCGGCAACCGTTCCCCCGCGGCCGCCGCGGAGAGCGTCGGCGCCGAATAGGGCACGCGCTGCGCCATCGCCCGGTACGTGGGGCCACCCGCGTCACCACGGAGCTTGCGGAGTTCGTGCGCGAAGCGCTGCACGGGGCCCGCCGTCGGCTCCAGTGGCTTTTCCCGACGCCCCATTTCCCGCCAGCCCCTCCCAGCCCCCTCTGGTCAAGATCCGGGACCACGTTAGCAATTGATTGGCCCGGCGGAACAGGGCTGCCCATCAATCCTCACGCCGCTGAACTCGGCTTTGCGCGCCCGCCCTTGGGCCCGTGAACAGCCGACGCACTCGCACGGGGAGCCCGCCATCGCCACCGCCACACAGCCCGTTCCTCCGCCGCCGTCGCGGACATCCGCGCACGATGCCGAACGTGCTCTTCGCCTCAGGGGCCGGGCTCGGTTGTTGTCCGCCGTCCTGCCAGGTGCGCTGCTCGCCCTCGCTCTCGGCCTCTGGGGCGTACGCCGGGGCGGCCACATGTGGCGGGATGAAGCCGTCACCTACGACATGGCGAACCGCGGGTTCTCCGACCTGTGGCACACCCTGGGGAACGCGGACGCCGTCCACGGGCTCTACTACGTGCTGTCGTTCGGTCTCTTCCACATGTGCGAACTGTTCGGCGGGGCGGACCCGTTGCTCGTCATGCGCGTCCCGTCCGTCCTCGCCATGAGTGCGGCCGCCGCCGGTGTGGCGCTGATCGGGCGCCACCTGGCCGGTCCGTGTACGGGTCTGCCGGCCGGAGTCGCGTTCGCGCTCGTGCCGTCGATCCAGCGATTCGCGCAGGAGGGGCGCTCGTACGCGATGGTCTGCGCGATGGTCGTATGGGCTACGTACATGCTGGTACGCGCGGTCTCGGCCGCCCCGCGTCGGGCACGCCGCCTGTGGTGCTGGTACGCCGCCCTGCTGCTGGTGACGTGTCTGCTGCACGAGTTCGCGGTGTTCGCGCTGCCCGCGCACGCACTGGCGTTGCCAAGGGCCGCACGTCGGCGATTCGCCCTTGCGGCGGCGGTCGTGGTCACGGGCCTTGCGCCGCTCGCCGTGCTGAGCCAGCGGCAGAAAGACCAGGTGGGGTGGCTGCACATCGACCTGGGCGTCTACGCGGGCGCCGCCGGTATGTGCGTGGCCGGGGCTGTCTGTGCCGCGCTGCTGGGCAGACAGCCGAGGAATGCGGGACAGCCGATCGGGTTGCGTCGGCTAGCCCTGGCTCTGCTCGTCGCCCCCACTCTCACGCTGCTGCTCATCGCACCGGTCAAGCCTCTCTACATGGATCGCTACGTCCTGTACGGCCTGGCCGGGCTCGCGTTGCTCGTCGGCGCACTCGTCGACCGGTTCGCACGCGGCGGACGTGCGCGCTGCGCCGTCGTCGTGGTGGCCGGTTTCGGCGCCGTGATCGCGCTGGTGCCCGTCAGCATGCATGTGCATACCCCGGAGAGCCGTCTCGACGACACGAAAGCCGTCACCCAGGCCATTCAAGACGTAAGCAGGGAGGGCGACGCCGTGCTGTACATGCCGCTGCGACGCCGGGTCTGGTCTCTTCCGCACCCGCAGGCTGTCGCGGGGCTGGACGACCTCGCCCTCGAACGGAGTCCGGCCGCTTCACACACCCTGTACGGCACAGAGGCGCCCGCCGATGTCATCCGCGCCCGGATGCTCGGGCAGCGCCGGATCGTCTTCGTCACTGACCCCTCGCGTGATCCCGGAGACCTGATCGAGCAGGAGACCGTGAAGCGTGACGTCCTGAAGGACCGCTTCGAGCAGTGCGGCACCGAGAGCGCCCGGGGCTGGCGCGTCACCCTGTACGCCCGCCCCGGTCACTGCCCGCCTATTCCTTGACCCCCACATGCACCGTCTGCGCCGACAGCAGGAACACGTCGGGCCTGTGGTGCAGGCTCTGTTCGTCGGTTGCGTCCAGGAGGCGGTCGACCGTGGTCAGGTCGTCGGGGGCGAGGGTGTCCTCGTGCATGTCCCGGCGGCGGGAGAGCTCGGAGATGATCTGGGCACGGGCCGCCTCGGAGACCGGGGCCGGCAGGTCCAGGAGGAAAGTGCGGGTGCCCGCGTGGTGCAGGCCCGCCTCCTTGAGGAGCGTGGGCCAGTCCTCCGTGACCGCCTTCGCGCCCGGCAGGTCAGCGCGCATCCGCGTGAACCACTCGTCGTCCGCCAGGTCGAAGCGGGTCTGCAGGCCCGGACGGCCGAAGCCGATGTCGCGGGGCAGGCTGCGCTGGTTAAGGCCGCCCTCCAGGAGGGCGATCGCACCGCCCGGCGCGAGGCGGTCCGCCAGGGCTGCCAGTGCGCCCTCCTGGTCTCCTACGTGGTGCAGGGCCCTGCCGATCCAGAGGAGGTCCGCGGGTGGCAACTCGTTGATCTGGTAGGGAAGTTCCGCGCGCAACGTACTGAAGCGGTCCGTCAGGTTCTCCCTGGCCGCCCGCTCCCGCGCCCGCTCCAGGAGGGGATCCGCCGGGTCCACCGCGATGACGTCCGCCTTGGGGAAGATTTCCGCCAGGAGGAAGGAAATGGACCCCGAGCCGCTGCCGACGTCCGCGATCAAGGCGGGCTCCGGCTGCCATGTGCGCAGCCACGCGGCGATCTCGCGGTTCTGCGGGGCGGCGAGCTCCGCGTTCCGTTCCAGCATCGGGCCCATGGTGGCCCAGTCGATGTCCTCGTGGTGGTGACCGTGCTTGTTGCCGCTGCCGTGGCCGTGCTTGTGGTCATGGCCGTGTTTGTGGTCGTGGGCCATCTTTGCTGCCGCCTTCGCGTGTCCGATGGATTGGGGTCCGAGCCGTCTCCAGCCTGCGCCGCCGTCCCACTCCCGGCCACTCACCTTGCGGTTTCGGCAAATACGGAGGGCTGGCGGAGGGCCAGCCCGGTCAGGAATAGCGGGAGTGGAGCTTCCGAGCCGTTGCCGCCAATCGCGCGCGCAGTTCCGGTGGCTCCAGCACCTCGATGTCCGCCCCCAGGCGGAGGAACTCGTCGTGGGCGTGGTCCACGGACTCGATGGGCAGCACCGCCCGGATCCAGCCCTCACCGCCGGGAGCGTCGGGTTCGGTCCGGCCCGTCGCCTCAGCGGCGCGGGCCGCGGGGCCCGTCAGGCGGGACACCGCGCGCGGCGCCAGGCGTACGACCGCCTCGCCCTGCTGCAACCGCGCGTGGAAGGACTCCTGGTACGACGTCCAGTGCGCCGCCAGATCGAAGGTCGAGGGGATCTCGAACTGCGAGTGAGTGGCAGTGAGTTGGAGTATCTGGTCGACTCTGTACGTGCGCGGCTCGCCCGCCTCGGTTGCCGCCGCTATCACGTACCAGCGGCCCGCCTTCAGGACCAGGCCGTACGGGCGCAGGCTGCGCTCCACTTCCGTGGGGGCCCGCCAGCGGCGGTAGCGGACGTGCAGGACCCGGCTGTCCCAGACCGCGGCGGCGACCGCGGTCAGGTGGGGTACGTCGTCGGGGCAGGCGTACCAGCCCGGGGCGTCCAGGTGGAAGCGGGCGCCGACCCGGTCGGCGTGCGGGCGCAGCTCCGCCGGGAGCGCGGCGCGCACCTTGAGCTGGGCGGCGGCGAGGACCGGGCCGAGGCCCAGCTCCGCGGCCGGGCCCGGCGCACCCGCCAGGGAGAGCGCCCCCGCTTCCGGCGCGGTCAGGCCGGTGAGGCGGGTGCGGTAGCCGTCCAGGAGCCGGTAGCCGCCCGCGTGGCCTGCGTCCCCGTAGAGCGGGATCCCCGCGGTGTGCAGCGCTTCGACGTCCCGGTAGACCGTGCGGACCGACACCTCCAGCTCGTCGGCCAGCTGGGCAGCCGTCAGCCGGCCCCTGGTCTGCAGCAGCAGGATGATCGAGACGAGTCTGTCCGCCTTCATGGCCATCCCATCCGAGCCGCGGCAGCGGATCCTCTGAACTCACTGACACGACTTCACTGACACAGGATGTCAGTGAAGTCGGCCTAGCGTGCCCGGCATGGCCTTCCAGGAGAAACTGCTGCACTCGCCGCCGCCCATCGAGGTCGCGGGCCGCCGCGTCAAGCGCTATCACGTCACCGCCGACCCGGCGGGCATCGATCCCGCCGTCGAGAAGGCGGCGTACGAGATCCTGCCCCGGCTCCTTCCCGAGCCGGACGGAACGCCGCCCGCGACGTTCGTCGTGCTGCACCGGGGCGGGGACAGCGGGGCCTACCTCAACGCGTACAGCTGGGTGTGGGACAACGTCCTGCACTGCCGCGTCGCCGTCGCCGGTCAGCCCGCGCTCGGCTGCCCCGACCAGGACCCGGCACATTTCATGCTCCTGGACCGGCCGCTGATCGGCTGCGTCTGGGAGTTGCCGCCGCTGCTTCACGAACGCGACGCCTGGATACGGCACTTGCTCGCTCCCGAGCTGCCCCGGCTGCCCGACCTCGACGCCTACATCGCGGACACTCTGCCCGACGGCACCACAGGAGACCACCGCGTCACAGGAGACCACCCCACCTCAGCACCCACGCAGGCCGTCACCGGAACGACGTGAGCGTGAATCTCGGGTCGGGGCGCGGCGCCTCCTGGTCCGGCAGGGACGCGAGACCCTTCGCGAGCTCGGTGGCCAGGGGGCTGTCGGGCGGGATGCGGGTGAACCAGCCCCGGCGGATGTCCTCGATCGTGGAGCGGGGGGTGCGGCCCTGGCCGTGGCCCCGGAAGCGGGTCCCGCCGGCCGGGGTCAGGCCCTGTGCCGCCGCGTACGCCTCGACCGCCTGGGCGCGGTCGACCGCGGGGCCCACCGGGCGCGGGGCAAGGACGGCGTCGATGTCGCTGCCCACGTCGTGCGCGGCGGCCTTGTCGACGGTCGTGACGAACACACCGCCGGGCCGCAGCACGCGGGTGCACTCGGCGACGACCGCCGCGGCCTCATCGGCGCCGGAGAGCAGATGGAGCAGCCACACCGCGCTCACCGCATCGAACGAGGCGTCAGGGAAAGGGAGTTGACGACTGTCTCCCAGGACGATGGCGCCCGGAATTCGTCCCGACGCCATGCGCGCCATGTTGTGCGCCGAGTCGACCCCGGTCACCCGCAGGCCCGCCCCGGCGAGGCTCCGGGTGACGAGGCCCGTGCCGCAGGCGACGTCCAGGAGGGTGCGGGCGTCCGGCGGCAGCAGGCCACGGACGGCGGCGGCAGCGGCATCGGCGCGCGGCTCACCGCCCCGCGAGGCGTCGTAGCGGTCGGCTTCCTTGCCGTAGTCCAGCATCCGCGCCTAGACCGCCCCGTGCCCGACGGCCAGCTCTTCGACCCGGCCGGCGAGGTCGAAGTCGCGCACGGTGAGAGCGCCGCCCACGCTGTGCGTGTTCACGGACAGGGTGACCGTGTTGTAGCCAAGCGTCAGCTCGGAGTGGTGGTCGAGCTCCTCCTGGATCTGCGCGATGTGCACGACCATCGCGGTCGCGGCGAAGTGCGAGCCGAGCCGGAAAGATCGGGTGATCTTGTCGCCTGTGAGCGACCAGCCGGGCAGCTCCGCGAGCCGCTCCTCGACGTCCTTCTGTGACAGCGGTTCGAGTGACATGGCCGCGCCCCTTTCAGTGCGTACGGACGTGTGTCCCTCACCCTGCCACACCCCTTCCCGCACAGCTCTGGGCAAGCCACCGGGCAGGAAGCCTTCGATTACCGTCTGGGTATTACTGTCTGGGTATGACAACTGCCGTGGTCAGCAAGGAGAACGCGTTCGGTCCGCTGCTGCGCGGCTGGCGCGAGCGGCGCAAGGTGAGCCAGCTGGAACTGGCGCTGCGCGCCGACTCCTCCGCGCGGCACATCAGTTTCATCGAGACCGGCAGATCGCGCCCGAGCGAGGAGATCGTGCTGCGCCTGGCCGAGCACCTCGACGTACCCGTGCGGGATCGCAACTCCCTTCTCCTGGCGGCCGGTTACGCGCCCCGCTTCCGGGAGACCCCGATGGACGACCCCTCGATGGGCGCCCTCCGGGAGGGCCTCGAACAGCTTCTGCGCGGCTACGAGCCCTACCCCGCCCTGGTCGTCGACGCGGCGTACGACGTGGTCGCCGCGAACCGCGGCATCGCGATGATCCTCGACGGCATCCCGGAGCACCTCCTGCGGCCGCCGCTGAACGCCATGCGGCTCACGCTCCACCCGGAGGGCCTCGCCCCCAGGATTCGCAACCTGCGTGAGTGGCGTGGGCACCTGCTGCACCAGATGGAGCGGCAGATCGCGTTGCAGCGTTCGGACGCGCTGCGTGCGGTGTACGAGGAGGTGGCGGCGTACCCGGTGGAGGACCCCGGTGTCGACGTGTTCGACGCCGACGGGCCGCAGAGCGGTGTTCCGTACTTCGCGCTGCCGCTGCGCATCGAGCACGACGGACATCTGCTGTCCTTCATCTCGTCGATCTCGACCTTCAACACGCCCATGGACGTGACCGTCGCCGAACTGGCCATCGAGACGCTCCTCCCGGCCGATCCGGCGACGGTCAAGTACCTCCAGTCGGGCGCCTAGGCCACACCTACGCCTTCAGGGACCGCAGCGCCGCGTACTGCAGGGCGGCGAAACCCCCGACGGTCAGCGCCTGGAGCGGGATCCACACGGTGCCCGCGGTGGTGGGCGAGAGCCGGGCGATCAAGGCGACGACACTGAGCACAGCCCAGGCCGCGTTCGCCTCGATCACCCCCTGGACGGCAGGCGTGGGCGGGCTCTTGCGTGACGCGAGGTAGCCGACGCCCACGCCGTACAGCGTGAGGAAGACGCCCAGGGCGAGCAGGAGCCCCGTGTCGACGCCGAGGAAACGGCCGAGCGGGCCCGAGGCGGCCGTATACGCGAGGCCGTTCCCGGCGGTCACGACCGCGTCGAGGGCGAGGAAGCGGCGCAGCATCGTCTTCGCGTCGTTCGTGCGGGCCAGTGCGGTGAGCGGGCTTGCGAAGTACGTCGACATGGGGTGCTGCCTCCAAGCGGCGGTAGGGAGAGAGGGCCGGATCCGGTCCGGAGTGCGCCGGACCGGCTCCGGTGAGACCACCCTGCCGGGACCGCGATCGAGGGTCGATTACCTCAGAGGTAAGCGCCCGATGCCCCGAGGGCCCCCGCAACCCGTACGGCGGTCGCCGCCGTGTGCCCCCGTCACCCCGCACCTAGGTTCGTTGAAAGGCAGACCTAGGGAGCTCCAGGGTGACAGAGACGACCGAGCCCGGCGCCGCGCTGCTGCGTGCGGGAAAGTTCTTCCGCCGCGGCACCGCCGCCCCCGACCTGCACAGCATCGGACTCGTCGGCGGCCGGGACGCGGACGCCTTCTACCGGGACCGGTGGAGCCACGACAAGGTCGTGAACTCGACGCACGGCGTGAACTGCACGGGCTCCTGCCGCTGGAAGGTGTACGTCAAGGACGGCATCATCACCTGGGAGACCCAGCAGACGGACTATCCGAGCGTCGGCCCGGACCGGCCCGAGTACGAGCCCCGCGGCTGCCCGCGCGGCGCCGCGTTCTCCTGGTACACGTACTCGCCGACCCGCGTGCGCTACCCGTACCTGCGGGGCGTGCTCCTGGAGATGTACCGGGAGGCGAAGTCCCGGCTCAAGGACCCGGTGCTCGCGTGGGCCGACATCCAGAGCGACCCCGAGCGGCGCCGCAGATACCAGCAGGCGCGCGGCAAGGGCGGCCTCGTGCGGGCGACCTGGGACGAGGCCGTCGAGATCATCGCGGCGGCGCACGTCCACACGATCAAGACGCACGGCCCCGACCGGGTCGCGGGCTTCTCCCCCATCCCCGCGATGTCGATGGTGTCGCACGCGGCGGGCGCCCGTTTCATGTCGCTGATCGGCGCTCCCATGCTGTCCTTCTACGACTGGTACGCGGACCTTCCGGTCGCCTCACCGCAGGTCTTCGGCGACCAGACCGACGTACCGGAGTCGGGTGACTGGTGGGACGCGGCGTATCTGATGATGTGGGGCTCGAACGTCCCGGTGACGCGAACCCCTGACGCCCACTGGATGGCCGAGGCGCGCTATCGCGGCCAGAAGGTCGTGGCCGTGTCCCCGGACTACGCGGACAACACGAAGTTCGCCGACGAGTGGCTGCACCCGCACCCCGGCACGGACGGCGCCCTCGCCATCGCGATGGGCCACGTCATCCTCAAGGAGTTCTTCGTCGACCGGCAGACGGACTTCTTCACGGACTACGTGCGCAAGTTCACCGACCTGCCGTTCCTGGTGACGCTGACCGAGCGCGACGGCGCCTACGTCCCGTCGAAGTTCCTGCGCGCGACCGACCTCGGCCAGAGCGGTGAGGGCGGCGACTGGAAGACGGCGGTCCTGGACGAGAACACCGGGCAACCGGCCGTCCCGAACGGCTCGCTGGGCTTCCGCTGGACCGACTCCGGCAAGGGCAAGTGGAATCTGGAGCTCGGCAACATCAAGCCGCAGCTCACCCTGCACGACTCCGAGGTGGCGACGGGCGTCGAGGTGCTGCTCCCCCGCTTCGACACCGAGGGCGGCACGCACGGCCAGGGGCGCGGTGAGATCGTCCGTCGCGGGGTTCCGGCGACACGGCTCGGCGGGCAGGACGGACCGCTGGTCACCACGGTCTTCGACCTGCTGCTCGCGCAGTACGGCGTCGGGCGCGAGGGCCTCCCGGGCGAGTGGCCGACGTCGTACGAGGACGCCGACGCCCCTGGCACCCCGGGCTGGCAGGAGGCGCACACCTCGGTCCCTGCCGCGAAGGCGGTGAAGATCGCGCGGGAGTTCGCGCGGACCGCCGAGAAGTCGCGCGGGCGCTGCATGATCCTGATGGGGGCGGGGACCAACCACTGGTTCCACTCCGAGACGATCTACCGTGCCTTCCTGGCTCTGCTCCAGCTGACCGGCTGCCAGGGCCGCAACGGCGGCGGCTGGGCGCACTACGTGGGGCAGGAGAAGTGCCGCCCCGCGACCGGCTGGGCGACGCTGGCCAGCGCCAACGACTGGAGCAGGCCGCCGCGGCAGATGATCGGCGCCGCGTACTGGTTCCTGAACACCGACCAGTGGCGCTACGACAAGTTCGCGGCGGACGTGCTCGCCTCGCCGCTCGGCGAGGGACGGTTCGCGGGGATGACGGGCGCCGACTGCCTGGCCCTGTCGGCGCGCACCGGCTGGATGCCCTCCTATCCGACCTTCGACCGCAACTCCCTTGATCTGGGCGACACTTCGGGGGCCTCCGGAGACCCGGTCGCCAATGTCGTCGACGAGCTCAAGGCCGGCACCCTCAACTTCGCCTGCGAGGACCCTGACGCCCCCGAGAACTGGCCGCGCGTCCTGACCCTGTGGCGAGCCAACCTGCTCGGCTCGTCGGCCAAGGGCGCCGAGTACTTCACCAAGCATCTGCTCGGCACGCACTCCTCGCTGCGGGCGGAGGAGGCTGCGCCGGACGAGCGGCCCTCGACGGTGACCTGGCACGACGAGGCACCCGAGGGGAAGCTCGACCTGCTCGTCTCCCTTGACTTCCGCCAGACGTCGTCGACGCTACTCTCGGACGTGGTCCTGCCCGCGGCGACCTGGTACGAGAAGCACGACCTGTCCTCCACGGACATGCACCCCTACGTCCACTCCTTCACCCCGGCCGTCGACCCGCCCTGGCAGGCCCGCACCGACTTCGACACGTTCAAGGCGATCGCGGAACGGCTCAGCGAGCTCTCCGTGGACCATCTCGGCGTCCGCAAGGACCTCGTCGCCACCGCCCTCCAGCACGACACCCCCGGCGAGACGGCGCAACCCGGCGGTGTCGTCCTGGACTGGCGCAAGGGCGAGTGCGAGGCGATCCCGGGCAAGACCATGCCGGGCCTGACGGTGGTCGAGCGGGACTACACGGCGATCGGCGCGAAGTTCGCGGCGCTCGGTCCCCTGGCGGAGAACCTGGGCCTGCCGGCGAAGGGCATCGCCCTGCGGCCCGATCAGGAGGTCGACGAGCTGCGTGAGCGCAACGGCGTCGTACGCGGCGGACCCGCCGACGGACGCCCCGCCCTGGACACGGCGGTGAAGGCGGCGAACACCATCCTCGCCCTGTCCGGCACGACCAACGGCCGCCTCGCCACGCAGGGCTTCCACACCCTGGAGGAGCGCACGGGCCAGGAGATGGCGCACCTGGCCGCCGAGCACGAGGGCAAGCGCATCACGTACGCCGACACGCAGGCGGCGCCCGTTCCCGTGATCACCTCGCCCGAGTGGTCGGGCAGCGAGGCGGGCGGGCGGCGCTACACGGCGTTCACGCTCAACACCGAGCACCTCAAGCCCTGGCACACGCTCACCGGACGCCAGCACTTCTTCCTCGACCACGACTGGATCCACGAGCTGGGCGAGGCGATGCCCGTCTACCGGCCGCCCCTGGACATGAACCGCCTGTTCGGGGAGCCACAGCTCGGCCCCGACGGCGAGAAGGAGGTGACGGTCCGCTATCTCACCCCGCACAACAAGTGGTCCATCCACTCCGAGTACCAGGACAACCTCTTCATGCTGTCGCTCTCCCGCGGCGGGCAGTGCATCTGGATGTCGCCGCAGGACGCCGAGGCGATCGGCGTGAAGGACAACGACTGGATCGAGGCGGTCAACCGCAACGGCGTCGTGGTGGCGCGCGCGGTCGTCTCGCACCGGATGCCGGCCGGCACGGTCTACATGCACCACGCGCAGGAACGCACGGTCAACGTCCCCAAGACGGAGACCACCGGCAAGCGCGGCGGCATCCACAACTCCCTGACCCGCCTCATCCTCAAGCCGTCCCATCTCATCGGCGGCTACGCCCAGTTGTCGTGGGCGTTCAACTACCTGGGCCCGACGGGCAACCAGCGCGACGAGGTGACGGTCATCCGCCGCCGCAGCCAGGAGGTTCAGTACTGATGCGCGTTATGGCACAGATCGCCATGGTGATGAACCTCGACAAGTGCATCGGATGCCACACCTGCTCCGTCACCTGCAAGCAGGCGTGGACCAACCGGGACGGCATGGAGTACGTCTGGTTCAACAACGTCGAGACCCGGCCCGGCCAGGGTTATCCGCGCCGCTACGAGGACCAGGAGAAGTGGCGCGGCGGCTGGGAGCTGAACAAGAAGGGCGCCCTGAAGCTCAAGAACGGCGGCCGCATCAAGGCTCTCCTGGAGATCTTCTCCAACCCGAAGCTGCCGGAGATCAAGGACTACTACGAGCCCTGGACGTACGAGTACAAGAACCTCACCGACGCCCCGCTCGGCGACGACTACCCGGTGGCCGAGCCGCGCTCGCTGATCAGCGGCAAGCCCATGAAGATCGAGTGGTCCTCGAACTGGGACGACAACCTGGGCGGCGCCACCGAGTACGGCGACCTCGACCCGATGGTGGCCAAGACCCGCGAGAAGGCCGCCGAGAAGGTGAAGTTCGCCTTCGAGCAGACCTTCATGTTCTACCTGCCGCGGATCTGTGAGCACTGCCTCAACCCGGCGTGTGTGGCGTCCTGCCCATCGGGCGCGATGTACAAGCGCGAGGAGGACGGCATCGTCCTCGTCGACCAGGACAGCTGCCGCGGCTGGCGCAAGTGCGTGACGGGGTGCCCGTACAAGAAGGTGTACTTCAACCACCGCACCGGCAAGGCCGAGAAGTGCACGATGTGCTACCCGCGCCTGGAGGTGGGTCTGCCCACCGTCTGCTCGGAGACGTGCGTGGGGCGGCTGCGGTATCTGGGTGTGATCCTCTACGACGCCGACAAGGTGACGGAAGCGGCGTCCGTGCAGGACGACAAGGCGCTCTACGAGGCCCAGTTGGGGGTCTTCCTCGACCCGGAGGACCCCGAGGTGCGGCGCGAGGCGGAGAAGGCCGGGATCGCACACGACTGGATCGAAGCGGCACGCCGCTCCCCCGTGCACGCGCTGATCAGCAAGTACAAGGTGGCTCTCCCGCTGCATCCGGAGTACCGGACGATGCCGATGGTCTGGTACATCCCGCCGCTCTCCCCGGTCGTGGACGCACTGAGCGAGACCGGGCACGACGGCGAGGACCTGGACAACCTCTTCGGTGCGATCGACACCCTGCGCATTCCGCTCGAGTACCTGGCGGAGATCTTCACTGCCGGTGACATGGGCCCGGTGCGGTCCTCCCTGGAGAAGCTGGCGGCGATGCGGGCCCACATGCGGGCCATCAACCTCGGGGACAGGCCCGACCGTTCGGTCGCCGAGGCCGTGGGCATGTCGGGCCAGGAGATCGAGGAGATGTACCGCCTGCTCGCCATCGCCAAGTACGAGGACCGCTACGTCATCCCGACCGCCGCGGTCGGTGACGCTCAGCGTCTGGAGGAGTCCGCGCTGCCGGACTCGTGCAGCCTCGACTTCGAGGGCGGTCCGGGCGCGGGCGGGGACGGCCCGTTCGGTCAGGACTCGGGGCGCAAGCAGCTCCCTCTGGTGACCATCGAGAACTTCCACACCCTGCGGGACCGGCAGACCGCCGACGAGCAGCCATCCGCCACCGAGAAGGACACCCTGTGAGCGACCACGCCGTGCTCTACCAGGCAGCCGCGCACTGTCTGTCCTACCCGGACGATGAGTTCCGTGGCCTGCTGCCGCAGCTGACGGCCGCCGCACCGGAGTTGCGGAGTTTCCTGGCCCACGCGGAAGCGACCGGCCCCTCCGAACTGGCCGCGCACTACGTCCAGGTCTTCGACTTCAAGAACCGCCACAGCCTCTACCTGAGCTGGTGGCGCGACGGTGACACGCGGCGGCGCGGAATGGCCCTGGTCCGCTTCAAGGAGGTCTACCGCGAGCACGGCATGGAGTTCACGGGCGAGGAGCTGCCGGACTTCCTGCCCGCGGTCCTGGAGTTCTCCGCGCACGCGGGCCCCGTCCTCCTGGCGGAACACCGGCCGGGCCTTGAGCTGCTGCGGCTCGCCCTCACCGACTTCGGCACGCCCTACGCGTCCGTCCTCCAGGCGGTCTGCGCGACGCTGCCCGGCCCCTCGCCGAAGGACCGGGCCGAGGCGCAGGCGCTGGCCAGGTCCGGGCCCCCGCGCGAGGACGTCGGCCTTGAACCCTTCGCACTGATCGGGGAGCACTGATGAGAACGCTGCTGTGGGGCGTCATCCCGTACGTGGCCTTCGTCCTGCTCGTGGCGGGCCTCCTGTGGCGCTATCGCTACGACAAGTTCGGCTGGACGACGCGCTCTTCGCAGGTGTACGAGTCGAAGCTGCTCAACATCGCGTCGCCGATGTTCCACTACGGGATCCTGTTCGTGCTCGTCGGACACCTGGTGGGGCTCTTCATCCCGGAGTCGTGGACGGAGAAGGTGGGCGTGAGCGAGCACACGTACCACCTGTTCTCGCTGTACGGCGGCACGGCGGCGGGCATCCTGCTGGTGCTCGGCATCCTGCTGCTGCTCTACCGGCGGCGTACGAACGCGCCGGTGTTCCGGGCGACGACCGCCAACGACAAGCTGATGTATCTCGTGCTGTTCGCGGCGATCGTGCTCGGCATGGTGGCCAAGCTGACGCACGCGTCGGGCGAGGGCTACAACTACCGTGAGTCGATGGCGCCTTGGGCCCGCAGCCTGTTCACCCTGCAGCCGGACACGGACCGGATGGTGGGGGTGCCGGTCATGTACCAGATCCACGCCGTGGTCGGCATGGCACTGTTCGCGCTGATCCCGTTCACACGGCTCGTGCACATGTTCAGCGCGCCGGTGCAGTATCTGTTCCGGCCGTACGTGGTGTATCGGAGTCGGGACCCGCGGAGGGTGGGAGCTCGTCCGGAGCGGCGGGGTTGGGAGAAGACAGGGTCTTGATCCCCAACCCCGCCCCTTCCCGACTGTGACGTTTGCGGCTCCGCCGCGGGCCGCTCGGCGCGGGGGCCTTGGCTGCCGCCATCGCCGGCTTCGCCAAGTTCGTCCTCAAACGCCGGACGGGCTGAATCCCTAACCCGCCGGGCTCTTACTTATCGGCGCCATCCCCCGGCTTCTCGTCGTCCACGATCTCCGCGTCGACCACGCCCTCGTCGGGGGAGGACCCCGGCGCCGCCTGCTCCTGGGCGCCCGCGCCAGAACTCTCGTACATGGCCTGGCCCATCCGCTGACTCACCGAGGCCAGCTTCTCCGCGCCCGCGCGCAGCGCCGCCGTGTCGTCGGCCCTGTTCTTCAACAGGTCCTTCAACTCCGTGGCCGCCGCTTCCACTTCGGTTCGGGTCTCCGCAGGAACCCGCTCCTCGTTCTCCCGCAGGAACCGCTCCGTCTGGTAGACGAGCTGCTCCGCCTGGTTGCGGGTCTCGGCGGCGTCGCGCCGCTTGCGGTCCTCCTCCGCGTGCTCCTCGGCCTCCCGCACCATGCGGTTGATGTCGTCCTTGGGCAGCGCCGAGCCGCCCGTCACCGTCATGCGCTGCTCGCGCCCCGTCGCCTCGTCCTTGGCGGACACGTGCATGATTCCGTTGGCGTCGATGTCGAAGGTGACCTCGATCTTGGGCACGCCGCGCGGCGCCGGGGGCAGACCCGTCAGATCGAAGACGCCGAGCTTCTTGTTGTACGCGGCGATCTCCCGCTCGCCCTGGAAGACCTGGATGCCGACCGACGGCTGGTTGTCCTCGGCGGTCGAGAAGGTCTCCGAACGCCGGGTGGGAATGGTCGTGTTGCGTTCGATGAGCTTGGTCATGATGCCGCCCTTGGTCTCGATACCCAGGGACAGCGGCGTCACGTCCAGGAGCAGGACGTCCTTGACGTCACCCCTGATCACACCGGCCTGGAGCGCCGCCCCGAGCGCCACCACCTCGTCCGGGTTGACCCCCTTGTGCGGCTCGCTCCCGGTGAGTTCCTTGACCAGTTCGGTGACCGCGGGCATGCGCGTCGAGCCGCCCACCAGGATCACGTGGTCGATGGCCGAGAGCTTGATGCCCGCGTCCTTCACCGCCTGGTGGAAGGGACCGCGGCAGCGTTCGAGGAGGTCCGCCGTCAGCTCCTGGAACTGGGCGCGGGTCAGCTTCTCCGCCAGATGCAGGGGACCGTCCGCCGACGCCGTCACGTACGGCAGGTTGATGTCGGTCTCGCTCGACGACGACAGCTCGATCTTCGCCTTCTCGGCGCCCTCGCGCAGGCGTTGCAGCGCCATCTTGTCCTTGCCGAGGTCCACCCCGTACGCGTTCTTGAACTGCCGCACCAGGTACTCGACGATGCGCTGATCCCAGTCGTCGCCGCCCAGCTGTGTGTCGCCGTTGGTGGCCTTGACCTCGATGACCCCGTCGCCCATCTCCAGGAGCGAGACGTCGAAGGTGCCACCACCGAGGTCGAAGACGAGGACCGTCTGGTCGTCGCCCTTGTCCAAGCCGTACGCGAGGGCCGCGGCCGTGGGTTCGTTGATGATGCGGAGCACGTTCAGGCCCGCGATCTCACCGGCTTCCTTGGTGGCCTGGCGCTGCGTGTCGTCGAAGTACGCGGGTACGGTGACGACCGCGTCCGTGACGTCCTCGCCCAGGTAGGACTCGGCGTCACGCTTGAGCTTCTGCAGGACGCGTGCGGACAGCTCCTGCGCGGTGTAGCGGGTGCCGTCGACGGACCCGCCCTCCGGGAAGCGCCAACTCCCGTCGCCCATATGCCGTTTGACGGAGCGTGCGGTGCGCTCCACGTTCGTGACCGCCTGCCGCTTGGCCACTTCTCCGACGAGTACGTCGCCGTTCTTGGCGAAGGCGATGACCGAAGGTGTGGTGCGCGCTCCCTCCGCGTTGGCGACGACCGTTGGATCACCGCCCTCCAGGACGGCCACCACCGAGTTCGTCGTACCGAGGTCGATCCCGACTGCACGTGCCATGTCCAGTCTCCTTCAACGCGAGCCCGTTTCCCGGCGTACTTCGACCTCCATCACAAAACTTGAGCGGCTTGTTGTCAATGCCGCATATGACTGTGCCGCCGCCCGCGAGGGACGGCGGCACGGTCCGAGGAGCGTCAGGCGAGCTTCGCCGTCAGCGTGATCGTCGTGCCCGTCAGCGCCTGGCTCACCGGGCAGTTCGCCTTGGCGTCCTCGGCGGCGGCGGTGAACGCCGCCTCGTCGATGCCGTCCACCGTGCCCTCGACGGTGAGGTGGATGCCGGTGATGCCGGTGCCCGGCTGGAAGGTCACGTCGGCGGACGTCACCAGGCGGGTCGGCGGAGTGCCCGCCTTGGCCAGGCCGTTGGAGAAGGCCATGGAGAAGCAGCTGGAGTGCGCGGCGGCGATCAGCTCCTCCGGGCTGGTCTTGCCGTTGGCCTGCTCGGCGCGGGACGGCCAGGACACGGCCTGCTCCCCGATCCCGGAGGAGTCGAAGGTGACGGTGCCGGAGCCCTCCAGCAGGTTGCCTTCCCAGACCGTGTGCGCGGAGCGCGTGGTAGCCACGATGTACTTCCCTTCAGTGCGGTTCCGGGATGCGTTCCGGAACGTCCGTGCGCCCATCCGATCACACCCGGGCGCGGGGCACGCGGAAGACCGCTCCTCTCCAGCGGGGCTCCTGAGGCATCAGGACAGCCCCGGTGCGTGGTCGCTATGGCCGAAATGCCAACTGTGCAAGGGGCGTCCGCGGTGACACTTTGAGGCCCCCTCGCCCACGGGACGAGGAGTCCACTCAGGGGGTTTGACCATGCACATGAACTACTCGGAACGCGGTCCGTCTCCGCTGGAGGGCGCGAAGCCCCAAGCTGCCGGAGACCGCGACTCGACGTTCGGCTGGTGGGGCGCCTTCAGCATCCAGAAGTTCGTCAACCAGTCACCCCTCTTCCACACACACGCCGACGCCACCGGCTGGCTGGCGTACCTCCAGCAGTTCTACGACCGCAACTTCTGGTTCGCGGACGGCGGGGCGCAGGTCTGGGCGTACGAGGAGACCTACGACAACTGGCAGGACCGCTACGGCATGGACGCCGTGGTCGCCGTCTACCACTCGGGCCACGGCGGCATGGACAACAACGGGATCTTCTTCGCGCCCCTCGGCGCGGCCTGGGACGGCCGCAGCGACGCCGTCTCCAACCGGATGGCGCTGGGCAACGAGAAGGCCAACTACGTCTTCTGGTCCACCTGCACCTCGCTGCGGGTCCTCGGCGGGCACTCCCCGATCCGCACCTGGGCGGGCCCCAACATCGGCTTCCGCATGATCTTCGGGTTCGAGACCGTCAGCATCGACAGCCCGGACTACGGCAAGAAGTTCTGGGAGAAGTGGCGGGCCGGCCAGACGTTCACCGACGCCTGGCTGAACGCGAGCTGGGACATCCACAAGGGCCAGGCGCCCTCGGTCTGCGCGGTCGGCGCCAACCAGGCCGAGGCCACGGCCCGGCTCAACGGCGAGCGCACCCTCTTCCGCGAGAAGGTGCCGGACAACTGGTACGCGTGGCGCTGGTACAACGCGCGCGACAGCCTCAGGGAGCCGCTGACGCAGGCGCCGAGCAGCCCGCAGATCGTGCAGCTCGCGCCGCGCGACCCGGCCGACGAGCTGGCCAAGGTGGGCCGCATCGCGGACTTCCCGTCGGCGGCGCTGCAAGAGGTGCAGGTCGAGCGGCAGGGCGTGCTCAGCGCCACCTCCGGCGACCGGGTCGTCTCCACGGCTCCGCACGCGATCCGGTGGGTCAAGCTCGCCGAGGCCAACCACCGCAACCTGCGGCAGCTGCCCACGGAGCGGGCGGTCGAGGCGGCCCACGGGTTCGCCGAGCAGCACGCCGACGGCGCCGAGCTCGTCGTGGACAGCGTGCACGACCTGATGCAGAACTCCGGGGCGAAGGACGGCTCCGAGCTGGGTGAGCCGGTGTCCCTTGAGACCCATGTGACGTTCCGGCAGGTCTTCGACGGCATCCCGGTCATCACGCCCGACCGCGGTCTCATCCGGGTGGCCCTGGACAACGACGCGACCGTCGTCCAGGCGCAGATCTCCACCCGCGACACCACCGGCACGACCCGCGAGCCGAGCACGGACGTCTCGCCGCCGCCCGAGGGCTCCTCGGCGACGGTCGCGGCGCCGCGGCCACGCGACCCGCGCGAGGCCCTGGCCGCCGCCCAGCACAGGCTGCTCGCCGAGCTCGCCTCCGTCACGGCTGAGGAACAGGGCGGCCGGAGTGCCGCCGCGCAGCGCGAGCCCGAGGTCAGGGACGTGCCGGGCACCTTCGAGGTCGGCTACGAGATCGAGGGCAACGAGGCCTACCCGGCCGCCCGCAAGCTGATCGAGATCGGCTCGCCCGACAGCATGTACACCACCCGCCGCTGGGTGGTCGCACCGCTCGCCAGGTAATCCGGGAGCGTTCTTTCAGTGGGTGGCGGTCCGCTCCTTGCGGGCCGCCCTCCACGCGTAGACGAGCACACCCGCGAAGAGGAACAGGACGCCCTGGTAGACGGCCGCGTATCCGGACCCGGCGACCAGCCACATGGAGAAGCCGAACGCGATGCACGCGAGGACGCCGTCCCGCACCAGGCAGGCGCGGTTGACGCGCTCGCCCTGCCCGGAGACCAGGAAGTAGATCTGCGCGGCGGTGGCGAGCAGATAGGGCACGGTCGCGGTGAACGTGGTGATCAGGACGAGGGACTCGAAGACGCCGCTCGAACCCGCCGTGTAGTTGTAGACGGTGAGCAGCGAGGCCAGGGCGACGGTGACCAGGACGCCCACGGTCGGCACGCCGCGCTTCTTCTTGCCGAAGGCCTCGGGGAAGAGCCCGTCCTTGGCGGCGGCGTACGGCGTCTGGGCACTCAGCAGGGTCCAGCCGTTGAGGGCGCCGAGGATCGAGACGACTGCCGCGAGCGCCACCGCCGTACCTCCCCAGGAGCCGCCGAACATGACGTTGACGGCGTCCGAGAAGGGTGCGGTGGAGCCGACGAGCTTGTCGTGGGCGACGGTGCCGAAGACGGCGAGGGTGCCGAGCAGATAGACGAGGGCGGCGCCGAGGGTGCCGAGGATGGTGGCGCGTCCGACGTTGCGGCGCGGGTCGCGTACTTCACCGGCGCTGACGGCCGCCGATTCCACGCCCAGGTAGGAGAAGAGCAGGATCGCGGCGGAGGCGGAGATCGCACCGGCCGGGCTGTCGTCACTCGCCTGGAAGGGGCCGAGGTTGGCGCTGTCGAAGAAGAAGAGCCCGCCGATCGCGACCAGGAGCAGGGGCACGAACTTCAGGACGGTGGCGACGACCTGGACCGCGCCGACGTAGCGGGTGCCCGCGAAGTTCGCGAGCGCGGGCAGGAGTTGCAGGACGAGGGCGGCCAGGCAGGCGGTCCACTTGTGGTCGCCCACCGGTATCAGGACGTCCAGATAGCCGACGGCGGCGACGGCGAGCGCGGCGTTCGACACCCAGGCGGTGGCCCAGTACGACCAGGCCGCGAGGAAGCCCGCGAAGTCGCCGAACGCGGCACGCGCGTAGACGTACGGTCCGCCGGTGCGCGGATCGCGCCGCGCGAGCCGCCCGAAGACGAGGGCGAGAGCGATGGCGCCCGCGGTCAGGACGCCGAACGCGACGAGGCTGATGGTCCCGAAGGGGGCGACGGAGGCCGGGAGCAGGAAGATGCCGCCGCCGATGATGTTGCCCATGACGAGGCAGGTGGCGATCGGGAGACCGAAGCGGCGGGCGTGCCTGCTGCCGCCGTCCTCGTGCTGCTCGGTCCGCTGTTCTTCCTGGTCGGGGGCCGGAGCCGACTGGTTCGCGGTTCCGGTGTCGTGCATGGGGTGGTGCCTCTCATCGTGCCGGACGCCCGGGATCGCCGGGGCGAGAGACATGGTCGGGCACGACGGGAACCGTACAAAATCAGTGTGTTTTGTCGTGTCCGGCAGGGTCGACGACCGCAAAAGCTGTCTCGTCCGGGCCGTCGTGCCGGGAATCGTCCGCAGCCCCGGGACCCCCTCCCACCTGCGGAACCAGCGGAACCTCCGGTCCCTGGAACTCGCCGAGCCAACGCCGGAGCACTTCGTGGACGCGCTCGGCGCCGACCAGTTCGTGCCCGTCTTCGAGCGGCGCGGAGAGCACGAGGGGCGACAGGAGGAACGGCTGCGCCTGGGCGCCGCCGAGCCCGCCGTGCGAGCCGATCTGCTCCTCGAAGGCGAGCACTTCGCCCTCCTGGGGGTCGTACCAGGAGTTGACCATGATGTCGGCGGCGTGCGGGAAGCCGTCGGTGCGGCGCACGGCGTCGGCGGCGCCGGGCCCGAAGTCGGCCAGCGGGCCGAGGTCACCGGGGCGCTCGTCGAGGTACACCTCGGCGCCGCGCGCGCCGAGGACGACCGCGCCACGCTCCTGACTGTGTACGAGGAGGAAGCCGACGCCCGGGTGGTTGGCGAGGGTGGGCAGGAGCGCCGGGTGGCGCAGGTCGATCTCCTCGCGGGTCATGCGGCGCGGGACGTCGGGGAAGGAGACGAGGCCGAGGTTGCCGGACGCGAGGACGATGGGCTCGGCGCGGCGGGCGGGGCGGTGCTGTCCGGCGCCCTCCTCGACGGGGCGGCGCAGCGCGGCGCGGACCGTCGAGCGGGCCTCGGCGCCGCTGTGCGTGCGCTGCGCCTTGCGGGGCACGGGCAGGCCGCAGCCGGCCCTGACGAGGTCGCCGAGGGTGAGGCCGTAGCGGGCCTGGAAGGTCTCGCCGGGGCTCTGGCCGTGGTCGGAGAGGACCACGATGCGGTAGGCGCGGGGGGCGTGTTCGGCGACCTTCGCGATCAGCGCGAGGGACCGGTCGAGCCGCTGGAGCACCTTCTCGACGTCGTGACCGGTGGGCCCGGAGTGGTGGGCCACCTCGTCGTAGGCGACGAGGTCGGCGTAGACCGCGCTGCGTCCGGCGAGCATGTCCCCGATGACCGCGGCGACGACGACATCGCGCTCGACGACGGTCGCGAAGGCACGGATGAAGGGGTAGAGCCCGCCCCGGCCGACGCGCGGGCGCCGCTTCCTGATCCGGGCCCGGGTCGACTCGCCGATCTCGCGGCCCACTTCGGCGACGAAGGACAGGGCGGTGCGGACGGCATTGGCGGGGTCGGAGAAGTAGGCGAAGTACCCGGCGCGCGAGCGGTTCTCCTTGCCGCGGCGTGCGGCCAGGGAGAGCACCAGGGCGACCTGCTCGGCACCGCCGCTGAAGAGGTTGCCGCGGCTGGCGCCGTCGAGGGTGAGGAGGCCGCCGTCGCCGGTGCGCTCGATGGCGCGGCGCTGAAGCTCACCGGCGGAGGCGGGCCGGTTGGAGACCATGACCTCGCCGGTGTCCTTCTCGTACCAGCGGAAGGCGGGGACGTCGTGGTTGGAGCCGTGCAGGATGCCCAGCTGGCTCGCCCCGGTCTGGCTCGACCAGTCGGTGCGCCACCGGGTGAGGCGATGGGTCGGCGCCCCCTCCTGGCCGAGCCAGACGGCGACGGTGGGCATCAGCCCCTTGTCCACGGCGGTGCGCAGGACGTCGTGGCCGACGCCGTCGAGCTGGATGAAGACGGTGCCGGGCGGTACGGGACCGAAGCGTCCTTCGGCGAGGCGGCGCCGCTTGCGGTCGGCCAGGCGGTAGAGGCGGCGGCGGTAGGCGTCGTCGTCGCGGACGGCGAGGGCGCCGCCGGTGGCGGAGGCGACCGCGGACATGACCGCGGCGACGACGACGGCGGTCTCGGGGTTGGCCTCACCGCGGCCGTCGGGGATGAGACTGAGGGCGAGCAGCAGCAGGGAGCCGTTGAGGGCGAAGGCGAGCAGGCCGAGCACGAGCGCGGGCACGAGCAGCAGGGCCCGCACGAGCAGGGGCCACACCAGCGAGGAGAGCAGGCCGAAGGCGCCGGCACCCAGGGCGGCCGTGCTGGCGACGCGGGTGGCGCTGTCATCGTCGTCGGCCTGCAGCTGGAAGTCGGGCAGGATCCCGGCGAGCGCGAGCATGGTGAGCGTACTGACCAGCCATACGGCGACGGATCTCCACAGCACGCTGCCGACCGCCCGCCATCGCTCTCGCCCCACGCCGTGCCGCCTCACGTTTCATGAAAGATCAGGACACCAGCGTGTCACAGGGTGTACGGCCGGGTGCCGGGGCGGGGTCAGCGACCGTCGTACCCCGCAGTCGGCATGGAGAGCCGCCGGTGGACATGGGCCTTCATCTGCGCGTCGTACGACGGTTCGGCGAGCCCCGCCGTCTCGATCCGCACCCCGCGCCGCCCGCACTCCGCGGTGAACTCGTCCGGCGAACGCAGCGCGCGGTCGAGCACGCGGCGGCTCGGCACGACGAAGAGATCCACGAGACCTTCGTCGACGTCGGTCCAGAGCACGGCGTGATCGGCGGGCAGCCCGTGCACGACCAGTTCGCGCGTGATGACGTACCCGCGGTCGGCGGCCCAGCGCGCGCACATCGCGTGCTGACTGCGGGAGTCGACCAGGAAGGGGTCGGCGTCCAGCTCCTCCAGCGGTATCAGGCTGGCGATCGCGGCGACCCGCACCACTGTCACGCTTGCGGTGTCCCCCATCGCGTCCCCCTCACCTCTGGCATCCTCACCACTGGCGTCAGCCGAAGACCCTACTCCTGGCCGTAGGCTCGTAAACAGTCGCGCGAAGGAGGAAGAAGGAGCAATGGGAGTGCCGGTGGAGATCACCTGGTGGGGTCATGCCACCTGCACGGTCGAGGATTCGGGGCTACGGGTGCTCACCGACCCGCTGTTCGCCCGGCGCCTGGCCCATCTGCGCCGGCGCAGGGGCGCGCTCCCGCCGCCCGAGGCGGCCGTCGCCGACGCCGTGCTCCTGTCCCATCTGCACGTCGACCACCTGCATCTGCCGTCCCTCGCACGGATCACCCCCGGCACCCGCGTGCTGTTGCCGCGCGGCGCCCGCCGGCAGGTGCCGGGGCTCGCGCGCCGGCTCTCCCATCTGCACCTCATCGACGTCGTGCCTGGTGACGAGGTACGGATCGGCGATCTGGTCGTCCGCGTGGTGACGGCGCGGCACGACGGGCGGCGGCTGCCCGTGGGACCGCATGCGGCGCCCGCCCTGGGCTTCGTGGTGCGGGGTGAGGCGCGGACGTATTTCGCCGGGGACACCGGGCTCTTCGACTCGATGGCCGAGGAGGTCGGGGAAGTCGACGTGGCGCTGCTTCCGGTCGGCGGCTGGGGGCCGTATCTCGGCCATGGTCATCTCGACGCGGGGCGGGCGGCACTGGCCCTGGCGAAGCTCGCGCCGCGCAGCGCGGTGCCGGTGCATTACGGGACGTACTGGCCGATCGGCATGGACGCCGTGCGGCCCCATGAATTCCACACGCCGGGCGAGGAGTTCGTGCGTCAGGCCGCGCGGATCGCACCCGACGTGGCGGTGCACCGCCTGGGGCACGGCGAGAGCGTGCGGCCCGAGGTCTCCAAGGGAGACCCTCAGTGATCCTCGCCCTGACGGCCCAGGTGACTCCGGGGTCGACGCAGGCCCTCGGCTATCCGTCGCTGTTCCTGCTCATCGTGGTGGGCGCGCTGGTGCCCGTGGTGCCCACGGGCGCGCTCGTCAGCTCGGCCGCGGTGGTGGCCTTCCACCAGGAGGCGCCCCTCGCGCTGCTCCTGGTGTTCGTGGTCTCGGCGTTCGCCGCGTTCCTGGGTGACATGGCGCTGTACTGGCTCGGGCGGCGCGGCATGCAATCGAAGAACGGCTCGCGCTGGCTCGCGGCGATCCGTGACCGGGCGCCCGAGGAGCGTCTGGCCCAGGCGCAGGAGAAGCTCGCCGACCACGGCGTGCTGGTGCTCGTCCTCTCCCGGCTCGTCCCGGCCGGGCGAATTCCGGTGATGCTGGCCTGCCTGATGGCGAAGATGCCGCTGCGCCAGTTCGCCCGCGGCGACATACCGGCGTGCCTCGCCTGGGCCGTGACGTACCAACTGATCGGCATTCTCGGCGGCTCCCTCTTCAAGGAGCCGTGGCAGGGCGTGGTGGTGGCGGTCGGTCTGACGGTGCTGATCAGCGTGGCGCCGACGCTGTGGCGCAAGGTGTGGCGTACGGCGGCGTCCTAGGCCTGTGCTGTCGCGCGGAGAGCGTCGAAGGCGGCGGCCAGGGTGCTCAATGCCTCTGCCACATAGGGCAGTTCGGTCGCGTCCGGGGCGGTGAGGGCCGCGAGGCGCTCCTGCGGGGTCGCGCCGAGCAGGGGGCCGGTGGACAGGCGTACGCGCAACGCCCCCAGCTCGTCGCCGAAGCGGTGGCCGCCGGGCGCGGGCATGGCGAGGCGACCGCCGAGGAAGTCCTCCAGGTCCTGCGAGTCGCCGACGCCGCGCGCGGCGAGGGCCGGGCGGAGCGGTCCGAGGTCCACGTAGAGGTGACGGCCCGCCGCCGGCGGGCGGGCGAGCGCGCCCGCCGCGAGCACCGTGCGCTGCGCGGCCGCGGCCACGCGCGCGTGCAGGCGGCTCGCGCGGACGAGGCGGACGGTGACCTCGTCCGGCTCGCCCAGGGCGTAGGACGCCGCCGCCCCGACCGGCGCCGTGACGCACGCGCCCAGCGCGGTGAGGACGTCCAGGGTGCGGGCCCGCAGCGCCGAGCCCCGCGCTCCGGCCGGGAACCGGGCGACCGCGGCGGGCCAGCCCGGCGGCAGGAACGCTCCGGAGAGATCGGCAAGGACCGTCACCCGTTCGGGATCCATCTCGGCGGGGCTCACGAGCACCGTGTCGTGCGGCCGGTGCAGGGTGTCGCGCCAGGTCTCGTCGCTGACGACATGCAGCCCCTCGTCCGCCGCCGCCTCCACGGCCTCGTGCAGCACCTCGGGCGGCGGCACGGTGGCGGTGGGGTCGTCGGCGACGGAGAGCACGAGGAGGCGCGGGGTGCCGCCCTCGGCACGGATGCGGCGGACGGTCTCCATGAGGGCGAACGGATCGGGGACGCCGCCGCACTCGGCGGGCGTCGGCACGTGGTACACCGACCGGCCGAGCAGCCGTACCTGCGGCGCCCACCAGGCGGGACAGGGCCGCGGGAGCAGGACATCGCCTCCGTCGAGGGCGGCGGTCAGCGCGAGCAGCAGGGGCGCCGCACCGGGCGCCGCGACGACCTGGCCCCGCTCCCCCGGCAGGCCGCGCCGCGCCCAGTAGCCCCTCGCGGCGTCGAGCAGGGCGGGGCTGCCGCCGGGTGGTTCCGCGTGGGCGCGGCCCGCGGCACCGGCGAGCACGGCGGAGAGCTCGGGCAGGACCGGGAGGCCCGGCTCCGGCAGGGGAGGCCCGTACCGGACAGGGCCACGGCCTTCGGGTTCCGTCCGCATGTACCCATCGAAACGCGACGGGCCGTTCTCCGCGCGCGGAGCCCGCGGCCGAGTGCTTTCCTACCGCTCCGCCGCCAGGGCCGCCAGCTCCCTCTCCAGACCCTTGCCCCGCGTCTCCACCACCACGGACGCGACATCGGCCAGCTTGCGGTTCGTGGTCTGGGAGATGCGCCGCAGCATCGTGAAGGCCCGGTCCGCGTCGCAGGTCAGGACGTGCATGATGATGCCGCAGGCCTGGTCGACCACGGGGCGGGTGCGCAGGGCGGTGCCGAGGTGGTCCAGTTCGGTGAGGGCCGCGCGGTAGCGGCGGTCGCGGACCAGGGCCGTCGTGGCGAGGTCACCGAGCGCCTGGGCGGGACCGTGCCGGACCTCGTTCAGGACGCCGGGGCGGAAGCTGAACAGGGTCAGGGTGACGGTGAGGCCCCCGCGCTGGAAGGGGAGTGTGACGCTGGAGCGTACGCCGGAGTCGAGCGCCATGGCGCGGTACGCGGGCCACCGCTCGTCCCGCAGCAGGTCACCGGTCTCCACCGGCGTGCCCCGCTCCTGCGCCGCCGGGATGGGCCCGTCGCCCGAGCGCAGCTGTACGGAGACGAGACCGGCGAGGTCGGGGTGGGTGACCGAAGCGGGGTGTTCGCTGCCGCCTTCCGACACGGTGGTGCCCGCGCCGCAGCACGCGGTGGTACAGCGCACGGCCTGTTCCGCCAGCTCCGAGAGCCTGCGTCCCGGCAGCGCGGACTCGGGTCCCGCCAGGTCGAGGTCCGGTTCCGGTACGAGGGGCATGGTGGGTTCCTCCTCCTTTTCTCCGCCTTCCCGCGAGTACCCCCGGAAAACGGCCGCAGCGGATACGTTCGGCACATGGCCCAAGCGGATGAGTTCGGCGAAGAGATTGCGGACTTCGTGCGCCGCGTCGCCGAGTTGAAGGCCGCACGCTCCGTACCGGCGGACGGCCTCGGCACCGTCCTCGACGCGGCCATCTTCGAACTCGACCATGTGGCAGCGCAGTTGCGGCCGCTCTACGAACGTCTCGCCGCCGAGGGCCACTTGGGCGGCGGTGCTCCCGACCGGGACGAGCAGCGCCTCCTGCGGGCCCTCTTCCAGCGCCTCCCCCTGCCCGTCGCCCTGGTCGACCGGGAGTCGGTGGTCCGGCGGATGAACTTCGCCGCGACCGGCTTCACGGGCGTACGGGCGGGCTACGCCACCGGCAGGCCGCTGACCGGATTCCTGCTGCACGCGGACCGGGTGGCGTTCCGCTCACAGACCGCCGCGGTCGCACGTGGCGAGGGCGACCGCAGCCTCACCGTCCACCTCCAGCGTGCCCCGCACCTCCCGGTCCGCGCGACGCTCACCGCGCTGCGGCCCGGCGCCGAGCCGCGTACGGCGGTCCTGGTGGTGCTGCAGCCGGGCACGCAGCCCGTGGGCCCTCACACCCCGCCCCGGGACACCTGGCACGCTCCCGCCCCCGACCTCGGCGAGGCGACCCGGCACGCGGCCCGCACGGACCTCGCGGACGCCATGACCACCGCCCTGCTCACGGCTCCCGACGGGGACCGCGCGGCCGTGCTCGAACGGGCGGCCGGTGTCCTGCACCCGCGGTTCGCGGACTGGGTGATCGCCGACGAAGGGGCCGCACGGCAGCGGCGTACGACCGTCCTCGGGCCGAAGGACGCGCCGGTCGGCGATGTCCTCGCGCAAACGCCCGCCGCGTGCCCCCTCGTCGTCGAGGCGGCCCGCGGCGGGGCGCCCATGCTGCAGGTGCGTCCGGAGGACCCGGACTCCTTCGGCCGGGACGCGTCCGGCGCCCCCGTCCTCGTACGCGCGCAGGTGACGTCCCTGCTGTGCGTGCCACTGAGGGGACGCCCGGACGGTCCGGTGGAAGGTGTGCTCACGCTGTTCAGGAGCGGGGCGCGGCTCGCCTTCTCGATGGCCGAGGCGCAGACCGTCGACGTGATGTCGCGCCACATCGCGCTGGCCATGGCCCGCGGCGCGAGCCGGGGAGCCTCCGGGCTGAACTAGGCGGCGTCCTGCATGACTTCCTCGCGCAGCCGGTCGCAGCAGCGGCTGATCAGGCGCGAGACGTGCATCTGGGAGATGCCGAGCTGCTCGGCGATGCGGCTCTGCGTCATGTCGCCGAAGAACCGCATGTAGAGGATGTCGCGCTCCCGCTCGGGCAGTGCGGCGATGCGCGGTTTGACGGCCTCGCGGTCGATGACGACATCGAGCGCGGGGTCGGGCGCGCCGAGTGCGTCGCGCAGCGCGTATCCGTCGTCGCTGCCCGGCAGTTCGGCATCCAGGGAGAGCGCGGTGAAGCTTTCCAGGGCCTCCAGGCCGGCGGCCGCGTCCTCCTCGGATAGCTGCGCCTTCTCGGCGATCTCGGTGAGGCTCGGCGCTCGTCCGGGGACGGTCTGGGTCAGCTCCTGGCGGGCGAACCGCACCCGGTTGCGCAAGTCCTGTACCCGGCGCGGCACATGGAGGGTCCACATGTGGTCACGGAAATGGCGCTTGATCTCGCCCGTGACGGTCGGCACGGCATAACTCTCGAAAGCGCTGCCGCGCTCGGGGTCGTAACGGTCGACGGCCTTGACCAGGCCGAGGGCCGCCACCTGGCGCAAGTCGTCCAGCGCTTCGCCTCGGTTGCGGAAACGGCCGGCGAGTCGCTCGGCCATCGGCAGCCAGGCCCGGACCAACTCCTGGCGCAGTGCGTCGCGTTCGGGACCGTGCGGCATCTCGGTCAACCTGCGGAAGGCGGCTGCGGTGTCGGGTGCGTCGTCGTGCGGATGGCGCTTCGTCTGTCGCGCGTCGGATCGCATGATGCGTCGCAACTCCCTCGTCGGTGCCTTGGGTTGAAGAGTCACCGTGGGGTGGACGCGACAGCGCGACGGGGCACACCCGGGCGAGCGCGAACCGCTCCCACGGACGTGCCTCCGGTCCGAAGCACTATGAACTCCGCCTGCCCCTGGACACGGGAAGCAAACACATGTGCGCCACGAGGGCGGCACCCGCGGGAGTGGGCACCGCCCTGCCGCCTTCATGTGGCGCGGCGTACGGTCTCCGCCTCGTCGTTGTTCGCGGCGTGCTTGACGTGCGCGACGGACGGCAGCAACCACTCCTCGTACCGGCCGAGTGCCAGGATCACGCCCAGCATCAGGACCGGGATGAACACAGCGAGTACCGCCATGACTCCTTCCCTCCCAGAGTGCCCGTGGGGGGTGCGGGAGGCGGGTCTCCCCACTTCGTCCGGGCAAACCCGCATGGACCGGCCACACAGGGGTACTGCGGCGAAAACGACCGACCCCCCACAGGAAGGCCTCCACCATGGCTGTTGTCGTAAGGGACGTCATGACACCGGGTGTCGTGGCGGTAGGCCCCGATGCCTCGCTGGTGGAAGCGGCACAGCTGATGCGCGCGCAGGACATCGGGCACGTTCTGGTGGCCACGTCCAGCCGCCTCGTCGGTGTGCTCACGGACCGGGACATCACGCTGCGGGCCGTCGCCGACGGCGCCGACCCCCTCACCGTCAGCGCGCAGGCCATCTGCACGCCGAATCCGGTGATGGTCGCTCCCGACGACGCGGTGTCGTCGGCGGTCAGCCTGATGCTGGAGAACGCGGTACGCAGGTTGCCCGTCGTCGAGGACGGACAGCCGGTGGGCATGGTGACACTCCGGGACCTCGCTGCTTCGGCCTGAGGCCGAGGCACCCTGCGCCGCGGTACGACGCCGCGGCCGGCTGCCCCGGCCCTCGGCCGGGCGGGGGCCTGGCCCGGTCCTGAGGGAGCGGGTCCGGTTGCACGGATGGTGCAGGGGGAGCGACCGGACCCGCGGCGCGGGCCCGGCCCGGCCTGAGGCCGGGCCGGAGCGTCCCCGGCGGTCCGTCACGGTCGCAGCCCTGGGGCGGGTTGAGGACCCGTGGGCAGCGACCGGCCCGACCGGCGACAGGTGAAACGATAAATCGGTGACCCGGTGGTCACGATCCGCTGAGCGCGGCCGCTGTCCGGATAACGCACGCTCCGGATTCAGCCCCGCAGCGTCTGGGACGGCAACTCCCCGAAGCGGGCGTGGTACTGCTCGGCGAACCTCCCCAGATGGCTGAAGCCCCACCGGTGGGCCACCTCGCTCACGCCGATCGCGCCGGGCTCTGCCTCCCGCAGTTCGTCGCGCACGCGGATCAGCCGTACCTCTCGTACGTACGCCATGGGGGACATGCCCACATAGCGGCGGAAGGCCTCCTGGAGCCAGCGCACCCCGACCCGTGCCTCGGCGGCGAGCCCGGCGGGCGTGAAGGGATGTTCGGGCCGCTCCTGGACGGCGTCCATCGCGCGCTTCACGGGCGCCGGGCGCAACCTCCTTTCCGGGGCCTTGAGTTCGTCGCGGTAGGGGTGCTCGACGGCGAGCAGCAGCCCGCTCAGGATCGCCTCCTGGAGCGGCGCGGCGACCACGGGCGACGCGTAGAGGGACGCCTGGCCCGGCGGAGCGCCCGGCTCCTCGCGCAGGTCCGTGATGACCGTGGTGACGAGCCGGGCCCAACTGCGGCCCGGCCCACGGGTGGTGTCCAGCTCGGGGGCGAGCGTCAGCGGGCCGCGGGCCGGCCGGCCGAGGAGCTGCTCCAGACGCTGTTCGAGCGCCTCGCGGTCCATCTTCACCGCGAGGACCCGGCAGTCGCCGGTCCACCGCTCCACCACCGTGTCGCCGACAGGCTGGAACACCCCGGCCCGCTGCGCCGTCGCGACGGTGCTCGCGCCGCCGCCCTGCCGGAAGCGCATGTGCCCGCCGAGCGGGATGTTCACGTGGTACGCGCCCAGTTCACCGACCCGCATCCACACATCGGCGCCGCAGCTGAGCTCGCCGACGGTGAGCGCGCCGAGCTGCCCGATGTCGAACTCGGCGCGAAAGGCACGCGGCCCGTCGAGGACATCCATGAAGTTGCTGTAGAACGCGGCACCGATCATCTGCCGCGCCTCCTCCACGTCCGCGGTCCTGAAGGATGTCCTCAGCACCTGGGCACTCACGCGTGACTCACCCGCTCCCCCGACTTCGTTGACGCTCCCCCGCGGCTACACCCGGCGCCCCACCAGACTCAGCAGCTCCGTCTGTGCGTCGGCGTCCTGCGGCGCTTCCACCGCGGGGGCGAAGAGCCCGCTCTTCGCCAAGTCCGCAGCGTACGGCTTGATTTCGTGCAGGGAGAAGGCGACGAGATCTTCCGGAAGTTCTTCGTCGGCGCCGATGGCCCGGGACAGGTCCCAGGCGTGCACGACGAGGTCGGTGATCATCTGCCCGCAGTAGAAGTCGGCCGCGGTGTCGCCGAAGGAGAGATGCACCGTGCGGTAGATGGCGCCCGGCTCACGGAACGCCTCCTGGGCGGCGGCTGCCGCGGTGTCCCAGGAGGCGACGGGGTCGGGGCCGAGCACGTCGCCGTCGAAGGCGTCACCGACGGAGTCGATGGTGGCGCCGTCGCGGACGAGCGAGGGCACCCAGAGCTGCTCGGTGGTCAGGTGACCGACGAGGTCGCGCACGGACCAGTCGGTGCACGGCGTTGCCGCGTCCCACTGGTCGGGCCCGATCGCGTGCACCCGGTCGCCGAACAGGTCGAGGGCGGCGGCGTGCCGGTCGAGGAGCTCGCGGTCGTTCAGGTCGGACGGGCCAGCTGTGCCAGTCGTGTCTGCCATACCCGCCATTGTCCCCCTGCGGCCGAGAGCCGCTACCGCTTGCGCTCCACACGGCGCTCGTCCCACACCGGCTCGGGCGTCTCGCGCACCAGACCGTCGCTGCCGAAGACGAGATAGCGGTCGAAGGAGCGGGCGAACCAGCGGTCGTGCGTCACGGCGAGGACCGTTCCCTCGTATGCCTCAAGGCCTTCCTGGAGGGCCTCGGCGGACTCCAGGTCGAGGTTGTCGGTGGGCTCGTCGAGCAGCAGGGCCGTGGAGCCCTCCAGCTCCAGGAGCAGGATCTGGAAACGCGCCTGCTGGCCGCCCGAGAGCCGCTCGAAGCGCTGTTCGGCCTGCCCGGTGAGCTCGTACCGGCGCAGGCGTGACATGGCGGGGCCCTTGGCCTGGGCGTGCTCGCGCCACAGGATGTCCAGGAGCGTGCGGCCGAAGAGCTCCGGGTGGGCGTGGGTCTGCGCGAAGTGGCCCGCCACGACGCGCGCGCCGAGCTTCCAGTTGCCGGTGTGCTTGACGTCGCCGCCCGCGAGCAGCCGGAGGAAGTGCGACTTGCCCGAGCCGTTCGAGCCGAGGACGGCGACCCGCTCGCCGTAGAAGACCTCCAGGTCGAAGGGCTTCATCAGGCCGGTCAGCTCGAGCCCCTCGCAGGTGATGGCCCGGATGCCGGTGCGCCCGCCCTGCAACCGCATGGTGATGTCCTGCTCGCGCGGCGGCTCGGGCGGCGGCCCCGCCTCCTCGAACTTGCGGAGCCTGGTCTGCGCGGCGGCGTACCGCGAGGCCAGCTCATGGCTGATCGAGGCTGCCTGCCGCAGGCTGAGCACGAGCTTCTTCAGCTGGGCGTGCTTCTCGTCCCAGCGCCTGCGCAGCTCCTCGAAGCGCGCGAACCGCTCCTTGCGCGCCTCGTGGAACGTGGAGAAGCCGCCGCCGTGCACCCAGGCATCGGCGCCCGCGGGCCCCGGCTCGACGCTGACGATCTTCTCGGCGGCGCGGGAGAGGAGCTCGCGGTCGTGCGACACGAAGAGGACGGTCTTGCGTGTCTCCTTGAGCCGCTCCTCCAGCCAGCGCTTTCCGGGTACGTCGAGGTAGTTGTCCGGCTCGTCGAGGAGCAGCACCTCGTCGCCGCCGCGCAGCAGGGCCTCGAGCACGAGGCGCTTCTGCTCACCGCCGGAGAGGGTACGGACCTCGCGGAACTGCGCCTTGTCGTACGGGATGCCGAGCGCGGCCGTGGTGCACATGTCCCAGAGGGTCTCGGCCTCGTAGCCGTGCGCCTCGGCCCAGTCGGAGAGCGCCTGGGCGTACTGGAGCTGGGCGGCCTCGTCGTCGACGGTCATGATCAGGTGTTCGGCCACGTCCACGGCCTTCGCGGCATCGCGGATGCGGGGGTTCGACACGGAGACGAGCAGGTCGCGCACGGTCGTCTCGTCGCGCACCGACCCGACGAACTGCGGCATGACTCCGAGGCCGCCGCTGACGGTGACGGTGCCGCCGTGGGGCTGGATCTCGCCCGAGATCAGGCGGAGCAGAGTGGTCTTGCCCGCGCCGTTCGCCCCGACGAGGGCGACGATGGCGCCCTCACCGACACGGAAGGAGACATCGCCGAGCAGGGCTCGGCCGTCCGGCAGGTAGTACTCGATGTGCGCGGCTTCCAGATGTCCCATGCGGGGGATTCTCCGTGGGGGGCGCGGGTTGCCGCAAATGCGTTTCGCCTCCTGCAGCTTCCGACCACATAGTGATACGTGGGTCTCATTATTCGACACGGCGGCGTACCGTTTCGATTCACCGCAGCGAGCGGCCAGCGATCGTGAAGGAGTTCCCGCCATGCCGGAGGAGACCGCCGTCTACACGCACGGACACCACGAGTCCGTCCTGCGCTCCCACACCTGGCGGACCGCCGCCAACTCGGCCGCCTATCTCGTGGACGCGGTGAAGCCGCACATGCGGATCCTGGACATCGGCTGCGGCCCCGGCACCATCACCGCCGACCTGGCCGCGCTCGTGCCCGCCGGCCACGTCACGGGCGTCGACCACGCGCCCGGCATCCTGGACCAGGCGCGCGCGACAGCGGCCGAACGCGGCCTGCAGAACGTGGAGTTCGCCGTCGCCGACGTCCACGACCTGGACCACCCGGACGGTTCCTTCGATGTCGTCCACGCGCATCAGGTGCTCCAGCACGTCGGCGACCCGGTGCGCGCCCTGAGCGAGATGCGGCGCGTCTGCGCCCCGGGCGGCATCGTCGCCGCCCGCGACGCGGACTACTCGGCGATGGCCTGGTACCCGAAGCTCCCCGCCATGGACGGCTGGCTCGACCTGTACCGGCGGGTGGCCCGCGCCAACGGCGGCGAGCCGGACGCGGGAAGCCGCCTCAAGTCCTGGGCCCTGGCGGCCGGTTTCGACGACGTCACCGCGAGCGCGAGCACCTGGTGCTACACCTCGGCCGATGAGCGTGCCTGGTGGAGCGGCCTCTGGGCGGACCGCACGGTCGCCTCCGGCTACGCGGAGCTGGCCGTCGAGGGCGGACACACCGACGCCGGTGAACTGCGGGCCTTCGCCGGCGCGTGGCGGGAGTGGGGAGAGCGGGAGGACGGCTGGTTCGCCGTACTGCACGGGGAGATCCTCTGCCGGAAGTGACGCGCCTCAGCCGTGCGCCTCAGCCGTGCAGGGCACGCAGCTTGCGGCGGGCAGGGCCGAGGGCGCGCCCCGAGCGCAGGAGGCCCGCCCACGGGTCGGTGCGCGCCTGGTCGACGGCGTCCGTGATGGTCCAGCGGCGGGCGCCGAGCGCGGGGTCGTCGAGGTCCTCCCAGGCGACGGGCACGGCGACCGGGGCGCCGGGCGCGGCGCGGACCGAGAAGGGGGCCACGGCGGTCTGCGCGTACCCGTTGCGCTGCACGTCGAGGTAGAGGCGGTCGCCGCGGTCCTCCTTGCGGGCGGCCGTCGTCAGTTGCTCGGGGTGGGCCTGGGCGAGCGCTTCGGCGACGTCCCCTGCGAAGGCGCGTACGTCGTCGAAGTCGTGGCGGCCGTTGAGGGGAACGATGACGTGCAGTCCGCGTGAGCCCGTGGTCATCAGGGCGGACGGCAGTCCTACGTGGTCGAGGAGTTCACCCAGGAGACGCGCCGCCTCGCGGACCGGGCCGAAGTCGTCCTTGGCCGGGTCGAGGTCGAAGACCAGCCGGTCGGGGTGCGTGACACCGCCCATGCCGCCGACCCGGGAGGTCCAGCGGTGCAGCGTGAGACAGGCCTGGTCGGCGAGGTAGAGGAGCGTGGCGGTGTCGTCGCACACCGTGTGGGTGACGGTGCCGCCCTCCTTGGCGACCTCGACGCGGGTGATCCAGTCGGGGTAGTGGTCCGGGGTGTCCTTCTGCATGAAGCGAGGGCCGTCGACGCCGTCCGGGTGCCGCTCCAGCATCAGGGGGCGGCCGCGCAGGTGGGGCAGCATGAACGGGGCGACGGCCCGGTAGTAGTCGGCGAGGTCCCCCTTCGTGTGCCCCGCTCCCCCGCCATCGGGGAACAGGACCTTGTCGGGCCGGTGCAGCCGTACGGTGCGGCGCCCAGCCCGCAGGGTTCGTGCGCTGGTCATGTGGGGTTCCTTTCATGCTGCACGGGGGTGCTGACAACACCTGAAGAGGGGGGCCGGCGGGCGTGTCCCGGGCCGCGTTCGCCGGAACCATGGACACGGACGGTCCACGGTGGACCGCAGTGAGCGAGGCGCACCATGGCGAACGCGACGCAGAAGCATCCGGGGCACAGGCCCGCACGGCCGGGCGGCGGTGGTGGTGGCGGCGGTGAGCACTCCGCTCCCCCGCCCGTCCACGCCGCGTTCGCGCTCTGGATCACCGCGGTCGTGGCGGGCTTCTTCGAGACGGTGCTCATGGCCGGCGCTCTGGTGGCCGACGGCGACACGTCCGCCGGGGAACTGGCGGGCGGCCTGCTGCTGCGGATGGCCGTGTTCTCGGCGGCCGTCCTGACCGCCGTCCAGTTGCGCCGCGGCAGGAACTGGGCGCGTCTGACGCTCGCCGTGGGGCTCGGCGTCCTCGGCACGCTGTCCCTGGTGATCGAACCGCTCCGGTGGCTGGCCGACGGACACTCCCTGGGGGACGCCGTCCGGGATCTGGGGGCGGTGGACGTCCTGTTCGGCGCGAGCCGGGTGCTGCATCTGAGCGCGGTGCTCGTGGCGACGATCCTGATGTTCCGGCCCACGTCCAACGCCTGGTTCAGGTCGCGGTCGGCGGGGACGACTCGGTCGGGGCGGTCGACGGGGCCCGGCGGGCACTGACCGGCCTCACCGCACAACCGCCTGCTCCACGAGCAGCCGCGCCGCCGCCGCGATGGACTCGGCGTCGATGCCGGCCTGACGCAACTGCTCCTCGGGGGACGCCGAGCCGGGCATCGTGTTCACCGCGAGCCGCACCAGGCGGGGCACCGGGCCGCCGTCGCTGAAGGCGTCGACGACGGCGTCGCCGATGCCGCCCTCCGGCCGGTGGTCCTCGACGGTGAGCAGACAGCCGGTGCGTTCGGCGGCCTCTCGCAGCGTGGCGCGGTCGACGGGCTTGACCGAGTACAGGTCGATGACCCGCACCTGGATGCCCTCGCGGTCCAGGTACTCGGCCGCGGTCAGCGCCTCGTGCACGGTCACGCCCGCCGCGACCAGCGTGAGCCGGTCGCTGTCGGACGAGCGCAGGGTCTTGGAACCGCCGACGGGGAACTCCTCGCCGGGGCCGTAGATGACGGGCGCGTTCCCCCGTGACGTACGCAGGTACCGCACGCCGTCCAGGTCCGCCATCTGCGCGACGAGTTTGCCCGTCTGGTGGGCGTCGCACGGATACAGGACCGTCGAACCGTGTACGGCGCGGAACATCGCCAGGTCTTCGAGGCCCATCTGGGACGGCCCGTCCTGGCCGATGGCCACACCCGCGTGGGACCCGACGAGGTTGATGCCGGCGCCGCTGATCGCCGCCATCCGGACGAAGTCGTGGGCACGGGTGAGGAAGGCGGCGAACGTCGACGCGTACGGGACCCAGCCGCGGGCTGCCAACCCCACGGCAGCGGCGACGAGTTGCTGTTCGGCGATGTAGCACTCGAAGAAGCGGTCGGGGTGTTCCTTGGCGAAGTACTCGGTCCGCGTGGAGTCGCCGACCTCCCCGTCGAGGGCCACGACGTCGCCGCGTGCGGCGCCGAGCGCGGCAAGCGCCTGGCCGAAGGCGGTGCGCGTGGCGACGGAGTCGCCGACCTCGTGGTGCGGCAGTTCCAGATGCCCGCTGCGTGTCGCGTGCAGCGCACGCGCGGCGGCGGGCCTGCGCACCTCCACGCGTACGTCCTCCCCACCGCCCGCGCCGCCCAGCTCCTCGATCGCCGCTGCCGCATCCGCCAGCGGCTTGCCGTGCAGGCCCTCGCGGTCCTCGGCGGCGGCGACTCCCTTGCCCTTGACGGTGCGGGCGAGGACGACCGTGGGCTGCCTGGTGGTGGAGCGGGCCTCCTGGAAGGCGCGGTCGATCTCCTCCAGGTCGTGGCCGTCAGTCTCCACGACATGCCAGCCGAAGGCGGCGAACCGGCGTGCGTAGGCGTGCAGGTCCCAGGCGTGGCGGGTGGGGCCGCGCTGCCCGAGGCGGTTGACGTCGACGACGACGGTCAGGTTGTCCAGGTGCTCGTACCCGGCGTGCTCGGCGGCCTCCCACACCGAGCCCTCCGCCAGCTCGCTGTCGCCGCACAGCACCCAGACCCGGTAGGGAATCCGGTCGAGGCGCTTGCCCGAGAGGGCCATGCCCACGCCGACGGGAAGCCCCTGGCCGAGGGAGCCGGTGGCGACCTCGACCCACGGAAGGCGGCGCGGCGTCGGGTGCCCTTCGAGGCGGCTGCCCTGGGCGCGGAAGGTCAGCAGCTCGTCGTCGGTGACGACGCCCGCCGCCTTGTACGCCGCGTAAAGGAGGGGCGAGGCATGCCCTTTGGAGAGGATGAAGCGGTCGTTGCCGGGATGGTCGGGCCGGTCGAAGTCGTACTGCAGGTGGCGCGCGACGAGCACCGCCATCAGATCGGCGGCGGACAGCGAGGAGGTGGGGTGCCCGGAGCCCGCGGCATCGGCGGCCCGGACGGAGTCCACCCGCAACTGCCGGGCGAGCGGGGCGAGTTCGCTGGTGGTCATGGCGGGTCCTCCTCGGATCGGCGTGCGGTTCCGGCGGTCCGCCGGGCGCGTCGGCCGTAGGTTCCTCTCAGGCGTGACCTGTGGACGGCACCGGCGCGCGGGCCCTTCGGGTTGCCCTTGCGCCCCGCCGTCAAACACCGCGGGCACGTGGGGCGGGATCCGGGGCCGGTCCGGTTTGCCCGCCCGGCTTCGGGATACCCGTAGGGAGCGCCGTCGCAGGTGTGGGGGGTCGTGAACCGGCCCCGCACCGCCCCGCGCCCCCACCCCGCATGTGAGCCAGGACGGTCCCGATGAAGGACGCAGTGCCCATCGAAATGCCCGCCTTGTCCGCCTATCGCGTCCCCGCGGACGCACCCGAGGCGGACGGCACCTTCGCCTGGGAGAGCATGACCATCGTGATCGTCGAGATCACGGCGGGCGGCGCGACGGGCACGGGCTGGACCTACGGTCCCGCGTCCCTCGTCTCCCTGCTGGCCGAGCAGCTCGTCCCGGTCGTCACGGGCCTCGACGCTCTCGACATCCCCGCGGCGCACACGGCGATGACGAAGGCGGTGCGCAACACCGGCCGCCCCGGCGCCGCGTCGTGCGCCGTCTCGGCGATCGACATCGCCCTGTGGGACCTGAAGGCGCGCCTGCTGGAGATCCCCCTCGTACGCCTCCTGGGCGCCGCCCGCGACGAGGTCCCCGTCTACGGGAGCGGGGGCTTCACGACGTACCACGACACGCATCTGGCGGCCCAGCTGAACGGCTGGGTGCACGGCCAGCGCATACCCCGCGTGAAGATCAAGGTCGGCGAGGACTGGGGCCGGGCGGCGGCCCGCGACGTGCTGCGGGTGCGGACCGCGCGCGATGTCATCGGCTCGCAGGCCGAGTTGTACGTCGACGCGAGCGGCGCCTACACCCGCAAGCAGGCGATCCGGGTGGGGCGGGTGCTCGCCGAGCACGGTGTGGGCTGGTTCGAGGAGCCGGTCCCGTCGGACGATCTGCGGGGGCTCGCGCTGGTGCGGGACGCGCTGGTCTGCGACGTGGCGGCCGGTGCGTACGGCTACGACCTCCCGTACTTCGCGCGGATGATCCCCTCCGTTGACTGCCTCCAGCTGGACGCGACGCGCTGCGGCGGTCTGACCGAGTGGCTGCGCGCCGCGGCCCTCGCGCAGGCGCACGGGATCGAGGTCTCGGCCCGCTGCGCCCCGCACGCACATGCCGCGGTCGCCGCGTGTGTGCCGAATCTGCGGCACATCGAGTGGCTGCACGACCATGTGCGGATCGAGTCGATGTTCTTCGACGGCGCCCTCGACCCGACGGGCGGCGTCGTCCGCCCCGACGGCGGCGTCGGCCACGGCCTGGAACTGCGGCGCACGGAGGAGGTCGAGGAATACCGGGTCGCGTAGCCGTGCCCCAGGAAGTCCGCCGAAACGATCTCGGATGCGGGCGGGGCCAACTAGGCTCGCCCGTATGGAGATCCTGGGAGCCACGCTGCGTATCTGCGTCGAGGACCTGGAGTCCTCGGTCGCCTTCTACGAACGTCTCGCGGGCGGCACGGCCCAGCGTTTCGAGCGGGAGGGCGTGTCGGTCGCGGCGGTGGGCTGCTTTCTCTTGATGAGCGGGCCCGAGCGCGAACTGGAGATCCTCAGGAAGGTCTCGGCGACGATCGCGGTACCGGACGTCGACGAGGCGTACGCCGTCCTGAACGCGTCCGGCGCCCGTGTCATCGCGGGCCCCCTCCCGACACCGGTGGGCCGCAACCTCATCGCGGTGCACCCGGACGGCACGGTGTTCGAGTACGCGGATCGGCGCCCCACGTCCTGAACCGGCCCGCCCGGCCCTCCCCGTATCCTCCACGGCAGGCAGGCAGGCCGAACGGAGGACGGTGCACGTGGCGGGCAGTACGGCGGACGGTACGGAACGGATCTCGTTGAGCGCGCAGGCGCGCGAGGCCGTCCGGCAGCGCATCGTGGACCGCCGCTATCCGCTGGGCTCGCGGCTCGTGGAGCGTGAGGTCGCCGAGGAGCTGCGGATGTCGCGGGTCCCGGTGCGGGAGGCGATGCGCGCGCTGGTCGCCGAGGGCCTGCTGGAACTCCTGCCGCACAGCGGAGTGCGGGTGCGCCGTCTGGAACGCTCCGACGTGCGGCATCTGTACGAGGTGTGGGAGCCGCTCGCCGTCCAGGCCTCCCGGCTCGCGGCGCGCCGGGTGGCGGAGAGCGCGCCGGACGAGCCCTCGGGTCTCGCCGCGCTGCGAGGCACGCTGCACCAGGCCGAGCAGGCGTCGGACGTGGACGACGGGCCGCGCGAGGTCGCCGCGCACACGGCTTTCCACGAGGGCATCGTGGCCCTCTCCGGCAACCCCCTCCTGGCCCGCACGATGGAGCAGCTGAGCTGGCAGCTCCAGCTCCTGTTCGGCATGCGCGCGGAGCCGGACCACATGCGGGCCCAGCATGACCTGATCTACCGGACGATCGCGTCGGGCGACGAGGAGACGGCCGCGGCGAGCACGCTCCTGCATGTGCGGGACAGCCAGGCGGTGGCGCTGCGGGCGCTCTTCGAGGAGAGCGACTCCTAGGCTTTCTGTATACCAAGACTCATGGGTCGCCACCTCTCCTGCCCAACACACTGCCTATACCTGCACATTCTCCCGCCATCCCTTGCGGGGCGCTCCAGCTTGGTATACAAACTGCGGACGCGTTTCCTCCGTAACCCGTCCTGGAGCAGCCCCATGTGCGTCGAGAACACCCCTCCGCCCCCTTCCCGGCTCACCCGGCGCGGCGTCCTCGCGGGTGCGGCGGCGCTCGCCGGGACCACGGCCGCGCTGGCCGCCGCCGCGCCCCGGGCCGGCGCCGGCCCCGCCTCCCCCGGCAGCCGGCCGACCGGCGGTGACCTGGTCGTCGAGGGCGGCACCCTCCTGGACCCCGCGACCGGCGAGGTCACCGAGGACGCGGTGGTCGTCATCGTGGACGGTGTCGTGCGCGCGGCGGGCAGGCGCGGGCGGACGGAGGTGCCCGAGGGCGCCGAGGTGCTCGACGCGCACGGACGCTGGATCCTGCCGGGTCTCGTCGACGCGCACATCCACCTCAACACCGCGGCCGAGGCACGCGACGCGGTGCTGCTCGGGGCGACGAGCGCCCGCAGCGGCTCGACCAACTTCTTCCAGGACATCGCCGTACGGGAGCTGGCCCGCCAGGCCCCGGAGCGGGCGCCCCGCCTGCGCGCCGCCGGTGTCTTCGTCACGCCCGACCTGGGCGACACGATCCTCGCCGACCCGGAGCTGACCCCGCTGGCCAGGCTGCGTGACGGGGTGCGCTCACCCGAGGCGCTGCGCCGCGTCGTCGAGGTCAACCTCGCCCGGGGCGCCGACGTCATCAAGACCCGGGTCAACGAGCGGGCCGGGCTGCCCGAGCAGGACCCGCTGGCCCAGGTGTACGACCGCGAGCAGCTGTCCACCGTGGTCGCGGCGGCCCGGCGCGGCGGCAAGGGCGTGCTCTGCCACAGCTACAGCGAGAAGGGCTGCCACGACGCCGTCATGGCGGGCATCCGCTCGCTGGAGCACGGCGCCTTCGTCGGCGAGCGCACTCTGCACGAGATGCGGCGCAGGGGCACGTACTTCACGCCGACCCTCACCGCCATCGCGGGCCTCGCCGAGTCCTCGGACCCGGTGCTCGCCGAGCGCGGCCGCCAGTACTTGCCGGTCCTGAAGCGGGCCGTGCTCGCCGCGCACGAGATGGGCGTGCCGCTCGCCGCGGGCACGGACTCCTCCGGCGGGAAGATCAAGCCCATCGGCCGCGAGGTGGAACTGATGCGGGCCGCGGGCCTCTCCGCGCTCGACGCGATCCGTACGGCCACTACGGGCGCCGCCAAGCTGCTCGGCGTGGACCACACGGCGGGCCGCCTCGCGCGTGGCTTCGCCGGTGACGTGCTCCTGGTGGACGGCGAACCGCTCGCCGACGTGACGGTCCTCAAGAAGCCCGTACGCGTGGTGCGTTCGGGCATCGCGGTCTGAATACCCCCGAGTCCTCGGTAACTCCCCGGGCATCACACCTCTCTCCCGGGCATCACACCTCTCCAAGGAGAACCCCATGACGCCCCTCTCCCGTCGCGGCGTACTCGCCGGAGCCGCCGCCCTCGCGGGCACCGGAGCCGCCCTCTCCGCCGCCACCCCCGCTGCCGCGGCCTCTCACGGTGACAAGCACCGCCCCAAGGCCGTGGTGTTCCGAAACGTCCGCCCCTTCGGCGCGAAGACCCCCGTGGACCTCACGGTCGTCGACGGCCGCATCACGGAAGGCCGGGCGCCCAGGGGCGCGAAGGTGATCGACGGCGGTGGCCGGGTCGCCCTGCCCTCGCTCGTGGACGCCCACATCCACCCGGACAAGACGACGTGGGGCGGCGACTGGGTCACGCGGAAGCCCGCGAGCGGCATCGCCGACTACTGCGCCCAGGACGTGGAGCTGTTCAAGAGCCAGGCCCGGCCGGTCGGCGAGCGCGCCCACGGCCTGATGGCGCACGCCGTGACCCGCGGCACCCGCGCGATGCGCGCCCACGTGGACGTGGCGCCCGCCTATGACCTGGCCGGTGTCGAGGGCGTGAACGCGGCCCGCGAGCGGCTGCGGGACGCCCTGGACGTGCAGATCGTGGCGTTCCCGCAGCACGGCGTGATCCGGACCCCCGGCACGGCGGAGCTACTGGAGGAAGCGGCCCGCTCCGGCGCCGTCGACCTGGTGGGCGGCATCGACCCGATCAGCTTCGACGACGCGATGGACGAGCAGCTCGACCTGGTCTTCGGCCTCGCGGACCGCCACGGGGTCGGCGTCGACATCCACCTCCACGACCGCGACGAGAAGGGCACGAAGGTCCTGCGGGCCATCATCGACCGCACCCGCGCGCTGTCCCTGCGCGGCAAGGTCACGGTCAGCCACGTCTTCTGCCTGCCGAACCTGTCCGACACCGAACTGGGCAAGATGGCAGCCGACTTGGGCGAGCAGGACATCTCCCTGACGACGGTGGCGCCGAACGAGTCCCTGGTCCTGCCGATCGCGAAACTGCGCGAGCACGGGGTGCGGGTCGGGCTCGGCTCGGACGGTGTGCGCGACGCGTGGAGCCCGTTCGGCAACGCCGACATGCTGCACCGTGCGCACATCCTCGGCTGGGTCACCGACGTCCGTCTCGACGACGAGCTCACCGACTGCTACGACGTGGGCGCGCACGGCGGCGCCGACGTGATGGGCCTCGACCACGCCGACCTCAAGCCCGGCTCCCCCGCGGACTTCATCCTCGTGCGCGGGGAGTGCCTGCCCCAGGTCCTGGTGGACATGCCGCAGCGGGACATGGTGGTACACGGCGGTCAGGTCGTCGCCAGGAACGGCGAGTTGACCTGACCGCGGGGCCTCACTCCTCCTGGGCTGCCCGCATCCGGAAGTCGTACCGGGCGGGCAGCTCGTCGTCGGTCACCGCGCGCCACAGCTCGCCGAGCACCTCGGCGCCCTCGCGCAGGTCGGCCGCCTCGAAGCCCTCGTCGAACATCGCCCGAGCCGCCGCCTTCTCGCCCTCCGCCACCAGGAGCTGGACCTCGACCAGGCGGAAGCGGCCCTCCGCCCGCGTGGACGCGGGCAGCCGGTCCCACACCCCGCGGGCCGCCTCATTCCGCCCGACCGCGAGCAGGACGCCCATCGCCTCCCTGCCGAGGGCGGCACTCGCGGACGTCCACAGGACACCGTCGTCGCGCCGCTCCTGGCACAGGTCGTCGAAGGCTTCGGTGTACCGGTCGGCGGCGCGCTCCAAGTGCCCCGCGTCCTGATCGGCGACCGCGAGGCAGCGCAGCAACGGCCAGCGCGACGGGGCGAGTTCGAGGCCGCGCTCCCAGCTGCGCACCGCCTGGGCCAGGTCACCCGCGTGCCACTGCGCCACGCCCAGGTGGTACTCGGCGGCCGGCCGCGCGGGCGCCGTCTCCAGCATGTCCCGCCAGTGCCGGGCGACCAGGGTCGGGCCGGGCGGCGCCACCCGGCGCGGCTCGGGGACGGCCCCGGAGTGCAGGAGTTCGAGCCACGGTTCCTGCTCGGGGCCCAGGGTGGACTCGGCGAACGGCGTGCCCGGCAGTTTGTGATCCGCGCGCAGGACTTCGAGCGCGCCCCATCCGGACCCGGTGGCCAGCGCCTCGCCCGGCTCGGTGTCCGCGCACGGCCGCCACGCGTCGTACGCCTCCTCCACCGCGCCGCGCGGCAGCATGTCCGCGAGGCGTGCCTGGACCTCCTCGCGCGCGGCACGCCAGTCGGGGCCGTGCACGAGACCCGGGTCCGCCGACAGCGGTCCGTACGACTCGAGCCAGCTGAACTCGCCCTCGGCGTCCAGGCGTACGTGCTCCAGCTGGGTCCGTGCGAGGCCGGCCTGGATCTCCGCGTACCCTCCCGTGCCGGGCTCCGTCAGCCACTCCTGCCAGCGCCGCCCGCCCGCGCCCGAGCCCCACACGAACAACTTGCGGCCGCGCAGCAGATCGGTCGACGTCTGGACGAGGCCGTGCCCGTCGTCGTCGAGCGCGGCTATCCAGCGCCGTGTGCGGTCCGGTACGTCGTAGAAGTAGTCGGCGGCGTACTCGCTGCGCGGCGGGTAGGTCCGGTCCACGCCGTCGGTCTCCGGCACCGGCACCTTGCGCAGCGCGCCCGTGTACCCGAAGTGCCAGGCCTCGTCGGCCGGGGCGAGCACCCGGCGCTGCTCGGGCACCGCGATGTTGGACCACCAGTAGACCGGGACCGCTTTCTCGTGCGGGTTGCGGATCCGCACGCCGACGTGGAGGAAGTCGGACCCCTCGGGCAGCCACAGGTCCACCTGGAACGGCACGTCGCGCAGGCGCTCCCACTCCCAGAGCCGCAGCATCTCGCCGCCGTCGGGCGCCGTCACGCGCGCGGCGTGCACGGGTGCGCAGGACAGCGTCGTATGGCCGGTGGCGCCGATGTTCCACTCGATGCCACCGGAGAACCAGGCGCCGTTCAGCGCGAAGGCGGCGGGCTGCAACACCGGGTTGCGGTAGAGGAGTTCACGGCCGGTCGGCTTGTGGAAGAGGGAGTGGACGCGGCCGCCGAAACCCGGCAGGACGGTGGCGCGCAGCCGGTCGTTCTCGATGACCAGGGTTTCGAGGGTCGTGTCGGTCCGCTCGCGTCCGTACCCGTCGAGCACCCGCGTCGGCAGGACTCCGCGCAGCGGCTCGTACCCGAGCTGGCGCGCCATGTCGCGTGGCAGCCCTTCTCTGCCGCGCTCGTCCAGCGTGTGCACCTCACGGAGCGGCCGCAGCGGCGGCAGCGGGTTCTCGGGGCCCAACGGGGCGGCGGGCAGCGTCAGTACGTCACGTCGCACGGTGGTCGTCACGATCACCATGGAACACGTTCGACGCCGTCCCGACCAGGGTCTCTCCCGGTCAGGATTCCGCAAAGGCGCTACCTGCGGCGTCGCATGAAGTACGCCCCGCACAGCGCGCCGATCAGGCCGGTGCCCAGGAGTGCCACCCACAGGGGCATGGTCACCTCGGGGATCAGGAGTCTGATCTTGGTGTGGCGGGTGTTCTCGAAGATGAAGACCAGGGTGAGGACGGCGATCGCGAGGACGGCGATCCTGCCGGGCGTCACGACGCGACCGCCGCCACCGCCGCCGCCCGAGCCGCCCTTCGAGCCGCCCGTCGAGCTGCTGGGACTCATAAGTGGACCTTCCGTCGGAGCTTCGACCGGCCTCCCCCGGTGACCAGCATGGACAGCTGGGCCGGGTTCGCGCGCGGTGGGTGCCCCTCCGGGGCGGGGGTGTGGGCCGTACGGGTGAGCCCCGGGGCGGGTCAGCCCACCACGGGCAGCCTGAGCACTCCGGTGTCCTCGGGCGCGCTGGTGACGGTCACCGGCTTCACGCCCTTGTTGCCCCCGTACGCGTCGTCGCTCGCCGCCACCACGAAGCGCAGCTTGTGCCCCGTCTCGTACCGGTGCACGATCCCCGGCAGCGACACGGTGAACGGCTTCGTCACGTCCGGCACCCGCACGGGCGCCACGAGGCGGCGCACGAGCGTCTTCTTGCCGTCGGGCGCGATGTCGTACAGCTTGGCGAAGAGGACCAGCTTGTCGGCCGCGTCGCCGGAGTTCTGCACCCGCTCGGTCCGGGGCGAGACGACCTTGAGGGTGGCCTTCGCGGACCCCACCATGTTCACGGGGGCGGTCAGCGGCTCGCTCGTCCAGTCGAGGTAGGTGCCCTTGGTGTCGTGCGGCGCGGGGTCGGGCAGGCCGATCAGACCGGCGAGGCTGCTCTCGGAATGGCTGGTCGGGATGAGCCAGTTTCGGTACTCGCGGCTGCCGCGCGCGACCTTCTTGCGGGCGTCGACGAGCTTGGCGTCGCCGGACAGGTACAGCTTCTGGCTCAGGGCGGGCACCTTGGACGCGGTCGCGTAGGAGCCGTTCGGTCCGCTGTCGGCCGGGACCCAGTCCTGGTGGTAGGCGAAGGCCGGGCCGGTGTCGGCGGCCTTGTTCTGCCGGAGATAGCGGTCGAACCACGACAGGATGCGCTTGCCGACGTAGCTCGTCTCCAAGTTGCCCTCGGAGAGGTTGAGTTCACCGGATGCGGCGTCGGTGAGGCCGCCGCTGTGGCCCGCGGACTGCCAGATCATCTTCGCAGTGGTGCCCTGCGCCTTGAGCGTCTCGTACGTGGCCTGCGCCTCGTTGAGGTTGAAGAGGGTGTCGTTCTGGCCCTGGATCAGCAGGGTCGGAGCCTTGACCTGCGGCAGATAGGAGACGGGCGAGACGCTGCGGGCGTACTCCTGGAGTGCCTCGGTCTTGTCGGCCGGGTAGCGGCCCGAGTTGAGCGTACGGATCGTCTCGCAGGCCTTCGTGACGAAGTGCAGGCAGGTGAGGGAGTTGATGCGGGAGGGGTCCAGGCTCGGTTCGAGGAGCGGCTGGCCCTCGCCGATGAGGTAGAAGCCGTTCATCCACTGCCACTTGGCGGCACCTGGGACGCTGCGGTCGGAGGCGTTGTTCGGGTCGAGCGAGTAGCCCAGGTCGTTCCAGGTGACCATCGGCACGAGGGCGTCGACGCGGTGGTCCACGGCGGCCGTCGCCAGCTGGATCGCCCCGCCGTAGGAACCGCCGATCATGCCCACGCGTGGATCGGCCGCGGCGTCCTTGGTGACGTAGTCGACCGTCGTGCCGTCGTCGGCGGCGCGCTTGCCCGCGAGGAAGTCGACGAGCCCGGAGGCCGCCTTGCCGTCGATCTCCGGGTCGTCGAGGGAGATCAGACAGCCGGACTTGCCGAAGCCGAGCCCGGAGTAGACGAGCCCGACGTAGCCGCGCTCGGCGAAGGCCGTGCCGGTGGCCGCGGTCCCGCCGTCCGACTTGCTGCCGCCGAAGCCGTTGGTGGTCATGACGGCGGGTGCGGGGTGCCCGGCGTCGACGCCGGCGGGGCGGTAGAGATCGGCGTCGACCGTGCAGGTCCTGCCGCCGGTCTCGACCGTGAACTTCAGGGGCGTGACGGTGAATTGACCGGTGGCGCTCGCGGGTGTGGGCGCCGCGAGGGCCAGCGGCGCGGCCAGAGCGGCACCGACGGCGAGAGCGAGCGGCGCGCGGGAGCGGAAGCCGGAGCGGGCACGACGGGGTGCGGTACGACGGGACACGAGACCTCCACGCTGAGGACGGCCGACAGCCGACTACCGACCGGTAAGTAACCGGCCAGAGCCATGCTGTGACACGTGTCAGGTGCGGGTCAACGCCCGTGACAGGAGTTCTCGGCCGGACTTGACGGAAGTTCAGTGAGCGAGGTGCCGCTCACGAGGTACGGGCCTCATGCCAGCGCGGGCAGCTCCAGCGTCAACGTCCCCTTGTCCGCGTCCAGTTCCCCCGCGAGCCCGAACGGCACGGTCAGCGCCCCGTCACAGTGCCCGAACCCGAACTCCTCGACGACCGGCACACCAAGACCGCCGAGCCGGTCGAGCAGCAGCGCCCGCACCGTGTCGTACGGATCGCAGTCCATCCACGAACCGAGCGCGACCCCGCGGACTCCCTCGAACCAGCCCGCACGCAGGAGTTGGGTGAGATAGCGGTCGAGGCGGTACGTCTCTTCGCCGATGTCCTCCAGGAAGAGCAGCCCACCCCGCGCCGACGCGCGCACGCCGGGGGCGCCGACGTCCGAGGCGAGCAGGGAGAGGCAGCCGCCCAGTGTGACCCCCTTCGCACGGCCGGGCACGAGCGCCGTCCCGCCCGAGGCGATCACCTGGACCTGCTCGGGCGCGAAGAGCGTGGCTCGCAAGTGCTCCTGCGCCCGGCTGTTCTTGAGGAAATCCATGGCCGCGACCATCGGGCCGTGCAGCGTCGCAAGGCCGAGGCGCGCCGCGAACGCCTCGTGCAGCGTGGTGATGTCGCTGTAGCCCACGAACACCTTGGGGCCCGCCGCCCGCATCGCCGCCCAGTCCAGCGCCTCCACCATGCGCAGGGCGCCATAGCCGCCGCGGGCGCAGAGCACCGCGGAGACGGACGGGTCGCACCACGCCTCCTGGAGGTCACGGGCGCGATCGGCATCCGTGCCAGCGAGGTAGTCGAACCGCGGGTGGCGGTCCAGGACGTGCGGGGCGACGACCGGTTCGAGGTCCCAGCCCCGCAGGATGTCGAGGCCCGCCTGGAGCCGTTCCTCCGGGATGGGCCCGCTGGGCGCGACGACGGCGACCCGCGCGCCGGGGGTGAGGCGCGCGGGACGTATCAGGGGGATCACTTGGAGAGCTCCAGGGTGGGCGTGGTGCCCGACAACTTCAGGCGGAACACCTGCGCGTACAGGGCGAGTTCGGCTTCCAGGGACCGGATCAGCGTGTCCGCGCGACGGAATCCGTGCCCCTCGCCCTCAAAGGCGATGTACGCGTGCGGCACACCACGCCCCTGAAGTTCGGAGACGAACCGCTCGGCCTGTTCGGGCGGGCAGATCACGTCGTCGAGCCCCTGGAGCAGCAGGAAGGGCACACTGACCCGGTCGACGTGCTCCGCAGGGGAACGCTCCACGTAGCGCGTCGGCACCTCGTCGAAGGGGCCGATGAGCGAGTCCAGATAACGCGACTCGAAATCGTGGGTCCCGTCGGCGGCCCACTCCGTGAGGTCGAGGAGGGGGTAGATGATCGTGCCGCAGGCGTACACGTCCGTCGTGGTCAGCGAGGCGGCCGTGGTCCAGCCGCCCGCGCTGCCGCCGCGGATCGCCAGGCGGTCACGGTCGGCGGTGCCCTCGTCGGCCAGGGCCAGGGCGACGGCCGCGCAGTCCTCGACGTCCACGATGCCCCACTGCTCGCGCAGCCGGTTGCGGTACTCGCGGCCGTAGCCCGTCGAGCCGCCGTAGTTGACCTCGGCGACGCCGATGCCGCGGGAGGTGAAGTAGGCGATCTCCAGGTCGAGCACGAGCGGGGAACGGCTGGTGGGCCCGCCGTGCACCCACACCACGTACGGCGGGAGTTCCTCGTCGGGGGCCACGCAGGCCGGGTGGTGCGGAGGATAGATGTGCGCGTGGATCTCGCGTCCCGCCGGACCGCTGAAGGTGCGGATGCGCGGCTCGGGGTAGTACGCGGTGTCCACCGGGTCGTCGTGCGTGGCGCCGATCACGCGGGCGCGGCCGGTGCTGGTGTCCAGCTCCACGACTTCGTACGCGCTGCGGGGGCTGGCCGCGACGCCGACGGCGCGGGTGCCGTTCACCGCGACGCTCGCCGCCCACTCCGTCCAGGGGCCCGCCGCGTCGACGACTTCGCCGGTCTCCGGGTCGAGCACGCCGAGCGCGGTGGCGCCCTTGCCGTGCACGACGGCGACGAGGCCGCTGTCCAGGGGCGCGAACCAGCCGGATCCGATCTGCCACAGCGGGCCCCCGAACTCCTCCTCGCGCGGGCAGACGGGTGTTCCGTCGCCGCCCTCGGAGACGTCACCGCGGTAGAGGTTCCACCACCCCGTGCGGTCGCTCGCGAAAAGGAGCCGTCCGTCGGGAGCCCACTCCGCCTGCGCGATGGACTCCTCGGGGCCGCCCGCGAACACCCGCGGGGCGCCGAACGTGCCGTCCGCGCGGACCTCTGCGACCAGGAGTTCCGTGCCGTCCCACGGCATCCGGGGGTGGTCCCACGCGATCCACGCGGCGCGGGCGCCGTCCGGCGAGAGGCGAGGCCCGGTGATGAACCGGTGCCGGTCGTCGGAGAGTTCCCGCACCGCCGCGCGGTCGTCGGCCGCCGAGCCGTCGAGCGGCACGGCGACGGCGACTCTGCGCACGTCGGTCGGCCCCTCCCCCGTGTACTCCTCCATGACGCACCACACCTCGCCCCGGTCCAGGTGCACACACGGGTCGATGTAGCGCAGGCCGCCGCCCACGACGGAGAGCGGGGTCAGCGGGCTCGGCGCGGCTCCGGGAACGTCGGGCGCGAACGCGTACATGCGCTGGTCCGTGAAGTTCGCGAACACGATCAGTGGTCCGTCAGGACCCGCGGCCCCGGCCCAGGAACGCCCCCCGTACTCGATGACCCGGCTGCGCACGTTCCACGGCTGGGGCAGCACGGACTCCTCCGCGCCGTCCGGACGCCGTCGCACCAGGGCACGCCTGCCGCCCTCGGCGGGCCTCGGCTCGGTCCACCACGCCTCGTCCCCGACGAAGCCCACGGTGGCCGGAGAGCCGTCGTGGGACGCGGCGAGCGCCGCGTCGATGGGCGACGGCCATGATCCGTAAGCCTGGGTCTCCATCATGTCCTTCTCTTCCCCCATGATCGGTTGTGTTCCCTAGGCCGTTCTCAGATAGCGGTCGAGTACGCGGACGCCGAAGTGCAGCGCGTCGACCGGTACGCGCTCGTCGACTCCGTGGAAGAGCGCTTGGTAGTCGAAGCCCTCCGGTGTCCTCAGCGGCGAGAAGCCGTAGCCGGTGATGCCCAGTCGCGAGAACTGCTTGGCGTCCGTGCCGCCGGACATGCAGTACGGCACGACCTGTCCCTCGGGCGCGAATTCCTCGACGGCTGCCCGCATCTTCGCGTACGTCGACGAGTGGACCGGCGCCTGCAGCGCCACCTCGCGGTGGTGGAACTCCCAGTCGACGTCCACTCCGGTGAGCCGGTCAAGAGTGGCGGCGAACTCTTCCTCCCCGCCCGGCAGATACCGGCCGTCCACATAGGCGACGGCCTCCCCGGGAATCACGTTCACCTTGTAACCGGCGTGCAGCATCGTCGGGTTCGCGCTGCCCCGCACGGTAGGCGCGACCAGGTCGCCGGCCCGGCCGAGCTTCTCCAGGAGCGCGTCCACGTCGAATCCGGGTACGTCCAGATCGGCCTGTTCCCCGTACAGCGCGGCCAGTTCGGTCAGGGAGGCGCGGACCGTCGGCGTGAGCCGCACCGGCCAGCGGTGCTCACCGATGCGGGAGATCGCGGCCGCCAGCTTGCTCACGGCGTTGTCGGGATTCACCTTCGAGCCGTGGCCCGCCCTGCCGCGCGCGGTCAGCTTGAGCCAGCCGGTGCCGCGCTCCCCCGCGGCGATGGGGTAGAGCTGATTGCCGCGGCCGTCGTGGAAGGTGAACGCGCCGGACTCGCTGACACCTTCCGTGCAGCCCTCGAAGAGGGACGCGTGCTGATCGGCCAGGAACCCGGACCCGTCCTCGGCGCTGGCCTCCTCGTCGGCGGTGAACGCGATCACGATGTCCCGCCGTGGCCGCACTCCCGCGCGCGCCCAGCCGCGCACCACGGACAGGATCATCGCGTCCATGTTCTTCATGTCGATGGCGCCGCGGCCCCAGACGACGCCGTCGCGGATCTCCCCGGAGAAGGGGTCCACGCTCCAGTCCGCCGCCTCGGCGGGGACGACGTCCAGATGGCCGTGCACGAGCAGCGCGTCGGCGGAGGGGTCGGTCCCCTCGATGCGTGCGACGACGTTCGTACGCCCCGGTGTCCGCTCCAGAAGCGTCGGTTCGAGCCCGGCTCCGGCGAGGCGTTCGGCCGCGTACTCGGCGGCGGGCCGCTCCCGGCAGTCGCCGCCGCCCCGGTTCGTGGTGTCGATGCGGATGAGTTCGGAGGTGAACCGGACGACCTCGTCGAGCGCCTGCCCGTCGACGTGTCCGGTGGTCCGATGCCCCGGCTGCTCCTCAGCCATACTGCTCCTCCACGGCGGCCGATGCGATCGTCGTGACCGCCTTGAACGTACGAATGCCCTCGTACATGGTCTCGCTGGTGTACGCGACCTTCCGCTCGCCGGTGCGCCGCACGCCCGGCACCACGGTGGACGCCATGGACAGGTGCTCGGCGTCGAATTCCAGCTCCACGGTGAACGGGCCGCCCTGCACCGGTTCGTGCCGCACGGCGAGCGGGGCAGCCTCCTTGGCCGCGGCGCGGATGTCGGAGGCGGTCCGCCGCGGGGTGCGGCAGACCGCCGCGTACCGCGACACGTGGTCCTTCACGGCGACCTTCAGCGCGCCGGGCGCGTAGCCGAGGGCGTCCTCGCAGGCCAGGTCGTCGCCGGTGACGAGGACGACGGGGACCCCGTACTCGGCGACGACGTGGGAGTTGAGCAGTCCCTCGCTGGCCCGGTCGCCGTTGATCCACACGCCGGTGATCGAGTTGGCGAGGTAGGTGTGCGCGAGCACACCCTCCATGCCGGCGCCCGCGTGGTAGCCGATGAAGGCGATGCCGTCCACGTCGTCGTGCTGGACGCCCTCGACCATGGAGAGGGACTTGTGCCGCCCGGTGAGCATCTCGGCCCGCTCGTCGAGGTCCTCCAGGAGCAGGTTGCGCATGGTCCAGTGGGCTTCGTTGATGAGCACCTCGTCGGCGCCCCCGTCGAAGAAGCCGAGCACGGCGGCGTTGACGTCCGAGGTGAACATCGAACGGCACCGCTCCCACTGCGGCGTACCGGGCAGCACGTCGGCCGGCCACGTGACGCCCGTGGCCCCCTCCATGTCTGCGCTGATCAGGATCTTCATGCCGCCTCACGCTACGCGTTCGCCAACTCCTGGACCAGGTCCGTCGGTGACCGCGTCGCGTGCCGGTTGCCAGAGTGTGCTGCGCAGATCCGATCCGCGGACCAGCTGGATCCGCCAGGGCTCGATGCGGATCACGTGGTACTCGGGGTCCTCCGGGCCGCCGCGCCAGTAGTGGACCGGGTCGTAGCCGACGCCGGGCGGGCCGCCCCGCGTGTAGAGCTCCCAGGCGTGGCGTCTGGAAGCCTCGTCGTCGGCCCAGGCGGAGAGGGCGTCGACATGGACGGTGTTCTGGCGGGGATTCCAGTAGGAGTAGGTGGTGTGCGGGTTGTCGGCCAGGTGGGCGGCCTTGACGGGGGTCTTGTACGCGGCGAGCCAGCCGACCGGGCGGCCGTCGACGATCTCCCAGACGGGCAGCAGGACGCGCGCCCTGGGCCGGTGCTTCCGGTCTACGGTGATCATCGTGGCGTACTTGATGTCGCGTACGTACGAGAAGAACGTGTCCCGCACCTCGGAGAAGTCGCTGACTTTGGTGGTGGGCATGTCGGGTGCTCCTTGCCAGGTGAAGTGGTGGGTCAGTGGGTCGCGGGGATCTCGGTGCGCCCGGCCGCCGGGTCGCCGGAGGCCGTCACCGTGCCGGGCCGCGAGCGGAGCCCGAAGCTGCTGATCAGTGCGGCGATCACGGCCGCGGCGAGCGGGACCCAGAGAGCGGCGCGGTAGCCGTCCAGGAGCGCGGAGGGTGAACTGGACGTGGTGGCCCAGACGTTGACGGCGGTGACCGTGGAGAGGCCGAGGGCGGCGCCGAACTGGAAGGCGGTGTAGAGCAGTCCGCCGGCCAGGCCCTGCTCCTGTTCCTTGACGCCCTCGGTGGCGACGATGGTGAGCGGTCCGTAGGTGAGGGCGAAGCCGAGGCTGAGGATGATCAGGCTGGGGAACATCGCCAGGTACGTCCAGTCGGCGCCGACCGGCAGGAACAGGGCGTAGGAGAGCGCGGCGAGAAGAAGACCGCCGAAGATCACGCGGGCGTTGCCGAAGCGCTCGACCAGCTTGGGGGTGAGCGTGGGCGAGAGCACCGCGTCGAGACCGATGACGATCATCGCGAGGCTGGTCTGCAGCGTGGACCAGTCCCGCAGTTCCTGGAGGTAGAGGACGACCAGGAACTGGAATCCGAAGAAGCCGCCCGCGAAGAAGAGCCCCGCGAGGTTGGCGCGGACCAGGGCGCCGTTGCGGAAGATCCCCAGGCGGACGAGCGGGGACGCCGAGCGGCGCTCCACGGCGACGAAGACGGCGAGGAGGGTGAGACCCGCGGCGAGCGTGCCGATGGTGGCGGCGGCGCTCGCGTGCGATGCGCGCTCCACGCCGAGGACGAGCAGCACGATGGCGCCGGTGACCGTGAGGGCGCCCGCAAGGTCGACGCTCTGCCCGGTGCGGTCGGGCCGCGGGGACTTGGGGACGTAGGCGAGCGCGGCGGCCAGGATCACGGCGGAGAGCACCACGGGCACGAAGAACACCCAGCGCCAGCCGATCGCGGTGAGCAGCCCGCCGACGACCAGACCGATCGAGAAGCCGCCCGCGGCGGTCCCGGAGTAGAAGAGCAGTGCCTTGTTGCGGCGCGGGCCCTCCTCGAAGCCGGTGGTGATGATGGAGAGGCCCGCGGGGGTCATGAAGGCCGCGGCGACGCCGGTGACGAAGCGGGCGACGATCAGCGTCCAGCCCTCGGTGGCGAATCCGCCGAGCCCGGAGAAGACCAGGAAGACGGAGAGCCAGAAGACGAACATCTGACGGCGGCCGAAGAGGTCGGCGGCGCGGCCGCCGAGCAGCATGAAGCCCCCGTAGCCGAGGACGTAGGCGCTCATGACCCACTGCAGGGACCCGGTGGACAGGCCCAGGTCCGCGCGGATGGACGGCAGGGCCACGTTGAGCATGGCGACGTCGATGCCCTCCAGGAAGATCGCGCCGCACAGGACGAGCAGGACGCCCCACTCGCGGGGCTTGAACTGTGGGTTCATGTCTCTTCTCCGCCAATTCATCGATGGTGCGGGGGTGTTGCCGGGGGATCTCCCGGCTCACTCAGCCTCGGTCAGGGCGCAGGGACGGAACAACGGCGAAGATCGCAACGTTCGTTCAACCAGGCTTACCGATCCGAGCTGCCTGGGGGGACGTCGATGGAACGCGATGAACTGGAGTGCTTTCTGCTCCTGGCCGAGGAGCTGCACTTCGGCAGGACGGCCGAGCGCATGCGGCTGTCCCGGGCCCGGGTGAGCCAGCTGATCCAGCGCACCGAACGCCGCGTCGGCGCACCGCTGTTCGTCCGTACGAGCCGGCGCGTCGGCCTCACCGCCCTTGGCCGTCAGCTCCGTGCGGACCTGGAACCGCACCACCGGGCGATCGATGCCGCCGTCGAGCGGGCCGCGGCCACGGCGCGCGGCATCGACAGCGTGCTGCACGTCGGTTTCGCCAACCCGCTGGCCGGCGAGATCGTGATGAGGGCGACGGAGGCGCTGCGCGTGAGCCATCCGGGCCTTGCCGTGGAGATCTGCGAGGTGCCGCTCGGTGATCCGTACGGGCAGTTGCGCAAGGGTGAGTTCGACGTGCAGCTGACGGAGTTCCCGGTGCGCGAGGACGACCTGGGCGGCGGTCCCGCGCTGCTCGCGGAGGAGCGTGTCCTCGCGATCGCTTCGGCGCATCCGCTGGCGGCGCGTGACTCGGTCTCGCTCGACGACCTGGCCGATGTGCCGCTCCTGACGATCGACGGCAAGGTGCCCGACTACTGGCTCGAGCACCACGTCCCTTCCCGCACCCCGTCCGGCGAACCGATCGGACGCGGTCCCGGTGTGACCAACATGCAGGAGGCGCTGATGCTGGTCGCGGGCGGCAAGGGTGCCTTCCTGGCCCCCGCGCACACCGGGACGTACTTCACCCGGCCGGGAGTCGCCTACGTGCCCTTCGCCGACGCCGAACCGGTCGACTACGGCCTGGTGTGGCGGGCCGGGCACGACACGGGGGTGGTCGCGGCCTTCGCGCGCACCGCACGCGAGGTGGCCCACGAGGTGGCGCAGGGAGATCCCCGGAGCGTGGTGCCGGGAGACCTCACCGCGGCGGGCTGACGGAGACGGGGGTCCCGGTGCGGCGCGCCGCACGGACCGCGCCGACGGCGACCACGGCCCAGACCGCGAGCGCCGGCCAGACGAGCACCTCTCCGCAGGTCCAGAGCGCCGGTACGTCCGCGGCCGTTGAGGTGGACAACGCGGCGACGGCGGTCATGCCGAGAGGGAAGACGGTGGCCCAGCGGCGTACGTCGTGCTGCGGGCGCGGCCACCGCAGTTCGCAGGCGACGAGCACCGCGTACCAGGCGAAGGCCAGGCCGAGCACGACCAGCGTGACGGTCCGCAGGACGTCGTGCGCCGGGGTGGCCCACCCCAGCGTGCCGTCCGGCACGGCGGCGGCGACCAGCTTGGATCCCGCGAGGGCGGAGATGGCCATGGCACCCGCGATGATCCAGTGGTCGCCCCGGCCGGTCGCGAGTTGGCGGAAGTCGAAGCGGAGCAGCACCACGCCGTACAGGACGAGGCCGATGACGAAGAGCACGAGGGCGGGCCACATCAGCCACCCCTGCCGGTCGGCGGTGGCCACGGTGGCGGCGAGGACGACGATCGCCTGGGTGGCCACGCACACCAGATAGGCGGCGCCCGGGACCCTGCTCTGCCAGTGGCGGATGACGTGGGACATCAGCAGCGGCCAGAGCAGCACGCTGAGGCAGAGCAGCGCCACCGATACGGGCTGGTGTCCGAGCAGGGAGAGGCGGGTGCCGAGTACCGCCGTCGCGGCTACGGCGGTCAGGGCGGGCGGGGTGTCGATCTCATGGCGCCAGCGGTCCCGCTCGGTCAGCAGATGCCGTACGAAGACGGTGGCGAGGAACACCCACACCAGCCCCGCCACCACGAGCAGCGCCAGCGACGCCCACTCCACGCCGAGCAGGTGCAGTGCGACGGAGAGCACGGCAGTGGCCATGACCACGGCTCCGGACGCGGGCGGCAGTCCGTCCGCCCAGTCGGCCCGGCGCGGACCGCGGCTGCTGGCTGCATCGCTCGGCATGGCGCGACTCCATCAACGTACGAGCCCCTGGCCGCGATCCTGGCACGCCCGCGAGGCCCCGGCACGCCGAAGCGGCCGCGTCCCACGCGGGCTGCGGCCGCTCACAGCTTGAAGACCACTCCCCGCCACACCCAGCCCGCGCCGAGGACCGCGTCGCGCAGGGGGTCCTTCATGTCCGCGGGGTCGAAACTGAAGGTTTCCTTCTTGTGCAGCTTGCCGTCGGTGCCGCGCTCGTAGGTCCATTGGCGGGACTTCACGGTCGACTGCCCGCGGGAGTACTCGCGTGACTGCGCAAGCCTGGGGGTGCCCCCGACCCATGAGACCTGCCACTGCTCGTCGAGGGCGCGTACCTCGTGGCTGTCCGGGACCAGGCGCATCCGGGTCTTGAGTGTCCGGTCCAGCTGGGTGCGGACGAAGAAGGTGTGCCAGGCGGGCTCCATGATCCGCCACTCCGCCACCAGGTCGGCGCCCTCGGCAGGGGTGCCGTTGCGTACGCGGTACGGCACGTCTGAGCCGTTGAGCCCGAGCAGCGCGGCCCGCACTTCGTCGGCCGGGCGTGGTGCGACACCAATGCCGGGATGCTTGGTGCCGGTCAGCTTGTCGAAGAGGCCCATCGGGTCAACCTATGGACGGTTGACGTGCACCCGCAAACGCCGGGCGCCCGCGGCCTCAGATCACCGCCCCACCACCAGCCACCTCGACGGCAGTTCTATCCGCGTGCCGTCCGGGGTGAACTCGGTGGTGGTCAGCGGAAGTTCACCCTTCGCGAGTACCGTCAGGCCCGCCGCGGTGACATACTCCGGCACCGCGGCGTCGGCGACCTCGCCCGGCACGATGCCGTGCGCGAACACCGGTGCCAGCTTCGGCGGCGGGCCCTCGGGGCTCTGGGCGAGGCCTCGCAGGACCGGGCCCGCGGCCTCGGCGAGCTCCACCACGAACGCTCTGCCGCGCTCACCGAGCAGCGTCGCGATGCCGTCGACGAGCAGCTGTCGCTCGTCGGGATCGCACTGGTGGAGCACGCCGCGCATGTAGACGTTCGCGTCGCCGAGCTCCGCGTGCAGTTGCTCCGTCTCGGCCTTCTCCACGGCGTCGACCTGCCGGAACTCCACCTGTCCCGCCGGGTCGGCGTGCCGCGCGTGAAGCAGCGCGGCGGCGGACAGGTCGGCGCCGAGGACGCGCGGGTAGCGGTCGGCGAGGAAGCGCGTCTGGGTGCCGTTGCCACAGCCGAGGTCCAGGAGGGGCAGGCCCGCGGCCACCAGGTGCGGTTCGAGGAGGGCGAGGTGGATGCCCGCCGTGAGCACGGGTTCCGCGTCCCAGAAGACGGCTCCCGCTTCGTCGGGGGCGTCCCGCCAGAACCCCTCCCAGGCATCCCTGTACCGACGCGTGACGCTCATGCCCAGCTCCCCAGGATTGCGACGACGACCGCCGAAGCCGACGGCAAGATCGGTCTATCGCGCCCGGGGTGTACGGACAAGTCACCGGCGCAATCAATTGCGCGGTGGCCCCAGTTCGAACCACACGGTCTTGCCGGAGGCCGTACGGCTGGTCCCCCACTCCTTGGCGAGCACGCTGACGATCCGCAGTCCGCGCCCGAACTCGTCGCCGGGGCCCGCGTTCAGCAAGGTGGGCAGGGTGTGGTCGTCGTCCTCGACCTCGCAGACCAGCGTGGCCCCGGAGCGGACGAGGCGGAGTCCGACGTGGCCGCCGCGCGAGTGCCGCACGGCGTTGGTGACGAGCTCGCCCGCCAGAAGCTCGGCGGTCTCGGCGAGGGCGTCGCGCGACCAGATGCGCAGCTGGTCGCGGACCAGATCGCGGGCCCTGCTCACCTCGCTCGGGTCGAGTGCGAGGCGCCAGCTCGCGACGTCCTCGTCCGCGATGCCGTTCAGACGTGCCATCAGGAGGGCCACGTCGTCCTTGCGCCCGCCACGAGTGTTGAGCGCGCGGATGATGGTGTCGCAGGCGGCGTCCATGGAGGCGGCCGGGTGGGCCGCGGACTCGGTGAGCGTGGCGAGGCCGACGCCGATGTCCTCGCCGCGGACCTCGACGAGGCCGTCGGTGCACATCAGCAGCCGGTCACCGGGCGCCACGCGTACGGTGACCGCCTCGAAGGGCACGCCTCCCACGCCGATGGGCGCACCCGTAGGCAGTTCGATGAGTTCGCTGCGGCCGTCATCGGCTCGGACGAGAACGGGCGGGATGTGGCCCGCGTTGGCGAGGTGCAGCTCGCTCGCTATCGGGTCGTAGACCGCGTACAGGCATGTCGCGAGGTAGTGCTCGCCGAGCCGCTGTGCCAGGTCGTCGAGGTTGCGCAGGAGCTGGGCGGGCGGCAGGTCCAGGGCGGCCATGGTCTGGACTGCCGTGCGCAACTGGCCCATCATCGCCGCCGAGTTGAGGCCGTGGCCCATCACGTCGCCGACGACCAGCGCGGTGCGCGATCCGGGCAGCTTCACGGAGTCGAACCAGTCGCCGCCGACCCGGCCGAGGAGCGTGCCCGGCAGATAGCGCGTGGCGATGTCACAGCCGGTCATGCGCGGCTCGATGTGCGGCAGCATGCTGTCCTGGAGGGTGTCGGCGACGCTCTCCTGGTAGGTGTACATGCGGGCGTTGTCGAGCACGAGGCCCGCGCGGGCGGCGAGTTCGGCTCCGGTGACGCGGTCCATGTCGTTGAAGACGGGCCGCTCCTGGTGGCGCAGCAGGATCATGAATCCGAGCACCACATTGCGGGCCTTCAGCGGTACGACGAGCATCGAGCGGTGGTTGATGAGCGGGCGGATGTCGCGCTTCTCGAACTGCGAGGCGATCGCGTTGCCCATCTCCTCGGTGATGCGCGGCACGAGGACCGGATCGCCCGAGGTCATGCACTGGAAGAACGGGGTGTGCGACGGGAAGGGCATGGATTCACCGACGGGCACGACGTCGTCCCAGCGGCCCGGCTCGTCCGTGTGCTCCAAGGCGACCCGGTGCCACATCGTGGTCTCGTCCGGCGGCCCCTCGGAGAAGCCCTCGCCCGCGACGACCTGTTCACGCAGGTACGTGCCCGCGACGTCCGTGAACCGGGGCACGACGGCGCGGCTGACCTCGATGATGGTGCGTGAGAGGTCGAGCGAGGAGCCGATGCGGCCGCTGACCTCGTTCAGGAACTCCAGGTGTTCGCGCACCGCCGCGTATTCGAGGTCCTCGCCCTCGTCGCGGGTGCCGGGCTCGGGCGGGCGGCCGTCGGCGGCGGCCTGCTGGGCGCGCAGCCTGCGTGCCGTGCGCTCGGCGCGCCGCGGCACGCCCCAGTCAGGCGTGACGGGCACGCGGTCGTGCTTGCTGAACTCCAGTACCGGATAGCCCAGTTCGAGGATCTGCGCCACGATGCGGGAGCTCTCGCCCACGCTCATGCTGGGCAGGATCTCGGGCAGCCGGCCGGCCAGTTCGTCCGCTCCGGGGAAGTCGGTGTGCAGGGCGAAGCCCGGCGCGATCCGCTCGACCTGCCCCGGTTCTGGGTCGTCCTCGTCGGCCAGCCGGTCGGCGTCCGCCGCGAGGACGAGCAGCCGCTCAGGGCCGGGGCCGACGAGGGGGTACGCCCACCACAGGACGTCCACCCGGTGGTGTTCGCCGCCGGGCACGGAGAGGCGCGCGCGTCCGGCAGCGGGGTACGAGATGCGTCCGTCGAGGGAGGTCTCCAGGTCGGGCCCCAGGCCGTCGTACTCGCCGTAGTCGGCGTGGCCCTCGGGGATCGCGCCCGCCACCGGGAGCAGGTCGCCCGCCGGGGTGCCGACCGCCGCCTCTTTCGCGTACCCGAACAGCTTGCGCGCGCCGGTGCTCCAGTGCGACACGAGGCCCGCGCCGTCGATGACGACCACGGCGAGTGGGATCCGGCCGGCCACGGCATGCTGCGCCACCGGCCCGCCCGGGGTGCCGTATTCCATGGCCAACGCTCCTTCCGGCGGCACCGCGAAGGCCTGCGCCACCCCAACCACCGTACGACCGGGACAGGTTGCCATGCGGTGCAATAGGGGAATTGGGCCCCATGGGGGCGCCTCCGGCGGGTATTTTTCCGCCACCCCGCCGGATGACGCCGCGGAGACCCGACAGAAGGGGCCTAGGTCCCTTCTGCCACGGAGATCCGGCAGAGGGGGCCTAGTCCTCGTGGCCCAGCTGGAGATCGCGTTCCGTGCGTCCGCCGCCCGCGACCTGGAGCACGGTCGCCACCGGCGGGTAGCCCGCGGCGATGACCGTGTACTCGCCGGACGACAGGTCGATGAACCGGAAGGTGCCGTCCTCCCTGGTCGTGAGGGTGTCCACGACGTTGCCCGCCGCGTCGAGCAGCGTCACGCGGGCGTCCTCCACGGGCCGGCCGCCGGTGGCCCGCACGGTGCCGCGCAGGACGGCGCCGCCGGCGAGCTCGACGTCCTGCCGCGTCTCGCGGGAGGCCTGCACGCTGACGGGCAGGGCCGCCGGGCGGAAGGCGGGTGCGCTTGCGGCCAGGGTGTACTCGCCGGCCACCAGCTCCGTGATCACATAGCCGCCTTCGCGCCCGCTGCGGGTGGTGGCGACGACCTCGCCGCGGACGTCGGTGAGGGTCACCGCGGCGTCCCTGACCGGGGTGCCGTCAGCGGTGACCACGCTGCCGGCCAGGCGCCCCGCGCCGCCGAGCACCACGTCGAGCTCCACGGGGCGCTCGCCGACGGTGACGGTGACCGCCTGCGGCTGGTGGCCGCCCGCGGCCGCGATCAGGACGAACGATCCCGAGCCCGGCGTGGAGAGCGCGTACCGCCCGTCGTCGCCGCTCGCGCCGCGGCCGATCTGCCGGCCCCCGACGTCGATGAGGGTCAGGGCGGCGCGGGGCACGACGGTGCCGTCCGGGTGCTGCACGGTGCCGCAGACGGGCACACCGGCGGCGTAGGAGGTACGGGCCTGAGGGACGGGGGTGGCTTCGGCGGTGGGGGCGTCCTGGGACGCTGCGCTGGACAACAGGGGAGTCTCCTTGAGGAAGAAGGTGATCAGCATGCCGAGGACGAGGACCGGCACCAGGTAGAGGAAGATGCGGGGCATCGCGTCGGCGTACGCCTGGATGTAGCCCTCGCGCAGCGGGGCGGGCATCGCGTGGACGAGCTGCGGGGTGATGGCCTCGGCGTCCGGAAGACCGGCCCCGGCCGGGATGCGGTCGGCAAGGGAGTCCGCGAGGCGGTCGGCGAAGAGCGTGCCGAAGATGGCGGCGCCGACACTGCCGCCGATCTGCCGGAAGTAGTTGTTGGCGCTGGTGGCCGTGCCCAGGTCGGAGGGGCGTACGGCGTTCTGCACGGCGAGGATGAGCACCGGCATGACGAGGCCGACGCCCGCGCCGAGCACGGCCATCCAGATGCTGTAGTGCAGCCGGGGCGTGTCGGCCTCCAGGCGGGAGAGCAGCCACATGCCGATGACGGACAGGATGCCGCCGAGCACCGGGTAGATCTTGTAGCGCCCGGTGTGGCTGATGAGCTGGCCGGAGAGGATCGAGGCGCCGACGATGCCGCCCATCATCGGCAGCATGAGCAGTCCTGACTCGGTGGCGCTCGCGCCGTCGACCATCTGCAGGAAGGTCGGCAGATAACTGGCCGCCCCGAAGAGGGCGATGCCGACGACCATGCCGACCAGCGCGGTGATGTTGAAGACCGAGTCGCGGAACAGGCGCAGCGGGATGATCGGTTCTGCGGCGAAGCGTTCGGCGACCACGAAGAGCACGATCGAGGCGACGGCACCGGCCGCGAGCCCCAGGATGACGCGTGAGCCCCACTCGTACTCGGTGCCGCCCCAACTGGTCAGGAGCACCAGGCAGGTGGAGGCGGAGGCGAGCAACAGCGCGCCCAGGACGTCGAGTCGGGCCTTGACCGCGCGCTTGGGCAGCTTGAGCGCGAAGCTGACGACGAGGAAGGTGACGAGCCCGAAGGGCACGTTGAAGTAGAAGCACCAGCGCCAGGTGACGTGGTCGGTGAAGAAGCCGCCGAGCAGGGGTCCGGCGACCGACGCGAGTCCGAAGGCGGCGCCGATCAGGCCCATGTAGCGGCCGCGTTCCCTGGGCGGGACGATGTCCGCGATGATCGCCTGCACGCCGATCATGAGTCCGCCAGCGCCGACGCCCTGGAGGGCGCGGAAGGCGATGAGCTGGTCCATCGTGCGCGACCAGCCGGCGAGCGCGGAGCCGATGATGAAGATGATGATCGCGAACTGGAAGACGCCCTTGCGTCCGAAGAGATCGCCGAGCTTGCCGTAGATGGGCAGGCCGATCGTGGACGTCAGCAGGTAGGCGGTGATCGCCCAGGACATCTTGTCCAGGCCGTGCAGCTCACCGACGATCTTCGGGAGCGCGGTGGCGACGATCATCTGCTCGAGGGCGGCGAGCAGCAGGGCGAGCATGAGCCCGACGAAGACCATCCGGACGCGCCCGGGGCTGAGTCCCGCCGTCGCCGACACATGCTCTTGGGGAGGTGGCGGCTCCTCGATGCCCGCAGGCACCGCCACCACCGTCAAGTCCCCCTGCTCGGCGCCCTTCACCAGCGTCGTGCCGCCCACGTCCTGCTCCCCTCGTCGCGCCTGCGCCGCATTTCTCGCATTACGCGACAACTGCGAGCAAGCGCGACGAGTCGCCCCTGTCGGGGGTCCGGCCCACGTATGCGCCGGTGGGAGCCCTACGCCGTACAATTGGCCCGAACAGAAAACCACTCGAAACGGTGAGCGTGACAACAACCCTGTCGGGCTACCGGAGTTGAGGTCCGGCCAGGAAGCGTTCCGCTTCGCGGCCTGCTTCTCGGCCTACTTCTCGACCTCGGCGGCGAGCTTGCCGAGCACCTCGTCGTAGATCCGCCCGAGCCCCTTGGGGGCGAAGGTCTTCTCGAAGAAGCCGCCGATGCCGCCCGCGCCGTTCCACACGGTGGAGACGACCACGCGCGCCTTACCCTCCCCCGCCGGGGTCACCCGCCAGGTGGTGACCATGGAGGAGTTGCGGTCCTTCTCTACGAGTTCCCCGTCGGTCGGTTCGCTGACCTCCAGGAGGCAGTCGCGGATGCGCTTGCTGGTGGCCTGCAGCTTCCAGTGGACGAGCGTCCCCTCGCCGTCGCCGCCCTCGCGCACCTCGAACTCGCTGAAGTGCTCCGACAGGATCTTCGGACGCGTGCCTTCGTAGTCGGCGAGCGCGTCGAAGACGTCCTCCGGCCGCGCCGCGATGATCCGCTCCGTGGTCGCCTCGACCTGCGCCATGGCACTTCCTCCAGCACTCGGTTGTTCAGGGTGATCCCCGGAAGCCAACCACCCTGCGTGCCGGGCCCCCAAATCGGGGTCCCCGAGGGGTCCCCGAGGGGCCACCGAGGGGTCGCCGAGGTATGCCCTCGCACGATCAAGGGAACATGTGTTCTATTCTGTGGTCAGTGCTACCGAGGAGGCGTCATGCGCTGGGAGAACCTCGCCGACGGGCCGTCACGGGGTGTCGCGGATGCCGCGCTGTTCGGCGCGGACGCGGTCACCACGAGGACCTTCGACACCCCTGAGTTCCGTGGGATCACCTTTCACGAGATCCGGGCCAGAACGATCGTGAACCGGGTGCCGGGAGCGTCCCGCATGCCGTTCGAATGGACGGTCAATCCGTACCGGGGCTGCACGCACGCGTGCGTCTACTGTTTCGCGCGCAAGACGCACAGCTACCTGGACCTGGACACGGGGCTCGGCTTCGACAGCCAGATCGTGGTCAAGGTCAACGCCCCCGACCTGCTGCGCCGCCGTCTCGCCTCGCCCCGCTGGCTCGGCGAACACATAGCGATGGGCACGAACGTCGACTGCTATCAGCGCGCGGAGGGACGCTACGGCCTCATGCCCGGGATCATCGCCGCCCTGCGCGATCACGCGAACCCCTTCTCCATCCTCACGAAGGGCACGCTGATCCTGCGGGACCTCGACCTGCTGCGGCAGGCCGCCGACGTCACGGACGTCGGCGTCTCGGTCTCGGTGGGCTTCATCGACCAGGAACTGTGGCGCACCGTGGAGCCGGGCACGCCCGCCCCGGAGAGGCGCCTCGACGTCGTACGGACGCTGACCGATCACGGCATCGGGTGCGGGGTGCTCATGGCGCCGGTGATCCCCTTCCTCGGGGACCGCTCCGAGCAACTGCGGGCGACCGTACGGGCCATCGCCGCCTCAGGGGCGACGTCCGTGACCCCGCTCGTGCTGCATCTGCGGCCCGGAGCGCGCGAGTGGTTCATGGCCTGGCTCCAGCAGCACCACCCGTATCTCGTGCGACGTTACGAACGGCTGTACGCGGAAGGCGCCTACGCACCCAAGTGGTACCAGCGACGCATCACCCGCCAAGTACACGAACTGGCCGAGGAGTTCGGCATAGGCCCCACCCGCGCGGACACACCCCGCCGCATCCGCACACCCCAGTCTCCGGCCACCGAACCCGCACCCCCCGGCGGCACGCAGCTCACGCTGCTCTGACAGGCCCCAGAGCCCTAGTCCGGCAGCCGGGCCAAGGCCGCGGAAGCCGCCGCCGCGAGGCGGGGGTAGCCGCATGCCTGGGTCAGGACCGGGCGGGCCCGTGGGTCGCCCAGTGCGCCGAGGCCCTCCACGCACGCCAGCGCGATCTTTCCGTACGGGTCGTGCGGGGCGAGCCTGCGCTGCAGCGTGGTGATGAGGGCGGGCGCGGATTCGGGCGCGCGCAGCTCGGTGAGCAGACGCACGGGGTACAGGGCGTAGGCGACGCGCAGCTCATTGGTGGCCAGGGCTGCTGCCGCCCGTGCCGTACGGGGATCACCCAGCCTGGCCAGGGCGTACGCGGCGGCCGCGCAGCGTGAGGGGTCCCGGTGGTTGAGGAGCAGCACGAGGGACTCGAAGGCCCGGTTGTCCCCCGCGGTGCCGAGCCGCACCGCCGCGAGCTCCCGTGCCCACAGTGGCTGACCCGCCGCGGCGAGCACCTCCGCCAGTTCCTCCACATCGCCGGTCGCGACCAGCCTCTCGTAACTCTCCGAGACTCCCGCCTCGCGGCGTAAGCGTTCCGTCACCGTGCGCAACTCCACGTCCATGACGGGGAGCCTATCCGCGATGTAGATCACAAACCCTGGGGACTGGCGCGCTCGTTACTCGCCGGTTAATCTCATGTGAGCGGGGCACACTCCCCGTCAGCAGTGACTGAACCTCGCAGCGGCCTGGTGACGCAGCCGGTGCGAGCGAGTGTTTGTCGGTTCGGTGCTTCGAGCACCTCAGCTCCATCCAGTACGACGTGGCTCCGGGACAGAGCCGGTCGACTCCTCACGGGCGTGTGCGTAACGCCGCCCGGTCACGACACAGCAGCTCACCCTCCGTACGCCGCGCCGCAGTTGCCGCGCACCGTGCGCCCCTCAGTCGTCACTCACTTCCTGGAGTCCACGCATGGACACTCCCTTGAACACCGTCGCCGTGATCGGTCTCGGCACGATGGGCACCGGCATCGCCGAGGTCCTGGCCCGCGCGGGACGCGAGGTCATCGGCATCGACATCAGCGAGGCCGCGGGCGCCCAGACCGTCGCCGCCATCGAGTCGTCCACCGCGCGGGCCGTGCGCCGTGAGCAGCTCACCGAGGACGAGCGGCGTGACGCGCTCGCCCGTATCCGCACCTTCACCGATCTTCAGGCAGCGGCCGACGCCGACCTGGTGATCGAGGTCGCCCCGGAGTCGTACGAGATCAAGCAGCAGATCATCCGTGAGCTGGACGGCGTCGTGCGCCCCGGGACGATCATCGCGACCGGCACGAACGCGCTGTCCGTGACCCGTCTCGCCGCCGAGTCGCAGCGCCCCGAGCGGGTGCTGGGCCTGCACTTCTTCAACCCGGCCCCGGCGATGAAGCTGGTCGAGGTCGTGTCGTCCGTGCTGACCGCGCCCGCGGCCGTCGCCTCCGTCACCGACCTGGCGTACGCGCTCGGCAAGGAGCCCGTCGCGGTCGGCGACCGGCCCGGCTTCGTCGCCGACGGCCTGCTGTTCGGCTACCTCAACCAGGCCGCGGCGATGTACGAGGCCAAGTACGCGTCCCGCGAGGACATCGACGCCGCGATGAGGCTGGGCTGCGGCCTTCCGATGGGCCCCCTTGCGCTGCTGGACCTGATCGGCGTCGACACGGCCCGCACGGTCCTGGACGCGATGTACTCGGAGTCCCACGACCGCCTGCACGCGCCCGCCCCGATCCTCAAGCAGCTCAGCGAGGCCGGCCTGACCGGGCGCAAGACGGGCCGCGGCTTCTACTCCTACGAGCAGCCCGGCAGTTCGGTCGTCGTGCGGGACGCGCTGACCCCGCCGGAGGACGGGCGGCGAGGCGGCGGGCGCACCGTCCGCTCGGTCGGTGTCGCGGGCTCCGGGACCATGGCGTCCGGCATCGCCGAGGTCTTCGCCAAGGCGGGCTACGACGTGGTGCTCGCCGCGCGCAGCGAGGAGAAGGCGGAGAAGGCCAAGTCCCGTATCGCCAAGTCCCTTTCGCGCTCCGTCGACAAGGGGCGGATGACGGCCGAGACCGCCGCCAAGACCCTGGACCGCATCAGGCCGGCCGGTACGTACGACGCGTTCGCCGACGTCGATCTGGCCCTGGAGGCGGTCGCCGAGGACCTGGAGATCAAGCAGCAGCTGTTCGCGGCGTTCGACAAGGTCTGCAAGCCGGGCGCGATCCTGGCGACCACCACCTCGTCCCTGCCGGTCGTCGCCTGCGCCCGTGCCACCTCGCGTCCGGGCGACGTGATCGGAATGCACTTCTTCAACCCGGCGCCGGCGATGAAGCTGGTCGAGGTGGTCCGCACGGTCCTCACGGACGACGACGTGCACGCGACGGTCCGCCAGGTCTGCGCGACCATCAAGAAGCACCCGGTGGACTGCGGCGACCGCGCCGGCTTCATCGTGAACGCGCTCCTGTTCCCGTACCTCAACAACGCGGTCAAGATGGTCCAGGAGCACTACGCGACGCTCGACGACATCGACGCCGCGATGAAGCTCGGCGGCGGCTACCCCATGGGCCCCTTCGAGCTCCTGGACGTCGTCGGCCTGGATGTCTCGCTGGCCATCGAGAAGGTCCTGCACCGCGAGTTCCGCGACCCGGGCCTGGCCCCCGCTCCCCTGCTCGAACACCTGGTGGCCGCGGGCTGCCTCGGCCGCAAGACCGGCCGCGGCTTCCGCGAATATGCCCGACGGTAGGCCGGAAGCGGACGGGAGCGCGCCCGACGGCAGACCGCGCACGGACTGGGGCGGGCTGCTCGAACCGTCGGGCGGCCCCGCCCCGCCGCCGCTCAGCCCCGTCCCGCAGGAGCACTCGGCTGCGCATATGCAGTACGTTCGGGGCATGCCCAAGGCCGCCAAGTCCTCACGTACGCCCGCTACGCCCGACGCTCCGGAGAGCGCGGCGGGCAGCCGCGCCGCTGCCCAACGCCTCAAGATGCGCCGGGAGCTGGCGGCCGCCGCGATGGAGCTCTTCGCGTCCAAGGGGTACGAGGCGACGACGGTCGACGAGATCGCCGCGCAGGCCGGTGTCGCACGACGGACCTTCTTCCGGCACTTCCGCTCCAAGGAAGAGGCGATCTTCCCGGACCACGACGACACGTTGACCCGCGCCGAGTCGGTGCTCAACGCGGCGCCGCCGCACGAGCACCCGCTCGACACGGTGTGCCGTGGCATCAAGGAAGTCATGAAGATGTACGCGGCGTCGCCCGCCGTGTCCGTCGAGCGCTACCGCCTGACGCGCGAGGTCCCCACGCTGCGCGAGCGGGAGATCGCCTCGGTGGCCCGCTATGAACGGCTCTTCACGCGCTATCTCCTGGGCCACTTCGACGAGCAGGCGCACCACGACGGGAACGACGACCCGCTCCTTGCGGAGGTGGCCGCGTCGGCGGTGGTGACGGCGCACAACCACGTCCTCCGCCGGTGGCTGCGCGCGGGCGGCCAGGGCGACGTGGAGACCCAGTTGGACCACGCCTTCGCCATCGTCCGCAGGACCTTCGGTTCGGGCATCGGGGCAGGGCGTGACACCACCACCGCTCCTGCCGCCTCGGTGAGCACCGGGGGCGATGTGCTGGTCACCGTGGCCCGGACGGACGCACCGCTGGACGAGATCATGCGGACGATCGAGAAGGCCTTGCGGGAGTCATAAGCCCCCGTTTCCACCCTGTTGTCCTCGGCTTTTGAAGGGGCGCTACCCACCGGTAGCGCCCCTTCTGTCATGCCGCCACACCCTCTGACCTGCACTGATCGATCATCTATCAAAAATTGATGGCACTCAGTGTCTTGCCGACTGGCACGCGGTGTCATACGTTGATGTTGTCCGGGCGGCCGGCGTGCAGAGAACCTTCGTACGCCGGCTGTCCCCACAAGCCCCGGCTCGTGCGCCCGGACGCCTGCGTCACAGGCAACCTCCCGCGCCACACCAAGCGCTGCCGAGCACCACCTTCGCCGAACCGACGGCACACCCTCCACCACCTGCACCAGCAGCACCCGACGTAACCCTCAAGAGCGTGCTCCCCTCAAAGGGGGCACGAACTTCGCCGGAGGCATCACCGTGAAGGAAATCCTGGACGCGATCCAGTCGCAGACTGTGACATCAAGCGGCTCCGCCGCGGTCACATCCGCCGACTTCGCCGCTCTTCCGCTCCCCGACTCGTACCGCGCGATCACCGTGCACAAGGACGAGGCGGAGATGTTCGCGGGCCTCGAGTCCCGCGACAAGGACCCCCGCAAGTCGATCCACCTGGACGACGTGCCGGTCCCCGAACTCGGCCCGGGCGAGGCCCTGGTGGCCGTGATGGCCTCCTCGGTCAACTACAACTCCGTGTGGACCTCGATCTTCGAGCCCGTGTCCACGTTCAGCTTCCTGGAGCGCTACGGCCGCCTGAGCGAGCTCACCAAGCGCCACGACCTGCCGTACCACATCATCGGCTCCGACCTGGCGGGCGTCGTGCTGCGCACCGGACCCGGCGTGAACGCCTGGAACCCGGGCGACGAGGTCGTCGCGCACTGCCTGAGCGTCGAGCTGGAGTCCTCGGACGGCCACAACGACACGATGCTCGACCCCGAGCAGCGCATCTGGGGCTTCGAGACCAACTTCGGCGGGCTCGCCGAGATCGCCCTGGTCAAGTCCAACCAGCTCATGCCCAAGCCCGGCCACCTGAGCTGGGAGGAAGCCGCTTCCCCCGGCCTGGTGAACTCCACCGCCTACCGCCAGCTGGTCTCGCGCAACGGCGCCGGCATGAAGCAGGGCGACAACGTGCTGATCTGGGGCGCGAGCGGCGGCCTCGGCTCGTACGCCACCCAGTTCGCCCTGGCCGGCGGCGCCAACCCGATCTGTGTCGTCTCCAGCCCGGAGAAGGCCGCCATCTGCGAGGCCATGGGCGCCGAAGCGGTCATCGACCGCAACGCCGAGGGCTACAAGTTCTGGAAGGACGAGCGCACCCAGGACCCGAAGGAGTGGAAGCGCTTCGGCAAGCGCATCCGCGAGTTCACCGGCGGCGAGGACATCGACATCGTCTTCGAGCACCCCGGCCGCGAGACCTTCGGCGCCTCGGTCTACGTCACGCGCAAGGGCGGCACGATCACCACCTGCGCCTCGACCTCGGGCTATATGCACGAGTACGACAACCGCTACCTGTGGATGTCACTGAAGCGGATCATCGGCTCGCACTTCGCGAACTACCGCGAGGCCTGGGAGGCCAACCGCCTCATCGCCAAGGGCAAGATCCACCCCACCCTCTCCCGCGTCTACTCCCTCGAGGACACCGGACAGGCCGCCTACGACGTGCACCGCAACCTCCACCAGGGCAAGGTCGGCGTCCTCGCCCTCGCGCCCCAGGAGGGCCTCGGCGTGCGCGACCCGGAGATGCGGGCCAAGCACATCGACGCGATCAACCGCTTCCGGAACGTCTGAGGGCTGAGGGTTCGCACATGACAGAGCGTCAGAAGGACCGGCCGTGGCTCATGCGGACCTATGCCGGCCACTCCACGGCCGAGGCGTCCAACGAGCTGTACCGGCGCAACCTCGCCAAGGGCCAGACGGGCCTCTCGGTCGCGTTCGACCTGCCCACGCAGACCGGTTACGACCCGGACCACATCCTCGCCCGCGGTGAGGTCGGCCGGGTCGGGGTCCCCGTCTCGCACGTCGGTGACATGCGAAGGCTGTTCCAGGACATCCCCCTGGACCAGATGAACACCTCGATGACGATCAACGCCACGGCCATGTGGCTTCTGGCGCTCTATCAGGTGGTCGCGGAGGAGCAGGGCGTGGACATCACGCAGCTCCAGGGGACGACGCAGAACGACATCGTCAAGGAGTACCTCTCGCGCGGGACGCACGTCTTCCCGCCGGGGCCCTCCCTCCGCCTCACCACCGACATGATCACGTACACGGTGGCGCACATCCCCAAGTGGAACCCGATCAACATCTGCAGCTACCACCTGCAGGAGGCCGGGGCCACTCCGGTGCAGGAGATCGCGTACGCGATGTCCACCGCCGTCGCCGTGCTCGACGCCGTGCGCGACTCGGGGCAGGTCCCCGAGGAGAAGTTCGGTGACGTCGTCGCCCGTATCTCCTTCTTCGTGAACGCGGGCGTCCGCTTCGTCGAGGAGATGTGCAAGATGCGGGCGTTCGGCCGCATCTGGGACCGGATCACCCGTGAGCGGTACGGCATCACCAACCCCAAGCACCGCCGGTTCCGTTACGGCGTGCAGGTCAACTCCCTCGGCCTGACCGAGGCGCAGCCCGAGAACAACGTCCAGCGGATCGTCCTGGAGATGCTGGCCGTCACGCTGTCCAAGGACGCACGCGCGCGTGCCGTGCAGCTGCCCGCGTGGAACGAGGCCCTGGGCCTGCCCCGGCCGTGGGACCAGCAGTGGTCGCTGCGCATCCAGCAGGTGCTCGCCCTGGAGAGCGACCTCCTGGAGTACGAGGACATCTTCGAGGGCAGCCACGTCATCGAGGCCAAGGTGGAGTCCCTCGTCGAGGAGTCGCTCGCCGAGATGGACCGCATCGAGCAGATGGGCGGCGCGATGGCCGCCGTCGAGTCCGGCTACCTGAAGTCGCAGCTGGTCTCCTCGCACGCCGAGCGCAGGGCACGCATCGAGTCGGGCGAGGAGAAGATCGTCGGCGTCAACGCCTACGAGTCGACCGAGCCCAACCCGCTCACCGCCGACCTGGACACCGCGATCATGACGGTGGACCCGGCGGTCGAGAACCGCGTCGTGAACGCCCTCAAGCACTGGCGCGACACCCGCTACCAGCCGCCGTTCAACCACCCGCGCCCCTGCAAGGCCCTGGAGAAGCTCAAGGAGGTCGCCGCGGGCACGGGCAACCTCATGGAGGCCACCCTGGAGTGCGCACGCGCCGGTGTGACGACCGGGGAGTGGTCCGGCGCCCTGCGGGAGGTCTTCGGGGAGTTCCGGGCGCCCACGGGCGTCTCCAGCGCTCCGGTGGCCGTCACCGCGGAGGCGGGCACGCCGCTGGCGCTCGTCCGCGACAAGGTCGCCAAGACCGCCGCCGACCTCGGCACCGGCAAGCTGCGCTTCCTGGTCGGCAAGCCGGGCCTGGACGGGCACTCCAACGGGGCCGAGCAGATCGCGGTGCGTGCGCGTGACGCCGGCTTCGAGGTGGTCTACCAGGGCATCCGGCTCACGCCCGAGGAGATCGTCGCCGCGGCGCTCGCCGAGGACGTGCACGCCGTGGGCCTGTCCATCCTCTCCGGCTCGCACGCGCAGCTCGTGCCGGACGTCCTGGTGCGCCTGCGCGAGGCGGGCGCGCCCGACATCCCCGTCATCGCGGGCGGCATCATCCCCAACAGCGACGCCGAGGACCTGAAGGCGGCGGGTGTGGCCGCCGTGTTCACCCCCAAGGACTTCGGCATCACCGAGATCATCGGCCGTATCGTCGACGAGATCCGGAAAGCGAACAAGCTCGACCCTCTGGAGGTCCCCGCATGACCGCGCCCATCAACCGCCTTCGTCCGCGCCGCTCCTGTCTGGCGGTCCCGGGGTCGAACCCGCGCTTCCTGGAGAAGGCCCAGGGCCTCCCCGCCGACCAGGTCTTCCTGGACCTGGAGGACGCCTGCGCGCCGCTGGCCAAGCCCGAGGCCCGGCACACCATCGTGAAGTTCCTGAACGAGGGCGACTGGACGGGCAAGACACGGGTCGTGCGCGTCAACGACTGGACGACCGAGTGGACGTACCGCGACGTCGTCACGGTCGTCGAGGGCGCGGGCCAGAACCTCGACTGCATCATGCTGCCGAAGGTGCAGACGGCGGACCAGGTCGTGGCGCTCGACTTCCTGCTCACGCAGATCGAGAAGACGATGGGCTTTGAAGTCGGAAAGATCGGCATCGAGGCGCAGATCGAGAACGCGCAGGGCCTCAACAACGTCAACGCGATCGCGCAGGCGTCCCCGCGTGTCGAGACGATCATCTTCGGCCCGGCCGACTTCATGGCGTCCATCAACATGAAGTCCCTGGTCGTCGGCGAGCAGCCGCCCGGCTACCCGGCCGACGCCTACCACTTCATCCTGATGAAGATCCTGATGGCCGCCCGCGCCAACAACCTCCAGGCGATCGACGGCCCTTATCTCCAGATCAAGAACGTCGACGGCTACCGCGAGGTCGCGGGCCGCGCCGCGGCGCTCGGCTTCGACGGCAAGTGGGTCCTGCACCCCGGCCAGGTCGACGCCGCCAACGAGGTCTTCTCGCCCTCCCAGGAGGACTTCGACCACGCCGAGCTGATCCTCGACGCCTACGACTACTGCACCTCCGAGGCGGGCGGCAAGAAGGGCTCGGCGATGCTCGGCGACGAGATGATCGACGAGGCGAGCCGCAAGATGGCGCTCGTCATCTCCGGCAAGGGGCGCGCCGCGGGCATGACCCGTACCTCCAAGTTTGAGATCCCGGAGGCTTGAGATGCAGTTCGGCCGCACCTACGAAGAGTTCACCGTCGGGGACGTCTACAAGCACTGGCCCGGAAAGACGGTCACCGAGTACGACGACCACCTCTTCTGCCTCCTGACGATGAACCACCACCCCCTCCACATGGACAGCAACTATGCGGAGAAGACGACGGACTTCGGGAAGAACGTCGTCGTGGGCAACTACATCTACTCGCTGCTTCTGGGCATGTCCGTGCCGGACGTCTCGGGCAAGGCGATCGCCAACCTGGAGGTCGAGTCGCTCAAGCACGTGGCGCCGACCTTCCACGGCGACACGATCTACGGCGAGACCACGGTCCTGGACAAGACGCCGTCGAAGTCCAAGTCGGACCGCGGGATCGTCTACGTGGAGACCAAGGGCTACAAGCAGGACGGCACGCTGGTCTGCGTGTTCCGCCGCAAGGTGATGGTCCCCACCGAGACGTACATCAAGGAGCGCGGCGGCGAGCAGCCCGGCCGCCCGGAGCTCCTGGACACTTCCAAGAAGACGCAGGAGAAGTAGCCATGAGCCGACTCGCGCAGACCGCAGGTCTCACCGACATCCAGCAGGAGATCCTGGCCACGGTCCGGGACTTCGTCGACAAGGAGATCATCCCGGTCGCCACGGAGCTGGAGCACCGTGACGAGTACCCGCAGCAGATCGTGGACGGTCTCAAGGAGTTGGGCCTCTTCGGGCTCATGATCCCTGAGGAGTACGGCGGTCTGGGCGAGTCGCTGCTCACGTACGCCCTGTGCGTCGAGGAGATAGCGCGTGGCTGGATGTCGGTATCCGGCATCATCAACACCCACTTCATCGTCGCCTACATGCTCAAGCAGCACGGGACGCAGGAGCAGAAGGACACCTTCCTGCCGCGCATGGCGGCCGGCGAGGTGCGCGGCGCGTTCTCCATGTCGGAGCCCGCTCTCGGCTCCGATGTGTCCGCGATCACGTCCAAGGGCGTCAAGGACGGCGACGAGTACGTCCTGAACGGTCAGAAGATGTGGCTCACGAACGGCGGCACGTCCACGCTGGTGGCCGTTCTGTGCCGGAGTGACGAAGGACACCCGGAGGGCACGGCCCCCCACAAGTCGATGACGACCTTCCTCGTCGAGAAGGAGCCCGGCTTCGGAGAGGTCCGCCCCGGCCTCACCATCCCGGGCAAGATCGACAAAATGGGTTACAAGGGGGTGGACACCACCGAACTCATCATGGATGGGCTGCGAATTCCAGCCAATCGCGTGCTCGGCGGGACCACCGGCCGAGGGTTTTACCAAATGATGGACGGCGTCGAAGTGGGCCGCGTGAATGTCGCGGCTCGTGGTTGTGGGGTCGCGCAGCGTGCATTTGAGCTCGGCGTCTCTTATGCCCAGCAACGTCACACTTTCGGCAAGGCGATCGCCCAGCACCAGGCGATTCAGTTCAAGCTGGCCGAGATGGCTACCAAGGTCGAGGCCGCCCATGCGATGATGGTGAACGCAGCACGCAAAAAGGACTCCGGGGAGCGAAACGACCTCGAAGCAGGGATGGCGAAGTACCTCGCGTCCGAATACTGCAAAGAAGTCGTAGAGGACGCGTTCCGGATTCATGGCGGTTACGGCTTCTCGAAGGAGTACGAGATCGAGCGTCTGTACCGTGAGGCCCCCATGCTGCTGATCGGCGAAGGTACCGCCGAGATCCAGAAAATGATCATTGGACGACGACTGCTCGAAGAGTATCGATTCCAGGGCTAGATGCCCGAATTGGGGTGTTTTCATCGAGAAGAAGGTCACACCCTGTCAACACTCTTCGGCCGTCGACTCCGCTTCCTGGCTTGCCCAGTTGTGGCTCGCAACCGATACCATCCGGAAAAAGCCGCCGTCCCCCGTTCATGCGCGGCATCATCCGCTACGAAGGTCATCCATGCCCCACAGCCAAACCTCTGCACCACGCGACAGCCTCGCTGGCGTACGCCTTGCGCGCGGAGCATCGCCGTGGCTCCTGCCGACTGTCGCCACCGCGGCACTCAGCCTGGTGCGTGCGCGTCGTTCCAAGGGCGCCGCGGCCATCGCCGTGCCCGCCACCGCTCTGGCGGCGGGCATGCTGTGGTTCTTCCGCGACCCCGAGCGCGACATCGCCCAGGGCCGGGTCATCTCCCCGGCCGACGGCGTGGTGCAGAGCATCATGCCGTGGAAGGACGGACGCACCCGCGTCGCGATCTTCATGAGCCCGCTGAACGTCCACGTCAACCGCGCGCCCCTCGCGGGCACGGTGACGTCCGTGGAGCACATCCCCGGTGGGTTCGTCCCGGCGTTCAACAAGGAGAGCGAGAACAACGAGCGCGTTGTCTGGCACTTCGACACCGAGCTCGGTGACATCGAGATGATCCAGATCGCGGGCGCGGTCGCGCGGCGCATCGTTCCTTACGTGCCCCAGGGCACGAAGGTGGAACAGGGTGAACGGATCGGCCTGATCCGCTTCGGCTCCCGCGTCGACATCTACCTCCCCGAGGGTGTCGAGACGGACGTCGAGGTCGGTCAGAAGACCGTGGCTGGGGTGACTCGAATTGACCGTGGTTGATCCTGAGACACAAGCGGGCTGGGTTCCCGAGGCGGCCGAGGACGAGGCCGACGAGGAGATGCCTCTCTCACTCCGCCTCTCGATAGCGGACACCCTCACCCTCGGTAACGCCACGTGCGGGTTCATGGCGGTGTACTTCACCACCACGGGCATCCTCATCCCGCACCTGCAGGGCAGCAACGAAAGCGGCATGGCCCGGCACTCCGCCGCCACCGCCGTGATCCTGATGCTCTGCGCGGCCGTCTTCGACCTCTTCGACGGGCTCGTGGCGCGCAAGCTGCGGTCCTCGCCGATGGGCGCGGAGCTCGACAACCTGTCGGACCTGATCAGCTTCGGTCTGGCCCCCGCGTACTTCGTGCTCGTCTACGGCATGGTCGCCGACGACGCGCACCAGAGAGTGGCCGCGGTCGGAGCGATCGTCGTGCTGTTGGCGGTGGTGCTGCGGCTTGCGCGGTTCAGCTGCGTGACCGTGAAGGACGGCACCTTCCAGGGCATGCCCTCGCCGTTCGGCGCGCTCACGGTCGTCTCGATCGTGCTCCTGGAGCTGCCCTTCGTGGCGACGCTCCTGGCGATCATCGGTACGGCGTGGCTCATGGTGAGCCGGGTCGAGTACCCCAAGCCGCGGGGTCCCCTCGCGGTGGCGATGCTCGCGTGGATCGTCGCGGCCATGGGGCTGCTCGCGGCCTGGGCCTTCGAGGCTCCCGGTGGCCAGCTGCTGCTGCAGACCGGCTGCGCGCTGCAGCTGGTGCTCGGCGCGGTCATCCCGCTGTTCGCCACGGCCCGCCGGGTGAACAACTTCCGGGACAACCGGCGCGAGGCGCGTGCGGCGCAAACGCCGTAGCGGTTTTTGCAGCGTTTCGTACGTTGCCAGAAGGGGCCCGAACCGATTGGTTCGGGCCCCTTCTGGTTGTTCATGCGCTGCCGACCTGCTCAGGCGCCGGGGGTGTACCCCTCGGCCGCCTCCGCCGCTCCCGGTTCCCTCGCCACCTTCATGCCGCCCGTCACGCCCTTGTCGGGGCGCAGGATCACGCTCTCCTTCGAGGAGGGCGCCTTGGGGTCGCTGAAGTTCTGGGTGACGCCGAAACCGGTGTCGAAGGAGTCGATGGTCAGGAGCGCCTTGTCGACGCCCTCACGGGTGAGGTCCTTGCTCTCGCAGGCCTTCTTCAGGGCCTCTCCGAAGATGGACGCCGCGGTCCAGCCGGCCGTCACGCCGTTGTCCAGGGAGTCCTTGGGGTAGGCCGCCTTGTAGTCGCTGACCAGCTTCTTCGCCGCGGGGGTGTCCGCGCCGATCGGGAGGGTGGGTGAGGCCACGTAGTAGTTCTTCGCGAGGGCCGGGCCCGCCTGCGTGCCCAGGAGCTGGGGCGCGAACGCCGAGTTGTTGCCGATGATCGGCACGTTGAACCTGCCCGCCGCCGCGACACCCACGAGCGAGGCCGCCTGCCGCGGACCCGCGCTGATCACCACGGCCTTCACCCCGGCCTTCTTCAGGGCCGCGACCTGGGCCGTCATGTCGTTGTCGGTCGCCTTGATCTTCTGCTCCACGACGGTCAGGCCCGACTTCTTCGCCATGTACTGCGAGCCCGCCAGGGCGTTCTCGCCGTAGTCGCCCTCGAAGTAGACATGACCGAGCTTGTCGCCCTTCTTGAGGCCCTTCTCCTTCATCAGGAAGTCGATCGCGTTGATCGTCTCCAGGTCGTACGTCGAGCCCACGACCCGCACGTACGGGCTGCCGAGGAGGTTCGCCGACCAGGCCTGCGGGAGTACGAGGCTCTTGTCCTTGTCGATCCGCTGCTTGACCGCGGCGACGAACGGGGAGCCGATGAACTGCGCGAAGCCGAGGACATCCGGCTCGAGCTCGGTGTAGGCGGCGACCGCCTTCTGCGGGTCGTAGCCGTGGTCGCGGACGGTCAGCTTCAGCTTGCGGCCGCAGATGCCGCCGTCGGCGTTGGTCTGCTTGACGTAGAGCTGCTGGGCCTGGGTGACACTCTTGCCGAGGGTCGCGTACACACCCGTCATGTCGGTGAGCACACCGAGTTCGATCTCCTTGGCGGAGACCCCGACACCGGACTTGACCCCGCCCGCACCCTCCTTGTCGCCCTCGTCGTTCCCCGCCTTGGAGCTGCAACCCGCCACCGCGAGCAGCGCGGCGAACGCCGTCGCCGTCGCGGTGGCCCTCTTGAACCTGCGTGAACTCATCGTTCCTCCCCTGGAGTGTGGCCTGACGTCGGCCTGGAGCGCCGGGCGGCAATGCTGGCCAGGCCGCCGGGCAGGAACAGCACCACCGCCACGACGGCGGCGCCGTACAGATACCGGGATGCCTCGCCCGGTGTGATCCCGCCACTGCCGGGGGCCGCGACCAGGGGCAGCGCGTCGCTGTACCGGGTCAGGAGCTGCGGCAGCAGGGACACCACGGCGGCACCGGCCACCGCGCCCGCGACCGAGCCGAGGCCGCCGATGACGATCATGGCGAGGTATTCGAGGGACAGCGTCATGCCGAAGTAGTCCGGCACGGTGCGCTGGAAGACGAGGGCGAGCAGGACGCCCGCCAGGCCCGCGTACATCGACGAGAGGACGAAGACGCCGGCGCGGTAACGGGCGACCGGCACCCCGATGACACCCGCGGCGATGCGGTGGTCGCGGATGGCGTTCATGGCACGTCCGGGGCGTCCGCGCAGCACGCCACGGGCGAAGAGCCCACAGCCGACGAGGAGGACGAGACCCGCGTACCAGAGCTTCTCCGAGGCCCCGAACGGCACGGCCGCCACGACGAGCTCGCTGTCGTCGAAGGTGATCCCGAAGACGCTCAGGGGCGGCACGTCGCGTCCGTTGGAGCCGCCCGTCAGGTCGTGCGCGTTGAAGAGCACGTGCTGCCCGATGAAGATCAGCGCGAGGGTCGCGATGCCGAGGTAGGCGCCGCGCAGACGTCCCGCGATGGGGCTGAAGAGTCCGCCCGCGACCCCCGCGACGACGACGGCCAGGGTGGCGGCGATCCAGGTGGGCAGGCCAAGACCGGTCAGGCCGTCCTCCCCGTCCCCGGCGAAGACGCAGTAGCCGTACGCGCCGATCGCGAGGAAGAAGGCGTGGCCCATGGAGAGCTGGCCGGTCGCGCCGGTGAGGAGGTTGAGGCCGATCGCGCCGATCGCGGCGGCCATGGCGAAGAGGCCGGCCTGGAGCCAGAAGCGGTCGAGGTAGAACGGCAGGGCGAGCAGGATCACGGCGCCCGCGATCCACAGATACATGCGGGGGCGGGTCAGCCTCGTACGGCCTCGGGAGCGCAGCTCCCGTCCACGGGCCAGGACTTCAGACACGGGCGAGCTCCTTCGTGCCGAAGAGTCCGGCGGGCCGGATGAGGAGGATGACGGTCATCACGAGATAGGGCGCGAGGTCGCCGAGGCCGCGCCCCATGAAGGTGAGTTCGCTCTGGTACCCGGTGGCGAGGGATTCGGTGACCCCGACCACGATCCCGCCGACGAGTGCGCCGGTGGTCGAGTCGAGGCCGCCGAGGATCGCGGCGGGGAACGCCTTGAGCGCGGCCAGGGAAGTGGCCCGTTCGAGCCCCGGCGTCGGGAAGACGGTGAGGAAGAGCGCCGCCACCGCCGCGAGGCCGCCCGCCACCGCCCACGCGCCGAGCGAGACCCGGCCCAGGCGCACGCCCATCAGGGCGGCGGTCTCCGGGCTCTCGGCGGCGGCACGCATCGCCACGCCCCAGGAGGTGTAGCGGAAGGCGAGCAGGAAGGTGGTGATGAGGAGCGCGGCGGCGACGAACGCGGCGATGCGCGTGTGGGCGATGGAGACCGACCCGATGGTGAGCACCGAGTCGCCCCAGGGGTCGCCGAGGGCGAGCACGTCGGTGCCGAGGCGGCGGGTGAGCTCGGTGGTGAGCAGGATGTCGACGCCGATGGTGACGATGGCGAGGACGCTGTGATCCGATCCGCGGTAGCGCCGCATGACGAGGAACTCGATGGCGGCACCGACGACGGCGGCCCCCGCGATGCCGATGAGCACCGCGGGCCAGAAGCCGATGTCGTCGTGGAGGGAGGCGATGAAGTAGCCGCCGGCCAGGAGCAGCGAGGCGTGCGCGAAGTTCACGACCTCGGTGGCCCGGAAGATGACGACGAAGCCGAGTGCGATGAGGGCGTACACGGAGCCCATCGAGAGGCCGTTGAGCAGAAGCTCGACGAAGGTGTTCACGAGGACGCCCCCTCCCCCAGGTAGGCCCGTACGACCGCCGGGTCGTTCTGTACGTCGGCCGGGGCCCCGTCGGCTATCCGGCGTCCGAAGTCCAGTACGGTCACCGCGTCCGCGAGCCGCATCACCACCCCCATGTCGTGTTCCACCAGGACGATCGAGATTCCGAGACTGTCGCGGACGCCCGCGATGACCGCGGCCGTGCGTTGCCGCTCGTCCGCGGTCATGCCCGCGACGGGCTCGTCGAGCAGGAGCAGCCGGGGCTCCATGCACAAGGCGCGCGCCAGTTCCGCGAGTTTCTGCTGCCCGTACGGCAAGGAGCCTGCCGGTACCTGCAGTTGGTGTTCGATGCCGACGAACGCGGCTATCTCCCGCACCCGTTCTCGATGGCTGCGCTCCTCACGTGCGGCCGACGGGAGACGCAGACCCGCGGCCAGGAACCCGGTGCGGGTCAGCCGGTGGCGGCCGAGCATCAGGCTGTCGGCGACCGTCGCACGCGGCGGCAGGGCGAGGTTCTGGAAGATCCTCGCGACGCCGAGGTCGGCGATGCGGTGCGGAGGCATCGTCGTCAGGTCGTGCTCACCGAAACGGACACTGCCGCTGGTGGCCCGGTACACGCCGGACAGGACGTTGAAGCAGGTGGACTTCCCCGCGCCGTTGGGCCCGATGACGGCGTGCACGGTGCCTGGCCTGACGGTGAAGCTGATGGCGTCAAGGGCGGTGAGACCCGCGAAGCGGACGGTCAACTCCCGTACTTCCAGGGCGGGTACGTACTGGTCGGGCGGTGGCGCGTCCGTTGCCGGCTGTTCCTCGGTCATCGTCGGCCCGCCCATCGGTTCAGGACCGGCAGCGCGCTGACACCGCGCGAGGCGTCGGCCGCGGCGGTCTCGTCGACCACGCCCAGGTAGCGGCGGCGCACCTCGTCGGACGCGGCCAGCTCGTCCGCGGGTCCCGCGAGTGCCACTTCGCCCACGTCCAGGACGTACGCGCGTGAGGCGAGGCGCAGTGCCAGCGCGGCGTTCTGTTCGACGAGGAGGACCGCGGTGCCCTGGCCGTTGATCTCCTGGATGGTGTCGGCGATGCGTGCCGCCATCAATGGGGCGAGCCCCAGGGAGGGTTCGTCGAGGAGCAACAGCTTCGGTGAGGCCATCAGCGCCCTGCCCACCGCGAGCATCTGCTGTTCGCCGCCCGACAGGAGCCCGGCCCGCTGGCCCCCGCGCTCGGCGAGCACGGGGAAGAGTTCATGGACGCGCTCCAGGGCCCTGGCCTTGACGGTCCGGCTTCCGGCGGACCCGAGGGCGCCTGCCCGCAGGTTGTCGGTGACGGTCATGCGGGCGAACACCCTTCTGCCTTCCGGCACTTGAGAGATCCCGGCGGCGACCACCCGGTCCGCGTGCAGGGAGTCGATGCGCCGCCCGCCGAAGTGGATGGAGCCGGTGGTGAGAGCCCCCCGGTGAAAGGCGAGGGTGCGTGAAATGGCGCGCAGGAGCGTCGACTTGCCCGCGCCGTTGCCGCCGAGCACGGCGACCACGGCGCCGTCCGGTACTTCGAGCGACACCTGGCGCAGCGCGCGTACCGGTCCGTATCCGACCGACGCGTCCTCTACGACCAGTCCGGAACCACCCACCTGGGACCCCCTGTCCTCTGCCTGCCCTGTTCGTGTCGCTCGGCCGTCCGTGCCGCTCGGCCCTCCGCGTGGCGCTCAGCCCAGCACCGCCGCGCCCGCCCGTCCACGTCCGGTGTCCGAATCGCTGCGGGTGACCAGCGGGACCGGCCGCCCGTTGTGCACGGGCACAACACCCCGTGTCAGGGGCCTGCCAGGGGTGGCCGAGCGGTGGCATCCTCCCCAGCACCAGGGCACGGCGGGCAGCGGTGACGGGGGTAGGAATCCATGAGCGGACGCAGGCCTCGGACGGGCCACGACTGGAAAGTGCTCGAGGAGGCGTGCGTGGCGCTCAAGCCCCGTATCCCCGATCTTGTGGACGAACACCTGCGGCAGCTCTTCGAGCACTCCCCGGTGTACGCGCGGGTGCTGCCGTACGACCAGCAGTGGCGGGAGGCGGAGGAGGCGATGCGCATCGGCATCGAGACCATCTCGGCGCCGCGCGCCTCACCGCGCCGCGATCTGGAGAACGCGGAGGAGGCGGGCAGGCGCCGGGCCCAGCAGGGGCTGCCGCTCGACCTGGTGGTGCACTCGTACCGCAATGCGGGCTATCTGGTCTGGGACTCGCTGCTCGAAGGCGCCGTGGGGCAGGACCCGGAGAAGCTCGTGGTCCTGATGCGGTCGGCGACGATGGTGTGGGCGGCGGTCGATGCGCAGGCGGCGGCCGCGTCCGATGCGTACCGGGCGACGGAGATGGAGCTGCGGCGCCGTACCGACGAGCAGCTTCAGGCGCTGCTCGACGCGCTCCTGGAGGGGCAGTCCGCTCCCGGCCTCGCCGCGCAGGTGGCCGCCGGGCTCGATCTGCCAGAGCGCGGGCCGTACGCGGTGGTGGTGCTGCGCGCCGAGCGGCGGGACGGGCGGGCCGCGTTCCACCGGCAGATCCAGCGGGCCGGGTTCCGTTTCGTCTGGCGGATGCGGACGGACCGGGAGGTGGGGGTGGTGGCGCTCGGCGCGGAGGAGGGCCTGGACGAGCTGACCGCGGCGCTCGACGGGCGGTGCCCGGGGCCCGGCGGCATCAGCCCCGTGGTGGCGGGGCTCTCCGAACTCGGCCATGCGCGGCGGCTCGCCGAGCTGGCGCTGCGTACGTGTCCGCCGGACGAGACCGGGATCGTACGGCTCGACCAGCGGATGCCGACGGCGCTCGTGGTGAGCCAGCCGGAGCTGGCGGGGCGCCTCGTGTCGGACGTGTTCGGGGAGGTCCTTGCCCTGGAGCCGGCGGACAGGGCGGTTCTGCTCGAAACGCTGGACGCGTGGCTGTTGTGCGAGGGGTCGGCGGGGCGGGCCGCGGGGCGGCTCTACTGCCACCGGAACACGGTGTTCAACCGCCTGCGCCGCCTGGAACAGCTGACCTCGCGGTCACTCGCGCGGCCACGGGACCTGATGGAGATGACGCTGGCGTTGGATGCGTATCGGCTGGCGCCGGGCTAGACCGGTCCTGCGTTGCCCCGTGGCCCGGGGCCGCGCCCCCGAAATCACCGGCTCCGCCGAGCTCGTCCTCAAACGCCGGACAGGCTGAAATCCCGGGCCCGCCAGGGGCGCGGGGAACGACGCGAGCAACCCCACCTTGCCTCGCAAGGGGCGCGGGGAACTGCGCGGGCGACCCCCACCGGCCCCAGGCGTACCGAACTACCTCGGGCCCCGTAAGGGGCGCGAGGAACTGCGCGACAAGCCCCCACCGGCGTCAGGCGAACCGGACCACCGCACAGCCCCCTCAGGGGCGCGGGGAACTGCGCAAAAACCCCCACCGCGCCCCCGGCGAGACACCGCTAGCTCAGGAAATCGCGCGCGATCCCCTCCGCCACCGTTTCCAGGATGGGCCCCGCCTCGGCAATGCAACGGGCCACGTCCGGCTCCACGTCAGTGAGCGCGTAGGCACGGCGGATACCCGCCTTGCCCAGCGCCTCCGCCGGAAGGGCAAGGCGGCCACAGACCGCCACAACCTCGACGCCCGCCGCGCGAGCCGCCGCCGCGACACCCGCGGGAGCCTTGCCGTGGAGGGTCTGCTCGTCCAGCGACCCCTCCCCCGTGATCACCAGCGACGCCCGCGAAAGCGCCGGCGCGAAGCCGAGGACGTCCAGCATGACCTCGATCCCGGGGCGGAAGCTCGCGCCGAGCCCGACCAGGGCCCCGTAGCCGATGCCGCCCGCCGCCCCCGCTCCGGGGGACTCCGCGTGCTCCAGAGCAGCGGAACCCACCGACTCGGCCAGCACCCGCGCGAAGTGCGCGAGGGCCGCGTCCAGCTCGGCGACGTCCTCCGGGGTCGCCCCCTTCTGCGGGCCGTACACCGCCGGAGCGCCCTTCGGCCCTGTCAGCGGGTTGTCCACGTCGCTGGCGAGGACCAGGTCGACCGAGGCGAAGCGCTTGTCGAGCCCGGAGAGATCCGCCGTGGCCAGCGTGGCGAGCGGGCCGCCTCCCGGCGCCACCGGCGCCCCCGTCGCGTCCAGGAAGACCGCGCCGAGCGCGGCCAGCATGCCGGCCCCGCCGTCCGTCGTCGCACTGCCCCCGACACCGAAGACGATGGTCCGCGCGCCCGCGTCAAGCGCGGCGCGCAACAGTTCCCCGGAGCCGTACGTCGTGGACGTGAGGGGTGCGAAGACACCCTCGGGCAGCAGCTGGAGGCCGGACGCCTCCGCCATCTCCACCACCGCGGTGCCGTCCCGCAGCGCGTACGCCGCCGTGACCTCGTCACCGAGCGGCCCCGTCACCCGTACCTCACGGCGCTCGAAACCGGCCGCGACCGCCGCGGCGACCGTGCCGTCGCCGCCGTCCGCCACCGGCAGGGCCTCGACCTCCACCTGCGGGGCGACCCGGCGAAGCCCGGCCGTCACCCGCTCCGCGACCTGCACGGCCGTGAGTGAGCCCTTGAACTTGTCCGCGGCGATGAGCACATGCCCCGCCGTCCCAGCAGCGTCCGCCACCTTGCATCCCCTTGCTTTCCGGGCCTTGCTCAAGTCAAGGCAGTCGCGCCGCTGCGACCATAACCGCAGGAGGGGCCGCCTGCCCATGGCCGTCCGCATATCGGAGCCCTGAACCCCTCCCTTAAATCGACCTAAGAAGGCTTATAAGGGCCCATTCGGTTCGCCTCGGTGATCGATCAGCGCGGCCGACGCCACTTCTAGAACCAGACAAACGTGTCACGCTCCGCGCCGAACCCATCACGTTGACCGCGCACGGCCGCCCCGAATTCGGTAGACCGGACGCATGACCCCAGCACATACGGAACTCGCCGACCGTGTTCTCGGCGGCTGGACCGGGCGGATCGCGGGAAACATGCTCGGCAAACCCATCGAGCGGGGCGACTACTGGACGCGCGAGCGCATCGAGCGCTATCTGCGGCAGGCCGACGCGCTGCCGCTCACCGACTATCTGCCCGAACCCCCTTCCTGGGTCGAGGAGTTCCAGCTGCGGCCCGAGTGGCAGCAGTGCGTGCGCGGCAAGGTGCACGGCAGCTGCCGTGACGACGACATCGACTACGCGATCCTCGGACTGCACCTCCTGGAGACGCACGGGTTCACGTTCAGCACCGAACAGGTCGGCGAGCTGTGGCTGCTGCGCCTGCCCTACCTGCAGACGTTCACGGCGGAGCGCGTCGCGTACCGGAACCTGGCCAACGGGCTGAAGCCGCCGCTCACCGCGACGTACGAGAACGCCTGCCAGGAGTGGATCGGCGCCCTCATCCGGGCCGACATCTTCGGCTGGACGAACCCCGGCGCACCGCGCCGCGCCGCCTCCCTCGCCCGCCGCGACGCCGTGCTCTCGCACACCGGCAACGGCGTCTACGGGGCGATGTGGGCGGCGGCGCTCGTCTCGGCGGCGTTCTCGGCCGCCACCGCGCGCGCCGCCCTGGACGCGGCGTTCGGCGTGATCCCCTCCAGCTGCCGGCTCGCCCGTACGGTGCGCCGGGTCGTCACGCTCCACGAGGCCGGGCTCAGCTGGGAGGAGACCCTCGCCACCGCCGAGTCGGAGAACACAGGACTCGGCTGGATCCACGCCGTGCCCAACTCGGCCGTCCTGACCGCGGGGCTCCTCTATGGCGACGGCGACTTCACCCGCACCATCGCCCTCACGGTGCGCGGCGGCCTCGACACCGACTCGAACGGCGCGACCGCCGGGTCCGTCGCGGGGGTGCTGTGCGGGGCCAAGGCCATCCCTGCGCAGTGGCGGGACCCTCTGGAGGACCGGGTGCGCAGTGCGGTGTTCGGCTTCGACGGGGCACGGATCAGTGAACTTGCAGCGCGTACGGTGGAGTTGGTGCGGGAGTGAGGCGGGAGCGGCACGGGACCGCGTCGGCACGGGGCCGGGCCTGCACCGCGTCTACCCTTTTCACGTGACCACTCAGGATTACGCCACGTACATCGCGGGCCTGCCCCGCATCATCGCCGGGGCCGCCGCGCTCTTCCGGGACTCCGAGGGGCGGGTGCTGCTCGTCGAGCCCAACTACCGTGACGGGTGGGCCCTGCCCGGCGGTACCGTCGAGTCGGACGAGGGCGAGACACCGCGGCAGGGCGCGCGCCGCGAGACCGCCGAGGAGATCGGTCTGGACGTCGATCTTGGCGCTCTGCTCGCGGTGGACTGGGTGCCGGGTGTCGCACGGCCCCCGCTGGTCGCCTATCTGTACGACGGCGGGGTGCTCGGCGACGACCGGCTGAAGTCGATCAGACTCCAGGAGGACGAGCTGCTCTCCTGGCGCCTGGTGGCCCGCGCCGACCTGCCCCGGTTCCTCCCGGGCGAGTTGGGGCTGCGGGTACGGGCCGCGCTTGAGGCGCTCGATGCGGGGACAGGGACCGTGGAGCTGGAGAACGGCGTGCGGGTCGGCTGAACCAGTCGGTGGTCAGGGTCAGAACAGGGCGTCCTCTTTTCGCGGTGTGGCGGCTCCCTCGAAGGCCAGCAGCCGCTGCTTGCGGTCGAGCCCGCCGCCGTAGCCGGTCAGGGAGCCGCCCGTGCCGATCACCCGGTGGCAGGGCACGATGACCCCGATGGGGTTCTTGCCGTTGGCGAGGCCGACGGCGCGTGAGGCGTTGGGTTTGCCCAGCAGGGCCGCGAGTTCGCCGTACGTGCGGGTCTCGCCGTACGGGATCAGCTGGAGCTGTTGCCAGACGGTGCGCTGGAACGGCGTGCCGTCCAGGCGCATCGGGAGGTCGAACTCCTTCAACTCGCCCTCGAAGTACGCCTCCAACTGGTTGGTCGCCTTGGCGAACGGGCCCGCGTCGCGGTCGCCGAAGGTCTCCTCGGGCGGGCGGTGCCGCTGCTCTGTCATGTAGAGGCCGCTGAGGAGCCCGTCGGTGGCCACGAGGGTCAGGGGGCCGTAGGGGCTGTCGATGAGTGTGTGCTGACGGTGCACGGGGCTTGTCCTCTCGGGTCGGCGCTCAGGCCGGGATGTGGTTGATGGGGTGGGCGTCGGTGGCCCACAGGTACTGGACCGCGTAGGCCCGCCAGGGGCGCCAGGCCGCGGCCCGCGTAGTCAGCGCGGCCGGCGTGTGCGGAAGGCCGAGCTCCTGTGCCGCGCGGCGGATCCCCAGGTCGGTGGGGAGGAACGCGTCGGGGTCGCCGAGTGCCCGCATGGCGATGACCTCGACGGTCCAGGGGCCGAAGCCGGGCAGTTCGGTGAGCCGGGCGCGCGCCTCCTCCCAGCCGCTCTCCACGCCGAGCCGCAGTGATCCGTCGGCGAGGTGGCGTACGAGCGTGGTCAGGGTGGTGCGGCGGCTGCGCGGCAGCGCGAGTGCCTCCGGGTCGAGCGCGGCCAGGGCTTCCGGCGCCGGAAAGAGGTGGGTGAGGCCGCCCTCGGGGTCGTCGACCGGCTCGCCGTGCGCGGTGACCAGGCGGGCGGCGTGGGTACGGGCGGCGGCGGTGGACACCTGCTGGCCCAGTACCGCGCGTACGGCGAACTCCGCCTCGTCGACCGTGCGGGGCACCCGGCGCCCCGGCGCCTTGGCCACCAGGGGTGCGAGCAGCGGGTCGGCGCTCAGCTGGGCGTCCACCGCGACCGGGTCCGCGTCCAGGTCGAGCATGCGGCGGCAGCGGCTGATGGCGATCGTGAGGTCGCGCATGTCGGTGAGGCTGAGGCGGCAGGCGATGTGGTCCGGGGCGGGGGTGAGGGCGACGACGCCATGGCCGTACGGGAGGCGGAGCGTGCGGCGGTACGCGCCGTCGCGCCACTCCTCGACGCCGGGTACGGCGGTGGCGATGAGGTGGCCGAAGAGGTTGTCGGGGTTCAGCGGGGCACGGAAGGGGAGGCGGAGCGAGAGCGCACCGGGGGCGGACGGCCTTCTGGCGGCCTTGGGGGTGCGGTCCCGCAGTTCGCCGGGGGCCAGGGCGAAGACCTCGCGGACGGTGTCGTTGAAGGTGCGGATCGAGGCGAACCCGGCCGCGAAGGCGATCTCCGCCATCGGCATCGGAGTCGTCTCGATGAGGAGGCGGGCCGTCTGGGCGCGCTGGGCCCTGGCCAGGGCGAGAGGGCCCGCGCCGAGTTCCGCGAGGAGCTGGCGTTCCACCTGGCGGGTGCTGTAGCCGAGGCGTCCCGCGAGGCCCGGGACGCCCTCGCGGTCCACCACGCCGTCACCGATGAGCCGCATCGCGCGGGCCACGAGGTCGGCGCGCTGATTCCACTCGGGGGACCCTGGGCTGCTGTCCGGCCGGCACCGCTTGCAGGCCCGGAACCCCGCCTGCTGGCAGGCTGCCGCGCTCGGATAGAAGCTCATGTTCTCGGGCTTCGGAGGGACCACGGGGCAGCTGGGGCGGCAGTAGATACGGGTGGTGGTGACGGCGGTGTAGAACCAGCCGTCGAACCGGGCGTCCTTCGACTGCACCGCACGTACGCAGCGCTCGGCGTCGGAATGCATCGAGGTAAGCGTCGGAGAACTCGTGGTCATGCCTCAAGGATCGGGCATGGGGGTGGGGGTGGCTGGCGAGAATCCGACATGGAGGTCGGGGGTGGTCGAGCGTCGGGAGGTCGGGCGGTCGAGGCCCCAGGCGGGTCACCCCCGGGGCGCGTGTCAGGACGTGCGCAGCTTGCGCCAGACCGCCTTCGCCGCGTTGTGCCCCGACATGCCGTGCACGCCGGGTCCCGGGGGCGTCGCGGACGAGCAGATGAAGACGGCCGGGTGCGCGGTGCCGTACGGGAAGAGGGAGAGCTTCGGGCGCAGCAGGAGTTGGAGGCCGCTGGCGGCGCCACAGGCGATGTCACCGCCCACGTAGTTCGCGTTGCGGGCGGCGAGTGTGGGCGGGCCCGCGGTGGCGCGGGCCAGGACACGGTCGCGGAATCCGGGGGCGAAACGATCCAGTTGGCGCTCGATGGCGTCCGTGAGGTCGCCGTCCCAGCCGTTCGGCACATGTCCGTACGCCCAGAAGACCTGCTTGCCCGCGGGCGCGCGGGACGGGTCGACGACGCTGGGCTGCACGGTGATCAGGAACGGCGGGTCGGGCGCGCGGTTCTCGCGCGACGCGGCGTTCAGCGCGGCACCGATCTCGGCGCTGCTGCCGCCGATCTGCACGGTGCCCGCGACCCGGGCCTCCTTCGCCGTCCACGGGACGGGGCCGTCGAGGGCGTAATCGATCTTGAATACGCCCGCGCCGTAGCGGTAGTTCTCATAGCTGCGCCCCAGGCCCGCGATGCGGGCGAGCGCGGTGGGCGAGGTGTCGAAGACGTACGCGCGCGCCGGCGGCAGGTCGTCAAGGCGCTTGACCTCGTAGTCCGTGTGGACGGTGCCGCCGAGATCCTTCAGATACGCGGTGAGCGCGTCCGAGATCGACTGCGAGCCGCCCCGGGCGACCGGCCAGCCGCGGGCGTGCGCCGCCAGCGCGAACACCATGCCGACGGCACCGGTGGCGATCCCGCCCAGCGGCGCGATGACATGGGCGACGAGCCCGGAGAACAGGGCGCGGGCCCGGTCGTCGCGGAAACGCCGCATCAGCCAGGTGGAGGGCGGCAGGCCCGCGAGGCCGAAGCGCGCGAGGGTCACGGGGTCGCGGGGCAGGGCCGTCGAGGGCAGCGCCATGAAGTCCCGCAGGATGTCGTCCCACTTGCTGACGAAGGGCTCGACAAGTCGTCTGTACGCACCCGCGTCGCGCGGCCCGAACGAGGCGGCCGTCTCGGCGACGGAGCGGGCAAGCACGGCCCCGCTGCCGTCCGTGAAGGGATGCGCCATGGGCAGCTGCGGCTGGAGCCACTCCAGGCCGTACCGGTCGAGGGGCATGGTGCGGAACACCGGCGAGTTGATGCCCAGCGGGTGCGCGGCGGAACAGGGGTCGTGCCGGAACCCGGGAAGCGTCAGCTCCTCGGTCCGCGCACCGCCGCCGACGGTGTCCTTGGCCTCGAACACGGCCACCGAGAAGCCGCGGCGGGCCAGCTCGACGGCAGCGGTCAGACCGTTCGGTCCCGCCCCCACGATGACGGCATCAAGCATCGACGGCACCTTCGGACTCCTTTGTCAGCCGATGGCCTCTGCCGCCCAGGATAGGCCGGACCACCGACAGCGCCGCGGGCGCGGGTAGCCTCTGACGGGTGACGTCGTGGTTCCGCCGCGCTGACGCGGGCTCCGAGGACTGGTTCGAGACGGGGCAGGACGGGATTGTCATACGTCAGGTGTCCTTCCCAGGCCCGGGAGGGGCGGCTTCCGTGGCGGCCTCACGCAACGAACTGGCCTGGACCCGCGCCGAGTTCGAGTCGCTGGGAGCACAGCTGTACGAGGTGACGTACGGCGCGCCGGTGAATGGCCCCGTCACTGCCGGGGAGCCGGTCTCCGAGGCGGAGTTCGAGTCCGCGTGGCAGCGGGCCCGTCACAGCCGCAACACGACGGCGCGGGAACCGGCAGGCCCGCTCCCCCAGGGCACCCGCCTGACCGGCACGGTCAGCGAGCTGCCGTGGGGCCCGGGGCGCACCGGGCTCTTCGTCGACCTGGGGATGCCGATCACCGGCTTCGTGGATCTGGGGCATCTCCCCCTCGACCCCGGCCACTGGCCGCACGTCGGGACCGTCACGGACTTCGAGGTCACCACCGTGCGCTTCAACTTCACGCCGCGCGGTGCCCCGCAGATCAGGCTGCGTCCGACAGCAACTCCACCACCCGGTCGACCGTGGCCGCGTCCCGCCCTGCCGTGAACGGCAGCGTGTTGCCGCCTTCTATGCGGAAGGGCTCGCCCGAGACGGTCCGATTGCTGCCGCCGGCCTCGGCCACGAGCAGCAGACCCGCCGCGTGATCCCAGGCGAGCTCCCAGGAGAACGCGACCGCGTCCAACTCGCCCCTGGCGATGGCCAGATACTCGAGCCCGGCCGAACCGCAGGGCCGCGGCGCAACGCCCGCCACGCGCAGACCCAGCAGAGCCTGCTTCTGCTCGGGCGTGGTGAAGTCCGGATGCGAGGTGGCCACCTCAAGGACCTCCCCGGGCGAACCGGCCACGAGCCGCTCGCCGTCGAGCCAGGCGCCCTTGCCGCGCAGGGCGACCGCCATCTCGTCGAGCGCCGGGGCGTACGTCCAGGAGGCGATCACCTCGCCGCGCCACGCCAGTGCGATCAGCATGCAGAATCCGGGGTTGCCGTGCACGAACTGCCGCGTGCCGTCCACGGGGTCGACGATCCACACCGGCGCGTCGGTGCGTATCGCCTCGTACAGCGCGGGGTCCGCGTGGACCGCTTCTTCGCCCACGACCACGGAGCCGGGGAGCAGCGTGGTGAGTGCTTCCGTCAGCTGCTCCTCGGCGAGCCGGTCGGCCACCGTCACGAGGTCGTGCGGGCCGCTCTTCTGGACGACATCGCCCTCGGCGAGCTGCCGGAACCGCGGCATGACCTCGGCTGCCGCGGCCTTGCGGAGGGCTTCTTCGACGTCGGGGACGCCACGTACAAGAAAGTCTTCGATCGCTTCGATCATGCATCCATGAGAGCACGCCGGACTGACAATCCGTACGGCTCAGGGAAAGGGGGCATGGATTCGAGATGAATCCCATGTGACCTGCCCTCCGGGGCCAGTCTCCCCCAGGCCAGTAGAGCGGCTCACCTCAGCAGGGCGACTCAGGTCCCGCCCGGGGAACTGGGCGAACCGCGCGTTCCCGCCGTCCTCGTACAGCGGCCGCCAGACCGGGCTCCCGGCCTCCCCTGGCGGGCTGCCCCTTCTGCGAACTGCGCCGCCGCAGCACGAGCCTGCTCGCCCCCGGGGGAAGTGCCCCGGCCAGTGAACCGGCATATGGTGCATTTCATGGCGTAAAACCCTCTCTGGAAGCTCCTCATCCGCCGCCTCGCCCCGCCCCGCCCGTCCCGAAAGGGTGACCCCATGCACCCCTCGCTCAACCCGGCCACCCTGGCCGAGCTGCGCCGGCCGCGCCCCTACCCCGCCGTCACGGTCCTGCTGCCGACCCACCGCAGGGAACCGGACAACGCCCAGGACCCCGTGCGGCTGCGCAATCTGGTCGCCGAGGCCAAGGAGCGCCTGAAGTCCGACCCGGCCGTGGCCAGGGAGCAGCGGATCGAGGTGGCCGCACAGCTGGACCGGGCGGTGGCGGAGATCGACCTGGTGCACGCCGAGGACGGGCTCGCCGTCTTCGCCGCCCCCGGTGAGCACCAGGTGTGGTCGCTGGCCAGGACGGTGCCGTCGCGCGTGGTGCTCTCGGACACCTTCCTGACGCGTAACGTCGTCGCGGCACAGGCCGCCGAGCGTCCGTACTGGGTCCTCGCCGTCTCGGCCGACCGCGTCTCGCTGTGGAGCGGCACCCCGGAGCGAGTCGTCGAGCACACGGCGGACGGCTTCCCGCTCACCCGGAGCCTCGACGACCCCGACGCCGAGCGCAAGGAGCGGATCGGCGACCTGCCGAGCACTTTCCGCGACGAGCACACGCGCAAGTTCCTGCGCGAGGCGGACCATGCCGCGGCCGGCGTGCTCCACGCTCACCCGCGCCCCTTGTTCGTCGCCGGGGAAACCCAGGCACTCTCCCTTCTCGACGACGTCGGCACGGCCATCAAGGGAGTTACGCGGGTGCCCCACGGCGGCCTCGCACACGGCCCCGCGGACGCCGTGTGGCAGGCGACGCGCCCCTTCCTCACCATCCGGGAGAGGGACGAACTCGACTCCGTGGTCGCGGAGTTGGACGCTGCGCAAGGCCGTCGCCAGTATGCCGCCGGTCTCGATGAGGTCTGGCAGAACGTGACGACGGACCGGGTCCGCCTCCTCGCCGTCGAGGACACCTATCAGGCGACCGTACGCAACGACGGAGGGCATCTCGTGCCGGCCGCCGACGACGACTTCGACGCGGTGGACGACGTGGTCGACGACATCGTCGAGCGGGCCCTGGACACCGGCGCACAGGTCCGCTTCGTGCCCGAGGGCACGCTCACGGGACGCGGCCGGATCGCCTGCGCCCTGCGGTACTGACGTCAGCCCCACCCCCCAGCACAGAGATCAGGGAAAGGACCGCAGCCCATGAACCCCCTGCCGCCCCGCGGGAAGCGGCGCCCCACGCGCCTCACCCGCCCCGCGCACCGCGGGCCCGCGGTGTCCGCCGCCCTCACGCTCGCGGCCACCGTGACGGCTGCCGCCGCGCTCGTCTCGTGCAGCACCGAGAGCGACGCCCCGTCCGCCGAGAGCAGCAGGACGGTCAGCGAACGGCCGACCGCTCCCGACTCCTCGTCGGTCTCGGAGAAGACCGCGTCGCCGCTGAAGTCGCAGGCGTCGGAGGCCGCCGAGTCCGCCCGTGCCTCCGCCTCCGAGGCGGATGCATCCGCCTCGGAGCGCGCGGACGAGTTCGAGGCGTCCGTGTCCGCCGACACGGAACGGGCCAACCAGGCCGCCGAGGACGCCCTGAAGGGCGTCGACGGGCGGGGCAACGCGATGTCCGACGTCTCCATGACGGGCAAGCCCCGCTCCGAGACCGACGGGGTGCTCGCGTCCGTGGTGACCTTCACCAACAGGACCGACAAAACGGCCGACTTCGCCGTGCAGGTCGACTTCGTCGACTCCTCGGGCAAGGTCGCGGAGACCCGCTACGTCGGCACGGAGAACCTCGAACCGGGCAAGCGGGCCCAGCGGTACGCCATCAGCCACGAGCCCCCGGAGCCGAAGCTCTCCGCGAAGCTGGTCAAGGCCCAGCGGTACTGAACTCCCGTACCGGAAGGGCCGCTTCAGAAGCCAGCCGCTTCAGAAGTCCACGGCGTCGCGGACGAGCGGGCACGTCATGCAGTGCCCGCCGCCGCGGCCGCGTCCCAGCTCGGCGCCGACGATGGTGATGACCTCGACCCCCGCCTTGCGCAGCAGCGTGTTGGTCTGGGTGTTGCGGTCGTAGGTGAAGACGACGCCCGGCTCCAGGGCCACGGCGTTGTTGCCGCTGTCCCACTGCTGCCGCTCGGAGGCGTAGACGTCCCCGCCCGTCTCGATGACGCGCAGCTCGGGCAGGCCGAGCGACTTGGCGACGACGTCGACGAACGCGCGCGAGCCCTCGTCCGTGATCTCGACGCCCGCCGCCTTGTCGCTGGGGCGCAGCGTGAAGGAGTGCACGGCGTCCATGATCTTCGGGTAGAGCGTGACGATGTCGCGGTCGGCGAAGGTGAAGACGGTGTCGAGGTGCATCGCGGACCGCAGCTTGGGCATGCCCGCGACGATGACCTGCTCGGCCGCGCCGTTCTGGAACAGCGCGGAGGCGACCTGCGTGATGGCTTGGCGCGAGGTCCGCTCGCTCATGCCCATCAGGACGACGCCGTTGCCGACGGGCATGATGTCGCCGCCCTCGAACGTCGCCTGCCCCCAGTCGAGTTCGGGGTCCCCCCACCACACCGTGGCGCCGGTGAAGTCGGGGTGGAAACGGTAGACGGCCTTCATCAGGAGCGTCTCGTCGTGCCGGGCCGGCCAGTACAGCGGGTTGAGCGTGACACCTCCGTACAGCCAGCACGTCGTGTCGCGGGTGTAGAGGGTGTTCGGCAGCGGCGGCATCAGGTACTCGCTGACGCCGGTGGATTCGCGTACGAGCGCGAGGTACCCGGAGCGGAACTCGTCCGGCAGATCCGCGGTGGCCAGGCCTCCGATGAGGTACTGGGCGAGCCGCCGGGGCTCCAGCGTCTCCAGGAAGGCGCGGGTGCCGTCGATGAGTCCGAGGCCGACCTCGTTCGCGGTGATCTTCCGGTCGAGGAGCCAGGTCCTCGCCTCGGGGAGCGCCACGGTCTGGGCGAGCAGGTCGTGCAGTTCGACGACCTCCACTCCGCGCTGCTGCAGTTTGATGACGAAGTCGGCGTGGTCGCGCTGGGCGTTCTCGACCCACATGACGTCGTCGAAGAGCAGGTCTCCGGAGTTGGTGGGGGTCAGCCTGCGGTGCGCGAGACCGGGCGCGCAGACCAGGACCTTGCGCAGCCTGCCGACCTCGGAGTGGACACCGAACGTCGGTGCGGCGGGGTTGTCGTGGCTGGTCACGCTGGTCACGGTGCGCCTTTCGGTCGGTGGCAACAGGGTCGGTGGCCGGTCAGAGTTCGATCCAGCCCACCGCGAGGGCGATCACGCCCACGACGGCGCCCGCGATCGAGACGGCGCAGATGACGGCCTCGCGGGGGGAGAACAGGCGCCGGTTCTGTTCCCGCCGGGCCTTGATGAACAGGAGGGTCGCGGGGGCGTAGAGGATGAAGGAGACCAGGACGAACTTGAGCCCGGCGGCGTACAGCAGGAACGCCGTGTAGAGCGTGGCGATCACCGCGATCACCAGTTCCTTGCGGGTGCTGTGCCCGGCGATGTCCTCACTCCCGTGCCCGAGGCCGATCCTGACGGCGAAACCGGCCGCCAGCAGGAACGGGATGAGGCTCAGCGCGCTGGTCAGGTCGAGCGCGAAGTTGAACGCGTCGTCGGAGAACATCGTGATGACCAGGACCACCTGGCTCAGCGCGGTGGTCATCAGGAGCGCGGGTACCGGCACGTCCTCGGAGGTGGCCTTGCGCAGGAAGCGGGGCATGTCGTCGTCCTTCGCGGCGACGAAGAGCACTTCCGCGGCCATCAGCGTCCAGGCGAGGTAGGCGCCCAGCACGGAGACGATGAGTCCGATGCTGACGAAGACCTTGCCCCAGGTGCCGACGGCCTCCTCGAGGACGCCCGCCATGGAGGGCTGGCGCAGCTCGGCGATCTCCGCCATCGGCATGATCCCGTACGACACGATGGTGACGGAGGCGAAGACGGCGAAGACGCTGAGGAAGCCCAGGATCGTGGCCCGGCCGACGTCCTCGCGGCGCTTGGCGTGCCGGGAGTAGACGCTCGCGCCCTCGACCCCGAGGAAGACGAAGACGGTGGCCAGCATGGTGCCGCGCACCTGGTTGAACAGCGATCCCGCGTAGTCGGCGCCGCCGAAGTTGTCCGCGAACACGGACGGCTTGAAGAGGAACAGCGCCAGGATCACGAAGACGAGGATGGGCACGATCTTGGCGACGGTGACGATCCTGTTGATGGCCGCCGCCTCCTTGACCCCGCGGCGGATCAGCAGGAAGAACGCCCATAGGCCGAACGAGGAGAGGACCACGGCGAGCAGGGTGTCGCCGTCGCCGAGGGCCGGCCAGATGGCGCCGACGGTCGACATGATGAGCACCCAGTAGGTGACGTTGCCGACGCACGCACTGGCCCAGTACCCGAAGGCGGAGAAGAAGCCGAGGTACTCGCCGAACCCGGCCTTCGCATAGGCGTAGACACCGGCGTCCAGGTCCGGTCTGCGGACGGCGAGGGCCTGGAAGACGAACGCGAGCATCAGCATGCCCGTACCGGCGATGGCCCAGGCGATGAGCGCGCCCGCGACTCCGGTCTCCTGGGCGAACCGCGTGGGCAACGAGAAGACTCCCGCGCCGACCATCGAGCCGACGACCATCATCGTCAGCGTCGTGAGGGTCAGCTTGACGGCCGGTGACGCACCGGCGCCGGCTCGGTCATTCGTCTCGGCGTGGCTCATGGACTCCTCGTCCTGTGCGGGAATCTATCCCTGGCGGGTCGAGTTGTCCTGATATGAAATCGCAGGCCGGCGGTGTTCGCGATTCGGCAAGACCCGGAGGAAGCACAGTGCACGGTGAGTACAAGGTCCCCGGCGGCAAGCTGGTCGTCGTGGACCTGGAGGTCGAGGACGGCGTGCTGCGGCACGTGCGGGTGGCGGGGGACTTCTTCCTGGAGCCTGACGAGGCGTTCGACGCCCTGAGCCACGCCCTGGAGGGCGCTCCCGCCGACACCGACGCCGCGGGCCTTGCCGCCCGCATCGACGCGGCCCTCCCCGAGAACGCCGTCCTGTACGGACTCACGTCGGAGGGAGTGGGCGTCGCGGTGCGCCGGGCCCTGGCACACGCCACCGACTGGACCGACTACGACTGGCAGCTGATCCACGAGGCGCCGCAGTCCCCCGCCCTGCTCATGGCTCTGGACGAGGTGCTCACCGAGGAGGTCGCCGCGGGGCGCCGCCCGCCGACACTGCGCGTGTGGGAGTGGGCGTCCCCGGCGGTCGTCATCGGCAGCTTCCAGTCGCTGCGCAACGAAGTGGACCTGGCGGGCACCGAGCGGCACGGCATCGAGGTGGTGCGCCGGATCAGTGGCGGCGGCGCCATGTTTTGCGAGCCGGGCAACGCCATCACGTACTCGCTCTCGGTCCCCGACTCCCTCGTACAGGGCCTGTCGTTCGCCGACAGCTACGCCTATCTGGACGACTGGGTGCTCGACGCCCTCGGCGACATGGGCATCAAGGCGTGGTACCAACCGCTCAACGACATCGCCACCGACGCCGGCAAGGTCGCGGGCGCCGCCCAGAAGCGGGTCGCCGGCGGGCACGGCGCCGTCCTGCACCACGTGACCATGTCGTACGACATCGACGCGGAGAAGATGGTCGAGGTGCTGCGCATCGGCCGCGAGAAGCTCTCGGACAAGGGCACGAAGAGCGCGAAGAAGCGCGTGGACCCGCTGCGCCGCCAGACAGGCCTGCCCCGCGAGGCCGTGATCGAGCGGATGCTCGACTCCTTCCGCACGCGGTACGGCCTGACGGCGGGCAAGGCCACGGACGAGGAGATGGCCCGGGCACGGGAGCTCGCCCGGACGAAGTTCAGCTCGCCGGAGTGGACGGCGCGGGTGCCGTAGCCCTGGTCCGGTTCGTCTCGTCCGCCGGGCTGCGCTGCCAGGCGGTGGTGCCGATGCGTCCGGTGTTGCCGAGGTCCATCCGGCCCTCCGGGGTCACGGTCCCGGGGCGGGTGCCCGGGGCCGGGGTGACCTTCAGATAGGTGCCGCTGACGGCGGTCGTCGTCGTGTCGGTGACGGTGTTGCGCCAGACGACCACGGTGTAGGCCGCCTCGCCCCGCTTCAATGTGACCGTGTGGCGCGGGCCGGGGTCGTCGTCCCTCGTCATGATCGGCTCGGTGCCTTCGAGGACCTGCACGTCGAGCGGCTCACGGTGCTCGTCGAGGACCCGCATCTTCGGGTACCCCTTCAGCCGGTAGCTGTCCTTGCCGCAGTTCGTCAGGGTCACGCTCATCGCACGCAGCCCCATGGCGGGGTTCACCATGCCCGCCTCGATACGGACCCCGGACGCGGGGCAGGAGGGCGAGGGCACGTCGGGCACGTCCGGCGGCCCCGTTTCGACGGGGGCCTCCGTCGGCGAGTCAGGCGGCGAGTCAGGGCCAGGGGAGGCCGACATGTGATCCGCCGCCGCGGACCGCTCCTGCTCGGCAGGCGCCGTACGCGCGGGGTCCCTCTCCCGCTCGAACTCCTCCGAGAGCCCGCATCCGGAAGCGAGCAGAGTCACTGCCGCGAGGACGGCGACGTGTCTGACCCGGACGATGCGTCTGCCCCGGACGACGTGTCTGAACGGTATGACGGTCACGCGGAGATCATGCCATGGCCACTGATTCCCCCCTTCTCTTCCGGGAAGTCGCGTCATTCTGCGGCATCCGTCTTTCTAGGGCGTCGCGTTGCGGGCCGCGACAAGTCCCGACTCATAGGCGAAGACGACTAGTTGGGCCCGGTCGCGCGCCCCGAGCTTCGTCATCGCCCTGCTCACATGCGTTTTCGCCGTGAACGGGCTGATCACCATGTGTTCGGCGATCTCCTCGTTCGTCAGTCCGCGCGCGGCCAGTGCGGTGACCTCCCGCTCCCGACGCGTGAGGTTCTCCAGGCCCGGCGCGGTGGCCCGGTCCGGCGGCCGCGACACGAACTCACCGATCAGCCTGCTGGTCACCGAAGGCGAGAGGAGTGATTCCCCGCGCGCGACGATCTCGATGCCGTGCAGCAGATCGGCGGGCTCCGTGTCCTTGAGCAGAAACCCACTGGCCCCGGCACGCAGGGCGTCGAAGACGTACTCGTCGAGGCCGTAGTTGGTGAGGATCACAACGCGTACGCCGCTGAGGCTGGGGTCGGCGGCGATCCGGCGCGTCGCCTCGATCCCGGTCATCACCGGCATCTGTACGTCTATGAGCGCCACGTCGGGCATGCACTCCCGAACGAGCGCGATCCCACGCTCCCCGTCGGCGGCCTCCCCCACCACCTCGATGCCGTCCTCGGCTTCGAGCAGCGCACGGAACCCGGCGCGCATCAACGCCTGGTCGTCGATGAGCACCACCCGGATCACCCGCCCTCCCCCGAGCGCCCGGCATCAGCGGCCACTCCCGCTTCCCCACCCCGAGGCGCCCCACCCCGCCCTTCGCCCCCTGCGCCGACTCCCCCTACGGATACCTGGGGCGCCAACACCGCGCACTCCAGCGGCAGTTCGGCCCGCAACAGAAAGCCCCCCTCAACCCTCGGCTCCGCCCGCAACGACCCGCCCAGGGAGGCGACCCGTTCCCGCATCCCCGTGAGCCCCGTCCCCTCCACCGGTGGCCGCCCCGCATCGGCGACCCCGTCGTCCTCCACCCGCACCCCCAACACCCGCTCCCCGTAATCGAGCCCGACCACCACCTTGGCAGAGCCCCCCGCATGGCGCGCCGCATTGGTGAGGCCCTCCTGCACGATGCGGTACGCGGCCCTCTCCAGGTCACCGGCCAGCGTCCGCTCCCTGCCCCGCACCGTCAGCTCCACCGCGAGCCCGGCCGCCCGCGCACGCTCGACGAGCAGCGCCGGGCTCCCTGTCGGCTCGTCCGTGCGCAACACGGTGAGCGTGGACCGCAGTTCACGCATCGCCTCACCGCTCGCCTCCTGGATGGCGAGCAGCGCCGGCGGTATCTCCTCGCCCCGCTTCCTGGCGAGGTGGACGGCGACTCCCGCCTGGAGCTTGACGATCGAAATACTGTGCGTCAGCGAGTCGTGCAGTTCGCGCGCGATGCGCAGCCGCTCCTCACCCGCCCTGCGCAGCGCCGCCTCCTCGCGGGTCCGCTCGGCCTCCAGGGCCCGCTGTTCGGTCTGGCGCAGATACGCCTGCCAGTTCTTGTCGGCGAGGCCCGTGACCAGGGCGCACAGGAACCAGCCGGCCAGCAGCAGCGTCCACTGCACGACATCGTCCGACGCCTTCCCCGCCACCGCGAAACCCGCCAGGAACACCCCGGCTGCGACAGCGGCAAGGCCCCGGTGGGCCGCTCGGGCGGCCGTGTGCACGGCCGCGACCACCGGGATCGCCGCGACGCTGCTCGCGCCCCCGTACAAGACCTCGACGACCAGGCAGGCCGTGGTGACGGCGAGCACGGTGCGTGGCGCGCTCCGATGCGCGGCGAGGGCCAGCGAACCTGCCCCTATAAGTGCGTAGTCGAAGAACCCCGCTCCGCCTTCGCCCAGGCCCACCGCGAGCGCGACTATCCCGCCCACCACGACCGCGAGCACCGCATCACCGATCCATGCCTGCCGCACCCGGTTCCGCACCCGCTCGCGCATGTTCACCTGACCCGCCGCTCTCCTCGCCCGGCCCGCCGTCATCTGTGCCCCCGTGCCCCTCGCATCCCCGCATGCATCCCCGCACCCCTCGCGGCGCATCCCCCGCCGTGCTCAGAACTTTAGAGGCCGCCACCGACGACCGCGTCACCCCAGCAGACCGCTCCGGCACTACTCCCGGTGCAGTAGTCACGGGCTCGACCGGCCCCGGCGACGTACCCTCAACTGCCTTCCGTCGGACGACGACCCGAGGCATCCGGCGCCGCGACCATCGGGGCATGGCAACTTACCGATACACCGATCCCGTACTCGCGAAGTCCGCGACCGGCAGGACCGCCGACGCGTACGCGCAGATGGCAGAGGACTTCGGCATCGCGGAGCCCGCGCCGCTGGTCGCGCTCAGCCCCGCGCCCGAACTGTTCACCGCGGCCTGGGCCTTGCTCCGCGAGTCGCTGCTGGCCGGCGGCGACGAGGCGTTCGGCAGCGGCGGCACGACCCGCACCGACCGCGAGCTGGTCGCCGTGGGCGTCTCGCTCGCCAACCGCTGCCCGTTCTGCGTGAGCGCGCACACGATGATGCTGCACGCCACCGGCGACCACCGCGTCGCCGAGCGGGTGCTGCGAGGCGAGCAGCCGGAGGACCCGGCGCAGGCGCGGCTGCTCGCCTGGGGCAAGGCCACCCGGACACCTCAAGCGCCGGAGCTGGTCGCGCCGCCGTTCCCGCGGGCCCACGCCCCCGCACACATCGGCACCGCGCTCACGTTCCACTTCATCAACCGCGTTGCGTCGTCGCTGATCACCGAGAAGATACTGCCGTGCAACGCGCAGCGCTTCCGGGCGGTGCGCTCGATCGGCGGTCGCACCCTCCAGAAGGCCGTGCGCCGCTCCTGCACCCCCGGTGACTCACTCGCCCTGCTCGACGGCCCACAGCCCGGACCTGCCTGGGCCGCCGGCACGCCCATCGGCTCCGCCTACGCCGCGCTGCGGGACGCGGCGATGAGGGGCGCGGGGCTCCTGGACGAGGCCGACCGGGCACTCGTGGAGGCGACGGTGTCCGCGTGGGACGGCGCGCATCCGCCGTTGTCCTGGCAAGCCCTGCCCGACCGCGCGTCCCGCCCGGGAGCACGGCTCGCGCTGCTCGCCGCGCTCGCTCCGTACCGCATCACCGACGAGGACGTGGCGGCCTGGAAGAAGCCGCCGTTCAGCGACCACTGCCTCGTGCACTTGGTCTCGTTCGGCGCCTTCACCACTGTCGACCGCATCGAGACCGTCCTCGCGGCGCAGCACTCCGCCCACCACGCCAGGGAGGCGTCATGACCACAGAGACGTCAGCGAGCCCCAACTCCCGCCAGGCCAAAGCCTGGAACGGCGCCGTGGGCACCCACTGGGCCACCCACCACGAGCGGTACGACACCATGCTGTCGGGGGTGAACGACGCCCTCTTCGAAGCCGCGGCCATCGGCGCCGGCGACCGCGTCCTGGACATCGGCTGCGGTGCGGGCGTCACCACCCGCATCGCGGCCCGTCGCGCCGCACACGGGCACGCGGCAGGGGTCGACATCTCGGCGCCGCTCATCGACCGCGCCCGTGCGATCACGAGATCCGAGGGCATCACGAACGCGGCGTACGAACAGGCCGACGCCCAGCTCCACCCCTTCCCCGCGGCTGGGTACGACGTCGCGATCAGTCGTGGCGGAGTGATGTTCTTCGCCGACCACACCGCCGCGTTCACGAACATCGCCCGTGGGCTGCGCCCCGGCGGGCGCCTGGTGTTCGTCTGCCCGCAGCCAGTCAGCCAAGAGACCGAGGAGTCCCGGACGCTCGGCCTCTTCACCAGGCTCCTCGCGGAACCGGCGAATGGGGAGGGCACCGAGCAGAGCACGGAGGCCGAAGCGCCCGAAGCCGCGGCCGACGCTGCCGCAGCGCGCACCGCCATGGCCTCGCTGTCGGACCCGGCCCGTATACGCGAGGCGCTCACCGCCTATGAGGACGTGACCGTGACTCCGGTGCCGGTGGAGACGGTGTGGGGTCAAACCCCTGCAGACGCGGTCGACTTCATGCTGTCGCGCGCCCCCGGCAGCACGGTCACCGCGAAGAAGCGGGCCGCCCTGGAGGAGGCCTTCCGGCCACACGCGACCGAGTACGGCGTGCGCATGCGAGCAGGGGTGTGGCTAGTGACGGCGGTGCGCCCGGGTTAGGCCTGTCACTCCCTTCAGACCCTGCGCCTCCCCATGGCCATCAGCCCCACGTAGACGACCAACGCCGAGGCCAGCCCGATCGCCCACCCGTAGTCCGCAAGCGGCTTCAGCACGGGGACCAGGCCGTCTTCCGGGAACGGCCCCTTCCCCGGCTCCGAATGCGAGCCGCCCACGGCGAGCACGCCCCCGACCACGAAAGCCGTGACGGCCCGCAGATTCCACCCACCCGTGTACCAGTAGCGTCCTTCGGGGCGGTACAGATCGGCAAGGTCGAGGGCCGTCCGGCGCACCACCCAGTAGTCGGCGATCAGGATCCCCGCGACCGTACCGAGCAGCCCACCCACGACGCCGAGCCAGACGAAGATGTAGAGCTCGGGCGTTTCGATCAGCTTCCACGGGAAGATGACCACACCCACGACACCGGTGATCAGCGCACCCGTACGGAAGTTGATGAACTTCGGGGCGAGGTTCGCGAGGTCGTACGCGGGTGAGACGACATTGGCCGCGATGTTCACGGAAACCGTGGCGACCAGGACGGTCACCAGGGCGAAGAGGAGACCGAAGACGTTGTCGGCCTTGGCGGCCAGGTCGACGGGCTCCCAGATCGCCTCCCCGTAGACCGCTTGCGAACCGGAGGTGACCAGGACAGAAAGGAGCGCGAAGGCGGTCATGGTGGTCGGAAGCCCGAGTGTCTGGCCCCATACCTGCGCCCGCTGCCCCTTCCCGAACCGGGTGAAGTCGGGGATGTTCAGGGACAGCGTGGACCAGAAGCCGATCATGCCCATCAGCGCGGGGAAGAACACCGGCCAGAAGTCGCTGCCCCAGCCCAGCGTGGACGGCTGGTCGAGCAGCGGACCGAAGCCGCCCGCCTTGTCCGCGATCCACACGAGCAGCACCACGGCGCCGACGAGCACGAAGGGAGCCGCCCAGTTCTCGAAGCGACGCAGCGCTTCCATCCCCCGGTAGATGATGGCCAGTTGGAGGACCCAGAACAGCACGAAACAGAGCCACAGTGGCCACGGGTAGCCGCCGATGCGGGACTCGTCGCTCCACGCACCGTCGAAGACCTGGTTGAGCAGGACGTAGATCCCCTGGCCGCCGATCCAGGTCTGGATGCCGAACCAGCCGCAGGCCACGGCGGCCCTGATCAGCGCGGGCAGGTTCGCCCCGCGCAGACCGAAGGAGGCGCGGGCCAGGACGGGGAACGGGATGCCGTACTTCGGGCCCGCGTGCCCGGTCAGAAGCATCGGCAGCAGCACGATCACGTTGGCGGCGGCGATGGTGAAGACGGCTTGGCGCCAGTCCATGCCGAGCGCGACCAGGCCCGAGGCGAGCGTCCAGGAGGGGATGTTGTGGGCCATGCCGACCCACAGGGCGGCGAAGTTGTAGGTGCTCCAGTGGCGTTCGGCGAGGGGGATGGGTTTGAGGTCGTCGTTGGCGAAGCGGCTGTGTTCCGGAAAGGCTCCGGGGCGCAGTTCGACGCGGCCGTCGTCCGCGACGGTCTGGGAGGTGTCGCCGGGTCCCGCGGCGGCCGGCCCCGAGGGGGCGGTGCCGGTCACGCGGCGGGCCAATCGGTCTGCGGCACACGTCCGAAATCCATGCCCAGGCTCCTTACTCGGGTCACCGCGGATCAAGGCGGGTCAACTCAGGTCAGGTACTGGTGGTGGTGCTGGTACCGGCAGGTGCTGGAGAGTCCTCAGATCTGGCTTCCCCGCCAGTTTCCCCGACCGGCGGTGCCGACAATCCTGCGCCCGGACCGCCGGATCGCGCCAGCGGCGTACCCCAACTACCGTGGTCCGCATGATCAATCGTGGTGCGTCGCTGCCATCGAGCGCCGTCGCCGGGGAGGACGAGTCGTGAGCCACGGGGACCCGCAGCCCGTTCGTCGTCATCCGGGGGACGGCGCCCCGCTCCCGCGTCACCCGCTCCCCCGGCAGACCCCTTCCCGGCAGACCCTTTCCCGGCAGCCGCTCTCCCGCTCGGCGCTCCCCCGGCAGACGCAGCAACCGCCGCACGGCGGCCACATGATCGTGTGCGGTGACGACGCGCTCGCCGAGCGTCTCGCCGCCGAGCTGCGTGCGCTGTACCGCGAGCAGGTGACCGTGGTCGTCCCGTCCGCGCTGCGGGTCGACGGCCCGGGGTCAGAATCGGCCGGTCGGGCGCGGGCGGCCGCCCTGCTCAGCCGGATGCAGGCCGTCATGACGCGCGCGGCCGGTACACCGGGCGGCGGGGACGGGGGCGGGGCGGGCCGGCCCGAGGTTCCCCGGGTCCTCGAAGCGCCGGAGCCCGACGAGGCGGCCCTCGTCGAAGCGGGTGTGCGCGACGCCGCCGCGCTGGCGCTGGTGTATGACGACGACGAGACCAACATCCACGCCGCGCTCGTCGCCCGCCGTCTCAACCCCCGGCTGCGCATCGTGATCCGGCTCTACAACCGCAAGCTGGGCCAGCACCTGGAGGAGCTCCTCGACCAGGCAGCGGCGGTCGCCTCCCCCGGCCTGGACCCGTCGGAGGTGAACGCCTCCACCACCGTCCTCTCCGACGCGGACACCGCGGCCCCCGCCCTGGCCGCCACCGCCGTCGCGGGCACCAGCAAGGTCGTCCAGGCCGACGGGCTGCTCCTGCGCGCCGTGGAACGCGATCCGCCGCGCCGCGGCCAGGTCGCCGACCCCGGCCTGTGCACGCTCGCCCTGCTCTCGTCGACCACGAACGACCCTGCGGGCGCCGAGGGTTCGGACGACGGCGGCCAGGACGGGCCCCTGCTGCTGCCGGACGATCACACCGTCACCTCCGCCACCGGCAGGGGCACCGTGGTCCTGGAGGCCGTCTCGCACGCGGGCCCTGACCGGCCGCCGGGCCGCCTTGCCGGGCGTGGCCTCCCGCTCGGCTCGCTCTTCTCGCCACGCCTGCGCTGGTCGGTGGCCGGGCTCATGGCCTGCGTCCTCGGCCTCGCGGTGGCGAACTGGGTGACCATCGACACCCACCCCCTGCACGCCGCCTATCTGACCCTGCTCGACCTGTTCGCCATCGACGATCCCGCGCTCGGCGAATCCACCGCACGGCAGATCCTGCAACTGCTCTCGGGTCTCGCCGGATTGCTGCTCCTGCCGGTGCTGCTCGCCGCCGTCCTGGAGGCGCTCGGCACCTTCCGCACCGCGTCCTCCCTGCGCCGTCCGCCACGCGGCCTGCACGGTCACGTCGTCCTGCTCGGCCTCGGCAAGGTCGGGAGCCGTGTCCTGGCCCGCCTCCGCGAACTCGGCATCCCCGTCGTCTGCGTGGAGGAGGACCCCGAGGCCCGCGGCATCCCTCTCGCCCGCCGTCTCCGCGTCCCCACGGTCATCGGCGACGTCACGGACGAGGGCGTCCTGGAAGCCGCCAAGATCCACCGCGCCCACGCGCTGCTCGCCCTCACCAGCGTCGACACGACGAATCTCGAGGCCGCCCTGTACGCCCGCTCCATCAAGCCCGACGTCCGCGTGGCCCTGCGGCTGTACGACGACACGTTCGCCACCGCCGTCTACCGCACCCTGCGTGCGGCGCATCCGCAGGCCCTCACCCGCAGCCGCAGCGTCTCCACCCTCGCCGCCCCCGCGTTCGCCGGGGCCATGATGGGGCGCCAGATCCTGGGGGCGATACCCGTCGAACGGCGCGTGCTGCTGTTCGCCGCCATCGACGTGGCCGGTCACCCCCAGTTGGAGGGTCGGACCATAGCCGAAGCGTTCCGGCCAGGGGCCCGGCGGGTCATCGCCCTGGATTCCGCCGCTCCGGACGAACGGCTCCCGGACCTGACGGCCCCCCGGCCCGACGACGGCACCGACCAACCGGCAGGCCTCGTCTGGGACCTCCATCCCGGATATGTGCTGCGCCCCCAGGACCGTGTCGTGCTGGCCGCCACCCGCCAGGGCCTCGCCGAACTCCTCGGTCGTCGTACGCGGCCCCGGACGGACCCGGCCGACACGTAGAAGCGCCTGCGTGCCGGGCCGGGACCGGCATGGAAAACCTTCGATGATTGCCGGATCACGGCAATGTACGCCTCCCCTCCCACCTGCGACGATTCCCACCTCACCGAGACATCCGGCAAGTTGAGGAGGTGCTCAGGTGACCGTCTTTCTGGGACTTGGCATCGCGGGAATCGCACTGCTGGTCCTCTCACTCGTCTTCGACGGGGTCCTTGAAGGACTCTTCGACTGCATTGGAGTCCTCGACGGGCTTTTCGACGGGCTGTTGTCCCTTCCCGTCGTCGCCGGATTCGTGTCCATGCTCGGCTTCGGCGGGGCGATCGTGCTCGGCACGACCGGACTCGGGACCGGCGGTGCGACCGCCGTCGGGGCGGCCGTCGGTGTGGGTGCGGGCTGGCTGACGTGGAAGTTCAGCCGTGCCCTGATGCGGGATCAGACCGCGGCCACTCCGCGGGGCGACGACCTCGTGGGCACCGCGGGCGCCGTGGTCACCGCGATCCCGGTCGACGGGTACGGCGAGGTACTGCTCCAACTGGCGGGTCAGTCGGTGAAGTTCGCCGCCAAGAGCGGCGAGGCCGTCACGCGCGGCACCGAGATCTGGGTGGAGGCGGCCCTGTCGCCGACCTCGGTCGCGGTACGCCCCGTACAACGCTGACCACCACGCCACCCGCACCCGCACCCGCACCCCACAAACACACGAACACGACACACCACACCCAACACGCACGACATCACCGATCTGCCGCCCCTGGGGAGGCAGGGGGGAATTCACCATGAGTCCAGTCCTGACCGCCGTCATCGGAGTCGTCGTACTCATCGTTCTGCTCGCGCTCGTCGTCGTGACCCGCTACAAGGTCGCGGGACCGAGCGAGGCCTTCATCGTGACCGGGCGACGCGGCAAGAAGTCCACCGATCCCGACACCGGCCGGATCGTCACCGACAACAGCGGCCAGAAGGTCGTGGTGGGCGGTGGCGTGTTCGTCGTGCCGTTCGTGCAGCAGAAGTTCACGCTCGACCTGTCCTCGCGGCACATCCCGATCGCGGTGCGCGGCGCCGTGACGCTGCGCGGCGTGAAGGCCAACCTGGAGGGCGTCGCGATCGTCAAGGTCGGCGGCACCGAGGACTCCATACGCGCAGCGGCGCAGCGTTTCCTGGCCCAGCAGGGCGGCATCGTCGGCTTCACCCAGGAAGTGCTCTCCGGCGCGCTGCGCTCCATCGTGGGCCGGATGTCGGTGGAGGACATCATCCGTGACCGCGCCGCGTTCGCCGGGCAGGTCGCCGAGGAGGCCGAGGCGAGTCTGTCCGGGCAGGGCCTGGTGCTCGACGCCTTCCAGATCCAGGACATCACCACCGAGGGTTCCTACCTGGAGGACCTGGGCCGGCCCGAGGCCGCCCGCGCCAAGCAGGAAGCCGACATCGCCGAGGCCGTGGCGCGCCGCGCCGCCGAGCAGGCCCGTCTGAAGGCCGAGGAGGAGATCGCGGTCGCCCAGCGGACCTTCTCCCTCAAGCAGGCCGAGATCAAGGCCGAGACCGACGAGGCGTCCGCCCGCGCCGGGGCCGCCGGACCGCTCGCCGAGGCAGCGCGCCAGCAGGAGGTCCTCACCGAGCAGGAGAAGGTGGCCCAGCGGCAGGCCGCCCTGACCGACCGCGAGCTGGACACGCAGATCCGCAAGCCCGCCGACGCGGCGCGCTACCAGGCCGAGCAGGAGGCCGAGGCCCGCCGTGTCTCCCTGGTCAAGCAGGCCGAGGCCGACGCCGAGCGGGCCCGTCTGACCGGTGAGGGAGAAAAGGCCCAGCGGGCCGCGCTCGCCGACGCGGTACGTCTGGAGGGCGAGGCCGACGCCGCCGCGATCGGGGCCAAGGGGGCCGCCGAGGCGGAGGCGATGCGCAAGAAGGCCGACGCGTTCGCGCAGTACGGTGACGCGGCGGTGCTGCAGATGCTCGTCGAGGTGCTGCCCGCCGTGGTGGCCAAGGCGTCCGAGCCGCTCGGTGCGATCGACAAGATGACCGTGATCTCCACGGACGGCGCGAGCAGTCTCTCCCGCACGGTCGCCGACAACGTCGCCCAGGGCGTGGAACTCCTCAGCTCCACCACGGGAGTCGACGTGGCCGGCCTCCTCAAGGGCATCACCGGCGGCATGTCCCCCACGCCGCCCCCCACGCCCGCCGCCGCCAAGCTGAACGGCAAGATCGACGTAACGGACTGACCCGGACTGACCCGGACCGACCCGCCCGCACCCCCTCACAGTGAGGTGGCAGGCCAGCCGAGCAGCCGCGCGCCGATGACCGCCGTCTGCAGGGTGTAGCGGTCCAGGGGGTCGGCGGGGTCGGATCCGGTGAGGGTGCGGATGCGTTCCAGGCGGTACGTGAGTGCTCGTACGCTCAACGACAGTTCACGCGCCGCCTGGGCCGCCACGCACCCGGTGTCGAAGTAGGCGATCAGGGTGTCCAGGAGGGGCCCGGCGCCGCCCCGCGCCTCTTCGAGCGGGCCGAGCGTGTTGAGCACCAGCTCCACCAGGGCCTGCCGGTCACGCGCGAGCACGGGGAAGACCAGGAGGTCGGCGGCACGCAGCACGGGCTCGTCGAAGCCCATGCGCGTCGCGAGCTCCAGGGTGCTGACGGCCTCTTCGTAACTGTGGGCGATGCCCGCCACACCCGGCTGGGGCCGGCCGATGGCGATACGGCCGCCGTCGGTCGCGGCGTGCGCGCGCTTGGCGAAGTGCGTGAGGACCTCGTCCTGGTGGGCGGGGGCGATGCAGACGAGGCGCCCGTCCTTGGTGGTGAGCAGGATGTGGCGGTCGCCGAAGCGGCCGACCATCTCGTTCTCCACGTCCCGCGACACGGGGTCGGTCTCGTCGTAGGCGCAGGGCCCCTCCGCCACGGCCACCGCGTGCGCGTGCGACAGCCGCAGGCCGAACCGCTCGGCCCGTGCGCCGAGCCGGCCCAGGTCCCCTCGCCCGTAGAGCAGGTCGTCGATCAACTCGCGGCGTGCGGCCTCTTCCTGGCGTACGACGAGACGTTGCGCGTGTTCGTAGCCCTCGGCGAAGGCGTCGATGGCCTGCTCGGCGGTCGCGAGCAGGTGATCGGGGTCGCCGGTCGCGGGGCGGTGGATCCGGGTGGCGCTGAGGTGCTCGCGGATGAGGACGCGCCACGCGTAGCCGGCGTGCGCGGCCTGCGCGCCGAGCGCCCTGCGTGACGTCAGTTCCTCGCGGGTCAGCCGGCGCCCGGTCGCGGCGGCGCGGGTGAGGATGTCGGCGTAGCCGTCGAGCAGTTGCTCGGGGATCTCCTGGGTGGTCATCAGCTCTCCCTCGTCGGGTGCGATGGCTGGTGAGCGGGGCGCGCGGCGGCAAAGGCGCACACGACAGCGCGGCGGGGGTGGGGCGGGGCGGGCGGAACGCAGCCAGGGCAAGCGAGACACGGCAACTGGGCGCGGGCAAGCCGGAGTTGATGCCCGGGTCACATCAGCGGCGCGGGTCGCTCGTCATGGTGCCGTAGGTATCAGGCACGCTGTCGCGGGCGGAGTTGTCGACGCGTACGACTCGGGGGGCGCGCACAGCGTGACCCATGCCTTGCCCCCGCCTCTCCGACCTCGGCGATCACTGTCGCCTGCTTGATGGTTGAGCAATCAGCCGCTCAACAGAGCAACTTGGCTCAATTCATCACTTTACCGTACGACGTCCGGGGCCTGCCCGTACGACGTCCGCCGGGGCCTGGCCGTACGACGTCCAGGGCCGGAGTTTCTCGGGGTTCCGGATCGCCCACATGCGCGTGATCCGGTCGCCCGCGACGTCGAAGGCCAGCACCGACGTGGTGATGCCGTCGTGCTGGACCACCAGTCCGGGCTGGCCGTTCACCGTGCGTTCCAGGATCGTCTGATCGAGCGCCTGCTCGTCGATGACGACGGAGAGCTCGACCAGGTAGCGCGCGATCTCCTCACCTCCCGTGAGGGGGTGAGGCGCGGAGTTGACCAGTCCTCCGCCGTCGGCGAGTGCTGTGGCCTCGGGGTCGAGTACGCCGATGAGCGCGGCGATGTCCTTGGCCTCCCAGGCGTGCTTGAAGTCCCTGACGACGGCGGCGCGCCGGGCCGCCGAAGGGGCGGGCACGTCCGAGGTTCGGGTACGGCGGCGCGCCGATGACGCCAACTGACGACAGGCCGCCGGGCTGCGGCCGACGATCTCGGCCACCTCGGCGAAGGAGTAGCGGAAGACGTCGTGCAGGATGAACGCGACACGCTCGGCCGGGGTCATCGATTCGAGCACCACGAGGAAGGCCATGCTGACCGACTCGTCGAGAGTGACCCGGTCGGCCGGGTCGGCGGTCGCCCCGCCCTGCCGGCCCTCGGCCCACTCCGTGCGATCGGGCAGCGGCTCCGGGATCCATTCGCCCACGTAGCTCTCGCGCCGGACCCGCGCCGAGCGGAGCTGGTCGAGGCAGATGCGCCCGGCGACCCTCGTCAGCCAGCCACCGGGGGATTCGATGGCCTCCCGCTGCCGCGGGGACATCGCATACCAACGGACGTAAGCCTCCTGTACGACGTCCTCGGCGTCCGCCAGGGAACCGAGCAGCCGGTACGCGAGATTGATCAACTGCCGCCGTTCGCCCATGACCGCACTCAAGCTCGCGTCGATGCGTCCCTCTCCGGGCTCGAACTGGGTCCCCATGGTGTCGCCACTCCCTTGCCGCGTCAGCCGTCCCGCATCCGACGCGACAGCCTCTCCCACTCCCGACGGGACAGCCCCTCGAAATGTGACGTCGCCCCTGTGCCTCACATTCCGGGGGCCTGTCCCGTCGGTGCTGCAGGGACGACAACGATCCCGCCACCAACCGGTCCGCCCGACCACGGGAAGGAACCGGCCGAGCAGCCAAGAACGAACAGCCCAGAACGAGCGGCTCAGAACGAACAGCCCAGAAAAGGGAGATCACCATGCAAGCCCGTCTCGACTTCCTCGCCAATCCGGTCTCGGCCGGCGCCGTCAAGCACATCGCCGTCGCGGGCAGGTCGCTCCTGGAGTCGACGTTGCCGGCCGCGACGCGGGAGCTGGTCGAGCTCCGCGTCAGCCAGATCAACGGCTGCGGATTCTGCGTCGACATACACACCAAGGAGGCCGCGCACGCCGGAGAGACCCAGCAACGCCTGCACCTTGTCGCCGCCTGGCGCGAGGCCACGGTGTTCACCGACGCCGAACGGGCCGCCCTGGAGCTGGCGGAGGAGGGCACCCGGATCGCCGACGCGGCCGGTGGCGTGCCGGACGAGGTGTGGGCGAACGCCGCCAAGCACCACGACGAGGACCAGCTCGCCGCCCTGGTGTCGGCCATCGCCCTCATCAACGCCTTCAACCGCCTGAACGTCCTCACCCAGCACCCGGCGGGCGACTACAAGGTCGGCCAGTTCGGCTGACCGGGATCCACCACGGCTGGAGCCCCGGCCCTAACGGCCGGGCCCAGCCGTCCCCGCGCAACGACAAGAGAAAGCAGGAGGCACCATGCCCACCACCCTCAGCGTCGGCGAACTGACCGGCGCCTACGTCCTCGACGCCGCCCGCTCCCGGATCGGTTTCGTCGGCCGGCACACCTTGTCCACCAAGGTCCGCGGGGAGTTCGAGGAGTACGAGGGCAGCGCCTACCTGTCCGGCGAGCACCCGTCGAAGTCGAGCGCACGCCTCAGCATCCGGGCGTCGAGCCTCCAGACGCACCAACGGCAGCGCGACGATCAGCTGCGCGGCACGTTCCTGGACACGGACAACCACCCCTCCATCGTCTTCGCCTCGACCGATGTGCGGGCGGTCGACGAGACAACCTACGAGGTCACCGGGGACCTGACGATGCGCGCTGTCACCAAGCCCGTCACGCTCCATGTCCAGCTGACCGCCGCAGAGTTGGACGCCCGAGGCGAGATCCAGGTCGGCTTCCTGGGCAGCGCCACCATCAACCGCAAGGACTGGGGCCTGAACTGGAACGCCGCGACCTCCGTCCTCGTGAGCCCGAAGGTAACGCTGGAGTTCGACCTCATCGCGGTCCGGCAGCCCTGACCACCCGATGGCCCAGGGCCCGATGGCCAACACCTGGAGAGGAACCTGATGGCGACGAGACTGCGCGTCGTGACGTTGAACGTCTGGAACAGCCGCGGCGACGCCGTCGCGCGGGCGGCGCTGATCAACGCCGAGCTGCGGCGGCTCGCGCCGGATCTCGTCACCCTCCAGGAGGTTCTGCCGGACCAACTGCCCGACCTGACGTGGAGGTGGGGCTGCTCACTACAGGACCGCTCCCGAAAAAGGCCGCTCACGACAGGGCGGGGATGACCGTGGTGCCGTAGCCCTCGATGACCTCCTCGCGGGCGTCGTGCATCGCGTACAGGGCGAACTGGTCGACGCCCAGACTCTTCAACTCCCCAAGCTTGGCGATGTGTTGTTGCGCCGTGCCGATGACGCAGAAGCGGTCCACGATCTCGTCGGGGACGAAGGCCGTGTCGGGGTTGTCGGCGCGGCCGTGGTGGGAGTAGTCGTACCCCTCGCGGGCCTTGATGTACTCGGTGAGGGCCTCGGGGACCAGGTCCGAGTGCTCGCCGTACTTCGCCACCAGGTCGGCCACGTGGTTGCCGACCATCCCGCCGAACCAGCGGCACTGCTCGCGGGCGTGCGCCAAGGCGGCCGGTGAGTCGTCCTCCGTCAGGTACGCGGGGGCGGCGACGCAGATCGTGACCGAGGACGGGTCGCGGCCCGCCGCCGCGGCGGCGTCGCGGACCGCCTTCACCATCGTCTCCGTCAGATACGGGTCGGCGAGCTGGAGGATGAATCCGTCCGCCTCCTCGCCCGCCATCTTCAGCGCCTTGGGCCCGTACGCGGCCATCCACACCGGGAGTTGGGCGTCCGCCCCGATCCAGGGGAAGCGGATCGTGGTGCCGCCCAGGTCCGCCTCCTCGCCCGAGGCCAGCGCGCGGATGACCTTCATGGCCTCGCTGATGCGGGCGAGGGTGTTCGGGGTACGGCCCGCCACCCGCATCGCGCTGTCCCCGCGGCCGATGCCACACACCGTGCGGTTGCCGTACATGTCGTTCAAGGTCGCGAACGTGGAGGCCGTCACCTCCCAGGTGCGGGTGCCCGGGTTGGTGACCATCGGGCCGACGATCAGACGCTGTGTGTTCGCCAGGATCTGGCTGTAGATGACGAAGGGCTCCTGCCACAGCACGGCCGAGTCGAAGGTCCAGCCGTAGCGGAAGCCGTTTCGCTCGGCGCGCTTCATGAGGCTGATGACCTGCGCGGCCGGCGGATCGGTCTGCAGGACGAGTCCGAAGTCCATGGTGCGTCGCCTCTCCTAGCCGAGGTACTGGGTGGTGCCGCGCGGGACGTACGCGCCGTGCCCGGCGTGGCCGGTGAACTTCCGCTGGTCGATGACCACTTCACCGCGGGACAGGACCGTCTCCACCTGGCCCATGACGTGCTTGCCCTCGTACGCGGAGTAGTCGACGTTCATGTGGTGCGTCTCCGCCGACATGATCTGCTCGGCGGCCGGGTCGTAGATGACGACGTCCGCGTCCGCGCCCGGCGCGATCGTGCCCTTCTTGCCGTACAGGCCGAACATCCGGGCCGGGCTCGCGCAGGCGATCTCGATCCAGCGGCGGCGGCTGATGTGCCCGTCGACGACGGCCTGATGGAGGAGGTCCATGCGGTTCTCGACGCCCGGGAGGCCGTTCGGGATCTTGGAGAAGTCGCCACGGCCCAGTTCCTTCTGCCCCACGAAGCAGAACGGGCAGTGGTCCGTGGAGACCACCTGGAGGTCGTTCGTGCGCAGGCCGCGCCAGAGCGCCGCCTGGTGCTCGCGTGGCCGCAGCGGGGTCGAGCAGACGTACTTGGAGCCCTCGAAGTCGGGCTCCGCGAGGTTGTCCGTGGAGAGGAACAGATACTGCGGGCAGGTCTCACCGAACACCGGCAGGCCCTCGTCCCGCGCCCTGGCCAGCTCGGCCACCGCCTCCTGCGCCGACACGTGCACCACGTACACGGGAGCCCCCGCCACCTGGGCGAGCTTGATCACCCGGTGGGTCGCCTCCGCCTCAAGGAGCGACTTGCGCACCTCGCCGTGATAGCGCGGATCGGTCTCGCCGCGCGCGAGGGCCTGCTCCACCAGGACGTCGATGGCCAGGCCGTTCTCCGCGTGCGTCATGATCAGTCCGCCGTTGACGGCGGCCCGCTGCATCGCGCGCAGGATCTGGCCGTCGTCGCTGAAGAAGACTCCGGGGTACGCCGTGAAGAGCTTGAAGGAGCTGACTCCCTCCTCGATGAGGTGGTCCATCTCCTTCAGGGTCCTCTCGTTGACGTCCGAGAGGATCATGTGGAAGCCGTAGTCGATCGCGCACTTGCCGTCCGCCTTCGCGTACCAGGCGTCGAGGCCCGCGCGCAGCGCCTGCCCCTTGGTCTGCACGGCGAAGTCCACGATGGTCGTGGTGCCGCCCCAGGCCGCGGCCCGGGTGCCCGTCTCGAAGTCGTCGGACGAGAAGGTGCCGCCGAAGGGGAAGTCCATGTGCGTGTGCGCGTCGACTCCCCCCGGGATCACGTACTTGTGGGAGGCGTCGATGACGCGGTCCGCGGTCCACGCCTCGGCGGCGCCCGAGCCGTGCGCGGCGAGCGCGGCGATCCTGCCGTCCTCGATCAGCACGTCGGCGTGGGTCTCTTCGGCGGCGGTGATGACGAGTCCGCCGCGGATCAGGGTGCGGGTACTCATGATGGGGCGCTCCCTTTCATGCTCGTACGCAGGTTCATACTCGCCCGCGTGTGCGTGAACTAGACGCTTCGCAGCGCCTGTTCGAGGATCGACGCCCCCTCTTCCGCCTCCGCCACGGTCAGTGAGAGCGGTGGGGCGACGCGCAGGACGCTGGTGTCGTGGCCGCCACCCTTGCCGATGAGGAGTCCGCCCTCGCGGGCCGCCTCCAGGACGGCGGCTGCCGCCTGTGGATTGGCCTGCCCCGTCTCGGGGTTGACCAGCTCGATGCCGATCATCAGGCCCCGTCCGCGCACTTCGCGTACGACGGGCAGCTGGGCGCAGATGGCACGCAGCCGCTCGATGAGCAGACCGCCTACGCGCCGCGCGTTGCCCTGGAGGTCGTGTTCCAGGAGGTACGTGAGGTTGGCGAGGCCGGCGGCCATGGTGACCGGTGAGCCGCCGAAGGTCGAGATGGAGTTGGAGTCGAGGGAGTTCATGACCTCGGCGCTCGCGACGACACCGCCGATGGACATGCCGTTGCCGATGCCCTTGGCGAAGGTCAGGATGTCCGGCGGGCCGTTCTCGGCGTGTGCCTGCCAGCCCCAGAAGTGGTCGCCGGTGCGCCCCCAGCCGGTCTGCACCTCGTCCGAGATCCACAGGACGCCGTGCTCCCACAGGACTTCGCGGAAGGCGGCGTAGAGCCCGTCCGGTGGCGAGGTGAAGCCGCCGACGCCCTGGACGGGCTCGGCGATCAGCGCCGCCACTCCCCCGCGCGCCTGCCCGAGCATGTCCTTGAGGTCGGCGACGCAGGCCTCGATGAACTCGGCGTCGCTCAGCGCGGCGTACGGCCCGCGGCCGCGGACGCCGCCGTGGACGTACAGCGTCTGGAGCGGCGAGAGGCTGGTCGGGGACCAGGAGTTGTTGCCGGTGATGCCGACGGCCGTGAAGGAGCGGCCGTGGTAGCTGTTGCGCATGGCCAGGATCTGGTTCGAGCGGCGGTGCGCGGTGGCCAGGAGCAGGGCCGTGTCGTTGGCCTCGGTCCCCGATGTGGTGAAGAAGACCCGGGCGTCCGGGATGCCGGAGAGTCCCGCGACCCGCTCCGCGAGGTCGATCATCGGCCGGTTGAGGTAGAGCGTGGACGAGTGGATGATCCGCCCGGCCTGCTCGGCGACCGCCTTGGTGACCTCGGGCAGCGCGTGGGCGGTCATGGTGGTGAGGATGCCGCCGAAGAAGTCGAGGTACTGCCTGCCGTCCGCGTCCCATACGCGGCGGCCATCGCCGTGGGTGATCTCCAGCGGGTCGGCGTAATAGAGCGCGAGCCACTCGGGCAGGACGGCCTTGTGGCGGGTGTGGAGATCACTCACGGCTGCACCAGTCCTTCGTACGCGTCGGGGCGGCGGTCCCGGTAGAACGCCCACTGCTGGCGTACTTCCTCGATCAGGCTCAGGTCCAGGTCCCTGACGACGAGTTCCTCGGCCTTGTCGCTCGCAGCCTCGCCGACGAACTGCCCGCGCGGGTCGACGAAGTACGACGTGCCGTAGAAGTCGTTGTCGCCGTACTCCTCGACGCCCACGCGGTTGATGGCGGCGATGAAGTACTCGTTGGCGACGGCCGCTGCGGGCTGTTCCAGCTGCCAGAGGTAGGCGGAGAGGCCGCGGGACGTGGCGGAGGGGTTGTAGACGATCTGGGCGCCGTTCAGGCCGAGCTGGCGCCAGCCCTCGGGGAAGTGGCGGTCGTAGCAGATGTAGACGCCGACCTTGCCGACGGCCGTCTCGAAGACGGGCCAGCCGGCGTTGCCCGGCTTGAAGTAGTACTTCTCCCAGAAGCCCTTGACCTGGGGGATGTGGTGCTTGCGGTACTTCCCCAGATACGAGCCGTCGGAGTCGATGACGGCGGCGGTGTTGAAGTAGAACCCGGACTGCTCGACCTCGAAGACCGGGACGACGACGACCATGCCGGTCTCGCGGGCGAGTTCCTGCATGCGCGTGACCGTGGGTCCGTCCGGCACGGGTTCGGCCCACCGGTAGTGCTCGGGCTCCTGCACCTGGCAGAAGTAGGGGGCGTTGAACACTTCTTGGAAGCCGATGATCTTCGCACCCTGGCGGGCCGCCTCGCGGGCGTGCTCCTCGTGCTTGGCAATCATGGATTCGGTGTCGCCTGTCCAGGTTGCCTGGACCAGTGCGGCGCGTACGACGTTGGCCATGAGCTGCTCCTTCGACGGGACGTCAGAGAGCTTCTACGCCCGTAGACTTGGTGCGTAGACAGGAAAACGTAAGCCTCCCCGACGGGCTGGGCAAGACCATCGCCGTGAACCGGCGGAGTCGATCATGTTTCGCACCCAAGCGGGCGAGAAGCGGCGCGGAACGCGCAGACGCAACAGGTGCGTCAGGCTCTTCCCCGGGCGCTTCAAGCGCTGAATCCGGCAACACGCAGCGCGTGCACGAGATCCCAGTGACGCTCGTCCGAAACTCCTTGGGCAGCCTGGAGGAGCAGCGGGATGAGGCGGTAGGGATCGGTGTGCGCGCAGCCCGCCGTGTCCTCGGGGGTCCGTACGCGGATGTAGGCGTCGAGCAGGGCGCGGGCCTCGCGCTCGCGACCGGCGTCGATCAGCGCGAGCACCGCTTCGGCGATCTCCGGGGCCGGCCGGGAGACGCCCTGCCGCAGCAGCTTGCGGCAGTCGTCGGCGCGACCCGCCCCGGCGAGGGCGTCGGCAAGCGCCACGAGACGGTCGGGGGGCAGCGACGCGGCCTCCCAGAGCAGCGTTGACCAGTCGGCGCCGAGGCCCGCGCGGTGCAGTTCACCGGCGAACACGGGCAGGCGCCGCGCGGGCCAGCCCGCGGCCTCGACGAGTACGCCGTGCGCCTCGCCGCTGCGGCCCTCGCCACGGAGCTTGATGAGCGCGGCGACGGCTTCGGCGGTGATCCGCTCGGCATCGCGGTCCGGCTCGGCGACCTCATGGCGCCCCGTATCGCCCGGCTCTTCGGCGGCGGGCCCGAACCGCGCGCCGCGCGGGCTGTTGGCGGCGGGCGACTGCGCGGGCGTCCGCGGTACGGCGCCGGAACCGGCCGCGGTGATGTCCGCGCCCTCGTCGTCCGCCCCGGAGAACCCCGCGAACCGGGCGCCGCGGGGCCGGCGCGGACGGCGGGAGGTGTCGCGCGACTTTCGGCCCTGCTTGGGGACGCGGGTCCCGTCAGGCCGCTCTGCGGAGTCGGCCGACAGGGTGCGGGCATCGGGAGCAGGGGCGTCCTGCCCGTCCGGTGCGGCACCGAACTCCGGCGCGCGGGCTCCGGGATCAGCGGCCGCGTCGGCAACGCCCCCGGCACCGACTCCGAAGCCGTCGTCAGCACGGGAGCCGAAGTCGTCGGCGGCAGGCACCCCGAAGGCGTTCCGCGGCTGCTCGTCGTAGCCACCGGAGTCGACGTAGTCACCGGAGTCGGCGAAGTCGTCCGCCCCCACCGCCGCGAAGTCGTCCGACACCGGAGCCCCGAAGTCGACCCACTGCGGGCTGTCCGCCCGGTCCAACCGCTCGATGCGCTGCCGGAGTTCCGCACACCGCGCGGTCGCCCGCTCGTGGTCGTCGCGGACCCAGGCCAGTTCGCGGTTGAGCCGTTCCACCTCGTCCGGCGTGTCCGCGGCCGCGAGGGAGTAGCCCAGTTCCACCTGGCGCTCCACGGCGAACCGCTGCTCGGTGAGCATCATGTCGAGGCGCTCGCCGAGCAGCCCGCGGCCTCCGGGGCGTGCGTCGTAGGCGGCCAGCGAGGCCGTGTGCAGGGCCCGCGCCCGCTCCGTCTCGCGCTCGGCGGCCTGCGGCCCGTACCCCGCGGCCAGGTCGTGCAGCAGCGCCTCCACCACATCCCAGGGGGGCACTTCCGAGCCATCCAGGCAGACCTGCATGCCCTCGGGGTCACGCGACCAGAACACGCCGCACCACCCGGCGCCCGGGTCGAGGCGCGCCAGGAGGTCTCTCAGGTACCTCGCGAACTCCCGGACCTGATCAGGGAGTTGTCCTACTGCCATCCGAGCCAGCACCGCCCCATGGAGCCAGGAGTCTTCCGGTCCGGAAGATAACACCAGTCGTGTTACGGGACGACTACACGCGGTTTTCCGGCCGCCCGACAGCACCTCACACGCCGTCGCCCACGCCGTGAGCGAGGACGGAGGCGCAGAGCGCGTGCAGCCCGGCGTGCAGGTGCCCGGGATCAGCACCCTGACTGGTCAGGTGCTCGACCAGGTCACTGCGGACGGCGGCGAGCAGGGCGTGCGCGAGGTAGTCGGCATCCTCGCGCCGGTGTACGCCGGACAGCATCCCGGCGACTTCGGAGTGCCAGAGGTCGTACGCCGGATTGAGGTAGGGACTGCCGGCCCCCGCCCGCTCCAGGGCCAGCATCAGCGCGCGCTGGTCGAGCTTGAGGTCGAGGAGCGCGGCCATGAGCGCGGGCAGCCGCTCGGCCACCGGCGTGCCGGGTCCGAGCGGCGGCGGACCGTCGGTGACCTGCTCGCGCAGTTGCTGTGTCTCCTCGACGACCAGCGCCCGGACCAGGCCGAGCCGGTCGGAGAAATGCCGGAAGACCGTGCCTTTGCCGGCCCCCGCGGCCTGGGCGATGTCGGCCATCTTGACGCCGTCGGGGTCGTCGGCGTCCTTGAACAGCCGGGCGGCAGCGGCCAGCAGCGCTGCCCTGTTGCGCACGGAGTCGGCTCTCTCCTTGCGGGCGGCGGCCATGGTTCCTCCTCGATGGGCGCTCCGGGAGCGCGGGTGGACTGCGCGGGGGCGGACCGGCAGGGACCCCAGCATAAGTCGACCCGAGGTCCGGTACTTGTAAACGGACCCGGGGTCAGGTTAACGTCGCCACCATGACGACGAACGCATCGGCGACCGACGTATTCACCCGCTCCCTAGACCTCTTGCTCGCCAAGGACATCGACGGCTGGGTCGCCCTCTGGGCGCCGGACGGAGTATTCGAGTTCCCCTTCGCGCTCCCCGGAGCCCCGCACCGGCTCGTCGGCCGTGACGCCGTGCGCGGCTACATGGCCGACTACCCCGACCACATCGACCTGCGGAGCTTCGAGGACCTGACCGTCCACCGCACCGATGACCCCGAGACCATCGTCGTGGAGCTGCGCGGCACCGGCCGGGCGGTCGCCACCGGGCGGCCCTTCGACATGCCGTACATCCAGGTCGTCACCGTCCACGAGGGGCAGATCACGCGCTTTCGCGACTACTGGAACGGCGCGTTGGCGGCCGACGCCTTCGACGGGGAGATCCCCGTGGGCGCCGCCCGCGCCGGAGAGGGCCGATGACGATGCGCTTCCTGATCACCGGCGGCACCGGCACCACCGGCAGCCGCGTGGCGGCCGCACTGACCGAGCAGGGCATGTCCGTACGCACCGGAAGCCGCACCCCGGCGCCGGGCACCCACCAGGTCCGCTTCGACTGGACCGACCCCACCACGCACAGCCGCGCCCTCACCGGCACGGACGGCATCTATCTGGTGCCGCCCATCGGGGACTCCGCGCCCGCCCGACTGATGGTGCCGTTCCTGGAACGCGCGCTGGAGGCAGGTGTGCGGCGCTTCGTGCTGCTGAGCTCCTCCGCGATCGCCGAGGGAGACCCCGGGGCCGGGGAAGTCCATCGGGCCCTGCGTCAACTGGCTCCGGAGTGGGCGGTGTTGCGCCCCTCCTGGTTCATGCAGAACTTCGTCACCCCGGGCCATCTCCACGTCGAGAGCATCCGCACCGCGGATGAGATCGTGACGGCCACGGGGCAAGGACGCGTGGCCTTCGTCGACGCGGACGACATCGCGGCCGTCGCCGTAAGGGCCCTGACGGACGAGCGGCCGCACAACACGGCCCACCTGATCACAGGGCCGGAAGCGCTCAGTTACGCGGACGTGGCGGAGGCCTTGTCCAAGGTCACGGGGCGCGCGATCCGCCACCGCCCCGTCCAGGTCGCGGAGTTCCGCGAACGGCTCACGGCCATCGGGATACCCGAGGCGTTCGCGCGGATGCTGGCCGCCATGGACGACGCCATCGCGCACGGCTCCGAGGACCGCGTGGATCCCGCGGTGCAGCGACTCACCGGCCGGCCGGCTCGCGCCTTCGCGGACTTCGCCGCCGAACACGCCCCCGAGTGGGACCGCCGGCGGTGACCGCTGCGGCCGCGGCGCCGCGGCCTCAGGCCGGTGCGAGCGGCACCAGGGAGCACGTCTCGGCGACCTCGTCCAGCGAGAGGCCGAGCGTCACCGCGAGCGCCGACACGGTGAAGAACGCGGGCGTGGGGGCCCGCCCCGTCTCGATCTTGCGGAGCGTCTCGGCGGAGAGCCCGGCGCTCGCGGCCACCTCCACCATGCTCCGCTCGCCGCGCGCCGAACGCAGGAGACGGCCGAGCCGCTCGCCGCGTTCGCGCTCCTCAGGGGTCAGGGGGGTCCGCACCATGCGGTCAGTCTAGTCCGTCCGCGTGCAGAATCCCATTCTCGTACCGGTATAGTTATTGGCATGGTGGAACTCAAGACAGACACATCTATCGACGCGATGCGCGAAGCGGGCCGAATCGTCGCCCAGGCCCTGACGGCGGTGCGGGAGGCGGCGGGCGTCGGCGTCTCGCTGCTCGAACTGGACGAGGTGGCGCACGCCGTGCTGCGGGACGCGGGCGCGACCTCGCCCTTCCTCGGCTACCGCCCCTCCTTCGCCCCCACACCGTTCCCCGCGGTCCTCTGCGCCTCGGTGAACGACGCGATCGTGCACGGCATCCCGACCGACTACCGCCTGCGCGACGGCGACCTGCTCTCCGCGGACTTCGGCGCCGAGTTCGGTGGCTGGGCGGGCGACTCGGCGATCAGCTTCATCGTCGGCACGCCCCGTCCCGAGGACGTACGCCTCGTGGAGACCGCCGAGCGCGCCCTGGAGGCGGGCATCGCCGCGGCCACCGTGGGCAACCGCATCGGCGACATCGCCCACGCGATCGGCACGGTGTGCAGGGACGCGGGTTATGGCATCCCGGAAGGCTTCGGGGGGCACGGCATCGGCCGCAGCATGCACGAGGACCCGGGCGTTCCGAACGAAGGCCGCGCGGGCCGCGGCATGCCCCTGCGGCACGGCATGGCCCTGGCCATCGAGCCGATGGTGATCGCGAGCGGCAGCGACCACTACCACCCGGCGCCGGACGGCTGGACCCTGCGCACGAACGACGGCAGCCGCGCGGCCCACGCCGAACACACGGTGGCGATCACGAACGACGGGCCGCGCATCCTGACGGCGCTGTGACGCCGCAGGGCGGCCCTGTGACGCCGTAAGGCAGTTCTGGCGGGCGGGCTGACGGGGCGGGCCTTGGCGGGCCCGCCCGCCCCTGCCTCACTGCGGCCGCACGACCATCGCCGAGCCGCCACCGCGCCGCGTCTTCTCCGCGGCGGCGAGCCACTTCCCGCCGGGCAGCCGCTGCACCCCGGTGGCCGCGCCGATCTCCGGGTTCTGCTTGAACGAGTGCCCGATCGCCTCCAGGTCGGCCCGCAGCGGGCTCTCCCAGAGGCCCGGCTCCAGCTCGGTCTGGGCGGCGTTGCGCTGGCTCGCGCGCGGCGCGGCGATCGCGTCGACGAGCGGAAGGCCACGGTCGACGAACCCGGTCAGGGTCTGCAGCACCGTGGTGATGATCGTGGCACCGCCGGGCGATCCCAGCGCGACCAGCGGCTTGCCCTTCTCCAGGACGATCGTCGGCGAGATCGAGGAGCGGGGCCGCTTGCCCGGACCCGGCAGGTTCGGGTCGTGCACGGCCGGGTCGGCCGGCGCGAAGGAGAAGTCGGTCAGTTCGTTGTTGAGCAGGAACCCGCGTCCCGGCACGGTGATGCCGCTGCCGCCGGTCGACTCGATGGTCAGGGTGTAGGCGACGACGTTGCCCCACTTGTCGGCCGCCGTGAGGTGCGTGGTGCTCTCGCCCTCGTACGTGGTCGGCGCGGCCTTGTCACCAGCCTTGCAGGCGGCAGGGTCCCGCGGGTTCCCAGGCGCGAGCGGGCTCTTCAGGACCGCGTCGTCACGGATCAGGCACTCCCGCGAGTCGGCGAACCGCTGCGAGAGCAGCTCCTTCGTCGGTACGTCCTCGAAGGCGGGGTCGCCCACCCAGCGCCCGCGGTCGGCGAAGGCGATCCGGCTGGCCTCGATGAAACGGTGCAGATACTTCTTCTTGGACGCCTTCGAAAGGTCGGTCCGCTCAAGGATGTTGAGCGCCTCACCGACGGTCGTGCCGCCGGAGGACGAGGGAGCCATGGAGTAGACGTCGAGCCCCCGGTAGGAGGTCTTCGTCGGTGCCTGCCGCCTCACCGCGTACGCCTTGAGGTCCTTCGTCGACAGGTCGCCGGGCCTGGCCACCCGCTCCGACGCCGGGTCGACGGGCGGCTTGTTCACGGTCCGCACGACGTCCTTGCCGATGCCGCCCCGGTACATCGCCCCGACGCCCTCGCGCCCCAGCTCCTCGTACGTCCGCGCGAGGTCGGGGTTCTTGAACGTCGAGCCGACCACGGGCAGCGCCCCGCCCGGCAGGAACAACTTCGCGGAGTCGGGGAAGTCGGCGAACCGCGCCTGGTTCGCCTCGGTCTGCGAGCGGAAGGTCCCGTCCACCGTGAACCCGTCGCGCGCGAGCCGCTCGGCGGGCTTCAGGAGCGTGCCGAGGCGTTTGCTGCCCCACTTGTCCAGGGCGGACTGCCAGGTCGCCGGGGTGCCGGGCGTGCCCACACCCAGGCCGCTGGTGACGGCGTCCGCGAAGGGGATCGGCTTGCCGTCCTCCAGGAAGAGACCGGAGTCGGCCGTGCGCGGGGCCGTCTCGCGGCCGTCCATCGTGCTCACCTTGCGGCTCTTGGCGTCGTAGTGGACGAAGTAGCCGCCGCCTCCGACACCCGCGGAGTAGGGCTCGGTCACACCGAGGGCGGCCGCCGTGGCGACCGCCGCGTCCACCGCGTTGCCGCCCTTGCGCAGCACCTCGATCCCGGCGGCGGACGCATCCGGGTCAACGCTGGAGACGGCACCGCCATGACCGACGGCGAGTGGTGTCTTCTCCGGGGCCCTCGAAGCCGTTTCAGCGATGCGCGGTGACGAAGGGGGCGCGGCCGCTCCGACCGACACCAACACCCCTCCGACCGCCAATAGCGTCAGATTCCGTACGACAGCACGACGCATCCGTACCTCCAGTCAACAGCCGTCCGCGCAGCGTAACTTCGGTGCGCCCGCCACGTCAGGACCCCCTCGAACACCGGTCCTAGGGACCGCTAGCATGCGCCCCCATGACTGAAGACGTGCGCTACATCGTCCTCGGCCTGATCGCGGCCGGCCTCGGTGCCGTGCTGGGCTGGCTCGCCCGTACCTACCTCTGGCGGCGCAAGCTCCGCCGCAAGCAGGCCTTCTTCGGGCTGCCCGACAACTCCGAGTCGCTGCTCGTGGTCAACCGCGAGGCGGGCGGCCCCGAGCTCACGGTCGTACGCCACGACGTGTTCGCGCTGCTCGAACTGGCCGCGCTGATCAAGGACTGCGGGGCGCACGCCCAACTCGTCGCGCACGACGCCGCCCAGCAGAGCTTCGGCGAGCGCACGGAATTCTGCGTCGGTTCGCCGACCGTCAACCGCCGCATGGCCGCGCACATGCACTCCCTGCTGCCCGGCGTCCGCGTCAACACCGACCCGGAGCCTGGCCCGGACCGCGGCGCCTTCCAGATCGGCAGCGAGCGGTACCGCATGGAGGGCGGCATCGCGGAGTACGTGATCCTCGCGCGGCTCACCGCGGGACAGGACCAGGAGGCGAGACCCGTCTTCCTCTTCTGCGGCCAGCGCGCGATCACCAACCAGGCGGCGACCCGCTATCTCGCCCGGCACCACGAGCGCCTCGCCCGCAAGCATGGCGGCAACACCTTCGTCCTGCTCCTGAAGGTCGTCAACTCCCAGGCCTACGGTGCCGACGTCGTCGAGCTCGTCGGTGATGTCACGCGCGCCGCCCAGGCCCCGGCTCCGGCAGTCGCTCCACCGCGCGCGTCCCATCGCGCCAAGTAGCCCCGACCTCACCGAGCGCCGATGGCCGCGCCCGGCCCATACACCGCCTCTGTGACCTAGTCGGGAAATTCGGGGCAAGAGGCAACCCACCGGGACCTTTGGCCCTCTCACCGTGCAGTTCCACATTCGCACGGAGGTACGTTCCCTTGAGGCCCCTGAGCTCGTATAGTCGCCGACGCCCGATACGCTCCCGCCACACCGGGGCCGCGGTCGCGGCCGCGGGCCTGGCGGCGCTGACCGCCACCCTGACCGCCTGTTCGGGCAGCTCCCCCGCGTCCGCCGACACGGCAGCGGACAAGCCGGACATATCCGTCAACTTGCAGGGCAAGCAGGCCAAGGCGGGCTCCCCGGTCAAGGTGAAGCTGGCCGACGGCAAGCTGAAGCAGGTCACGGTGACCGACGCGAAGGGCGCGAAGCTCACCGGCAAGGTCGCCGCGAACGGCACCACCTGGACCTCGGACCGCACGGCGGTGCCCGGCACCTCGTACAAGGTGAAGGCGACGACGGACGAGGGCACCAGCGCGCGGGCCTCCTTCAGGACGGCCGCTCCGGAGCAGGTCAACAAGCTGTCGCTGACCCCCGGCAAGGACACCACGGTCGGTGTCGCGCAGCCCCTGTCGGTCGTCTTCGACCACCCGGTGAAGAACAAGGCGGAGGTTGAGAAGCACCTCAAGGTGACGACCTCGAACGACACGACCGGGTCCTGGGGCTGGATCAAGAACTACGACGGCAAGGACCGCATCGACTGGCGCCCCAAGGACTACTGGGAGTCCGGCACGAAGGTGAAGCTCGACGCACGGCTCGGCGGGGTCGACTCCGGCACCGACGGCGGCTGGTTCGTCCGCGACTACGCGACCGGCTTCACGGTGGGCAAGAGCCAGCAGGTCAAGGTCGACCTCGACAGCAAGCAGGCCACACTCGTGCGCGACGGGAAGAGCGTGCGGACCGTCCCGATGTCGGCGGGCACCCCCGGCGGCGACAAGGCGTCCTGGGGCGGCACGTCCGTCCTGATGGCCAAGGAGGGCACGATCAACATGCGCTCCGAGACGGTCGGCCTCGGCGACGCCTACGACAAGATGGTCGACAACTCGATGCGCCTGACCTGGTCGGGCATGTACGCGCACGCGGCCCCCTGGAACGCCCGGTTCTTCGGCAACACCAACCACAGCTCGGGCTGCATCGGCATGAGCGACGGCGACGCCTCGTGGCTCTACGGCCAGGTCCAGGTCGGCGACCCCTTCGAGGTCTCCGGCAGCGGCTCGAAGGGCGTTCCCGACCCGGGCAACGGCTACGGCGAGTGGAACATCTCCTGGTCCGACTGGCAGACGAAGAGCGCGCTGAACTGAGGGCCGCCGCGAAGGTACACAGCTCAACAATCGTTACCGGTGCGTAACTTACCGACGGGTTACCACCGGTAAGCCGACACGGTTACCGTCGGGTCACTTTGCTTGCACGAGTAAGGAGTGACCCGTGGGACAACCGCGCAAGGCACTGCGTACGACCACCGTGGGCGCCGTGTCGGCGACTCTCGTCGCCGGCGCCGCCTTCGGCCTCGCCCCGGCCGCCCAAGCCGCTCCGGCGGCCGCTCCACAGGCGGCAAGCGCTGCGGACGTCCGCTTCGTCGACATCCCCGGCGACGGCGGCACGATCCTCAAGGCCAACGTCTTCACCCCCAAGGGCGCGGAGGCGGGCAGCAAGTACCCCGCGATCGTGCTGCCCACCAGCTGGGCCATGCCCCAGGTCGAGTACGTCGCGCAGGCCCAGAAGCTCGCGAACTCCGGCTATGTCGTGGTCAGTTACAACTCGCGCGGCTTCTGGCAGTCCGGCGGCGAGATCGAGACCGGCGGCCCCGAGGACATCGCCGACGCCTCGAAGGTCATCGACTGGACCCTGGCGAACACCCCGGCCGACCCCGGCAAGATCGGCATGGGCGGCGTCTCGTACGGCGCGGGCATCAGCCTGCTCGCCGCGGGCCACGACAAGCGGATCAAGGCCGTGGCCGCGCTCAGCGGCTGGGGCGACCTCATCGACTCGATCTACAGCGGCCGCACCCAGCACCGCCAGGCCGCCGGGCTGCTCGGCGGCGCGGGCGTCCTCACGGGCCGCCCGAGCCCTGAACTCCAGCAGACGCTCAAGGACTTCCTCGGGTCCAACCTGGACCAGGAGGACGAGATGATCGCGTGGGGCGCCAAGCGCTCCCCCGCGACCTACATCGACCAGATCAACAAGAACGGCGCGGCCGTCATGCTGGGCAACGCCTGGGGCGACACGATCTTCCCGCCCAACCAATACGCCGAGTTCTACGAGCAGTTGACGGGCCCCAAGCGACTCGAATTCCGCCCCGGAGACCACGCGACCGCCGAACTGACCGGTCTGCTCGGGCTGCCCAACGACACCTGGACCTCGACCCAGCGCTGGTTCGACCGCTACCTCAAGGGCGAGAAGAACGGCGTCGACACCGAGCAGCCCGTCCAGCTCAAGTCCCGCTCCACCGGCGGCTACGAGGGCTATCCCGACTGGAAGTCCGTCGGCGCGACGAAGAAGAAGATCGACCTGGCGGGCTCCACCACGCTGCGCACGAACGTGGACTCGGGCGCCAACGGCGGCACGGTACTGCTCTCCAACGCCCTCGACCAGTTCCTCAAGATCCCGCCGGTCGCCTCGATGCCGCTGCTGCCGCGGCGCTACGCGGGCGTCTGGCAGTCCGAGAAGTACGGCACGGCCCAGCGGGTGCGCGGGACGGCGAAGCTGCACACCACGCTCTCCAGCACCAAGGAGAGCGGCACCCTCGTCGCGTACCTCTACGACGTGGGCCCGCTCGGCCTCGGCAAGCTGGTCAGCAACGCGCCGTACACCTTCCACGGCAAGACCCCCGGCCAACCGTTCGGCGTGGACCTGGAGTTGTTCTCCACGGCCTACGACGTCCCGGCAGGACACAGGCTCGCCCTGGTGGTCGACACGGTCGACCCGCTCTACATCGAGCACAACCCGTCCGGCGCGCAGCTGACCTTCTCCTCGCCCGCGTCCGACCCGTCGTACGTGTCGGTCCCGCTGCGCGAACAGTGATCACCGGCTGCTGCCGGGTGGGCCCTGGCCCCTTTAGCTACTGCGGACCCGGCAGCAGCGTCCCTGGTTCGGCCGGGGCCACGTCCGCGGCCTCGGTCTTGGGATTGCGCCGCTGTCGTTTGGACACCCACTGGGCGAACCACGAGAGCAGCATGCACATCCCGATGTAGATCGGCGAGATCACCAGAACCACGGGGATGAAAGGTAGATCGTAGTCGAGGTTCGACGCGATCAGCTTCCCGGCGTGGAGGAACTCCTCGTAGGTGATCAGATAGCCGAGCGACGTGTCCTTGAGCGCCACCACCAACTGGCTGATGATGGCGGGCAGCATGGCACGCACGGCCTGGGGCACCAGGACGTGCGTCATGACCTGTGTCTTGCGCATCCCGAGCGCGTACGCCGCCTCGCGCTGCCCGCGCTCCACGGAGTTCACGCCCGAACGGAAGACCTCGGCGAGCACCGAGCCGTTGTAGAGCGTGAGTCCGGTGACCAGGGCCGGCAGCGGCTGGACCTTCAGCGCCACGAAGACGAAGAAGATCATCACCAGGACCGGCATCGCGCGGAAGAACTCCACGAGAAGCGTGGCCAGCCAGCGCACGGGACGGTGGTCGGAGAGCCGCCCCATGGCGAGCAGTCCGCCGAGCGCGAGCGCGAGCACCGCCGAGATGGCGAAGGCCTTGAGGGTGTTCCCCAGGCCCTTCAGGAGGAGTTCCTGGATGCCCTTGTACTCGAAGGGCGTCCACTTGGTCGCGGTGAACTGGTCGGTGTCGAAGAGCAGGTAGACGAGCCAGCCGACCAGGGCGAGCAGGACCACGGTGGAGAGCAGACCGTAGAGCCGGTGTCTGCGCTCGGTCCTGGGCCCCGGCACGTCGTAGAGGGCGGTGGATTCGTGGGAGAGGGCTTTCATCGGGCGACTCCCCAGCGCTTCTCGAGGACGTTGAACACGGCGCTGATGGCGAGGGTGATGATCAGGTAGCCGACGGCGATCCAGACGAACGTCCAGATGATGTTGTAGCCGAGCTCACTGAGCGTCTTGTACGAGCCGAGCAGCTCGGTGACGCTGAACGCGCCCGCGATGGCGGAGTTCTTGGCGAGGGCGATGAGGGTGGAGCCGACCGGCGGAATGACGGACCGGAAGGCCTGCGGGAGCACGACCATCGACAGCGTCTGCCCGAAGGACATCCCCAGGCTGCGGGCAGCCTCGCCCTGGCCCTTGGGGACGGTGTTGATGCCCGAACGCAGTGCCTCACAGATGAAGGCGGAGGTGTAGCAGCCCAGCGCGAGGACCGCGAACACCTTGAAGGGCAGGACGAGTCCGAAGCGCGGGAGTCCGAGCAGCACCGCGAAGAAGAGCAGCGTGAGCGGGGTGTTGCGCAGGACCGTCACCCAGGCGGTGCCGAACGCCCGGAAGGAACCGACCGGCGCCACCCGGAACGACGCCATCACGAAGCCGAGCACCAGGGCCAGGATCGACGAGTACACGGTGAGTTCGACGGTGCCGACGAACCCCTTGCCGAAGGTGGAGAAGTTGTCTGTCAGTACGTCCACGACGCCTCCTCAGCTCGCCGGGTAGCGGTCGATGGCGGGCGGCTTCGGCGCCGGGACCCCGGAGAGGCCGAGGGTGGCGTCGTAGGCCTTCTTCCAGTCGCCGTTCTTCTCCCGGGCGGCCAGCGCGTCGTCGACGGCGAACCGCAGGGCGTTGTCGCCCTTGGGCACGCCGATGCCGTAGGGCTCCTTCGAGAACGGCTTGCCGACCACCTTGAGCTCGTCGGGCACCTTGGCCGCGTACCCGATGAGGATGGCGTCGTCGGTGGTGACGGCGTCGACCTGATAGGTCAGCAGGTTGTCGACGCAGACCGAGTAGGTGTCGTACGCGACGAGCGTCGCCTTCGGGTAGTCCTTCTGGATGCGCTGGTAGGGGGTCGACCCGGCCGCCGAACAGACCTTCTTGCCGTCCAGGTCCTGCGGCCCCTTGATGTCGTCCTCGTCGGTGCGCACGAGGAGGCCCTGTCCCGCCATGTAGTAGGGACCGCCGAAGCCGACGAGCTTCTTGCGGAGGTCGTTGATGGTGTAGGTGCCGACGTAGTAGTCGATCTGCCCGTTCTGCAGGGCGGTCTCGCGGTTCGCCGACGCGATCGTCTTGAAGGTGGTCGACTGGGGTTCGAAGCCGAGCGAGGCCGCGACCATCTTGGCGATCTCGATGTCGAAGCCGGAGTACTGCCCGGTGGCGGGGTTCTTCTCGCCGAGGAACGGCTGGTCCTCCTTGGCGCCGACGACGAGGTGACCGCGCCGTTTCGCCTTCTTCCAGGTGCCGGAGTCCGGCAGCGTGAACCCCTTCGCCACCTGGTACTTGGGCAGTTCGTCGGGCTGCGGCCCCTTCACCGGGGGGCTGCCCTCCTTGCCGCAGGCGGTCGCGGCACAGGCGGCGAGGACGAGCGCCGCGAGCAGACGTGTCGTACGCATCATGGCGGGCCTCCCGTCAGTGCTTCAGGATCTTGGAGAGGAAGTCCTTGGCGCGGTCGCTCTCCGGGTTGCTGAAGAAGTCCTCGGGGGCGCGGTCCTCGACGATGCGGCCGGCGTCCATGAAGACGACACGGTTGGCGGCCGAACGGGCGAAGCCCATCTCGTGGGTGACGACGACCATGGTCATGCCGTCGCGGGCGAGGCCCTGCATGACCTCGAGCACTTCATTGATCATCTCGGGGTCGAGGGCCGACGTCGGCTCGTCGAAGAGCATCACCTTGGGCTCCATGGCGAGCGCGCGTGCGATGGCCACGCGCTGTTGCTGGCCGCCCGAGAGCTGCGCCGGGTACTTGTCGGCCTGGGTCGCGAGGCCCACCCGGTCGAGGAGCTCACGGGAGCGCCGCGTGGCGTCGTCCTTCTTCTTGCCCCGCACCTTGACCGGCGCGAGGGAGACGTTCTGCAGCACTGTCTTGTGCGCGAAGAGGTTGAAGGACTGGAACACCATGCCTACGTCGGCACGGAGCGAGGCCAGCGCCTTGCCCTCTTCCGGAAGCGGCTGCCCGTCCAGTGCGATGGCTCCCGACTGGATCGTCTCCAGCCGGTTGATCGTTCTGCAGAGCGTGGATTTCCCCGACCCTGACGGGCCGATGACCACGACCACCTCCCCCTTGCCGACGGTGAGGTTGATGTCCTGAAGGACATGCAGCTCCCCGTAGTACTTGTTCACATCACGCAGCTCGATCAGCGGATCGACGGCCATGCCCTGCCCTGCCCACTCTCGGCGGTGTCGGTCCGCGCAAACTATCCACGCGAAAACGGGACTTACTGGACGACACGCACGTATGGGCATTAACCGTATTTCCAGTTACGTCATCCCGCGGCTACGCCTCCGACGCCTCCGCGTAGACCTGGGACAGCTCGGGAGCACCCGTCACCGCCCAGTCGAGCCCCGCCTCGACCACCTGGATCTCCCGCCCCGACGCCAGCAGCACGACGGGGCTGCCGCCGGGCCAGACGTGCCAGGTGGCGCCGGACACCGCGCGGACGATGACCGAACCGAGGTAAAGACCCGCGTCGTTGCCGAGCCAGGGCAGCAGCTCGGGGTCGTCCCGCCAGCGTGGAAGCACCTGGTCGAGCGCGGTCAACGAGCCCGGGGAGTCGTCGAGTTCGAGCCCGGCTGCGGCTGCCTGGGAGCGCAGGAGCTCGCATTCGGCGAGGAGTTCGGCCACCCCGGCCGGGTCCTCGTCGAACGCCGAGGCGAGTCCTGGGCTCCGGTCGGCGGGCTGCTGTCTGCGCCACCTGTCGAAGAAGGAGATGTTCATGATCGGCCTCTCCGTGAGGGTGCCTCTGCTCCCGGTCCAACGAATGTAACTTGCATCAGTTGATCACGGAATCATGCGAATCCCCTCACATGGGGACGGACTGCCGGAGCGCGTCGGTGAGCAGCGCGTGCCACCCGGTTGGATACGGCATCCCGGCGAGTTCGGGTCATGTTCACGCGTACCTCATTGACGCTTCTCTTCCGCCTCCTTAGCTTCATGGCGCACCTGTCGTCACGTCAGCTCTAGCTTCAGCCAAGGGGAGGGGTCTGGTGTGCGTCCACGCAGTTCGCGTACCTCGCGTATCTCACGTATCTGGGGTGCGGCCGCCGTACTCGCGGTGATCTGCGGCGCCGTGCCCGTGGCGACGGCGCAGGCCGCACCGCACAGACCCGGGCCGCTCCCTTTGGAGCGGCTCTTCGACAACCGGGCGATCAGTGATGACGCGCGGCCCGGTGACGCGGACTTCGACGGCTCGGGCGGTTCGCTCTCGGCGCGGGATCTGGCCGCGGCGGGCTGGACCCCGGGCCGTTCGCTCGCCGTGGACGGGGCACGGCTGACCCTGCCGCGCACGGCCGCGGGCGAGAAGGACAACGTCCGCGCCGACGGGCAGTCCGTGCGGGTACGCGGACGCGGGGACGCCCTGGCGTTCCTCGTCGCGGGCACGGGCGGAGACGCGAGCGGCACGGGGGCGGTGCGCTACCGGGACGGCGGGAAGAAGACGTACCGACTGACGGCGCCGGACTGGCGCTCGGGCCCGCTCGCCACGAAGGCGGTCGCGCTGCCGCATCTGAACACTCCGGGCGGTCAACTCGCCGAGAAGACACGGCTGTACGTGGTGACCGTGCCGGTGGCGCGCGGGCGCGAGGTCGCCTCGGTGACCCTGCCGAAGGACCCGGGCGCCCCGGATCTGCACGTCTTCGCGCTCTCCGTGCGGCAGCCGGCCAAGGGGTGGACCGGAAGCTGGTCGACGTCGACGGCCGGTTACACGGCGGTGGGCCCGTGGACCGACCGGACCGTGCGACTGGTCGTCCACACCAGCACCGGCGGGCCGCGGGTGCGGATCCGGCTCGACAACACCTTCGCCTCGGCCCCGGTGCGCATCGGGAGCGCGACGGTGGCGGTGCAGGAGTCCGGGGCGGGAGCGCGGGGCGAGCCCCAGTCGCTGTCCTTCCGCGGCGAGGCGGGCACCGAAGTCCCCGCGGGCGCCCAGGCGTTCAGCGATCCGCTCGACTTCGACGTGCCCGAGGACACCAACCTCCTGGTGAGCTTCCACCTCCCGGAGACGGTGACGACCGCCCCCGTGCACAGCCAGGCCATCCAGCGCTCGTACGTGAGCGGCCCCGGCGACCACGCGGCGGACGACTCCCCGGCGGCGTACACCTCGACGATCACGACCTGGCCGCTGCTCACGGGTGTCGACGTGGGCGGCGGTCCCGGGTCGGTGGTGCTGCTCGGCGACTCCATCACGGACGGGGTGAAGTCGACGCAGGACGCGAACCACCGCTGGCCCAATGTCCTCGCCACGCGGCTGCTCCAGCAGGACGAGGTGCCGCGCTTCGGTGTCCTGAACCAGGGGATCTCGGCGAACCGCGTGGTCGCGGACCGCTACCCCGGCGACGGCGTCTCCACCGACACCGGTGGCGTCAGCGCCCTGCACCGCCTGGACCGTGATGTGTTCGCCCAGACGTCGGCCCGTACGGTCGTCGTCTTCGAAGGTGTCAATGACGTGCGGTGGGGCGCATCGGCGGATCAGGTGATCGCCGGTATGCGGGAGATCTCCGAGCGGGCCCGTGCGCGGGGCCTGCGCGTGGTGGCCGCGACCATCGCGCCCTGCCAGGGCGAGTCCCTGTGCACGGCGGCGGCGGACGCGGAGCGGGTGAAGGTCAACGACTACCTGCGGGGCGGCGACGACTTCGACGCCGTCCTGGACTTCGACGCGGTGCTGCGGGATCCGGCGAACCCGGCACGGATGCTGGCCGCGTACGACAGCGGGGACCATCTGCATCCGGGGGACGCGGGACTCGCCGCGATCGCGGAGTCGGTGGACCTGCGGGTGCTCGAGCCGTAGGGACCGGGTGGTGGCGCCGGCCTGAGGTCTCCCTCGCCGGCCGGCGCCCCTGGGTCACACGTCCAGGTCCACGACGACCGGCGCGTGGTCCGACGCGCCCTTGCCCTTGCGCTCCTCACGGTCCACGTACGAGTCGGAGACGGCCTTGCCGAACGCCTCGTTCCCGTACACCAGGTCGATGCGCATGCCCTTGTTCTTGGGGAAGCCGAGCTGGCGGTAGTCCCAGTACGTGAACGGGTGGTCGTACTTCAGGGGGCGCGGTACGACGTCCGAGAGGCCCGCTTCCCGCAGTGCCGCGAGGGCCGCGCGCTCGGCGGGGGTCACGTGCGTGGCGCCCTCGAACAGGGCGGGGTCCCACACATCCGCGTCGGTCGGCGCCACATTGAAGTCCCCGAGGACCGCGAAGGGCCGTGCGCCCGCCGCGTCGGCGGCGACCGCGGTCTTCAGCGCCTCGAACCACCGCAGCTTGTAGGCGAAGTGCTCGTGGTCCACCTCGCGGCCGTTGGGCACATACACCGACCAGAGACGCGCCGGGCCGCAGGTGGCGGAGATCGCGCGCGGCTCCTGGACCCCGTCGTAGTCGGGGCCGCCGGGCAGGCCGGTCGTCACGTCGTCGAGGCCCACGCGGGAGACCAGCGCGACGCCGTTCCACCGGCCTGTCGCGTTCACCGCCGACTCATAGCCGAGCTCGCGGAGCTCGGCTGCGGGGAACTGCTCCGCGGTGGTCTTGGTCTCCTGGATGCACAGCACATCCGTACCGCTGCTCTCCAGCCAGGCGAGGAGCCTGGGCAGCCGAGCGGTGATCGAGTTCACGTTCCAGGTGGCAATGCGCATGCTTCCCAACCTACCGAACGCCACTGACAGCCCCGGGCCCGCCGGTCACAGCTCGGCGGACGCCCCCGGCGTGAGCCGCAGGTGCTCCGCACCGCCGAGGGACCCGATCTGCGAGTCGTAGATCGGCCGGGCCAGGTCCGTGAGCAGGGCGTCGTGGACGTCGTAGGCGCGCTGCGGCTTGACCTCGCGCACGTAGTCGATGACCTCGGAGATCTTGCTCCAAGGCGCCATCACCGGCAGCATCAGCGTCTGAACCGGCTGCTCGGGAACGGTCAGCGCGTCGCCCGGGTGGAAGACCGAACCGTCCACCAGGTAACCGACGTTCGTGATCCGCGGGATGTCCGGGTGGATCACGGCGTGCAGTTCGCCGTGCACCTGTACGTCGAATCCGGCGGCCTCGAAGGTGTCACCGTGCCCGACGGTGTGCACCCGCCCCGGAAAGGCCGCCGAGATCTTCTCGGCGACGGAGCGCAGGGTCCAGATCTCGGCCGCGGGGTTGGCCTCGAGGCCCGCGCGCAGCCGGTCCTCGTCGAAGTGGTCGGGGTGCTCGTGCGTGACGAGGATCGCGTCGGCGCCGAGGGCCGCGTCCTGTTCGCTGAAGCCGCCCGGGTCGATGACCAGGCTCCGGCCGTCCCGCTCCAGGCGGACACAGGCGTGCGTCTTCTTCGTGAGCTTGATGCGCTTCGCGGAAGTCGTCATTCCTCCATCCTGCTACGCCTCACTCCGGGGGCGTGGTTTCCTCGCGGATGACGGCCTGGGCGACCTTGAAGGCGGAGTTCGCCGCGGGGACGCCGCAGTAGACGGCCGCTTGGAGCAGCACTTCCTTGATCTCCTGCGCGGTGAGGCCGTTGCGCAGGGCGGCGCGGGTGTGGAAGGCCAGCTCGTCGAGGTGGCCGCCCGCGACGAGCGCGGTCAGGGTGACGCAGCTGCGGGAACGCCGGTCGAGGCCGGGGCGGTTCCAGACCTCGCCCCACGCGTAGCGCGTGATGAGCTCCTGGAAGTCCGTGGAGAAGTCGTCGGCGGCGGCGAGCGCGCGGTCGACGTGCGCGTCACCGAGCACCTCGCGGCGGACCTTGATCCCCGCTTCGTAGAGGTCGGGGCGGCCGTCGCCCACGGCCTCGGGCTGCTCCATGGGCCCGATCTCGGCCACGGGGAAGACGGGCGGCGGCGGGGCGAGCACCGGCTTGACCGGCGTCGCGCTGATCGCCGCGTGCGTCCCGGTGGCGTCGGGCGCGAGCTGCCAGGCGGTGGAGAAGTGGCGTACGAGCAAGTCGGTGACGGCGGCGGGCTGCTCGACGGGGGCGAGGTGGGAGGCCCCCGGCACCACGGCGAGGCGGGAGTCCGGGATGCCGGCGACGAGGGTGCGGGCCTCGCCCTGCCCGGTGACCTGGTCCTCGGACCCGACGAGCACGAGGGTGGGCACCCCTATCCGGCTCAGCTCGGCGCGCACGTCGAAGGCGGCGAGGGCCTCGCAGGCGGCGATGTAGCAGCCCGGGTCGGTCGTCCGCACCATCTGTACGGCCCAGTCGGTGATCGCGGGCTGCGCGGCGGCGAAGCCGGGCGTGAACCAGCGCTCGGGGGACGTGCGCGCGATGGGGTCGAGGCCGTTGCTCCGCACGATCACCCCGCGCTGGCGGAACTCGTCGGCGCTGCCGAAGCGCGGCGAGGCGGAGATCAGGGCCAGCGAGGCGACGCGCTGCGGGTGCCGCAGGGCGAGCTCGGCCCCTATCGCACCGCCGAAGGCGCAGCCCGCGTACCCGAAGCGCTGCACGCCGACCTCGTCGAGCGTGACGAGAAGCCGCTGCACGAGGTCGCCGACGGAGCCGCAGGGATGCGCGGGGGCGCCCCCGTGTCCGGGCATGTCGAAGCGGAACACACGCCACTGCTTGACCAGCTCGGGCACCTGCCGGTCCCACATGTGCCAGGTGGTTCCGAGCGAGGGTCCGAGGATCAGCACGGGGGCGTCTTCGGGGCCGTCGAAGCGGTACTGGAGGGCAGGGGTAGTCGTCTCGCTCACCGCTCTACGCTAACGGGCGGAGCTGACGCGCGAGTAAGAGGGTGCACAAGCTCTCGCCGGGACGGCCGTTCCCGTCGCGGGATTGCGTGCGACAAATGCGAGCAGATACTCCTGAACTGCCCGCCCCCGAAAGGAACCAGCCATGAGTGAGGCCCCGCCCTACATCGACGCCGAGGCGATGGCCCGGTCCGTCCCGATGTCCGCGGCGATCGAGGCGGTGGAGGCCGTCCTCAAGGCGGGCCTGGACCCGGAGGCGGAGCCGCCGCGGGGAGTGGTGGACGTACCGGGCGGCCAACTGCTCCTGATGCCGTCCGCCACGAGGGCGTACACCGGGGTGAAGATCGCCACGGTCACCCCGGAGAACACGGCCCGCGGTCTCCCCCGCGTCCAGGGCCTGTACCTCCTCCTGGACGGCACGACCCACACGCCCCTGGCCGTCCTCGACGGCATCGCGCTGACCTCCCTGCGGACCCCCGCGGTGTCGGGCGCGGCGATCAAGCACCTGGCGGTCCCGGACGCCCGCCGCCTCTTGGTCTTCGGCACCGGCCCGCAGGCCTGGGGCCATGTGGAGGCGGTCCGCGCGGTACGCCCGACGCTGACCCACGTGGACGTGGTGGCCCGCGACCCCGAGCGCGTCGCGGCCTTCGTCGACCGATGCCGCGAGGCGGGCCTCTCGGCGGCGCCCGCGGCCCCGGCGGACGTCACGACCGCCGACGTGGTCTGCTGCTGCACGACATCCCGCGAACCGCTCTTCGACAGCACCCTGCTCCCACCCCACGCGACGGTGGCCGCGGTGGGCTCCCACGAACCGGACGCACGCGAGGTCGACGAGGACCTGCCGGCCCGCGCGGTGGTGGTCGCGGAATCCCACGAGGTCGCCCTGCGAGAGTGCGGCGACATCATCCTCGCAACGGCCACGGGTGCCTTCGACGCGAAGAACCTGCGGTCACTGGGCGAGTTGGTACGGGGAGAGGTCAAGATCCCCGATGACCGACCTCGACTGTTCAAGTCCGCGGGGATGGCCTGGGAGGACTTGGCGGTGGCGGCGGCCGTGTATGAGGGGGCTCGAACCGGCTAGGAGCTCACACCACCCTCACCGCGTGCCGCACCGCCGCGTCGAACAGATAGCCCTGCGTGTTGTGCGTCGTCGTCTCCGGCTGGGTTCGGCCCGTGGTGTCCGTGGCGCGGGCCAGGAGTGTGGCCGGGCCCGGGGTTCTTGGGTGCCAGGGGGTGGTCCAGCGGGTCCATGTGGCGCGGTGGGGGGTGTCCTTGAGATGGGCCGGTTGCCAGGTGCGGCCCTCGTCCGTACTGATGTCCACGCGGGTGATCGCGCCCGTCGCCGACCATGAGCGGCCGGTGAGGTGGTGGGTCGTGGACGCCGGGAGGCTTGCGTTCCAAGGGAGTTCGAAGGCGGACTTCAGGGTCTGGTGGGTCAGCGGGGCGCTGCCCTCCGGGGGGTACGTGTCGCCGAACAGGCGGTAGAACTGCGTGTTCCAGGGCGAGTAGAGAGGGGTGGACGAGACCTCGATGTCGCCCACCCATTTGATCGACGCGATGCCCACCCACGTCGGGACCAGGACCCGCACCGGGTAGCCGTGGTCCGCGGGGAGCGGAGCGCCGTTCATCTCGTACGCCAGGATCACGTCGTCCAACGCCTTGGCGAGCGGCAGCGGGCGGCGGACCCGGCCCAGGTTCGTGCCGTCGTCCGTGACGTACTCCGCGTCGAGGCCGCTGGGCATGACGTCCACCGCTCGGCGGGAGACGCCTGCCCGGCGCAGGACCTCGGAGAGGCGCACGCCGCGCCAGCGCGCGTTGCCGACCGCTCCCAGGGTCCAGGCCGTACCGGAGGCCGGCTGCCCCTGTTGGGTCGTGAAGAAGCTCCTGCCGTTGCCCGCGCATTCGACGAGGGCGGTGCGAGTCGTCGACGGGAGGCGTTTGAGGTCCGCGAGCGTGAACTCACAGGTCCTGCCGCCCCGTAGGCCGTCGCCCCAGATCCGTAGGCTCCACGTCTTCGCGTCCAGGCGTGGCGTCGCCGTGTGGTTGCGCACGAAGAAGTGCGACGCGGGGGTGTGGAAGCCTGTCTGCGCCAGCGCCTCGAACTTCGTTTCCGCGTTCGTGCCGCGGATCGTGAAGCGGTCCGCGGGGAGCGGTTTCACGATGCCGGCTGCGACAGCGCCCGCGGCCGCCCGCGCTCGGGGTGCGCCCAGCGCCACCGGCAGCGTCGCCGCGGCCCCCGCCGCCGCGAGCAGCCGCAGCATGTCCCTGCGTGCCACCCCGTCCGCGCGCGCCTCCCCCGCGAGCCACTGGGCGCGCCGGCGTCTGTCGTACTCCTCTTCGGATGCCCCTTCGGATGTCTCTCTGGAGATCATGGGCGCCATCGTACGAGCGGACCTTCGGTCAACTCACCGATGCAACACGCCAGTTACGGAGTTGTCGTAGACACTACATAGACCATCGGGTGCTCCGCGTTGACGCGGTTCACCACCACGTCCAGGGTCGGCACCGGGTCCTTCTGCACATGGGTCAGGCCCAGCCAGGGGCCCGGGTCCGTGAACTCCCAGCCGACGACCTTGCGGTCGCGCTTGCTGATGGTGATGTCGTTCTTCTCCAGCGCCTTGGTGCTCGTGCCGATCTGCTTGAGGAACTTGTCCAGGCCCTCGTTGCTGGTCAGGAACTGGGCGTACAGGCGGCTGGTGCGCCAGTTGTTCGTCTCGTAGTAGGCGACTTCCCGGGAGTAGTGCGGGATCGGTACGTCGTAGAGACGGCGCTGCACCTTGGAGGGCCAGCCCGCGGTGAGGCCGGTCGCGGAGTACTTGGCCTCCTTGTCGCGGCCGCTGTTGCGGCTCTGGTTCGCGGAGATCACCAGATAGCCGGCCGGCACGCCGATCAGGAGCACGATGATCGTGGCCGTCAGCCAGCGGCGGCGGAGCATGTGGCGGCGGCCCTCGCGGGGGCGGCCACCCTCGTCGGCGGGATCCGGGGAGTCCGCGGAGTCCGGGGACGAGGGCTGGCGGGGGACGGTCATCTGTTTACTGGGTTCCCTGAGAGGTGCGGTCGTTGGTGCGGCGCGCTTCCACGTACCGCTCGTACCGTTCGTGGCGCTCCACCCGGCGGCGGTTGGCGCGGCGGAAGCGGCGGGCCACCAGACGGGCCAGGTCGGCCGCGCCCACCATGCCCGCCTCGGGGCCCAGCTGGGCGCGGGCGATACGGGCCTCGGGGCGGTAGCCGCGGCCGGTCAGCTGGCGGCGGAAGGCGTCGCGGGCCGGACCGATCAGGAGGTCGTCGGCGGCCGACACACCGCCGCCGATCACGAAGCAGGACGGGTCGAGCGCCGCCGCGAGGTTCGCGATGCCGACGCCCAGCCACTGGCCGATGTCCTGGAGGAGCTCGACGCACATCGCGTCGCCGTCGCGGGCCAGCTCCGTGATCAGGGGTCCGGTGATGTCGGGGATGTTGCCCTTGACCCGCTCGATGATCCCGTACGCGACCGGGGAGTCGGCGGCGGCGAGTTCGCGGGCCTCCCTGACCAGCGCGTTGCCGGAGCTGTACTGCTCCCAGCAGCCGCGGTTGCCGCACGGGCAGCGATGGCCGCCGGGGACGACCTGCATGTGCCCGAATTCGCCGGCGACCCCGAACTTGCCGCGCTTGACCTGGCCGTCCTCCAGGATCGCGCCGCCGATGCCGGTGCCGAGCGTGATCATGACCAGGTGGTCCTCGCCGCGGGCCGCGCCGAAGCGCCATTCCGCCCACGCGGCGGTGTTCGCGTCGTTGTCGACGAGCACGGGCACCGCGAGGCGGCCGGAGATGCGGTCACGCAGGGGTTCGTTGCGCCAGGACAGGTGCGGGGCGAACAGGACGCGGTTGCGGTCCGCGTCGACCCAGCCCGCGGCGCCGATGCCCACCGCGTGCACGTCGTGTCGGTCGGAGAGGTCCAGGACCAGCTCGACGATGGTGTCCTCGACGACCTTGGGGCTCTTGGACTTGTCCGGGGTCTCCGTGCGGAGCGTCTCCAGGATGTTGCCGTCGGCGTCCACGACGCCCGCCATCACCTTCGTGCCGCCGATGTCGATGCCGACGGTGGGCACACGGGGCGCCGTCAGATGTGATCGGCGCTCACGCGTGCCCACGGTCCGCAGGACGGTGGCTCGGGCGGAGCCGCGGTGTGCGAGATCGCGGTAGGTGCTCATTGCGGCGATTCTGCCATTCCGCTGCCGCTGTGGCTCACCGGTGTCCCGTGGCTCGGTCTCGCTCCCGCCTGCCCGTCTCTCACCTGCGGGTTCGCTGTCGCTGAGCGCGCAGTTCCCCGCGCCCCTGCGGGGCGTTGCTCAGCGCTTCTCCAGTTCGTGGCGCAAGTCGTCCAGTTCGCTGCCGCCTGCCATCTGGCGGGTCAGCTCGTCCAGGGTGATCTCGTCGCGCGCGTAGCTGCCGAACATCGTGCCGCGCTTGAGGAGGACGAAACGGTTGCCGACCAGGTAGGCGTGGTGCGGGTTGTGGGTGATCAGGACCACTCCGAGACCCGCGTCCCGCGCCGCCGCGACGTACTTCAGGACGACGCCCGACTGCTTGACGCCGAGCGCGGCGGTGGGCTCGTCCAGAACGAGGACCTTCGCGCCGAAGTACACCGCGCGCGCGATCGCCACGCACTGGCGCTCGCCGCCCGACAGGGTGCCGATGGGCTGGTCGACGTCGCGCAGGTCGATGCCCATGCGCAGCAGCTCCGCGCGGGTCGTCTCGCGCATGAGGTCGACGTCGAGGCGCTTGAAGGGGCCCACGCCCTTCGTCGGCTCGGAGCCGAGGAAGAAGTTGCGCCAGACCGGCATCAGCGGGACCACGGCGAGGTCCTGGTAGACCGTGGCGATGCCGTGGTTCAGCGCGTCGCGGGGCGTGCCGAGCTTCGCGTCCTCGCCCTCGATCCGGAAGGTTCCGCCGTCGTGCTGGTGCAGACCCGCGATGATCTTGATGAGGGTCGACTTGCCCGCGCCGTTGTCGCCGAGGACGCAGGAGATCTCGCCCGCGTGGACCTCCAGGGAGACGCCTTCGAGGGCACGGATGTTGCCGTAGTACTTACTGACGTCGTCGAGCTCGACGAGGGGGGCCCGCTCAGGGTCGGGGCCCGGCACCGTGTCGGTGACGTCGATCGAATCGGTGGTCACTTCGTCGCCTCCGCGCGCTTGCGGACCCAGTGGTTGAGCAGGGTCGCCAGGAGCAGCATCACTCCGAGGAAGAACTTGAACCAGTCCGGGTTCCACTCGGCGAACACGATGCCCTTGCTGACCATGCCGAAGATGAGGGCGCCCACGGCCGCGCCGACCGCGGAGCCGTAGCCGCCGGTGATCAGACAGCCGCCGATGACGGCCGCGATGATGTAGATCAGTTCGTTGCCGACGCCCTCGCCGGACTGGACGACGTCGTACGAGAAGAGCAGGTGCTGGCCCGAGATCCAGGCGCCGAAGGCGACGCCCATGTAGAGGCCGATCTTCGTCGCCGCGACCGGGACACCGACCGCGCGGGCCGCGTCCTCGCCGCCGCCGACCGCGAAGATCCAGTTGCCGACTCGGGTGCGGAGCAGGACCCAGGTGGCGACCGCGATCAGGCCGAGCCACCACAGAATCGTGATCTTGAAGTCGACGCCGCCGATGGTGAGCGTCGAGGCGAAGACGTCCTTGGCGGAGGTGAAGCCCTCCATGTCGGCGATCGACTTCGTGGAGACCGTGCCGCTGATCAGCTTGGTGAAGCCGAGGTTCATGCCGGTCAGCATCAGGAACGTACCGAGCGTGATGATGAAGCTCGGCGGGTCGGTGCGCGTCAGCATCACGCCGTTGAAGACGCCGATCGCGAGGGTGACGACGAGCGAGACGAGTACGCCGACCCAGACGTTCGCCGTCATCTGGTAGCTGAACATCGACGAGATGAGCGCGGAGCTCGTCACCATGACGCCCGCCGACAGGTCGAACTCGCCGCCGATCATCAGGAGCGCCACCGGCACCGCCATGATGCCGAGCGTCGATGCCGCATAGAGCACCGTGGCGAGGCTGGTGGCCTGCATGAAGCTGTCCGCGGCGACCGCGAAGAAGACGAAGACGGCGATGGCGCCGACGACGGAGCCGAGCTCGGGGCGGCCCATCAGCTTCTTCAGCGGCGAGGCCTTCAGGAGGCGCTCGTCCGTCTTCGTGTCCGGGGAGCCGGGTGACGGGGCGGGCGCCGGGGCTGTGGCTGTCATCGCGTCCCTCGCTTCGCGTATTCCTCCAGCTTGGCGGCCTGGTCCTTGGTGATGATCTGCGGTCCGGTGAGGACCGGCTTGCCGCCGCCGAGCACGTCGTCGTTGTACTTGTAGAGCCAGAGCAGGTCCACGGCCTCGTACCCCTGGAGGTAGGGCTGCTGGTCGACGGCGAAGCCGAGCGTGCCGTCCTTCAGACCCGCCGCGACCTTCTCGTTCAGGTCGAAGGTGTCGACCTCGGCCTTGCTGCCCGCGCTGTCGGCGGCCTTCACCGCGGTGTCCGCGAAGGGCGCGCCGAGCGTGACGACCGCGTCGACGGACTTGTCGGACTGGAGCCTGGCCTCGATGGAGGACTGCACGTCGGGCATGTTCGTGCCGGTCACGTACAGGTTCTGCATCTTGCCGTCGAAAGTCTTCTCGGCACCTTCGCAGCGCTGCTCGTGTCCGACGTTGCCCTGCTCGTGCAGGATGCAGAGCGCCTTCTTCTTGCCGCGCTTGTTGAGCTCCTCGCCGACGGCCTCGCCCGCGATCGTCTCGTCCTGGCCGATGTGGGTGAGCGCGCCGAACTCCTTGGACTCCGCGGAGCCGGAGTTCACGGTGACCACCGGGATGCCGGCCTTCTTGGCGCGGGCCAGGGCGCCCTTCATCGCGGCGGGCTTGGCGAGGCTGACGATGATGCCGTCGACCTTCTTGTCGATGTACGAGTCCACGAGCTGGGCCTGCTGCTGGGCCTCGGCGTTGTGGGAGTACAGGAACTTGATGTTGTCCTTGCGGGCCGCCTCTTCGGCGCCTTCCTGGACGATGTCCCAGAACGTGTCACCGTCACCCGAGTGGGTCACCATGCCGAACGTCCACCTCGGCGTGCTCACCGCCGCCTTGCCCTGGGCCGATGCCGCCTTGCGCGCGTCCTCGGCCCGCTTGCCGCCGGTGCTGCTGCACCCCGCGAGGGATACCCCGAGCACCGCGACCAGCACGGCGCCCACCGCACGTACCCCTGTCTGAACCCTTGCCACGACGCCGTGCCCTTCTAGCTCTGCTTCTCGGTGAGGCCGGTCCGGATCCCCGGCCCCAGCCGCCCAAGTATCGACCACGCGGATCACGCGTGTGTTCATCGGGTGCCGCGGGCGGTGTACTTCTCCAGCTTCGGTACGTCCTTCTCGGTGACGATCGCGGGTCCGGTGAGGACGGGCTTGCCGCCGCCGAGGACGTTCGCGTTGGTCTTGTGGAGCCACAGCTCGTCGACGGCGAGGTAGCCCTGGAGGTAGGGCTGCTGGTCGACGGCGAAGCCGACCTCCTTGGCCTTGAGGCGCTTGACGACCTCGGCGTTCAGGTCGAAGGTGGCGACCTCGGCCTTGCTCCCGGAGTCCTCCTTGGCCTTCACCGAGTAGGCGGCGATCGGCGCGCCGAGCGTGACCACCGCGTCGATGTCCTTGGTCGCCTGGAGTTTCGCACTGATGGAGGACTGGGCGTTGGGCGCGTTGGTGCCCTCGACGTTGAGGTTCTCGACCGACCCCTTGAGGGTCTTCTTCACCCCCGCACAGCGCTGCTCCAGGGAGACGTTGCCCTGTTCGTGGATGACGCAGAGCACCTTCTTCTTGCCGCGCTCGCTGAGCTCGTCGCCGACCGCCTCGCCCGCCACGGACTCGTCCTGGCCGATGTGGCTCAGGGCGCCGAAGTCGGCGGAGAACTCACCGCCGGAGTTGATCGTGACGACCGGTATCCCGGCGGCCTCGGCCTTGCCGAGGACCGCCTTCATCGCCTCGGGCTTGGCCAGCGTCACGACGATGCCGTCGACCTTCTTGTCGATCGCCGACTGGACGAGCTCGGCCTGCCCCTTGGCCTCCTTGTCGTTGGAGTAGAGGAACTCGACGTTGTCCTTGCGGGCCGCCTGCTTGGCGCCGCTCTGCACGATGTCCCAGAAGGTGTCGCCCTCGCCGGAGTGCGTGACCATCGCGATCTTGAGGCGGGGCGTGTTCACGCCTTTGCCGCCTCCCCCGCCATCGCCCGACTTGTCCTCGTCGTCCTTGCCGCCGGAGCCGCTGCACCCGGCCGCGAGCGCGAGCACCGCCACGAGAGCTGCTGCGCTGCGTGCGGAACGCATGGTGGGACTACGCATGGTGGGACCACCTCTTCTCCCGGCCGCCCGAGTGCGGCTGGTGGGAGTTCTAGCGGCGGGCGCGCGGCAGCGTCAATGGATTTGTCAGAACATTCTTACGACCGTTGGCGAGTTGGTATCAGATGAGCCGGAGCCGACAGAAGGGGCGACCCCGTCAGACGGGGCCGCCCCAACAGCGCTTGCGTGACCGGTGAGGTCAGTGCTTGCCGATGTCCTTCGTCTTCTCCTTGGCCTGACGTGCGTCGCCCTTCATCTGCTGGGCCCGGCCTTCGGTGGTGAGCCGTTCGTTGCCCACGGCGCGTCCGGCGGCTTCCTTCGCGGCACCGGTGACCTGCTCGGTCTTCGCCTTGGCCTTCTCGTTGGCGGTCATGGCCGCTCACGCTCCTTGGCATCGACTACGTGTGCTGTCACTTCGGTTGACCGCCGAGCGGCCCGGCAAACATCCGCACCGCGCGACTTCTCTCCGTTTTTTTCGTTCAGATATGAGTGTGTGTGGGTGGCGATCCGTGGGGTACACGGGCCGTCGCCGAAGGAAGTTTCGAACTGAACAAGGAGCGGAACGCATGATCACCGCGGCGCAGGAGCAGACGCAGGACCCGGTCACCAAGGCCGGGGAGGACCTCGTTGAACGCGCGTACACGGACCCCTCCTCCATCGCGCCGAGGGACGCGCGGGAGGTCGGCAAGCGTTTCTTCGACCGCCTCACGCAACTCGAGGAGGGCACGCACGAGTACCAGTACGTGCGCAACGTCCTGATCGAGATGAACCTCTCCCTCGTGCACTACGCGGCCTCTCGGTTCAAGCACCGGGGCCAGCAGGAGATGGAAGACATCGTCCAGGTCGGCACCATCGGCCTGATCAAGGCGATCGACCGCTTCGAGCTGACCCGCGAAGTCGAGTTCACCTCCTTCGCCGTGCCTTACATCACCGGTGAGATCAAACGGTTCTTCCGCGACACCTCCTGGGCCGTGCACGTGCCGCGCCGCCTTCAGGAGGCCCGTCTCGAACTGTCCAAGGCCACCGAGGAGTTGCGCACCCGCCTGGGCCGCCTGCCTTCCACGGCCGAGCTGGCGGAGCTGATGCAGCTCGAGCCGTCCGAGGTCGCCGAGGCGCAGAAGGCCTCCAACGGCTACAACGCCATCTCCCTGAACGCCGCGGTCAACGGCGCCGACGACGAGTCCGACACCATGCTCGCCGACTTCATCGGCGTCGACGAGCAGTCCTTCGAGCTCGTCGAGAACTTCCACTCCCTCGCCCCGCTGATCGCGGACCTCGACGAGCGGGACCGCACACTCATCCATCTGCGCTTCGTCGAGGAGCAGACCCAGCAGCAGATCGCCGACGAGCTCGGCTACTCGCAGATGCATGTCTCCCGGCTGATCACCCGTGTCGTGGGCAAGCTCCGCGCCGGCCTGATGACCAACGACTGACTTCGATTCGGACCTTCCGGGCAGGTGCGGGTGTAGCGGCGTCCACCAGGGGCACCAGGTGGACATAAGCCAGTACAGGCCACAAACCCGTACAGGACATACGAGACAGGAGGCATTCCGTTGACTTCCGAGGCCACCCCCAAGTACACCGTCCCTGGCATCACGGTGCGGGAGGCCGGCACGGTCATCGAGCTGCTGCAGCAGCGCCTGCACGCGCTCAACGATCTCCACCTCACGTTGAAGCACGTGCACTGGAACGTGGTCGGCCCGCACTTCATCGCCGTGCATCAGATGCTCGACCCGCAGGTCGACCGGGTCCGCGACCTGGCCGACGACACGGCGGAGCGCCTGGCCGCCCTGGGCGGCATCGCGCACGGCACCCCCGGCGCCCTGGTCAAGGAGCGCACGTGGGAGGACTACAGCGTGGGCCGCGCCGATGCCATCGCCCACCTCGGCGCCCTTGACCTCGTCTACACCGGCGTCATCCAGGACGTGCGCGCGGCCATCAAGAAGGTCGGCGAGATCGACCCCGCCACCGAGGATCTGCTGATCGAGCAGCTGCGTGCCCTGGAGCAGTTCCAGTGGTTCGTCCGGGCCCACCTGGAGACGGCCGGCGGCACGCTGACCACGGCCGGCGCCACCACCGAGACCGAGGCCGCCGAGAAGTCCTCCGGCGCGTGACCTCCCTTACGGCGGGGGGGGGGGGGGGGGGGGGGGGGGGGGCGGAGGGGGGGGGGGGGGGGGGGGGGGATGGTGGGGGGGGGGGGGGGGGGGGGAAGAAGGAGGGGGGGGGGGGA
>NZ_JBVIPS010000010.1:332931-451368 GCF_055577715.1 Streptomyces sp. NPDC033177 | reverse complement strand
GTCTTCGTTTTTGGCGTGGTGTGTTGTTTTGGGTTTTGTGCTGGGGGGGTTTTTTCTCCCCCCCCCCCCCCCCCCCCCCCCACCGGCTCGCCGATTTTGTAAGGACTCCTACAGGGGAAGCCCGCGCCACCCCTCCGGGTCCACCCCACCGGGCACGGGCGTCCCCGCCTCGTACGGCTCCCGGGTGAAGAAGAACGAGCCCAGGTCGAGATGGCTCACCGTCCCGTCGGACCGCCGCACCGCCCGCAGCCGCTCCCCGGCAAAGTAGCCGTCGAGCCCGGTCCAGGCCCCGTCGCCGTTCGGTCGGAACCCTGATCCGCGGCCCCGGCCCGCAAGGGGCGCCAGCTCGAGTGCACCGTCGGCCTTCGGCCGCAGCACGAAGGTGCTCGTCCCCCAGTACCAGGGCCCCGCCAGCTTCAGCAGGCCCTCGTCCAACTCGGGCAGGGGACGCCACGCCTCGGGGATACGAGGCTCCGCCTCCGCCACGATCTTCAGCAGGTCGAAGGCCAACGCCGTCACAGCGGGGCCCGAGGTGCAGTTGGTCAGCGTGACCGCCACCAGGCCGTCCTCCGCGCTCGCCCACAGCCCGGCCATGAAGCCCGGCAGCGACCCGCCGTGCCCGACCAAGGTGCGCCCGTCCCCGCGGATCAGCTGCGTCCCCAGGCCGTACGTGACGTCCCAGTCCCCCGGCGCCAGGGGCGACGCGGGCTCCCGCATCTCCCGCACCGTGTCGGCGGACAGCACCCGGTCGTCGCCTTCCAGGAGAAAGGCGGCAAAGCGCCCCAGGTCCGCCGTCGTGGACCACAGCTGCCCGGCCGGTGCCATGAGGCCCAGATCCTCGGCGGGTTCGGGCATCATCACGTCGGCCCACGGGTGGACGGCCCAGCCACCCGCGTGCGGGGCCTGCGGCTGCGCACTCGTACGGTCCAGGTCCAGCGGCTCCAGGATCTCGCGGCGCAACACGGCTTCCCAGGGCTCTCCCCGCAGCGCCTCGATCAGCGAACCGAGCAGCGTGTATCCGGGGTTGGAGTAGTGGAAACGGCGCCCGGTGGGGTGCTTGAAGGGCTGCTCACCCAGCACGGTCCCGAGCTCGGGGCGCTGCGAGGCGGGCGTACGCTCCCACCATTCACCCGGCGTCTCGGCCGCCAACCCACTGGTGTGCGCGAGAAGTTCCGCAATGGTGACGTCGCCAGCGGCCGTACCCGGAAGGTGCTTCTCCAGGGGGTCGGAGAGGTCGAGGACGCCCTCGTCGCGCAGCCGCATCACCAGCACGGCGGTAAAGGTCTTGGTGATCGAGCCGATGCGGTACTGGACGTTCTCGTCCGGTGCGTGCCCCTCGACGCAGGTGCGGCCCTCGGTCCACACCAACTCGCCGTCCCTGATCACCGAAGCGACAAGTGAGGGCGCCCTCCCCTCCGCTTGAGCAGTGGCGACGCGGTGCAGCAAAGCTCGACGGGTGGTGGGCAGCAACTCTTCACGCGGTGATGTCATGGCCCTAGTCCACCTTCGGAGAAGCCGCGCGTCGAGCCAATTCAGCTGTCGGCTACGCACAACGCGAGCCGCCGCCCGCCAGAACATGCGCAACGGCGGCCTCGACGCCCCGCCGGTCCCGGTCGACACCAAGCACCGCTACCACCGCTCTCGGCGCCGGTCCTCGGTTACGCCGCCCCGACCGCCACCGACATCGCCGAGGGCGTGACCACCCTCGGCGATGCCACGCGGCGCCTGACCTGACATACAGCCAGAAGCCTTTGCCTTCACCGCCAGAACCCCTATGTGGCACGGCGGAGAGGTCGCCTCACGCGACGGCAGTGCCCTCGAGTTCGACCATCTGGCCGGGGATCGCCAGCCGCGTCACCCCGAGCATCGTGGTGGTCGGTGCCACACCGGCAACGCCCAACCGCGATGCCAGAACGCCGTAGTGCGGGAACAGGAGGTCGACGTCCGTGGTGTACACGTTGAGCCGGACCAGGTTCGCGAGGGACATGTCCGCCTCGCCGAGCACGGCCTCCAGGTTGTCGAGACTCAGCGCCAACTGCGCGGCCATGTCGCCGCCATGCTGGGGCTTGCCGTCACCGTTCATCGCGGTCTGCCCGGAGCAGTACAGGGTCCGGGTGTGTCCGGAGACGACCTCACCCTGGTTGAATCCCATCTCCACCGACCACGTCACCGGGTTGACTGCCGTTCGTTCCATTGCCACATCAGCTCCATTCGATTCATGGCGAGCACGTACGTCCGTCGGCGTTCTGAAGGCCATCGGTGACGTCGGTGCTCAGGAGCCTCGCAACAATTCACGACATCCTCGGTCATGTATTTGAGAGGGTTCTCGTATGCGCGCCGACCGACTCGTCTCGCTGGTGCTGTTGCTGCGTCAGCGCGGCCGGCTGACCGCGGACATGCTGGCCCGCGAGCTCGAGGTGTCCACCCGCACCGTGCTGCGGGACATCGAGGCATTGTCCGCGGCAGGCGTCCCGGTCTACGCCGAACGCGGACGCCACGGCGGTTTCGCCCTGCTGCCCGGTTTCCGGACCGAGCTCACCGGCCTGAACCACGACGAGGCCCTCGCCCTGCTGACCGCCGGCTCGGGACGCGGCGAGCAGACGTTCGGGCTCGGCTCAGCGCTCGCCTCGGCCATGCGCAAGGTGGTCGACGCGCTGCCCGAGAGCCACCAGGCCTCCGCGAGCGATGCGGCCCGACGGATCCTCGTGGAGCCGGAAACCGACCTGCTCTCACGGCGACCGGTCACCGAGAAGGTGCCCGACGCCACCATGATCGAGGTCCGGCGCGCCGTGCTCGCCGGACACAGGCTGCGCATCCACTACGCGGCCACGGGCCAGCCGCCGCAGTGGCGCACGGTGGATCCGATTGGCCTGGTCACCGTGCGCGACCGGGGATACCTGCTGGCCAGGAGATCCGACGCGGACCGCACCTACCGGCTGTCGCGAATACTGGCTGCCGAGGAACTCCCAGAACCGGCACAGCGACCGAACCGAGTCGATCTTGAAGAGGCTTGGCGGGAACGCTGTGCGCGGTTCCTGTCCGACGGCCACATCGCCGTGCTGGTACGGGTGAGCCCGGAGCGGCGCGAGGACCTGCTGAGCACCGCGGTGGCTGTCCGCGCCGAAGAGCCCGAGGCAGAGGGCTGGCTGCGGCTGGAGGTGACGTTCCAGGATTCACGCCACGCGGAGTGGGCGCTGTGGCAGCTCGGCACGGACGCGGAAGCCTTGTCCCCGAGGTCGTTGCGCATCGCCCTGCGCGACCGGGCCGCCGAGATCGCCACTCGCTACGCGGACCCACCGCGTCGATGACGGCCCCCCAGCAAGCGGAAGTGCTACGTCTGCGCCATGTCCACGAAACGCGAGTAGTGGCCCTGGAAGGCCACGGTGATCGTCGCCGTCGGACCGTTACGGTGCTTGCCCACGATGATGTCCGCCTCGCCCGCGCGCGGTGACTCCTTCTCGTACGCGTCCTCGCGGTGCAGCAGGATCACCATGTCCGCGTCCTGCTCGATGGATCCGGATTCGCGCAGGTCGGATACCTGGGGCTTCTTGTCCGTACGTTGCTCGGGACCACGGTTCAGCTGCGAGAGCGCGATGACCGGGACCTCGAGCTCCTTGGCGAGCAGCTTCAGGTTTCGCGACATGTCCGAGACCTCTTGCTGACGGCTCTCGGCGCGCTTCGAACCACCGGACTGCATCAGCTGCAGATAGTCGATGATCACCATCTTGATGTCGGCACGCTGCTTGAGACGGCGGCACTTCGCGCGGATCTCCATCATCGACAGGTTCGGGGAGTCGTCGATGTAGAGCGGGGCGGCCGAGACCTCGGGCATCCGGCGCGCGAGCCGCGTCCAGTCCTCGTCCGTCATCGTGCCGGAGCGCATGTGATGCAGCGCCACCCGGGCCTCCGCGGACAGCAGGCGCATCGCGATCTCGTTGCGCCCCATTTCCAGGGAGAAGATGACGCTCGGCAGGTTGTGCTTGATGGACGCGGCACGCGCGAAGTCGAGGGCCAGCGTGGACTTACCCATGGCGGGGCGGGCCGCGATGACGATCATCTGGCCCGGGTGCAGGCCGTTCGTCAGCGAGTCGAAGTCCGTGAATCCCGTCGGCACTCCGGTCATCTCGCCGCTGCGCGAGCCGATCGCCTCGATCTCGTCGAGCGCGCCCTCCATGATGTCGCCGAGCGGAAGATAGTCCTCGCTGGTGCGCTGCTCGGTGACGGCGTAGATCTCGGCCTGGGCGCTGTTGACGATCTCGTCGACGTCGCCGTCGGCCGCGTATCCCATCTGTGTGATGCGTGTGCCCGCCTCGACGAGGCGACGCAGGACCGCCCGCTCGTGGACGATCTCGGCGTAATACTCGGCGTTCGCCGCGGTCGGCACCGTCTGCACCAGCGTGTGCAGATACGAGGCCCCGCCGACCTTGGTGATCTCACCGCGCTTGGTGAGCTCGGCCGCCGCGGTGATCGGGTCGGCCGGCTCCCCCTTGGCGTACAGGTCGAGGATCGCCGTGTAGATCGTCTCGTGCGCGGGCCGGTAGAAGTCGTGGCCCTTGAGCACCTCGACGACATCGGCGATGGCGTCCTTGGAGAGCAGCATGCCGCCGAGCACCGACTGCTCGGCGTCGAGATCCTGCGGAGGTACGCGCTCGAAGGCGGTGCCACCGCCGTCCCAGCCACCGCCTTCGCGGCCGCGCTCGTGCTGCTCGTCGCGGCCTCTGCCTCCGTCGCGGCGCTGTCGGGAGACGGGCAGACGGTCACTGGGACCGCTGTCGGCCCAGGGGTCGTCCAAGGGCTCGGAAATACTCACCGGGCCACCTCCCTCACGTCCGCCGCGCGGACCTCGCCGTGCCCTTCTTTCTTACGGCACGACACTGACAAATAAGCGGCCCGACTCCGGTTCTGACGCGTCGGTTTTACGGGCTTTCCGAGGCCGGATCACGAGGGGGGCGCCGCCCCACGGTAGGCCCGTGGGCACCGTCAGCCAATCTGGTTATCCACAGGCGGTGTGGATGACGGGCGCGTTGCTGTGGAGAACCCCGCCAAACCTGTGCACGGCTCGGTGGACAGCCCTGTGAACAAGCACTCAGCGTTCTCCATAAACCGCCTCTGACCTGCACCTTTCCCGTCCACCGGCTGTGCAGAAGAAAAACTTCCCCAGTCGGACCAAGTTCCTGCCGAACAGCGCGCCGAAGAGTGTCCGACTCGAGACCAGGTAAGGGTCTTAAGAGCATTGCATCTCTTACCTGTGGAAGATTAGATTGGTGCCCATGACACAGGCTCCCGCGGCGCCCAAGACCGCTCGGCGACAGCATGACCGAGAGATCATCGCCCTCGCCGTTCCCGCCTTCGGCGCGCTCGTCGCCGAGCCTCTCTTCGTAATGGTCGACAGCGCCGTCGTGGGCCACCTCGGCACCGCACAACTGGCCGGACTCGGCGTCGCCTCGGCGCTCCTCACCACCGCCGTGAGCATCTTCGTCTTCCTCGCCTACGCGACCACGGCCGCCGTCGCCCGCCGGGTGGGCGCCGGGGATCTCCAGGCCGCCATCCGCCAGGGCATGGACGGCATCTGGCTCGCCCTCCTGCTCGGCGCCGCCGTCATCGCCGTCGTTCTTCCCGCCGCACCCGCGCTCGTGGAGCTCTTCGGTGCATCGGACACCGCGGCACCGTACGCGATCACATACCTCCGCATCTCCTCGCTCGGCATCCCCGCCATGCTCGTCGTCCTGGCCTCCACCGGTGTCCTGCGCGGGCTCCAGGACACCAAGACCCCGCTGTACGTCGCGATCGGCGGCTTCGTCGCCAATGGCGTCCTCAACGTGGCCCTCGTCTACGGCGCCGGCCTGGGCATCGCAGGATCCGCCTGGGGCACCGTCATCGCCCAGTGCGCGATGGCCGCCGTGTATCTCTTCGTCGTCGTCCGCGGAGCCAGACGCCACGGCGCCTCCCTACGGCCCGACGCCGCCGGGATCAGGGCCTGTGCCCAAGCCGGCACCCCACTTCTTGTGCGTACGCTCTCGCTGCGGGCGATCCTCATGATCGCGACCGCGGTGGCGGCCCGCCTCGGCGACGCCGACGTGGCCGCCCACCAGATCATCCTGTCCCTGTGGAGCCTTCTGGCCTTCGCGCTCGACGCCATCGCCATCGCAGGCCAGGCGATCATCGGACGCTACCTCGGCGCGAACGATCCCCAAGGAGCGCGCGACGTCTGCCGTCGCATGGTGCAGTGGGGCATCGCCTCGGGCGTCGCTCTCGGTGTGCTGGTCGTCCTCGCCCGGCCACTGTTCATCCCGCTCTTCTCCAGCGACTCCGTCGTCCAGGACGCGGCCCTGCCCGCACTTGTGGTGGTGGCCATCTCCCAGCCGATCTGCGGCATCGTCTACGTCCTCGACGGCGTCCTGATGGGCGCGGGAGACGGCCGCTATCTGGCCTGGGCGATGCTGGCCACGCTGGCGGTCTTCGCTCCGGTGGCACTCCTCGTGCCCACTCTCGGGGGCGGACTGACCGCCGTCTGGGGAGCGATGACCCTGATGATGGCGGTCCGCATGGTGACCCTCTGGCTGCGTACGCGCTCCGGCCACTGGATCGTCACCGGCGCCACCCGCTGATCCTCGTCCCGCTCGCTCGTCCCGCTGTTTCACGTGAAACAGCGGGCCCGTGAAACAGCACGTCCGTGAAACACGTTGGGCCGCACCCTGAGGGTGCGGCCCAACGGTTGCTTCAGCCCTGCCAAGCGCAGTGCTTAGGCGGAGACGACCTCGATGTTGACCTGAGCGGCAACCTCGGGGTGCAGACGCACGGACGTCGCGTGGGCGCCCAGCGTCTTGATCGGCGAGCCCAGCTCGACGCGACGCTTGTCGATCTTCGGGCCACCGGCAGCCTCGATCGCCGAAGCGACGTCAGCCGGGGTGACGGAACCGAAGAGACGACCGGCGTCGCCGGAGCGGACGGCCAGACGGACCTTGACGCCCTCGAGCTTGGCCTTGACCTCGTTGGCCTGCTCGATGGTCGCGATCTCGTGGATCTTGCGAGCACGACGGATCTGCTCGACGTCCTTTTCGCCACCCTTGGTCCAGCGGATCGCAAAGTTCCGCGGGATCAGGTAGTTGCGGGCGTAGCCGTCCTTGACGTCTACGACCTCGCCGGCGGCACCGAGGCCGGAGACCTCGTGGGTGAGGATGATCTTCATTTGTCGGTCACCCTTCCCTTATCGCGCGGTGGACGTGTAGGGCAGCAGCGCCATCTCACGGCTGTTCTTCACGGCCGTGGCGACGTCACGCTGGTGCTGCGTGCAGTTGCCGGTCACGCGGCGGGCACGGATCTTGCCGCGGTCGGAAATGAACTTCCGCAGCATGTTCGTGTCCTTGTAGTCCACGTACGTGACCTTGTCCTTGCAGAATGCGCAGACCTTCTTCTTAGGCTTGCGCACAGGCGGCTTCGCCATGTGTTCTCTCCTGTTTGATCAAGAAGTGTGGGAACGGCCCACCCTTGGCCTGAGGCCTAGAAGGGGGGCTCGTCCGAGTAGCCGCCGCCGGAGCCGCCAGAGCCGCCGGCGCCGCCGGAGCTTCCGCCCCAGCCACCGCCGCCGCCCTGCTGACCGCCGCCGGCCGGCGCACCGGTCGCCCAGGGGTCGTCGGCGGGAGCACCGCCGCCGCCCTGCTGCTGACCGCCGCCACCGGGGCCGCCGCCCCAGTTGCCGCCGCCCTGCTGCTGGCCGCCGCCACCGCCGCCGTAACCGCCCTGGCCGCCTCGACCGGTGGTCTTGGTGACCTTGGCCGTGGCGTTCTTCAAGCTGGCGCCCACTTCCTCGACGTCCAGCTCGTAGACCGTGCGCTTGACGCCCTCACGGTCCTCGTACGACCGCTGCTTCAACCGGCCCTGCACGACGACGCGCATGCCTCGCTGAAGCGACTCCGCGACGTTCTCCGCCGCCTGACGCCAGACCGAGCAGGTGAGGAAAAGGCTTTCGCCGTCCTTCCACTCATTGGTCTGACGGTCGAAGGTGCGGGGAGTGGACGCGACACGGAACTTCGCGACCGCCGCACCGGACGGGGTGAAGCGCAGCTCGGGGTCGTCGACAAGATTGCCGACGACCGTGATGACGGTCTCGCCTGCCATGGGGGAACCTCTCGGCGGGTTTGCTGCTGGCTGCTTTTGCTGCTGCTACTCGGATCCCGAATACCGCTGAGCTAGGAAGCTCAGTGGGTCTCGGGACGGAGGACCTTGGTCCGGAGGACCGACTCGTTCAGGTTCATCTGGCGGTCGAGCTCCTTGACGACCGCAGGCTCGGCCTGCAGGTCGATGACCGAGTAGATGCCCTCGGGCTTCTTCTTGATCTCGTACGAGAGACGACGACGGCCCCAGGTGTCGACCTTTTCGACCTTTCCGTTGCCCTCACGGACGACGGAGAGGAAGTTCTCGATCAACGGGGAGACAGCGCGCTCCTCGAGATCGGGGTCGAGGATGACCATCACTTCGTAGTGACGCATGTGGAACCCACCTCCTTTGGACTCAGCGGCCACGGTCGTTCCGTGGCAGGAGGGTCGTGATGCGTACGCAACGGTATCGGCAGCCACTGACAATCGGGCTCCCCGATCAGTAGACCGATCGGGAGTCCCTGCCATGGCCTGGGCAGACACCGGTGCAGACGGTACAGAGTACCCGCACCTGGGCTTCCGGTTGAAATCCGGCCGCGAAAGGGCAGAATCTGTACACATCGGGTGTGTATGGCGCTACAGTGCGCCGCCTTCCGCAGGAGGTGCCTCATGGCACAGACATTGCGACCGAACACCGCCGGCTCTCTCTTCGCCACGGACGGCAAGGCCCATCCCATGCAGGACACGCTGCTCGGCGTGACCCTGATCCTGGGTGCGATCGCCTTCGTCACGGCGATGTTCCACAACCTCCATCTGCTCAGCTCGTGGGCCGGCCTGGTGGGGATCGCCACGGGTGCCTGGGGACAGTTCATCTCCGAGACGACCCGCGAGCGCTTCGGCCTGATCCTCGGTCTCGGAGCCTCGGCGGTCGGATTCTTCCTGGGTATGGCCCACGGCGGACTCTTCGGCGGGCTTTGGTAACCGACCCCGGACGCCCCCGCCGCACCTGAGGCGGGGGCCAAGGTTCCGTACGCCCAGACGGGGCGCTCTCGGGGCACAGTAGGCTTCGGCGCGAGAGCCGGAGCCCCTGTACCCATGGGGACACACCAGCCCGAGGAGCGCCCCGAATGAGTCTGACCCTGAGGACCATCAGTCGCGAGCAGCATCTGGCGTATATCCAGAGCCTGCCGTCGGCAAGTCATTGCCAGGTCCCGGCATGGGCGGATGTGAAGAGTGAATGGCGTTCGGAGAACCTGGGCTGGTTCGACGACCGGACCGGCGAACTCGTCGGTGCGGGCCTGGTGCTCTACCGACAGCTGCCCAAGGTGAAGCGCTACCTCGCGTACCTTCCCGAGGGCCCGGTCATCAATTGGTACGCGCCGAACCTGGACGACTGGCTGCAGCCGATGCTTGCGCATCTGAAGCGGCAGGGTGCCTTCTCCGTGAAGATGGGCCCGCCGGTCGTCATCCGGCGCTGGGACGCTCCCGCGATCAAGTCGGGCATCCAGAACCCGGACGTGAAGCGCCTGCGGGACGTCGAGGCCTCGCACATCGAGCCGCGTGCCTTCGAAGTCTCCGACCGGCTGCGGAAGATGGGCTGGCAGCAGGGCGAGGACGGCGGCGCCGGCTTCGGTGACGTACAGCCGCGTTATGTCTTCCAGGTGCCGCTGGCCAACCGCTCCCTGGACGAGGTCCTCAAGGGCTTCAACCAGCTGTGGCGACGCAACATCAAGAAGGCCGAAAAGGCCGGCGTCGAGGTTGTCCAGGGCGGTTACGAGGACCTCGCCGAATGGCAGCGCCTCTACGAGATCACCGCGATCCGCGACAAGTTCCGTCCGCGACCGCTGGGTTACTTCCAGCAGATGTGGCGGGCCCTCAACTCCGAGGACCCCAACCGCATGCGGCTGTACTTCGCGCGGCACAACGGCGTGAACCTGTCCGCGGCGACGATGCTCGTCGTCGGCGGGCACGTCTGGTACTCCTACGGCGCCTCGGACAACATCGGCCGTGAGGTCAGGCCCTCGAACGCGATGCAGTGGCGGATGCTCCGGGACGCCTACGCGCTCGGCGCCACCGTCTATGACTTGCGGGGCATCTCCGACTCCCTGGACGAGACGGACCACCTCTTCGGACTGATCCAGTTCAAGGTGGGCACGGGTGGAGAGGCTGTCGAGTACATCGGCGAGTGGGACTTCCCGCTCAACAAGCTGCTCCACAAGGCGCTCGACATCTACATGTCGCGACGCTGACCGCACCGCCCCGGCACAATTCGCGTAACCCCGAATAGTCTTCATACCTCTGATACACCGCAGCCACGAGAAAGGTTCCGGGATCCGGCCATGGCGCTCACGCTCTATGTCGACACCGCGCGCTGGCGGGCACACCACAAGCACGTGCTGGAGCAGTTCCCGGGAATCGTCCCGGTCTGCAAGGGCAACGGCTACGGCTTCGGTCATGAGCGCCTCGCGGAAGAAGCGACCCGCTTCGGCTCCGACGTCCTCGCCGTCGGCACCACGTACGAAGCCGCCCGGATCAAGGACTGGTTCAGCGGCGATCTGCTGGTCCTGACCCCGTTCCGGCGGGGCGAGGAGCCCGTGCCACTGCCCGACCGCGTCATCCGCTCCGTGTCGTCCCTGGACGGCGTACACGGCCTCGTGGGCGCCCGCGTCGTCATCGAGGTCATGTCCTCGATGAAGCGGCACGGCGTGAGCGAGCAGGAGCTCTCACAGTTGCACGCGGCCATCGAGGACGTACGGCTCGAGGGCTTCGCGATCCACCTGCCGCTGGACCGCACCGACGGCTCGGACGCCGTCGAGGAGGTCATCGGCTGGATGGATCGGCTGCGTGCCGCCCGTCTTCCGCTGCACACGATGTTCGTCAGCCACCTCAAGGCCAACGAACTCGCCCGCCTGCAGCAGCAGTTCCCGCAGACGCGCTTCCGCGCCCGCATCGGCACGCATCTGTGGCTGGGTGACCACGAGGCCACCCAGTACCGCGGCGCCGTCCTGGACGTCACGCAGGTGACCAAGGGCGACCGCTTCGGCTACCGCCAGCAGAAGGTCGCGTCCGACGGCTGGCTGGTCGTCGTCGCGGGCGGCACCTCGCACGGCGTCGGCCTGGAGGCGCCGAAGGCGCTGCACGGCATGGTGCCGCGGGCGAAGGGCGTGGCCCGCGCGGGCCTCGCGACCGTCAACCGCAACCTCTCGCCGTTCGTGTGGGGCGGCAAGCAGCGCTGGTTCGCGGAGCCACCGCACATGCAGGTCTCCATCCTCTTCGTGCCCTCGGACGCGCCCGAGCCGAAGGTGGGCGAGGAGCTGGTGGCCCATCTGCGGCACACCACCACGCAGTTCGACCGCATCGTCGACCGCTGATCACAGGCGGACCGACCACAAACTGAAGGGCCGGGAGCACGATGGTCGCTCCCGGCCCTTCAGTCATTCCCGGCCACCTCTGCGGCCTGTTCGCTCAGGGTGAAACGTCGGTCGGGGCCGACCCCCACCGCACCTGAGGCCCCTCGGAGAGGTGCACCCTATGCCCCGGCGAGTGGGCCGACTGGCCGAGGACGAAGACGTCCGGCGCACCGTCCAGGACGCCCCCTGAGGGGTCGTCGTCGCCGGACCGCCGCACCGGGTCCCTCTCCGGCATCAGGATGTCGCGCACGATCACGGCACACAGGTACAGCGTCCCCAGCAGGTGCACCACGATGGCGAATTGATAGCCCTCGGTCGGCAGGCCCTTATGCGCGTCTCCACTTGTCGTATACGCGAGGTACAGCCAGATCCCCAGGAAGTACGCCACCTCACACGCCTGCCAGATCAAGAAGTCACGCCACCGCGGGCGGGCCAGCGCCGCGAGGGGGATCAGCCACAGTACGTACTGCGGCGAGTAGACCTTGTTGGTGAGGATGAACGCGGCGACGACCAGGAAGGCAAGCTGCGCGAAGCGCGGGCGGCGCGGCGCGGTCAGGCCCAGCGCGCCGACCCCGAGGCAGGCGAGGAGCATCAGCGCCGTCGCCAGGGTGTTGACCGTGTCCGTGGACAGCGGGTCGTCCATACGCTGCGAGAGGATCAGCCAGAACGATCCGAAGTCGACGCCCCGCTCCTGGCTGAAGGTGTAGAACTTCGCCCAGCCCTCGCGAATGTGGAAGCCCGTAGCGTCGTGGGTGATCATCACAGGCAGGTTCACCACGAGCCAGGCACCGACTGCGGCCCCGGCCGTCATCCAGAAGGCCCGCCAGCGCCCCGCTCGCCAGCACAGGATGAGCAGAGGCCCCAGGAGCAGAGCCGGGTAGAGCTTCGCAGCGGTCGCCAGGCCCAGCAGGACGCCCGCGGAGAGCACCCCGCCCCGCGCCCACATCAACATCGCGGCGGCCGTGAGAGCGACGGCGAACAGGTCCCAGTTGATGGTGGCCGTCAACGCGAACGCGGGCGCCAGAGCGACCATCAGGCCGTCCCACGGGCGACGCCTGTGGGTGCGGGCGACACAGACTGCGATGACCGCCGTACAGGCCATCAGCATCCCGGCGTTGACCATCCAGTAGAACTTCTCCTGGTGCTGGATGCTGCCGCTGCCCGGGGTCAGCCAGGAGGCCACCTCCATGAACACGCCGGTCAGCACCGGGTACTCGAGGTACTCCATGTCTCCGGGCAGCTTGTCGAAGTAGGGGACAAGCCCGTCGGCGAATCCGCGCCCCTGATAGAGGTGCGGGATGTCGGAGTAGCAGGCGTGCGTGTACTGCGAACTCGCACCCTGGAACCAGGCACCGTCGTAACAGGGCATCTTCTGCACCATGCCGAGCGCGAACATCCCGATGGCCACGAGCGCGATGACGCGTACGGGAGTCCACCATGTCGCCGCGTACAGCACTCTGCGGCCGATGGGTCCGCCGATCAGCTCGCTGCCGGCCGCTGCGACCTCATCCTCCCGGGTCGGCCGTACCGGCTCCGACTGTTGTGCACTAGTGGTCTTGTGCACGCTCGTGCGCGTCGTCTCTGCACTGGGCATGCCGCACATCCTGCCGTATGCACCTGGGAACACGGAGAGGGCCGCCACACCGGTGCGGTGTGGCTGCCCTCTTCAGCGCTCAGTGGTGCATGTTTCACGTGAAACAGTGCGTTCACGTGAAACATGCACACGGGGTTCGGTCAGCCTCCCGGGCCCCCTAGCCAGCCTCCGTTGCCGCTCCCGTTGTTGCCTCCGCCGCCTGTCGGTTCTTCCGTGGCCGGTGGCGACTCCCCGCCAGTGCTGCCCTCGGCGTCCCCGCCTTCCGACGTACCGCCGTTGTTGTTGCACTGCCAGTCCCAGTCCGCACAGGACTCATCGGGATCAGGGCTGTCCGACGGGGTCGGAGACGGGCTGGTTTCCGAGGGCGTCGGCGAGGGGCTCTTCTCCGGCTCCTCGGTCTTCGAGGGGGTCGGGCTTGGGGCCGGGGGCGGAGTCTCGCCGACGACTTCACCGATCGGTGCCGGGACCGGGAAGTTCTCTACGCGTTCGCCCTTCAGGGCCTGCTCCATGTAGCTCTTCCAGATCTGCGCGGGGAACGAGGCACCGTGGATCTTCTCCTCGCCACCCGTACCGAACATCTCCAGGAACTCGCGCTTCTTGTTCCCCTCGTCATCGTCGAGGCGGTACATGCTGATCGCGGTCGACAGCTGCGGGGTGTACCCGACGAACCAGGCGGACTTGTTGCCGTCGGTCGTACCGGTCTTGCCCGCCACCTGGCGACCGCTCAGCTGGGCCGCGCTGCCCGTGCCCTTGTCGACAACGGTCCTGAGCACGTCAGTGACGTTGTCGGCGACCTCATCGTCGAAGGCTCGCTTGGGCTCTGCATCGTGCTGGTAGACAGTGTTGCCCTTGTACTCGACTTCCTTCACCGAGTACGGGTCGTTCTGCTTACCGCTCGCCGCGAAGGTGGAGTAGGCGCCGGCCATCCGGATCGCACTCGGGGAGGACGTGCCGAGAGAGAAGGACGGGTAGTTGGCGCTGGCCAGGCTGTTCTCCTTGATGCCGGAGGCGATGGCCGCGTCCTTCACCTTGTCCAGACCGACATCCATGCCCAGCTGCACATAGGCCGAGTTCACCGACTCCCGCATCGCCTCGCGGAGGTCGATCTGGTAGGTGGGCGCGTTGTACGACGCGTCACCGTCGTTGGTCTGCAGCCACTCCTTGCCTTCCCGGTCCTTCCAGACGGTGCCATCGAAGTTCTGGATCTTGAGCTGGTTCTTGCCGCTGTAGAGGCTCTTGGGGTTGACGATGGTGCGCTGTTCCTCGCCCTGATCCGCCGTCCCGTCCGGGTCGCGCGTTCCGTCCTTGAACGCCGCTGCCAGCACGAAGGGCTTGAACGTCGAGCCGACCTGCGCACCGGTCTGGTCCGCGTTGTTGGTGAAGTGCTTGGTCGCGTCCTCACCGCCGTAGATGGCTTCGATCGCCCCGTCCTCGGGATTCACGGACGCGCCACCGAACTGGACGTGGGTGTCCTTGTCCGGCCGCTGCTTGGGCTTGATCTTCGCCTTGCGGACCTTCTCCACGGACTTCTCGAGCTTGTCGACCTTCGACTTGTCGAAGGTCGTGTGGATCTCGTAGCCGCCCTGCTGAAGGTCGTTGGCCGTGATCTCGCCCTTGCTGTTGTTGATCACGTATGCCTTGGCCAGGTCGACCAGATAGCCGACCTGTCCGCCCAGTTTTCCGTTGGAGCGCGGGTTCTGCAGCTCCGGGAAGTCCTTGTACTTGTTCCGGACCTCGGCGGTCAGGTGCCCGTCCTTGACCTCTTCGTCAAGAATCCAGCGCCACCGCTTTGTGGCACGAGCGCGGTTGGCTTGCGCCGTGGCGGCGGGATCGACCTCGGGGGAGCCGGCCGGGTCGTAGTACGTGGCGCCCTTCAGGACCGTCGCCAGGAACGCGCACTGGCTGGGGTTCAGCCTGGAGGCGTCCTTATCGAAGTAGGCGCGTGCAGCTGCCTGGATGCCGTAGGCCCCGCGACCGTAGTAGGCGGTGTTGAGATACCCCGCCATGATGTTCTCCTTGGACTCCGTCCGGCCCACCTTTATGGAGATGAAGAGCTCTTTGAACTTACGCGTGAACGTCTGCGACTGGTCGCCCAGGCGCGCGTTCTTCACGTACTGCTGGGTGATGGTCGAGCCACCTTGGGTCTCTCCGCCCTTGGCCATGTTGACCACGGCCCGCGCGATACCCATGGGGTCGACGCCCTTGTCGTCCTCGAACGTCTTGTTCTCGGCCGAGATGACGGCGGTGCGCATCGCTTCGGGGATCTTGTCGTAGTCGATGATCTGCCGGTTCGTCTCACCGCCGGTCGCGACCATCTGCTTGCCGTTGGCCCAGTAGTAGACGTTGTTCTGCGCCTTGGCCGCTTCGTCGACCTTCGGCACCTCCACCAAGGCGTACGCGATCCCGGTGACCGCCATCAGGCCACCGAGAAACCCGACGAACAGGCCGGTGACAAGACGCCAGGACGGAACCCAGCGGCGCAGTCCGTCCTTGTCCGAACGCGGGTAGTTGATCAACCGCTTCTTGCCGGGCTCATGTCCGCCACGACCTCGGCCTCGGCCGGGCCCATTCGGGCCACCCCCACCGCGGCGCCCGCCACCTCCGGCGCCTCCGCGCCCGGAGCCGGCTCCGTCGGCCGCTCTGCGGCGGCCTCCACCCGCGCCGACAGCGCCACTGCGCTGTGCGGCACGGCGGGCCTCGGCACGGCCGCCGTAGGAACGGTCCCCGTCGTCAGGGGCTCCTGCTCCGTGCGAGCCGGTTGAGGAAGTGGGCGATCCAGTGGCGCCACGCGGTGCCGCGCGGCGACCCGACGACGCGCCTGGGGCGGCGCGTCTGGCCGCGGCGCGTCCGCCGCCCTGCGGCTGCGGCGGTTTGCGACGGTGCTCGCTCATCGAACGATTACTCCTCGGGCAGGCGCAGGTATCCGCGCCTGGAAACGGCGGCTGGTTTCCGGTCCCCCCGAAGTACGGATGCGCCGCTGCCGGCGCTCATCCGCACTACACCAGGGTCAACGACGCCCTCACGCGTCACTTGGTTCCCGGCGGTCTGCATGGCGCACAGACTACGCACCGTCAAAACCCTCTTAGCGCAGAAGTTCACCCCAAATCAGGCAAGTTACTTCCTACGAATCGGTGATGTGACGCCGTTCACCGATTCCCCTCTTGTCTCAACAGGCGGGCCGTTCTATCGTCTCGATGTATCGAGTCGATACATCAGCTCGGCATAAAGACCGTGTCGACAGACGCTGACAGACGGGAGGCGAAGATGAGCAGACGCTCCGGCATCCTCGAGTTCGCCGTCCTCGGCCTGCTGCGCGAGTCCCCGATGCACGGCTATGAGCTGCGTAAACGGCTCAATACTTCGCTGGGAGTGTTCCGCGCCTTCAGCTACGGGACGCTTTACCCCTGCCTCAAGACGCTGGTCGCCAACGGCTGGTTGATCGAGGAAACGGGTGGCACCCCCGAGGAGACCCTCGCGGCGCCTCTCTCCGGGCGCCGCGCCAAGATCGTCTATCGGCTGACGGCGGAAGGTAAGGAGCACTTCGAGGAGCTGCTCTCCCAGACCGGCCCCGACGCGTACGAGGACGAACACTTCGCCGCCCGCTTCGCCTTCTTCGGGCAGACCTCGCGGGACGTACGCATGCGGGTGCTCGAGGGGCGTCGCAGCCGCCTCGAGGAACGTCTGGAGAAGATGCGCGCCTCCCTGGCCCGTACCCGGGAGCGCCTGGACGACTACACGCTTGAGCTGCAGCGGCACGGAATGGAGTCCGTGGAGCGCGAAGTGCGCTGGCTGAACGAGCTCATCGAGAGCGAGCGCGCGGGACGGGACCAGCAACGGCCCGCCCCGGACGGCTCCGCTCAGCACGACAGCACATCTGGGGAGTCGGGCGGCCTGCCCCGGCGGCGGGACACGAACCCGCCGCCGGATCCGTCCGATGACACCGCCAAGTGAGGTCCCGCGGTCCGCGGGGTCTCATCCGGAATACACAGATCACACAGGGAGCAACCGGAATGGGTTCGGTTCGCGTAGCCATCGTCGGCGTGGGCAACTGCGCCGCCTCGCTGGTCCAGGGCGTCGAGTACTACAAGGACGCAGACCCGGACGCCAAGGTCCCGGGCCTGATGCACGTCCAGTTCGGCGAATACCACGTCGGCGATGTCGAGTTCGTCGCCGCCTTTGACGTCGACGCCAAGAAGGTCGGGCTCGACCTCTCGGACGCCATCGGCGCCAGCGAGAACAACACCATCAAGATCTGCGACGTGCCGAGCGCGGGCGTCACGGTCCAGCGCGGCCACACCCACGACGGCCTGGGCAAGTACTACCGCCAGACCATCGAGGAGTCCGCCGAGGCCCCCGTCGACGTCGTCCAGATCCTCAAGGACAAGCAGGTCGACGTTCTCGTCTGCTACCTGCCGGTGGGTTCCGAGGACGCCGCGAAGTTCTACGCGCAGTGCGCCATCGACGCCAAGGTCGCCTTCGTCAACGCCCTCCCGGTCTTCATCGCCGGCACCAAGGAGTGGGCCGACAAGTTCACCGAGGCGGGCGTCCCGATCGTCGGCGACGACATCAAGTCCCAGGTCGGCGCCACCATCACGCACCGCGTGATGGCGAAGCTGTTCGAGGACCGCGGTGTCCGTCTCGAGCGCACCATGCAGCTCAACGTCGGCGGCAACATGGACTTCAAGAACATGTTGGAGCGCGACCGCCTCGAGTCGAAGAAGATCTCGAAGACGCAGGCCGTCACCTCGCAGATCCGTGACCGTGAGCTGGGCGAGAACAACGTCCACATCGGTCCTTCGGACTACGTGGCGTGGCTCGACGACCGCAAGTGGGCGTACGTCCGCCTCGAGGGTCGCGCCTTCGGTGACGTCCCGCTGAACCTGGAGTACAAGCTCGAGGTCTGGGACTCCCCGAACTCGGCCGGTGTCATCATCGACGCCCTGCGCGCCGCGAAGATCGCCAAGGACCGCGGCATCGGCGGCCCGATCCTCTCCGCGTCCTCGTACTTCATGAAGTCCCCGCCGGTGCAGTACTTCGACGACGAGGCCTACGAGAACGTCGAGAAGTTCATCAAGGGCGAGGTCGAGCGCTGAAGCTCGCCCCTTGAACGGCTGTTGAGGGTCCCCGGGCAATCCGCCCGGGGGCCCTCCTCGTATGTGAGGCTGGGGATCATGGCTGTCGTCGGTGACCTGCGCGTACTGCTGCGCCTGCGGGGCTTCCGGCGGTTGCTCGCCGTGCGGCTGCTCTCCCAGGGCGCGGACGGCGTCTATCAGGTGGCCCTCGCCACGTACGTCGTCTTCTCGCCGGAGAAGCAGACCTCACCGGGCGCGATCGCCTCCGCGATGGCGGTGCTGCTCCTTCCGTACTCACTGATCGGCCCCTTCGCCGGCGTACTCCTCGACCGCTGGCCACGCCGTCAGGTTTTTCTGTACGGCAACCTGCTGCGGACCGCTCTCGCCTCGGTGACCGCGGTGCTGATGCTGAGCGGCGTGCCGGACTGGCTGTTCTTCGCCTCCGCGCTCTGTGTCACGGCCGTCAACCGTTTCGTCCTCGCCGGGCTCTCGGCGGCGCTGCCGCGTGTGGTCGACGCCGAGCGCCTGGTGATGGCCAACTCCCTCTCACCGACCGCGGGAACGCTGGCCGCCACTGTGGGCGGTGGTCTCGCGTTCGTCGTGCGCCTGGTGGGCCCTGATTCGGACGCGGCGGTCGTCCTGCTCGGGGCCACCCTGTATCTCTGCGCGGCGCTCGCTTCACTCCGGATGGCGCGTGAGCTTCTTGGCCCGGACCCGGAAGTGGTGCAGCCTCGCCTCGTCGCGGCGCTCTCCGGTACGGCGCGGGACCTGATGGCCGGGGTGAGGCATCTGTCGCAGAGGCGCCCGGCCGCCCGCGCGCTGCTCGCGATGACGTTCATGCGGTTCTGCTACGGCGCCCTGACGGTCATGGTCCTGATGCTCTGCCGTTACGCCTGGTCGTCCTCGGAGTCCGACGGTCTTGCCCTGCTCGGGCTCGCCGTGGGCATCTCGGGGGCGGGCTTCTTCGCCGCGGCGGTACTGACGCCCTGGGCGGTGAGCCGCCTGACGGCCGGCGGCTGGATCGTCACCTGCGCGGGCACCGCGGCGATCCTGGTACCGGCGCTCGCCCTCCCCTTCACCCCGGCCCCGCTGCTCGTCGCCGCGTTCCTGCTTGGCTTGACGACGCAGGGAGCGAAGATCGCCACGGACACGGTGGTGCAGTCGGCGGTGGACGACAACTTCCGTGGCCGGATCTTCTCGGTCTACGACGTCCTGTTCAACGTCGCTTTCGTCGGTGCGGCGGGAGTGGCCGCACTGATGCTGCCGCCTGACGGACGATCGGTCCCCCTGGTGGTCACGGTGGCCGTTATCTACGCAGCGATTGCTGCCGCTATGGCCAGATTTGACGCATAGTAAGTGTTACATCAGTGACACAGAGCACCTCTCGACTTCAGAGATGTCACTGCGTCCCTATAACTTACGGACGTCGTATCCGCGCCATCGCGCTTCCGTTCGAGGGGGACCCCCAAGTGACCACTCCGCCCCAGGGCCAGAATCCGTACAGCCAGGGCGTGCAGCCGCATCCCGGGCAGCCGGGCCAGCCCGGCCTGCCCACCGCGCCCGTGCCGCAGCAGCCTTACCCGCCGTACAACCAGGGGGCGCCGGTTCCTCCTCCGGCCGCTCCGAGCGGGGGTCGCGGCAAGAAGCTCATGCTTCGGATCGGCGGCTTCATAGTCGTCGCCATCCTCATCGCTGTCGGCAAGTTCGTCCTGGGCAAGAGCGACGCCGAGACCACGGCCGTCGGTGACTGCCTGCACAACAAGGGCACGCAGTCCGCGCCGGACCTCAAGGACACCGACTGCTCCTCGAGCGACGCCGAGTTCGAGGTCATCGAGAAGTTCGACGACACGAGCAGCGTCAGCAAGTGCGAAGCGGTCAAGGGGACCGAGGTCTCCTACTACCAGACCGGTAGCGGCCACGACGTGGTGCTCTGCCTGAAGAACAAGTAGCGGCATACGCGAGGGGGCACTGTTTCACGTGAAACAGTGCCCCTTCGCATGTCCGGATCCGGTGCGATGTTTCACGTGAAACATCGCACCCTGCCCCATCTCACTCCTGCGCGGCCCACCACTCCTTGAGCGCCGCGATCGCCGCGTCGCGCTCCATCGGCCCGTTCTCCAGCCGCAGCTCCAGCAGGAACTTGTAGGCCTGGCCGATCGCCGGGCCCGGCCGCACGTCCAGGATCTCCATGATCTCGTTGCCGTCGAGGTCCGGGCGGATCGAGTCCAGCTCCTCCTGCTCCTGAAGCCGCGCGATGCGCTCCTCAAGGCCGTCGTACGCGCGCGACAGTGCGTTGGCCTTTCGCTTGTTGCGCGTCGTGCAGTCGGACCGGGTCAGCTTGTGCAGCCGGTCGAGGAGGGGGCCCGCGTCGCGTACGTAGCGACGTACGGCGGAGTCCGTCCACTCGCCCGTTCCGTAGCCGTGAAAGCGCAGGTGCAACTCCACCAGGCGCGAGACGTCCTTCACGAGCTCGTTGGAGTACTTGAGCTCTGTCATCCGCTTCTTGGTCATCTTGGCGCCCACCACCTCGTGGTGGTGGAAGGAGACCCGGCCGTCGTCCTCGAAGCGCCGCGTCCGCGGCTTCCCGATGTCGTGCAGCAGCGCCGCGATCCGCAGCGTCAGGTCCGGGCCGTCCTCCTCCAGCGCCATCGCCTGCTCGAGGACGATCAGCGAGTGGTCGTAGACGTCCTTGTGACGGTGGTGCTCGTCACTCTCCAGGCGCAGCGCCGGAAGCTCCGGCAGCACACGGTCGGCGATGCCTGTGTCGACAAGTAGAGCCAGCCCCTTCGCCGGGTACGGCGAGAGGATCAGCTTGTTCAATTCGTCACGGACGCGCTCCGCGGAGACGATGTCGATGCGCTCGGCCATCGCCTTCATCGCGGCGACGACTTCCGGAGCCACCTCGAAGTCGAGCTGCGCGGCAAACCGGGCGGCACGCATCATCCGCAGTGGGTCGTCGGAGAAGGAGTCCTCCGGGGTACCGGGGGTGCGCAGGACACGCTCCGCCAGGTCTTCCAGGCCTCCGTGCGGGTCGATGAACTCTTTCTCCGGCAGAGCGACGGCCATCGCGTTGACGGTGAAGTCACGACGGACGAGGTCTTCCTCGATGGAGTCGCCGTACGACACCTCGGGCTTGCGCGAGGTCCTGTCGTAGGCCTCGGACCGATATGTCGTGACTTCGATCTGAAAGCGCTGATCAGCGTCTCCGACGCGGGCGTCCTTCTGGCTCCCGACCGTGCCGAAGGCGATCCCGACCTCCCAGACCGAGTCCGCCCACGGCCTGACGATCTTCAGTACGTCCTCGGGGCGGGCATCTGTCGTGAAGTCCAGGTCATTGCCGAGCCGGCCAAGGAGCGCGTCTCTGACGGACCCACCGACCAGGGCGAGAGAGAACCCGGCCTCCTGGAAACGGCGGGCAAGGTCGTCCGCGACAGGGGACACACGCAGCAGTTCACTGACCGCGCGGCGCTGCACCTGGCTCAGTGCGCTGGAATTTTCTTCATTGGCGTTCGGCACAACAGAAAAGGGTACGTGCCCCGGACGCCCCCAGCCGCCCCGTTTTCAGCGGGGCCTCCAGAGCCGCGCGCCCCTCTCCGGCCAGGTCTTCCGATCATGTGGAGCAGTCCGCGGCACTTCGCCACAGCGCACCTCGTTACCATGCGTGGACGCACAACCGACGACCACTGACGACGACGAGGACGGGCAACGCGTGGCCGAGGCGGCAGACAACCCGGGGACCAGTCCCTCACCTGCCCGCCGGTGGCTGCGGCGTACGGCAGCGTTGCTGGCTGGAGCCCCATTGCTGGCCGGCATGCTGCAGCTGTCGGCTGAGCCGACGGCACACGCCGTGACGCCGAGCGCGCCGGCAGACGCCACCGGTTCGAGCACCGTCGACGTCTCGCTCAACAAACTCACACCCACCGCGCCGACGGACGGCGACACGCTCACGATCTCCGGGACCGTCACCAACGACAGCAAGCAGCCGGTGACAGGGGCCCAGGTCGGGCTGCGCCTGGGGCCGGTCCTGAACGGCCGGAGCCAGATCGACTCCGCCGCCAAGCGCACCGGCTACCGGCCGGGAGCCGACGGCACCGAGGTGGGCGGCAAGTACGTCAAGAAGTTCTCCAAGCTCGCCCCCGGAATCCGCCAGGACTTCAGTATCTCCGTCCCGGTCAAGGCCCTGGACCTCGGCGCCGACGGCGTCTACCAGCTGGGCGTCGCACTCACCGGCCGGACCACGGCCCAGCCGTGGTCCCAGGTACTCGGCTTCGAGCGGACCTTCCTGCCGTGGCAGTCGGGCGCCGCCGACACCAAGACCAAGACGACCTACCTGTGGCCGCTCATCTCCACCTCGCACCTCACGGCGGAGACCGGCTCGGACGAGCAGCAGACGCCCGTCTTCACTGACGACGACCTGGCCAAGGAGCTCGCTCCTGGCGGGCGCCTGGAGCAGATGCTTTCCCTGGGCCGTCAGCTCGACGTGACCTGGGTCGTCGACCCCGACCTGCTGGCCTCGGTCGACCACATGACGCGGAACTACCGGGTGCAGACCGCCGACGGCAAGAGCACCACGGCGGGCAAGAACCAGGCGCTCGCCAAGGAGTGGCTCAACAAGCTCGAGCAGACCGTCAAGGACAAGAAGGTCGTCGCGCTGCCCTTCGCCGATCCCGACCTGGCCTCGCTGGCCCACAACGGCAGGACCGTCACCGGCTCCCTCGGCCAGCTCAAGGACGCCACCGACGCGGGGGCGATGGCCGTGGATTCCATCCTCCACGTCAAGCCGCAGTCGGACTTCGCGTGGCCCGTGGACGGCGCCCTCGACCCGTCGATCGTCGACGTCTCCACCTCGGCGGGCGCCCACTCGGTGATCGCCCGGAGTGACAGCCTGCGTGAGGGCAACGCGCTGCCGTACACGCCCAACGCCGCCCGTCCCATCGGCGGCGGCACGACAGCCGTGGTGGCCGACGCACGCCTCTCCACGGCTTTCCAGGGCGACATGACGGGGGCCGAGGACTCCACGCTCGCCGTGCAGCAGTTCCTCGCCCAGAGCCTGATGGTCACGCTGCAGGATCCGGACAAGCAGCGGAACATCGTGGTGGCCCCGCAGCGCATGCCGTCCGCCAGCCAGGCCCAGTCGATGGCCAAGGCCCTGACGGCTCTCTCGGAAGAGCGCTGGTCCGAGCCGCAGGACCTCTCGTCGGCGGCCAAGGCGAAGCCGGACCCGGCGGCCACGACCCAGGTTCCGTCGGCCAGGTCCTATCCGGCGGCGCTGCGCAAGCAGGAGCTGCCGAAGTCGGCCTTCACGTCGATCCAGGGCACCCAGAACAAGCTCAACCGTTTCCAGACGATCCTCAGCGAGCCCGACCGCGTCATCACGCCCTTCGGGCGGGCCATAGACCGCGAGATGTCGACGTCCTGGCGAGGCAGGGCCGCCGAGGCGGCGACCTTCCGCCAAGGCGTGGCGGACTACCTGACCACGCTCGTCGAGCAAGTGGCCCTGATCGACAAGTCCGACGCGAAGCTCTCGGGGCGCAGCGCGACGATCCCCGTGACAGTGCAGAACAACCTGGTCCAGGGCGTCGACCACATGGTTCTGCGCCTGACGTCGGAGAACCCCACCCGCCTGAAGATCGGTGGCAAGGCCTATTGGGAGCAGCCGGTCAAGGTCTCGGGCGGGCACGCCCAGTCGGTGAAGTTCACCACCACGGCCAATGCCAACGGCCCGGTCCCGGTCTACGCCCAGCTCTACACCGAGGACGGGCAGCCGTACGGCGAGAGGGTCCAGTTCGATGTGAACGTCACCGAGATCACCCTCACGGTGATGCTGGTCATCGCGGGCGGCGTGCTGCTCCTCGTCCTCGCCGGATTCCGGATGTACACGCAGCGCAAGCGGGCCGCCCGGAGGCAGGCGGAGGAGGGCCCGGAAGACGGGCCGGAAGATGGGCCCGGTGGTGAGTCCGGCACAGAGCCCGGGGAGGACGACCCCGAGCAGCCGAGTGACCCGACACCGGACACCGCTCCGGAAAGCACCGACCCGTCGGACACGGGTGAGAGAGTGGACCGTTGAGCGATGTCGTGGCCGGTGGGCCCGGGGACGATGAGGTGGGGTAATCCATGAACGCGCCGTACGACGGTGACCGTGGCCAGGGCGCGGGCGGTTCCGGTCCTCCCGAGGACGGGCAGGTGCCACCCCAGCCTGCTCCGGACGTGTACCTCCAGGATGCCTACGACCAGGATCCCTACCGGGCACAGGACCTCGCAGCCCAGGACCCGGTGACCGAGGCGCTGTACGACCGCGCCGCGCACCCCCCGCCGCCCCCTGGCTACTACCAGGACGCTCAGCCGCTCTACGCCCAGCCGCCCTCCCCTCAGCACGCCCCGGACCCTCGCGTATGGGCGCAGACCCCGGCCCCCGAACCCGAAGGCCCGACCCGGCACCTCCCGTACGGCGACGACGCCCGCACCACGCAGTTCGTGGGCGTCGACGATCTGGTCACCCAGGCCGGCGAGGAACGCCACGAGCCGGACGCCTTCGCCCACCTCTTCCGGGACCAGCAGCCCGGCGGCTACCGCGAGCAGCCCGGTGGCTATCAGCAGGACGGTTACCAACAGGACAGCGGTTACCCCCAGGGCAACGGCTACCCGCAGAGCCCTGGCTACCCCCAGGGCGACGGCTATCAGCAGCAGGGCGGCTACCAGCCTGCCGAGCCTCCGATGGTCCCGGCACCGGCAGCTCCCCCGGCCCCCGCACCGGCCCCGAAGTCGGGCGGCGGCGGACGGGCCGCGAGCCTGCTGAAGTCGAGTGCGGTGATGGCTGCGGGCACGATGGTCTCCCGCCTCACCGGGTTCGTGCGCACCATGGTGATCACCGCGGCTCTCGGTGCCGCGACACTCGGTGACGCCTGGACGGTCGCGTACACGCTGCCGACGATGATCTACATCCTGTCCGTCGGCGGCGGCCTCAACTCGGTGTTCGTGCCGCAGCTGGTGCGCGCCATGAAGGACGACAAGGACGGCGGCGAGGCCTACGCCAACCGCCTGCTGACCCTCGTCATGGTCGCCCTCGGCCTCATCGTCGCCCTGGCCGTCTTCGCGGCGCCACTGCTGGTCAAGCTGATGTCGACCCCCATCGCGAACGACGAGGCGGCCAACAACGTCGCGGTCACCTTCGCCCGCTACTGCCTGCCCACCATCTTCTTCATGGGCGTCCACGTGGTGATGGGGCAGGTCCTCAACGCCCGCGGCAAGTTCGGCGCGATGATGTGGACCCCGGTCCTCAACAACATCGTCATGATCTTCACGTTCGGCCTGTTCATCTGGGTCTACGGCACTTCAGGCGACTCCGGCATGAGGGTCGAGTCGATCCCGGCGGACGGTGTCCGTCTCCTCGGCATCGGCACTCTGCTCGGCCTCGCGGTCCAGGCCCTGGCGATGATCCCGTACCTGCGCGAGACGGGCTTCCGGTTCCGGCCGCGCTTCGACTGGAAGGGCCACGGCCTCGGCAAGGCGGTCACGCTCGCCAAGTGGACGGTGCTCTTCGTCCTCGCCAACCAGGCCGGCGTGCTCGTCGTCACCCAGCTGGCCACCGCCGCGGGCAAGGCCTCCGGCAAGGACGGCTCGGGCATCATGGCCTACTCCAACGCCCAGCTGATCTGGGGCATGCCGCAGGCCATCATCACCGTGTCCGTCATGGCGGCCATGCTGCCCCGCATCTCGCGGTCGGCCCATGACAACGACCCCGGCGCGGTCCGTGACGACATCTCGCAGGGGTTGCGTACCTCCGCGGTGGCGATCGTCCCGGTCGCCTTCTCGTTCGTCGCCCTCGGCGTCCCGATGTGCACCCTGCTCTTCGCCTCCAGCGGCAGCCAGGCCGCCCAGTCCATGGGCTTCGTCCTGATGGCGTTCGGCCTGGGGCTGATCCCATACTCGGTTCAGTACGTCGTCCTGCGTGGCTTCTACGCCTACGAGGACACCCGGACGCCCTTCTACAACACGGTCATCGTGGCCGCCGTCAACGCGGCGGCGAGCGTCGCGGCCTACGTCGTCCTGCCCGCGGAGTGGGCCGTGGTCGGCATGGCCGCCTCGTACGGCCTCGCCTACGCGGTCGGCGTCGGTGTCGCCTGGCGCAGGCTGCGCAACCGCCTCGGCGGCGATCTGGACGGCACCCAAGTCCTGCGTACGTACGCCCGGCTCGCCATGGCGTGCATCCCCGCGGCCATTCTCGGCGGCGCCGCCGCTTACGGAATCCTCAAGGCTCTGGGCGACGGTGCGGGCGGTTCCCTGATCGCTTTGGTGGTCGGTGGGGTCATTCTCGGTGGGGTGTTCTTCGTGGCCGCCCGAAAGATGCGGATTGCGGAGCTGAACTCGATGGTCGGGATGGTCCGCGGCCGTCTCGGACGGTGAGATACAGGGGTTCGCACAACCATCACCGGCCACCGCGTGTCGTGCATAGCGCCGGACTGTGGGCACAATTGGCTTTGGCGTCTGACGAAGCGCGATGGATGGGGAGGCAGGAACGACGGTGGCGGAACGGAGCACGGCTGCCGTCGACGTGGCAGACAACAGTGGCGATGAGCCGCTGACCGCGAAGGCGGACGAGGCCACGGCCGACGGGGTGGCCCAGACCCGGGAGCGGGAAACGGCAGAAGAAGGCGCAGCAGAGATGGGTGAGCCCATGGGCGCGGGGGCGGCATCACCCCCCGAGCTGCACAGTGGCCACAAGCTCGCCAGACGCTACCGACTCGAAGAATGCGTCACCCGTCTGGACGGTTTCAGCAGCTGGCGTGCGGTGGACGAGAAGCTCCGCCGGGCTGTTGGCGTGCACCTGCTGCCCGCCGACCATCCGCGGGCACGATCAGTGCTCGCCGCGGCCCGCTCGTCGGCGCTGCTCGGCGATCCCCGCTTCGTCCATGTCCTGGACGCGGTCGAGGAGAACGACCTCGTCTACGTGGTGCATGAGTGGCTGCCCGACGCCACGGAACTGACCGCGCTGCTCGCCGCCGGCCCTCTTGAGGCGCACGACGCGTATCAACTCGTCAGTCAGGTCGCCCAAGCCATGGCGGCCGCCCACCGCGAGGGGCTCGCCCACCTGCGGCTGACCCCGAGCGCGGTGCTGCGGACGTCCTCCGGTCAGTACCGCATTCGCGGCCTCGCCGTGAACGCGGCGCTGCGCGGCATCAGCTCGGACACCCCGCAGCGCACGGACACCGAAGCGGTCGGCGCGCTCCTGTACGCCTCGCTGACCCATCGCTGGCCGTACGAGAACGACGCGTACGGCCTCTCCGGGCTCCCCAAGGGCGTCGGCCTCATCGCCCCCGACCAGGTGCGCGCAGGCGTGCACAGGGGCCTCTCCGAGCTCGCCATGCGCGCGCTCGTGAACGAGGGCGCGACAGCCTCCCGCCAGGAACCGCCGTGCACCACCCCGGAGGAGCTGGTGAAGGCGATCGGTGAGATGCCGCGCATCCGCCCGCCGGAGCCCGCCTTCACCGCACCGCCCGAGTACCAGCGAACGACCTACCAGCAGGGCACCTACGGCCGCACCACGCCCCGCCCCGGTGTCACCCAGGTCGTCCCGACCCCGCCGCCCCCGCTGCAGAGCCGTACCGGCAAAGCCCTCAAGTGGGCTGTGTCCGCGCTGCTCATCGCGGCCCTCGGACTCGGCAGCTGGCAGCTCGCGGACGCGTTGATGGACCGGGGAAACTCCGACGACCCCGGCAACGCCGACACGTCTGACGAGGGCGACAAGAGCGAGCCGAAGACCGCACATCCGATCAAGATCGTGAGCGGCGAGGAGTACGTGCTCAAGGGCGGCCCGCAGGATCTCGCGGGCGTCCCCAACACGTACGACGGCGACGCCTCCACCTACTGGCGGTCCAAGAGCTTCATAGAGGGCCCGCAGCTGGCCCCGTACAAGCCCGGCGTCGGTATCGTCTACGACCTCGGCAAGGAAGAGGACGTGTCGGCCGCGTCACTCGGGCTGCGCTACGGCGGCGACCACACGACGGTCGAGCTGTACGCCGCGAACTCGATGTCCTCCTCGACGCCCCCGAGCTCCATGAAGAAGATCGGGTCCGTCACGACCACCGGCCAGAGCGCGAAGATCAAGGCGAAGAAGCCGGTCGCCACGCGGTACGTACTGGTCTGGCTCACCGACGTACCGCAGTCACCGCGTGACGAGTACAGCAGCGCCGGGTACAAGCAGGCCATCACGGACGTGAAGTTCACGGGCTGAGGCCGAGGCTCACCGGGGAGGGGGTTCGACGGTGGACGACACCACGCACGGCGAGATGAGCGACAAGGACCTCCTGGCCCGCCACGTGGCAGGGGACAAGGACGCCTTCGGCGAGCTCGTCCGGCGCCATCGCGACCGCCTGTGGGCCGTGGCCCTGCGCACGCTGGGGGACCGCGAGGAAGCCGCTGACGCCGTCCAGGACGCTCTGGTCTCCGCCTACCGCGCCGCCCACACCTTCCGCGGTCAGTCGGCCGTCACGACGTGGCTGCACCGGATCACCGTGAACGCCTGCCTCGACCGGGCCCGCAAGGCGGCATCCCGTAAGACCTCCCCCATCGACGACACCGAACGGCTCGAGCAGCTCCTCGAACCGCACGAGTCGGCGGAAGCCCCCGTCGAGCGCGGCGATCTCCACCGCGAGGTCATCGAAGCCCTGGGCACCCTGCCGCACGACCAGCGCGCCGCCCTCGTCCTCGTGGACATGCAGGGCTACCCGGTGGCCGAGGCTGCCAGCGTGCTCGAGGTACCCACCGGCACCGTGAAGAGCCGCTGCGCTCGCGGCAGAGCCAGACTGCTGCCGCTGCTCACCCACCTGCGTACGGAACCGCGTAAGCAGAGCGGAGACGGCGGCGACGACGAAGAAGGCAAGAAGTCTGGCCCGGGAAGGAACCGGACGCAGGGGACATCCGTCCCACCTGCAGCGGGTCCACGGGACGCGGGACCAAGCGATTCAGCTGCTGTGAAGGGCGGAGGTGGGCGAGCGTGACAACCACGACCGATTCGGCCGGGCACCCAGAAGTCGCCGAGATCTCCGACCTCACGGATGGTCTGCTGCCTCCGTCCCGCACCGCCGATGTCCGGCAGCACCTGGACGACTGCGAGCTCTGCGCCGACGTCTATGACTCCCTGGAGGAGATCCGGGGGATTCTCGGCACCCTGCCGGGGCCGCCACGGATGCCTGCCGATGTCGCGGGACGGATCGACGCCGCACTGGCAGCGGAAGCGCTCCTCGACTCCATCGCACCCGGATCCGCCGAGGCTACCGATCCGGATCCAGCATCGAAGCCGACGGCCACCGCACGTGTTTCACGTGAAACATCGCCCGCCGCCTCCGTGCAGCGCGGCGAGCCCGCCGACCGTCCCGCGGGGCACTCCCGCGCTGCCACCGGGCCTGGGCGACGCAGTCGCTTGCGGAGCGGCCGTCGACGCAACGTAGTGCTGGGTGCCGTCTTTACGGCAGCCGCCATCGGCCTGGGTTCCTTGTTGCTGCAGAACGTGGGCGGCGACTCGGGCGGTGGGGGCGAGACGCCGCCAGAACACACCAACTCCGCGCACGCCTTCTCCGAGGAGAAGCTCAAGGGCCAAGTGACGGACCTGCTCGCCAAGGCGCCCACCACTGCCCCCGAGTCCGGCAGCGACAAGCCGTCCTTCGACGTGCGGTCCAGCCCGGAGTCCCCGAAGGAACAGAAAAAGATGCGCGAGTCCACGGTCACCGTCCCGACGTGCATCCAGCTCGGCATCGGCGACAGGACACCGCTCGCCGCCGAAGAGGGCACCTATCAGGGGAAGGACGCCTACCTCGTCGTGGCGTCCCATGACTCCGACAATACGAAGGTCTCCGCGTACGTGGTCGACGCGACGTGCGTGGACAAGGCGTCGTCGGCCTCCGCTGCGGGCAAGGTACTGCTGACCAACTCCTACGCGCGGCCCTGAGCTTCTCGACGCTGCGGCGGGAGACTCGGCTCAGCGTGGCATCCTGGCGTCCCCTGACATGCTTCCGTGCGCTCGGACACGTCGGGGAATGCATGCCCCGTAGGATCCGTTGGGTGGGATGAGAGACCTGAGACAGGCACCCACCAGCAGTACGCAGCAGTCTCCAGAGACGAGGAATCAAGCCGTGACCGACGTCCGTAACGTGATCATCATCGGCTCCGGGCCCGCCGGCTACACGGCGGCGCTCTACACCGCGCGAGCGTCGCTGAAGCCCCTGGTGTTCGAGGGCGCCGTCACCGCAGGCGGTGCGCTGATGAACACCACCGAGGTGGAGAACTTCCCCGGCTTCCAGGACGGCGTCATGGGCCCCGAGCTCATGGACAACATGCGGGCCCAGGCCGAGCGCTTCGGCGCCGAGCTGGTGCCGGACGATGTGATCTCCGTCGACCTCACCGGCGAGATCAAGACCGTGACGGACACGGCGGGCACCGTGCACCGCGCGAAGACCGTCATCGTCACGACGGGCTCCCAGCACCGCAAGCTCGGTCTGCCGAACGAGGACGCGCTCTCCGGCCGCGGCGTCTCCTGGTGCGCGACCTGCGACGGCTTCTTCTTCAAGGACCAGGACATCGCCGTGATCGGCGGCGGGGACACCGCGATGGAGGAGGCCACCTTCCTCTCGCGCTTCGCCAAGTCCGTGACGATCGTGCACCGTCGCGACAGCCTGCGTGCGTCCAAGGCGATGCAGGAGCGCGCGATGGCAGACCCGAAGATCAGCTTCGTCTGGGACAGCGAGGTCGCCGAGATCAAGGGCGAGCAGAAGCTCTCCGGTCTGACGCTGCGCAACCTGAAGACGGGCGAGACTTCCGAGCTGCCCGTGACCGGCCTTTTCATTGCGATCGGCCACGACCCGCGCACGGAGCTCTTCAAGGGCCAGCTCACCCTGGACGACGAGGGCTACCTGAACGTGGACGCCCCCTCGACCCGGACGAACGTGCCCGGCGTCTTCGGCGCCGGTGACGTCGTCGACCACACGTACCGCCAGGCGATCACGGCGGCCGGCACCGGCTGCTCCGCCGCCCTGGACGCCGAGCGGTTCCTCGCTGCCCTCGTGGACAGCGAGACGGCCGCCGCCACCGTCTGACATCCCATCCTCCCCACCGCATCACCGAGTTAAGGAGCCCGCCGTGGCCGGCACTCTGAAGAACGTGACCGACGCCTCCTTCGAGGAAGACGTCCTGAAGAACGACAAGCCCGTCCTGGTGGACTTCTGGGCCGCTTGGTGCGGACCGTGCCGCCAGATCGCGCCGTCCCTTGAGGCGATCGCGGCCGAGCACGGCGACAAGATCGAGATCGTCAAGCTCAACATCGACGAGAACCCGGGCATCGCGGCCAGGTACGGCGTCATGTCCATCCCGACCCTGAACGTGTACCAGGGTGGCGAGGTGGCCAAGACGATCGTCGGCGCCAAGCCGAAGGCGGCCCTGGAGCGCGACCTCGCGGACTTCATCGCCGAGTAACGAGCGACGCCCACAACAGGCGACGCGTTGTTTCACGTGAAACACGAATGGGCCAGCCCACCAGGGCTGGCCCATTCGCATGAGAAGAGTGAGCCGACGCCGCCCAGGATCAGAGCGGCCGGAGCACTGGCTCCTTCTGTACCGCCCCCAGCAACCGGTCGAGCGCCATCTCGACGTCTTCCTTCCAGGAGAGCGTCGTACGCAGCTCAAGCCTCAGCCGTGGATATGAGGGGTGCGGACGGACCGTCTTGAAGCCCACCGCCAGCAGGTGATCGGCGGGCAGCACACAGGCGGGCTTTTCCCACCGGGCGTCCCCGAACGCCTCGATCGCCTTGAACCCCCGGCGCAGCAGATCCTTCGCGACGGTCTGGACGATGACCCGGCCGATCCCCTGGCCTTGATAACCCGGCATGATCCAAGCGGTCATCAGCTGGACAGCATCGGGGGACACCGGGCTCGTCGGGAAGGCGGTGGCACGAGGCACATACGCCGGCGGGGCGTACAGCACGAAGCCCACCGGAAGATCATCGACGTAGACGACTCGACCACAGGATCCCCACTCGAGCAGGACCGCGGAAATCCAGGCCTCTTTCTCGAGCTCCGGCGTACCGGCCTTTACCGCGGCCTGGCCGCTGACCGGGTCCAGCTCCCAGAAGACACACGTCCGGCAACGCTGGGGAAGGTCCGGAAGGTTGTCCAGCGTGAGCGGTACGAGCCGACGCCCCATGAAGGCTGTTCCTCACTTCCTTCGCCCGCCGCATCACGGGCGGCAGTCAGAGCGCTCCGTTCCTTCAGCAGGCTGCCGACGAATCCGCCGACGGCTCCCAGCCCAAGGCCCGCAGTCATCAATCCGGTCCGGCTCACCGATCGCATGGCCCTCCCCTCCCCAATGAGGTGTCGCCAGCTGGATGTGCCATACCCAATCGCATCGTATCCACGATGCGATTGCACCGATACCGTAGGAAAGCAAAGAGCGGGCCGTGTTCCGGTACACACCGGACACGGCCCGCTCCATACGGGCTGGCTGATGGGCTCAGGACTTTTCGCCCTCGGACGTGTCGTCCTCAGCGGCGTCCTCGGCGGAGTCCTCGGCGAGCCCGTTCTTCAGGACCGGCCCCTCACCCGGAGCGAGCGTCGAGAGGATGCGCTCCAGGTCCTCAAGCGAGGCGAAGTCGACGACGATCTTGCCCTTCTTCTGCCCCAGGTCCACCCTTACCCGGGTTTCAAACCGGTCAGAGAGACGAGTGGCAAGGCTGGTCAGCGACGGCGACACCCGAGCACCCGCACGCGGCCCCTTGGCCCGCGGAGTGCTCTGCGGCCGTGAACCCATGAGGGTCACGATCTCCTCGACGGCCCGCACCGAGAGCCCCTCGGCCACGATCCGGTGCGCGAGACGGTCCTGTTCCTCCGAGTCCTCGACGGACAGCAGAGCGCGAGCATGGCCCGCGGAGAGCACCCCGGCGGCGACCCTGCGCTGAACCGCCGGCGACAGCTTCAGCAGCCGCAGCGTGTTCGAGACCTGCGGGCGGGAACGGCCGATCCGGTCCGCGAGCTGGTCGTGCGTGCAGTTGAAGTCCCTGAGCAACTGGTCATAGGCGGCAGCCTCTTCCAGCGGGTTCAGCTGTGCACGATGCAGGTTCTCCAGGAGCGCGTCCAGGAGAAGCTTCTCGTCGTCCGTGGCGCGGACGATCGAGGGGATGCGCTCGAGTCCTGCCTCACGGCAAGCCCGCCAACGCCGCTCACCCATGATGAGCTCGTAGCGCGAGGGCCCTACCTGCCGTACGACGACAGGCTGGAGAAGTCCGACCTCCTTGATGGAGGTCACCAGCTCGGCGAGGGCGTCCTCGTCGAAGACCTCACGGGGCTGCCTCGGGTTGGGCGTGATGAAGTCGAGAGGCAGCTCGGCGAAGTGCGCACCGACCGGGCTCTCCTCGACCTCCACCGCTTCCTTCGGCGGCTGCTCCGTTCCATGTGAAACAGGGCTCTGCGGGAGCGCCGTCACCTTCGCGGCCGCCACACCCCGCTCGGCTGTGAGTACGGGTACGCCGCTAGGCGAAGCCGAGGCTCCGTTCATGGCCTGGGCGGTCGACTTCTCCGTCGGGGCCGCAGGGATCAGAGCGCCGAGGCCACGGCCCAGCCCTCTCCGTCGCTCGCTCACTGCATCCCCTCCGTCGTGCTGTGCTGATCATTCTGGGCGCCCAGTTGGGCGTGCTGTACGTCGTATCGAATGCCGACGCCACGGAGCGCGATCTCCCGCGCCGCCTCGAAGTACGAGAGGGCGCCGCTCGATCCCGGATCGTAGGTGAGCACGGTTTGGCCGTAGCTCGGCGCCTCGGAGATACGGACCGAGCGGGGAATGCTTGTCCGCAGGACCTCTTCGCCGAAGTGAGTGCGCACCTCGTCTGCCACCTGTGAAGCGAGCCGGGTGCGGCCGTCGTACATGGTGAGCAGGATCGTCGAGACGTGCAGATGAGGGTTGAGGTGCCCTCGGACCAGGTCGACGTTGCGCAGGAGCTGACCGAGGCCCTCCAGTGCGTAGTACTCGCACTGGATGGGGATCAGCACCTCCGCGCCGGCAACCAGGGCGTTGACCGTAAGGAGGCCGAGCGAGGGCGGGCAGTCGATGAGGACGTAGTCCAGCGGCTGCTCGTACGCCTGGATCGCCCGCTGCAGTCGGCTCTCCCGTGCCACCAGCGACACCAACTCGATCTCCGCACCGGCGAGATCGATGGTGGCCGGGGCACAGAAGAGTCCTTCTACATCGGGGACCGGCTGCACGACTTCGGAGAGCGGCTTGCTGTCGATCAGCACGTCGTAGATGGACGGCACTTCCGCGTGGTGGTCGATACCCAGCGCCGTGGAAGCGTTGCCCTGTGGGTCGAGGTCGATGACCAGGACACGCGCGCCGTGCAGAGCGAGTGAAGCAGCGAGGTTGACGGTTGTCGTCGTCTTGCCCACTCCACCCTTCTGGTTGGCCACCACCATGACTCGGGTCTGCTCGGGTCGTGGCAGGCCTTCGCCTGCTCGACCCAGGGCTTCCACCGCCAGTTGGGCAGCACGACCGATGGGGGTGTCGTCCATCGGGGGCGGTGTTTCACGTGAAACATCCTCCCCCGCCGACTCGGTACGGGGACCGGGGACCGGATCGGTCATCGGTCCCGCGATGTTGGCGTCGGACCGCAAGGATTCACTCTCCTCGACTTCAGGCTCGCAATGAACAGAGCCTCCCATGCTTTGAGGGTCGTGAACCAGCGAGGCCCGGTCTTCTGTGGACGAATCCACCTCTGTGGACAACTCCGTTCCCTTATCGAGGGAACCGAGTGGCCGACGCTCGCGAGGTTCCGCAGCGCGGCCGCGACTGATGATGCCATGCAGCAGTGAGCGACGTTTCACGTGAAACACGATGCACGGCAGCCGGGGTGCCGCATGCGCGACACCCCGGTATGCGTACGTTTGGCAGCTTGTGTGGAGTACGGCTCGTCGTCAGGACGGATCAACGACGAGGGCGGGACTGGCTCAGCGACGACGCCTGGTACGACCAGTCCGGGCAGCCTTCGCGCGCTTGGCCGCGAAGCGCACACCACCGGGGCTCTCCCCGACCTCGACCCGCACGACGGTGGACAGCGGGTCCACCACACCCTCTCCGACATGCAGCACCGAGGTGGTCACCGCGCCTAGCTTGCTCAGGGCTGCCCCAGCGCCCTTGACCTCTTCCTCGGCCGTGTCGCCCTTGAGCAGAAGCATCTCCCCGTAGGGACGCAGGAGCGGCACGCCCCAGGCCGCGAGGCGGTCCAGTGGCGCCACGGCCCGCGCGGTCACCACGTGGACGGGAGGCAGCTTGCCAAGGACCTCCTCGGCGCGCCCCCGCACGACGGTCACATGGTCGAGCCCGAGCAGCTCCACCACTTCGGTGAGGAAGGTGGTCCGCCGCAGCAGAGGTTCAAGCAGCGTGATCTTCAGATCCGGGCGGACGAGAGCCAGCGGAATACCCGGCAGGCCCGCTCCCGAGCCGACGTCGCACACCATCACGTTCTCGGGGACGACCTCGGAGAGGACCGCACAGTTCAGCAGATGCCGCTCCCACAGCCGAGGCACTTCGCGGGGGCCGATCAGACCACGCTGCACTCCCGCGTCGGCCAGCAACTCCGCGTACCGGACCGCGTCCGAGAAGCGCTCACCGAATACCGCCCGGGCCTGCTCGGGCGCCGAGGGGAGCTCCGCTGCCTCCGTCACGGGGACCGTCCTTCCGTACCGCACTGGGGTGGCTGACTATCAGGCTGACAAAGACCGGCCCCGCCTGCGAACAGACGGGGCCGGGGAAACGACGTGCGATCAGGCGGGAAGCACGACGACGAAGCGCTGCGGCTCCTCGCCCTCGGACTCGCTGCGCAGACCGGCGGCCTTGACCGCATCATGCACGACCTTGCGCTCGAAGGGCGTCATCGGCTTGAGGTTGACCGGCTCACCCGAGCTCTTCACCTCGGCCGCGGCCTTGGCGCCCAGCTCCGAGAGCTCCTCGCGCTTCTTGGCGCGGTAGCCCGCGATGTCCAGCATGAGGCGGCTGCGGTCACCGGTCTCGCGGTGCACGGCGAGACGCGTCAGCTCCTGGAGCGCCTCCAGGACCTCACCGTCACGGCCGACGAGCTTCTGCAGATCGCGGCTGTGCGAGTCGCTGATGATCGAGACAGCGGCGCGGTCGGCCTCGACGTCCATGTCGATGTCGCCGTCGAGATCGGCGATGTCCAGCAGACCCTCGAGGTAGTCCGCCGCGATCTCACCCTCCTGCTCAAGGCGGGTGAGGGTGTCGCCGGCCTCGACCTCGGCCTCGGCGGGGGCGGTGGTGCCTTCCGTCACGGGATGGACTCCTTCTACTTCTTGGACGGGTGCTTGGGCCGCTGCTGGCCCTTGCGCTGCCCCGACTTGGCTTGGCGTGCGTTGCCTGACCCGGACTTGCCACCCGCGGGCTTGCCCTTGGGAGCGGCATCCTCAGGCTCGTCCGGAGTCTTCTCCAGCGACGTCTTCGCTTCCGAAGGCGTCTCCGTGTCGCTCTCCGCCTTGCCGGCTGTGGCGGCGGACTGGCGCTGCGACTTGCTCTGGCGCTTGGGCTGCTGCCGCTTCGGGGTAGCGCCGCCGACGGAGGTCCCGTCCTCGGTCTCCGTGGCGACAGCGGAGTCGCTCGGCTCGACGGAGCCATCGGTCTGGGCCACGAGGCCGGCCTTGCTCAGGCCGTTGATGAACTTGCGCTCGAACTCGTTGCGGTCACGTCCCTTGGCGACGATCGCCTTGATGACGTTCACGTTGCCGCGGCCCCGCACCTTCTTGTTGTGCGTGATCTGCTTCTGCAGGCGCTCGAGGTACGCGGCCTGAGCCTTCGAGCCCGGGGTCGGGTTACGGCGGATCACGAACATCTGCTGGCCCATGGTCCACACGTTGGTGGTCAGCCAGTAGACGAGAACACCGACCGGGAAGTTGATGCCGAACACGGCGAACATGATCGGGAAGACGTACATCAGCATCTTCTGCTGCTGCATGAACGGCGTCTTGACCGTCGTGTCCACGTTCTTCGTCATCAGCTGGCGCTGCGTGAAGAACTGCGACGCCGACATCAGGATGATCATGATCGCGGTGACGACGCGGACGTCGGTCAGCGAAGCGTGGAGCGCCTCGACCTTCTCCTGGCTGTCCATGAACTTCGCGGCCAGCGGGGCGCCGAAGATGTGCGCCTTCTGCGCGCTCTCGAGCAGCGGCTTGTCGATGACGCCGATGGTGTCGTTCGACGCGATGCCGGAGAGCACGTGGTAGAGGGCGAAGAAGAACGGCGACTGCGCCAGGATGGGAAGGCACGAGGAGAGCGGGTTCGTACCCGACTCCTTGTACAGCTTCATCATCTCTTCGGACTGACGCTGCTTGTCGCTCTTGTAGCGTTCCTGGATCTTCTTCATCTCGGGCTGCAGCGTCTGCATCGCCCGGGTCGCCTTGATCTGCTTCACGAAGAGCGGGATCAGGCAGATACGGATCAAGATCACCAGGGACACGATGGACAAGCCCCAGGCCCAGCCCGTGTCAGGACCGAAGATGGCCCCGTACAGCGAGTGGAACTGGACGATGACCCAGGAAACGGGTGTCGTGATGAAGCTGAACAGACTGGCAATCGTGTCCACTAATCAGGCTCCTTGAGCATGGGACGGGGTCTCGGCGGCCGGGCTCGGGGTATCCGGGGACATCTCCTCGGAGGGCACGCCAGCGGCGGAGGGCCCGCCCTTGCGCTCGCGCCACATGGCGCGCAGCATCTCGTGCCACCGCGGACGCTTGCGCGGCGGGACATGGTCGACACCACCGAGCGACCACGGATTGCACCGCAGGATGCGCCAGGCCGTCAGCGCCGTCCCCTTGATCGCACCGTGCCGGTCGATGGCCAGGTAGCCGTAGCGAGAGCACGACGGGTAGTACTTGCACACCGGACCAAGCAGCGGACTGATCGTCCACTGATACAGCTTGATCAGAGCCAGCAGTGGGTACTTCATCGAGCGCCCCCTCCCAGCAGCCGCTGAAGAGCGGTGTCCAGGTCTTGGGCCAGCTGTGCATGGGTGGCGTCACCCGCTCCGGGCAACGCTCGTACGACTACCAGGCTACCGGGGGGCAGCTGGCTCACCCGGTCGCGCATCAGATGGCGAAGCCTGCGCTTCACCTTGTTGCGTACGACAGCTCCGCCAACGGCTTTGCTCACGACGAAACCCGCACGCGTCGGGGGAAGGCTCTCCCCAGGCGCGTGCGGGTCCGTTGCACCGCTACGAAGATGGACGACGAGAAGCGGGCGTCCGGCCCGTCGTCCTCGGCGTACCGCGGTCGCGAAGTCTTCGCGCCGCCTCAGCCGATGCTCGGTAGGCAGCACGACGTCATGACCTAAACGATTAGGCGGAAAGGCTGGCGCGACCCTTGCCACGACGGTTCGCGAGGATCGCGCGGCCGGCGCGGGTGCGCATTCGCAGGCGGAAGCCGTGGGTCTTGGCGCGGCGGCGGTTGTTCGGCTGGAAGGTGCGCTTGCTCACTCGGGGGCTCCAGAAATGATTGTGTGGTGGCGGGACATCGCCTGGCTGTCACCGTGCGCCCACGAGAAGCTCGCGAATACGCACCGAGTGCACCGCTTCACAATCACAGATCGTGATCTTTGCCCATCGGAGGCAGGCGGCAGCAGCCATCGACAACTCGACCTGGTCACGGTACGCGGGGCTACGCCATCCGGTCAAACCGACCGTCAGGGAGAGACACTGTGCACAGCCTGTGGACAACAACTTGAACCGCAGCCGTTGCCCTGACTACCGTGGCCAAACTCCGATTCATTCCCTTCTCCCTGCCCATCCCGATTTCCGTCCCAAGAACCACACCTTCGTGGGACCCCGTGAGAGAGCGTGCCTTGTGGCTGATGTACCTGCCGATCTTGCCGCAGTGTGGCCACGAGTTCTGGAGCAGCTGCTGGGTGAGGGGCGGGGACACGGAGTAGACGCGAAGGACGAGCGCTGGATCAAGCGCTGCCAGCCGCTGGCACTGGTCGCCGACACCGCCCTGCTGGCCGTCCCGAACGAGTTCGCCAAGGGCGTGCTCGAGGGCCGCCTCGCCCCCATCGTCAGCGAGTCGCTGAGCCGCGAGTGCGGCCGCCCGATCCGTATCGCCATCACGGTGGACGACTCGGTCGGCGATCCCATGGACCGGCCCGGCCCCACGCCGCCGCCGTACCAGCAGCAGCCCGGCCAGCAACAGCAGCAGCGCTACGAGGAGCCGGAGCAGCACCCGGGCCCCAATCAGGGACACGAGCCGTACGACAGTTACGGCCGCCGCGCCTCGGACGACCATGCCCCGGGCCACGGGGCCGACCAGCTGCCGACCGCCCGCCCCGCGTACCCCGACTATCAGCGCCCCGCGCCCGGCGCCTGGCCGCAGCAGCAGCCGCCCCAGCAGGACGACTACGGCTGGCAGCAGCAGCGCCTCGGCTTCCCCGAGCGGGACCCGTACGCGAGCCCCCAGCAGCAGCCCCAGCACGACTACCGGTCGCAGCCGCCACAGGGGCGCTCCCCGTATGAACAGCACCGCCAGGACCGGCAGGACCAGCAGGACCGCCACGACCGTCACGACAGACGTGAGCGTCACGACCAGCCGCAGGGATCGGGCGGCCACGACCCCAGGGGCGGCGGCCACGGCAACGGCGGCCACGGTGTCCACGGCAGCGGGACCCCCGGCCCGCTGGCCGCACAGCCGGCCCCGGCATCGGCGCCCGGCGAACCCACCGCGCGCCTCAACCCGAAGTACCTCTTCGACACCTTCGTGATCGGCGCCTCGAACCGCTTCGCGCACGCCGCAGCCGTCGCCGTGGCGGAGGCGCCCGCCAAGGCGTACAACCCCCTCTTCATCTACGGGGAGTCCGGGCTCGGCAAAACGCACCTGCTGCACGCCATCGGTCACTACGCCCGCAGCCTCTACCCCGGCACGCGCGTGCGCTACGTGAGCTCCGAGGAGTTCACGAACGAGTTCATCAACTCCATCCGCGACGGCAAGGGCGACACCTTCCGCAAGCGGTACCGCGAGATGGACATCCTGCTCGTCGACGACATCCAGTTCCTCGCGAGCAAGGAGTCGACGCAGGAGGAGTTCTTCCACACCTTCAATACGCTCCACAACGCGAACAAGCAGATCGTGCTCTCCAGCGACCGGCCGCCCAAGCAGCTGGTGACGCTGGAGGACCGGCTGCGCAACCGCTTCGAGTGGGGACTGATCACCGACGTCCAGCCGCCGGAGCTCGAGACGCGTATCGCCATCCTTCGTAAGAAGGCGGTGCAGGAGCAGCTCAACGCCCCGCCGGAGGTCCTGGAGTTCATCGCGTCCCGCATCTCACGCAACATCCGTGAGCTCGAGGGCGCGCTGATCCGGGTCACGGCCTTCGCCTCGCTCAATCGGCAGCCGGTGGACCTGGGTCTGACGGAGATCGTCCTGAAGGACCTGATCCCGGGCGGCGAGGACGCCTCTCCGGAGATCACGGCGCCGGCCATCATGGCCGCGACCGCGGACTACTTCGGTCTGACGGTGGACGACCTCTGCGGATCCTCGCGCAGCCGCGTCCTGGTGACGGCCCGCCAGATCGCGATGTACCTCTGCCGTGAGCTGACGGATCTCTCCTTGCCCAAGATCGGCGCGCAGTTCGGCGGCCGTGACCACACGACGGTCATGCACGCCGACCGCAAGATCCGCGCCTTGATGGCCGAGCGACGCTCGATCTACAACCAGGTCACCGAGCTCACCAACCGCATCAAGAACGGCTGACAGACGCCGACAGACACCTCTTAAGGGCGCCCCGGAACAACTTCCGGGGCGCCCTTTGCCGTTGTGCACGCGCGCGTGGAGCCCGTCGGGCCCTCCCCGCTGTTCGATTTCCCCAGCTGAGAGGCCTGTTCTCCACAGATGTGCGCACTTTTTTCCCTCCACACCCTGGGGACCCAGAAGTTGTCCAGATGCTGTCCACAGGGGACCCTGCTGAAGGATCATCAAGCCAGGTCAAGTGGTTGTGGATTGGTGGACGACGGTCCTCCACAGGCTGTGGAGGAAAAACTCGTCCACAGGGTGTGCATGAACTTGTCCACCGGCAACCCACAGGCTCGGGCCGGTTGTCCCCAGCTTTCCCCAGCTTCTCCACATGGCTGTCCACTGTTCGGCAACGCAACGCGCCCCGTCACCGTGCCGAGTGAAAGGCGTCACACCAAGGTGGTCGGTTGGCCTGTGGGGAAGGTGGGTAAAACTGGGGACGACGCTGGGGAGAAGTACCCCTTGCCTGTGCATCGGGTGTGCAGAACTTTCGCCCGTCCACAGAAACCACCGGTTGTCCACCGCCTCCGCCCACAGGCGCAGTGGATAAAAAACCGGCACTGACCTGCGAATACGCGGTTATCCACGGTTTCCACAGGCCCTACTACTACTGCCCCCTAGAGTCACCGGGGAATTGGCTTCGAAGAGGGGCCTGTGCACAACTCGCGCTCCGGACCTCCGACGCCTCTCGTCACGACTTGACCCCGACGGGCACCCACTGTCAGTGCGGTGCGTCAGACTGGTCCCCAGTGCCAGCAACAGCAGGAGGGCGGCTAAGTGAAGATCCGGGTGGAACGCGACGTACTCGCGGAGGCAGTGGCGTGGGCGGCGCGCAGTCTCCCGGCCCGGCCACCGGCACCTGTCCTCGCGGGCCTGCTGCTGAAGGCCGAGGAAGGCGCACTCAGCCTTTCCAGCTTCGACTACGAGGTCTCGGCGCGTGTCTCCGTGGACGCCGAGATCGACGACGAGGGCACGGTCCTCGTCTCCGGCCGGCTGCTCGCCGACATCTGCCGCGCCCTTCCCAACCGTCCGGTGGAGATCTCCACAGACGGTGTGCGGGCCACGGTGGTCTGCGGCTCCTCGCGATTCACACTCCACACACTTCCTGTGGAGGAGTACCCCGCGCTGCCGCAGATGCCCACCGCGACCGGCACGGTCCCCGGTGAGGTCTTCGCCTCGGCCGCCGCGCAGGTGGCCATCGCCGCAGGCCGCGACGACACGCTGCCCGTCCTGACCGGCGTACGCATCGAGATCGAGGGCGACACGGTCACGCTGGCCTCCACCGACCGCTACCGCTTCGCGGTCCGCGAGTTCCTGTGGAAGCCGGAGAACCCCGAGGCGTCCGCGGTCGCCCTGGTGCCCGCCAAGACGCTCCTGGACACCGCGAAGGCGCTCACGAGCGGCGACACCGTCACCCTGGCGCTGTCCGGCTCCGGTGCCGGTGAGGGCCTGATCGGTTTCGAGGGCGCCGGACGGCGTACGACCACGCGTCTCCTCGAGGGCGACCTGCCGAAGTACAAGACGCTCTTCCCCACGGAGTTCAACTCGATCGCGGTCATCGAGACGGCCCCGTTCGTCGAGGCCGTGAAGCGCGTGGCCCTGGTGGCCGAGCGGAACACTCCGGTGCGGCTCAGCTTCGAGCAGGGCGTGCTGATCCTGGAGGCGGGTTCCAGCGACGACGCACAGGCTGTGGAAAGGGTCGACGCCCAGCTCGACGGGGACGACGTCTCGATCGCCTTCAACCCGACATTCCTGCTCGACGGCCTGAGCGCGATCGACTCCCCGGTCGCCCAGCTGTCGTTCACGACGTCGACGAAGCCCGCGCTCCTGAGCGGCAGGCCGGCCCTGGACGCGGAGGCCGACGAGGCCTACAAGTACCTGATCATGCCCGTACGTCTGAGCGGCTGAGCCCACAGGTGTGAGCGGGCGTCCGGGCGTAGGCTCGGACGCGGGTACGAAGGTGCCTCCACGCCACATCGCTACTTAAGGAACCACTGATGGAGCTCGGTCTCGTCGGCCTCGGCAAGATGGGCGGCAACATGCGCGAGCGCATCCGCCGCGCAGGCCACACCGTCATCGGATACGACCGCAACCAGGACGTCGCGGATGTCCACAGCCTCGAAGAGCTTGTGGGCAAACTCAAGGGTCCGCGCGTCGTCTGGGTGATGGTGCCGGCCGGAGCCGCGACCCAGTCCACCGTCGACGAGCTCGCCGAGCTGCTGCAGCCCGGCGACGTCGTCGTGGACGGCGGCAACTCCCGCTGGACGGACGACGAGAAGCACGCCGAGGAGCTCGCGGCCAAGGGCATCGGCTTCGTCGACTGCGGCGTCTCCGGCGGCGTCTGGGGCCTCAAGAACGGCTACGCACTGATGTACGGCGGCGACGCCAAGGACATCGAGAAGGTCCAGCCGATCTTCGACGCGCTCAAGCCCGAGGGCGACTTCGGCTCCGTGCACGCCGGCAAGGTCGGTGCGGGCCACTTCTCGAAGATGGTCCACAACGGCATCGAGTACGCCATGATGCAGGCCTACGCCGAGGGCTGGGAGCTCCTGGAGAAGGTCGACTCCGTCACGGACGTGCGCGAGGTCTTCCGCTCCTGGCAGGAGGGCACGGTCATCCGTTCCTGGCTGCTCGACCTCGCGGTCAACGCCCTGGACGACGACGAGCACCTGGCGAAGCTGCGCGGCTTCGCGCAGGACTCCGGCGAGGGCCGGTGGACGGTGGAAGCCGCCATCGACAACGCCGTGCCGCTGCCCGCGATCACGGCCTCGCTCTTCGCCCGCTTCGCCTCGCGGCAGGACGACTCTCCGCAGATGAAGATGATCGCGGCGCTGCGCAACCAGTTCGGTGGCCACGCGGTCGAGTCCAAGAGCGAGAACTGATCCACAGCCTGTGGGGAACATCAGCTGTTTCCCACAGGCCTCTCAGCAAGAGAAGCAAGCCGGGGGAGGTCGGCGCACACCATGCATGTCACGCATCTGTCGCTGGCCGACTTCCGCTCGTACGCCCGGGTCGAGGTCCCTCTCGATCCGGGCGTCACCGCGTTCGTGGGCCCCAACGGCCAGGGCAAGACGAACCTCGTGGAGGCCGTCGGCTATCTCGCCACGCTCGGCAGCCACCGGGTTTCCTCGGACGCGCCACTGGTGCGCATGGGCGCCGAGCGAGCCGTCGTCCGGGCCGCGGTCCGGCAGGGCGAGCGCCAGCAGCTGGTCGAGCTCGAACTCAACCCGGGCAAGGCCAACCGCGCCCGCATCAACAGATCCTCGCAGGTCAAGCCCCGTGACGTACTGGGAATCGTGCGCACGGTGCTGTTCGCACCCGAGGATCTCGCGCTGATCAAGGGCGACCCGGGTGAGCGCCGGCGGTTCCTCGACGAGCTGATCACGGCCCGCTCCCCGCGGATGGCGGGCGTGCGCTCCGACTACGACCGGGTGCTGAAGCAGCGCAACACCCTCCTGAAGTCGGCGGCCCTGGCCCGGCGGCACGGCGGGCGCTCCATGGACCTGTCCACACTCGACGTCTGGGACCAGCACCTCGCGCGCGTGGGCGCCGAACTGCTCACGCAGCGGCTCGACCTGATCGCCGCACTGCAGCCGCTCGCCGACAAGGCGTACGAACAGCTGGCACCCGGCGGCGGACCCGTCACCCTTGAGTACAAGCCGTCCGCGCCGGGCGACGGCCATACGCGCGAGGCTCTGTACGAGCAGTTGATCGCCGCCCTGGAAGAGGTCCGCAAGCAGGAGATCGAGCGGGGCGTGACGCTGGTCGGCCCGCACCGCGACGACCTGCTCCTGAAGCTGGGCCAGCTCCCCGCCAAGGGGTACGCGAGCCATGGCGAGTCCTGGTCGTACGCCCTGGCGCTGCGCCTCGCCTCGTACGACCTCCTGCGCGCCGAGGGGAACGAACCCGTGCTCGTCCTGGACGACGTGTTCGCGGAGCTCGACGCGCGCCGCCGGGAGCGGCTCGCGGAGCTGGTGGCGCCGGGCGAGCAGGTCCTGGTCACGGCCGCGGTGGACGACGACGTGCCGGGCGTGCTCGCCGGGGCACGGTTCGCGGTCGCGGACGGCGCGGTGGAGCGCGTATGACCCGCCTGAGCCGGGAGCGCGCATGAGCGCCGAAGAGCCCGCCAACGACGCGCCTCGGGACGCTCCCAAGGAGAAGCCGAAGACGCCCGAGCCTTCCGGTGTCGACCTCGCCCGGGTCGCCCTGCGCGCCGCCAAGGAACAGGCACGCGCGCGTGGGGACGCCGCCCAGCAGAAGAAACAGGCCCGCAGAGGCGGTCTACGCTCCGGCGCACGCGCCGACGGGCGTGACCCGCAGCCGCTCGGCTCCGCCATCAACCGCTTGATCACCGAGCGCGGCTGGGAGACACCGGCCGCGGTCGGCGGTGTGATGGGCCGCTGGCCGCAGATCGTCGGCGAGGACCTGGCCAATCACTGCGTGCCACAGCGGTACGACGAGAACGAGCGCGTCCTGACCGTGCAGTGCGATTCCACTGCCTGGGCGACGAACCTGCGCCTGCTGGCCCCGCAGCTGGTCGCGCGCCTCAACGAGGACCTGGGCCACGGCACCGTGCGCCTCATCAAAGTCCTCGGTCCCAGCGGCCCCACGCGGCGCTTCGGACCCTTGCGCGCACCGGGCAGCACGGGCCCCGGGGACACCTACGGCTGAGGCCGTACCGGGTGGTAGCTCAAGGTTGACACCCCGAAGCGCTGAGTGCCGCTGTGAGCCTCCTAGGGCCCCGCTCCGTATATGGGGAGTCGGAGGATGCCGCTTCAGGACGGCACATGCGGACTCAGGTACCGGCAAACCCCCATCACTGTCGGCGCTACCGGTAGACTGGAAGCTAATCCCGCCCCACCTGTGGGGCGCATAGAACAACGCTGACTATCGCTGAACGACGCAGCCGCTCCGGCCACGGCCGGGTGCTTGGCTTGTGCTGTGCCAGAAAGGGCGCTTCGTGGCCGATTCCGGCAACCCCAACGAGAACATCCCGTCTACCGTCGCTGGCGAGAACGGCGAGGTCACAGCCTTGTACGACGCCAGCGCGATCACCGTCCTCGAGGGTCTGGACGCGGTCCGCAAGCGGCCTGGCATGTACATCGGGTCGACCGGTGAGCGTGGCCTGCACCACCTCGTGCAAGAGGTCGTCGACAACTCCGTCGACGAGGCCCTCGCCGGGCACGCGGACACCATCGACGTCACGATCCTCGCCGACGGTGGCGTACGCGTCATCGACAACGGCCGAGGCATCCCGGTGGGCATCCACCCCGTCGAGAAGAAGCCGGCCGTCGAGGTCGTGCTCACCGTGCTGCACGCGGGCGGAAAGTTCGGCGGCGGCGGATACGCGGTCTCCGGTGGTCTGCACGGCGTCGGTGTCTCTGTAGTGAACGCACTGTCGACGAAGCTCGCCGTCGACATCAGGACCGACGGCTACCGCTGGACCCAGGACTACAAGCTGGGTGTGCCGACGGCCCCGCTCGCCAAGCACGAGCCGGTCGAGGACTCGGGCACCACGGTCACCTTCTGGGCCGACCCGGACGTCTTCGAGACGACCGAGTACTCCTTCGAGACGCTGGCACGGCGCTTCCAGGAGATGGCGTTCCTCAACAAGGGTTTGACCATCAAACTCACTGATGAGCGCGATTCGGCGAAGGCGACGGCGGGTGCGGACTCGGCCGAGGCCACCGACGACGAGGCCGCCGAGGCCCGCACGGTGACGTACCACTACGAAGGCGGCATCGTCGACTTCGTGAAGTACCTCAACTCCCGTAAGGGAGAGATGATCCACCCGACCGTCATCGACGTCGAGGCCGAGGACAAGGAGCGCATGCTCTCGGCCGAGATCGCGATGCAGTGGAACTCGCAGTACACCGAAGGTGTCTACTCCTTCGCGAACACGATCCACACGCATGAGGGCGGTACGCACGAGGAGGGCTTCAGGGCCGCTCTGACGGGCCTGGTCAACCGGTACGCGCGCGAGAAGAAGCTGCTGCGCGAGAAGGACGACAACCTCACGGGTGAGGACATCCGCGAGGGACTGACGGCCATCATCTCGGTGAAGCTGGGCGAGCCGCAGTTCGAGGGCCAGACCAAGACCAAGCTGGGCAACACCGAGGCGAAGACCTTCGTGCAGAAGGTCGTGCACGAGCACCTCACGGACTGGTTCGACCGCAATCCGAATGAGGCCGCGGACATCATCCGCAAGGGCATCCAGGCCGCCACGGCCCGCGTCGCAGCCCGCAAGGCGCGTGACCTGACCCGTCGCAAGGGGCTGCTCGAATCGGCCTCCCTGCCCGGAAAGCTCAGCGACTGCCAGTCGAACGACCCGACGAAGTGCGAGATCTTCATCGTCGAGGGCGACTCCGCCGGTGGTTCGGCGAAGTCCGGCCGTAACCCGATGTACCAGGCGATCCTGCCCATCCGAGGCAAGATCCTGAACGTCGAGAAGGCGCGGATCGACAAGATCCTGCAGAACCAGGAAGTCCAGGCCCTGATCTCGGCCTTCGGCACGGGCGTGCACGAGGACTTCGACATCGAGAAGCTCCGCTATCACAAGATCATCCTGATGGCGGACGCCGACGTCGACGGCCAGCACATCAACACCCTGCTCCTGACCTTCCTGTTCCGCTTCATGCGGCCACTCGTCGAGTCCGGCCACGTCTACCTGTCGCGCCCGCCGCTCTACAAGATCAAGTGGAGCAGGGACGACTTCCAGTACGCGTACTCGGACCGTGAGCGCGACGCGCTGGTCGAGCTCGGCCGTCAGGCGGGCAAGCGCATCAGGGACGACTCGGTCCAGCGCTTCAAGGGTCTCGGTGAGATGAACGCCGAGGAGCTGCGCATCACGACGATGGACCAGGACCACCGCGTTCTCGGCCAGGTGACCCTGGACGACGCGGCACAGGCCGACGACCTCTTCTCGGTGCTGATGGGAGAGGACGTCGAGGCACGGCGCTCGTTCATTCAGCGCAACGCCAAGGACGTCCGTTTCCTCGACATCTGAGTCGGCCCGTACAAGCCGCACCTCGAAAGGACTTTGACCAGCAATGGCCGACGAGAACACCCCTGTGATGCCCGAAGAGGAGCCCGCTGTTCCCGGCGTGGGCCTGCGTGTCGAGCCCGTCGGGCTCGAGACGGAGATGCAGCGCTCCTACCTCGACTACGCGATGTCCGTCATCGTCTCGCGCGCGCTGCCCGACGTACGGGACGGCCTGAAGCCCGTACACCGCCGCGTCCTGTACGCGATGTACGACGGCGGGTACCGCCCCGAGAAGGGCTTCTACAAGTGCGCCCGCGTCGTCGGCGACGTCATGGGCACCTACCACCCGCACGGCGACTCCTCCATCTACGACGCCCTGGTCCGCCTGGCCCAGCCGTGGTCGATGCGGATGCCCCTGGTGGACTCCAACGGCAACTTCGGCTCCCCGGGCAACGACCCGGCGGCCGCCATGCGGTACACCGAGTGCAAGATGGCGCCGCTGGCCATGGAGATGGTCCGTGACATCGACGAGGAGACCGTCGACTTCACGGACAACTACGACGGCCGCAACCAGGAGCCGACGGTCCTGCCGGCGCGCTTCCCGAACCTGCTGATCAACGGTTCGGCGGGCATCGCGGTCGGCATGGCCACCAACATCCCGCCGCACAACCTCCGCGAGGTCGCGGCGGGCGCGCAGTGGGCACTCGAGCACCCGGACGCCTCGCACGAGGAACTGCTCGACGCACTGATCGAGCGCATCAAGGGCCCCGATTTCCCCACCGGCGCACTAGTAGTGGGCCGTAAGGGCATCGAGGAGGCGTACCGCACGGGCCGTGGCTCCATCACGATGCGCGCGGTCGTCGCGGTCGAGGAGATCCAGAACCGCCAGTGCCTGGTGGTCACCGAGCTCCCCTACCAGACCAACCCCGACAACCTCGCGCAGAAGATCGCCGACCTGGTCAAGGACGGCAAGGTCGGCGGCATCGCCGACGTCCGCGACGAGACGTCCTCGCGCACGGGCCAGCGCCTCGTCGTCGTCCTGAAGCGGGACGCGGTCGCCAAGGTCGTGCTGAACAACCTCTACAAGCACACCGACCTGCAGTCGAACTTCAGCGCCAACATGCTGGCCCTGGTCGACGGCGTGCCGCGCACGCTCTCCCTGGACGCCTTCATCCGGCACTGGGTGACGCACCAGGTCGAGGTCATCGTCCGGCGTACGAAGTACCGGCTGCGCAAGGCCGAGGAGCGGGCCCACATCCTGCGCGGCCTGCTCAAGGCCCTGGACGCGATCGACGAGGTCATCGCGCTCATCCGGGCCAGCCAGACGGTCGACGTCGCGCGAGAGGGCCTGATGGGCCTGCTCTCGATCGACGAGATCCAGGCCAACGCCATCCTCGAGATGCAGCTGCGCCGGCTCGCCGCCCTGGAGCGCCAGAAGATCGTCGCCGAGCACGACGAACTGCAGGCGAAGATCAACGAGTACAACGCGATCCTGGCCTCGCCCGAGCGGCAGCGCCAGATCATCAGCGAGGAGCTCGCGGCGATCGTCGACAAGTTCGGCGAGGACCGCCGTTCGGCGCTCGTGCCCTTCGACGGCGACATGTCCATGGAGGACCTGATCGCCGAAGAGGACATCGTCGTCACCATCACGCGCGGCGGCTACATCAAGCGCACCAAGACGGAGGACTACCGCTCGCAGAAGCGCGGCGGCAAGGGCGTGCGCGGCACGAAACTGAAGCAGGACGACATCGTCGACCACTTCTTCGTGTCGACGACCCACCACTGGCTGCTGTTCTTCACGAACAAGGGCCGGGTCTACCGCGCGAAGGCGTATGAGCTGCCCGACGCCGGCCGCGAGGCCCGCGGCCAGCACGTGGCGAACCTGCTCGCCTTCCAGCCGGACGAGCAGATCGCCGAAATCCTCGCGATCCGTGACTACGAAGCGGTGCCCTACCTGGTTCTCGCCACCAAGGGCGGCCTCGTGAAGAAGACGCCGCTCAAGGACTACGACTCGCCTCGCTCCGGTGGTGTCATCGCCATCAACCTCCGCGAGACGGACGACGGCAAGGACGACGAGCTGATCGGTGCCGAGCTGGTCTCCTCCGAGGACGATCTGCTGCTCATCAGCAAGAAGGCGCAGTCGATCAGGTTCACCGCGACGGACGAGGCGCTGCGTCCCATGGGCCGCGCGACGTCGGGCGTCAAGGGAATGAGTTTCCGCGGTGGCGACGAACTGCTCTCGATGAATGTCGTCAGGCCGGGTACTTTCGTCTTCACCGCAACCGACGGCGGTTACGCGAAGCGGACCAACGTCGACGAGTACCGCGTCCAGGGTCGCGGTGGCCTCGGAATCAAGGCCGCCAAGATCGTGGAGGACCGCGGCGAACTCGTGGGGGCGCTGGTGACGGAGGAGACCGACGAGATCCTCGCCATCACCCTGAGCGGCGGTGTGATTCGTACGCGAGTCAACGAGGTCAGGGAGACGGGCCGTGACACCATGGGCGTCCAACTGATCAACCTGGGCAAGCGCGATGCCGTGGTCGGTATCGCTCGTAACGCCGAGGCCGGGCGCGAGGCTGAGGAAGTCGACGGAGACATCGTCGTCGAATCGGCCGACGGCGAGCCGGCCGTCGGTACGGACGAGGGCACGGAGTCCGCGGCCGAGTAGCGCGAGGAGAGAGTCATCGTGAGTGGAGCCACGGGCGCCGGGGCAAGTGGAACCGGCCCAGCCGGTACAGACGGTGTCCGTGGCTCCGCCACTGACTCTCCCGACTCGCATGAGTCCCGTGGATCCCAGGGGGGAACCGTGACCGACACCCGAGGGCCGCAGCCGGCTCAGTCAGCGCAGTACGCCGACGGCTCCCCAGGGGGCCAAGGGTCCCAGAACGCCACCGGTGCTCTGCCCGGTGAGCGCCAGCCCCAGCAGCAGGCGTCCCAGCCGTACCACCCGCCGCAGGCCTATCAGCAGAACTCCCAGACGGGTTCCGTGCGCAGGCCGCGGACGGGGGCGCGCACGACGCCTCGTACGCGCAAGGCGCGGCTGCGGGTGGCCAAGGCCGACCCGTGGTCGGTGATGAAGGTCAGCTTCCTGCTCTCCATCGCGCTCGGCATCTGCACGATCGTTGCTGCCGCCGTGCTGTGGATGGTCATGGACGCCATGGGCGTCTTCTCCACGGTGGGCGGCACGATCTCGGAGGCGACGGGCTCGAACGAGTCCAACGGCTTCGACCTGCAGTCCTTCCTGTCGCTGCCGCGCGTCCTGATGTTCACGACGATCATCGCGGTCATCGACGTGGTCCTCGCCACGGCGCTCGCGACGCTCGGCGCCTTCATCTACAACCTCTCCGCGGGCTTCGTGGGCGGCGTCGAGCTGACGCTGGCCGAGGACGAGTAGTTCTCGCCCTCTTCCCGTAGCTCTTTCTTCCGCGTTCCTCGTGTCCGCATCGCCGCATGTCCTTGCTTTTACCGCCCTCCGGCGCTCTGTGCCGGGGGTCTTCGCGGCCAGGGTCCCGCCCGCTGAGGGCGGGGCCCTGTTGCGTGTCACGGCCTGTGCGGTGCCCGCGGAGGTATCGATTTTGGGACTGGCCCGCACGTGCGCTAATCTTCAGAGGTCAGCGCGCGGGACACACCGCAGCGCGGCGGGGCTATAGCTCAGTTGGTTAGAGCGCATCCCTGATAAGGATGAGGCCACAGGTTCAAATCCTGTTAGCCCCACAGACACGAAGAAGACCCCCAGCCCGTATCGGCTGGGGGTCTTCTTCGTGTCTGTGGGGTCCCTGGGGGAGGGCGGCCGGGATGGCCGGGGTGTGACTACGGCTCCGCGGCGAGCCCGCCCGGATGGACGTGGGCCTCAGCGGCCGTCTCCGTGTCGTCCGTGGGGAGGTGGCGGCAGCTCGGGGACGATCCGTGGGCCTCGGCGCGGATGCGCTGCTTCATCGTGGGCGGCAGGGACCGTTCGTACGCTGCTGCCCAGTAGGCCGCGAGTGGGGCCGTCATGGTCGGCGTGCTCTTGCACGTTTCCGTGGCCTGCTGTACCGGCGTGGCCGCCGTTGCCGTCGTGGTGAATCCCAGCGTGGCGAAGAGTGCGAGGAAGGCGGTGATGAGCGTGGTCCACAGCTTCATGGCCTTGGTGCCGGTCATGGCGTCTCACTTTCGGGTTGGGCGATTTGCGTACTTTCCTCATGATGTGTATGTGGGGCCGAGAGTGGGGGACCGACGCTCGTGGCGCGTCGATGTTCAGATGAACACCACCCGGATGGCCGTAAAAGGCCCTTGGAGGGCCTGGGAGAGCTCCGGGCGAGGTCGAGAGCGGCGCGTGTCGCGATGGGCCGTGAGTGGCCGGAGAGTGGCCGCACCCGAATCGACTGCTGTGTTCGGGGCGGGAGTTGGGGTGGATCCAGGTCACCGATCGGTATCGATCGGTGTGTATAGTCGGGCGCCAGAAGTCCCTTACGTCAAGAAAGACGAGGTCGCGCGGTGAAGAAGCTTCTTGTGGTCGCACTGGCCGCCATCGGCGGGCTCCTCGTGTACCGCCAGATCCAGGCGGATCGCGCCGAGCAGGATCTGTGGACGGAGGCGACTGACTCCGTGCCCACGGGTTCGTGAGTACGGACAACAGTCTCTTCACAGGGCCCCGGCCGCTTCTGCGGCCGGGGCCCTGTGCTGTCCGGATCTCTACGGTCTCCCGGCCCTTCGGGTTTGCTCACGCAAGCCCCTGTCCGGTGTGAGCAAAGGTTGTCGGGCTTCCGCCTGGGCATAGTGGGCGGGACGACCGGGGCTCTGGGGAGGGGTGGCGTGTGATGGGGCGGCTGTGCGGGGGCCGGGCGATGCCGGTTGTGGGAGCGGCGTTGTGCGCGGTGATGGCGTTCCCGGTCCAGGGGATGGCCGCGGCGGAGGGCCCGTCGGGCCCGAGCCCTGACCGGAGCCCGTACACCTTCGCCGAAGGGTCCGTGGCGGTCGACGGCGCGCAGAACAGCATGGACAGCGTGCGGCTCACGCCCGGGTCGACGTACAAGAGCTCCCTCGCGCGCGGGGGCAAGCTCTACTACCAGGTGCAGTTGGACGCCCGCGAGACCGTGTACGTCTCCGCCACCGCCGTTCCCGGGCTTGACGCCAAGGTCGCCTACGGGGACGGCCTGGAGGTGTCCTTACAGGACACGAACGGCAACAACTGCAACTCCGGAGACGCGCGATTCGGTACGTCGCAGAGCCCGCGGCCCATCTCCGCCTGGGCGGCACGGGCGGTCGGCCCCGCCGCGAACCGGTGCGAGGTGGCCGGCACGTACTACGTAGTGGTCGAGCGGAACAGCGATCCCGGCTCCAGTACGGAGACGTGGGACACGGAGCTGCGTGTCGTCTCGGAGCCCGGAGTGGGCAAGAGCGCCTCCACGGCGCCGCCCGGCGCGTGGAACTCCGCCTCGCCCACGCCTCCCGGCGGTGTGCGCAAGGAGCGCAGGGGCGGCACGGGCTTCAACGACGCGCGGGCGCTGGGAGCAGGCGTCTGGGGTGACCGGATCAAACCTGGCCAGACCCTCTTCTACCGTGTACCGGTCGACTGGGGTCAGCAGATCTCCGCCAGCGCCGAGCTGGGCAGTGCGAGCGGGGGCGCGGACGAGTACGTCACGTCGGCGCTCGTGATGTCACTGGCCAATCCGGTGCGCGCGCACATCGATGACGCCGACACGGCGTACGACGGCCAACAGAAGTCGACCGCGCTGAAACCACTGGCCCCCGTTGCGTACGAGAACCGTTACTCCCCGGTCGATGGCGTGGCCGAAACACGGTTCGCCGGTTGGTATTACCTCTCGGTCCATCTCAATCCGAAGGTCGCCCGGCAGTTCGGCGAGGGGCCGCTCGATCTGACGCTGCGGGTGAATGTCGACGGCGCGGCGAAGACGGGACCGCCGTACGTGGGGACGGCGCGGCCCGCTGATGAGTTCAGCGTCACCGGCGAGGACAAGGACGCGGCGGCCCGGGGGGACGTGGGCGCCGGAGGCGGGAGCGAGCGGGGCGCCGGGGGAGGGGACAGCGGCGGTGCCGGCATGAAGGTGGTTGCCGCCGGTGGGTTCGGTGCTGGGTCCTTACTGCTGATGATCCTTGGTGTGTGGACGCTGGTCGGGCGGAGGAGGGCGAGGGCGTCCGCGTCGGCTTCGTCGGCTGCGGGTTCGACGGGTACATCGGGATCGTCCACGCAGTTCGGGCCGCCACCGGCCTGGTAGGTGCGGGTGGCTTGGCCGGGTGGCTGGTCCGGGTCAGATCTGAGTGAGGGCCCAGATGCCCACCGCGAAACACGCCAGAGCGGCCAGCAGCATGGGGATCGCCACTTTCGGAGGCGGTCCCGGTCGTTTCGGTCGCGTCTGGCGGTGCGGAGCCGGTCGCTGCTGGAGTGGAACCTGTGGGGCGTGAGCGGTGTACGGATAAGTAGGGGCGGATACGTGGTGCGCCGATGCCATTACAGAGTGTGACGGTGTAGGGGCCGGGAGCTGCGAGGGGAAGTAAGCCGGGACTTGGGCCGGGACCGGAGCTGGGGCCGGGGTCGAGAGCGGTTGGGGGGAGGGGACGTGCGGGGACTGAACGGGAGGAGGGGGAGGTGTCGGCGGTTGCTGCCTGGGCTGGGCCTCCGCTTGGTACTCCTGCTGTTCGTGCTGCTCCGGCTGCATCTGTTGCACCGGCTGCACCGGCTGCACCTGCCGTACAGGCTGCCCCGAGGACGGCGTGGCCTGCGGTGGAGCGCCCGGCGGCGGCGTGCCTCGCGACGGTGTGCCGTGCGGTGGCGGGGGTGTCGACGGGAAGCTGCCGGTCGGGGGCGCGGAGAGGGGCGGAGGCGGTACGGAGGGGGGAGCGAAGCCCGGTTGAGGCGGGGTGGTGAGGGGGCCGTCGGGCCCGAAGCCCGTTGGAAGCGGGCCCAGTTGATCGAAGATCTCTACGAGCTCGTCGTCGGGCCCCGGCTCGGGGAGCAGCTCGACGGCGGAGTTCAGCGCCTTGCGCGCGCCCGTGGCGGTCCGGAACCGCGCCTGGGGATCCGGCTGGAGCAGCGTGGCGACGACCTGCCACAGCGGCTCCGGAACGCCCCGCGGCGCCCCAGGTGTGCCATGCGCGGCGAAATGCTCGATCAGGGCCTTGGCGTCCGGCTTGGCGCCTTGCAGCAGATAGAGGGCAACGAGGCCCACCGCGAAGAGATCTGCGGTGAAGTCCGGTTCGGCACCCAGCATTTGCTCGGGCGCGAAGTAGCCGGGCGTGCCCACGACGTAGTTGGTCTCGGTCAGCCGCGGCTCGCCCATCCGCATCGAGATGCCGAAGTCGGAGAGCCGCAGATGCGGGCGCGCGGTGCCGGTGGCCTCGAGCAGGATGTTGGCGGGCTTGATGTCGCGGTGCACGACCCCCTCGGCGTGCACCGCGGCGAGCCCGGAGAGCAACTGGTCCAGGAGCGTGCAGACCAGGCGGGGCGGCAGCGGGCCGTAATCCCCGATCACATGGGCCAGCGAGCCGCCGGCGACCAAGGCCATGGTGAACAGGACCTTGTCGTCGTCGGCGGCCCAGCTGGCCGGCGCGAGCACATGGGGGTGATCGATCCGCAGCGACTGCTCCCGCACGAAGCGCAGCAGCGCGTGCGCGTCGCTCTGTTGCAGGACCTTGGCCGCCACATACCGGCGCCGCCGGTGGTCCCAAGCGCGCCAGACCGCTCCTACTCCCCCGCGGCCGACCGGGTCGACCAGTTCGTAGCGGCCGGCGAAGACCTCACCCATGGTCGCGCATTGCTCCCCCTCCGGGCCGCCCGGTGGCCCGGTCGACGGCTCAGTTCTGGTGCGCCTCGTAGTGGGCGACCGCGTCCGCGGTGCGTCCGGCGCCGTATACCCGGAGGAACTCTGCCAGTTCCGGGTGGGTCGGGGCGAGGGAGTCCGCTGCATCGATGATGTCGCCCGCCGCAGCTACGGAGCGCAGCAGCGACTGGATCTCACGCACCACACGTTTCACCGTGGGCGCACCCGAACTCGTCGTCGACTGCGAGGTGTTGGTCAGGACGGAGCCGCCCTGGGACTTCTTGATCTCGTCCATGCGGTCGGTGGCCTCACCGGCGCTCACACTGCCGTCGGCGACCTGGCCCGCCAGCTCCTGGAGGAGCTGGACGCGCTGGACGACCGCGGGGTTGCCGATCTTGGCTCGCTGTCCGCTCATGAGCTGGGACAGCATGGGCGCGGACAGACCGAGCACGCCGGCGAGGCGTGCCTGGTTGAGGCCCAGATCATCGATGAGACGACGGAAGAGCGCCCCCAGCGGCTCCCCGTACCAGTTCCGCTGGAGCTCTCGTGCTCTCGCGGTCGTCTCTTGTTGTGCGGCGTCCATTGCGTCTCCCCATCGCTTCCCCAAAAACCGTGGTTCGCTGCCGCGAACCACGCCGAGCATCTTACGGAGCGTGGTCGTTCACCGGGACCCCCAATCCTTTTGCGAGATCCGGGGGGAGACCCGGTACTCTGGTCTGCGTCGCCCACCGGAGCGAGATCCTTCCGGCTGGGTGCACCTTTTTCGGGGCCTTAGCTCAGTTGGTAGAGCGCTGCCTTTGCAAGGCAGATGTCAGGAGTTCGAATCTCCTAGGCTCCACAGAAACGCCGTAGGGCGGGATCACCTCAGCTGAGGTGATCCCGCCCTACGGCGTTCATCAGTGATGCAGAAGCGTCAGCGCAGGTCGTCGCCCTTCGCGGCCTCGGACTCGGCCTGCTTGGCCTGGACCTCGGGGTCGAGGGAGGCCTGACCGCTGCCGTCGACCGAGGTCAGCGGTGCGCTGTCGGGGACCTCCGTCGCCGCCGGCGGCTCGACGAGCCAGTCCGGGTTCGCCTGCTTGTCCCACCACTTCCAGGCGGCGACCGCACCGCCGGCCACCACGCCCAGGACCACGAGGCCCTTGGCGAGACGCCCGGCGCGAGCCCGGCGGTTGTGCTTGCGGACCAGCCGCTGGATCTCCTTGGGAGAGACCTCGCCGCGCAGTGCGGCGAGCGCCGCGGCACCGCGGGACGCCGCCTCCTCACGGACGGGCTGGGCCGCGGCCACGGCGTGCTCGATCCGCGGCTTCGAGTAGTCGGCGGCCTGCTGGGCTGCCTTGCGGGTCTGCTTGGCGGCCTTGCGGGTGCGGACAGCGGCCTCGTGCGCGGCGTGGTCGACCTTCGGCGGCACATGCGCACGAGCCTGCTCGATGCGCGGGCCGACATGAGCGCCGTACTGCACACGGGCTTGCTCGGCGGCCTGCGACACCTTGGGCGCGAGGCGTGCACGGCTTTCATGCGCGTAATGAACGGCCTGTTCCTTGGCAGTTCCGGCGTATGGGGCCACCGCCTCCGCGGCATGCCGCACGCTGTCCTTAGCCGAACCGGTCGCGGCGCGCACGCTGTCGATGCGGGTCACAGGATCCTCCTCCTCGGTGGCTTATAGGTATGTCACCTTTCCACCCTTTCAAGGATCATGCCTTCCGGATCGCTCCGAGGCATGACGCAGCCGGGCATCCGGGTGCGATCATTTTGATCAAATCGGTACAAGGAGAGTGCTTTGCCGACAATGCCACGGATCGTCGCGGCGCGCGCCCACTCGGTGACTACTCGACGGAATCCGGTCCGTGGGAGGATCGGTACGTCATAGAAGACAACGGAAGGCAGACCGTGGCCGAGCAGCTTTACGCCACCCTGAAGACCAACCGAGGCGACATCGAGGTGCTGTTGCACCCCAACCACACGCCGAAGACGGTCAAGAACTTCGTCGAGCTCGCCCAGGGTGAGCGCGAGTGGGTTCACCCGGAGACCGGAAAGAAGACCACGGACCGGCTCTACGACGGCACGGTCTTCCACCGCGTCATCAGCGGCTTCATGATCCAGGGCGGCGACCCGCTGGGCAACGGCACGGGCGGCCCCGGCTACGAGTTCGAGGACGAGTTCCACCCCGACCTCGCCTTCGACAAGCCCTACTTGCTCGCCATGGCCAACGCGGGCCCGGGCACCAACGGCTCCCAGTTCTTCGTGACGGTTTCTCCGACTGCCTGGCTCACGCGCAAGCACACGATCTTCGGCGAGGTCACGGACCCGGCGAGCCAGAAGGTCGTCGACGAGATCGCCGCCACGCAGACCAACCCGCGCACCGACCGTCCCGTGAACGACGTGGTCATCGAGTCCGTCGTCATCGAGACCCGCGCCGCCTGACACCGGCGCACCCCGCGAGGGAACCAAACCGCCCCGCCCATCCGTAAGGAAGGGCGGGGCGGTGCGTTCGCTACGCGCGCATAGCTATGCCTTCGTACGGACATTGAGGGGACCCCATGGACCAGGCACCAGGAAGCCCGCAGGGGCCACAGGACGCAACGAACCTGCCCGGCTGCTACCGGCATCCGGACCGCGAGACCGGCATCAGCTGTGCGCGCTGCGAGCGGCCGATCTGCCCGGAGTGCATGATCAGCGCTTCGGTCGGCTTCCAGTGCCCGGAGTGTGTGCGCGAGGGTTCGGGCACCGGTCACGCCCCCGCGGCGAACCAGCCGCGCACCATCGCCGGTGGCTCGATCGCCACGGACCCGCGTCTTGTCACCAAGATCCTGCTCGGCCTGAATGTCGCGGTGTTCATCGCCGTCCTCGCCATGGGCGACCGCCTGGTCAATGAACTGTTCCTGATCGGGGCGTGGCCGCCCCAGCCCTGGGTGCCGACGGAAGGCGTCGCCGGAGGCCAGTGGTACCGCCTGGTCACGTCGATGTTCACGCACCAGGAGATCTGGCACATCGCGTTCAACATGCTCGGCCTGTGGTGGCTCGGCGGCCCGCTGGAAGCGGCGCTCGGACGCGCCCGCTATCTCGCGCTGTACGTACTGTCCGGCCTGGCGGGAGGCGCGCTGACCTACGTCGTCGCGGCGTCGGACGAGGCCTCGCTCGGGGCTTCCGGGGCGATTTTCGGCCTGCTCGGCGCGACCGCGGTCCTGATGCGGCGGCTGAACTACGACATGCGGCCCGTCATCGCGCTGCTCGCGCTGAACATGCTCTTCACCTTCACCTGGAGCGGCATCGCCTGGGAGGCGCACGTCGGCGGTCTGGTCGCCGGTGTCGCGATCGCGTACGGGATGGTGCACGCGCCCCGCGAGCGGCGGGCGCTCGTGCAGTGGGGGACCTGCGCGGTGGTGCTTGTCGTGGTCCTCGCGGCCGTGCTCATCAGGACCGCTCAGCTCGTCTGACGCTCACACATGGCGACCGATGGCCGAGGTTGTCCACAGCGTGTGCCCACGCTTGTGCATTCTGTGGGGAACAACAGTGCCCCTTGTCCCTGACCTGGGTTTCCCCAGGAGGGACAAGGGGCCTGTGAGGGCTTGCGGGCGATCAGCCAGTCATACCGGCGTCAACGCCGCGAGGGTTATCCACAGATCGTCTTTCTTTTCCCCAGACAGCGCCGGGATGTGGATAGCGCTGTGGATAACTCAGGGCAAGGCTTGCGTTCAGCCCCGCGGGAGGGGCGCTACTTCCACTGTGTGGAGACGCCGAACCCCGCAGCGATGAAGCCGAAGCCGACCACGATGTTCCAGTTGCCCAGCGGGTCGATCGGCAGCTTGCCGTCGGTGACGTAGAAGACGACGATCCAGGCGAGCCCGATGAGGAACATCGCGAGCATCACCGGGGCCACCCAGCTGCGACTGGTCAGCTTGATGTTCGTCGCCTTCTTGGCGGGCGGGGTGTAATCGTCGGCCTTCTTGCGGATCCGTGACTTCGGCACGAGGGTCTCTCCTGTCGATACGGGGAGCTGAGCCCTCCCCCGGGCGTCCGTTAGCGTAGTGCTTCCGCGGCGCTGAAGGAGATAAGGGTACGTTGAGCAATTCCGCCGACTCCCCCACAGGTCCGGGTCGCCGCCCCCGCTGGCGGCCGGTCCGGTTGCTGACGGCCGCCGTTTTCGCGCTCGCGGGCCTCATCTTCTTCACCAGCTTCAACACGGCCAAGGGCACGAACATCCGCACCGACGCCTCGCTCCTGAAGCTCTCCGACCTGATCGAGGAGCGCAGCCACAAGAACGGCAAGCTGGACGAGTCCAACGGCACGCTGCGCGACGACGTCGAATCCCTGGCCGAGCGCGACAACGGCGGCACGAAGGCCGACGACGCGCGGCTCAAGGCCCTGGAGAAGAACGCGGGCACCAAGAAACTCAGCGGCGAGGCGGTTTCCGTCACCCTCGCCGACGCCCCGCCGAACGCCACCGCCAAGCTCCCCGGCTACCCCGAGCCCCAGCCGAACGACCTGGTCATCCACCAGCAGGACCTCCAGGCCGTGGTCAACGCGCTCTGGCAGGGCGGCGCCGAGGGCATCAAGGTCATGGACCAGCGGCTCATCTCGACCAGCGCCGTCCGTTGCGTGGGAAACACCCTGATCCTCCAGGGCCGTGTCTACTCGCCCCCGTACAAGGTGACCGCGGTAGGTGACCCGGAGAAGCTCAAGACGGCGCTCGCCTCGTCCCCGGAGATCCAGAACTACATGCTGTACGTGAACGCGTACGGTCTCGGCTGGAAAGTCGACGACGACGGGGCGATGACTCTTCCCGGCTACTCGGGCACAGTGGATCTCCACTACGCGAAGCCCGTGGAGTAAGCCGCTGGGGGAGCCTGTGTCGGTGCGAGTGCTCGTCAGGACGTTCAGCGAACTGTGCATCACCGTCGGCACGTTGATCGTGCTCTTCGTGGTGTACGTCCTGTTCTGGACCGGCGTGAAGGCCGACAACGCCATGGACAGCCAGATCGACACGCTGCAGGACCGGTGGGCGCAGGGATCGGTGCCCTCCGGGACGGACGACAAGCCCACCGAGAGCACTCCGAAGAAGCCCGGCCCCTACGAGGACGGCAAGGCCTTCGCCGTGATGTACATCCCGCGGCTTGGTTTCACGTGGAACAAGCCGGTGCTCCAGGGCACCGGAACCGAGACCCTCAAGAAGGGCCTCGGCCACTACGGAGACACCGCGCAGCTCGGCCAGAAGGGCAACTTCTCCGTGGCCGGCCATCGCCGCACGTACGGAGACCCGTTCAAGGACTTCCCGAAGCTGCGGCCGGACGACGCCGTGGTCCTGACCGACGGCACCACGTGGTTCACGTACCGCATCGACAACAAGCCCTACAAGACGCTGCCCGGTGACACGGGGGTCATCGACGCGGTGCCTCGCAAGTCCGGGTACGACGGGCCGGGCCGTTACCTCACCCTTACGACCTGTGAACCAGAGTGGGGACACAGCCACCGGTTGATCGTCTGGGCGCACCTCGATGCCACCCAGCCCGTCGAGGCCGGGAAACCGGAGGCACTACGCCGTTAGTCTGGTGCCGTACGGCTACGGAAGGGACGGCATGTACGGCTGGATCTGGCGGCATCTGCCGGGAAACGCATGGGTAAGGGCGCTGCTTTCGCTGGTGCTCGTCTTCGCTGTGGTCTACGTGCTCTTCCAGTACGTCTTCCCCTGGGCCGAGCCGCTGCTTCCCTTCAACGATGTGACGGTGGACGGCCAGTGAGCATCGTCGGGCGGCCGGGCCGCATCCTCGTGGTCGACAACTACGACAGCTTCGTCTTCAACCTCGTCCAGTACCTCTACCAGCTCGGCGCCGAGTGCGAGGTCCTGCGCAACGACGAGGTCGAGCTGCGCCACGCGCAGGACGGCTTCGACGGAGTCCTGCTCTCGCCGGGCCCCGGCACGCCCGAGCAGGCGGGTGTCTGCGTCGACATGGTGCGGCACTGCGCCGGCACCGGTGTGCCCGTGTTCGGCGTCTGCCTCGGCATGCAGTCGATGGCGGTGGCGTACGGCGGAGTGGTGGACCGTGCGCCGGAGCTGCTGCACGGCAAGACGTCTCCGGTGGTCCACGAGGGCAAGGGTGTCTTCGCGGGGCTGCCGTCACCGTTCATCGCGACGCGCTACCACTCGCTCGCCGCCGAGCCGGCCACGGTTCCCGCCGAGCTGGAAGTGACCGCGCGCACGGAGGACGGCATCATCATGGGCCTGCGCCACCGTGAACTGCCGGTCGAGGGCGTGCAGTTCCACCCCGAGTCGGTGCTCACCGAGCACGGCCACCGCATGCTCGCCAACTGGCTGGTGGAGTGCGGGGACGCAGGGGCCATCGGCAGGTCGAGTGGGCTGGCCCCGGTGGTGGGCAGGGCCACGGCGTGACCGCGTTGCGTCCCGAGCGCGATTCCTCCGGAGTTCCGTACGACGAGCAGTACGCGTCGTACGGGGAGCCTGGGGCGTTTGAGGAGCCCGGGGCGTTCGAAGCGGCTGTCGATCACCTTGCCGATCCGCTGACCGATCCGCTGCCGGGTCAGCAGGGGCAGCAAGGGCAGCACCCCTCGCCGTGGTTCCGCAGCGGACCCGCCGAGCCTGAGCCGCAGCCTGAGCCGCAGCCCGCGCCGCCGCCGCAGCCGGAGCAGCCCCAGGAGCAGGAGTGGTACGACCCGGAGGGGTACGCCCGCGACTGGTACGGGGAGCAGCGGCCGCCGGAGCCGACTTACGAGCAGCTGTACGGCGCGTACGCACCTCAGCAGCAGCCACAACCGCAGGCACAGCCACGACCGCAGCCCCCGGTCGACGACGAGACGGTAGGGCTGCGGACGTCGGACACCCGCCGAATAGCCGATCCCGAGCCCGAGCCGGAGCGCCCCACGGAAGGCAGGGCCGCCCGCCGCAAGGCCGCCAGGAAGGGCTCCGCGCGCGCCGCGAGCACCTCCGGCACCCCCAGCGCCTCGGCAGGGTCCGCCGCCCCCCTTTCCCGCGTGGAGGCCCGTCGCGCCGAGCGCGCGCGTAGACCCTCCCCGGGAGCTGTGGCGAGCCGGGGAATCGGCGAACTGTTCATCACGGTCGGCGTCCTGATGCTGTTGTTCGTGACCTACCAGCTGTGGTGGACGAACATCCGCGCCCACCAACAGGCCAACGGCGCCGCCAGCGACCTCCAGGAGAAGTGGGCCAAGGGCAAGGGCAAGCCCGGCGCCTTCGAGCCCGGACAGGGCTTCGCGCTCCTGCACATCCCGCGCCTGGACGTGGTCGTGCCGATCGCCGAGGGCATCGACAAGTCGAAGGTCCTGGACCGCGGCATGGTCGGCCACTACAACGAGGGCCGCACCAAGACGGCCATGCCGGACGCCGAGAAGGGCAACTTCGCGGTCGCCGGGCATCGCAACACCCATGGCGAGCCGTTCCGTTACATCAACCAGCTCGAACCGGGCGATCCCATCATCGTCGAGACGCAGGACAAGTACTTCGTCTACAAGATGGCGAGCATCCTGCCGCAGACCCAGCCCAACAACATCTCGGTGATCGGGCCCGTCCCGCCGGGGTCGGGCTTCACCAAACCGGGCCGGTACATCACACTGACCACCTGCACCCCGGAATTCACGAGTAAGTATCGAATGATCGTCTGGGGCAAGATGGTCGAGGAACGGGCGCGCAGCAAGGGCAAACCGAGCGCTCTCGTCAACTAGAACGGTGAGAACGGGGCAGATCCAGTGGCAGCCACGACCGACCACGACGAGGAGCAGGCGGAGGAGCAGGCCGAGGCGCCCGCGCCCGCGCGCACACCACGGCCACGGGGACGAGGTCCCATCGCCACGGCGGTCAGCGTCTTCGGTGAACTCCTCATCACCGCGGGCCTGGTGCTCGGCCTCTTCGTCGTCTACTCGCTGTGGTGGACGAACGTCGTCGCGGACCGCGAGGCGCACCAGCAGGGCGACAAGGTGCGCGACCGCTGGGCGGGCGGCCCGGGGAACCTGAACACCAAGGACGGCATCGGCTTCCTGCACGTGCCCGCGATGGGCAACGGCGACATCCTGGTCAGGAAGGGCACCAGCAGCAAGGTGCTCAACCACGGAGTCGCGGGCTACTACGAGGACCCGATCAAGTCGGCTCTCCCCCAGGACAAGGAAGGCAACTTCACGCTGGCCGCGCACCGCGACGGCCACGGCGCGAAGTTCCACAAGATCGACAAGATCAAGAAGGGCGACGCGATCGTCTTCGAGTCCCGGGACAAGTGGTACGTGTACAAGGTGTACTCGACCCTGCCCGAGACGTCGAAGTACAACGTGAAGGCCCTGAACCCCGTCCCGAAGGAATCGGGCGCGAAGAAGCCGGGCCGCTACATCACCCTTACGACGTGCACGCCGGTCTATACGTCGAACTACCGCTACGTGGTATGGGGCGAGCTGGAGCGCATCGAGAAGGTCGACAACAAGAGGACGCCGCCTGCTGAGCTGAACTGAGTCTCCGGTACCGGGCCTTCCCGGTACCGGACACGCGAAAGAGCCCCGCACACCGCCTGCTGAGCGGTGTCCGGGGCTCTTGTCGTACTCCTACGGAGTGGGGTCAGTCCTCGTCGTTCCGGGAGAAGCCGGCGTTGCCTCCGAGGAAGCCACCGCCGTCCCCGCCGTTGCCGCCGCCGTTGTCGCCCGGGTTGCCGCCTGCCGTGGTCAGGTTGATCGCGGTGTCGGGTGCGACCTGCTGATTGGCCGGCGGATCCGAGACGAGGACGAGGGCTTCGTCGTCCTGCGGGCCCGTGATGGTGCCGACCGTGAGACCGGCGTCCTCGATGGCCTTGCGGGCGTCCTTGAGCTTCTGGCCGGTGAGGGCCGGAACGGATGCCTGCTCGGGCTTCTTGGCGACCTTCAGCGTCACCGTCGAACCGGGGTCGGCCTGGCTCTGTGCGGGGAGGCTCTGCGAGATGACCTTGCCGGCCTCGACGGAGTCGCTCTCTTCTTCCTCGCACGCACCGACGAGGTCGTTGGTCTTCAGCTGCGCCTTGGCCTCTTCGCAGGTCTTGCCGGTGACATCAGGGACCACGGACTTGGCGGCTTCCTTGGCGACGTCAAGGGTGATGGTGCTGCCCTTCTGCACTTCGGTGCCGGACGTCGGGTCCTGCTCGAGCACCTCACCCTGAGTCTCAGGCGATTCCACCCGGTTGGGCTCGACCTTGAATTGGTACTTGGGGCCCTCGAGCTTTTCGGTGGCTTCGTCGATGTTCAAGCCGATAACGCTCGGTACAGCCACCTTCGGCGCCCCCGTGGAAACCGTCACCGAGATCGTGTCGCCCTTGGTGACCGTGGCGTTCGCGCCCGGGTCCTGGGAGCAGATCTCGCCCGCAGGGAACTTGTCGCACGGCTTCCTCGAGGGGTCGAGGACGAGGTCCACGTTCTTGGCGGACTTCTTCGCGTCGGCGAGCTTCTCGCCGACGAAGTTCGGCGCCTTGATCGAGTCGTCGCCGCCACCGCCCCCGGTGAACGCCCACTTGCCGATCAGGATCGCGCCCACCAGGACGAGGAGCCCCGCGAGCACCAGCAGGATCGTCGACGTGTTGCTCTTCTTCTGGCGGCGGCGCGAATGATCGTCGTAGCCGTCGTCAGGGCCGCCGACCGGCGGCATCATCGACGTCTGGCCGCCGCCGTTCTGCGGGCGCAGCATCGCCGTCTGCTGGTCGTCCGGGTGGCCGCCGTAACCGACCGCGCCCATGGCAGCGGTGGCCTGGACGGGCTGGCCGTCGAGGCAGGCCTCGATGTCGGCGCGCATCTCGTCGGCCGACTGGTAGCGGTAGTCCGGGTCCTTGGTGAGGGCCTTCAGGACGATCGCGTCCATCTCCGGCGTGATCTCACCGTCGAAGACGCTCGGGGCCTGCGGCTCTTCCCGTACGTGCTGGTAGGCGACCGCCACCGGGGAGTCCCCGACGAAGGGCGGGCGCACCGTGAGGAGCTCGTAGAGCAGGCAGCCCGTGGAGTAGAGGTCGGAGCGCGCGTCGACCTGCTCGCCCTTGGCCTGCTCCGGCGACAGGTACTGCGCGGTGCCGATGACCGCCGCGGTCTGCGTCATCGTCATGCCGGAGTCGCCCATGGCGCGGGCGATGCCGAAGTCCATGACCTTGACCTGGCCGTTGCGCGTCAGCATGACGTTCGCGGGCTTGATGTCGCGGTGGACGATGCCGTTGCGGTGGGAGTACTCAAGCGCCTGGAGGATGCCGATGGTCATCTCCATGGCGCGCTCGGGCAGCAGCTTGCGCCCGGAGTGCAGCAGCTCACGCAGGGTCGAACCGTCGACGTACTCCATCACGATGTACGGGATGGAGACCCCGTCCACGTAGTCCTCGCCGGTGTCGTAGACCGCGACGATCGCAGGATGGTTGAGCGAGGCGGCCGACTGGGCCTCGCGGCGGAACCGGGCCTGGAATGACGGGTCGCGCGCGAGGTCAACGCGCAGCGTCTTCACCGCCACGGTGCGTCCGAGGCGGGTGTCGTGCGCGAGGTAAACCTCCGCCATCCCGCCTCGGCCGAGCACCTGGCCCAGCTCGTACCGCCCGCCGAGGCGACGCGGCTCTTCCATAGCTAATCCAGCCCTCTCCGTCAGTCCCGACCGCACCCTTGTGTGGTCCGGCGGTGTGCTGTCCGGGCATACCGTACCCGGCTCGCCTTACGTGACCCGGCCACGACCGTCACCCGATACAGGACCGGTACCGCAACGTGCACTGATGTGGAGAGGCCGTGACGGGGGTCACTTCTTGCTGTCGAGCACCGCCTGCATCACGTCCTTGGCGATGGGGGCGGCCAGACCACCACCGGAGATGTCGTCGCGGCTGGCCTTGCTGTCCTCGACGACCACGGCGACGGCCACCGGCGAACCGGAGTCGGTCTTGGCGTAGCTGATGAACCAGGCGTAAGGGTTCTCGCTGTTGTCGACGCCGTGCTGGGCCGTACCGGTCTTGCCGCCGACGGTGACGCCGGGGATCTTGGCGTTCGTGCCGGTGCCTTCGTTGATCACCGTCTCCATCATGTCCTGGAGCTTCTGCGCGTTCTCCTCGGACAGCGGACGGCTCATCTCCTTGGGCGCGTGCTTCTCGATCACGTCCAGGTTCGGCGCCTGCAGCTCGCTGACCATGTACGGCTCCATCAGCTTGCCGTCGTTGGCGATGGCCGAGGCGACCATGGCCATCTGCAGCGGCGTCGCGGCCGTCTCGAACTGGCCGATGGAGGAGAGCGCGGTCTGCGGCCTGTCCATCTTCTCGGGGAAGACGGAGGCGTTCGAACGGACCGGCACGAACTGCTCTTCGTTGAAGCCGAACTTCTCGGCCGTCTCGAGCATCTTGTCCTTGCCGAGGTCAGAGCCGATCTTGCCGAAGACGGTGTTGCAGGACACCCGCAGCGCCTGGCGCAGCGAGGCGTTCTTGCAGGGGATGTTGCCCTCGTTCGGCAGCGGGGTCTGGGTGTCGGGCATCGTCCAGGGCAGCGGGGACTTGGTGGGCGCGTCGATGTCGTCGTACAGGTCGTGCTCCAGGGCCGCCGCGGCGGTCACCGCCTTGAAGGTGGAGCCCGGCGGGTACGTCTCGCGCAGCGCGCGGTTGAGCATCGGCTGGTCTTTGTCCTTGTCCAGCTTCCCGAACTCCTCGGCCTCCTCGTTCGTGTTGCCCGCGAACGTCGAGGGGTCGTACGAAGGAGCGGAGGCCAGCGCCAGGATCGCGCCCGTGGCCGGGTCGATCGCGGCGACGGCACCCTTGCCGCGGCCCTTGAGACCGTCGTACGCGGCCTTCTGCGCGGCCGCGTTCAGGGTCGTGACGGCGTTGCCGCCCTCCTTCTTCTTGCCCGTGATCATGTCCAGGCTGCGGGTGAAGAAGAGCCGGTCGTCGTTGCCGGTGAGGATGCCGTCCTCGATGGACTCGATCTGCGTGGCACCGATGCGCTGCGAGGCGAAGCCGGTGACGGGGGACCACATGGGCCCGTTCTTGTACGTCCTCTTGTACTTGTAGTCACCGCTGCCGGCCTCTTTGGACCCGGTGATGGCCTTGCCGTCGACGATGATGTCGCCGCGCGGCTGGGCGTACCGCTCGATGGAGACGCGGCGGTTCTTGTCGTGCTCGGCCAGGGTGTCGGCCTGTACGTACTGAAGCCAGTTGTCCCTGGCGAGCAGGGCGAGGACGAGCAGCCCGCAGAAGACCGCGATCCGGCGCAGGGGCTTGTTCACGGTCGGACCACCTGCGTCATTTCGGCGTCGGGGTTGGGGGCGGGTGCCGGCGCCGGGCGGCGCGCGGTGTCACTGATGCGGATGAGGATGCCGATCAGCGCCCAGTTGGCGATCACGGAGGAACCGCCGTTCGCGAGGAACGGCATGGTCATACCGGTCAGCGGGATCAGACCCATGACGCCGCCGGAGACGACGAACACCTGGATGGCGAAGGCGCCGGACAGGCCGATCGCCAGAAGCTTGCCGAACGGGTCGCGGGCGGCGAGCGCCGTACGCACACCGCGCTCCACGATCAGGCCGTAGATCAGCAGGATCGCCATGACGCCGGCCAGACCCAGCTCCTCGCCGAAGGTGGCGAGGATGAAGTCGGAGTTGGCGGCGAAGCCGATCAGGTCGGAGTGACCCTGGCCGAGGCCGGTGCCGAGCACGCCACCCGAACCGAACGCCATCAGGGACTGGGCGATCTGGTCGCTGCCCGTCGAGGCGATCACGGAGTCGGAGAACGGGTTCAGCCAGGCGTCCACACGTTCCTGCACGTGCGGCTCGAAGGTGGCCACACCCACGGCGCCGACGGAGGACATCACCAGACCGAACACGATCCAGCTGGTCCGCTCTGTGGCGACGTACAGCATCACGACGAACATGCCGAAGAACAGCAGCGACGTACCGAGGTCGGTCTCGAAGACCAGGATCAGGATGGACATCGCCCAGACCACGATGATCGGACCGAGGTCACGGCCACGCGGCAGGTAGAGCCCCATGAAGCGGCGGCTGGCCAGGGCGAGCGCGTCGCGTTTCACCATGAGATAGCCCGCGAAGAAGATCGCGATGACGATCTTCGCGAACTCACCTGGCTGGATGGAGAATCCGCCGACGCTGATCCAGATCCGCGCGCCGAAGACGTTCATGCCCAGACCCGGCACGAGCGGCAGAAGCAGCAGGACGAGCGCGGCGACCATGGAGATGTACGTGTAGCGCTGCAGGACGCGGTGGTCCTTGAGCAGCAGCAGCACGCCCACGAAGAGCGCGATGCCGATGGCCGAGTACATCAGCTGCTTCGGCGCCGAAGGGCTGAAGGAACCGGTTGCCGCCTTGGCGAGGTTCTGCAGCTTCTCCGACTGGTCCAGGCGCCAGATGACCACCAGACCGAGGCCGTTGAGCAGCGTCGCGAGCGGCAGCAGCAGCGGGTCCGCGTAGGGCGCGAACCGGCGCACCACGATGTGGCCGACGGCCGCGAGCAGCCCGATGCCACAGCCGTAGCCGAGCATGCCGGGCGGCAGCTTGCCGTCGAGCGCGAGGCCCACGTTGATGTAGGCGAACAGCGGGATGACGACGGCGAACGCGAGGAGCGCGAGCTCGGTGTTGCGCCTGCTCGGCGCCCCGATCGCGCCGATGGTCGACGTGTGTGTAGTGCTACTGCTCATGGCGTGCAAAGGCCCCCAACGGCTGCTTACTGCTTACCGCACAGCGGGACCAGCTTCTCCTCGTCCTCGGAGAGGCTGGGGCCGGGTGTGGGAGTCGGTGCGGTCTTGGACTTGTTCTTGTCGGTCGAGCTGTTCTTGTCGTTCGTGTCGTTCGGGTCGTTCTTGTCCGCCGGATCCGTCGGATCGTCGGTGGGGGCCTTGGCCGACAGGCCGGTCGTGCCGCCCGCCTCACCCTCGCCGGGCTTGGCGTTCTCGCGCTCGGCCTCGCGGCGCTCGGCGTCCTTCTCGCAGGCCGAGGCCTGCATGCCGAGCTCCTCGATCTTGCTCTTGGCGTCGTCGAGATTGCCCTCGGGGATGGTCCCCTCGACCTGCTTGCGCTGGTACGGCGGCAAGTACTTGAGTTCGATCTCGGGGTAGTTCTCCTCGACCTTCGACAGGCTGACCCACGCCAGATCCTGGTCGATGCCGCGGTACAGGGCGACGTTCTTGTCGTTCGTCCCCACGTAGTACTGAGTCTGGGTCCAGCGGTAGCCGCCGTACAGGCCGCCGCCGATGACCGCCAGGGCGAGCACCGTGTAGAGCGATCTCTTCAGCCACTTGCGGCCACCGCCCGGCTTGACGAAGTCCTCGTCGCTGTACGCCCCGAAGTTCCCCTCGGGCACGTACCCCGTCGTGTCGCCGCTCCCGGGCGGCCCGAAGCCGCCTCCGGAAGGCTGCGGCGGCACCGGACGGCCGAGACCGGACGCACGGCCCGCAGGCGTCTGCATGGCGCCGTCGTCCTGCGCCTGGAGCTGGTTCTCGGCGACGGCGCCGACCACCACGGGGGTGTCGGAGAGCTGACCGGCGAGGGTGTCACCGCTGTCGATGTCCAGGACATCGGCGACGATCACCGTGATGTTGTCGGGGCCACCGCCGCGCAGCGCGAGCTGGATGAGCTCCTGCACGGTCTCCTGGGGGCCCTGGTAGCTCGCGAGGGTGTCCTCCATCGTCTGGTGCGAGACGACGCCGGAGAGACCGTCCGAGCAGATCAAGTAGCGGTCGCCGGCGCGGACTTCACGGATGGAGAGATCCGGCTCGACGTGCTCACCACTGCCAAGCGCGCGCATCAGCAAGGAGCGCTGCGGGTGGGTGGTGGCCTCTTCCTCGGTGATCCGGCCCTCGTCGACCAGACGCTGCACCCACGTGTGGTCCTGCGTGATCTGCGTCAGGACACCGTCCCGCAGCAGATAGGCGCGCGAGTCGCCCACGTGTACGAGACCGAGGCGCTGCCCCGTCCACAGCAGCGCAGTCAGGGTCGTCCCCATGCCCTCGAGCTGGGGGTCCTCCTCGACCATCAGGCGCAGCTGGTCATTGGCCCGCTGCACTGCGGTGCCGAGCGACGTGAGGATGTCCGATCCCGGCACGTCGTCGTCGAGGGTGACGAGCGTCGAGATCACCTCGGAGCTCGCCACCTCACCCGCGGCCTGGCCCCCCATGCCGTCGGCGATCGCGAGGAGCCGCGGACCGGCGTAACCCGAGTCCTCGTTCCCCTCCCTGATCATGCCTTTGTGCGATCCGGCGGCGAAGCGCAAAGACAGACTCATGCGCACCTCGCCCGTCGGCTCCGGGTACATCCGCACGGTGCCCACCCTCCGGTCGGGAGCGCGCTGGCGTCCATTGTGTGGACCGCGTCGGCTCGCTCGCTCCGCTCGCTCATTTTCGTACTACTTCCGCAGCTCGATGACGGTCTTGCCGATGCGGATCGGCGCGCCCAGCGGAACAGGCGTCGGGGTGGTGAGTCGGGTCCGGTCCAGATACGTGCCGTTGGTGGACCCGAGATCCTCGACGATCCACTGGCCGTCACGGTCCGGGTAGATCCTGGCATGCCTGCTGGACGCGTAGTCGTCGTCAAGGACGATCGTCGAGTCGTGCGCCCGGCCCAGCGTGATCGTCTGGCCCTGCAGGGCGACCGTCGTGCCCGCCAGGATCCCTTCGGATACGACCAGCTTGCTGGGGGCGCCACGGCGCTGCCGCCCGCCGCCCTGCTGCTGGCGCTGGGGAGGTGGAGTTGCGGCCGCCTGCTGTTGCTGGCGGGCGGCCTGCTGCGGTCGCGCGTTCTCACGGCGCGAGCCGCGCTGTGTGACGCGTGTTCCGAACAGGTCGCTACGGATGACCTGGACGGCCACGATCACGAACAGCCACAGAACGGCTAGGAAACCCAGCCGCATGACCGTCAGGGTCAGCTCTGACATTGCCCCCGCTTCACCCTTCGGCTTGCCGGTAAACGATGGTGGTTTGGCCCACGACGATCCGCGAGCCGTCGCGGAGCGTAGCGCGGGTGGTGTGCTGCCCGTCTACCACGATGCCGTTGGTAGACCCGAGATCCTGGATCGTCGAGGGCGTTCCGGTCCGGATCTCACAGTGCCGGCGCGATACGCCGGGGTCGTCGATCCGCACATCGGCGTCGGTGCTGCGTCCCAGCACCAGCGTCGGGCGGGAGATCTGATGGCGATTGCCGTTGATCTCGATCCAGCGCCGCACCTGCGCACCCGGAAGAGGTCCGGCGCCGGGCCCCTGAGGACGGTTCGGCACCGGAGCGGGTCCGCCCGGACGGCCGCCGGGAGGCGGCGCGGCAGGCATGGGAGGCGGGCTGGAGGGCTGGGCGGGCTGCGGATAGCCATAGCCACCGCCCGCGCCGCCCGCAGGGGGTCTGGCGGGGCTGTGACCGGCGCCCACGGGGCCTGAAGGGCCGGCCGGGGCGCTGTCGGGACTCTGAGAGGTGCTGGACGCGAGCGTCCGGCTGCGCACCCGGTACAGGCCCGTGTCGAGATCCTCGGCCTTCTCCAGGTGGACCTTGATGGGGCCCATGAAGCTGTACCGCTGCTGCTTGGCGTACTCGCGCACCATCCCGGACAGCTCGTCGCCGAGCTGTCCGGAGTAGGGGCTGAGGCGCTCGAAGTCGGGCGCGCTGAGCTCCACGATGAAGTCGTTGGGGACGACGGTCCGATCGCGGTTCCAGATCGTCGCGTTGTTGTCGCACTCGCGCTGCAGGGCGCCGGCGATCTCGACGGGCTGGACCTCGGACTTGAACACCTTGGCGAAGGTGCCGTTGACGAGACCTTCGAGTCGCTGCTCGAACTTCTTCATGACTCCCATGGGGCACCTCCTCCGTCGTAGTCATCCTGGTACTGCTTACTGATCGTATCCACGCGCCGGGAAATCGGCTGGTTCCCCCTGTCCGCCCAGTCGATGAGTGTCGCCTCTCACAAGGCATGCCCGCACCAGGGTTCCGGGATCCGTCCGGGCTCCTCTCAGGCTCCTCTACCAGGGATCGTAGAGGGGGCCTCAAACCAGTGTCGCGCACCCGACTGCGGAGCTTCGCCGGGTAGGGCGCAAGTCGGTCGGTCGGACGGTCGGCCTCACCCGTTCCCTCCGGATCAACAGGGCAGGTGCCCCTGAATACGGATGTGAATCCACCCCCGCCAGCGTGCTAATCTTCTGGATGTCGGAAGGCGCTCGCACCAAACAGTGTTCGCACACAGTGTTCACACCAGATGGTGAGAGGCCCAGGACAACACCCATGCGCGGGTGGCGGAATAGGCAGACGCGCTGGATTCAGGTTCCAGTGCCCGAAAGGGCGTGGGGGTTCAACTCCCCCCTCGCGCACCATGTGGAGCGGGTCTCCATCAGGATGAAAGTCCTGGTGGGGGCCCGCTTCTCGTTGTGTTTCGGGTGCTGAGCTCCGTGACCGCCGCGGGGGGCGATGATCATGGTGATCTATGTCACCGGTCGTCGGATCGGCACGCCGAGTTGTCCACAGGTCGCGGGTTGTCCACAGGCTCTGACGCCGTCCGGCACCCGGCGGTACCTTCATGCCAGGTGAGCCCGTGGGGGCGCCTGACGGTGGGGGTGAGCATGACGGAGTTCAAAGGTGCGCGACTGCCGTACGTGAAGGGGTTCGCGCGGTGGCCCTCGCAGCGGGGCGGGGCGGGTCCGGCCGCTTCGGCGGGTGCTGCCGGGACGGCGGTCTCGCCGAAACGGGAGGGCAAGGCGCTGCGGGCGCGCGTCAGCCGTGCCTCGCACGAGTGGTTCGTCGAGGACGACGGTCGCCCCGATCCGGTCGACGCCGTGCAGGAGACCAACCGCAGCAGGCTCCCCGAGCTCACACCGATCCGGACGGGCAGGATGGCCGCCTCGCCCTTCGCCTTCCTGCGCGGAGCCGCCGGGCTGATGGCGTACGACCTCGCGCGGACCCCCGTGACGGGAATCGGCGCCCAGATATGCGGCGACGCCCACGCCGCCAACTTCGGCCTGTACGGGGATGCGCGGGGCGGGCTCGTCATGGACCTGAACGACTTCGACGAGACGGCACACGGGCCCTGGGAATGGGACGTGAAACGGCTCGCGGCCTCCCTCGTGCTCGCCGGGCGTGAGGCTGGGGCGAGCGAGGACGTCTGCAAAGAAGCGGCGTTCGACGCGGTCGGGGCGTACCGGCGCACGATGCGGTTGCTTGCCAAGCTCCCCGTGCTCGACGCGTGGAACGCCATCGCGGACGAGGAGTTGGTCTCACACACGGACGCGAAAGACCTGCTCGGCACCTTTGAGAGCGTCTCCGAGAAGGCCCGGCACAACACGAGCGCCCGGTTCGCCGCCAAGTCGACCGAGCGCACGGAGGACGAGGCCGGCTTCGTGGGCCGCCGGTTCGTCGACGCCCCACCGGTGCTCCGCCGAATACCGGACGTGGAGGCGGCCGAGGTCGCGGCCGCCCTCGCGGACTATGTCGGCACGCTGTCCGAGGACCGGCTGCCGCTCCTCGCGCGGTACGCCGTCCAGGACGTGGCCTTCCGCGTCGTCGGCACGGGCAGCGTGGGCCTGCGGTCGTACGTGGTGCTGCTGCTCGACCACCGGGGCGAGCCGCTGGTGCTCCAGGTCAAGGAGGCACGCCCCTCCGCTCTGCTGCCGCATCTGCCCACGGCGGGCTTCACGGTGCCCGAGGTCGCGCACGAGGGTCACCGGGTGGTGCTCGGGCAGAAGCGGATGCAGGTGGTCAGCGACTTCCTGCTGGGGTGGACGACCGTGGCCGGGCGAGCCTTCCAAGTACGGCAGTTCAGGAACCGCAAGGGCAGCGTGGACCCGGCGGCACTGGCCGCCGACCAGATCGACGACTACGGCCGGATGACCGGAGCGCTGCTGGCCCGCGCGCACGCGCACAGCGCCGACCCGCGACTCGTCGCCGGTTACGTCGGCAAGAACGACGAGCTGGACACGGCGATGGCGGAGTTCGCCGTGGCGTACGCGAACCGGACGGACGCGGACCACGCGGAACTCGTGCGCGCGGTGAAGGAGGGGCGGGTGGCTGCGGAGGCGGGGGTTTGAGGGGGGTGGAGTAGGAGGGGTGGGAGGGGGAGCTGGGGGGGGAGGGAGGGGAGGGGGGAGGCCCCCTGATTGCCGGAAGTGTGGGGAGAGGGCCCGGCAAGCTCCTGTGCGGGGCCTGGCTGCCGCTCGGTCGGGGCGGGGGCACGGTGGCCTAGGCTGGACGGGTGACGACCCCGGAAGCCGAGCCTACGCAGCCTCAGACGCCCGATCCCGATCCCGTGACCGCTGGTCGCGAGGGTCCTGACGGGGCGGCGGGGCAGGGCGGCGCCGCGCGGCCTGAGGACCGGCTCGAGAAGGCGGTCCGAGCGGCGGAGCAGGCGCTGATCGAGTACGAGATCGCCGTCGAGACGTTCCGGGTCGAGGTGGAGAACTTCTCCCGGCTGCACCACCAGAAGCTCGGCCCGATGTACGCGCGCCTCGACGAGCTGGACGCCGAGATCGCCGAGGCCCGGGCCGCCCGTAGCGGTGACCCCGAGGACCGGCGCAAGGCGGACGAGGCGCGGGCGCGGGTCATGCCGATGCCGGGGGTCGAGGAACTGTTCCACGGCTGGATGGACGGTGAGGGCCTCTATCCGGAGGCCGCCGCGATGCTGACCGATCAGTCGGTGCGGCCGCCGCAGCGGGTGCGGCCCAGTGACGAGGCCCGCAAGCTCTACCGCGAGCTCGTCCGCAAGTCCCATCCCGACCTCGCCCAGGACGACCAGGAGCGTGGCCGCCGTGAGGAGTTCATCACGCGGGTGAACGCCGCGTACGCGCGTGGGGATGTGCCCTTGCTGCGGGAGCTGTCCGAGGAGTGGGCCGCGGGTCCTGTGCCCGAGCAGCAGTGGCCGAGCAAGAGCGAGGAGCTCTACGCCCGCCTCGAGTGGCTCTCCCAGCGCAAGGAGCTGCTCTCCGTGGTCGCGCGGGAGCTGGAGGAGGGTGCGATCGGCGCGATGCTGCGGATGGCGCCGGACGATCCGGATCAGCTCCTCGAAGAGATCGCCGAGCAGTTGCTCGCGCAGGTCACGGAACGCGAGGCGGAGCTTGCGCGGCTGACCGCCTAGCGGGTCGGGTAGCGTCGGACGCATGGCTTTCGGATCTCATGTGCCCACGGTCGGTGTCGGCGACCTCGCGAGCGGCGACTTTCTCCTCGACGTCCGTGAGGACGAGGAGTGGCAGGCGGGTCACGCCGCGAGTGCGCTGCACATTCCGATGAGCGAGTTCGTCTCCCGCTTCGGCGAGTTGACCGAGGCCGCCCCGCAGGACGGCAAGGTCAATGTCATCTGCCGGGTCGGGGGCCGTTCGGCGCAGGTCGCCATGTACCTCGTCCAGCAGGGGATCGACGCGGTGAACGTCGACGGTGGCATGCAGAGCTGGGAGGCCGCGGGCCGGCCCGTCGTCGACGACAAGGGCCAGCCGGGCGTCGTGATCTAGTCCAGCGGCGCTGCGGGTTCCGGGCTTCTGGTTTCGGGCCCGCGGCCTTCAGCCGAGGGGGTGGGCGGCCAGCAGGTCGCCGAGTGCCTCTTCGTGTGCCGCCGCCGGGCCGAGGGACAGCTCCAGTTGCTTGGCCCACGCGTGGTAACGGTGCAGGGGGTAGTCGGTGTCGGATCCGAAGCCGCCGTGCAGATGCTGGGCCGTCTGCACCAGCCTTCGTACGCCGTCCGATGCCCAGATCTTGGCGACTGCCACATCTCCCGTGGCGGGCAGGGCGCCGCTCGCGCCGGTGCTGATGCGCCAGGCGGCCTGCCAGAGGGTGACCTCCATCGCGCGCAGGTCGATGTAGCGGTCGGCTGCCTGCACCGCCACGGCCTGGAAAGTGGCGACGGGGAAGCCGAACTGCTCGCGCTTGCCGGTGTATTCGGCGGTCATGCTCAGCACGCTCTCACCGAGGCCGAGCGCGAGGGCGCAGGTTCCGGTGGTGAGCAGGTCGCGCAGCCAGTCCCAGGCTCCGTCGGTCTCGATGACGTCGGTGCCGTCGATCCGCAGGGCTTCAAGGCTGATCTCGCCGAGGTGTTCGCCGTTCGTGGACACCTGATCGGCGAGGGCGAGGCCCTCGTGTTCGCGGGGGACCAGGGCGAGGACGGTGCGGCCGGTGGAGGTGTGGGCGGGCACCACGATGAGGTCGGCGTTCTGTGCCCAGGGGACGGCTGTCTGTGTGCCGTCGAGCAGCCAGGCGTTGCCTTCCTGGCGCGCGGTGACGGCCAGTTCGGCGGGGTCGTGGCCGCTGCGGCCGTTCGCCGCGACGGTCAGGACGAGCTCGCCGCGGCCTGCCTTCGGCAGGATGCGCTGCTTCAACTCCTGGCTGCCGTAGGTGTGTACGGCGTATGCGGCGGCGCTGCTCTCCAGGAGCGGCACTCGGGCGAGCTTTTTCGCGGATTCGCGCAGGACCAGGCAGAGGGCGATGGCGTCGAGGCCCGCGCCGCCGTGCTCGGGGTCGAGGAGCAGGCTCAGCAGGTCGGCTCCGGCGAGCTTGGCCCACAGGGGGCGGTCGAAGTCCTCGGCGACGGCGCCCGGAACGAGTGCGGGGCTCGGTACGCCGTCGGGTGTGACGGAGGCGAAGAGTGCCTTCGCAGCCTCGACGGCGGCCTGCTGTTCCTCGGTGAAGGTGAAGTCCACTGCTTGTCCTCCCGCGCACCGGCCCGACGGTTCTGTCTCTGCCCCGCTCGCTGTTTCTGACGGGTCGTCAAGATAGAACAGGTTCTACGGGAAGGGAACAGTGAAGGCCGCAGTCGAAGGGGTGGGGCGTGGGGCGGTCCTCAGCGGTCGAAGTCCAACTCCACGGTGTCCGTGGCCGGGTGGGACTGGCACGCGAGCACATATCCCGCCTCGGTCTCCTCGGGCTCCAGGGCGAAGTTGCGGTCCATCCGCACCTCGCCCGAGACCCGGAAGGCCCGGCAGGTCCCGCACACCCCGCCCTTGCAGGCATACGGCGCGTCCGCGCGGTTGCGCAGCACGGTGTCGAGGAGGGATTCCCCGTCCTGCACCGGCCAGGTGCCGGATCGGCAGTCGAGCGTCACCGTCACGGTGCTGTGCGCGGGGGCGGCCGTCCTGGCGGTGGGCGTGGGGGTCGTGAGGCCGCCGTCCACGTGGAAGATCTCCTGGTGGATGCGCTGACGCGTCACGCCGAGGCCGCGCAGTGTCTTCTCCGCGCCCTGCACCAGACCGAGCGGACCGCACAGGAACCAGCCCGTGATGTCCTGGACCGGCAGCAGCGCCGGCAGCAGGCTGCCGAGCCGCTTTTCGTCGAGCCGTCCGGAGTCGAGCCCCGACTGCTGCTCCTCCCGGGAGAGCACGGTGACCAGCTGGAAACGGTCCGGCCAGCGGTCCTTGAGGTCGGCGACCTCCTCCAGGAACATCGTCGACGCGGCGGTGCGATCGCTCCGTATGAGACAGAACGTGGCGTGTGGTTCGCGTTCGAGGAGGGTCGTGACGATGGAGAGCACCGGGGTGATCCCGCTGCCGCCGACCACCGCCGCATAGCGGCCGGGTGCCGGTTCCAGCGTGAAGCGCCCGGCCGGGGTCATCACCTCGAGAAGGTCGCCGACGGCGATTTCCTTCAGTGCGTACGTCGAGAAGGCGCCGCCCTCGACGAAGCGCACCCCGACCCGCAGGGTCCGCGGTTCCGAGGGGCTTTCGGGGTGGGGAGCGGGTGCGCAGATCGAGTAGGTGCGCCGGATCTCGGTACCGTCGGCGAAGCGGCGGAGGGCGAGGTGCTGGCCCGGCAGGAAGCGGTACTCCTCGCGCAGGGCGGGGGGTACCTCGAAGGTCAGGGTCACGGAGTCGTCGGTGAGCCGCTCGACCGCCGCTACCCGGAGCTGGTGGAAGCGGGCCATCACAACTCCTTGAAGTGGTCGAAGGGTTCGCGGCAGGAGACGCACCGGCGCAGGGCTTTGCAGGCCGTCGACGAGAAGCGGCTGAGCAGTTCGGTGTCGGTCGAGCCGCAGTGCGGGCAGCGGACCGAGAGGGTGAGGGGTATCGGACTGCCGGTGCTGTGCGGGCGCGGGGGCGCGATGCCGAACTCCGCCAGTTTGCGGCGGCCCTCGGCGCTGATGTCGTCCGTCGACCAGGCGGGGGAGAGCACGGTGCGCACGGAGATCTCCGCCATGCCGCGCTCACGCAGGACCTGCTCGATGTCGGCGGTCATGGTCTCTATGGCCGGGCAGCCGGTGTACGTGGGGGTCAGCTCGACGTCGACCTTGCCGATGCCGCGGACGTGCACGCCGCGCAGCACCCCGAGCTCGGCCAGCGTGATGACCGGCAGCTCCGGGTCGGGCACGGAGCCCGCCAGGGCGAGGAGCTCTTCCTCGAGGGCGGTGGTCACCATGACGCCCCCGGGTGGCTGCGGTGCAGGTGCTGCATCTCGGCGAGCATCCGTCCGAAGGATTCGGTGTGCAGGCCCTGGCGGCCCGCGCCGGCTGCCCAGGCCCCTTCCTGCGGGCCGGTGGGGACGGTCAGGGTCGCCTTCTCGATGACGGCGGTCACCGAGGCCGTCCAGCTCGTGCGCAGCGCCGGCCAGTCGAGGTCTGCCGAGCCGGCCGTCACGCCGTCGAGCCCTTCGACCGGTTGGAACATCTCGCCGGTGAACTGCCAGAGGGCGTCGAGCCCGCGCCGCATCCGCTCATGGCTCTCCGCGGTGCCGTCTCCGAGCCGCAGCGTCCACTGCTCCGCGTGGTCCTGGTGGTAGGCGACTTCCTTGACCGCTTTCGCCGCCAGCGGGGCGAACGTGCTGTCGCCGCGCGCCAACTCGCCGTACAGCAACGTTTGGTACGTGGAGAAGTAGAGCTGGCGGGCGATGGTGTGGGCGAAGTCGCCGTTCGGCTGCTCGACCAGTTGGAGGTTGCGGAAGGCGCGTTCCTCGCGGAGATAGGCCATCTCGTCCTCGTCCCCGGCCAGGGAGAGCAGGACGCGCGCCTGGCCGAGCAGGTCGAGGGCGATGTTCGCGAGGGCGACCTCTTCTTCGAGGACGGGCGCGTGACCCGCCCACTCCCCCAGCCGGTGCGAGAGCACCAGGGCGTCGTCGCCCAGGGCGAGGGCGGTGGCAGTGGCCGTCGGGGCCAGTGGCGCGGTCACAGGTGCTTCACCCCGTCCGGGATGTCGTAGAAGGTCGGGTGGCGGTAGGGCTTGTCGCCCGCCGGTTCGAAGAAGGAGTCCTTCTCGTCGGGCGATGAGGCGGTGATCTGAGCAGACGGCACGACCCAGATCGAGACGCCCTCGCTCCTGCGGGTGTAGAGATCGCGGGCGTTGCGCAGGGCCATTTCCGCGTCCGGCGCGTGCAGGCTGCCCGCGTGGGTGTGGGAGAGCCCGCGGCGGGAGCGCACGAACACCTCCCACAGCGGCCAGTCGGTCGAGCTGCTCATGCCTTCGCCTCCCCGTGCTTGGCGGCGAACGCCGCTGCTGCCTCGCGCACCCACGCGCCCTCTTCGTGCGCGCTTCTGCGCTGCGTGATCCGCTGTTTGTTGCACGGGCCGTTGCCCTTGAGGACCGCCCAGAACTCCGTCCAGTCGATCGGGCCGAAGTCGTGATGTCCCCGCTCCTCGTTCCACACGAGGTCCGGGTCGGGGAGCGTGAGCCCGAGGGACTCGGCCTGGGGGACGCAGATGTCCACGAAGCGCTGGCGCAGCTCGTCGTTCGAGTGACGCTTGATCTTCCAGGTCATCGACTGCTCCGAGTGCGACGACTCGTCGTCGGGCGGGCCGAACATCATCAGGGACGGCCACCACCAGCGGTCCACCGCGTCCTGCGCCATGGCGTGCTGGGCGTCGGTGCCCTGGCTGAGGGCGAGCAGCGATTCATATCCCTGGCGCTGGTGGAACGACTCCTCCTTGCAGACGCGGACCATCGCGCGGGCATAGGGGCCGTACGAACAGCGGCAGAGCGGGACTTGGTTCGTGATCGCGGCGCCGTCCACCAGCCAGCCGATCGCGCCGACGTCGGCCCAGGTCAGCGTGGGGTAGTTGAAGATCGATGAGTACTTCTGCCGGCCCGAGTGCAGTTTGTCGAGCAGCTCGTCACGGCTGGTGCCCAGGGTTTCGGCCGCGCTGTACAGATACAGGCCGTGACCGGCTTCGTCCTGCACCTTGGCCATCAGGATCGCCTTGCGCCGCAGGGACGGGGCGCGCGTGATCCAGTTGGCCTCCGGCTGCATGCCGATGATCTCGGAGTGGGCGTGCTGCGCGATCTGCCTGACCAGTGAGGCGCGATAGGCGTCGGGCATCCAGTCCCGGGGCTCGATGCGCTCGTCGGCCGCGACCGCGGCGTCGAATGCCGCTTCGTGCGCCGCCGTGCGTGCGGCGTCGGCCGCTGCCTGGTCCGGTCCGGACCGGGCCGTCTGATGCTCGGCTGCTGTCGCCATCGCGGTCCCCCTCGACCTTTAGCTAGCTACCGACCGATCGTTCGGTTCGTGGAATTCAATGGTGCGGCTCGGCGCCATAAGGTGTCAACCCTGTGGATAACTTCACGGACGCTGTGCCTGGCGCGCAGGCATGAGTACCGTTCCGCTGCGACGGGCGGTAGAGAGCCGTGTGACGGGCGGCCGACGGGCGCATCACCGTGCGGGATCGGAATCGGGGCCAGATGGACGCGAACGACAACAACGCGCACGAGTCGCCGCCCCGACCCTCCGACGCCGTCCCCTCGCCCGCCGAGGGCGCCCCCGCCGCCGCGCCGTCGGGCGCCACCCCGGCCCACGCCCCGGCGACAGCGGCCCCGCCCGAGCCCCGCACCGGCATCGCCGCCCTGTCCCCGCGCTACCAGGCGGTGGCCGCGCTCGCCCTCGCGCTCATCGCCGTCACGGCCTGCGTCCACGTCGGGATGCTCTTCCTGCACGTCGCCCCCGCGAACACCATGACCAAGCAGCACGGCCAGGCCGTCGACGACTGGATCTACCCCGAATTCGAGCAGAACTGGAAGCTCTTCGCCCCCAACCCGATGCAGCAGAACATCGCGGTGCAGGCCCGCGCCGAGATCCGCACGGCCGACGGCTCGACCCGGACCACCGGCTGGTACGACCTCTCGGCGCGCGACGGCGCCGCCATCGACGGCAATCTGCTGCCCAGCCACACGCAGCAGAACGAACTGCGCAGGGCCTGGGACTTCTACGTGGGCGCGCACGACGCGCAGAATCGTCCCCGCGGCCTGCGCGGGCAGCTCTCGGAGCGCTACATCCGCCGCATCGTGATGATGCGCGTCGAGCGCGAGGAACCCCTGGACCGGGGCGCAGGCATCGAGCGCGTCCAGGTCCGCTCCAGGACCACGAATGTGCCGCCCCCGGAGTGGAGCGACGAGAAGGTCTCGACGAAACCGGTGATCCGCCAGCTGCCGTGGTGGTCCGTGACACCCGACGACATGCCCCTGGGCGAGGCCCGGGAATCTGAGGTGGACGCCCGATGAACCGCTTCGGCTCCCTGCTCGGGCGCGGCATCGAGCGGGTCACCGCGTCCGCTCTCGGCCCCTATCAGACCGCCGTGATCCGCATCGGGTTCGCCGCCACCTGGCTGCTCTTCCTGCTGCGCGAACTCCCCCACCGCCTGGAGCTCTACGGCCCCGACAGCCCGTGGAGCTGGGACATGGCCCAGCAGCTCATCGCGGAGAACGACGCCTTCACGGCCCTGATGTGGTCCGACGGACGCCTCTGGTTCGAGGTCGTCTACGCGCTCGCCGTCCTCAGCAGCGCCCTGCTGATGCTCGGCTGGCGCACGCGCACGATGTCCGTGCTCTTCATGATCGGCGTGCTCTCGCTGCAGAACCGCTCCATCTTCATGGGCGACGGCGGCGACAACGTCATCCACCTCATGGCCACCTACCTGGTGTTCACGCGCTGCGGCCAGGTCTGGTCACTCGACGCCCGCCGCGCGGCACGCGCGCGTGCCGCGTCCGTCGATCAGGGGAAGACGCCGGTCGAGCTGCCGAGGGCGGGACAGCCCGCCGACAAGGCCGGGCCCGTGCTGTGGTGGGTCCTCGGGCTCGGACTCTCCGCGGTGACGTTCATGGGGGAGCTCAGCGGGGGCTGGCTGCTGGTCTTCTGGGGCCTGTGGTGCGCGCACGCCCTGTGGTGGGCCGTCGGCCGGCGCGCGCCCGACGGTGAGGCGCACAAGCTGCTCGACGTCATCGTCAGACTCGCGCACAACGCCGCACTCCTTGTGATCATGGTCGAGGCTTGTCTGATCTACGCGACGGCCGGCTGGTACAAGATCCAGGGCAGCCGTTGGCAGGACGGCACGGCCGTCTACTACCCGCTGCGTCTCGACTACTTCTCCCCTTGGCCCGCGCTCTCCGACTTGCTCGTCGAGCACGGCCTGATGGTGATGCTGGTGACGTACGGGACGGTCGCCGTGCAGGTCGCCTTCCCCTTCACCCTCTTCAACCGGCGGGTCAAAAACGTCCTCCTGGCCGCAATGATCTTCGAGCACGCGGTCATCGCGGTCCTCCTCGGGCTGCCGTTCTTCTCGCTCGCGATGATCGCGGCCGACGCCGTGTTCCTGCCGACCTCGTTCCTGCGCCGCGTCGGCGGATGGACGGCACGCGCGCGTGGAGCGCTGTTCTCGCGCTTCCCGCGCCCCGGCGCGGTGCCGGGGCAGCGCGGGACGGACGAGGAACCGGCCCCGGAATCCGCCGAGCACGCGCGCGTAGGCTTTCCCTCGTGAACGGGACGTACGCGGGATGAGCGGGACGCACCAGCGTGATCCGGACGGTGCAGTGCGTGCCTGGCGAGAGATCGCCGAGACCTCCGTGCTCCTCGACGGCTTCCACGCCATCAAGCACGCGCTGCGCTTCGAAGCCCTCGTCCCCGCGGCGCTGACCAGTGACAGGGCAGCCGTACTCGCCCTCGCCGACGAGCTCGCGCCGGACGTGCGGGACGCGCTCGACGCGCTCCTCGTGCAGGTTCCGGACAGCACCCTGCGCGCCCTTGTGCCGCGGCTGCATCCCACGGGAGTGGCGGCTCTGGCGGCACGCCCTTCCCACACGGCCAACCTTGACGCGCTGGCCCGCATGCCGAGGAGCGCGCCGGTCGTCGTCCTCGACGATCCCCGCAATCTGGGCAACGCCGGGGCCGTGATCCGGCTCGCGGCGGGGTTCGGGGCGACAGGAGTCGTCACCACCGGCACGCTCGACCCCTGGCATCCCACGGTCGTACGCGGTGGCGCGGGCCTGCACTTCGCCACGGCCGTCGAGCGGATGGACGTCGCTGAGCTGCCGCCGGGGCCGGTGTTCGCGCTCGACGCGGAGGGCGAGGACATCCGTGGCCTCAAGCTGCCGGACGATGCCGTGCTGGCCTTCGGGTCCGAACGCAGCGGTCTGTCGGCGCCGCTGCGGGAGCGCGCCGATCACTTGGTGTCCCTGCCGATGCGGCCCCAGGTCTCCAGCTACAACCTGGCCACCAGCGTCGGCATGACGCTCTTCCACTGGTCGGCGGGCAGGCCCCCGGGCGCGGAGGCCTGAACCCGCCGCCGTATGTCAGGCGTCCCTGCGGATCTCCACCACACGGAAGCGGTTGGCCACGAACGCGCCGTCACACAGGGCGGCGTTCGCGGCGGGGTTGCCGCCTGAGCCGTGGAAGTCCGAGAAGGCCGCCGTCTGGTTCACATAGACGCCGCCCGTGAGGTTCAAGGAGAGCTGGGCGCACTCCTCGAGGCAGGTCTCCTCCACGGCACCGGACACCTCGTCCGACGTCGTGTACGCGCCGACCGTCATCGCGCCCTTGTCGCGCACCGTGCGGCGCAGCAGCTCCACGGCGTCCGCGGCCGAGTCGACCGCGACGGCGAAGGAGACGGGACCGAAGCACTCGTCCAGATAGACCGCCTCGGCGTCGGGCTTGGCGCCGTCCAGCTTGACGATGACCGGGGTGCGGACCACGGCGTCGGGGAACTCGGGGTTGCTGATCTCCCGTGAGGGGAGGGCCACTTCGCCGAGTCCGGCCGCCGCCTCCAGGCGGGTCTTCACGTCCGGGTTGACCAGGGCGCCGAGGATGCCGTTCGCCCGGGCGTCGTCGCCGAGCAGGCCGTCCACCGACGCGGCGAGGTCGGACACCACGTCGTCGTACGACTTCGCTCCGGCGTCCGTCGTGATGCCGTCCCGGGGGATCAGGAGGTTCTGCGGCGTTGTGCACATCTGGCCGCTGTAGAGCGACAGGGAGAAGGCCAGGTTGGACAGCATGCCCTTGTAGTTGTCCGTCGAGTCCACGACGACCGTGTTCACGCCGGCCTTTTCCGTGTAGACCTGCGCCTGGCGGGCGTTGGCCTCCAGCCAGTCGCCGAAGGCGGTCGATCCCGTGTAGTCGATGATCTTGATCTCGGGGCGGACGGCGAGGGTCTTGGCGATGCCCTCGCCCGGTCGCTCGGCGGCCAGGCACACCAGGTTCGGGTCGAAGCCAGCGTCGGCGAGGGCCTCGCGCGCGATGCGCACCGTCAGCGCGAGCGGGAGCACCGCGCGCGGGTGGGGCTTGACCAGGACGGGGTTGCCGGTGGCCAGGGAGGCGAACAGGCCCGGGTAGCCGTTCCACGTCGGGAAGGTGTTGCAGCCGATCAGGAGCGCGATGCCGCGGGCCACGGGCGTGAAGCGCTTGTCCAGGCCGATCGGGTCCCGCTTGCCCTGGGGCTTGGACCATTCCGCGCTGTCGGGGGTGCGGGTCTGCTCGACGTATGCGTACGCCACCGCTTCGAGGCCGCGGTCCTGGGCGTGCGGGCCGCCCGCCTGGAAGGCCATCATGAAGGCCTGGCCGCTGGTGTGCATGACCGCGTGCGCCATCTCGTGCGTGCGGGCGCTGATGCGCGACAGGATCTCCAGGCAGACCATCGCGCGCACTTCCGCGCCCGCCTCGCGCCAGGCGCGCATCCCGGTGCGCATCGCGGGCAGCAGCGTGTCGATGTCCGGGTGGGGGTACGTGATGCCCAGCTCGGGCCCGTACGGAGAGACTTCCGCGCCTGTCCAGTCGTCCGTGCCCGGTTGGCCGAGCTCGAAGCGGCTGCCCAGGAGGGCGTCGAAGGCGGCTTTGCCGTCGGGCAGGCTCAGGCTGCCGTTCTCCCCGTACGCCTTGGGATGTTCGGGGTGCGGCGACCAGTACGCGCGCGTGCGGATCGTCTCCAGCGCCTGGTCGAGTGTGGGCCGGTGCGTGGCGATCAGCTGGTGCGCGGTGAGTTCGGCGGCCATATCGGACCAACTCCTCGTCGAGCCGGCTCTTCGTCGAGCCGGCGAGCTGGGCAGGGCAGGGCAGTGCGGGAACGCACGGACAGAGCTAGAGTAACCGAACGATCGGTCGGGACAAGGGGGTCCGCCGAACCTGTGGACAACTTCTCGCCGGGCACCCCCGCACCCTCCGGCGGACACCTCGTGCGGGAGGATCGCGAGCATGACAGCACTCGAGCTCAGCAGCCCCGTTGCCGTCGTCGGCACCGGAACCATGGGACAGGGCATCGCCCAGGTCGCCCTGCTGGCGGGCCACCCCGTGCGGCTGTACGACGCCGTGGAGGGCCAGGCGAGGACCGCGGCCGCGGCCATCGCCGCACGCCTTGACCGGCTCGTCGAGAAGGGCAGGCTCACGGCGGAGGACCGGTCCGCCGCGGGGGACCGGCTCACACCGGTCGCCGGTCTCGCCGAGCTCACCGGGTGTGGACTCGTCATCGAGGCGATCATCGAACAACTGCCGGTCAAACAGCGCCTCTTCGAAGAGCTGGAAGAGATCGTCGACGAGAGCTGTCTCCTCGCCACGAACACGTCCTCCCTCTCCGTCACCGCCATCGCGGGCACCCTCAAGAAGCCCGGCCGCTTCGTCGGCCTGCACTTCTTCAACCCCGCACCGCTGCTCCCCCTCGTCGAGGTCGTCAGCGGCTCCGCGACCGACGAAACGGCCGCCACGCGCGCGTACGAGACGGCGCGGGCCTGGGGCAAGACGCCGGTGCGCAGCGCGGACACCCCCGGCTTCATCGTCAACCGCGTCGCCCGCCCCTTCTACGCCGAGGCGTTGCGCCTGCACGAGGAGCGGGCCGCCGACCCGGCCACCATCGACGCCGTCCTGCGCGAATGCGGCGGCTTCAAGATGGGCCCCTTCGAGCTCACCGACCTCATCGGCCAGGACGTGAACGAGGCCGTCACCCGCTCCGTGTGGGAGTCCTTCTTCCAGGACCCCAAGTTCACGCCGTCGCTCGCCCAGCGCCGTCTCGTCGAATCACGCCGCCTGGGCCGCAAGTCGGGCCAGGGCTGGTACGCGTACGGGGACGACGCCCCGCGCGCCGAGCCGCACACCGCGCCGCCCGCACCGGCCCCGGCGTCCGTCGCGGTGCACGGGAGGCTGTTCCAGGCGCACGCCCTCATCGAGCTGATCGTCGGCGCCGGGATCGACGTCGCGTACGAGGAGCCCATCGACCCCGACCACCCCGGCTGGATCGAACTGCCCGCCGGAGGGAAGCTCTTCCTTGCCGACGGCTGCGCCGCGCACGACGCCGACGTACCGGTCATCCACTTCGATCTCGCGCTGGACTACAGCTCGGCCACCAGGATGGCGCTGGCACCCGCCGCGACGGTGGACGAGGACCAGCTCGGCGAGGCCGTGGGCCTCTTCCAGGCGCTGGGCAAGCAGGTCAGCGTCGTCGCCGACGTCCCGGGGCTGATCGTGGCCCGTACCGTCGCCATGCTCGTCGACTTCGCCCAGGACGCCGTCGCGCGCGGTGTCGCCGACAAGGAGGACGTCGACACGGCGATGCGCCTCGGCGTCAACTACCCGCGCGGACCGCTCGCCTGGGGCGAGGAGCTCGGCGCGGGCTGGGTGCGCGAAACGCTGGAGAGCCTGCACCTGGAGTACCCCACCGGCCGCTACGCGCCCTCCCAGGCGCTGCGCCGCGCGGCAGCGCGAGAGGACCACTCATGACCACCACCAGGCGCGACACGTACACCCCGGAGACCCTCCTGACGGTGGCGGTCCGGGTCTTCAACGAGCGCGGTTACGACGGCACGTCCATGGAGCACCTCTCCAAGGCCGCCGGTATCTCCAAGTCCTCGATCTACCACCACGTCTCCGGCAAGGAAGAGCTGCTGCGCCGCGCGGTGAGCCGTGCGCTCGACGGGCTCTTCGGGATCCTCGCCGAGGACCACGCGCGCGTGGGCACCGCGGTGCAGTGCCTCGAGCACGTGACGCGACGCACCGTCGAGGTGCTGATCGCGGAACTGCCCTACGTGACCCTGCTGCTGCGCGTGCGCGGCAACACGGACACCGAGCGGTGGGCCATGGAGCGGCGCAGGGAGTTCGACCAGCAGGTCGCCGACCTGCTCAAGGAGGCCGTGGCCGACGGCGACCTGCGCTCGGACGTCGAGCTGCGCCTCGCCACCCGGCTGCTCTTCGGGATGATCAACTCCATCGTGGAGTGGTACCGCCCGGACGCCCGTGGTGCCTCGTCGGGCGAGCAGGTCGCCGACGCCGTCGTGCAGATGGCCTTCGCGGGGCTGCGCAGCGGCGGCTGACGGGACACCTCTCGGGCTCGGTCAGCTCTCCGGGCCGGTCAGCTTTCCGGTTCCAGGTCGTCCTCCTCGAAGACCAGCAACGTACGCGTGCTGAGCACTTCGGGGATGGACTGCAGCCGGGTCAGGACCAGCTCGCGCAGTGCTCGGTTGTCCGGTGTGTGCACCAGGAGCAGTACGTCGAAGTCGCCGCTGACCAGCGCGATGTGCGAGGCGCCCGGCAGCGTGCGCAGATGTTCGCGGACCGTGCGCCAGGTGTTCTGCACGATCTTGAGCGTGATGTACGCGGACGCCCCCTGGCCCGCGCGCTCGTGGTTGATCCGGGCGCCGAAGCCGCGGATCACGCCGTCGTCGATGAGCCGGTTGATGCGCGCGTACGCGTTGGCCCGTGACACATGGACGCGCTCGGCCACGGCCCGTATCGACGCGCGGCCGTCCGTGTGCAGGATCTGCAGGATGTCGCGGTCGATCGAGTCCAGGGGACGGGGCAGGGGCTCCTGGTGGTCGCCGGCCGGGTCCCTGGGGCGGGGCAGAGCCTCCTGCCGGTCGCCGGGCCGGTCTTCCGGACGATCACCGTCGCGTCCGTCGGCCATTCGTTCAGATGCCATGTCCCCCCGCCTCCCTACCATGGACGTACTGCATCCATCCCAGGCTGTGCAGAACCGTTTGTCCACAGCCTGGAGGTGCCTGTAGCCAAAATGTGCCGACGACCGAACAATCGGTAGGTGAGGCGCCTCACATATGCCGCGCCTCGTTTGCCGCTCCCACGAGGAGACCGCTTCCACATGGAGGTGCCGAGATGACGGTCATGGAGCAGCGGGGCGTCTACCGGCCCACCCCGCCACCCGCATGGCAGCTCAGGACCGATCCCGCGCCGCTGCTGCCCGACGCCGAGCCGTACCGCGTCCTGGGCACCGAGGCCGCAGGCAAGGCCGACGAGGAGCTCCTGGCCCGTCTGTACGCCCAGCTGGTGCGCGGACGGCGGTACAACACGCAGGCCACGGCCCTGACGAAGCAGGGCAGACTCGCCGTCTACCCCTCCAGCACCGGTCAGGAGGCGTGCGAGGTGGCCGCCGCGCTCGTCCTGGAGGAGCGGGACTGGCTCTTCCCGAGCTACCGGGACACGCTCGCCGCGGTCGCCCGTGGCCTCGACCCCGTCCAGGCGCTGACCCTCCTGCGCGGCGACTGGCACACCGGGTACGACCCGCGCGAGCACCGCATAGCGCCCCTGTGCACCCCTCTCGCGACCCAGCTCCCGCATGCCGTGGGGCTCGCGCACGCCGCACGCCTCAAGGGCGACGACGTGGTCGCGCTCGCCATGGTCGGCGACGGCGGCACCAGCGAGGGCGACTTCCACGAGGCGCTGAACTTCGCGGCCGTCTGGCAGGCACCCGTCGTCTTCCTGGTGCAGAACAACGGCTTCGCGATCTCCGTGCCGCTCGACAAGCAGACGGCGGCTCCGTCCCTGGCCCACAAGGCCGTCGGGTACGGAATGCCGGGACGCCTGGTGGACGGCAACGACGCGGCGGCGATGCACGAGGTGCTGAGCGAAGCGGTCTCCCGCGCGCGGGAAGGCGGTGGCCCCACGCTCGTCGAGGCCGTGACCTACCGCATGGACGCCCACACGAACGCCGACGACGCCACGCGCTACCGCGGGGACGCCGAAGTCGAGGCCTGGCGGGCGCACGACCCGATCCTGCTTCTGGAGCGGGAGTTGACCGAGCGCGGCCTCCTCGACGAGGACCGGATTCGGGCGGCCCGCGATGACGCCGAGACGATGGCCGCCGACCTGCGAGAACGCATGAACCAGGACGCCGAGCTCGACCCCATGGACCTGTTCGGCCATGTGTACGCCGAGCAGACCTCGCAACTGCGCGAGCAGGCAGCCCAGTTGCGGGCCGAGCTCGAGGCATCGGAAGAGAACGGCATTGACGGTACGGACGGCATGGACGGCACGTCCGGCGAGGAGAACACGCGATGAGTACGGTCGCGGCCGAACGGGCCACCAAGAAGGCAGCCAAACCGGCCACCATGGCGCAGGCACTAGGGCGCGCGCTGCGCGACTCCCTGGCCGACGACCCGGCCGTCCACGTCCTCGGAGAGGACGTAGGGGCGCTCGGCGGGGTCTTCCGGGTCACCGACGGACTCACCAAGGAGTTCGGCGAGGACCGCTGCACGGACACCCCGCTCGCCGAGGCGGGCATCCTGGGGACGGCCGTCGGCATGGCGATGTACGGGCTGCGGCCCGTCGTCGAGATGCAGTTCGACGCTTTCGCCTACCCCGCCTTCGAACAGCTCATCTCCCACGTGGCGAAGATGCGCAACCGCACCCGGGGAGCGATGCCGCTGCCCATCACGGTCCGTGTGCCCTACGGCGGTGGCATCGGCGGAGTCGAGCACCACAGCGACTCCTCCGAGGCGTACTACATGGCGACTCCGGGGCTGCATGTCGTCACGCCCGCCACCGTCGCCGACGCCTACGGCCTGCTGCGGGCCTCCATCGCCTCCGACGACCCGGTCGTCTTCCTGGAGCCCAAGCGCCTCTACTGGTCCAAGGCCGACTGGAACCCGGACGCGCCGCAGGCCGTTGAACCCATAGGCAAAGCCGTGGTGCGACGCCCCGGGCGCAGCGCCACGCTCCTCACGTACGGGCCGTCCGTCCCCGTCTGCCTCGAGGCGGCCGAGGCGGCGGTGGCCGAGGGGTGGGACCTCGAAGTGGTCGACCTGCGCTCCCTCGTCCCCTTCGACGACGAGACGGTGGCCGCCTCCGTGCGCCGGACCGGGCGCGCTGTCGTCGTGCACGAGTCGAACGGCTTCGGCGGCCCCGGCGGGGAGATCGCCGCTCGCGTCACCGAGCGGTGCTTCCATCACCTGGAGGCGCCGGTCCTGCGCGTCGCCGGATTCGACATCCCGTATCCGCCGCCGATGCTGGAGCGGCACCATCTGCCCGGCGTGGACCGGATCCTGGACGCGGTCGCGCGGCTGCAGTGGGAGGCGGACAGCTGATGGCGCCCGGTCTGAACGTGAACAGCCTTGAGTTCAAGCTGCCGGATCTCGGTGAGGGGCTCACGGAGGCGGAGATCGTCCGCTGGCTCGTGCAGGTCGGCGACTACGTCGCGGTGGACCAGCCCGTCGTCGAGGTGGAGACGGCCAAGGCGATGGTCGAGGTGCCCTGCCCGTACGAGGGCGTGGTGACGGCCCGCTTCGGCGACGAGGGGGTGGAACTGCCGGTGGGGGCGCCCTTGTTGACGGTCGCCGTCGGGGCCCCGGCCGGAGCGGCGGACACGTCCGTGGCCCCGGAGGAGCCCGCCGAGCGGGCCCTGCAGGCGGCTGCCGCCGAGGAGTCGTCCGGCAACGTACTGGTCGGGTACGGCACGGCGGCGGCGCCCGCGCGGCGCAGGCGGGTGCGATCGGCGGGGTTCGGTACGAAGGCCGCGCCGAAGCCTGCAGCGCGGCCTGCGGCGCGGGTCGTCCCCCGGGACGAGCCCTCCAGGCTCCGGGGCGAGCCCTCCGAGCCGCGGGACGAACTCTCCAGGTCGCGGGACGGACTCTCCAAGTCGCAGAAGTCCGCCGGGCACGGCGCCGTGGCGGCCCCGGGCGCCCTTCCGCGGCCCGACGGCCCCATACCGGTGATCTCACCGCTCGTACGCAAGCTGGCCCGTGAGAACGGTGTGGAGCTCCGGGAGCTGACGGGCACCGGCCCGGACGGGCTGATCATGCGGGCCGACGTGGAGAGCGCGATCGCGGCGGAGCTGACGGCCGCGGACACGGCCCCGGTCACGGTCCCGGTCACGCGTACGCCGGTGGGGCCGGCGGGCGAGGAGACGCATGGTGCGTCGGCGGGGGTGGCGGAGCGCTATCCGCTGACCGGCATCCGAGGCCTCGTCGCGGACAAGATGTCCCGCAGCAGGCGCGAGATACCGGAAGCCACCTGCTGGGTCGACGCCGACGCGACCGAACTGCTCGCGGCGCGCGCCGCGATGAACGCCGCCCTGAAGGGGGGCACCGCCAAGGAGGGCACCGGCAAGGACGACGCCGGCCAGAAGATCTCGCTGCTCGCGCTGTTCGCCCGCATCAGCGTGGCCGCGCTGGCCCGCTACCCGATGCTCAACTCCACCGTGGACATGGAGGCGCGCGAGGTGGTCCGGCTCGCCGGTGTCCACCTCGGTTTCGCCGCGCAGACCGACCGCGGTCTGGTCGTCCCGGTGGTGCGCGACGCGCACACGCGCACCACCGAATCGGTCAACGCCGAGCTGATCCGTCTGACGGAGTCGGCGAGGGACGGGAAGCTGACGCCGGGGGAACTGACGGGCGGCACGTTCACGTTGAACAACTACGGGGTGTTCGGGGTCGACGGCTCCACGCCGATCATCAATCACCCCGAGGCCGCCATGCTCGGCGTGGGCCGGATCGTGCCCAAGCCGTGGGTGCACCAAGGGGAGTTGGCGGTGCGGCACGTCGTGCAGCTCTCGCTCACCTTCGACCACCGGGTGTGTGACGGCGGCACGGCGGGCGGGTTCCTGCGGTTCGTGGCGGACTGTGTGGAGCAGCCCGCGATGCTGCTGCGGTCGGTGTGAGAAGGGCCGGGGCGGCGGTGCGGTCGGCGGTGCCGTGATGTGAGTCTGCGTACAGAGGTGATGTGAGACCCCGTACGAGGGGTGGCATTGATCCTTCGTGCGCCCATACTCGGGGCATGACCGCGCAGAGGGCTCCGGGCGGCGCTGATTCCGCCGCCTCGGACGCCGCCCCGAACGATCGTCCGCATGCCGCCCCGCCCGATCTTCGGCATGCCGCCCCGCCCGATGCCGGGAACGTCCCCCTGAGCGCCTCTCCGAGCACCACCCTGCGCGCCCTTCCGTACGACGCCGTGGTGCTCGCGGGCGGCGGCGCCAGGCGGCTCGGCGGTGTGGACAAGCCGGGCCTGCGGGTGGGTGGCCGCGCGCTGCTCGACCGGGTGCTCGGCGCGTGTTCCGGCGCGGGGACGACCGTGGTCGTCGCCGCGCCCCGCCCGACCGCCCGCCCTGTGGAGTGGGCGCGCGAGGAACCCGCCGGGGCGGGTCCGCTCGCCGCGCTCGACGCGGGGCTGCGGTGTACGGAGGCGGAGCAGGTGGTGGTGCTCTCCGCTGATCTGCCGTTCCTGGAGGAGCGGACGGTGGGTGGCCTCCTCGCCGAGCTGCGGGAGAGCGGCGCTGACGGCGCGGTCCTGCAGGATCCCGGGGGCCGGGACCAGCCGCTGGTCGCCGCGTATCGCAGTGCCGCGCTGAGACGTGAGATCGCGCTGCTCGCCGCCGAGCACGACGGTCTGACGGGACTTCCGCTGCGGTCACTCACCGCGCGGCTCGAACTCACCCGGGTCGCCGACGCGGTGGCGTCCTTCGACTGCGACACCTGGGACGACATCGCGGCCGCTCGGGCCCGCATCAGGGAGCATGGGCACGTGTTGGATGAATGGATTTCCGCAGTCAAGGACGAACTGGGCATCGAGCTCGACGTCGACACCGGCCTGTTGCTCGACCTCGCCCGCGACGCCGCACACGGCGTGGCCAGGCCTGCGGCTCCGCTGACCACCTTCCTGGTGGGGTACGCGGCGGCGCGGGCCGCGCAGGGCGGCGGGCCCGAAGCGGTGGCCGACGCGGCCCGCAAGGCGGCGGCGCTGGCCACGCGATGGGCGCAGGAGGGCGGCCCAGACGCGGGTCCCGGCGGTGCGCCTGGCGTGGCGCCGGAGGCGATTCCCGGCGGCAAGCCGACCACCGCGCCCGACGCCACCCCGCAGCCCTCCCACCCCGACGCCACCCCGCAGCCTGCGAGCCCTGACGCCACTCCGCAGCCTGCCCGCCACGACGCGGGTCCTGGCGGTGCGCCTGGCGTGGCGCCGGAGGCGATTCCCGGCGGAAAGCCAGCCGCCGCACCCGACGCCACCCCGCAGCCTGCCCGCCCCGACGCCACCCGGCAGCCCGCCCGCCCCGACGCCAAGCCTCAAGACGCCACGCCCCAGGACGCCCGCCCCGGCGCCACCCCCCAGGACGCCCGCCCCGGCGCCACGCCTGAGGGCGCCACCCCTCAGTCCATCCGTCCCGACCCGGGGCAAGGTGCGAGGGATGACATGCGGCCGGATGCCGGATGAGTGGGCAGCCTGTGCCGGACGCTGAGCTCGACGAGGCTCTCGCCCTGGTGAACGACGACCATGACCGCCGGACCGGCAGGCGCGCCGACGCCGGGCCCGCAGGCGGCGACCCCCAAAGCGCGCGAGACACCTCGGGCGGCCCCGGGCACGCCACCGTGCCCCAGCCCCCCGCCGCCCCTGCGCCCACCTCCGCCCCCACCATCACCCCCTGGCCCGCCGCCCGCGCCGCTGCCGGGCGCGCCCCGCGGCTCGCGCCCTCCGTCACCGTCCCCCTGGGGCAAGCGCTCGGTCTCGTGCTGGCCGCGCCCCTGGTCGCCCTCACCGATCTGCCCTCCTTCGACACCTCCGCGATGGACGGCTGGGTCGTCGCGGGGCCAGGCCCCTGGGATGTCCGGGCCGACGGGATCCTCGCCGGGCACGGGCGGCCCGAGGCACTCTCCGACGGGGAAGCCGTGCGGATCGCGACCGGGGCCCGGGTCCCGCAGGAGGCCACCGCCGTCATCCGCAGCGAGCACGGCCTCACCGACGACAAGGGGCGGCTGCACCCCCGGCGCGATGTCACCCAAGGCCAGGACATCCGGCCCCGCGGCCAGGAATGCCGCTCCGGTGACCAACTGCTGCCCAGCGGCTCCCTGGTGACCCCGGCGGTGCTCGGCCTCGCGGCAGCCGCCGGGTACGACGAACTGCCCGTGGTCCCCCGGCCCAGTGCCGAAGTGCTGATCCTGGGCGACGAGTTGCTGACCGAGGGGCTCCCCCACGAGGGGCTCATCCGTGACGCGCTAGGGCCCCTGCTGCCGCCCTGGCTGCGCTCACTCGGCGCCGACGTCATCGCCGTACGCAGGCTGGGTGATGACGCCGAGGCGCTCCACCAGGCGATCACCACCTCCGCCGCCGACCTCATCGTCACCACCGGCGGTACCGCCTCCGGCCCGGTCGACCACGTCCACCCCATCCTGCGCCGCCTCGGCGCCGAATTCCTCGTGGACGGCGTCGCGGTCCGCCCGGGGCACCCGATGCTGCTCGCCCGCATCCGCCCCGACCAGCACCTCGTCGGTCTGCCCGGCAATCCGCTGGCCGCGGTATCCGGCCTGCTGACCCTGGCCGAGCCCCTGCTGCGTACGCTCTCGGGGCGCACCGCCCCGTCGGCGTACACCGCCGTCCTGCGCGAGGACGTGCACGGGCACCCGCACGACACCCGGCTCGTCCCCGTCACCCTCCGCGCCGACCACGCCGTGCCCCTGCACTACAACGGCCCGGCGATGCTGCGTGGGATCGCGGTGGCCGACGGGCTCGCGGTCGTCCCGCCGGGCGGCGCGCGGCACGGCCAGGAGCTGGAGGTCCTCGACCTCCCGTGGGCCGGGCCGGACCTGCACACCGACACGGCCGGGGAGTGTTTCACGTGAAACTTCCCGGCCATGACGCCATCGCCCGCAACCCCGACGAGCACCTCGTCACCCACCGCATCAAGCTGCCGCGCCAGATCGTCGAGCGGCCGTTGCGGCAGGTCGCCAAGCGTCTCCTCATGGCGCTCGCGGTGCTCGCCCTGACGACGTTCATCGTCTGGATCGACCGCGCCGGCTACCACGACAACTCGGACAACAAACTCGACTTCCTCGACGCCGCCTACTACTCCACCGTCACGCTCTCGACCACCGGGTACGGCGACGTCGTCCCGTACAGCGACAGCGCGCGGCTCTGCAACATTCTCCTGATCACGCCGCTGCGCGTGCTCTTCCTGATCATCCTGGTCGGCACCACTCTCGAAGTGCTCACGGAACGTACGCGCGAGGAATGGCGTCTGAACCGCTGGAGGTCCAACTTGCGTGAACACACCGTCGTCGTCGGCTTCGGCACGAAGGGTCGCTCGGCGATCCAGACCGTCTGCGCGACCGGTCTGAAGCCCGAACAGATCGTGGTCGTCGACCCGAGCGCGAAGGTCGTCGACGCCGCCACAGCGGAGGGGTACGCGGGCGTCATCGGGGACGCGACCCGCAGCGATGTGCTGCTCCGTGCCGAGGTGCAGCGCGCCCGGCAGATCATCATCGCGACCCAGCGGGACGACACCGCCGTCCTGGTCACGCTCACCGCCCGGCAGATGAACCGCGGGGCGAAGATCGTGGCCGCGGTGCGCGAGGAGGAGAACGCGCCGCTGCTGCGCCAGTCCGGCGCCGACGCCGTGATCACCAGCGCCAGCGCTGCGGGACGGCTGCTCGGTCTCTCCGTGCTCAGCCCCAGTGCGGGCATGGTCATGGAGGACCTGATCCAGCAGGGCAGCGGGCTCGATCTCGTCGAGCGGCCGGTGATAAAGGCCGAGGTGGGGATGGGGGTCCGCGAGACGGACGACCTCGTCGTGAGTGTCGTACGCGGCCACCGCGTGCTCGGGTACGACGATCCAGCGGTCGGGAAGCTGCAGTTGATGGACCGTCTGATCACCATCGTGCGGGCGACTCCGACGTCACCGATGGCGCCCGACGCCAAGGCGAATCCGCCGCGCGGAGGTCTGCGCACGTAATCGGACCGTCGGGAAAGCGCAGAGAGTAGCCTCGCCCGCATGCATGCGATCACGATCCCCGAAGCCGGCGGACCCGAAGCGCTCGTGTGGGCCGAGGTCCCCGATCCCGTACCCGGTGAGGGTGAGGTGCTGGTCGACGTCGTGGCCAGCGCCGTGAACCGCGCCGACCTGCTCCAGCGCCAGGGCTTCTACAACCCGCCACCCGGATCGTCGCCCTATCCGGGGCTTGAGTGCGCGGGCCGGGTCACCGACATCGGTCCGGGTGTCTCCGGCTGGCAGATCGGCGACGAGGTGTGTGCGCTGCTCGCCGGCGGCGGTTACGCCGAGCAGGTCGTCGTGCCCGCGGGACAGCTGCTGCCGGTGCCCGACGGCGTCGACCTCGTCACGGCGGCCGCGCTGCCCGAGGTGACTTCGACCGTCTGGTCCAACGTCTTCATGATTTCCCACCTGCGCCCCGGCGAGACGTTCCTCGTGCACGGCGGCTCCAGCGGTATCGGCACCATGGCGATCCAGCTGGCGAAGGCCGTCGGCGCCAAGGTGGCGGTCACGGCGGGCACCAAGGAGAAGCTCGACTTCTGCGCGGAGCTCGGTGCGGACATCCTCATCAACTACCGCGAGCAGGACTTCGTCGAGGAGATCAAGAAGGCCACGGACGGCGCGGGCGCGGACGTCATCCTCGACAACATGGGCGCCAAGTACCTGGACCGGAACGTGCAGACGCTCGCCGCCAACGGCCGTCTCGCGATCATCGGCATGCAGGGCGGCGTCAAGGGCGAGCTGAACATCGCCACGCTTCTCGGCAAGCGTGCCGCCGTCACCGCGACCTCCCTGCGGGGCCGTCCCGCCGAGGAGAAGGCGTCGATCGTCGCGGCGGTGCGCGAACACGTGTGGCCGCTGATCGCCACCGGTCACGTACGTCCGATCGTCGACCAGACCGTGCCGATGAGCGACGCGGCGGCCGCCCACCGCGTGCTGGAGGAGAGCAACCACATCGGGAAGGTGCTGCTCGTGCGCTAGTCGCGCCGCGGGACGACCGGGATGACCGGTGAGCACTCAAGATGCCGGACAAGCGTCACCATGTGACGCTTGCTCCAGCTTCAGTGATCTCTCCGACCCGGTAGCGGGAGGGAGCCGGCGCGGTGACTCCATGGCTTCGCCCCTTGTTGATCCTGACGGTGCTGATGGCCGTCTCCCCCGTCTCCCTCTCGTACGCGGTCGAGCCCTCTCCCGGCGAGACCCGCGCCGGGAGTGTCTTCGGCGAAGGTCGTGCCAGGCCCGGCCGGGACGAACCCCCGCCTTCGGACGCGGCGTCCGAGCCGCCCCGCAGGCCGGCGCGGCAGATCCCCACACCCGCCGCCACCCCGGCCCCCGAGGTGCGGCCCCAGGGCCGGGCGACCGCCGCGTCCGACGTCACCCGCCGGACGGCCGCCGAACCCGTCGTACCCACCCTCAGCGTCCTGCCGCTCGGCAGCGGCCTGGTCCTCATCGGCCTCGGCCTCGGGTTCTTCGCCGTGCGGCTGCGCCGCGGCTGACACGGACGGACCCTTCGTACACGGTGGATCAGCGCCAAATGGGGGCACCACCGATGTGTGATGTACGGGTGCGAGAGAATGGCGGCATGGAGATGCCGAGGAACGAAAGGTCGCCCGAGAGCCCGCAGGTCCTGGTCGTGGGCCAGGACGGAATGGCACTCGGCGGCGGCGGAGACGACGAATCCCGCGAGGTCCCGGTGACGGACATGGTCGAACAGCCGGCGAAGGTCATGCGCATCGGCAGCATGATCAAGCAGCTGCTCGAGGAGGTGCGGGCGGCACCTCTCGACGAGGCGAGCCGCGTGCGCCTCAAGGAGATCCACGCCAGTTCGGTCAAGGAGCTCGAGGACGGTCTCGCCCCCGAGCTCGTCGAGGAACTGGAGCGGCTCTCCCTTCCCTTCACCGACGAAGGAGTACCCAGCGACGCCGAACTGCGCATCGCGCAGGCTCAGCTGGTGGGCTGGCTCGAAGGTCTCTTCCACGGGATCCAGACGGCCCTCTTCGCGCAGCAGATGGCGGCGCGGGCGCAGCTCGAATCGATGCGGCGTGCGTTGCCGCCCGGTGTGGGCGGCGGCGAGGAGGAAGAGGACGGCGGCATCGCGGGACGGACCGGAGGGCCTTACCTCTAGGCGGTAGCGGGACGGAACGACGGGAAGGGCCCGGTCACCTCGGTGACCGGGCCCTTCCCGTCAGGTACTGCGGAAGATCAGGCCGGGTTGCCCGTGGAGATGGTGAACTCGATGTCCACGTCGTCCGGGTCGACGTCGGAGCCTTCCTTGGGGGACTGCTGCATGACCATGTCCTTCCCGTAGGTGTTCTCGTCGATCGTGCGCTTGTCGTACTGCCAGCCGGCCGCCTGCAGGCACTTCTGCACCGAGCGCCAGTCCCTGAACGTGAAGTCAGGGACCTTGATCTTGGTCTCGTCGTTGTACGCCGTGTCGGGTTCGAGGCACTCTTCGGTCTCGATCGTCTTCGACCGGTCCGGACCCCGGTGACCCGCGACCGGCGCGGCCGACTCCTTGTCCTTGTCGCCCTTGCCGCCGCCGTCGTCGCCGCTCAGCGACACCGCAGCGATCACACCGCCGATGGCGAGCAGCGCGACGACGATCGAGCCGACGATCACCGGCATGTTCCGCTTGCCGGCACCGGAGCCGCCGCCCTGCACCGACGTCTGCGACTGCTGCGGCGAGAGCGTGTACGGAGGCGGGGTCTGCGAGCCCTGGGGGGCGTACGCGTTGGTGGGCGCCGGGGTCGGGTAACCACCCTGCTGCGGGTAGCCGTAGCCCGGAGTGACGGGGCCGGGGGCCGGGGTGGGCGGGCCGTACGGACCCGACTGAGGACCCGTTTGGTACGGCGTGTGTACGCCGCCCTGCTGCGGGAGCGAGGAGTCGACCGGCGGGAAGACCGCCGCGCCGACGCCCGCGCCGCTCGCGGTCTGGGCACCCGGCACGATGCTCGGCGCGGCCGCCTGCAGGGACTGGGCGACGCGCAGGCATTCGTCGCGCATCGCCTCGGCCGTGGGGAAGCGCTCGTTCGGGTTCTTCTTCAGCGCGCGGGCGATGATCGCGTCCACCGCGGGCGGCAGCGAGCGGTTGATCGAGGACGGAGCGACCGGCTCCTCCTGGACGTGCGCATACGCGATGGCCAGCGGCGAGTCCGCCTCGAAGGGCAGTCGTCCGGTGGTCAGCTGGAACAGCATGATGCCGACGGAGTAGAGGTCGGACCGGGCGTCCACGCCGCGGCCGAGCGCCTGCTCCGGGGAGAGGTACTGGGGGGTGCCGACGACCATGCCGGTCTGCGTCATGGAGGTGACGCCGGACTGCATGGCGCGGGCGATGCCGAAGTCCATGACCTTGACGACGTTGCGCTTGGTCATCATCACGTTGCCGGGCTTGATGTCGCGGTGGACCAGGCCCATCTCGTGGCTGATCTCGAGAGCGGCGAGCACATCGGCGGTGATCTTCAGCGCCTGGTCGGTCGGCATCGCGCCGAACTGGGTGACGGACGCGTCGAGCACGGAGCCGAGCGGCTTGCCCTCCACGTACTCCATGACGATGTACGGCATCGTCGTGCCGTCAAGATCGTCCTCGCCGGTGTCGAAGACCGAGACGATGTTCGTGTGCGTGAGCTTGGCCACCGACTGGGCCTCGCGGCGGAAGCGCTCGCGGAAGGACTGCTCGCGGCCGAGCTCGGTGTGAAGCGTCTTGATCGCGACTTGACGGTCGAGCACGGAGTCGTACGCCAGGTGAACGGAGGCCATGCCGCCCTCACCGAGAAGATCGCGCAGCTGGTACCGGCCACCGGCCAGCGAGCGCCCCGCATACCGTCCCTGTGCGCCGTCCTGGCTGCTCATGTCGTGCGTCCCCCATCGGCGCGGTGTGCCGGACGGCTCCGCGGTCGGTGATCGATTCCCGCTATTCCTGGCCAAGTCTGCCCGAGGGCACCGACACGTCAAGCTCGATGCCCGTTCCGTGACCGTACGCGCAAGAAGCGTCTCGGAAGCGTTACAAGTTTGCGCGCGGGGGCACTCGGCGGGTTTGATGTCCGGTCCACCTCGAACCGCCGTACCGCGCGAAGGCTGTAGCGTGGCCCGGCGGGGTTCCCCCGGTACCACCGAGCACCACGACCAGAAACGACGGCGAGGACTGATGGCACAGACGCAGCGCGCTCAGGGCCCGTCCGACCCCGAGGCGACTGGCGGCGGTATGTCAGATGCGCCGGAGTTGTGGGGCAACGGCGGGCTTGTAGGGGATGGCCGATATCGGCTCACCCACAGACTCGGCCGGGGCGGCATGGCCGAGGTGTTCGCGGCCGAGGACGTACGTCTTGGTCGTACGGTCGCTGTCAAGCTGCTCCGCTCCGACCTCGCCGAGGACCCGGTCTCCAAGGCCCGCTTCACGCGCGAGGCCCAGTCGGTGGCGGGGCTCAACCACCACGCGGTGGTGGCGGTCTACGACTCCGGTGAGGACGTCGTCGGGCCGAGTGTCGTCCCCTACATCGTCATGGAGATCGTCGAGGGCCGGACGATCCGCGATCTGCTGCTCAACGCGGAGGCGCCGGGCCCCGAGCAGGCCCTGATCATCGTCTCCGGGGTACTCGAGGCGCTCGCGTACTCGCACCAGCACGGCATCGTGCACCGCGACATCAAGCCCGCGAACGTGATCATCACCAACACCGGCGCGGTCAAGGTGATGGACTTCGGCATCGCCCGTGCGCTGCACGGTGCCCAGTCGACGATGACCCAGACCGGCATGGTCATGGGCACGCCCCAGTACCTCTCCCCGGAGCAGGCGCTCGGCAAGGCCGTCGACCACCGTTCCGACCTGTATGCGACCGGCTGTCTGCTCTACGAACTCCTCGCGCTGCGGCCCCCGTTCACCGGTGAGACGCCGCTCTCCGTCGTGTACCAGCACGTCCAGGACATCCCGGTCCCGCCGTCCGAGACCTCGGACGCGGCGCCGCCGGAGCTCGACGGCCTCGTGATGCGTTCGCTCGCCAAGGACCCGGACGACCGGTTCCAGACGGCCGAGGAGATGCGCGGCCTGGTCCAGTACGGGCTGCAGATGCTGCACGAGCAGGGCAGCCACACCGGGACCTGGAACACCGGCCCCGTCGTTGTCGCGGGCATGCACGAGGGCGGCAGCACTCCGGCGATGGGCGTCGCGGGCGCCGCGGCGATGCAGCACCCGGGCGACTCCGGCACCGCGCAGATCCCGGGCGCCATGCTGCGTCCGCCGGGCGGCGACGACGGCGGCTTCGAGGGCGGTCACCGCGACGGCAAGGGCGGTGGCGGCCGGGGCAAGGTGTGGATCCTCGTCGTGCTCGCGATCATCGCGATCGCCGTGGGCGTCGCGTTCGCGCTGTCGGCGGCGGACGACAAGACGAAGGACAAGGACACCCCGACCAAGGAGCCGACGAAGCAGTCGGAGTCGAAGAAGCCGAGCAAGAGCGCGGACGAGGAGACCTCGGACGAGACCGCGACGCCCGGCGACGGGTCGGGCGGTCAGGGCGACTGGACGCCGGAGCAGCCGAACACCACCGGCCCGACGGCTCCCACGACGCCGACCGAGAGCCAGCCGACGAACGAGCCGACGGAGCCGACGGACGATCCGACGGAGCCGACGGACGACCCGACGACGCCCACCGGGGATCCCAGCCCTCCGGACACCGAGGACCCGCCGGTGACGAACGGCGGCACGGAGGGCGGCGACCCCGCCGGCGCCGAAGGCTGAAGCGAGCCGCACGGCCCGTAGACGAGACGCACGCGCGCGTGGAGCCCCGAGAGGGCGCCACGCGCGCGTGCGTCGTCTGTACGGCGGGTTTCAGGTACGACGGTTCCTAGAAAGTGCGCTGAAGCTGCCGCTGCCGACCGCCGTGCAGGGTGTGCACCGTGGCCAGCTGCGGCTCTATGCGCATGTAGACCGGGTCGTAGAGCTCGCCGTCCACGTAATGCGGGCCAGGGCCGAAAAGTTCCAGTTCGGCGGTGGTCGGCTCGATGGCCTCGCACAGGCCGACGAACTGCACGGTCCACTGCCCCGTGCGCGCGGTCTCTGCGCTGAGGTTGTCCGCCCCGTAGGCGACGACGCTGCCGATGCAGGCCTCGTGGTACCCGTATCCCTTGTGCATCCGCAGCAGAATCCGCCCGTCCACGACGACGTGGCGGGCCGCGGCGAGGAAGGGCAGCGCGCGCATGCTGGTCGCGACCCGGCCGTAGTCGGTGCGGCCGAGCAGTTCGAAGGCGAGCCGTTCGTCCTGTTCGTGAGCGTCGGAGGGCATGCGTCCACCCTCTGGCACCGGCGGGGGGCCGGGGAAGGGGATCCCGCCCCTACGCGACGGGGCCGTAAGTCCCGATTCCGGTCACGAAAGAGTCACGCAAGGTGACCAAACGTGTCGGTGCTGCTGTGACGCCTGCGCTCAGTGCTGCTGTTCCGCCTGCATGCGGGCCACATACGCGGCCGCCTGGGAGCGGCGCTCCATGCCGAGCTTGGAGAGCAGACTGGAGACGTAATTCTTGATCGTTTTTTCGGCGAGGTGCAGACGTTCGCCGATCACCCGGTTGGTCAGACCCTCGCCGATCAGGTCCAGGATCTTCCGCTCCTGGTCCGTGAGGTTCGACAGACGGTCGTCGCCCTTGGGGGTGTTTCCGTCGCGCAGCCGCTCCAGGACGCGGGCCGTGGCGACGGGGTCGAGCAGGGATTTTCCGGCTGCCACGTCACGTACGGCGGAGAGGAGTTCATTGCCGCGAATGGCCTTCAGGACATAGCCGGAAGCGCCCGCCATGATCGCGTCGAAGAGAGCCTCGTCGTCCGCGAACGAGGTGAGCATCAGGCATTTGATGTCCTCGTTCCGGGAACGGATCTCGCGGCAGACCTCCACACCGCTGCCGTCCGGAAGGCGCACGTCCAGAACGGCCACGTCAGGCCGTGTCGCCGGAATCCTGACCAAGGCGTCCGCCGCTGTTCCGGCCTCTCCGACCACCTCGATGTCGGACTCGACGGAGAGCAGCTCATGGACTCCTCGACGCACCACTTCATGGTCGTCGAGGAGAAATACCGTAATTTTTCCGTCTTCGCGCACGGAGTCAGTCTCACACACGATCTCTCCTGCTGCCTGAGCTGAACTCTTCCCGTGCGCGGGGTGGCCGGGATAACGTGCCGGTGTTCCGGCCCCCTGCCAGGCTGTGATCAGTGCTGTGACCAGGAACTGTTCCCGACTTTCTGGATTTACTCGGTAATCCAAGCAGTCAGATACTTGGAAATCCAAGCAAATTCGCAGGTCAGATGGGGTTTCACAGAAATGGGAAGCACTGGGTAACGTGCATTGTGCAGGGCGCTCGCCGGGGCACCTGTCACGCCTGTTCCCGGCCGAGTCGCACCCACCCCGTGCGCGGGCACGGATCAGGCGAGCCGCACTGGCTTACCCGGTAACCCCCGGGGGCCGGACCGACGGAGGAGCACACGTGACCGTGGAGAGCACCGCCGCGCGCACACCGCGCCGCAGCACGACCAGCGGCGGGAAGCGCGCCAGCGCCAAGAAGGCCGCGCCGAAGAAAAGCTCGGCCAGCACGGGGAGCACGGAACCCCAGCTGATTCAGCTGCTGACCCCTGAAGGCAAGCGGGTCAAGAATTCCGAGTACGACGCCTACGTCGCGGACATCACCGCCGACGAGCTGCGCGCCCTGTACCGCGACATGGTCCTCACCCGCCGCTTCGACGCCGAGGCCACCTCCCTGCAGCGCCAGGGCGAGCTGGGCCTGTGGGCCTCGCTGCTCGGCCAGGAAGCCGCCCAGATCGGCTCGGGCCGCGCCACCCGCGACGACGACTACGTCTTCCCCACCTACCGCGAGCACGGTGTCGCGTGGTGCCGCGGGGTGGACCCGACGAACCTGCTCGGCATGTTCCGCGGCGTGAACAACGGCGGCTGGGACCCGAACACGAACAACTTCCACCTGTACACGATCGTCATCGGCTCGCAGACCCTGCACGCCACCGGTTACGCGATGGGCGTGGCCAAGGACGGCGCGGACTCGGCCGTGATCGCGTACTTCGGGGACGGTGCGTCCAGCCAGGGCGACGTCGCCGAGGCGTTCACCTTCTCCGCGGTCTACAACGCTCCCGTCGTGTTCTTCTGCCAGAACAACCAGTGGGCGATCTCCGAGCCCACCGAGAAGCAGACCCGGGTGCCGCTCTACCAGCGCGCGCAGGGCTACGGCTTCCCGGGTGTGCGGGTCGACGGCAACGACGTCCTCGCCGTGCTCGCCGTCACCAAGTGGGCCCTGGAGAGGGCGCGTACGGGTGAGGGTCCTGCGCTCATCGAGGCGTTCACCTACCGCATGGGCGCGCACACCACGTCCGACGACCCGACCAAGTACCGCAACGACGACGAGCGCGAGGCCTGGGAGGCCAAGGACCCGATCCTGCGCCTGCGGACCTATCTCGAGTCCGAAGGTCACGCTGATGAGGGATTTTTCGCGGAACTCGAGGCGGAGAGCGAAGCGTTGGGAAAGCGAGTGCGAGAGGTGGTGCGGGCGATGCCGGATCCGGATCTGATGGCGATCTTCGAGAACGCGTATGCGGACGGGCATGCGCTGGTCGACGAGGAGCGCGCGCAGTTCGCCGCGTACCAGGCCTCGTTCGCGGACGAAGGCGGTAAGTGATCATGGGCGTACAGAAGCTTCCCCTTGCCAAGGCGATCAACGAATCGCTGCGTACGGCGCTCGACACCGACCCCAAGGTCCTCATCATGGGCGAGGACGTCGGCAAGCTCGGCGGCGTCTTCCGTGTGACGGACGGGCTGCAGAAGGACTTCGGCGAGGACCGTGTCATCGACACCCCGCTCGCCGAGTCGGGCATCGTCGGCACGGCCATCGGCCTGGCCCTTCGGGGCTACCGCCCGGTGGTGGAGATCCAGTTCGACGGCTTCGTCTTCCCGGCGTACGACCAGATCGTCACGCAGCTCGCGAAGATGCACGCCCGCGCGCTCGGCAAGATCAAGATGCCGGTCGTCATCCGCATTCCGTACGGCGGCGGCATCGGCGCCGTCGAGCACCACAGCGAGTCGCCCGAGGCTCTGTTCGCGCACGTGGCAGGGCTCAAGGTCGTCTCGCCCTCGAACTCGTCCGACGCCTACTGGATGATGCAGCAGGCCATCCAGAGCGACGACCCGGTCATCTTCTTCGAGCCGAAGCGGCGTTACTGGGACAAGAGCGAGGTCGACACGGACGCCATCCCGGCGCCGCTGCACAAGGCCCGGGTCGCCCGCGAGGGCACGGACCTGACGCTCGTCGCGTACGGCCCGATGGTGAAGGTCTGTCTGGAGGCAGCGTCGGCCGCCGCCGAAGAGGGCAAGTCCCTCGAGGTCGTGGACCTGCGCTCCATGTCGCCGATGGACTTCGACGCCGTGCAGGACTCGGTCGAGAAGACGCGCCGGCTCGTCGTGGTCCATGAGGCCCCCGTCTTCCTGGGCGCGGGCGCGGAGATCGCGGCGCGCATCACCGAGCGGTGCTTCTACCACCTCGAAGCTCCCGTGCTGCGGGTCGGCGGCTTCCACGCGCCGTATCCGCCGGCGCGGTTGGAAGAGGAGTACCTGCCGGGCCTCGACCGGGTGCTCGACACTGTCGACCGCTCGCTGGCGTACTGAGGGAGAGGGTCGTGACGACGATGACAAGTGCCGCGCTCGCCGAGTTCAAGATGCCCGACGTGGGCGAGGGGCTCACCGAGGCAGAGATCCTCAAGTGGTTCGTGGCTCCCGGTGACACGGTCACCGACGGGCAGGTGGTGTGCGAGGTCGAGACGGCCAAGGCCGCCGTCGAACTGCCCATTCCGTTCAACGGTGTCGTGAGCGAACTGCGCTTCCCCGAGGGCACCACGGTCGATGTCGGCCAGGTGATCATCGCGGTGGACGTGTCCGGCGGAGGCGCCGGAAGCGCACCCGCCGCGCCTGCCGAGACCGCCGCTCCCGCCGAGGCCGCTGCCCCGGCGCAGGAAGCTCCCGCCGGGGAAGTCCCCGCAGCGGAAGCTCCCGCCGAGGAGCCCGCTCCCGCGGGCCGGCAGCCCGTGCTCGTGGGCTACGGGGTCGCCGAGTCCTCGACGAAGCGCCGCGCGCGCAAGGCCGCTTCGGAGCAGGCGGAGGCCGCCGGGACGTACTACGCGGCAGCGGTCCAGGCCGAGCTGAACGGCTCCGGGTCGGCGGCCGCCGCCGCGCCCACCGCCCCCGCGGGCAGCCGGCCGCTGGCCAAGCCGCCGGTGCGCAAGCTCGCCAAGGACCTGGGAGTTGACCTCACGGTCATCGTCCCCTCAGGCCCCGACGGGATCATCACGCGTGAGGACGTGCACGCGGCGGTGGCCCCGGCCTCCGCCCCGGCCACCGCCTCCGCCCCGGCCCCGGCGTCCGCGCCGGAGCAGGCGCCCGCCGAAGCCCCCGCTCCCGCCGCCGAAGCCGCCGCCCCCGCGGTCGGCGCGGGCGCCCGCGAGACCCGTATCCCCGTCAAGGGTGTGCGCAAGGCCATCGCCCAGGCGATGGTCGGCTCGGCCTTCACGGCACCGCACGTCACGGAGTTCGTGACGCTGGACGTGACGCGGACGATGAAGCTGGTCGAGGAGCTGAAGCAGGACAAGGCGTTCGCGGGCCTGCGCGTGAACCCGCTCCTGCTCATCTCCAAGGCGCTGCTCGTGGCGATCCGGCGCAACCCCGACGTCAACGCGGCCTGGGACGAGGCGAACCAGGAGATCGTCAAGAAGCACTACGTGAACCTGGGCATCGCCGCAGCGACCCCGCGCGGCCTGATCGTGCCGAACATCAAGGACGCACAGGACCAGACGCTGCCGGAACTGGCCGAGTCCCTCGGCGAGTTGGTGTCCACGGCCCGCGAGGGCAAGACATCCCCGGCCGCGATGCAGGGCGGCACGGTCACGATCACGAACGTCGGCGTCTTCGGCGTCGACACCGGCACGCCGATCCTGAACCCCGGCGAGTCCGCGATCCTCGCGGTCGGCGCGATCAAGCTCCAGCCCTGGGTCCACAAGGGCAAGGTCAAGCCGCGTCAGGTGACGACGCTCGCGCTCTCCTTCGACCACCGCCTGGTCGACGGCGAGCTCGGCTCCAAGGTGCTCGCCGATGTGGCGGCGATCCTGGAGCAGCCCAAGCGGCTCATGACCTGGGCGTAGATCCGGAAGTACGTCAGCAGCACGTCGAAGGGGGCCCGCCGCGTTGTACGCGGCGGGCCCCCTTCGACGTAAGTCCGTAAGTCCGTAAGTCCGTCGAGGACCTACTTCTTGAAGCCGTAGTCCATCAGCTTCTTCGCGTCCTTCGTGCGGTTGGTCGACGAGGTCGAGGTGAGGACCGTGCCGATGACCGTCTTGCCGCTGCGCGTCGCGGCGAAGACCAGGCAGTACTTGGCCTGCGGGCCGGAGCCGGTCTTCACGCCGATGGCGCCGCTGTAGCTGCCGAGCAGGGTGTTCGTGTTCGACCACGACATGTAGCGGTAGCCACCGCTCTTCGTGGTGACCTTCTGCTTCGTCGACTTCGTCTTCACGACCGTACGGAACGTGGAGCTCTTCATCGCGCTGCTGGCGAGCTTCGTCAGGTCGCGAGGTGTGGAGTAGTTGCTTCCGTTGCCGATGCCGTCGAACGAGTCGAAGTGGGTGTTCGTCATGCCGAGGCTCCTGGCCTGCGCGTTCATCTTGCCGATGAACGACTTCACGCGGGCGGAGCGGGTGGAGCCCTTGCCGAACTTGTCCGCGAGCGCGTACGCCGCGTCGCAGCCGGAGGGCAGCATCAGGCCGTACAGGAGCTGGCGGACGGTGACCTTGTCGCCGACGATCAGCCGGGCGGACGAGGCGGTGTTCCTGACGATGTAGTCGCTGTAGGCCTTTTCGATCTTGACCTTGGAGTTGAGGTTCAGGTTCGACTGCGACAGCACCACCTTCGCCGTCATGATCTTGGTGGTCGAGCCCGTCGAACGGCGGGTGTCCGCGGCCTTGGTGAAGAGCGTCTTGCCCGTGCCGTTGTTCATGACGAAGCCGCCCTTGGCGGCGATCGACGGCTTGGGCAGTGCGGCCGCCTGGGCCGGGGTCGTGAGGGCTCCGCCCGCGAGTACCGCACCCGCAGTGACGATTACGGCCGATGCGCGGCGAATGCCCTTAATGGGGGTGTTCAAGTTGAATGCTCCAAATGCCCCTGGAATGCGGCCACATGAGGGTGCCGCTTGATAGTGAGACACACGAGAGAGGCAAATGGATGCGCCTGAACGCCGTCAATTAAGGGTGATGTGGGTGATGTCCGGATCGTGGAATGGACGACCTCATGGGTACGTGTTGTATCTATGCTGTGCGCATGCCTGTCGCGCCCGCCTCGTCCCCCTCCCGGATCCCTGCTCGAACCCTGAAGCAGCCACCTGCCGCGGAGCGGGTGTACGCGCACGTCAAGAAGGGCGTGCTCGACCGTCGGTACGAGGGCGGGACGCTGCTCACCGAGGGTGAGCTCGCCGAGGCCGTCGGGGTCTCCCGCACTCCGGTGCGCGAGGCCCTTCTGAAGCTGGAGGTGGAGGGGCTCCTTCGGCTCTACCCGAAGAAGGGCGCGCTGGTCCTGCCGGTGTCCGTGCAGGAGATCGCCGATGTCGTAGAGACGCGGCTACTGGTGGAGACGCACTCGGTGCGCAAGGCGGTGCCCGCGCCTCCGGCGTTGCTCGCCCGGCTCGAAGAGCTGCTCGCCGAGCAGCGGGAGCAGGCCGCAGCCGGGGACCTTTCCGCTGCCGCCGTGACCGACCGGTGCTTCCACGCGGAGATCGTGCGAAGCGGCGGGAACGAGATCCTTGCCCGCCTGTACGACCAGCTCCGTGACCGGCAGCTGCGGATGGGCGTCGCCGTGATGCACTCCCATCCCGACCGGATCGCCAAGACGCTCGCCGAGCACGAGGAGATTCTTCGGGCTCTGCGGGCGGGGGACGCTGAGGCGGCCGTGGGGGTCGTCACCCGGCACGTCGGGTGGTTCCAGAATCTCGCCCGGGGCGATGTCCGATGAGGGTGCTCTCTGACGGTCCGCCGTCCGCCGGTGGTGGGATTTCGTCTGCCGCTTCGCGGCAGCTTTCCTGCCCACCCACCCGAAACTCCGCAGCACACCACCCCCGTAGGAGCCCCTGGGGCACCCGGAGGTTCTCCCGATGAGCGCGACCTCCGCCCCCCTCTCCCTCCCCGGCGATCCCCCCGGCGGCAAGAAGGCCATGCTCGTCTGGGGTATCGGCGTGGCCGTCTACTTCGTCGCCGTCATCTTCCGGACCTCGCTCGGGGTCGCCGGGCTCGACGCCGCCGACCGCTTCCACGTCAACGCGTCCGCGCTCTCGACCTTCTCGATCCTTCAGCTGCTCGTCTACGCGGGCATGCAGATACCCGTCGGCCTGATGGTCGACCGGCTCGGCACCAAGCGCGTGCTGACCATCGGAGTCGTGCTCTTCACGCTCGGGCAGCTCGGCTTCGCCTTCTCCCCCTCGTACGGAATGGCGCTCGCGTCCCGCGCGCTGCTCGGCTGCGGTGACGCGCTGACCTTCATCAGCGTGCTGCGCCTGGGCACCCGCTGGTTCCCCGCCCGGCGCGGCCCGCTGGTCGCCCAGCTCGCCGGCCTGGTCGGCATGGCGGGCAACCTCGTCTCCACTCTCGTCCTCGCCCGGCTCCTGCACTCCGTCGGCTGGACCGCCGCCTTCGCGGGCAGCGCGCTCTGCGGAGTCGTCGTCCTCGTCCTGATGACGCTGTTCCTCAAGGACCACCCCGAGGGGCACGAGCCGGAGCCGGTGCGGCACACCGGCGGGGCATTCGTGCGCAAGCAGATCGCCCTGAGCTGGCGCGAGCCCGGCACCCGGCTCGGACTGTGGGTGCACTTCACCACCCAGTTCCCCGCGATGGTGTTCCTGCTCCTGTGGGGCCTGCCGTTCCTCGTCGAGGCGCAGGGCCTCACGCGCGGGACGGCCGGGGCGCTGCTCACCCTCGTCGTGCTGTCCAACATGGTCGTGGGCCTGGTCTACGGCCAGATCGTCGCCCGGCACCACGCGGCCCGCACGCCCCTTGCCATCGGCACCGTCGCGGCGACGGCCACGATGTGGGCGGTCACGATCCACTACCCCGGCGACCATGCCCCGATGGGGCTGCTCATCGCGCTGTGCGCCGTGCTCGGCGCCTGCGGCCCCGCGTCCATGATCGGTTTCGACTTCGCGCGGCCCGCGAACCCGCCGGAGCGCCAGGGCACCGCGTCCGGCATCGTCAACATGGGCGGCTTCGTCGCCTCCATGACGACGCTCCTTGCCATCGGCGTGCTCCTGGACGCGACCGGCGACAACTGCCGGATCGCCTTCTCCGCCGTCTTCGTCCTGGAGGCGGTGGGCCTCAGCCAGATCCTGCGGCTGCGTACGCGCGCGGTGCGCAGGGAGAAGGAGCGGCTCGTCGCCAGCCGCGTGGAGGCCGTGCACGTACCTGTGTGAAACGAGGGCCCATGGGGCTACGGAGTGACCGCGAACTCTCGCAGGATCGCCTCGCCCAGGCCGTGATCGCCCTCGACCTTGATCCGGTCGGCCACCGAGGCGTACGGGACGCGACCGCACGCCAGGCGGAAGTACGTCTCCCAGTCCAGGCTCAGCGTGGCGAGCGGGCCGAGCGAGGGGGCGCTGTCGACCGTGGCCTGGCCGTCGGCGTCGACACGGACCGTGCGCAGGAACTCGACGGGCCCGCTCACGTCGAAGACGACCGCCGAGTTCGCCGGGGCCGCGGCCTTCTTGGCGACGACCTTGGGCAGCCCCTGCAGCAGGAGGTCCCGCGCCACCAACGCGCCCTGGGAGTCCAGGTCGCCGGGCTTCTTCAGCGTCGTACGCAGATCCTGCTCGTGCACCCAGACGTCGAACGCCCGCATCCGCATGGCCAGTTCGAGGGTCTGCTCGGTGCCGAGCGGGCCACGGATCTTGTGGGAGGGGTCACGCGACTCGTTCCGCAGCTGCCGCGAGCGGCGGATGATCGTGTACTCCAGCTCGGAGGTCATCTCGGGCGCGGTGTGGTGGCGCCGGACGTCCACCTGCACCTCCATGTACCGCTGGCCCTCGGTCTGTACGTGGTACAGGTCGCGGGGCAGGGTGTGGATGGGGCGCGGGTCACCCAGCATCTCGCAGTCCAGGCCTATGACATGGGAGACGACATCCCGCACCGACCAGCCGGGGCAGGGCGTGGCCCAGTTCCACTCTCCCTCGGCGAGCGGTGACACCAGCTCGGATATGGCTGATACGGATTGGGTCCAGGCGTCGGCATAGGTTTGCAGGCTGGGATGGAGACTCACGGGACCCCTCGACGGTCGTACGCGGGCGGTGGGTGTCTGAGACGTTAAGTTACGCTGCCCGCAGGCACCCCGGCAGTGCTTTCGTGTGACGATCGTAGGCCCGCATTGACGGCTCGAATGCCAGGACGGTGGTAGTGTGCGCGCCTCCCTCATCCAGATCGCCGTAGACGAGGGCGAATCGGTCAATTCCCGCCGGTCACGGGTCTCTTCACTGGTACGTGAGGTAGCGGAGCGTGAGCGGCCGGATCTCGTCGTTCTTCCCGAACTGTGGACCACGGGCGCTTTCGCGTACGAGTCGTTCGCGGGCGAGGCGGAGCCGCTTGAGGGGCCCACGTACGAGGCGATGGCCAAGACCGCGCGTGACGCGGGCGTCTGGCTGCACGCGGGGTCCATCCCGGAGCGGGACGCCTCGGGAGACCTCTACAACACCTCGCTCGTCTTCTCGCCCGAGGGTGAACTCGCCGCCTCGTACCGGAAGATCCACCGGTTCGGCTTCGACAAGGGTGAGGCCGTCCTGATGGGCGCGGGCGGCGAACTGGTCACCGTGCGCACGCCGGAGACGACGATCGGGCTCGCCACCTGTTACGACCTCCGCTTCCCCGAGCTCTTCCGTGGGCTCGTCGACGCGGGCGCCGAAATGTTCGTCGTCCCCGCGGGCTGGCCCGCGCGGCGGCGTGAGCACTGGACGCTGCTCGCACGGGCGCGGGCGGTCGAGGACCAGGTGTACGTCCTCGCGTGCGGAACGGGCGGTACGCACGCGGGAGTTCCCCAGGCCGGGCACAGCATCGTCGTCGACCCGTGGGGCGCGGTGCTCGCCGAGGCGGGGGACGGCGAGGAGGTACTCACCGTCGAGCTCGACCCGGCGAAGGTCGCGGCCACGCGCGAGCAGTTCCCCGCGCTGAAGGACCGGCTCCTGGGGATGGACGCTCCCCGGCGCTGACCCCGCGTCAGGCCCGCTCAGCCGTCAGGCCCGCTCACCGTCCCGCCCGCTCAGTCGTCGTCGCCCCGTTCCTTCTCGGCCAGGCGGATCACGCAGACCGCGACGGCCAGGAGGAGGGACGCGTCGGCGTCGTCCCGGACGATCTGCAGGCCGTACGTGTCGCGGACCCGGAACCAGCGGCGGGAGATGTCGGCCAGGAGTTCACCGTCGTACTCGATGGCGAACTCGCGGTCCAGGATCTTGCCGCTCACGTCGAGCTCGGTGCCGTCGACCAGGTCCACGCGGTAGTGGTTGCGCAGGAGCGAGAGGCGCTTGCGCTTGACCGTGGCCAGCGGTTCGTCGCCCCTCTCGATCACCATCGTGTCGCGCAGCGACAGCATCTTGGCGTGGATGTCGATGAGGACGCGGCCCTCCATGTCCTTCAGCTCGAAGGTCTCGCGCAGGCGCATCGCCTTGCCGTCGACGAGGAAGACCTTCTGGCCCTGGTCGTCCTCGATCCAGTAGTCGTCACCGATGCCGAGCAGCCGGTCGCGTACGAGAAGTTTCATGCGGCGATGTCTACCCCGTGGCGGGCATGACACAGCCGGCCCGTGCCACTCGGGGGAAAGTGGGGCACAGACCGGCTGTGGATCAGGGGAGGACGCGAACGCGTCGCGATATGCCGTCGTCCCTACGACATGGCGTCCTCGAGGTTGTTCTGCCAGTACGTGACGCGCGAGCCGGCGTCGAGCAGCAGGCCCGCGGCGCCGGGGGAGCTCACCGTGACGCGGCCGTCCGTGGCCTTGCCGTCCTTGGTGACGAGCGTGACGCCGAGCTTCTTGGAGCGGTGGGTCCTGTCGGCGTCGGTGCTCGCGAGGCTGATCGCGGCGTAGGCGGACCGGTCGGGCGCGAGGCGGACGACCGACTGGGGGCGGGTGTTCCGGGCCACCGGGAGGTTCTTGCCCGCCGTCGCGTCGCTGACGACGGGGGCGCCGAGGACCGCGCAGGCCTTGCCCCCGTTGTTGGTGATCTTGAGCAGGACGACGGGTGCGGTGCCGCCGGTGTCCTCGATGCTGATGTTGGCGGTGCGTGGCGTGCAGTCTCCGTCGGCGGCCGGAGCGGAGGATTCCGGGTTACTGGGCACGGTGGCCGACGCCTTGCCGGTGCCGGACGCCTCGCCTCCGACGGCCTCGCTCCCGCCCCCGCTTCCGTCGTCGCCCCCGCTGTCGCCGCCGCACGCCGTGAGCGAGAGGGAGAGCGCGGCGAGCGCCGCGACGGCGAGTGCGGCACGCGTGCTGCGAGCAGTGGTGCGCATGGCGGTGACTCCCCCGTGAGTGATGGTCGCTCGGGCTTGCTCCACTGAGCCTGCCGCCCACCGCTGGCGTTCCGCTAACACCTGGCTAATGACGCCGCAGTTCCTCGGGACGGGGCCTGCGGAACGTCGTGGTCGCGGAGCCGTCCAGGCCGCGGGCGAAGAGCCGTACCAGATCGGGCAGGACGTAGCGGCCCGCGCCCTCCTCCTGGATCAGGTGCGCCGCGGCCAGGCGGTCGAGCCCCTCGCGGGTGGCGGACACGTTCGCCCCGGCGAGGTCGGCGGCCCGGTGCACGTCCACGTCCGGGGTGGAGGCGCGGGCAAGCGCGGCGAGCAACCAGGCGTCGCTGCCCGGGAGTTGGGCCACCGAGGTGCGCAGCGCAGCCGCGATGCCGGTGTCCTCGGCGGAGAGCAGGGCCAGCCTCTGCTCCTCGTCGGCGAGCTCGGCGGCAAGGCCGGCCACGGACCGCTGGGGGCGCCCGATGAGCCGGGCGGCGGCGGTGCGCAGGGCGAGCGGGAGGCCGTCGCAGAGGCGGGCGATCCGGCGTACGTCATCGGAGTCGGCGTCCAGGCCGGCGCTCTGCCCCAGGGCGCGGAGGAACAGCTCGGCGCCGTCGCGCTCGCTGAGCGCACCGATCGGCACGGGGCGCGCGCAGTCCGACGCGACGAGGCCGTCGAGGCGGTTGCGGCTGGTGATGAGGGTGGTGCAGTGCGGCGCGCCGGGCAGCAGCGGGCGGACCTGGGCGGAGTCGTGGGCGTTGTCGAGTACGACGACGATGCGCCGTTCGGCGAGCAGTGAACGGTAGAGGGCCGCCGCCGGTTCGATGCCGGCCGGCACGTCCTGCTGCCGCACGCCCAGGGCGAGGAGGAACTCCCGCAGGACGCGCTCGGGGTGGGCGGGGTCGCCGCCGCTGAAGCCGCGGAGGTCGGCGTAGAGGTGGCCCTCCGTTCGTGGGTCCGCGTGGTGGTGCGCCCACTGCAGGACGAGGGCGGTCTTGCCCACGCCCGCGGCGCCGGTGAGCAGGACGATCGGCGCCTCCGTCTCCTCGGTGAGCACGGTTTCCAGGGCGGCGAGCTGCTCCTCACGGGCGGCGAAGGCGCGGGGCGCCCGGGGCAGCAGGCGGGGGATCGCGTTGCCGGGCGGGGGCCCTTCCGCCGGGGCGTCGGGGGTGGCGGGAGTGACGGGAGCGGCGGCAGCGGCGGGGCTCGCGCCCTGGGCACCGGCTCCCGGCGCCGCGGGCTGCGGCTGCCCTGCCGCGGGCCCCCGGCCCTGCTCGACCGGGGGCGGGCCTGCCTGCCGCACACCCCGGCTGCCCTCCACGCGAGCGGGAGCCCCGGCGGCCGCGGCGGCCGCGGCGGATGCGGCCGATGCAGCGGAAGCGGAGCCCGCGGACGCGGCGGGGGAAGCACCGCCACCCCCGAGGCCCATGTCGTACCGCCCGCGCCGGCGCGGCGGAGGAGCGCCCAGCATCGGGTGGGCCCCGGTGTCGGGCTCGCCGTTGAGGATCTCCTCGTACGCCCGGCGCAGCTTCTTGCCGGGGTCCACTCCCAGCTCCTCGGCGAGGAGTTCGCGCGTCCGGTGGTAGAACTCCAGCGCCTCGGACTGCCTGCCGCACCGCTGGAGGGCCCGCATCAGGGCCGCCACCAGGGCCTCCCGCAGCGGATGCTGGACCGACTCCGCACGCAGCAGCCCCACGGCCTGGCCGTGCGAGCCGAGCTTTCCGTACGCCTCGGCGAGCTGCTCGACGGTGACGAGGCGGCTCTCCTCAAGGCCGCGCGCGGCGGCCAGCATCGGCTCCGTGGCGACGGTGCCGGTCAGCGCGGGCCCGTTCCACAGCGCGAGCGCCTCCCGCAGCATCAGCGCCGTGTCCGAGGGCTCGCGCTGCCGTCCGGCCAGTTTGACGAGGTCCTCGAAGCGGCTGACGTCGAGCAGGGTCTCCGGGAACTGGAGGGCGTACGCACCGCCCTGCGTGGCGAGTTCCACGCCGTACGCGTCCAGGCCTGCCTCGACGAGCAGGGCGCGCAGCCGGGAGATGTGGCCCTGGATGACGGTGCGCGCGTGCAGCGGCGGTTCGCCGTCCCACAGGGTCTCCGTCAGGGCGTCCACCGAGACCGGCGTGCCCGCCCGCAGCAGCAGCGCCGCGAGCAGGCTGCGGCGCTTGGCCGGGCCGAGGGGGACGGGTCCGCTGCTTCCGGCGACGCTCACCGGTCCGAGCAGCTGGAACTCCACCTGGCCTCAACTCCTTCGCCGCGCAGGCGCTTCGCGCCTCGATCATGTTTCGAACAAGGCCCAAGAGTATCGCCGGGCCCGGTGGCCACGGAGGTGGCCACCGGGCCCGGCGACGAGGAGCGGCTGAAAACGTCAGCCCGCGAGCGGGGACGGCCTCAGTAGCGGTGGTGGTGGTCGTTGTCCGTCTCGACCACGGTCGCGCCCGGGGGCACGACTGTCTTGCGGCGAGCGTTGGTGAACGCCGCGACGCCGATCACGCCCACAGCCATCATGATCAGACCGGTGACGGTGAGGTTGATGCCTTCCATCTCCCAGTCGGTGGCGAACGTGAGGATGGCGCCCACGGCGATCAGAATGATGCATCCGCCCAGGCCCACTTGGACCGCCTCCCTAAGTCGTGGCAGGGCACCCGGGTACCCGGCCCCGGCACGACCACACGGACAAGCGGAAAACGGCCTTCAGTTCTGCTGGTTCAGCCTTCGAGGAAGGCCACCAGCGCATTGGCGAGAAGGTGCGGGTCGTCCGCCCCGCACAGCTCGCGCACGCTGTGCATGGAGAGGATCGCGACGCCGATGTCGACGGTCTTGATGCCGTGCCGGGCCGCGGTGATCGGTCCGATGGTCGTGCCGCAGGGCATCGCGTTGTTCGAGACGAAGCTCTGGAAGGGCACACCGGCCTTGTCGCAGGCGGCGGCGAACACGGCACGGCCCGCGCCGTCCGTGGCGTACCGGTTGTTGACGTTGACCTTGAGGATCGGGCCGCCGTTGGCGCGCGGGTGGTGCGTCGGGTCGTGCCGCTCCGCGTAGTTGGGGTGCACGGCGTGGCCCGTGTCGGAGGAGAGGCAGACCGTGCCGGCGAAGGCGCGGGCCCTGTCCTCGTACGTGCCGCCGCGGGCGAACACGGACCGCTCGAGGACGCTTCCGAGCAGCGGGCCGTCCGCGCCCGTGTCGGACTGGGAGCCGTTCTCCTCGTGGTCGAAGGCGGCGAGCACGGGGATGTACGGCAGGGAGTCGGCGCCGTCCGCCGTGGCGACGGCGGCCAGCGCCGCCGTACAGGCGTGCACGGACAGGAGGTTGTCCATCCGCGGGCCCGCGATGAGGTCGCGGTCGCGGCCGAGGTAGGCGGGTGCCTCGATGGGGTGCGTCATCAGGTCCCAGCCGGTGACGTCGCCGGGGGCGAGCCCCGCCTCCTCCTCCAGGAAGCCGATGAGGTCGCCCTCGTGGACGTCGTCGCCGAGGCCCCAGATGGGCTGCATGTGCTTCTGCTTGTCGAGCTTGAGGCCGTCGGCGACGACGCCGCGGTCCATGTGGATGGCCAGCTGCGGCACCCTCAGGAGCGGCCGGTCGATGTTCACCAGGCGCGTCGAGCCGTCCCGCAGCGAGAGCCTGCCCGCGAGGCCGAGGTCGCGGTCGAGCCAGGAGTTGAGCAGCGGGCCGCCGTAGATCTCGACGGCGACCTGCCGCCAGCCGTGCGCGCCCGCGTCCGGCTTCGGCTTCACGCGGAGGTTCGGTGAGTCGGTGTGGGCGCCGACGATGCGGTACGGGGTGTGCGCGGATGCCCCTTCGGGGACGAACCAGGCCACGATCGCGCCGCCGCGCTGCACGTACTTCCCGCCGGTCGATCCGTCCCAGGCGTCGGTCTCCTCGACCTGCCGGAAACCGGCCTTCTCCAGCCGCTCCGCGGCGCTCGCCACTGCGTGGTACGGGGAGGGGCTTGCCGCCAGGAAGGTCAGGAGGTCGTCGGAGTGGCCGCGGTCGAAGCGGGCGGGTGTGCTCATGGCTTCCAGCCTAGCTAGCGGTCACCCCCTGGCGCGGGGGGCCGTTTCCGGGAGGTTCTGTACCGGATCTGCGCGTATCCGGGGGCCTGT
>NZ_JBVIPS010000010.1:0-332832 GCF_055577715.1 Streptomyces sp. NPDC033177 | reverse complement strand
TGCCGCCGCTTCGCGCCGGGTCTTTCCCGCCCACCCGCCCGTTTGCCCGGCGTCCTGTCCTGAACGGACGTCGTCTGCGGCGCCGTCCCGGCCTGTGCCGCCGCTTCGCGCCGGGTCTTTCCCGCCCACCCGCCCGTTTGCCCGGCGTCCTGTCCTGAACGGACGTCGTCTGCGGCGCCGTCCCGGCCTGGCCCGCCGCTTCGCGCCGGATCTCTCCCGCCCACCCGCCCGATTGCCCGGCATCCCGCCCTGACCGGGCCCTGGATGACGCGGGGCGATCGGGTGGGTGGGCGGGAAAGTCTGCGCCGCGAAGCGGCGGGTCAGGACTGCCGGTGGAGAACGGCGGTGGCCCGCCCCCGCAGCCTGCGCCGCGAAGCGGCGGGCCAGAGCGGGCGGTGGAGGACGACGGCGGCCCGCCCCCGGTATCCGGGAGCGGGCCACAGCAAAGCATCGCGGAGGCTAGAACGCAGCCTCGTCCAGCTCCATCAGGCCCAGGTCCACGCCCTCGGCGAGCTTCCGCTCGGCGGAGACGCCCGGCAGGACGTTCGCGGCGAAGAACTTGGCCGCGGCGATCTTGCCCTCGTAGAAGGGCTTGTCCTTCGCGGAGGCCGTGGCCAGCTTCTCCGCGGCCACAGCCGCGCCCCGCAGCAGCAGGTAGCCGACGACCACGTCGCCGGAGACCATCAGGAGGCGGGTCGTGTTGAGGCCGACCTTGTAGATGGACTTGACGTCGGACTCCGTGGCCGCGAGGTCCGTCAGCATGACGCCGACGATGGCCTCAAGATCGACCGCGGCCTTGGCCAGCTCCTCGCGGGCCCCGGCCAGCGTGTCACCGCCCGTGCCGACGGCGAGGAACTTCTTGATCTCCTCGGCGAGGCCGTTCAGGGCGGCACCCTGGTTGCGGACGATCTTCCGGAAGAAGTAGTCCTGGCCCTGGATCGCCGTCGTGCCCTCGTAGAGGGTGTCGATCTTGGCGTCACGGATGTACTGCTCGACGGGGTACTCCTGGAGGTACCCCGAGCCGCCGAACGTCTGGAGCGACTGCGCCAGCTGCTCGTACGACTTCTCCGAGCCGTAGCCCTTGACGATCGGGAGCAGGAGGTCGTTGAGCGCGATCAGCGCCGACGCGTCCTCGCCCGCCGCCTCCTTGACCTGGATGTCGTCCTGGACGGCCGCGGTGTGCAGCACCAGGGCGCGCATGCCCTCCGCGTACGCCTTCTGCGTCATGAGGGAGCGACGGACATCGGGGTGGTGGGTGATCGTCACCTTCGGCGCCGTCTTGTCCATGAACTGGGCCAGGTCCGGACCCTGCACGCGCTCCTTGGCGTACTCCAGGGCGTTCAGGTAACCCGTCGACAGCGTCGCGATGGCCTTCGTGCCGACCATCATGCGGGCGAACTCGATGATCATGAACATCTGGCGGATGCCGTCGTGCTTGTCGCCGATCAGCCAGCCCTTGGCGGGGTGTTGGTCGCCGAACGTCATCTCGCACGTGTTGGACGCCTTGAGGCCCATCTTGTGCTCGACGTTCGTCGCGTACACGCCGTTGCGCTCGCCCAGCTCGCCGGTCTCCCAGTCGAACTCGTACTTCGGGACCAGGAAGAGCGAGAGGCCCTTCGTGCCGGGGCCGTGGCCCTCGGGGCGGGCGAGGACGTAGTGGAGGATGTTCTCCGACATGTCGTGCTCACCGGACGTGATGAAGCGCTTCACGCCCTCGATGTGCCAGGAGCCGTCCTCCTGCTTGATCGCCTTGGTGCGGCCCGCGCCGACGTCCGAACCGGCGTCCGGCTCGGTCAGGACCATCGTCGAGCCCCACTGCTTCTCGACGGCGATCGCGGCGATCTTCTTCTGCGCGTCGTTGCCCTCGTCGTGCAGGATGCCCGCGAACGCCGGACCCGAGGAGTACATCCACACGGCCGGGTTGGCGCCGAGAAGCAGCTCCGCGTAACCCCAGATCAGGGAGCGGGGCGCGGTCGTGCCGCCGATGCCCTCGGGCAGGCCGAGGCGCCAGTACTCGGAGTCCATGAAGGCCTGGTAGCTCTTCTTGAAGGACGCCGGTACGGGAGCGGTGTTGGTGGCCGGGTCGAAGACCGGCGGGTTGCGGTCGGCGTCCTCGAAGGACTCGGCCAGCTCGTTCTCCGCGAGGCGGCGCAGCTCCTCGAGGATGCTCTTGGCGGTGTCGACGTCCATCTCGGCGAACGGGCCGGTGCCGTACAGCTTGTCGCGCCCGAGCACCTCGAAGAGGTTGAACTCGATGTCGCGGAGATTCGACTTGTAGTGCCCCATGGCGACGGCTCCGTAAGCAGAAAGGGATCAACAGGATCAGTACCAGCAAGTAGCTACGATGATGCTACCCGCCAGTAATAAGAAGCAACCCCTAATAGGGCATCTGTGACTCAGTCCTCGTGCGGGCTCAGTACTCTTGCGGTCATGTACGGCTACGACCAGAGCCCAGGCGCCCAGCAGCAGTACGCCCCGCCCGGGGCCCAGCCGCCGCCGCAGCAGATGCCGGGCGGCGCGCAAGGGTACGCACAGCAGCCTCCGCTCTACCCCGAGCCGTCGCCCCCGTCCCTTGCGGACGCGGTGCGCGCCTTCACCACGGGCTCGATGTCCGCCGAGGACTTCCAGCAGGCCTTCGCCACCTCGAAGGTCTACTGCCCGCGTGGCGACAACCCCGGCTTCCTCGCCCTGCACAACACCCAGCAGCCGGTCATCCCGATGTTCACCTCCCTCAAGGAGCTGCGCCGGTACGCGGGCAAGGAGTCCAAGTACTTCGTGATCACGGGCGCGGAGGTCATCGACCTGCTCCCCACCGGCTACGGCTTCGTCCTGGACATGGAGGGCGAGCACCGCATGGTCTTCGACGCCAAGGCGGTCGAACAGATGGTCGACTTCGCGATGCGAAGGATGTACGGCTAGCCGCCGCCCGCGGAATCAGGCCACCCCGGACGCCCGGAGGGAATTCCCTCCGGGCGTTCCGCGTTCCCGGTGGCAAGAAGTTCTACGTTCAACTAAAGTGAGCGTACGAAGAAGGAGGCACCGACATGCCCGCTGTGACCGTCGAGAACCCGCTGACCCTGCCCCGTGTGGCCGCGTCCGGCGACGCCGTGGCCCGCCCCGTGCTCGCCGTGACGACCGCGCCCAGCGGTTTCGAGGGCGAGGGCTTCCCGGTGCGCCGGGCCTTCGCGGGGATCAACTACAAGTACCTCGACCCGTTCATCATGATGGACCAGATGGGTGAGGTGGACTACGGAGCCGGTGAGCCGAAGGGCACGCCCTGGCACCCCCACCGCGGCTTCGAGACGGTCACGTACCTGATCGACGGCACCTTCGTGCACCAGGACTCGAACGGTGGCGGCGGCACCATCCAGAACGGCGACACCCAGTGGATGACCGCCGGCAGCGGCCTCCTGCACATCGAGGCGCCGCCGGAGTCCCTCGTCCAGTCCGGCGGCCTCTTCCACGGCCTCCAGCTGTGGGTGAACCTGCCCGCGCGGGACAAGATGATGGACCCCCGCTACCAGGACATCCGCGGCGGCCAGGTCCAGCTCCTCACCTCGCCCGACGGCGGCGCGCTCCTGCGCGTCATCGCCGGTGAGCTCGACGGACACCAGGGCCCCGGCATCACGCACACGCCGATCACGATGATCCACGCGACGGTCCGCCCCGGCGCCGAGGTCACCCTGCCCTGGCGCGAGGACTTCAACGGCCTCGCGTACGTCCTGGCCGGGCGCGGCACGGTCGGTGCCGAGCGCCGCCCGGTCCACGTGGGCCAGACGGCCGTCTTCGGCGCCGGTGGCTCGCTGACCGTCCGCGCGGACGAGAAGCAGGACGGGAACACCCCCGACCTGGAGGTCGTGCTGCTCGGCGGACAGCCGATCCGTGAGCCGATGGCGCACTACGGCCCGTTCGTGATGAACAGTCAGGCCGAGCTCCAGCAGGCGTTCGAGGACTTCCAGAAGGGCCTGCTCGGCACGGTCCCGGCCGTGCACGGCATGTAGCAACCGGCTGTTCGGCGTACACGAAGTGCGGGGCCACGCGGCCCATGCTCGGGTAGGAGGGTGAGCACCCTTCTGCCCGAGCCCGTACGCCGTACCGCCGCCTGGTGCGTGGTCCTCCTGCTCGTCACCGGCGTGGCAGCCGTGGCGATCTGGCTCTTCGTCACCTTCAAGACGGCCGCGACGCCGGTGCTGCTCGCCCTCCTCGGCACGGCACTCCTTGGGCCCGTCTACCGCTGGCTCCTGAAGATGAAGGTGCAGCGGTCGCTGGCCGCCGGGCTCACCTGCGCGGCCGTCGTCGCGGTCGTGGGCGGTGCCATGTACATCGTGGTCAAGGCCCTCATCGACACCGGCGACCAGATCGTCGCCTCCCTGAAGCAGGCCGCCACCGACCTCTCGGAGCACTTCGGCGCCGCGGGGACCTCCCTGGACGACATGGCGTCCAACGCCAAGGACCTGCTCGGCAAGTTCGGCGGCTCGGCCGCGTCCGGAGTGATCAGCGGGCTCAGCGTCGTCGGCGAGATGATCGCCATGGCCGTCCTCGCGCTGCTGCTCGTCTTCTTCTTCCTGCGCGACTCCGACCGCGCCCTCGGGTCCATGCGCTCGCTCGCGCCACGCGGCACCGCCGACACCGTCGAGGCCATGGGGCGGCGCGCCTTCGAGGCCGTCGAGGGCTTCATGCGCGGGACCACGTTCATCGCCCTGATCGACGCCCTCTGCATCACCGTCGGACTCCTGATCCTGGGGGTGCCGGGGGCATGGGGGCTCGGCGCGCTCGTGTTCATCGGCGCCTACATCCCCTACCTGGGTGCCTTCATCTCAGGCGCCGTCGCCGTCCTGGTCGCGCTCGCCGACCGGGGCTTCGTCATCGCGCTGTGGGCGCTCGGGGTGGTGCTGGCCGTCCAAGTACTGGAAGGGCACGTCCTGCAGCCGGTGATCCAGTCACGGACCGTGCAGATGCACCCCGCGATCGTCATGCTGGCGATCGCCGCGGGGGCGTCCGTGGCGGGAATCCTGGGGATGCTGCTCGCCGTGCCGGTGACGGCGGCGGTCTTCGGGGTGATCGCCGAGCTCCGCGAACGCCATGCCGAGGAGGGATCAAGCCCGTCCGGCGTTTGAGGACGAACTCGGCGGAGCTGGTGATGGGCGGTGCCCGGGGCTTCGGGCTTAGGGAGCTTCGGGGCGCCGGACTCACTCGCCCGCGGCGCCTTCGTACAGCTCGAACCAGATGCTCTTGCCCTCGCCCCGCGGCTCCACCCCCCACTCGTCGGCGAGCAGCTCCATCAGGACCAACCCCCGCCCGGACGAGGCCAGTTCACCGGGGTGGCGCCTGTGCGGCAGGTCGTCGCTGCCGTCCGAGACCTCGGCCCGCAGGCGCCGCGAGCCCGGCTCCCCGATGACCTCGGCGACGAGCAGCGCGTCGCCGTCCGTGTGCACCAGTACGTTCGTGATCATCTCGGAGACCATCAGGACCGACGAGTCGACCTGGTCGGGGACCGCCCAGTCGTGCAGCAGCTCCCGCACATGACGCCGCGCCCCCGCGATCCGCTCCGGCTCGGCCTGCGCGACGGTCAGGACGGTGCGCCGGGCGGGCGTGCGGTGGGCGGGGTGGCCGGCCCTGCGCAGCAGCAGGACCGCGATGTCGTCCTCGCGCCGGTCCACCAGGGGCCCCGTGGTGTGGTGCGAGGAAGGCCCGTGCACGGCTTGTACGAGGGTGTCGGCGAGCTCTTCGAGGCCGTCGTCGTCACCGTCGCCGCCGTGCTCCTCCAGGATCTTGCGGATCCTCGTCCAGCCGCTGTCCAGGTCGTGGCCGCCGGTCTCGATGAGGCCGTCGGTGCAGATCAGCATCGTCTCGCCGGCCTCAAGGACGAGCCGGGTCGTGGGGTAGTCCGCGTCCGGATCGATGCCGAGCGGCAGGCCACCGGCCGTGGGCCGGAGCAGGACCGTTCCGTCGCTCATCCGTATCGCCGGCTCCGGGTGGCCCGCGCGGGCGATCTCCAGGACGCCGGTGACCGGGTCCGCCTCCACGTAGAGGCAGGTCGCGAAGCGCGGGTCGGCGGGGTCGCCGCCCGCGTCGCCGTCCGACCCGATCGCGATGCCGTCCGTGATCCCCGAGAGGAAGCGGGTCGCCCGGGAGAGCACGGCGTCCGGGCGGTGCCCCTCGGAGGCGTACGCGCGCAGGGCGATCCGCAGCTGGCCCATGAGCCCGGCCGCACGCACGTCGTGCCCCTGCACGTCGCCGATGACGAAGGCGATGCGGCCGTTGGGCAGCGGGATCATGTCGTACCAGTCGCCGCCCACCTGGAGCCCGCCACCGGTGGGCACATACCGCGCGGCCACCGTCATCCCCGGGATGCGCGGCCCGAGCAGCGGCAGCATCGAGCGCTGCAGCCCCTCCGTGAGCTCCCGCTCCGACTCGGCGACCCCGGCCCGCGACAGGGCCTGGGCCAGCATCCGGGCCACCGTCGTCAGGACGGAGCGCTCGTCCGGCGTGAACGAGACGGGGTAGGCGAAGGCCGCGAGCCAGGCGCCCATCGTGCGGCCCGCGACGGTCAGCGGCAGGAACGCCCACGACTGCCGGTCGAAGGGGCGGGCCAGCGGCCACGTGGCGGGATAGCGGCGGTGGTACTCCTCGGGCGAGGAGAGATAGACCGCGCGGCCCGTGCGGACCACCTCGGCGGCCGGATAGTCCGTGTCCAGGGGCATTGCCGAGAAGGGCAGATCGTCCCCCGGCTGGTGCCCGTAATGCCCGATGATCTTCAGCCGGTCGCCCTCGACCCCGAAGACACCGAGACCGTCGGGCGAGAACCCCGGCATGGAGAGCCCGCTGGCCACCCGCAGCACTTCCTCCGTGGACCGCGCCTCGGCGAGCGCGCGCCCCGCGTCGAGCAGGAAGGCCTCGCGGGAGCGCCGCCAGTCGCCGGTGACCGGGCTGCGGGCGGCGGCGCCCGGCGGCGGCTCGGTGACCTCCTGGAGGGTGCCGATGAGCTCGTACGCATGCGTGACCTGGTCCACGACCGGCTTGGAGCGGCTGCGCACGATGCGGATCACCCGCCCCTGGTCGTCCATGATCCGCAGGCGGGCCTCGGCGAGGGTGCCCTCGGCGACGGCGAGCTGGACGATGCCGTCGATCTCGTTCCAGTCGACGGGGTGGAAACGGGAGCGCACGCCGGCCTCGGTGAGGGTCTGGCCGTGCGGAGGGAGGCCGAGGAGCCGGGCCGCCTCGGCGTCGAGCGTGACGACGCCGGCTGCGTTGTCCCAGCGCCACAGGCCGGTGGCGATCGCGGCAAGGACGTCCCGGACGGGAGGCAGGGGTTCGTCCCCGGCCTGCCCCGCCTGCTGCAAGGGATCGTCGGTGCGCATTGACCCACTTTAGGAAGATCGATGGACAAGCCGCCACCGCCGGGGGCGGCGGGGAGGCCTTCGCGGGTGATGCTTCACGGGTGCACGGTGATGCTTCACGGGTGACCGCGGAGGTAATCCGGAAAGCGATCTCCGCCCGGACGGTAGCCTTAAGGCTTGTCTGCTCTCTCCCCTATTCGCGAAGACTGGATGAACGAAGATGCATCGGTACAGGTCCCACACCTGCGGCGAGCTCCGCGCCTCTGACGTCGGCTCCGACGTCCGGCTGAGCGGCTGGCTGCACAATCGCCGAGACCTGGGTGGCATCCTCTTCATCGATCTGCGCGACCACTACGGCATCACGCAGCTGGTGGCCCGCCCCGGCACGGCCGCCGCCGAGACGCTCGACAAGCTCTCCAAGGAGACGGTCGTCCGTATCGACGGCAAGGTCGTCTCGCGCGGCGCGGAGAACGTGAACCCCGAGCTGCCCACCGGCGAGGTCGAGATCGAGGCCGCCGAGGTCGAGGTGCTCGGCGCCGCCCAGCAGATCCCGTTCACGATCAACGCGGACGACGGCGTGAACGAAGAGCGGCGCCTTGAGTACCGCTTCCTGGACCTGCGCCGCGAGCGCATGCACCGCAACATCATGCTGCGCTCGTCCGTGATCGCCTCGATCCGCTCGAAGATGGTGGCCCTCGGCTTCAACGAGATGGCGACGCCGATCCTGGCCGCGACGTCCCCCGAGGGCGCCCGCGACTTCGTCGTCCCGTCCCGCCTGAACCCGGGCAAGTTCTACGCCCTGCCCCAGGCCCCCCAGCAGTTCAAGCAGCTGCTGATGATCTCGGGCTTCGACCGCTACTTCCAGATCGCGCCGTGCTTCCGCGACGAGGACGCACGCGCGGACCGCTCGCCGGGCGAGTTCTACCAGCTCGACGTCGAGATGAGCTTCGTCGAGCAGGAAGACGTCTTCCAGCCGATCGAGAAGCTGATGACGGAGATCTTCACGGAGTACGGAGGCGGCCGCGAGGTGACCTCCCCCTTCCCCCGCATCCCGTTCCGCGAGTCGATGCTGAAGTACGGCAACGACAAGCCGGACCTGCGCGCGAAGCTCGAGCTCACCGACATCACGGACATCTTCGCCGACTCGGAGTTCAAGGCGTTCGCGGGCAAGCACGTCCGCGCGCTGCCGGTCCCGGACACGGCGTCGCAGTCCCGCAAGTTCTTCGACGGCCTCGGTGACTACGCGGTCGAGCAGGGCGCGAAGGGCCTCGCGTGGGTGCGCGTGGCCGAGGACGGCTCGCTGACGGGCCCGATCGCGAAGTTCCTGACGGAAGCGAACGTAGAGGAACTGACGAAGCGCCTTGGGCTTGAGGCGGGCCACGCGGTCTTCTTCGGGGCGGGCGAGTTCGAAGAGGTCTCCAAGATCATGTCCGCCGTCCGCGTCGAGGCCGCCAAGCGCGCGGGCCACTTCGAGGATGGCGTCTTCCGCTTCTGCTGGATCGTCGACTTCCCGATGTACGAGAAGGACGAGGAGACCGGGAAGATCGACTTCTCCCACAACCCCTTCTCGATGCCGCAGGGCGGCATGAAGGACCTGGAGGAGAAGGACCCGCTCGACATCCTCGCCTGGCAGTACGACATCGTCTGCAACGGCATCGAGCTGTCCTCCGGCGCGATCCGTAACCACGAGCCCGAGGTCATGCTGAAGGCCTTCGCGATCGCGGGCTACGAAGCGGAGACGGTGGAGCGGGAGTTCGCGGGCATGCTCCGCGCCTTCCGCCTCGGCGCCCCGCCGCACGGCGGCATCGCCCCCGGCGTCGACCGCATCGTGATGCTCCTCGCGGACGAGCCGAACATCCGCGAGACGATCGCCTTCCCGCTGAACGGCAACGCCCAGGACCTGATGATGGGCGCCCCGTCGGAGCTGGAGGAGACCCGCCTCCGCGAGCTGAACATCCAACTCCGCAAGCCGGTCGCTTCCGGCAAGGGCGAGACGGAGAAGTAGCGCTCAGCTACAGAAAAATCCCGGCCCGCACCCCAGATCGGGGTGCGGGCCGGGATTTTTCTGCGATCGGACCTCGACGCGAGCGACGTACCGACGCGTCGGGTCAGTCGGCCCGCGTGCGCACGGTCTCGATCGCCGCGGCGATTGCCCGGCTGCGGAGGCCGGCCGCGATGAGTTCCATCTCGACCAGAGTGCCGACGAGCCCGGCGTCCCGGAGTTCGTCGGCCATCACACGTGCCTGGCCCAATGGCAGTTGAAGCACCTCGCGCAGGACGCGGAGCACCGGGGTGAGGCTCGGCACGGTGTCCGCGAGGCGGAGCCGGGCGGGCCCGTGCCGGTCGAGGAGAGCGAGCCGGATGTACTCGGGAGTCGGGCCCCCGGTGTCCTGCTCGCACCACGCGTTGGGGCAGGAGGCGCACGCGCCGTCGTCGGCCCACCACAGGCGCCCGTTGTCGATGAACTGGCCGAGGTCGCGCGTCAATACGCCCCCGCAGTCCTCGCACCGCGCGTCGACTGCGGTGACGGTCACCCCTTGTGCGATCACCGTGCTCCTCGGCGGCGTGGCACCGCATCAGCTCGTGGGTGTCTTCTCCTGGCTCAAGAGTTCCACGATGCTGGAGAAGCTGTCCTTTGCGTGGCCTGCCGCCATTCCACGGCGGAACAGGTCCGCCACCGCCGACGGGAGGGCCGCGTCCACCCCGGAGTCGGTGTGGGTGTCCACGACGTGCTCCATGCTCGCGAGGCCCATCGCCAGGCGGTCCACGTCGCCCTCGTGGTTGCCCGCGTCGATGCGCGACGAGTAGAAGGACAGGAACTCCGGCATCCCGGTCATGTTCAGCGAGGCGTACGGGAGGATGTCCGCCGCCGAGAGGCCGTTGGCCTTGGCGAGGGCGACCGCGTACCAGTAGCTCGACACGCTCGTCCAGAAGATGACCATGTTGAGCTGGTACATCAGCGCCGCGAGGCCCGGGTCCTCGCCCCGGTAGTCCGTCTCGCCCGTCAGCACCTCAAGGGTCGTGCGGTGCTTGTCGTACGCCTCGCGCGGGCCGCTGTAGAAGGTGGAGGCGTCCGGGGTTCCGATGCCGGAGGGTGGAGCGAGTACGCCGCCGGTGAGGTGCGCGGCGCCGTGGCCCGCGGCCCAGCTCGCCGCCTCGCGGGCCTTCTTCGGGGTGTCCGAGCTGAGGTTGACGATCACCCGGCCGGAGAGCGCGCCCGCCGCCGGTTCCAGTACGCGGTACATCGCGTCGTAGTCCGTGAGGCTCAGGATCACCAACTCGTTGGCGGCGACGGCCTCCTCGGGGGTGCCGGCGAGGATCGCGCCGCGCCTCACCAGGTCGTCCGCGCGGGACGCCGTGCGGTTCCAGAGGGTGACCTGGTGGCCCTTGTCGAGCAGCGCTGTTGCCATCGCGTGGCCCATGGGGCCGAGTCCGATGAGGGTGACAGAAGTGACAGGGGTGACAGAGGTGACAGGGGTGGTGTTCACGTGTGCCTCCAGGGCTAGAACGAGCGCTCTATTTAGCATGCTGGCACAACGTAGCACGGCTCTGGAACGAACGCTCTAATTAGGCGCGGGGTAAAGTGACCGCATGGCCAAGACCAGCGCAGCCGCAACGACCGGCACCCGCGACCGCATCGTCATCGCCGCCGCACGCCTCCTCCAGCGCCAGGGGTATGTCGGCACCGGCATCAAGCAGATCGCGAAGGACGCGGAGGCCACCCTCGGCTCCGTCTACCACTTCTTCCCCGGCGGCAAGGAAGCCGTCGCGGTGGCCGCGATCACCTACAGCGGGGAGGAGTTCGCCGACATGCTGCGCGCCGCCCTCGCCACGGCCGACGACCCGGGCGCCGCGATCGACGCCTGCGCTGCGGAACTCGCCGTAGGGCTGCGGGAGTCGGGCTGGGTCGACGGCTGCCCCGTCACCGCCGCCGCCCTGGAGACGCTGGGGACGGACTCGGAGATCCAGCGCGTGTGCGCGGCCGCGCTGGGGAGTTGGGAGCGCCTGGTCGAGGAGAAGCTGCTCGGCTCGGGCTTCGCCGCGCCGGACGCGCGGGACCTCGCGACCACCGTGATCAGCGCCCTGGAGGGCGCGGAGGTGACCGCCCAGGTCAACCGCAGCGAGGAGCCGCTACGGGCGGCAGGGCGCCAACTGGCGCGCCTCGTGGGGTCGTACGGGGTGCAGGGTGAGGATGAGAGTGAGAGTGAGAGTGTGGGTGCCGGGGGGCGTTAGCCCGCCTGGCGGGCGGGAGGTGTGCCCCGCTGGCCCCGTCGCCCCTGGTTCGCCGATGTTGGAACGCGTCCGCGGTGGCTCATGAAAGCCCGCTCAGTTGTTGAATCGCGTCGCGGCCGGGGCGCGCTGTCCGCTCATACGGCCGGGGAGTGCGAGGCCGCCGCAGCTGTCGCCTCGGCCCACTCCGCGACGAGCTTCTCGTACTCAAGGTGTTGTTCGGGGCGAAGATATCCGCCCGTCCGCAGCCAGAGCGCGCGTATCTCCTCGTTCACCTCGGCCGCGGGGCGCGGCCGGTCGGGGGTGTCGGGAGTCGTGGTCATACAGTGAAGCGTACGTACGAAGATGTGAAGACGGCGTGAGTTCTGGTCGAATGTGATCGGTATCGCTATTGGACCCACATGAATCAGCCAAGTTGGGCAAGAAGCAGGGGCCCGCGACGTGAATCGCGAGCCCCTGTGGGTCAGTTCAGGCCCGGCGGTCATAGCCGGACAGTCCAGCCGATTACGGCTGTCGGCGACCGCTTACGACTGCTTCGGCTCCTCCAGGCGCGGGAAAAGCACCGCACCCTTCGTGACCGTCGCGCCCACCGGCAGCTGACCCCACGTGCCCGCGTCCTGGACGTGCTGCTCGGCGAGCGCGCCGAGTGAGGCCTCGGCGCCGAGGGAGTCCCACAGCTTCTGCGAGGTCTCGGGCATGACGGAGTTGAGGAGGACGGCCACCGCGCGCAGCGACTCAGCCGCCGTGTAGAGGATCGTCGCCAGGCGGGCCTGGCCCTCCGGGGAGTCGTCCTTGGCCACCTTCCACGGCTCCTGCTCCGTGATGTAGCCGTTGACCTGCTTGACGAAGGCGAACACCGCGAGAATGCCGGCCTGGAAGTCCAGCTCCTCGCCGATCTTCGCGTCGGCCGTCGCGACGGCCTTGGCCAGGCCTTCCTGGACGGCCTGCTCAGCCGGGCCGACCGCCGTCGCCTCGGGAAGCGCGCCGCCGAAGTACTTGCCGACCATGGCCGCCACGCGCGAGGCGAGGTTTCCGTAGTCGTTCGCGAGTTCGCTCGTGTAGCGGGCGGTGAAGTCCTCCCACGAGAACGAGCCGTCCTGGCCGAACGCGATGGCACGCAGGAAGTACCAGCGGTACGCGTCGACACCGAAGTGCGAGGTGAGGTCCTGCGGCTTGATGCCCGTCAGGTTCGACTTCGACATCTTCTCGCCGCCGACCATCAGCCAGCCGTTCGCCGCGATGCGGCCCGGCAGCGGGAGACCCTGCGCCATCAGCATCGCGGGCCAGATGACCGCGTGGAAGCGGAGGATGTCCTTGCCGACCAGGTGCACGTCGGCGGGGAAGGTTGACTTGAACTTTTCCTCGTCCGCGCCGTAGCCGACGGCCGTGGCGTAGTTGAGGAGGGCGTCGACCCAGACGTAGATGACGTGCTTGTCGTCCCACGGGACCTTGACGCCCCAGTCGAACGTCGAGCGCGAGATGGAGAGGTCCTGAAGGCCCTGCTTGACGAAGTTCACGACTTCGTTGCGGGCCGACTCGGGCTGGATGAAGTCCGGGTTCGCCTCGTAGTGGGCGAGGAGCCGCGGGCCGTACTCGCTCAGCTTGAAGAAGTAGTTCTCCTCCTTGAGGAGCTCCACCGGCTTCTTGTGGATCGGGCAGAGCTTCTGCCCCTCGTACTCACCCTCGCCGTCGATGAGGTCGCCGGGGAGCTTGTACTCCTCGCAGCCCACGCAGTACGGACCTTCGTAGCCGCCCTTGTAGATCTCGCCCTTCTCGTAGAGATCCTGGACGAACTCCTGGACGCGGTCGGTGTGACGCTTCTCCGTCGTGCGGATGAAGTCGTCGTTCGCGATGTTCAGGTGCTCCCAGAGAGGCCGCCAGGCCTCGTCCACGAGCTTGTCGCACCACGCCTGGGGCGTGACGTCGTTCGCCTCGGCAGTGCGCATGATCTTCTGACCGTGCTCGTCCGTGCCGGTGAGGTACCACACCTTCTCGCCGCGCTGACGGTGCCAGCGCGTGAGCACGTCCCCTGCAACGGTCGTGTAGGCGTGGCCCAGGTGAGGAGCGTCGTTTACGTAGTAGATGGGGGTCGAGACGTAGAACGCCTTCGCGTTCTCGCCCGCTCCCTGCTTCTCGGATCCAGTGGCCGCCATGGTCGAAATCCTAACGGCCCCGGAGCGGGCGATTCACCTCGATTCCAGGGGGTGGACCCCGGGGGTCCGCCCCCTGGGGTCCACCTCGTGGGTCCCCTTGTGGGGGTTACGGGCGCCAGGCCGCCAGCAGGCCCTCGTACAGCTCCGCGTCCGTGAGCTCGCGGGGGGTGGGGCCCGCGTGGAAGAAGGCGGCGTTCTCCGCCTTCAGCTTGCGGAGGTAGTCGAAGCCCTTCGCCTCGTGCTCGCCGAACGCGACGAACTGGAAGAAGAGGGGGTGCTTGGCCGCGTCCGCGAGGGCCTGGTTGGCGGGGCCCTTCGCGTCCGGGGGGCCGTCCGTCTGGAAGACGACGAGGGCGGGGCTGCCCTTGTGCTCCGACTTCTCGTAGTGGGACACGACCTCTTCGATCGCGGCGTGGTAGCTGGTGCGGCCCATGCGGCCCGCTGCCGCGTGCAGCTCGTCGATACGGCCCTCGTGCTGGGGGAGGGTGAGGGTGCCGGTGCCGTCGATCTCGGTCGAGAAGAGGATGACGTGCACGGTGGCTTCTGGGTCGGTGTGCGCGGCCAGGGCGAGGACCTGTTCGCCCAGGCTCTGGGCGGAGCCGTCCTTGTAGTACGAGCGCATGGAGCCGGAGCGGTCCAGTACGAGGTATACGGGGGCGCGGACCCCCGTGAGCTCCCTCTTCTGGAGGGCTTCGGCTGCTGCCTTGTACGCGGCGGCGAGGGCTGGCTGCGCCAGGGCTGCGGCGATCTCTTCCCCACCCGAAGCTTCGGGCTCCGCCGGTGTTTCGGGCTCCGCGGGGGCTTCGGCAGCCGGCGGTTCCTCCGCCGCGGCGGCTTCGGCCTCCACCGGGGCTTCGGGCTCCGCGAGCTCCTCTGCGAGGGGGGCTTCCGGCTCCACGGGGGCTTCGGCAGCCGGCGGTTCCTCCGCCACGGCGGTTTCCGGCTCCGCCGAGGTCACGTGTACTTGCGTCGCTTCATCGGCACCCGGCGCCGAGGGCTGTGCCCACCCGTCCCGCCCAGCGGGACGATTGCCCACAGCGGTGGCGTCGACATCCTCGGCGCCGGCTTCGGGGGAGGCAGCGGCGTCGATGTCGGCGGTGGCTTCCTTCGCCTCGGCTTCGGGCGCGGCAGTGGCGGCAGCCTTGACGTCCTCTGCCCCGGGCTCGGTGCTGGTGGGGGTCGCCTGTTGTGGGCATTCGTCCCGCTGGGCGGGACGGGTGGGCACAACTGACGGTTCCGATTCAGCGGCGTCGGCGACAACTGCCTCGGGGGCGACAACCTCGGGGGTCACGGTCTTGGCTTCCGGGGCGGCAGCCTCCGCCTCGGGGGCGACAGCCTCCGGGGTGACCGCCTCCGCCTCCGGGGCAGCAGCCTCGGGCTCCGCGGCAGGCTTCGGCTCGGCCGCAGCCGCAGCCGCAGCCGCAGCCTCCGGCGCCGGCGAAGGCGAAGGGACCGATACCCGGTCCCTGTCGAACGCCGCCGCGACGAGATCATCCACCGCCGAAGGCGAAGGCTCGGACGAAGGCGACGGAACCGTCGCCTTCGGCTCGGCCGCCGGAGGCACCCGCTCGGACGAGGGCGCCGGCACCGTGGCGGAGGGGACGGCCTCCGAAGCCTCCGGAGTCACCGCCTCAGGCTCCGGAGCCTGATCCCCCTTGCGTGAAGACCGTCCGAACGCGTTCCGCAGGACACTCAGAATGCCCATGGGTGCACCCCTTCGCGTGAGTTGATTCCCGATAACCCCTGGCCAGGGCGGACACGTAAGGTTAGCCGTCGCGGCAGGCGATCTTGGTGAGGGTCGCCCAAGCGTCACCCCCGCCGGAATCCGGCCCCGCACACACAGCTCAACTGCCCTCTGTGCGCCCTCGGTTCACTTCCCGTTCACCCTCAGGCCGTCGCCCTGCCGACCTCCGCGCCTAGCGTCACGGCGGAATCAAGCCACGCCACACAACGGAGGAACCCGTGCGCAAGCTGCTGCCGATCATCACCTCGCACCAGGGGAGCGGCAACCGGTCCGCCCTGACCTGCCGGTTCCGTTGTGGTGACGCCTGCTTCCACGAGGTGCCCAACACCAGCGACAACGAGTACGTCGGCGACGTCATAGCGGGCGCGCTCAGCCGCCGCTCGGTGATGCGCGCCGCCGCGGTCGTGACCGTGGCGACCGCCGCGGGCAGCGCTGTCATCGCCGGGCCCGCCGCCCCCGAGGCGGCAGCCGCCGTACAGAAACCCGTGGCCCCGACGAGCAGTAAGAGCAAAAAGGGGGCGCGCGGTCTCCGCTTCACGCCCGTCGCGCCCAACAAGACCGACTCCGTGACGATCCCGGACGGCTACGCCCAGAACGTCGTCATCCGCTGGGGCGAGCCCATCCTCCGTGGCGCCCCCGCCTTCGACCCGGACAAGCAGACCGCGAAGGCGCAGGCAGGCCAGTTCGGCTACAACAACGACTTCCTGAGCCTCCTGCCGCTGCGCCGCGAGCGCGGCCGCCAGGTCCTCGTCGCCAATCACGAGTACACCGACGAGATCCTGATGTTCAAGGGATACGACGCCGCCAACCCAACCCGCGAGCAGGTTGAGATCGCCTGGGCCGCCCACGGCCTCTCCGTGGTGGTCGTCGAGGAGGAGCGCAGGAGCGGCAAGCTGACCGCCGTCAGCCGCCACCAGCTCAACCGCCGCCTCACCGCCACCAGCGAGTTCCGCCTCACCGGCCCCGCCGCGGGCAGCGAGTACGTCCGTACGAAGGCCGATCCGCGCGGCACCAAGGTCCTCGGCACGCTCAACAACTGCGCGGGCGGCACCACCCCGTGGGGCACGACCCTGCACGGCGAGGAGAACTTCAACCAGTACTTCGCCAACGCGGAGAAGGTCACCGAGCCCACCGCCGCCGCGCGCCTCAAGCGGTACGGCGTCATCGGTGCCGCGTCCGAGCGGAAGTGGGAGCGGTTCGACGACCGCTTCGACCTCGCCAAGGAGCCCAACGAGGCGAACCGCTTCGGCTGGGTCGTCGAACTCGACCCGTACGACCCGGAGTCGACCCCGCGCAAGCGCACCGCGCTCGGCCGCTTCAAGCACGAGGCCGCGCAGCCGCGCCTCACGCACGACGGGCGCCCGGTGGTCTACATGGGCGACGACGAGAAGTTCGACTACTTCTACAAGTTCGTCAGCAGCAAGCGCGTCGCCAAGGGGCAGTCGCGGGCCGCGCACGAGCACAACCTCACGCTCCTCGACGAGGGCACGCTGTACGTCGCCAAGCTGACCGGCGACTCCCCGGCCGCCGACATCGACGGCTCCGGCAAGCTGCCCGCCGACGGCGAGTTCGACGGCAGCGGCGTCTGGATCCCGCTCGCCACCGCGGGCCCCAAGGGCCACGCCGTCTCGCACGTCGACGGCATGACCGCCGATGAGGTGTACGTCTTCACGCGCCAGGCCGGTGACAAGGTCGGCGCCACGAAGATGGACCGCCCCGAGGACGTCGAGCCGTCGCCGCACACCGGCAAGGTCTACGTCGCGCTCACCAACAACTCCGACCGCGGCAAGGCGGGCAAGGCCGGTGCCGACGAGGCCAACCCGCGCAACCTGAACAAGCACGGGCAGGTCCTTGAGCTGACCGAGCGCCGCAACCGGGCCGAGGCGACGTCCTTCGCCTGGTCGCTCTTCCTCGTCGCGGGCGACCCCGAGGACCCGGCCACGTACTTCGCGGGCTTCCCGAAGGAGAAGGTCAGCCCGATCTCCTGCCCCGACAACGTCGCCTTCGACCCGCACGGCAACCTGTGGCTCTCGACGGACGGCAACCAACTCGGCTCGCACGACGGCCTGTTCGGTGTCGCGACCAAGGGTGAGCGGCGCGGTGAGCTCAAGCAGTTCCTGACCATGCCGAACGGCGCGGAGACCTGCGGCCCGATCATCCAGGACAACCGCGTGCTCGTCTCCGTGCAGCACCCGGGCGAGGTCGACGGCGCGTCCGTCGAGAAGCCCGCGAGCGCGTGGCCCGACGGACCGGGGAAGATCGTCCGGCCGTCGGTCGTCTCCGTGTGGCGCAAGGACGGCTGCGACATCGGCGTCTGAGCAGCGGTTCCATCGGGACGTACGTACGTGATGGGGGCACCCCGCGCCCGCGGGGTGCCCCCATCGGTGAGCCGCTACGTCAGTCGTTCTGCTTGCGGCGGTACAGCGCGAAGCCCAGGCCGGCCGCGCCCAGCGCCGCCATGCCGCCGCCCGCCGCCATCAGCGGGGCGCTGTCGCCTGCCGGGGACATGCCGTCGGCTCCGGCCTTGACGCCGCCCTTCGGGACGACCTGGGAGGTGCCGTTCTTCGGCTGGGTGTGCGACTGGGGCTTCGGCTGCGGCTTCGGTGTCGCCTTGCCCTCGGTCCAGCCCTTCATGGTGCCGTCCGGGTTGAGCACGAAGTGCGCGCCGTTGTGCTGTCCGTACGCGGGCTTGTCGCCCGACTGCTTGATCGTGTCCCAGACCGTCTTCGTGCCGGTGTCGGGAGCCTTGGCGATCATGTCGGCCTCGAAGCCGCTCCTGGTCTCGTAGACCTTCGCGTCGAAACCGCTGCCGCCGAGGTTCGTGTACTGGCGGACGAAGGTGCGCTCGTGGCCCGGCTTCGGGGTCGGCTCGGGCTGCGGCTTCGGTGCGGCGCCGGTCCGGGTGATGGTGCCGTCCGCCGAGAGCTTGAAGGTGTTGCCGTCGATCGTGGTGGTCCGCGGGCCGACGTACGCCTCCAGGGAGCCCTTGGCCTTGCCGTGGAGGGAGATCGCGGCTTTGGCGGTGCGCGCGGAGGCGTTGACGTCTACCTTCGCGGACCAGCCCTTGCCGAGGTCGGTGGTGCCCTTGGAGACCCAGCCGCCGGGGACGGGCTTGTCCTTGTCTTGGTCCGTCGTGTCCTTGTCCGTCGTGTCCTTGAGCTTCGCGGTGACCGTGCCGTCGGGCGTCAGGGTGAAGGTGTTGCCTTCGATGGCGGTGCTCGCGGACTTCTCGTACGCGGTGAGTGAGCCCTTGGCGGTGCCGTCGAGGGAGATCGCGGCTTTGGCGGTGCGCGCGGAGGCGTTGACGTCTACCTTCGCGGACCAGCCCTTGCCGAGGTCAGTGGTGCCCAGCGACTCCCAGCTGCCGGGCTGTGGCGTCTCCGTGTCCGTGTCCGTGCCGGTGTCCGTGTCCGTGGGCTTGTCCTGTTCCACCTGGCCCTGCGGGCTCGGCGGGGTGTCGGCGGCGAAGGCTGCCGTCGTCGGGACGGCGAGAGCGGCGATCGCCCCGGTGGCGATGGCGGCGGTGCGGAAGGTACGGCGGGTGGCGCGCATAGCGGATCCCTTGTGACTGGTCGGTCGAACTGTCCGTCTTTATGCCTCTTTGCGGCGGCGACAGACATGAAGCTACGGGCGCTGTGTGTGCGTCATCCGTAGGGAACGTAACAACCGGCCGCACAAGGCGACGCGGGACCGTGAGGTAGGAGAAACTGCAGGTCAGGAAGGGTTAGGTCGAAGGTCACCACTTCTCCGGGACCTACGTCACGCCGCCGTCACGCCGCCGTCGCCCGCCCTGCGAGCCACTCCCCGTAAGCGGGTGACTGGCGTGCCGCCTCCCAGTACGAGGCTTCGAGATCCCCGTACACCGCGTCGAGCGCCTGCACCGTACGGGCCGCCACCAGCAGCCGCACACCGAGCGGGTCGCCGTGCAGCCGCCTGACCGCCATGTCGGGCCTGTCGTGCGAGGTCGGCTGGCAGACCGTGACGACCTCGCCGGTGGCGACGAGCGAGGACGCGGTGAGGTAATCGCCGTGCAGGACACGGGGGTTGAGCCCGGCGGCCCGCAGCACCCGGAGCAGTCCGTCCCACTCGCCGTCCACCGTCGGGTCCACCATCCACCGGTCGGCGGCGAGGTCGGAGAGGTGGACGACGGGCTGCGCCGCCGCCGGATGGTCGGCCGGCAGGAAGACGAACTGCGGCTCACGCTCGACCAGTACGCGCCACCGCAGCCCCTCCGGCATCCGCAGCGGGCTCCCCTCCACCTCGTGCACGAAGGCCACGTCGAGCTGCCCGCCCGCGACCATCCGCAGCAACGCGTTGGCGGAGACGTCCATCTGGAGCGAGGTCTCGGTGGCGGGCAGGCGCACCCGAAGCCGCCGCAGCCAGCCCGGTATGGCACGGCTCGCGGTGGACCCGATGCGCAGTTGCGGCCCCTCGGTGGCGCGCGCGGCGGCCGCCTTGGTCTCGCTGACCAGTGCCCGCATCTCGCTGACCAGGGGGCGGGCGCGGCTGAGGACGACACGGCCGAGCGGGGTCGGGCGGCAGCCGGTGCGCTCGCGGGCGAAGAGCTGGCCGCCGATCTCCTGCTCGATGCGGCGCAACTGCGTCGTCAACGAGGGCTGGCTCATGCCGAGTTGGCGCGCCGCCTTGTGCAGGCTGCCGGTGTCGGCGATGGCGCACAGCGCGCGGAGGTGCCTCACCTCAAGCTCCATGGCCGTGAGCGTAGAGCGGTAAGGGGCGCCGCACCAGACTCACAAACCCCACGGGAACCACCTGAGTTGGGCACGCGTGGAACCCTGCGGCAGGTTGGCGGGCGGCAGCCGATAGCTCCGCGCTATCGCCACTTGCCATCATCCGCTCAGGCCCCCGGCTCCCTGACACTCCCGTTACCGAACCGTTCACCTTTCACCGAACGAGTAGGGAGCCCCCCACATGAACAAGCGTTACCTGTCCGTCGCGGCCGTCATCGGCCTCGCGGCAGCCGGTCTCGGCACGACGTCCGCGACGGCAGCGACCCCCACCGCGCCGTCCGCCACCTCCGCGTACGCCAACTACGCGGGCTCCGGCGAGGAAGCCGCGGCCAACAAGGCGTTCTTCGACGCCGTCCTCAAGTCGGTCGCCGAGAAGCGCGCGGCCAACCCGGGCGCGAAGCAGGTCACCGTGGTGTACGACGCCTCCGGTGCCCCGACCTTCGCACAGCAGATAGCCAGCAGCACCTCCATCTGGAATGGCGCGGTGTCCAACGTGAAGCTCCAGGAGGGGAGTGGCGGTGCGAGCTTCGAGTACCGCGAGGGCAACGACCCGCGCGGTTCGTACGCGAGCACGGACGGCCACGGCCAGGGCTACATCTTCCTGGACTACGCGCAGAACCAGCAGTACGACTCGACCCGTGTGACCACGCACGAGACGGGTCACGTCCTCGGCCTGCCGGACCACTACGAAGGCCCGTGCAGCGAGCTGATGTCCGGAGGCGGTCCGGGCCCTTCGTGCACCAACGCGCAGCCGGACGCGAACGAGCGGGCCGAGGTCGACCAGTTGTGGGCCAACGGTCTCGCGAAGGCGCTGGACAAGCTGGACAGACTGGAGAAGGTCGGCTGAGGCGAGCCGGGCTGAGGTGAGCCGAGAGCTGACCTCCTGCTGAACGCTGTACGACCCACTGTGCCCATCGGCGCGCTCGACGCCGGTGGGCACAGTGCGTTACGTGTGTGACGAGCGACCGGTCACTCGCGCGTGTAGTAGCGGTAGAACGTCATGGCGAACACCCCGGCCGTCACGCCGAGTGCCATGAAAACGGACCGCAGGATCGTCGCGTCCGTCAGGCTGTAGATGTAGCCGAAGGAGATTCCGGCGAAGGTGGCCCAGGCCGCCGCGCGCAGTTCACGAGGCAGGCCGGGCGCGGCCCTCCACAGGCCCATGAAGACCGCGGCGAAGACGATTCCGGCCACGAGGCCGAGCATGACGTTGCCGGTGGTGATGGGGCCGGCGTCCCGCGCGATCTGGGCGGCCCAGACGCCGTAGACGAGGCCGAGGACCAGCGCGACCGGCGCGATTCCGGTGACGTGGGAGCCCCCGCGGACGCGGGGTACGGACGGCGTGGATGCCACGTGAGCCATGACGGTTCCTCCAGACTCCTCCGCCCCCGGTCGCCCCCGGTCCTGCGTTTCACGCCCGCCCCACCATCCAGGGCACACCCGCCGACGCCGCCCGGCAACTCGGCGGCCTCAGTGGTCGCGGTTGTAGCCGCCCTCGCAGGTGTCCCAGCAGGGCTTGTACTCCTGGCACGGGTCCGCGGTGGCGCAGCTGGGCACGTGCTTCCCGCCGGTGTCGACGTACGCGGCGCTCGCCCAGCCCTTCACCCCGCCGAGCCAGTACCAGTACGAGTTGCCCCAGACGCTCGAACCCCGCGTCTGGCACTCGACGCGGTCCTGGCTCTCCCCGGGGAGCTTCGCGACGACCGAGGCGCTGGTGGAGGGCGCGTCCCGGATCTTCAGGTCCTTGGGGGCGACGATGGTCCCCCAGACCACGTCGTGGTCGTTGTGCGTGGGTGGCGCGGTGGCGGATGCTGGAGCGGCACCTCCGAGGGACAGCGCTCCCGCGGTCAGGAGCGCGGTGACGAGAGTTCCCAGGACGGCCGGAGTGGTTCTCAGGGCCGGAGTGGTCCGCATGTTCGACCTCCTCTTTCCGGAATTTCCCCGATTTCCCCCGATGTCCCCCTGTTCCCACCCTCTTCTCCCCCCTCCAGCAAACACCCGTTCGGGCTAAGGCTCCACCGGACGATGAGTTTGAGCCGCGCGGACGGTCTGACCTCGTAACGGAACGACACGTACTACCCGTACTGACGTGAGAGGGCGTACGACATGAACAGCGTGGCCATCGAGACCGCGGGCCTGGTGAAGACCTTCGGGGACAACCGCGCCGTCGACGGCGTGGACCTCACCATTCCGGCGGGCACGGTCTACGGCCTGCTCGGCCCGAACGGCGCCGGCAAGACCACCACCGTGAAGATGCTCGCCACCCTGCTGCGCCCGGACGGCGGCGACGCCCACGTCTTCGGTCACGACGTCGTGCGCGAGGCCGACGCCGTACGCAGCAGGGTCAGCCTCACCGGGCAGTACGCCTCGGTCGACGAGGACCTGACCGGCACCGAGAACCTGGTGCTTCTGGCCCGTCTCACCGGACACGGCAAGAAGGCGGCGTACAGCAGGGCGGCGCAGCTCCTGGAGGCCTTCGGCCTGACCGACGCGGCCGCCCGCCAGGTGAAGCACTACTCCGGCGGCATGCGCCGCCGCATCGACATCGCGGCGTCCATCCTCAACACCCCTGACCTGCTCTTCCTCGACGAGCCGACGACGGGCCTCGATCCGCGCAGCCGCAACCAGGTCTGGGACATCGTCAGGGCCGTCGTCGCGCACGGCACGACGGTCCTGCTCACCACGCAGTACCTCGACGAGGCCGACCACCTCGCGTCCCGCATCGCCGTCATCGACGACGGCAAGGTCATCGCCGAGGGCACCAAGGGCGAGCTGAAGGCGTCGGTCGGCGCGGGCTCGGTGCACGTGCGGCTCCGGGACGCGGACCAGCGCGAGGACGCGGCGCGGGCGCTGCGTGCCGCACTCGACGCGGAGGTGCAGCTCGAACCCGACCCGGTGGCCCTCACCGCCCGCGTCGGCAACGGCGAGGCGAACGGCTCGGGCGCCGCGGAGAAGGCGTCCCGCGCCCTGGCCGAACTGGCCCGGGCGGGGATCATCGTGGACAACTTCTCCCTCGGCCAGCCCAGCCTGGACGAGGTGTTCCTGGCCCTCACCGGCACACCCCATCACGCGACGGACATGGCGGAGAAAGAGAAAGAGGCACAGGCATGAGCACCGCGACCACCACATCCGAGGCCCAGGACCTGGCGCCCGTCAGCACCGAGTCACTCGCCGAACTGCTCGTCGCCGGTGACCGGCCGGCGCGCCCCAGCGCGCTCTCCGCGTCCCTGACGTTCGGCTGGCGCGCCATGCTGAAGATCAAGCATGTGCCGGAGCAGCTCTTCGACGTGACGGCGTTCCCGATCATGATGGTGCTGATGTACACGTACCTCTTCGGGGGCGCGCTCGCCGGGTCGCCGGGCGAGTACATCCAGTACCTGCTGCCCGGCATCCTCGTGATGTCCGTCGTCATGATCACGATGTACACGGGCGTCTCGGTGAACATCGACATCGAGAAGGGCGTCTTCGACCGCTTCCGCACGCTGCCGATCTGGCGCCCCTCGGTGATGGTCGGCTACCTGCTCGGCGACATGCTGCGCTACGCCATCGCGTCCCTGGTCATGCTGGCCGTCGGCATGATCATCGGCTTCCGCCCGGACGGCGGCGTCCTGGGCGTCGTGGCCGGGGTGCTCCTCCTGCTCGTCTTCTCCTTCGCCTTCTCGTGGGTGTGGACGATGTTCGGCCTGCTGCTGCGCACGGAGAAGTCGGTGATGGGCGTCAGCATGATGGTGCTCTTCCCGCTGACGTTCCTGAGCGACATCTTCGTGAAGCCCGAGACGATGCCGGGCTGGCTCCAGGCCTTCGTGAACAACAACCCCATCACCCATGTCGCCTCCGCGGTCCGCGATCTGATGGCGGGCACGTCTCCGGGCTCGTCGCTGGTGTGGGCGCTCGGCTGGGCGGTGCTGCTCGTCGCGGTCTTCGGCCCGGTGACGATGCGGCTCTACAACCGCAAGTAGGAGTTTTCGCTCCACGTTTCCGCCCCGCATCTTCGCTCCACAGGTGGGAGTTCTTGCCCCGTATGCACTCGTCCCGGTCGCGCCAGGCGTGACCGGGACGTCGCGGGACTTCTCCTGGGAGGCGTGTTCAGACGACCGCTGTCCGCCCTCCTCCTCGTCATCGCCGTCCTCCTCGTGCCGCTCGGCGCGCTCTCCACGTGGGCCAAGTACGAGATCGAGGACGCCGACGCGTACGTCGCCACGATGGCGCCGCTCGCCTCCGATCCCGACGTACGGGACGCGGTGGCCACAGCGGTCACGGACTCGGTGATGAAGGAGATCGACGTGGGCCCGCTGCAGGGCACCGTCGAGTCGTTCCTCGGGGACGCGGCGCGGTCCTTCGCCGGGACGAAGGCCTTCAGGACGGCCTGGGACGCGGCGAACCGTGCCGCGCACGACGCCGTGCAGCGGGCGCTCAGCGGCCAGTCGGACGGCGGCGCCGTCACCATCGATCTCGCGCCGATCACCGAGCAGGTCAAGCGCCAACTGGCCGCCGACGGCGTGCCGTTCGCCGACAGCATCCCCGTCACCCACACCGAGGTGACGCTCATGGAGTCGTCGGACCTCGGCCCCTTCGGGAAGGGATTCCACATGCTCCAGATGGCGGGCCTCTGGCTCCCGGCCGCGGCGGTGCTCCTCGCCGTGGCCGGCATCTCCCTGGCGGTCCACCGCCGCCGCGCGATCGTCCGCACGGCGCTGGGCGCGGCCCTCGGCGGGGCGGTCCTCGGCGTCGCGGTCATGGTGGGCCGGGGGCTGACCCTGGACGACCTGCCGAAGGACGTCTCGCGGGCGGCGGCGGGCGCGGTATATGACGCGTTGACGTCTTCGCTGAGCGTTGCGGCGTGGGTGATTCTCGGGGTGGGCCTTGCGGTGGCGCTTGCCGCGTGGCTGCTTCGGCGCCGGCGGTCAGCTGGCAGGTCAAGCCCGTCCGGCGTTTGAGGACATCTTTTCGGGGGTCCAGGGGGCGGAGCCCCATGCCGCGCGGCGGAGCCGCAAATCAGATGCAGCGGGAAGGGGCGGGCCTGGGGAAAATGCAACCCTCCCTCGCCCCCCACCGTCTCTAGGGGAAGATTCGCGCAGGACCCCCAGACGGAGAGGCCGGCCTTGGACAGCGCAACGGCAGCGAGGACGGCCCCCCAAGAGGACTGGCCCGAGCCGCAGGCGAAGCGGCGGCCTCGCCAGAAGCCCTCCGCCTGGCTCGCGGCTCTCCTCCTGGCAGGCGTCAGCGCACTCCTCGGTTTCCGTGTCGCCGACTCCGACGGCGCCACCCCCGTACCGCAGTTGCTCGCCTTCCTGCCCTGGTTCCTGGCCCCGGTGATCGCCGCCCTGCTGCTCGCGGCCCTCGCCCGCTGGCGCGTCGGCCTCGTCTGGGGCGTCGTCGCGCTCGGCGGTGTCGCCTGGTTCCTGGAGCCGTACGGGAAGACGGACGAACCGGCGGGGCCGGCCGTCGCCGAGATCCGCGTCATGGCGTCGAACGTGGAGTACGGCAGGGCCACCCAGGGGCTCCTCAAGGCGGTCCGCGAGGAGAAACCCGACCTCCTCTTCGTCCCGGAGTGCGACTACACCTGCTCGGACACCCTGCGCGACGAACTCCCCCGCGCCGACTACCCCTACCGCACCGCCAGCGAGGCAGGCGGCGCCGAAGGCTCGGTCATCGTCAGCAAGCTGCCCCTGAAGAAGGCGAGCGGCCTCGCGGGCACCCTGGGCATGCCCGGCGCCGTCGCCGAGCTGAAGAGCGGCCACCAGATCCGCGTCCAGCTCGCCCACCCGATGCCGCCGCTGCCCGAGCAACTCTCCACCTGGCGCACCGAACTCGCCGAACTGCGCGACTACGCCGCCGAGGGCAAGCGCGCGAAGCGGTCCACCATCATCGCGGGTGACTTCAACGCCACTCAGGACCACGCGGCCTTCCGCGACATCCTGGACACCGGCGGCGTACGTGACGCCGCCCGCCTCGCGGGATCGGCCCGCACCCCGAGCTGGCCCGCCGACCTGATGAAACCGCTGGGCACCCAGATCGACCACGTCCTTGCCACCCCGGACTTCGCGGCCCGTGACGCCCGCTTCCTGGACATCGGCGACACGGACCACCGGACGCTGGTGGTGGACCTGACGTTGCACGAGGCGGACCAGTAGTAGGTCCTAGGACCGGTAAAACGCAGGTCAGACCAGGCGTAGTGGCATCAGGCGCGGCAATAATGGCCGCATGCCCCGCCGCGATTCACCCGCACCACCGGGCCCTCTGAGCGCACTCGCCCCGCCTCCCTGGCTGGTCAGGACGCTCAAGCCGCAGACGGCGCCGGTCCCGTGGGCCGCGGTGGCGCGCGCGTCGGCCGGCCTGTCGCTGCCCCTTCTCGTCGGCCTCGCGGCGGGGCAGCCCGCGTACGGGGCGCTCGCCTCCATGGGCGCCCTGTCGGGGGTCATCGGCGACACCGCCGACGCGTACCGCATGCGGATCTTCAACATCGCGGTCCCGCAGCTCTTCGGGGCGCTCGGTGTCACCATCGGCTCGCTCGTCTTCGGGCACGGCTGGGTGGCGGTCGGCGTGGTCACCCTCGTGGCGCTGGTCTCCGGGATGATGTCCACGATCGGCGCCGTGGCGTCCGTGTCCGGCCTGCTCCTGCTGCTCAACTCCGTGGTGGGGGCGGGGCTTCCGATGCCGGGGGAATGGTGGCTCGCCCCGGTCCTGATGACCGGCGGCGGCCTCCTGGTCCTCGTCCTCGCGCTGCTCGCCTGGCCGTTCAGATCCGGCATCCCGGAGCGGGCCGCCGTCGCGGCGACCTACCGCAGCGTGGCCGCGCTGCTGGAAGCGGCGGGCACCGAGCGGTACGGCGAGGCGCGCACGGCCGTCACCACCTCCCTGAACCAGTCGTACGACCTCGTCCTCGCCCGGCGCACCCGCGCGCACGGCCGCAACCCTGACCTGGTCCGTCTTGTCGCCCAACTGAACGCGATCACACCGGTCATCGAGGCCGCGCCCGCGGCGCACCAGTGCGGGGTCCCGATGCCGCCGGAGTTCCCCGCGGAGGTACGGCGCCTGGCGGACGCGGTGGCGGCTCCCGGCCCCGCCCCGGTCCCCGACCCCGTGCTCCCCGAGCCCCTCGACCCCTCCGCGGACGCCGTCGACCACGCCCTGCGCCACGTGGCCGAACTCCTCAACGACGCGGACCCGCACGGCGTGGTGAACACCGACGACCGTCTCGGCCGCCCCGCAGCCCTGCGCGTCAGGGCCCGCAGGGCCGCCCGCAACGTGATCCTGTCGAGCGCGTCCTGGCGCTACGGCCTGCGCCTCGCCCTGTGCATCGGCATCGCGCAGGCACTGGTGTCCCTGGTCGAGGTGCCGCGCTCGTACTGGGTGGCGCTCACCGTCACGTTCGTCCTCAAGCCTGACTTCGGCTCGGTCTTCTCGCGGGCGGTGCTGCGGGCGCTGGGCACGGCGGCGGGGCTCGTGGTGGCGGCCGCGGTGCTCTCGCAGGTGCCGCGGGGGTGGTGGGACGTGCCGGTGATGCTGGTGCTCGCGGCGCTCATCCCGGCGCTCACACCGCGGGGTTACGGCTACCAGACGGCCGCCATCACCCCGGTGATCCTCCTCCTCTCGGACGTCCTGAACCACCAGGGCTTCGGGCTCGTCGTGCCGCGCCTCGTCGACAGCCTCATCGGCTGTGCGATCTCCCTGGTGGCCGGGTACTTGCTGTGGCCGGAGAGCTGGCACACGCGGATCGGCGACCGTCTCGCGGACGCGGTCGCCGATACGGCGTCGTACGTGGAGAGCGCGTTCGGGACTGCGGTGGATGTGGGGGCGCGGGCGCGGATGCGGAGGGGTCTGTACCGGGACCTGTCCGTCATCCGCACCGAATTCCAGCGCGCCCTGACCGAACCGCCCCCGATGGGGGCGAGGGCCGCGGCGTGGTGGCCTCTGGTGATCGCGGTCGAACGGATCGTGGACGCGACTACCGCTGCGCGGGTGCGGATTCGGCATGGGGCGGGGGAGCCGGGGCTCACTGAGGTGGGGGAGGTGGCGCGGCAGCTGCGTGAGCTTTCGCAGGGTCTGCGGGGTTCGGAGATCCTGGAGGAGGTTTCCGCGTCCTTCACCGGCCCTCAGGAGAGCGTCCTGGAACCTTTGCGCCAGGAGGTGGCGGCAGCCAGGGCGATTGCGTCGCCGCCGCGGGGGTGAGGTCAGGGCTTTCCCTGCGGGGCATTCCCCAATCCCGCCCCTTCCCGAAACTGGGGCTCCGCCCCAGACCCCGTACAAGATGGCCTCAAACGCCGGCCGGGCTGAGTGGTTCAGCCCGTCCGGCGTTTGAGGACGAACTCGGCGGAGCCGGTGATGACGGCGCCCAAGGCCCCCGCGCCAGAGCAGGTTTTCGGGAAGGGGCGGGGTTGGGGACTAAATCTTGGTCAGGTCCACCGCGTGGGCCATCGCCCGATACCCCGCGTCATTCGGGTGCAGGTGGTCCCCGCTGTCGTACTGGGGAGCAATCCGCTCACCGTCCGCCGGATCCGCCAGAGCCTTGTCGAAGTCCACGACCGCGTCGTACTCCCCAGAAGTCCGCACCCACTCATTGAACTCATCGCTCACCTTCGCCGCCCGCTCCCCGTAGTGATCAGAACCCCCCAGCGGCAGCAACGTAGCCCCCACCACCCGAACCCCCTTCGCCTTCGCGGCCCGGATCAACTTCCGGTGCCCCGCGATGAGTTCAGCGGCGCTCACCTCCGGCGCAGGCTTGTACGTGGGCGTATCGCTCTCGCTGAAACCGATGTCGTTCAGGCCCTCAAGGACGACCACGGTCCCCACCCCCGGCAGGTCCAACGCGTCCCGCCCGAAGCGGGCCGTACCCCGCTCCCCGTACCAGGCCGAGTCGTTGAGGACGAGATTGCCGCCGATGCCCGCGTTCAGGACGGGCCGGGGCGTCCCCGCCTTGGCGAGGCGCTCGGCCAGGGCGTCGGACCACCGGCGGTTGAGGTCGGTGGAGGAGGCGAAACCATCGGTGATGGAGTCGCCGAAGAGAACGATGCCGCCCCCGCCGCGCCGACCCCGGTCAGAGCCCGCGCCCGCACCCGCGCCCGCACTCACCCCCACGTCCACGCCCGACAGGAAGTACCAGGACTCCGTCGACTCGTCGAACGCCCCCGCCCCGGCCTCCCCGAGCCGATCCCCCTCCGCCCGGTAACTCGTCGCGAAGGATTGGGCGTGGAAGGTCGCCGGCCCCGTCGTACGGGCCAGGTGCAGCGTCACTGTCACCGACTCGAACGGCTTCAGCCGCAACCCAGCCGCGTCGCTGGAGAGTTGCCCGTGCGCCGGGATCGCGACCGACCGCCTCCCCTCGAACGTGAGGCGCCGCACCGAACCCTCCTCGACCGCAGCCCCCTTCTTCGTCCGCGCGATGGTCGCCCCCGCGATGTGCAGCGGCGACGTCCCGTACGCGTTGGAGAGCCGGATACGGGCTCTGTCGCCGCCCTCGGTGACGCGGACGACCTGGCGCAGGGTCTGGCCGGAGAATCCGTCTTCCGACCAGTTGGGCTTGAAGCCCGTGCTCGCGCGCTGCGGCGACGCCGCCCAGGCGGCGGTCCAGGCGGGCCCGGAAGACCCGGGGCCCGGCTTCGAGCCCGAGGCGTGGGCACCTGTCACCGCGAGACCGGCGGTCAGGGCGAGCGCGGCGGTGGCGGCGAGAACGGAAGTACGCGTACGTGAAAGCATCTGAATCTCCGGGAGTTGCGAGGAATCGAGAAGAGTTAAAGGCGTCCGTCGACCGGACTCCTCAAAGATCCGCCCCCACCAACCCCCGATCAACGACGATCCGTGAAACGATTGGTGCGATCAGGCTTATAGATGCAGGTCAGAGGCGGACGGGTGGTGCTGGACCATGGAACGGCAAGAGCTTGAGACCTTCCTGACCCTCGCCGAGGAACTCCACTTCGGCCGCACCGCCGAACGCCTCCTCCTCTCCCAGGCCCGCGTCAGCCAGACCGTCAAGAAACTGGAGCGCAAGATCGGCGCCCCGCTCTTCGAGCGCACCAGCCGCAAGGTCGAGATGTCCCCGCTGGGACGGCAGTTGTACGAGGACCTGGCGCCCCTGCACGTGCGGATGGAGGCCGCGGTCGCCCGCGCCAAGGACGTGGCGCGTGGCGTCGAGGGCGAACTGACCGTCGCCTTCCTCGGCTCGGGCGCGGGCTCGCTGACCTCGGCGATCCTGGGCACGTTCCGCGAGCGCTGCCCGCGCTGTGACATTCGGATGCGGGAGACCCAGTACGGCGACCCGCTCGGCGCGCTCCGCGGCGGTGAGGCCGACGTGCTGTTCACCTGCCTGCCCGTCGAGGAGCCGGACCTCACGGTCGGGCCCGTCGTCATCAACGAACCCCGCAGGCTCGCCGTGCCGCTCGGCCACCGCTTCGCCGGGCGCGACAGCGTCTCCCTCGAAGAGTGCGCGGGCGAGACGTTCTTCGGTGTCGTGAACGGCGCGCCCGCCTACTGGTGGGACTTCCACATCCCGCCCCGCACCCCCAGCGGCCTCGCGATCCGCCGCGGTCCGTCCGTCGCCGGTTTCCAGGAGCTGATGACGCTGGTGGCCACGGGCCAGGGGGTCTCGCCGGTCGTCGCGTCCGTGGAGAAGTACTACGCGCGGCCGGACATCGTCTTCGTGCCCCTCGTCGACGTCGCGTCCGCCGACGTCGCGCTGATCTGGCGTACGGCTGCCGCGGGCACCCCGCGCATCGACGCGTTCGTCCGCGCGGTGCGGGACGCCGTCGCGGCGAACGGAGGACCGGCGCCGTTCTGACGACGGCGCGCCGGGCTCAGCCCGCTGTCCGCGGCCGACTCTCCGTCTTCTTCTCCTCGATCAGCATCTCCGGGCGTCCCGTCACCAGCAGCCACGCGGGCAGGGCCGCGACACACAGCAGCGGCAGCACGGCGATGTCCATCACCACGACCGCCGCCGTGAACAGACTCAGCCAGCCCTGCCGCGTCGTGGCGAGCAGCACGCCGAGAATGGCGCAGGTGATTGCGAGGGCGGGCGGCACCGCGTCGACGAGCGCGTGCGCGAACATGCCGAGCGCGACGCCCACGAAGACCGCGGGGAAGATCCGCCCGCCCCGGAAGCCGCAGGTGGCGGCCACGCAGAGCGCGAGGAGCTTGACCAGGGCGAGCAGCAGCAGGTTGCCCGCGTCATGGTCGGAGGCGGTCGCGGTCAGCTCCTTCATCTCGTCCAGGCCCTTGAAGAGCGTCAGATGGCCGCCGAGCGCGCCAAGCGCGCCGAGCACGAGCCCGCCCACCGTCAGCATCAGCACGGGGTGCCCGAGCTGGCGGAAGGCGCGGTGGAGGTGGGGGAAGACGTACACCGCGCACAGCCCGACGGCCGCCGCCGCGGTGCTGATGACCATCGCGGAGAGGATGTCGCCCCAGTGCGGCCCGTCGTACGGCGCGATGTCGATCTGGAACGTGGGGTGCGCGATGAGCACGGTGGTCAGCGCACCCGCACCCGCCGCGACCAGCGGCGCGAACAGCCGGTCCCACAGGGGGCGCGGGTCGTTGCCGAGCACGATCTCGGAGAGGACGAGCGCCGCAGCGACCGGTGTACCGAAGAGCGCGCCGATCGTCCCCGCCGCCGCGAGCATGATCCAGTCCGTGGCGGGCGTACGCGGCATGGCCGCCATGCCGAGCGCGTACGCGAGGGCGATGTTGATCGCGGTGATCGGATTCTCCGGGCCGAGGCTGACCCCGCCCGCGAGCCCCACGATGACGGCGAGCGCGATGCCGGGCAGCATCCGCAGCGGCAGCGGCGGATCGACCAGGCCGAGCGTCGCCGGGTCGGGCCCCGCGTGCCCCGGGATCTTCCACACGATCAGGCCGACGACAAGGCCCGCCGCGGTGAGCACGGCGAAGATCCATCCGGCCGACGTGCCGGACACCCCGACCGCGTCCGGCAGCACGTCCCACAGCAGATCCTGCAGCCGCTCGGCGATGAAGCTGAGCAGCAGCAGGATCAGGCTGGACCCGACGCCGACGAGCAGGGCGGGCAGGACGAGCGGGAGCAGGGCGCGGGCCTGCGGTGTCCAGAGGGAGGGCCCGCGGCCGGACGTGGTCGTGTCGGTCATGGGCCCTCCGGGGCAGCTCCCGCCGCGCTGTCGGTCAGGTGGTGGGAGGCGGGGTGCGGCCGCCGGGGGGACCGGGGTCGGCGCCGGCGGAGCCCTCGGCGAACGGGCCGGGGCCGCTGGAGGTCTTGCGGGCCTCCCAGCCGCCCGGGGCCCCCGGGCCGCCATGGCGGGCGTCGCGGTCCGAGTGGTCCGTGCACAGCGCCCAGATGACGAAGGTGCCGATCGCGATGGCGATCAGCGCCCAGATCGGCTGATACGGCAGCCACATGAAGTGCAGGATGACGTAGAGCGAGGCGAGCGCGACACCGCACGCCTTGGCCCAGCCCGCGCCCTTGAGGATGCCGTAACCGGCGACCGCGACCAGGATGCCGAGGATCAGATGGATCCAGCCCCACGTCGTGAGGTTGAACTTGTAGACGTAGTCCCCGATGCGCGTGTAGACGTCGTCCTTGGCGATCCCCGCGATGCCTTCCAGGATGCCGAGGATGCCGCTGACCAGCATCAGGACACCCGCGAACGCCGTGCCGCCCGTCGCCCAGGGGCTCGCGCCCCGCGGGTTGCTCGCTCCGCTGCTCATGGGCACCCTTTCTTCGTCGTACAGGAGTTCACAGCGTGTGACAGCGCTACGGGCCTCGCGAGCGGGCTTAGGCCGAACGGGTGGGCCCCGCCTCCGTGGCATCGCACGTGGCATCGCCCTTGGCGTCACACTCGAACCAGGCCGTTTTCCCGGCGCCGTCCGCCCGCGGATCGAAGCCGCAGCGATCGGTGACTGCCGCGACGATGAGGAGGCCGCGCCCGCCTTCGTCCAGCTCCTCGCCGCCGCCTTGCGCGGGCAGCTGCGGGCACCGGTCCGCGACCTCGACCCGCAGCCCTCGCGGGCGCCGCAAGATGAGGAGGTCACAGCGACGGTCCGGCACGTGGCGCACGACGTTCGTGACGAGCTCGGTGAGGGCAAGCTCGGCGCAGTCGCGCAGCTCGCCCATGCCCCAACTCCCGAGATAGGCCCGCAGGATGAACCGCAGATGCCGGGCCGAGTGCTCACCGAGCGTGAGGCTCATCCGGTACGTGCCGCGAACGGGCAGGGGCGGAGGGGGAGTTACGTGATTCATGTCACCAGCGTGGAGTCGAATGATTACGCTGGGCTACGACTTGAACTGAACGCCGCGAGGCGTTGGTTATGGGGGTGGCCCGAGCATGGTCAACATCCGCGACCTCGACCCCAGCGCGTCACCGCTGGACTACTACGGCTCGGAATTGCGCCGCCTGCGGGAAGCGGCGGGTCTGAAGCAGGGGCAGTTGGGCAGCTGCATCTTCTGTACGGCGTCCTTGATCGGCCAGATCGAGACGGCGAAGAAGGTGCCGACGCGGGATTTCTCTGAGCGGGTGGATGCGGCGCTCGGTACTGACGGGGTGTTTTCGCGGTTGGTGGGGCTGGTGTTGAAGAGCCAGCTGCCTACGTGGTTTCAGGCTTATGCGGAGATGGAGGCGCGGGCGGCCTACATCTCCACGTATCAGTGCCAGTTGGTGCACGGACTGTTGCAGACGGCGGAATACGCGCGGGCGCTGCTGGGCGTAGACCATCCGGGCAGAATCGAAGAGTTGGTCGCGGCTCGTATGGAACGGCAGCGCATCCTGGAGCGCCAGCAGCCCCCTGCCCTGTGGGTCGTTGTGGACGAAGCTGTGCTGCACCAGGAGGTCGGAGACCGGGATGTCATGCGAGGCCAACTAGCGCGGCTGTTGGAGTTCCGTGACCGCCCGTGGGTGCAGGTGCAGGTGCTCCCGTACTCGATTGGCCAGCACGCCGGGATGATGGGGTCATTCACCCTCATGCGTTTCGATGACGACCCGGACCTGTTCTACTCCGAGAGCTACGACGCCGGCCATATGACCGCCAATTCGCAAGTGATCAGGGAGCGTTCGGTCGGCTACGCTCGCTTGCAGAGCTGTGCCCTCTCGACAGAAGGCTCGGCAAAACTGATCGCTCGTGTGATGGAGGAACGCTATGGGCACCGCACGGCACCTGACGGGCGCACAGTGGCGTAAGTCGTCCTACAGCGGGACCAGTGGCGGCGAATGCGTCGAATGCTCCCCCCTCAACGGCGCCGCATGGCGTAAGTCGACGTACAGCGGCAGCAACGGCGGCGACTGCATCGAACTCGCCCCCCTGCACGGCGCCGCGTGGCACAAGTCGTCCTACAGCGGCAGCGGAGGCGGCGACTGCGTCGAATTCACCCCCCACCAAGGAGCAATAGCTCTGCGCGACAGCAAGAACCCCGAGGGCCCCACCCTCACCGTCTCCGAAGGCGCCTTCGCCCGCTTCGTGCGGGCGGTCGCCGCGCCCTGAAGGGGCGCGGGGAACTGCGCGACAAGCCACGACGCACCCCGCAGGAAGGCGCTACCCGGCTGAGCCCACGGCCCGCACAATCTCCGCCGCCATTCGGTGGATCCCCGGTGAACGGGCGGGGCAAGGCCGGGACTTGGGCGTCGTCGGCGCCAGGCAGAAGTGCAGGTAGTCGTCCCCCCGGTGCAAGGCCGCGCGGCCAGACCCCGTGCAATAGGCCGGGTGGGACCTCTCCCACGCCGTGCACGGAAGCTTCTCCACCCAGGTGTAGCGCCCCGAGGCGGGGGCGACCGTACGGCCCGCGTCGGCCACGACATCACCCGAGGCTTCGGCCTGCGCCGCGTAGATCTCGTTGACGCGCCGTACGCGATCGGGCGTGATCGGATCGGGGCCCTGGAGGACCCACACGATGCGGGGCCCGCCGGCCCCGGCCCCGGACCCACCCGCACCATGGATCTGCGCGGCCAGCGCCTTCGCGTCGGCGGCGTACCGGTCGAAGTACTTCTGCTGTGCCTTGTCGTACGTGATGCCGTCCATGCAGGGCGTGTAGCCCCACGCGTTGCCCCAGAACTGGAGCACCACGTAGTCGGGCCGCTCCGCGCGGACCAGCGCGGCGGCCTTGTCCTTGTCGGGGACGAGGGAGTCGTCGCCGGTGCCGTCGAGGTAGTCGCAGAGGGTGGTGCCGGAGTAGGGCGCGCTGCGGTAGCGCGCGCCGAGGTCGTCGCGAAGCAGGTCGCCGAGGACGTTCTGGTTCTCCATGGCGAGGGAGTCGCCGAGGTACAGCACCTTGGGCGCGCCCCCACGCGGTGGCTTCTTCGCGGCGCGCTGCCGGGTGGTGGACGAGGGCGGCGACGAGGGCCGGGAGGCGGACGGCTCGGCGGCGGGCTCGCCCCGCCCGGCCCGCCCGGCGTCCGAGCTGCGCGCGGCGGGAGGCTCCGGGGCGTCGCCGGACGACCCCCCGGAGCCGGGGTCACCGCACGCGCCGAGAAGCAGCACAGCGGCCAGCACCCCACCGATCCACGGCTTGCGCATACGCCAACTCCCGTTCAGGCGACCGAAACAGCCCCTTAGGCAAGCACAGTCACCCGCGCGTGAGAAGGCGGCGTGTCAGCGCGCCACGTACTGCGTGAGGATCGCCTGCACCTCGTAGATGTCGACGCCCTTGGTGAAGGTCTTCTGGATGGGCTCGGGAGTGCCGGAGATCCAGATCTTCAGCTCGGCGTCGAGGTCGAAGTGCCCGGCGGTCTCCACCGCGAAGTGCGTGATGCTGCGGTAGGGGACCGAGTGGTACTCGACCTTCTTGCCGGTTATCCCCTGCTTGTCGACGAGGACGAGGCGGCGGTCGGTGAAGAGCATGGTGTCGCGGATCAGCAGGAACGCGGCCTGGACCTGCTCGCCGTGGCCAAGCAGCCGCGCGTAGTCCTGCTGCGCGGTCATCGGATCGATCGTGTGCGCGTTTCCGAACAGTGCCATGAGAAACCCCCCATTTAGTTGAACTCACAGGAAAAACCGACTGTAACGCGCACCCCTGAGGTACGGGCCACGGATCTGCGTGCTCCTCCTGCTGTCACATCTTGCCGAGCGCATCCGTCGTAGGGGTGGAAGCATCGTCATCGGCATTAGGAGATCACCATGGAAGCTCGGCTGAACCTGTTCGGCAGCCCGCTCGCGGGCAAGGTCCTCAAGCACATCAACGCGGCGGGCAAGGTCGTGGCCGACTCGGCGCTGCCCCCGGCGACACAGGAACTGGTGAAGATCCGCGCGAGCCAGATCAACGGCTGCGGCTTCTGCACCGACATGCACACGAAGGACGCAACGCACGCGGGCGAGACCTCGACGCGCCTCAACCTCGTCGCTGCCTGGCGCGAGGCGAAGGTGTTCACCGAGGCCGAGCGCGCCGCGCTGGAGCTCACCGAGCAGGGCACCCGGATCGCCGACGCGGCGGGTGGGGTCACGGACGAGGCCTGGGCGAACGCCGCCAAGCACTACGACGAGACCCAGCTGGCGGCTCTCGTGTCGCTCATCGCCCTGATCAACGTCTACAACCGGGTGAACGTGATGGTCCAGCAGCCGGCGGGGGACTACCAGCCGGGCCAGTTCGGCTGACGGCTCCCACCGATAGCATCCCTGCCGGGGAGTGGTCCCCGCTTGGCAGGGAGAGTGACGATGACCGGCGGCTCACACCGTGCGACGCCCCCACGGCGACGCGATGCGCGACGCAACTGGGATCTCCTGGTGGGGGCGGCCCGCGAGGTCTTCGCGGAGCAAGGGCTTGAGGCGCCGCTGGACGTGATCGCCCGCCGGGCGGGCGTGGGGAACGCGACGCTGTACCGGAATTTTCCCACCCGCGCCGCCCTCGTGGACGCCGTCTTCCGCGATCTCCTGACGGGCACGATGACCGCCGGTGAGGAGGCGCGGAAGGCGCCGGACGCGTGGGCGGCGCTGAACGCGTACCTGCGGGCCGTGTTCGTCACGCTGGCCGCGGACCGGGGCGCCAATGACCTCATGACCACGCACCTGGAGGGCGTCGAGGCGCTGCAGGCCGTGCACGCGCACAACCGCGAGACGATGGACGTCCTGCTGAGCCGGGGCCGCGAGCAGGGCACGATCCGCGCGGACGTCACCACCGAGGACGTCCTGTTCGCACTGGCGGCCCTGGGCCGAGCCATCCCGGCCCTGACGACGGCCACCACCCCCGAAGCCTGGCACCGCCCCTTGGCCCTGCTCCTGGCCGGCCTGCGCACCCAGCCGACCACACCCCGGCTGCCCGCCCCGCCCCTGACCGCCGAGCAGCTCGGCTCGGTCCTTCAGGAGCTGGGCGCGCAAAAAGGCCCAGGTCGCTGACCTGGGCCTCAACTGTGGAGCGGGTGACGAGAATCGAACTCGCACTCTCAGCTTGGGAAGCTGATGTTCTACCACTAAACTACACCCGCGAAAGACGCCGTCTGTGGCGGTGTCGTAACGTCGCACACTCTACCTCATCCCAGGCCCCGGGCGCTTTTGCCGCGGGGCCTGCGTGCTGTCCGGGGCGTGGATGGCGATGCGGGGCGCGGGAGTTGGGGCGTACCGTGAGTGGCCGGAGTGCCGCCTGGAGGGGCGCCCCATTCGTCCCGTAATGTGGCCTTTCGTCGCGCTCGCGAGCGGAGCACGGCGAGCTACGAGCTCAACCACGGCTTTGGGGAAGGGACTCAGGGACTTGATGGACCACACCGTCGTCCGATGTGCCGAAGGGCACGTGTTCAGCACTGCTTCGTTCCCGATGCAGAAGGCCGACCGGCTCGGACCCGGCCGGCTCATCCGCTGCCCACGATGCGCCCGATTGCGGCATGCCGTGCCGGTCGCGTCGCAGAAGCGGTAGCGAGGGCGCGGGGGAGAGCGGACAACGACAGCGCGCGGGACCGTCCGATTGGGGCGGTCCCGCGCGCTCTGCGTATCCTCGGTGCGTGCTTCTCTCAGACAAGGACATCCGGGCCGAGATCGACACCGGACGAGTACGGATCGATCCGTACGACGAATCCATGGTGCAGCCCTCAAGCATCGACGTGCGGCTCGACCGCTACTTCCGGGTGTTCGAGAACCACCGCTACCCCCACATCGACCCCTCCGTGGAGCAGGCCGACCTGACGCGGCTCGTGGAGCCCGAGGGCGACGAGCCGTTCATCCTGCACCCCGGCGAGTTCGTGCTGGCCTCGACGTACGAGGTCATCAGCCTGCCCGACGACCTCGCGAGCAGGCTGGAGGGGAAGTCCAGCCTGGGGCGGCTGGGCCTCGTGACACATTCCACGGCCGGTTTCATCGACCCCGGCTTCTCCGGGCACGTGACGCTCGAACTCTCCAACCTCGCGACGCTGCCCATCAAGCTCTGGCCGGGCATGAAGATCGGGCAGCTCTGCCTGTTCCGCATGACCTCGCCCTCCGAGGCGCCCTACGGCTCGGAGCGTTACGGATCGCGATACCAGGGACAGCGAGGCCCTACCGCCTCCCGCTCCTTCCTCAATTTCCATCGGACACAGGTGTGACATCCAGCATGAGTGACGTGCGCGAGAACCTTACGTACGAGAAGTTCGGCGGCGCGGTGCGCGAGCTCGCGCAGATGATCGCCGACGACGGCTACCAGCCCGACGTCATCATCTCCATCGCCCGAGGTGGCGTCTTCGTCGCGGGCGGGCTCGCGTACGCGCTCGACTGCAAGAACATCCACCTGGTCAACGTGGAGTTCTACACGGGCGTCGGGACGACCCTGGAAATGCCGGTCATGCTGGCGCCCGTGCCGAACGTGATCGACTTCACCGACAAGAAGGTGCTCATCGCGGACGACGTCGCCGACACCGGCAAGACGCTGAAGCTCGTGCACGACTTCTGCCTCGACCACGTGGCGGAGGTGCGGTCCGCCGTCATCTACGAGAAGTCGCAGTCGCTCGTGAAGTGCGAGTACGTCTGGAAGCGCACCGATGAGTCGGTCTGGATTAATTTCCCCTGGTCGGTTGAGCCGCCCATCACCAGGAAGCACACCACCGTTCTGGACGCGTAGCAGCAGGTCAGAGCCGGGGGACCACCGTGATGGTGGTCCCTCTTGCTATGTCCGGATCTGGGAGAGCAGGTGTGCCCTAGGCCATGCTCAACCCAGGGTGCCCCCGCCCTCTGCGCAGGGCGGGGGTCTGGGAAGCGTAGGCGCCCCGCGCTGCTCCCGTCTTTATGCGACTACGCGAATATCCGCGCTACCGCATAGACGCTCCTCACGGCCGCTCGTACGGTCAGCACAGACGCCCCAACAGGGGCCAGCCGAAGGGGTTTCCGGCATGACACGCGAGGAACTGACCCGACTGACAGGCAACGGCAACGGCGAGTGCGGCAAGGACGACTGTCCCAACGTCTACCGGACCGCCTCAGGTTCGTTCGTCGTCCAGGGCGACGTGTCCCAGGCATTCACACCGCCCGAGGGGGAAGGGCTCGTGGAGATCCCGGAAGCTGTACTCAGGGAGGCTTTCCATGCTCTTGGCTGGTGAGCAGTGGGCAGCACGATTCGAGGGCTTCACACACGAAGCATGGCGCCTGGAGACCCTGCCGCAGTACCTCATGCCGCAGGAAGAAGAAGAGTTCGCCGTGTTCCGGGCGGGCGCCCGTATAGACCCTGGCACGGTGGCGAACGAGTACACCGACCGGCTACGCCGACAAGCCGCAGAGGGCCGCACACAGGGACGCGTCCATGTGGTCACTCAGCCTCTGTCCGACTATCTCAGGTTCGAGTTCCACCACTACTACAAGGCCCATTCCTTGGCCGGTGAACAGATCCGCATTCTCGATGTGACCGAAAGGGCCAACCCCCTTGAGGGGGCCCAGGACTTCTGGATGTTCGACCGTGCCGAAGTGGTGCTCATGAACTACCACCCGGACGGTAGGCAGATCAGCCGTGAAGTGCACGACGGAGACACGGCACCATTCATCGAATACCAGCGGATCGCGGTAGCTGAGTCGGTGCCCTTTGAGGAGTACGTGAAGGGTCTTGAGCTTTGAACCTGAGCAGCTAGGCCAGTCAAGGTCAGACCTAGCGACCACCCTAAAGGACCAGCGAAAGCGGGCCGGTTGGACTCAAATCCGGCTCGCTAAGCGCTGCAACATGTCACAAACCAAGATCAGTAACATTGAGAGCGGAAAGCTCACCCCCGCCATTGTTGACGTTGAGCTAATCCTTGAAGCACTTGGTGCAGAGGGGCCCCTTGCGGGCGAGATACTGACTCTTGCCCGATCAGCGAATACAGAATGGCAAGACCACTGGGCATCTCGCCGTCGGGGCTTGGACAAGAAGCAGAACGAACTCGCGAGGCTCGAAGCAGTATCGATAGAGTTCCGGTACTTCCTACTCTCCATGATTACCGGCCTACTCGCCACGCCTGAGTATGTGCGTGCCAGCATCGCCGACGTTCCTGGGGACCAGTCCAAGACCATTGCGAAGAAGCTTGAGCGGCAGAGTGTCCTACTCGACCCCGAGAAAGCGTTCACCTTCCTACTCACAGAGCAAGCTGTCAGGTGGCCTCTCCTGCCACCCCTGGCAATGGCTATGCAACTTGACCGCATAGCGTCCGTCTCCCGGCTCCCCAATGTCCGCCTAGGTGTAATCCCTCTAAGCGGCCAAATCCCGGAAAGACCCCTCAACACGTTCACGGTCTACGACCGGCGCCTAGCCACTGTCGAAACCGGCACAGGCGCGCTCATCCTCCGTGACCACAGAGATGTGACCGCGTATCGACAAGACTTTGAGAGGTACGAGCAGTACGCCGTGTTCGGAGATGCCTGCCGGGAACTCTTGTCCGAGTGGTCCGAGATCTTTACCCGACAACGCGAATAAGAATAGGCCCCCGTCATCCGCAGGGCGACACTGGTTGGGTGTTCAGGACGGATGGCGGGGAGGCCACATCGTGACGCAGAAACCGCAGACCTACAGCGTACTGACGGAGCTTCCCCCCGAGCCCCGTGCAGTACCCGGTTGTAAACGCTGTTTGGGGCTCTGCAACAAGCGAGAGAACTTCAGATCGACTGGCAACTACAGCGCAGTTTCTGACACGAACGTGGAACTCAGGCAGCACCACCTAGACGACCACAGGTGAGGCCCGTGGACATCGATATGAATACATGGCGAGACAGCCTCAGGACAGCGTCTGACGCCAGCAACGCGCTCCAAGAGGCGCTCGCCGCCCTAGGACTCCCCCAAGAGGTCTGCGACGGCATCCGACCCATGGTGGGTCGCCCACAGGGGCACGCGTACGTCGCACTGCCCGCGCTTAAAGCAGAGCATGTTCAGCGGATAGCGGAGGCCGTGCGTATCTCGCCATCAGTCCGTTCGTGAGGGCCGTCCTGTGCGTGCAATGCCGCAGCGTTCACGTGATCCTGTCCCGCCCCCATGACCCTGCGACACGTAAGCCACGATGGCGCTACAGGTGCCTTGATTGCACCGTGGCGTGGTGGGTGGACGAGCACGGCGGACAGCCGGACGAGTACCGAGTTAGCCGCTAAGGACCCTGGTGCGCGAGGGACGGCAAAGCTCCAACTACGCCTAAGCGGACCAGGTTGGGAGTCAACCCGGACCCTGTTGACCCCAACACAGAGCCCCCTTCCGGCCGGAAGGGGGCTCTTGTGTTCTCTTTGGGAGCCATTTGACCGGTGTCCTGCTCCCACTCAATACTCAGATCGACGGACTATTCAATCCAGGGCTTCCCCTTCTCGGGAATCGGGTTAGGCCGGGGGTGATCCGGCCAATCCTTAGCCATTACTTCTTCGTAGTCTTGGCGTTCATGGCCTCGGCATTGAATGCACCAGACGACAGCTTCAGTCCAACCGAACGGGCGGGGTCGATCTCAGCCGTACCGACGAAAGCCTCAGCAATGATTCGCTGAGTGAGTGTGTCGTCGTGGAATGCTTGAAGAACGGTGAGCGCGTAGCCAACACTCGAAGTGGAGTCAGAGAACTCGGCAGATGCCCCGTTAGAGCCAGGCGGAGCGTACGGAGCGCGGATAGCCACGGCGAATGCGTCCTGCGCGTAAGCAACTGCACCGGCATCCAGGTAAGGCGAAACGACAACGTTGAAACCATGGAGCCTACCGATGACAGCATCTGCCAGAGCATCGTCACCACCAGAGGAATTGACCGCAGCCAGCATCGGATCAGCCAAAAGCAGCTTCTTGACATCAGGGGAAACAGCCAGCCAGCGGGTACCCGGAACCTTGGCCTTATCCAGCTTGACACCGGCGTCCAGGATCGCATTACGGACATTGGCAGGATCGATAATCAGGGCGTCAGTCGCAGCAATCTTCGGGTTAAGGCGTTCGGTCGCAATTGCATTCTCGATGTACTCGGCAACACCCTGGGAAGTCGGAACGACTGCCTGAACCTGAGTCGAGAAGACATTCAGGCTGTAGTCCTTCGGGCTCAGCGATACCGCAGAAACAGCGTGAGTACTGAGCTTGAGGGGAACAGTGCCCTCATTCACTGTCTGGACAATATCCGTGATGGTGGTCGTGCCTTCGATGAAAGGCTTGGCCGGAATAGCCTTAGGAACTCGGATGCGAATAGTGTCACCGTACCCACCCTCAAATTCCTTCTCTACATCGCGGAAGACGGTACGACCGAGAACCAGAGAGGCGCCCAGGGAAGCGGCGGCAACAGATGCCACCTTGTCAGTCACTGCAAAATTGTTAGCCATTTTCAATCTCCGTTCTTAGTGATCAATGGATCAGGCAGCGTCAGTGACGCGGACCTGGGTAACGAGCTGGCGGATTGCACCGTGTTCCGGCTGAGTGAAGCCACCGGGGCACAGTGCGGCAATCTCACGCTCGTTCTCACCCGCATAGGCCAGAAGTACCGAGATAGGCATACGGACCGCCTGAGCCCACTTCACAAGGTGTTCGTGAGTAGGGGCGTGCTGGTCCGACTCCCACCGGCCAACCGTCTGGCGGTCAACACCCACCAGGTCGCCAACATCTTCCTGAGTCAGGCCCAGGTTCCGGCGACGCCGCGCAAGGTCAAAGTTTGGAATCACTTGAATCACTTCACTTTCAGCTGATTGGGATGAATCAATCCCATCAATGGGCAATAAAAAGGGGTCCGTTGCTCCCAGGTGGACCAAGCCTGCTGTGACTCTTGCTTAGGGCCGGTGGTCACAGATACCGGCACCTCTCCGTATGCCAGTGAGAGGTAGGAATGAAAGGGGGTTGTTGCATCAGCCCATAAAGCGGCGGCCACATTCAAGACGCCGTGACCAAAGTCAAGACGTCCATCCCCCTCGCGAAGCTATGGGGTGGATGTTGAAGGCTGGTCATCGGTGGATGGAATGAAATGGAAACTGCCATCAGCACGCCCGAGCGTAAGGAATCCACCGTTAAGCACCGGAGTGCAGCGCAGGAGGTGTAGGTGGATTCGTGTAGTGAGGTTGCTAAGGTGCTGATGTCCATATCGAGCACGGAGCCGTAGGCGGAGTGTCAAGGTAGTGAAACCAGGAGGACAGATCCGCCCGGAGATGACTGCAAGGAATCTCAGGATCTAGTACCGACTGGGTATTTACTCATCTACCTGCCGCCTCAAAGCGGCATAGTCTTTCAGTGAGTAGAGACTGAGCATCTGGCTCCAATGGCCAGATGCAGCACCTGAGACACTGACTCCGCCGCCTTTAAGCGGCACAGCACTAAGCCCCTGGGGTTCATGTCCCAGGGGCCGGTCTCTCTATTCTTCAGATGAGTACTCACTCAGTCGTGATCTCCCTTGGTTCCGATCACTCTCTACTCTCAGTCGACGGGCGGGTTGAGCCGGTCTCTTACTATGTACATTGCTAGAACCACTACCTATGTACATTGCTAGCCGGATCCAACCGGGAGTCCCAGCTACCAGGCTCTTCTCTGTACATTGCTAGCTGTCGTCATCCAACCCCATGTGGGACCAGTCGATTCGGTCCCCCACTTGCAGAGTGAACGTCGTCTTAGCAGTACATCCCGCACCGATGGTGTGGTGAGTCAGCCATCCGGCATCCACCAGGCAACGCACTCCCCGTTGGGTATAGGCGATCTCCCTTCCCTGCTTGTCAGCCACGCCGACCGCATCCGCCAGTGAGCGCCACGTGACAGTCACCTGGGAGCCCTCTCGTGCCAGCCTGGCTATCTGCCTGGCTACGTCCCTGCCACTCCTGGGTACGTACTGCATGACTTCCTCATACCAGTGGGCAGCTTGTCCCGTTGGTGGGGTGTGGTCAGCAGCCAGAGGGAATCCCCTCTTACGCAGCTTCCAACTGTGCTCCCCAATCTCGACTGCATGGGTAGAGAGGAATCCACCCTGGACCCCCGCCACAGTGGGGGGTTCCTCTGACTCAGTGTCCGGAGCATCATCGGGGCATCCCCGGTAATGGCCCACCACGCTCCCGCAGGTATCGCAACCAACGGCGGCTGGGGCAGGAGGCTTCTCCGAGCACAGGTCCTGGTTCGTGTTCTTGTAACCCCCGTGGGTTCCATGCAGAGGATTCGTGGTACCGCAGTAGTCGCACTGCCACTCAGGCTGCTTGGGAATGACATCAAAGGGGCTGATAACAGTAGACATAGCTTCTCCATTAGGAAATAGAAAAGGGACCCAGCTCGAATAGCTAGGTCCCTCAATTGCCACCTAATTTTAGGCAGACCACTCCGGTGGCGGTTTGGTGGTCTCACTGGGTGCATCGCTGTAGAGAACAGATTCATTACAGCTTCTGGCTGTGTTGTGGGTCACAGGGTAGGGGGTGCCCCCTCTGACGCTCTCGGTCTCTGCAAGCCAGCCCCCATCTGAACAGGACCCCTGTGGTGCCTCTCTGCTCACTGCCAGGGGCTTACCCCCCTGCCCTCTCTCAGGATGCCTGGGTACTCCTTGGCTAGCCAGGCCCCCCACCTCTGCTAGCTCCCGCCCCCTTGGTGGGGGCAACGGACATCCGTTGTGGACATCACAACGGATGAATCCGAGAGGGGTCATGACTTCGTGATGCCCCCCGGTGGCCAGACAGCAGCTCAGGCCATTAGCGAGGCTCTTCAATCATGAATCAGAGAGCCGACCAAACAGAGCAGCTCAACAGCCCTGGCTGTACTTCTCAGAGCGGAACAGGCGGTGAACGAGCCAGAGGTTCAGCGGCTTCTATCGAGTCGCTTAGGCAAGCGTTCAGGCCGTTTAGCAATCATGTGATTAGAGACCTTGTCGCGGCTCATTCAAATTTGTTTACGAAGCGTGATGATGAGCACAGAGGGTAGCGGGGGTAGGGGGAGGGGTCCGGCTACCTGCATTACATTGATCGGGACGTCATAGCAAGCGAGATCCTGTACGGGTTTCCGTGACCAATGATGCCCCCAAAATGAATGCCATAAAGTGCTGTGGCCAACATCACGTGCCCTTGTGGCGACTGGCGAGCCAGCACTTCTGCCGACAAAGTGTCGACATTCGCTGTTCCTTATTTTGCAACAGGACAACGAAAAGGGAGGCCCCGGTGGAGACCTCCCTAGCGGCTGTCTTCGGCTCTAGATGCCGTCGTACTCCGCGTGCCTCTCGTTCTTCAGTTCCTGTATCTCCTCGTGTTTAGCTATCATGCCCTGAATCGTCTTCCGGTACGTTTCATGTACAAATTGGTCGTACTCCTTGGAGTCGTACTCTGTGCCTTCCGTGCTCACGATTTCTGTGGGAGATACCAGGACGAACAGAGGCCCGTCCATCTCCTCGTGGCCCACTGAGATCAGCCGGAAGCCAGAGCGGTGAAGGAACGGGCCCCTGTCGTCCCATGACGGCATGGCATCCCACTTCTGTCGGTAGGTCTCTCCGGTGCCACGTTCGGCCCAGGAACCGGGCCTGAAGGGTTCAGCTTCGAGCTTGGTCAGTAGTTCAGCGGTGTCCTCCATGGACTCAGTGAGAGAGCTGAGCACCATGGGGTTGGTCGCACTCTTGATTGCGGCTACCAGGTTCTCGTAAGCCTGCTTCAGTTCTTTGATCTGCTTCCTGTTGTCAGTGCCAGGAATCCAGTCTCGAACCACCACCTCTTTGTCACCCAGCCGGTGCAGGAACCCTTCTTCTAGTTCTTTGAGCAACAGGTCTCTCCGCCACGAAGTGCGGAAGTCGCAAGCTTTCCCCCTGAGGATTCGAGCACCACACCGGAAGTAGTGATTTACCTTCTTGCTGCCGTCCTTGCGGACCGAGGAAGCTGCTTTGTCCGGGTACTGCTTACAGCCACAAGGGCACAGGAACAGGCCCGAAGTCGGGTCACTGTTTCCTCGGATGCCGGTTCTGCTGCTACTCAGCTTCTCCAGAACTTTCTGTAGCTGGTCCCATTCTTGGTCGGTGAGAATAGGGTCAGCCCACCTGACAGGCTTACCGCCCCGGATCAGAGGTTCGCCGTTATGTACGGCGATTCCCTTAAGGGTCGGCTTTCGGAGAATGGCCCCCAGGGAACTTGTCTGCCATTTGGAGCCTCGGACCGTAGTCTGTGTGCCGACTTTCTTTTCGATGGCATTCACATTCCGCTGATGATCCTTGGGAGTCAGGATTCCCCGCTGATTCCAGTCGCGGACAACCTTGCCCATAGACCATCCTTCGAGGGCCAGCCTTTCGTAGGCTTCCCGGACAAGTGGAGCGGTCACCGGGTCAAGGAACAGCTTGTACCTGAGCTTCCCGTCCTCCTGCGGTACCGGTGTGGGCCGGTACCCGAATGGCCACGTGCCCCCAGCCCAGAGGTCTGCCTGCCGGTAGTGCTGAGTCTGGTTCTTCCGTTTGGCGGATATCGCCTCCCGGAACTTCTGTGCCTGTGCTGCTTTCAGGTAGGCGATCGTCCTACCGTCGGTGGTGTGAATATCCAGTGCCGGATCATCAAGGCAGATGATTTCCTTGCCTGCCTGGTGGCACTTCTCGGCGAATTGCTCCCAATGCCACTTGTCCCGAGTGATGCGGTCAAGTGAGGTCACCATGACTGCGTCCCACTCATTCCAGAGGGGGTCTCTCATCCACTTACCCAGAGACTTCCGGTCCGGGAGATTGATCGACCCTGACACCGTGGCGTCAACCACGTCCCCAGCTACCGGGCAACTGGTGCCAGCAAGTACGGCGTCCTGGTCCTGGTTCTGTCGGTCGAGTGCAGAGCTAGCCTCGGTGTCTCTGCTGATCCGACGGACTTTGAGCACCCTCATGCCGGACTCTAGATACGGGTATCCGTGCATCCTGCTTCCCCCCTCGGGCCCGTACCGCTCCCCCCTCGGGCGCGGCTCAGGGAGGCAAGTGTAAGTCCTTCAGACTGATGAGTGGATCAATTTCCCGTGGAGCGTCGAAGCTCCCGTCGTGAAGCGTGCCGGGCAGGTTCTCGACGCCTGAGCGGGCGGAGACGGCGACGTACATGGAGAAGGGCCCCGGCGGATGCGATGCACCGCCGGGGCCCTTCTCCGTCTCAAGTACTAGAAAGCTGTCTCACGTACTAGAACGTGCCGAGCTTGATGATCGCGAGCAGCGCGAGCAGCTGGATCGACGCGGCGCCGAGCGCCTTCGGCCACGGCAGGTCGTGCGACTTGCTCACCATCGCCGTGAGCAGCGCGCCCGCGGCGATCCAGGTCACCCAGCCGAGCAGCTGGACGAAGGGCTGGCCGCCGCCGAGGAACATCGCCACGACCACGCGGGGCGCGTCCGTGATGGACATGATCAGCATGGAGAGACCGACCGTCGGCTGCCACGCGCCGTCGCCGCCGAGCTGGCGGGCGAGGGTGTGCGTGACCACGCCCAGGACGAAGGCACTGATCGTGATCGCGACGGCCGTCGTCAGGACGTACGGCACGGCCGTGGAGAGCGTGGCGCTGATGGCGTCCTCGCGGGCGCCGTCGAAGCCGAAGATCGCGAGCAGGCCGTAGAGGAACGTCACGACGACGGCCGGGGCCCACATCGCGTAGTCCCGCATCTGGAGGAAGGTCGGCCCCGGGCGCAGCACGATGCCGCGCAGCAGGTCCTTCCAGTGCAGGCGCGGGCCCACCGGCGCGGGAGCCTGGCCCGCGCGATAGGTTTCGCCTTGGTTGTACGGATCCTCGCCCACGGAGAAGGCCTGGGTGTGACCGGGGTTGTTGGCGGCGTACGGATCGAAGCCGCCCTGACCGCCCTGCCCCGGCTGCCCGCCGAAGTACTCCGGCTCCCCGTGGTTGCCGTGGTTGCCGCCCGCCTGCGGCCATTGCTGTCCGCCGTATCCGCCCTGGCCGCGGCCGCCCTGGGGCTGTCCGCCCTGGGGCCGGCCGTACGGCGGCTGCTGCCCGCCGTACTGCTGCGAGGGCGGCTGAGGGTAGCCGTACGGGGGCTGCTGGCCCTGGGGGGCCTGCTGCCCGTACGGCTCCTGCCGCGGTCGTTGTTGGGGTCGCGCTTGCGGGGTGCGGTTGTCCCGGCCGCGTCCGATCCTGAATCCAGCCACGAATCGAACGTACCTGGTCTGGAGGGCCCGGGTCGTCCCTCCTCGGGAGGAGACGGGCTTTGCCGCTGACCTGTGACAACCCTTAGGGGGACCCTGAGGGGTTTTCCCCAGGGTCCTGGTGTTGCTGAGTCCCGTCAGCGGCCGAGCACCGCTCCGTACGCGTACGGGTCCAACGAGGCGGGAAGGCCCAGGGAGTTCGGGGTGACGACCGAGCCGCCCGCCTTGGCGCCGGGCAGATCCCAGACGCCGCCCGCGGCGGAGTTCTCGCCGGGCGCGGCGACGGACAGGTCGGGGACGCCGTCGCCGTTGTGGTCACCGAAGGCGAGCGCCGCCCCGAAGAGGTCGCCCGCCTGGGCGACGCCCAGGATGTCGGGGGAGTTCTGCTGGTACGCGACCGTGCCGGGGTTCGCCGCGCCCGCCGGGTCGAGCAGGCCCATCTCGCCGCCCTTCAGGACGGTGACACTGCCCGCCTTCGCCGCGCTGCCGATGGCCTCGCCGGGGGCGCCCGCGATCAGGTCGTCGTGGCCGTCGGCGTCGATGTCCGCCACGGCGAGCGCGTCGCCGAAGCCGTCACCGGTCTCGGCGACGCCGGGCATGCCCGCGGTGTCCTGGTTGAACGTCTGCTGCTCCCAGCCGAAGCTGCCGTTGGCGTCGCCGAAGCGGATGTGGATGCCGCCGCCCTTGGTGAGCTCCTCGGGGCCGCACGGGTCGTCGATGTTCTCGTCGGCGATCTCGCGGCAGTTGCCGACGGCGAGGTCGTCGAAGCCGTCGCCGTTGAAGTCACCGGACGCGAGGGCGTTGGCGGCGCCGTTGGAGTTGTTCCAGAAGTTGCCCATGGCGCCCTCCTCCTTGTTCCAGCCGTAGAGGCGGAGGTGGGACTGGGTGTAGGGCTGGTTCTTCGTGTAGTAGCCGAGGGCGAGGTCGGGGCGGCTGTCGTTGTTGAAGTCGCCGGTGGTCATGACGGGGGCGCGGCCGCCCATGCGGTCGGCCATGACCGGCTGGGTGTCGGCGGTGAGCGGATTGAGGTTGGCGACGACCTGGTCCTTGCCGCCGATGGCGAGGTCGACGTCGGTGTCGCCGGTGAAGTCGGCGGCGGCGAGGGCGTTTCCGTACACGTCACCGGACTTCGCGCCGCGGGCGGCGGTGTTGGCCAGCGCGAAGCCGTCGCCGGTGCCGTACAGGACGGTGACGGAGCCCGCGTCGGTCTTGGCGTCGATGTCCTCGCCGGGGGCGCCGATGACGAGGTCGGCGTACTTGTCGTCGTCGACGTGCGCGGCGACGACGGCCCCGCCGAACCGGTCACCGGCCTCCGGGGTGCCGGGCACCTCGACGGTGGCCTGGGTGATCCGCCGCACGCCGTGCGGTCCGGGCCCGTACTCCCCACCGAACACGACGCTCACGTACCCGGCCTTGGCCTTGCCACCGACACTGCCACTGGGCACGCCGACGAAGAGGTCGTCGTATCCGTCCCCGTTGAAGTCGGCTGCGAGGGCGGCGGGTTCGGGTGCGGGGGCGGCGGTGGCGGTCGCCGCGAGCGGGAGGGTGAGGCCGGTGGCGGCGAGGGCGGTGGCGGCGGCGAGGGTGAGGGTGCGTGTACGCAACGGAGCTCCAACTTGTCTGGGAACGCCGGGTGTTGGCTGGGTGCTTGCTCGGCGTCGGCTGATGTAGGCGCCGACGTCCACGTGGACGTCGGCACCTACACGTGTGACACACGGTGCGAACAGAAGGTTGCGGACGGCTTGCGTCAGGGGGCGACACCTACTGGGCGGACGTCCCGGGGGAAGGGCCGGGCCCGCACGGAGGGGTGCGGGCCCGGTGTAGGGAGAGGGGGGAGGAGAAGGGCGGGTCAGTCCGCGAAGTTGGTGCCGAAGCGGGGGGTGCCCGCCGAGGAGACGCCCACCGTGGACGTGTAGACGCCCGAGGTGCCAGCGAGGGAGCCGTCCGGGAGGGAGTCCAGGATGTAGACCGCGCCGTTGGAGCCGTTCTCGCCGTACGCGCCGACGGAGACATCGCCCCGGCCGTCCGCGTTCAGGTCGTCGATGTGGACGTCCGACCCGAAGAAGTCGTTCTTCTCGTCGGAGTTGGGGACGCCGGGGGTGTTCTGGCTGTAGAGCACGGAGCCCGCCGTGGACAGGCCGGAGCCGTCCGCCGCCCCGTAGATGACGGTGACCGAGCCCGCGTCGGAGACGCCGTTCAGGTCCTCGCCGGGGGAACTCGCGACCAGGTCGAGGTGGCCGTCGCCGTTGATGTCGCCGAGGTCGAGCTCCGCGCCGAACGAGTCGCCGTTCTCGCTGCCGCCCGGGACACCCGCCGAGTCCTGCGTGATGGCCTGGCTGTCCCCGTACGGGCCGTTCGCGTTGCCCTTCACCACGTACACCGTGCCGCCCTTGTTGGCGCCGTCGATGCCCTCGTCCCAGGTGAGGCCGATGATGACGTCGCCGTAGCCGTCGCCGTCCGTGTCACCCACGTCGGTGATGTGGCCGGCGGGCAGCCGCTGGACGCCGCTCGTGGTGACTCCGTTGGCGCTGCCCGGCAGCCAGAGGTTGGCGTTGTAGTCGTCTGCGGTGGAGAAGCCGTTGACGATCAGGTCGTCCTTGCCGTCGCCGTTGACGTCCCCGGAGTGCAGGTTGAAGGGGCCCCCGTCCTCGCCGCTGTGGATGGGCGGAAGCACGGTGTAGCGGCCGCCGGTGGCGCCGCTGCGGGAGATCCCGCCGTCGAAGATGTCGAGGGTGGCCGCGCCCGAGGAGGAGCCCACGGCGAGGTCGTCCTTGCCGTCGCCGTCGAAGTCACCCGCCTGGAGAGGGCCGCCGAAGAGGTCGTGCTTGGTGGGCCGCGGGTCCTTGATCGTGGCGCCGCCGGACAGACCGCTCGGGGAGCCCCACAGGACCTGGACCGTGCCGCCGTCGGCGTCCGTGCCCACGTCCTCGCCGATCGCGCCGACGGCGAGGTCGTCGTAGCCGTCGCCGTCGAAGTCCCCGTACGCGGTGTCGGCGCCGAAGACGTCGCCCTTCTCGGCGGTGCCGGGCACGCCCGCGCTGTTCTGGCTGTAGGTGACGTGGCGCTGCTCGGCGCCGCCGTACGTGACGACGACCTGGCCCGCGCTGTCCTTGCCGCCGACGGTGGCGCCCGCGGCGGAAGTGGCGAGGTCGGCCGCGCCGTCGCCGTTGAAGTCGGCGTCGTCCGGCTGGGTGGCCGCGGCGGGCGCGGCGGTCGCCGTGGTGGCCGTGAGGGTGAGGAGTCCGCCTGTGAGCGCGGCGGCGGTCGCCGTTGCCGCCGCGAGGCGGCCGCGTCTGGAGGGGGTGCGAGGGGTGGTGCGCTTGTGCTTGGGCATTGCCTGGGTCTCCTGCGGGTGCGTCTGCGACGGTTGTGGTCGTTTGCCTGGAGTTGGGCCCGATGTAGCGGCCCCGTTGGCGAGGGGGAGACCGTTGGTGGGCGGCAAGGGTTGTATGCGGGGCGGGTGTTGGGGGTGTTGCGGTGAAAGAGGCGACTCCGCCGCGTTCGCCCTCGAACGCACGGAAGGGACCGGAGATGTCTCCGGTCCCTCCTGCGTGCGGTGCTCCGGCCTGAGGCCGGTCGGCGGCCGGCGGCCGGCAGTCAGCTGTCAGCGGGCAGCGGCCAGCGGTCAGCGCAGCGTCTCGCCGAAGCTCCCGCCGCCGAGCCCGAAGTCCGTGCCGTTGAAGGACGCCGCGTACGACGACGTCAGGCCCGTCGTCGTGCCGCGCAGGACCCACACCGCGCCGGCGTCCACCGTCGTGCCGATGTCCTCGCCGATCGCGCCGGCGGCCAGGTCCGCCTTGCCGTTCTTGTTGATGTCCTTGAGGCGTACGGACGCGCCGAAGCTGTCGCCCGCCTCGGCGACGCCGGGTACGCCCGCGGTCTCCTGGTGCCAGGCCTTGCCCGAGGTGAACGTGCCCGCGCTGGACTTCATGAGCGTCACGCTGCCGGTGCCGTCCACCGTGCCGACCTCCTCGCCGGGAGCGCCCACCGCGAGGTCCGCGAGGCCGTCGCCCGTGACGTCGCCCGCGGCCACGGACCAGCCGAAGCCGTCGTCCGCCTCGTCGGCGCCGGGGATGCCCGCACTGGCCTGGTCGTACGTCACGGGGGCGCCGAACTTGCCGCTGCCGCCGAACCGCACGGTGACCGAACCGCCCTTGGCGTCACGGGGGTTGCCGGTGACCAGGTCGGCGTAGCCGTCGCCGTTGACATCTCCGGTGGCGGCGGCGTCGCGCGTGGCCGTCGGGTCGGAGCCCTCGCCGAGGATCTCGGCCCCGTAGCCGTAGTCACCGGCGCCGCCGTTCATGTGCGCGGTCCAGGCGCCGCCGTCCGCACGCTCGCCGTACAGGACGAGGCCGATGCCGTCCTTGCGCTTGAAGTTGCCCGAGACCATGCCGTCCAGGTGGGCGCCCTCGGGGATGAAGTCGACCTCCAGGCCGAACGACTGGCCCTGCGCGCCGGAGTAGTACCACCAGTTGTCGCCGCTGATCACAGCGAGCTGGGGGGCGCCGTCGTCGTCGAGGTCGCTCCAGGTGGTGGCCTCGCCGAAGCGGCCCGCGGTGTCGGCGGGGGCGTTCACGACGTGGCCGCCGGAGGTGAAGGCGTTCTTGCCGCCCTTGATCACGGTGACCGAGCCGGAAGGCTTGCCCTCGACCTGCTCGCCGGGGGCGCCCACGATCAGGTCGGCGTAGCCGTCGCCGTTCGTGTCGCCGCTGGTGACGTTCTCGCCGAACTCGTCCTCGTCCTCCATGACTCCGGGCACTCCGGCCGTGTTCTGGGTGACGGTGACGGAGCGGCCCTCGGAGACCCCGGAGGCCGAACCGAACGTCACGGTCACGGAGTTGGAGCGGGGCGTCCCGACGGCCAGGTCGCGGTAGCCGTCGCCGTTGTAGTCGTCCTTGAGCGTCGACGCGGCGCTCGCCGTGCCCGCGAGGGGCAGCGTCAGACCCGTGGCGGCGAGGGCCGCGACGCTCGCGGCGATGGCCAGATTACGTACGCGCACGTGGGACTCCCGGGAGTGGAGGACTGCTTCCGGGGGTGTGACATGCGGGGCGTACGGATGGTTGTGCGACGGGGGAGGCCCGGTGTCCGGCGGGTGAACGCCCCGGGCGTCAGCCGCCGTCCCCCAGCGCGAGGAACTCCGCGCTGGAGAAGGTCAGCCGGGGCTTGCGGGAGACCAGGTCGGTCTTCACGCCCGGATAGACCCCGATGGTGTCCTCGCCCTCTCCCCGGTACGTCCGCAGGACCAGATCGGCCCGCTTGTCCCCGTCGAAGTCCGCGATGGCGAGCACCTGCGTGGTGCCCTTGGCCGAGGGGACCACGAGCGCCGAGGCGTTGCGGTCGAGCGCCGTCGTACGTCCCCTGAAGACCCGCACCTCACCCGTGCCGCCACCGTCCCCGCTGCTCCCGCCGCTCAGGATCAGCTCGCTCAGGCCGTCGCCGTCGAGGTCACCCGTGTCCACGGCGACGTTCTTGGACTCCATGGCGCCGCGCGCGGTGCCGGGCACGTCGTAGCGCAGGGCGACCCCGTTCGGGCCCGCGACGGCCGCGTCCGTGCCCTTGCCCCTGCCGAAGCGCCCGAACGCGGTGTCCGTGCCCGCGGGGAAGAGCACCCCGGTCTCGGCGGGGCCCTTCGGGCCGCCCAGGACGAGGGCTCCGGCGGCGGCGCCGGACGCGTTCGCCGCCTTGCGGACGAGGACGTCGTCGTAGCCGTCGCGGTCGACGTCCGTGGCCCTGCCGGTCACGAGGTCGTTGCCGGGCGCGGCCAATGGCTTGCCCGCGGCGCGCGGGGCACCGGTCCGCTTGAAGGGGCCGCGCAGGAAGGTGAGCCGGGCGCCGCTCGCGTGCAGGACGAGGTCGCTCGCGCCGTCCCCGTCGAAGTCACCGCACACCGGCTGGTCGGACCAGTCGTTGCCGATACGGGACTGCTTGGGCACCTGCACCTTCACGGCCTTGCCCTTCAGACCCTGGGGCGAGCCGAAGAGGATCTGCAGCGGCACGGGCGGCTGGCCCACGCCGTCGTAGGGCGGGTCGGTGGAGACCAGCAGATCGGTGAACCCGTCCTTGTCGAGGTCGCAGGCGGCCTCCGACTCGAAGGCCGCGGGCAACTCACCCTTCGTACGGGCGCCGTTGGTCTGCGCGCTCAGCAACTGCCGCGCCCCGGGCCGCAGTCCGCTCTTCGATCCGTAGACGACGCCGATGCCCGCGTCGTCGCCGTGGCCGCTGTGCACCAGGTCGTCGAGTACGAGGTCGGGTGCGCCGTCACCGTTGAAGTCGTCGTCGGCCTTGCTGCCCTTGCCCTGGGGGACGGGCTGCTGGGGAGCGCCCTTGCCGGCCATGCTGACGGGCTTGTGCCGGGCGTCGGGCTTGGCCGCCTCGTCACTGCCGCCGCCGCACCCGGCGAGCAGCAGCGCACAGCTGACGACGGCTGCCGTGCCCATGACACCCCCGCGGATCGCGACACCCCCGCGCCGCGTCCGTCTGCCCTCGCGCACGCCACGTATCCCGGCACTCCGCATGCCCATCACCCGCCCCGACCGCCTCACCCGACAACAACCAGCACATGATGCCCCCCTTCCGCGGGACACGAAAGGCCGGTCCCGCCCTGAGGGCGGAACCGGCCTCGCGTACGCCAGGAGCGGTTACTTCACCGGCTCGGGCTCCGGCTCGTCCGCGGTCTCGGACTCACCGGCGGGGTCCACCGGGGTCTTCACGGAGTCGAGCAGCAACTGCGCGACGTCCACGACCTGGAGGGACTCCTGGGCCTTGCCATCGTTCTTCTTGCCGTTGACGGAGTCGGTGAGCATCACCAGGCAGAACGGGCAGGCGGTCGACACGATGTCGGGGTTGAGACTGAGCGCCTCGTCGACCCGCTCCGTGTTGATGCGCTTGCCGATCCGCTCCTCCATCCACATCCGCGCGCCACCGGCGCCGCAGCAGAAGCCGCGCTCCTTGTGGCGGTGCATCTCCTGCTGACGCAGGCCGGGGACGGCGGACATGATCTCGCGCGGGGGCGTGTAGATCTTGTTGTGCCGGCCCAGGTAGCACGGGTCGTGGTAGGTGATGAGGCCCTCGACGGGCGTCACCGGGATCAGCTTGCCCTCGTCGATGAGGTGCTGGAGCAGCTGCGTGTGGTGGATGACCTCGTAGTCGCCGCCGAGCTGCGGGTACTCGTTGCCGAGCGTGTTGAGGCAGTGCGGGCAGGTCGCGACGATCTTCTTCGCGGTCTTCGGCTTGGCCGAATCGGGCGTGACCTTGCCGTCGTCGTCGAGCTCCTCGCCGAACGCCATGTTCAGCGCCATCACGTTCTCCTGGCCGAGCTGCTGGAACAGCGGCTCGTTGCCCAGGCGGCGTGCGGAGTCACCGGTGCACTTCTCGTCGCCGCCCATGATCGCGAACTTGACGCCCGCCATGTTGAGCAGTTCCGCGAAGGCCTTGGTGGTCTTCTTGGCCCGGTCTTCGAGGGCGCCCGCGCAGCCGACCCAGTAGAGGTACTCGACCTCGGTGAGGTCCTCGATGTCCTTGCCGACGACCGGCACCTCGAAGTCGAGCTCCTTGAGCCACTCAAGGCGCTGCTTCTTGGCGAGGCCCCAGGGGTTGCCCTTCTTCTCCAGGTTCTTGAGCATCGTCCCGGCCTCGGACGGGAACGCGCTCTCGATCATCACCTGGTAGCGGCGCATGTCGACGATGTGGTCGATGTGCTCGATGTCCACCGGGCACTGCTCGACGCAGGCGCCGCAGCTGGTGCAGGACCACAGGACGTCGGGGTCGATGACGCCGTTCTCCTCGGCGGTGCCGATGAGGGGGCGCTCGGCCTCGGCGAGAGCGGCAGCCGGAACGTCCTTGAGCTGCTCCGCCGTCGCCTTCTCGTTGCCCTCCATGTCCTTGCCGCCACCGGCGAGCAGGTACGGGGCCTTGGCGTGCGCATGGTCGCGCAGCGACATGATCAGGAGCTTCGGGGAGAGCGGCTTGCCGGTGTTCCAGGCGGGGCACTGCGACTGGCAGCGGCCGCACTCCGTACACGTACTGAAGTCGAGGAGGCCCTTCCAGGAGAACTGCTCGACCTGGCTGACGCCGAAGACGGCGTCCTCGGCCGGGTCCTCCCAGTCGATCGGCTTGCCGCCGGACGTCATGGGCTGCAGCTCGCCGAGGGTCGTGGAGCCGTCCGCGTCGCGCTTGAACCAGATGTTCGGGAAGGCGAGGAAGCGGTGCCAGGCGACGCCCATGTTCGTGTTGAGCGCGACGGTGATCATCCAGATGAAGGACGTCGCGATCTTCACCATGGCGAAGAAGTACGTGAGGTTCTGCAGCGTGGAGAGGCCCATGCCGCCGAACCACGAGACGAACGGGTACGAGATGAAGAACGACGCCTCGTAGCTGTCCACGTGGTGCTGGGCACCCTCAAGGGCGTGCAGCGTGAAGATGCAGATGCCGACGATGAGGATGACGGCCTCGACGAAGTACGCCTGGCCCTTCTTGGAGCCCGCGAAGCGGGACTTGCGGCCCGGGTTGTTGTCGGGCTTGCTCAGCTGCCGGATGACGATCAGCGTCAGGATGCCGACGATCGTCATCGTGCCGATGAACTCGACGAACATGTTGTACGGGGCCCACTCACCGATGATCGGCAGCATCCAGTCGGCCTTGAAGAGCTGGCCGATGGCGTTGACGATGGTGAGGAGCAGCGAGAAGAAGCCCACCGCCACGAACCAGTGCGCGACGCCGACGACGCCCCAGCGGTTCATGCGGGTGTGGCCGAGGAACTCCTTGGCCACGGTGACGGTGCGCTGCACGGGCTGATCGGTGCGGGTACCGGCGGGAACGGGCTGGCCGAGCCGCATGTACTGGTAGATCTGCACGATGGCACGGCCGAACAGCGCGACGCCGACCGCGATTAGGACCAGCGACACGATGATCGCGGCGAGTTGCATTTGGGGGCTCCTCGGGCCTGCGAGGCGAACTATTACTAAGCGGTAACTTATGCAGTCCGTCTGAGACTACCCACTTACTCAGCCGCACTGTAGCCAGCGAGGCGGTGATCTGCGTCGCTCAGGTCACCCTTGCCGAGTCGTGCCCCGTAAGGGGCGCGGGGAACGGCGCGACCAGCCACAGCGGACCCGCAGTCGCATGTTCCGCACAAGGCGCTGGGGCCCTGACTTGCGCGTAAGCCCGGGATAAGAGTTGAGCCCCCCAGACTCAGCTCTGTTGACGCAAGCGCAACGGTCATGCATTGTTGAGTCAGATCCACTCAAGAGTTACATCTGGAGGAACCGAAATGGCACGTGCGGTCGGCATCGACCTGGGCACGACTAACTCTGTCGTCAGCGTTCTTGAAGGCGGCGAGCCCACCGTCATCACCAACGCCGAGGGCGCCAGGACCACGCCGTCCGTCGTCGCCTTCGCGAAGAACGGCGAGGTGCTTGTCGGCGAGGTCGCCAAGCGCCAGGCGGTCACGAACGTCGACAGGACCATCCGCTCGGTCAAGCGCCACATGGGCACTGACTGGAAGGTGGACATCGACGACAAGGGGTTCAACCCCCAGCAGATCTCGGCGTTCATCCTGCAGAAGCTGAAGCGCGACGCGGAGTCGTACCTGGGCGAGAAGGTGGCCGACGCGGTCATCACCGTCCCGGCGTACTTCAACGACTCGGAGCGCCAGGCGACGAAGGAGGCCGGCGAGATCGCGGGCCTGAACGTCCTGCGCATCGTGAACGAGCCGACGGCAGCCGCTCTCGCGTACGGCCTCGACAAGGACGACCAGACGATCCTCGTCTTCGACCTCGGTGGCGGCACCTTCGACGTGTCCCTCCTGGAGATCGGCGACGGCGTCGTCGAGGTGAAGGCCACGAACGGCGACAACCACCTCGGTGGTGACGACTGGGACCAGCGCGTCGTCGACTACCTGGTCAAGCAGTTCAACAACGGCCACGGCGTGGACCTCTCCAAGGACAAGATGGCGCTCCAGCGCCTGCGCGAGGCGGCCGAGAAGGCCAAGATCGAGCTGTCCTCCTCCACGGAGACCACGATCAACCTGCCTTACATCACGGCGTCCGCCGAGGGCCCGCTGCACCTGGACGAGAAGCTCACGCGCGCCCAGTTCCAGCAGCTCACGTCCGACCTCCTGGAGCGCTGCAAGACGCCGTTCCACAACGTCATCAAGGACGCGGGCATCCAGCTCTCCGAGATCGACCACGTCGTTCTCGTCGGTGGCTCCACCCGTATGCCCGCCGTCGCGGAGCTCGTCAAGGAGCTGACCGGCGGCCAGGACGCCAACAAGGGCGTGAACCCGGACGAGGTCGTCGCCATCGGCGCCGCCCTCCAGGCCGGTGTCCTCAAGGGCGAGGTCAAGGACGTCCTGCTCCTCGACGTCACCCCGCTGTCCCTCGGCATCGAGACCAAGGGAGGGATCATGACCAAGCTCATCGAGCGCAACACCACGATCCCGACCAAGCGCTCCGAGATCTTCACGACGGCCGAGGACAACCAGCCGTCCGTCCAGATCCAGGTCTACCAGGGCGAGCGCGAGATCGCGGCGTACAACAAGAAGCTCGGGATGTTCGAGCTCACGGGCCTGCCGCCGGCCCCGCGCGGTGTCCCGCAGATCGAGGTCGCCTTCGACATCGACGCCAACGGCATCATGCACGTGACGGCCAAGGACCTCGGCACAGGCAAGGAGCAGAAGATGACCGTCACCGGCGGCTCCTCGCTGCCGAAGGACGAGGTCGACCGCATGCGCCAGGAGGCCGAGCAGTACGCGGACGAGGACCACAAGCGCCGCGAGGCCGCCGAGTCCCGCAACCAGGGCGAGCAGCTCGTCTACCAGACGGAGAAGTTCCTCACGGACAACGCGGACAAGGTCCCCGGTGACGTGAAGACCGAGGTCGAGTCCGCCGTCGAAGAGCTGAAGGAAAAGCTCAAGGGCGAGGACACCGCGGAGATCCGCACGGCCACCGAGAAGGTCGCGGCCGTCTCGCAGAAGCTCGGCCAGGCCATGTACGCGGACGCGCAGGCCGCCGGCGGCGAGGGCGCTGCCCCCGGTGCCGAGGGTGACGAGGCCCCGAACATGTCCAAGGACAAGGACGACGACGTCGTCGACGCCGAGATCGTCGACGACGAGAAGCCCGGTGACTCGAAGGGCGGCGCCGCATGACCGAGGAGACTCCGGGCTTCGGCGACAACGCCGAGCAGCCTGACGTCCCCTCCGGCGCCACCCCTGATGACGCGGCGCCGCAGGCCGCCGAGCCCTCCGTCGAGGAGGGCACGGCGGCCCCGGCCGGGGACGCAAGCAAGGAATCGGCTCAGTCGGGCCAGTCGGATCAGTCCGCACCGTCCGCCCAGGACGTCGGTCTGATCGCCCAGCTGGACCAGGTGCGTACGGCGCTCGGCGAGCGCACGGCGGACCTCCAGCGACTGCAGGCGGAGTATCAGAACTACCGCCGTCGTGTGGAGCGGGACAAGGTCACGGTCAAGGAGATCGCCGCGGCGAACCTCCTGTCCGAGCTTCTCCCGACCCTGGACGACGTCGGCCGCGCCCGTGAGCACGGCGAGCTGGTCGGCGGCTTCAAGTCGGTCGCCGAAGCGCTCGAGACGGTCGTCGCCAAGATGGGCCTCCAGCAGTTCGGCAAGGAGGGCGAGCCCTTCGACCCGACGATCCACGAGGCCCTGATGCACTCGTACGCACCGGACGTCACCGAGACGACCTGCGTCGCGATCCTGCAGCCGGGGTACCGCATCGGTGAGCGCACCATCCGCCCCGCGCGGGTGGCCGTGGCCGAGCCGCAGCCGGGCGCGCAGACGGTCAAGGGCGATTCCGAGACCGCCGCATCCACGGACTCCGCCGACGCGGCGGAGGACAAGGAGACCGGTGGCGGCCCGGACGAGGGCTGACACATCGGAATCGTCGTGAAGCGAGAGGAGGGACGTCGGGGATGAGCACCAAGGACTTCATCGAGAAGGACTACTACAAGGTTCTCGGCGTCCCCAAGGACGCCACCGAAGCCGAGATCAAGAAGGCGTACCGGAAGCTCGCACGCGAGAACCACCCGGACGCCAACAAGGGCAACACCAAGGCGGAAGAGCGCTTCAAGGAGATCTCCGAGGCGAATGACGTCCTCGGCGACCCCAAGAAGCGCAAGGAGTACGACGAAGCGCGTGCTCTCTTCGGCAACGGCGGCTTCAGGGCCGGCCCCCCGGGCGCGGGCGGCGGCGGTTCGTTCAACTTCGACCTGGGCGACCTCTTCGGAGGCGGCGCCCCGGGCGGCGGTGGAGCGGGCGGCGTCGGCGGCGGCTTCGGGGGCGGTCTGGGTGACGTCTTCGGGGGCCTGTTCAACCGAGGCGGCACGGGCGCGGGCGGCGCGGGCACGCGTACGCAGCCCCGGCGCGGCCAGGACATCGAGTCCGAGGTCACGCTGAGTTTCACGGAGGCGGTGGACGGGGCCACGGTCCCGCTCCGGATGTCCTCCCAGGCGCCCTGCAAGGCCTGTTCCGGCACCGGCGACAAGAACGGCACGCCGCGCGTGTGCCCGACGTGCGTCGGCACGGGCCAGGTCACGCGGGGTGGCGGCGGCGGTTTCTCCCTCACCGATCCGTGCGTGGACTGCAAGGGCCGTGGGCTCATCGCCCAGGACGCCTGCGAGGTCTGCAAGGGCTCGGGCCGGGCGAAGTCGTCGCGCACGATGCAGGTGCGGATTCCGGCGGGCGTCTCGGACGGCCAGCGGATCCGGCTGCGCGGAAAGGGCGGTCCCGGTGAGCGGGGCGGCCCGGCGGGCGACCTGTACGTCGTCGTGCACGTCGACACCCACCCCGTTTTCGGCCGCAAGGGCGACAACCTGACGGTGACGGTGCCGGTGACGTTCGCCGAGGCGGCACTGGGCGGCGAGGTGAAGGTCCCCACCCTGGGCGGCCCGCCGGTCACCCTGAAGCTGCCTCCGGGCACCCCCAACGGTCGTACGATGCGGGCGCGGGGCAAGGGCGCGGTCCGCAAGGACGGCTCGCGGGGCGACTTGCTGGTGACGGTGGAGGTATCGGTCCCGACCGAGCTCTCCGACACGGCGAAGGAAGCCCTGGAGACGTACCGCGAGGCGACTGCGGACGACGATCCGCGGGCAGAACTGTTCCAGGCCGCGAAGGGAGCATGAGATGGACGGCCGTCGTCGACAGTCCACTTTTGGGCGTGCGTACCAACTGACCGACGAGACGCCGGTCTACGTCATCTCCGTGGCCGCCCAGCTTTCGGGCCTCCACCCGCAGACCCTGCGGCAGTACGACCGCCTCGGTCTGGTCTCCCCGGACCGCACGGCGGGCCGCGGCCGCCGCTACTCCGCCCGCGACATCGAACTGCTGCGCACGGTGCAGCAGTTGTCGCAGGAGGAGGGCATCAACCTCGCCGGCATCAAGCGCATCATCGAGCTGGAGAACCAGGTCGCCGCGCTCCAGGCGAGGGTGGTGGAACTGTCCTCGGCCGTGGAGGGCGCGGCTGCCGCGATGCAGCAGCGCGAGGCGGCGGTCCACGCCTCGTACCGCCGCGACCTGGTCCCGTACCAGGACGTGCAGCAGGCGAGCGCGCTGGTGGTGTGGCGTCCGAAGAGGACGTCGGAGCAGTAGCTCTTAGTAGTGTGGTGCGTAGGGGCCGGGAGGCAGGATCTCCCGGCCCCTACGCGCTGTTTCACGGTCTTAGCGGGGGAGTTGAGCTGTCGATGGCCATGGTGGGCCTGTTCTGGATCGCCGAGGGCGATGTGTACGTGGGTACGAAGCCGTTGGGCTTGGTGGCGGGGGTGCGGCTGACGCCGGAGGGTGTGGTGGCCCTCGGCGACAAGCAGTCGGCGTTCTACCCATGGGACGAGGTACTCGCCCTGACGGTGGAGGACGCCCCCATGAAGTCCCTCAAGCGCCGGGTGGGCGCCCTCGTGGGCATGGCCCTGACGGCGGGCCTGGGCGGCTCGGACGAAGCACCGGCCATGACGCTGCGGCTCACGAGGCCGGAGTCAGACGAGACGGAACTGACGGCGTACGTGGCAGCGGCGTCGGGCTACTCCCAGACGGAGTACGACCTGTCGCTCACGCTCCTGACCCGCATGACGGAGGGCGAGGCAACACTCCGCACGACGCTGGCGGCGATGGCGGAGTGGGGCAGGCGCCACGAGGGCGGCACGCCGAGACTGGCGGAACGCGAGGACCTGCTACGAACCTGGACGGAGTCCTGATGGAAGCCATTGACCTTGACGCCACGGACCTTGACGCCACGGACCTGAAGCACCTGCGCCGCTGCGTGGAACTGGCCAGGGAGGCGCTGGAGGCGGGCGACGAGCCCTTCGGCTCGATCCTGGTGTCGGGCGACGGCGAGGTCCTGAAGGAGGACCGCAACCGCGTGGCGGACGGCGATCAAACCCGCCACCCCGAATTCGAACTGGCCCGCTGGTCGGCGGACCACCTGACGCCTCAGGAGCGTTCGAGGGCAACGGTCTACACCTCGGGCGAACACTGCCCCATGTGCGCGGCGGCCCACGCCTGGGTGGGCCTGAGCCGCATCGTCTACGCGGCCTCCTCCACCCAACTGACGCAATGGCTGACGGAATTCAACGCCCCACCGCCCCCGGTCAACCCGCTCCCGATCAACGAGATCGCACCGGGCGTGAAGGTTGAGGGCCCCGCTCCCGAACTGGCGGAGGAGCTCAGGGAGTTGCATCGGCGGCTGCACGCGAAGGGCTGAGCGTGTCACTCCTGCTGGTCGAGGATGCCTGAACGGCCGATGAGATACCCGAGCTGCGCCCGGCTCTCGCTGCCGAGGATGGCGGCGAGCTTGGCTATGTGGAGGCGGGCGGTGCGGACGTTCATGCCAAGGCGTGCGGAGATCTCGGCATCGGTCAGCCCCTCGGTCAGGAAGGCGGCAATGGCTCTCTGCCGGGCCGTGATGCCGTTCTCCGCGGGCTCGGGGGCCGACTGGGGCCACATGGGGGTGCCCAGGCGCCAGAGGCGGTCGAAGGTGGTGGCGAGGTAGTCGACCACGGCGGGGTGGCGCAGTTCGAGGGCGAGGCTGCGGTCCTTGCTCGCTGGGATGAAGGCCACGGTCCGGTCGAAGACGAAGAGCCGCTCGGTGACCTCGTCGAGGGTGCGTACCTCGACGTCTCCTTCGAGCTGTTCGAAATGGGCGAGCGCCGGCAGCGAGTGCCGTGTCGTGTGCTGGTAGAGCGTCCGCATCCGGCAGCCCCGGCTGAGCAGGGCCTGCTCGCGCGGCAGGATGGCCTCCAGCACTTCGGGAGGGCGGCCTCCGCCGGGCTGGACGGTGAGCACTTCCTGGGTGGCCGCTTCCACTGCCCGACCTACGGCTTCGTTGATCCGGGGGATTCCCCGCAGCTCCGTGATGGTGGGCGCGCTCGTCGGGAGGACCGCGCCTTCCGCCGTCACTCTCAGTGCTCCTTTTCCAGGATTCCGGACTGGGCGATCAGGTAGCCGAGTTGGGCTCGGCTACCGCTGCCCAGGGCGGCGGCGATCTTGGCGATGTGGGCGCGGCAGGTGCGGACGTTCATGCCGAGGCGCCGGGCGATCGCCTCGTCGACGTGCCCCTCGATGAGCATTCTGGCGATGGTGCGCTGGACGCCGGTGATGCCGTTGTGCGCCGGGCTGTACGGGGTTTCTTCGCGCAGAGGAGTCGCCTGCTGCCAGAACTGGTCGAATACCGAGGCGAGGTACTCGACGAGGCCCGGATGGCGAAGCTCAAGGGCCACTTGCCGGTCGCGCCGTGCGGGGATGACAGCGGTGGACCGGTCGAAGATGATCAAGCGGTCGATGAGTTGCTCAAGCGTCCTGACCTGGATCTGGCGGGGGTCCAGCTGCTCCAGGTAGGCGAAGACACCAGGGCCGTGGCGCACCGTGTGCTGGTACAGCGTTCGCATGCGTACGCCACGGTCGAGAGGTTCCCGCACACGCGCCAGAGACTGGGAGAGCATGTCGCCGCCGCGGACTCCGCCGGGCTGGATGGTGAGTATTTCCTCCTTGCACGCGGCGGTTGCCGCGTCCAAGGTGGCGTTGATGCTCGCCAGACCTTCAAGGACCGTGATCGCGTGCGTGGCCACCGATGGTTGTGAGCTGATGTTCATGAAAGGCTCAAACACATCGGTCAGTTCAATGGTGAGCTTTCTGCGATCCCGGATCTCGCGCTCGATGGGGTGGAGACGCTGCGCGAGTATGGCCGAGGGCGGAACGGGGCGAAGCCAATTCGCGTCGTCCGGATCGGGGTGCAACAACGCGAATTCCACCAAGCAGGGAGCCGGTGCGATCTCCGACCGCGCGATGCGGCCAGCGCTGAGAGCGCTTGTGTAGAGACGCACCCCCTCATCGCACAGCTCGGTAATGGGGTGGGGATGTGTCGGTTTCGTGCTTGTTGTGAGCAATTCTCCACCCCCCAGGGTCCTGTACGTACAGGAACATGATGCATCGATCCTGTGGCCTGGACGTGCTGGATTAAGACATCGTCTTCTTGGAGCCGGGGGATAGGACCTACCAAGTGAGGACGAAGCTGACGATGTTCACGAGAATGCTTCGCTCGGCGCTAGTCATTACCTTCGCTGCCGCGGCGTTCACCCTTGCAACCGCAGGTGACGTCTCCTGGAACTCCCCGGGGGGTGCCTCAGGAAAGGGTGTTGCCACGCAGGCCGCCAAGGGGGATGTCTCTTGGAATGTCCTGCCTGGTGCTAAGGGCGTCGCGTCATGAGCACCCCTCCCGACGACCGCACCTTCCGCCGAGAAATGGCCACCGCCTACCGCTCCGGCTGGCACTTCATCGATCTCGCCACCGCGATACCCCACGCCGGCGACTCGTTGATGGTCACGCTCCTCGGTGAGCCGGTGGTCGTCACCCGGGACGACGAGGAGGAGATCCGGGCCTACCGGTGCCTCCGCAAGCCGCGCGGAGCCCCCCAGCCCGTGCGGTGCGCCATCCGGTACGGGATGGTCTTCGTCAATCTCGACCGGCGTGATCACCAGCTGGTCGGTGAGCCGGGCGGCCGGCAGCAGCAGGACCAGCAGAGTTCCACCACTACAAGAGCCATCACAGCCACCCCCCGCAGCGCCTGACGCGATCCCCCGTCGTTGTACATCGCGCAGGTGCTTCCCCCAGCAGCGGCGCCACCGTGGACCTGAACACGGTGGCGCCGCTGTGGTGTGCGGGGGAGGGCCGCCACCGCATTCAGGGTGGGGTCAGGGGGTGAGCAGGGTCTTCTGGCCCATCGCCCGCGTCAGCGTGATCTCGATGAGCGCCCGGTGCGGATTCGGCCTCGGCGGCCGCCCGTACCGCTCCTCGTAGCGACGCTCGCCCTCCGCGATCTCCGCCGCCTCCATGCGCACGCGCGCGTACCCCTCCAGCGTCGCCCAGCGCCGTCCGTCCACCTGGCAGACCGCCACCCGCGCCCCTGCCCCGTCCGCGCCCTCCGCCGCCAGGACGTGGCGGACCTTCGCGCTCGTCTTGCTCGCGAGCACACGGGCCACCCCCGCCTCCGGGTCGTACGTCACGCCGACCGGCACGACGTGCGGGGTGCCGTCGGGGCGTGGCGTCGTCAGGGTGCAGAGGTGCCGTTCACGCCAGAAGCTGAGGTAGGCGGGGGTCGGGTGGTGTGGATCGATGGCCATGGGCTGGAACCTAGCCGGTCGTGTGCCCCCGATCCTCCCTTGATCCGACTCCCCGCTCTTCCCTTGAGTGGAATAGACTCAACTTTATGTACGCTGTTTAGGTCAGGTGGGTTCGCGGAACCCGCCGACCCGTACGTCATGACCCGTACGTCATACGGATCGCACGGACGCAAGGAGGAGACGACACCCGTGGACGCCGAGCTGACCAACAGGAGCCGGGACGCGATCAACGCGGCCAGCAGCCTGGCCGTGAAGGACGGGCATCCCGACCTGACCCCCGCGCATCTGCTGCTCGCGCTGCTGGAGGGGCAGGACAACGAGAACATCACCGACCTGCTCGCCGCGGTCGAGGCCGACCAGGCCGCCGTCCGTGCCGATGCCGAACGGGCACTGAGCGGCCTGCCCAGCGTCACGGGATCCACCGTCGCGCCGCCGCAGCCCAACCGCGACCTGCTCGCGGTCATCGCCGACGCCTCACAGAGGGCGAAGGAGCTGGGCGATGATTACCTCTCCACCGAACATCTGCTGATCGGCATCGCCGCCAAGGGCGGCCCCGCCGCCGAGGTCCTGGGCAAGCACGGGGCCACCGCCAAGAAACTGCTCGACGCGTTCGAGAAGGCAAGGGGAGGACGTCGGGTGACCACACCGGACCCGGAGGGTCAGTACAAGGCCCTGGAGAAGTTCGGCACCGACTTCACCGCTGCCGCCAGGGAGGGAAAGCTTGATCCCGTCATCGGGCGGGATCAGGAGATTCGGCGCGTGGTGCAGGTCCTGTCCCGGCGCACGAAGAACAACCCCGTCCTCATCGGCGAACCCGGCGTCGGCAAGACCGCCGTCGTCGAAGGGCTCGCGCAGCGCATCATCAAGGGCGACGTCCCCGAGTCGCTGAAGAACAAGCGCCTCGTCTCCCTCGACCTGGGCGCCATGGTCGCGGGCGCGAAGTACCGCGGTGAGTTCGAGGAGCGGCTCAAGACCGTCCTCTCCGAGATCAAGGAGAGCGACGGGCAGATCATCACGTTCATCGACGAGCTGCACACCGTCGTCGGGGCCGGTGCGGGCGGGGACTCCGCCATGGACGCCGGCAACATGCTCAAGCCCATGCTCGCCCGCGGCGAGCTGCGGATGGTCGGCGCGACCACCCTCGACGAGTACCGCGAGCGGATCGAGAAGGACCCCGCCCTTGAGCGCCGCTTCCAGCAGGTGCTCGTGGACGAGCCGACCGTCGAGGACTCGATCGCCATCCTCCGTGGGCTCAAGGGGCGGTACGAGGCCCATCACAAGGTCCAGATCGCCGACAGCGCCCTCGTCGCCGCCGCCGCGCTCTCCGACCGGTACATCACCTCGCGCTTCCTGCCCGACAAGGCCATCGACCTCGTTGACGAGGCGGCCTCCCGGCTGCGCATGGAGATCGACTCCTCCCCTCTCGAGATCGACGAACTCCAGCGTTCCGTCGACCGGTTGAAGATGGAGGAGCTCGCCCTCAGCAAGGAGACCGACCCCGCGAGCAAGGAGCGCCTCGAAAGGCTGCGGCGCGACCTCGCCGACAAGGAGGAGGAGCTGCGCGGGCTCAACGCGCGCTGGGACAAGGAGAAGCAGTCCCTCAACCGCGTCGGTGAGCTGAAGGAGAAGCTCGACGAGCTGCGCGGCCAGGCCGAACGTGCCCAGCGCGACGGCGACTTCGACACCGCGAGCAAGCTGCTCTACGGCGAGATCCCCACCCTCGAACACGACTTGGAGGTCGCTTCCGAGGCCGAGGAGGAGGTCTCCAAGGACACGATGGTGAAGGAGGAGGTCGGCCCCGACGACATCGCCGATGTGGTCGGCGCCTGGACGGGCATCCCGGCCGGACGGCTCCTCGAAGGCGAGACGCAGAAGCTCCTCCGCATGGAGGACGAGCTCGGCAAGCGCCTCATCGGCCAGACCGAGGCCGTACGGGCCGTGTCTGATGCCGTGCGCCGCACGCGCGCCGGGATCGCCGACCCCGACCGCCCCACCGGCTCCTTCCTCTTCCTCGGGCCCACCGGCGTCGGCAAGACCGAGCTGGCGAAGGCCCTCGCGGACTTCCTCTTCGACGACGAGCGCGCCATGGTCCGCATCGACATGAGCGAGTACGGCGAGAAGCACAGCGTGGCCAGGCTGGTCGGCGCCCCGCCCGGGTACGTCGGCTACGAGGAGGGTGGCCAGCTCACCGAGGCGGTGCGCAGGCGCCCGTACAGCGTGGTGCTGCTCGACGAGGTGGAGAAGGCGCACCCGGAGGTCTTCGACGTCCTGCTCCAGGTGCTCGACGACGGGCGGCTCACCGACGGGCAGGGGCGGACGGTGGACTTCCGCAACACCATCCTCGTCCTGACCTCGAACCTCGGCAGCCAGTATCTGGTCGAGCCGACGACCTCGCCCGAGGAGAAGAAGCAGCAGGTCCTGGACGTCGTACGGTCCTCTTTCAAGCCAGAGTTCCTGAACCGGCTCGACGACCTCGTCGTCTTCTCCGCGCTCGACAAGGACGAGCTGGCGCACATCGCCAAGCTGCAGATCGACCGCCTCGCGAAGAGGCTCGCCGAACGGCGGCTCACGCTGGAGGTCTCGCCCGACGCACTGACCTGGCTGGCGGACGAGGGCAACGACCCGGCGTACGGCGCGCGGCCGCTGCGGCGTCTCATCCAGACGTCCATCGGCGACCGGCTCGCCAAGGAGATCCTCTCCGGCGAGGTGAAGGACGGGGACACGGTCCGCGTGGACACCTTCGAGGACGGTCTGATCGTCGGCCCGGCGACGGGCGGCAAGGCCGGAAACACCGCCGGCAAGTCCCTGTGAAGGGCTCCATGACGGCATAACCCGGTCACATCTGGGGCGGGGGTTGCGGGCCCCCGCCCGACATGGGGCAGGATGGCGGAATCCGTACGAAGGGACTAAGCACGTGAGCATCGACCCGTCCTCGATTCCGAATTTCGGGGGACAGCCCGAACCGCAGCAGGGCGATGGACCGGCGGGCCCCGTTGTCCCCGACCAGGACCTGGTCAAGCAGCTCCTGGACCAGATGGAGCTCAAGCACGTCGTCGACGAAGAGGGAGACCTCGCGGCGCCGTGGGAGGAGTTCCGCACGTACTTCATGTTCCGTGGCGAGGACGACCAGCAGGTCTTCTCGGTGCGGACGTTCTACGACCGCGCGCACGCGATCGAGGAGAAGCAGCAGCTTCTCGAGGCGATCGACGACTGGAACCGCCGCACCCTGTGGCCGAAGGTCTACACGCACACCCACGACGACGGCACCGTCCGCCTCATCGGCGAGGCACAGATGCTGATCGGCACGGGCGTCGCGCTCGAGCACTTCGTGTCGTCCACGGTCAGCTGGGTCCGCGCCGCGATCGAGTTCGACCGCTGGCTGGTCGAGCAGCTCGGCCTGGAGGCCGAGGTCGACGGCACCGAGGGTGAGACCAAGCCCGACGACGAGGCCTGAGCCTCGCGACTGGTCACGCCACGACGAGAGCCCGGCCGGGTCATCCCGGCCGGGCTCTCGTCGTCCCGGTCATGACCGGGATCACTGGAATTTTTTTGACTACAGCGTCTTGAGCCGGGAGACCGCCTCGGCAAGGACGTCGTCCTTCTTGCAGAACGCGAAGCGCACGAATGGTGCGCCCGCCTCCCTGTGGTCGTAGAAGACCGCGTTCGGGATGGCGACCACGCCGACGCGCTCGGGCAGGGCACGGCAGAAGGCGAAGCCGTCGGACTCTCCCAGGCGGCGGATGTCGGTCGTGACGAAGTACGTGCCCGCCGGGCGGTACACGTCGAACCCCGCGGCCGTCAGGCCCTCGCTCAGCAGGTCCCGCTTGGCGCGCATGCCTTCGGCGAAGGACGTGAAGTACGCGTCGGGCAGGGCCAGGGCCTCCGCGATGGCGTACTGGAACGGGCCCGCCGACACGTAGGTGAGGAACTGCTTCGCCGAGCGGACCGCCGTCACGAGCTCCGGCGACGACGTGATCCAGCCGACCTTCCAGCCGGTGTACGAGAACGTCTTGCCGGCCGAGCCGATCGTGACCGTGCGCTCGCGCATGCCGGGGAAGGAGGCGAGGGGGATGTGCTCCGTGCCCTCGCCGTCGTCGAAGACCAAGTGCTCGTACACCTCGTCCGTGACGACGAGCAGTTCACGCTCGACCGCGAGCCGCGCGATCTCGGCGAGCTCCGCGCGGGTCAGGACCGTGCCGGTCGGGTTGTGCGGGGTGTTCAGGAGCAGCAGCCGGGTGTGGGGTGTGATCGCGTCCCGCAGCTCGTCCAGGTCGAGGCGGAAGCGTCCCTCCGCCGCGTCCGGGCGCAGCGTCACGGGGACCCGCTTGCCGCCGGCCAGGGCGATCGACGCCGCGTACGAGTCGTAGTACGGCTCCAGGGCGATGACCTCGTCACCGGGCTCGACCAGGGCGAGCAGGGACGCGGCGATCGCCTCGGTGGCGCCCGCCGTGACCAGGACCTCGCGGTCGGGGTCGTACGCGAGGCCGTACCTGCGCTGCTGGTGCGTGACGATCGCCGCGCGGAGCTCGGGGACGCCGGGGCCCGGCGGGTACTGGTTGCCGCGGCCGTCGCGCAGGGCGCGGACCGCGGCCTCGCGGATCTCCTCGGGGCCGTCCGTGTCGGGGAAGCCCTGGCCGAGGTTGATGGCCCCCGTTTTCACCGCCAGTGCGGACATCTCGGCGAAGATCGTCGTGCCGAACTCTGCGAGGCGGCGGTTGAGCAGCGGGCGCCCGCTCCCGGATGTGGAGGTCATGGCCGCCATCCTGCGCCGAACCTCTGGACTTCCTCAACTCCGGCTTGGGCCGGGTTACGGGAGGGCATTCCCCTTTCACGCAAGAACAACATGCAAGAACAACGTGCGAGAACGGCACGGAAAAGGGCGGACCCACGGGGGGCCTGCTTCGGGGGAACGAAAGGGGCGTGAAGGTCATGATCTTGGTCTTCGTGTTGGTCGCGGTGGTCCTGGTCCTCGCACTCGCGGTGTACGCCGGCCGCGGGAGCGGAAGCGGTTCGCACTCCGGGGCGGCCGGTTCCAGCGGTTCCAGCGGCGGCTGGTGGGCCGGTGGCGGCGGCGGTAGCGGCGGTAGTTCCTGTGGTGGCGGTTCGTCCTGCGGCAGCAGCTCTTCGTGCGGCGGCGGTGGCGGCGGTGGCGGTTGTGGCGGTGGCGGAGGCAGCTGACACGGGGCAGCTGGTCCGTCCATCTGTTGAAGTGCCCGGTGGGAGACAACTCCTGCCGGGCACTTCGTCGTTGAGTCATTGAACAGTTGAACTGTGCAGCCCCCGCGGGGGTGGAAACCCTCCGAAGTTGGGTAAAAGCGCTGTGGCAGGGCAGCAGTCCATGATTCCCTCTTAACCGTCAGCACCGCCCTCGAACGGACGACTTGGACACCAGGGACGTTCTCGTGGGCACGAGCCGGCATTCCGACCACCCGTTCTCCGACCGGGTGCGCCGGCACCCCCTCCATTGCGTGTTAGCGGAGCCGACCCATGCTCACGACCCTGAAGACTGTCTATACCGACACGTGCGCCGCGGATCTCGCCTGGACCCTTGGGCGTGAGCCGCTGCCCGCACTCGCCACACTCGAACTGGAGCTTGCCGACGCGCGCATGGAGCTGAGACTCCTCGGGGCCTCGCACCAAGTGCTCCTCGAAGAGGAACAGGGCACCTGTTCCGAGACCGTCGCCTGCATCCCCGGCAGCAGTACGCCGCTCCCGCTCGGTGTCTCCAAGCGCCTCGGCGCGTGGGAGTACGAATTCGCGGCGCGCGTCGAGACCCTCTCGCGCGGCCAGTTCGCGGGCCGGGCACAGGAATTGCTCGCTCTGGTGGCCGAGCACCCGCACGGTCTCGCCGGGGTCTTCCCCGGCAGTCCGCACGCGTTCACGGCCATGCTGGCGCAGCGGCACGAGGGCGCGGTGCAATGGCGCACCTGGCACGCCTACCCGCAGGACGGGCAACTCGTGGCGACCCGCACCCGCGTGGGTGTGCGCATGCCGGCAGTGCTCTGACGGTCGCGCCCCATATACACCTCTGACGCCGAGATGCACCCTTGTGGGTGACCAGGTGTACGAGTCCGGTGACGTAGCGTTCCAGGATGATCGAGCCGTCAACGGATTTACCGGTGACGCCCAGGACGGGACGGTTCCTCGTCCTGCTGGGCGTCTTCATCTGCGCGGCCTGCGGTCTGGTGTACGAACTCGAACTGGTCGCTCTCGCCTCGTACTTGATCGGTGACTCGGTCACCCAGGCGTCGGTGGTCCTCTCGGTGATGGTCTTCGCCATGGGCATCGGCTCGCTGCTCGCCAAGCGCCTGCGGTGCCGGGCCGCGGCCGGGTTCGGCCTGGTCGAGGCGGCGCTCGCGCTGGTCGGCGGCCTGAGCGCGATGGCGTTGTACGCGGCGTTCGCCTGGACCGGCGATCAGGGCGAGGTCTGGGCGGGCGGCTCGCGGTATCTGCTGGTCGCCTTCTCGCTCGCCATCGGCCTGCTCATCGGCGCCGAAGTGCCGCTGCTCATGGTGCTCATGCAGCGGATCAGACGGCAGGACCCCAGCGGCGCCGTGTCCGACCTCTTCGCCGCGGACTACGTGGGCGCGCTGGTGGGCGGACTCGCCTTCCCCTTCCTCATGCTCCCCCTGCTCGGCCAGTTGAGCGGTGCGCTGATCACCGGCGCGGTCAACGTGATCGCGGGCGGCGCGCTCGTGTTCGGTCTGTTCCGTCGCGACCTGAGCGTGCGCGGCCGCTGGGTCCTCCTCGTCGCGAACGTCACGGTTCTGGGCGTGCTCGCCTCCGCCGCCGTCCTCGTCGGTGACTTCGAGACGGCGGCCCGCCGGGCGGTCTACGGCAAGGACGTCCGGGTCGCGGTGCAGACCGACGTCCAGGAAGTCGTCCTCACCGGCGGCAGGCACGATTCTTTGGATCTCTACCTGGACGGGCGCCTGCGGGTCAGCGGCCGTGACGAGCACCGCTACCACCGGGCGCTCGTCGGCCCCGCGATGACCGGGCGGCACGCGCGCGTGCTGGTACTCGGCGGCGGTGACGGCCTCGCGGCGCGCGAGGTGCTGCGGCACCCCGGGGTGCGGCGGGTGGACGTCGTCGAACTCGATCCGGGGGTCGTGCGGTTGGCGCGCCACGACCCGGCGCTGAGCGAGCTGAACGAACACGTCTACCGCGACCGCCGGGTGCGGGTGGTGCACGCCGACGCCTTCCACTGGCTGCGCTCGCCCCCGCGTACGTACGACGTGGTGATCTCCGATCTGCCCGATCCCGGCATCACCGCGAGCGCCAAGTTCTACTCCCAGGAGTTCTACGGCCTGGTGTGGCGGGCCCTGGCCGACGGCGGGCGCCTCGCCGTGCACGCGGGGCCGATGGCCGACCGGCCCCGCGTCTTCTGGACGGTGGAGGCCACGCTGCGGGCGGCGGGGTTGCGCACCGCGCCGTATCGCGTGGACGGCAGGATCTCCGGGTTCGCGGCGGGTCCCGAACGGGAGCCGGCCGGCGCGTCCGCTCCCCGCGACTGGGGCTTCGTCCTGGCGGCCAGATCCCGCCCGGTCCTCGCGCCGCCCGGGACGGTGGCGCTGCTGCGGGTGAGCGTGGAGTCCGCCGAACGGACGCGGATGCGGGGGTTGACCCCCTCCACACTGGTCCACCCGCGGTACGCGAACTGACGAACTGACGAACTGGCGTACATGTTCTCGGCCACGTGGGTAGGCTCGACTGCCATGGAGCATGAGGTGTTCGTTCCGGTTACCGTCGACCGTCTTCAGCAGGTGCTGGACGACCCCGAGCAGGTCGCCGGGGCGGTGCCCGGACTGCAGCGCGACGCCGACGAGTCCGCGTCGCCGCTCTCCGGCCGTCTCAAGGTGCGGGTCGGCGGGCACGCGATCACGTACCGGGGCGCGGCGCGGGTCGCTCCGCGCGGCGACGGTTCCTTCGCGATCGAGGGCGAGGGCGTGGAGGTGCGGGGCGGCGGCACCGTGAAGCTTTCGCTGACGGTGCGGCTCGAATCCGCCGAGGAGGATGGCGCCGGCGCCGGGACCCGGCTGGTCTTCGCCGGGACGGGCGCGGGGGAGGGGCGCGTCACGGAGGCTTCTCCCCAGGCTGTGGAGGGGGCGGTGCGAAGGCTCCTGGAGCGGTTCGCTGAGGGGCTCGGCCGGGCGGCCGAGCCGGAGTCCGCGGAGCCCGCGGCGCCTGAGCCCGAGCCCGTCGAGGTGGCCTCCGTCTTCGAGACGGAGGTGCCGCCGTCGTCGTTCGACGAGGAGGACGACGTCGAGGAGATTCTGGTGCCGCCCGCGGAGGCGGCGCATGCGCGGCGGACGATGATCGGGCGGAGCGCGGAGGAGGTCGACCACGCGCCGCCCCGGGGGCGGTACGCCCCCGCGCCCGCGGCCGAGTCGATGTCCACCTCCGCCACGCTGCGGTGGGCCGCGCCTGCCGCCGCGGTGGTGCTGGCCTCGGCGATTGTCGCGGGGCGCGTGCTTCGGCGTAGGCGCTGATTTTTCCCCAACCCCGCCCCTTCCCGAAAACTCGCTCGGCGCGAGGGCCCTCCTCAAACGCCGGAGGGGCTGAAAATTCAGCCCCTCCGGCGATTGAGGAGCGGGGGTCTGGGGGCGGAGCCCCCTGCGCGGCGGAGCCGCCAATCGATGCAGCCGGGAAGGGGCGGGGTTGGGGAGAGATCTCTGGCCGTAGGGTCGATCCCGTGAGTAGCGAAGAAGACGTGACACTGACCGCGGGTGACGCGGAAGTTACCGTGCAGCCGGGCAACGGCTGCCGAGTGGGGAGCCTCAAGCTCGGCGGCAGGGAACTGCTGAGGCAAGGTGCCAGATACGGCTGCTTCCCCATGGCCCCCTGGGCCGGCCGCATCCGCGAGGGCAGGTTCCGCAACGGCGGCACGACCCACCAGATGCCCCTCAACTCCCCGCCCCACGCCATCCACGGCTTCGCGAGGGACGCCGCATGGCGCACGGCCCGCGCAGGCAAGAGCGAGGCCGTGTTCACGTACGACCTGACCGACCCCTGGCCCTACGAAGGCCGCGTCACGCAGATCGTCGCCCTCACCGAGGACTCCCTCACCCTCACGCTCGGCATCGAGACGTACGGCGACAGCTTCCCCGCCCAGGTGGGCTGGCACCCCTGGTTCAACCGCAGCCTCGGGGGAGAGGGCGAGGACGTGCAGATCGACTTCACCCCCTCCTGGCAGGAGGAGCGCGGCGACGACCACCTCCCCACCGGCCACCGCATCACCCCCGCCCCCGGCCCCTGGGACGACTGCTTCGGGATGCCCGACGGCGTCGACGTCACCCTGACCTGGCCGGCGCAGATCGAGCTCAAGGTGCAGAGCCGCGAGCCGTGGGTCGTCGTGTACGACGAGCAGGAAGCCGCCGTGTGCGTGGAGCCGCAGACAGGGCCGCCGAACGGGCTCAACACCCGGCCCCGCCTCGTCACCCCCATCGAGCCCCTGGAGGCGTCGACGACCTGGACCTGGACGCGGCTCTGAGCCGCTGTACGCGGCTTTAAGCTGACAGGCATGACTGACGACGTACGTGGCGCCCTGCTGCAGCAGATCAAGGACAAGGCCGTGGTGCACGGCAAGGTGACCCTCTCCTCGGGTCTCGAGGCCGACTACTACATCGACCTGCGCCGCATCACCCTCGACGGCGAGGCCGCGCCCCTGGTCGGCCAGGTCCTTCTCGACCTCACCGCCGACCTGGACTTCGACGCCGTGGGCGGCCTCACCATGGGCGCCGACCCCGTCGCGGGCGCGATGCTGCACGCCTCCGCCGCCCGCGGCAAGCGCCTCGACGCCTTCGTCGTGCGCAAGGCCGCCAAGGCGCACGGCATGCAGCGCCGGGTGGAAGGCCCCGACATCAAGGGACGCCGCGTGCTCGTCGTCGAGGACACCTCCACCACCGGTGGCTCCCCGCTCACCGCCGTCGAGGCCGTGCGCGAGGCGGGTGCCGAGGTCGTGGGCGTCGCGACCATCGTGGACCGCGCCACCGGCGCCGGCGAGAAGATCACCGACGGCGCCGGGGTGCCGTACCTCTTCGCGTACTCCAAGGACGACCTCGGCCTGGACTAGAGCCGGACCGGTTCCAGTATTCGGCGGGCGGCCTGAGCCGACCGGTGGATCTGGAAAGATGGGGGCGACGATGACGTCGCCCCCTTAGGTCAGGGCCAAGCACACACCCGCACATCACAAGGAGCGGACACATGCCCATCGCAACCCCCGAGGTCTACGCCGAGATGCTGGACCGGGCGAAGGCAGGCAAGTTCGCCTACCCGGCCATCAACGTGACCTCCTCGCAGACGCTGCACGCCGCACTGCGTGGTTTCGCGGAGGCCGAGAGCGACGGCATCATCCAGATCTCCACCGGTGGTGCGGAGTTCCTGGGCGGCCAGCACAACAAGGACATGGTGACGGGCGCCGTGGCCCTCGCCGAGTTCGCGCACATCGTCGCCGCGAAGTACGACATCACCGTCGCGCTGCACACCGACCACTGCCCCAAGGACAAGCTGGACACGTACGTCCGTCCGCTGATCGACGTCTCCGCGGAGCGCGTCAAGGCCGGTCGTAACCCGCTCTTCCAGTCGCACATGTGGGACGGCTCCGCCGAGACCCTCGCCGACAACCTGGCCATCGGCCAGGAGCTGCTCGCGAAGGCCGCCGCCGCGAAGATCATCCTCGAGGTGGAGATCACCCCGACCGGTGGTGAGGAGGACGGCGTCACGCACGAGATCAACGACGAGCTCTACACGACCGTCGACGACGCGCTGCGTACGGCTGAGGCCCTCGGCCTGGGCGACAAGGGCCGCTACCTCCTGGCCGCGTCCTTCGGCAACGTCCACGGCGTCTACAAGCCGGGCAACGTCGTCCTGCGCCCCGAGCTCCTCAAGGACCTCCAGGAGGGCGTCGCCGCCAAGCACGGCAAGGCCGCGGGCTCGCAGCCGTTCGACTTCGTCTTCCACGGCGGCTCCGGCTCCACCGCCGAGGAGATCGCGACCGCCCTGGAGAACGGCGTCGTGAAGATGAACCTCGACACGGACACGCAGTACGCCTTCACGCGTCCCGTCGCCGACCACATGTTCAAGAACTACGACGGCGTCCTGAAGGTCGACGGCGAGGTCGGCTCGAAGAAGACGTACGACCCGCGCACCTGGGGCAAGGCCGCCGAGGCGGGCATGGCCACGCGCGTCACCGAGGCGTGCGCGAACCTGCGCTCCACGGGCACGAAGCTGAAGTAACCGCCCCGGCGGTCCGTACGGGCCCGGCACCCTTCCCTGGGTGCCGGGCCCGCACGCGTATGGAGCAGACTGGAACCCATGGCCATTCACAAGGATCTGCTCGGGGGACCGCCCCCGACCCACCTGCCCGACGACCCGGAGCCGCGCGAGCTGCTCGCGAACGGGGCGGCGCCCGCCGACGTCGCCGCGAAGTACCCCACCTCCTCGCTCGCCTGGGCGCAGCTCGCCGACGAGGCGTTCGAGCGGGGCAGCGTCGTCGAGTCGTACGCGTACGCCCGTACCGGCTACCACCGCGGCCTCGACTCGCTGCGCCGCAGCGGCTGGAAGGGCCACGGCCCGGTGCCGTGGGAGCACGAGCCGAACCGCGGCTTCCTGCGGGCCCTGCACGGCCTCGCCCGCGCCGCGCAGTCGATCGGTGAGCAGGAGGAGTACGAGCGCTGCGCCGGCTTCCTGAGGGATTCCTCCCAGACGGCGGCGGACACTCTGGGTTAGCCCCCGCACACGCGCATGACCTGCCTGGACGCCGCTGTGACCAGGCAGGTCTTGCCGTTTTGTGGGATGTTGCGGAGGATGCCGGTGGGGACCGGGGCCCCCGTGTCGGTAACGGCAGGGGCGGACCGCTACCCGGAGTACGTATCAAGGAGATCGCGATGTCCCAAGAGGCGGACACCCCGAACCTCGACTTCGCAGGAACCACCCCGTACGAGGACTACGTCCAGGCGGACGTCCTCACGCACCTCCAGCACCTGCGCTCGGATGACCCCGGAGAGATGGTCTTCCTGGTCACCACCCAGGTCATGGAGCTGTGGTTCACGGTCATCGTGCACGAGTGGGAGACCGCGACGCACGCCCTGCGCCGCGACGACATCCCCACCGCCGTGGCCGCGCTCAAGCGCAGCCTGCGCGAGCTGGAGGCGCTGAACGCCTCCTGGCGCCCGCTGGCGCAGCTCACCCCCGCCCAGTTCAACTCCTACCGCGGTTCGCTCGGCGAGGGATCCGGATTCCAGTCCGCGATGTACCGCCGCATGGAGTTCCTGCTCGGCGACAAGTCCGCGTCCATGCTGGTGCCGCACCGGGGCGCGCCGCGCGTCCACGCGGAGCTGGAGAAGGCGCTCCAGGAGCCGAGCCTGTACGACGAGGTGCTCGCCCTGCTCGCCCGCCGCGGCCACGCCGTCCCGGATGCCGTCCTTCAGCGCGACCTGACGAAGAAGTACGAGCCGTCGCCCGAGGTCGAGAAGGTGTGGACCGACCTCTACTCCGGCGACGAGAGTTCTGAACTCGCCCGCCTGGGCGAGGTGATGACGGATGTCGCCGAGCTCGTGTGGCGCTGGCGCAACGACCATCTGGTGGCGACCCGGCGCGCGATGGGCTCCAAGACGGGCACGGGCGGTTCGGCCGGTGTGGCGTGGCTGGAGAAGCGCGCGACGAAGAACGTGTTCCCCGAGCTGTGGACTGCGAGGAGCCATGTCTGAGGCCGACCTCAAGGCGCAGGCGGCGAAGAGGGACGCCGACGACGAACTCGGCCCCAAGCGTGCGGAGTTCGTCCTGGATGACTCCGTCTACCTGGACGGAAATTCGCTGGGCGCGCTCCCGGCGGTCGTCCAGGCCCGCGTGGCAGACGTCATCACCCGCCAGTGGGGCCAACTCCGCATCCGCTCCTGGGACGAGAGCGGCTGGTGGACGGCCCCCGAGCGCATCGGCGACCGCATAGCCCCGCTCGTGGGCGCCGCCCCCGGCCAGATCGTCGTCGGCGACTCCACGAGCGTGAACGTCTTCAAGGCGCTGGTGGCCGCCGTACGCATGGTGGGTGACCCGCGCGAGGGGCGGGACGAGATCGTCGTTGACGCGACGACCTTCCCCACGGACGGGTACATCGCCGATTCCGCCGCGCGGATGACGGGCTGCCGTCTGGTGCCGGTCGCCCCGGGCGAGGTACGCGACGTCCTCGGACCGCGCACGGCCGTGGTCCTGCTCAACCACGCCGACTACCGCACGGGAAGGCTGCACGATCTGCCCGGCCTGACGGCTGCCGTGCACGATGCCGGCGCGCTCGTGGTCTGGGACCTGTGCCACACCGCGGGCGCGCTGCCCGTCGGCCTCGACGCGCACGGCGTGGACCTCGCGGTCGGGTGCACGTACAAGTACCTGAACGGGGGGCCTGGTTCACCTGCCTACCTCTACGTACGGGCGGATCTGCAGGCCCGCTTCGACTCCCCGCTGCCCGGCTGGAACTCGCACGCCGAGCCCTTCGGGATGCGGCCGGAGTTCGAGGCGGCGGACGGCGCCCTGCGGGGGCGGGTCGGTACGCCGGACATCCTGTCGATGCTGGCGCTCGATGCGGCGCTCGACGTCTGGGACGGGGTGTCCATCGAGGCCGTACGGGCCAAGTCCCTCGCCCTGACGGACTTCTTCGTCGAGTGCGTGAGCGCCTACGTCCCCGATGGCAGGGTCGAGGTGCTCACCCCGGCCGCCCACGCGGAGCGCGGCAGCCAGGTCGCGCTGCGGTGTGGCGACGCGGGTGACGTGATGCGGCGCCTCGTCGAGCAGGGCGTGGTGGGCGACTTCCGGGCGCCGGACGTGCTGCGGTTCGGCTTCACGCCGCTGTACGTCGGCTTCGCCGATGTGGAGCGGGCGGCGGGCGTGCTCGCCCGGACGCTGGGCGACTCCGCGAGCTGACGGCGGCAGCCGTTACCGGGCAGGGGCGGGGTAGGGGAAGATCGCACGGACACCCCGCTGGGAAGATCGAACGAACACCCCGCCCCAGCTCCTGGCACCCAACCCCGCAGAGAGGCCCTCGCATGCCGGACGACGCCGCCGCCGTGGCCCGCGATGCCGCCGAGGCCGCCGCCGCCTTGTCGCACCCCGCGGTCACGCCCGACGCCACCGCCGCGTACGGCGAGCACCCCGACCAGGTGGTCGACTTCTACGAGCCCCGGACCGGCGGTGACGCCCCGGCCCCGCTGGTCGTCGTGCTGCACGGCGGCGCCTGGCGCGCTCCGTACGACCGCCTGCACATCACGCCCTTCGCGGACTTCCTCGCCCGGCGCGGCTTCGCCGTGGCCAATGTCGAGTACCGCCGCGGCAGTTCGATCCCCGCCCAGGGCGAAGGCCCCGTCGCGGGGCGCTGGCCCGAGACCTTCGACGACGTGGCCGCCGCCTTCGACGCGCTGCCGGGTCTCGTACGGGAGCATCTGCCGGTGGCCGACATGCGCCGCACCGTTGTCACCGGCCACTCCGCGGGCGGACACCTCGCCCTGTGGGCCGCCTCCCGCCATGTCCTGCCCGAGGGCTCCCCGTGGCGCATCGGCAGGCCCGCCCCCTTCCGCGGTGTCGTGGCCCTCGCGCCGATCGCCGACCTGCGTGCGGCACAGGAGCTCGGCGTCTGCTCGGACGCCTCCCTTCAACTCCTCGGCGGCGCGCGCAAGTTCGAGGAGCGGCTGCCGCACGCCGACCCGGCGGCGCTGCTGCCGACCGGCATCGCCACGACCGTGGTCCAGGGGCGCACCGACATCGTCGTGCCGCAGGCCGTCGCCGAGGCGTACGCGGACGCGGCGGCCAAGGCGGGCGAGGTCGTCGGGGTGACGCTGCTCGAAGAGGTCGGGCACTTCCCGCTGATCGACCCGGCGGCCGACGCGTGTGCGGTGGTGGCGGAGGAGATCGCGCAGCTGGCGTTCTGAGGGTGACGGACTCACACGTCGACGACGAGCTCCCGTAGGCCCCGGATCACGAAGTTGGGCTTGCGTTCCGGCTCCGCGGCGAGCGTCAGGCCGGGCGCCCGGCGCAGCAACGCCCCTAGGGACGCCGCGAGTTCGATGCGGGCCAGGGGTGCGCCGATGCAGTAGTGGATGCCCGCGCTGAAGGAGATGTGCGGGTTGTCGGCGCGGGCCAGGTCCAGTTCGGCGGGGGCGGTGAACACCGCGGGGTCGTGGTTCGCGGAGCCGAAGAGGAGGGCGACCTCGCTGCCGCGCGGGATCACGGTGCCGTCGATCTCGATGTCGTCGAGGACCCACCGTTCGAAGAGCTGAAGCGGGGTGTCGTACCGCATCAGCTCCTCCACGGCGGTGGGGATCAGGCGCTCGGGGTCCGCGCGCAGGGCGGCCAGTTGGGCGGGGTTCTGGAAGAGCGCGTACCAGCCGTTGACGGTGGCGTTGACCGTCGCCTCGTGCCCCGCGTTGAGCAGCAGCACGCAGGTGGAGATCATCTCCTGCTCGCTGAGGGACTCCCCTTCGTCGTGTGCGGCGATGAGCCCCGAGATCAGGTCGTCGCCCGGCTTCTCGCGGCGTGCGGCGATGAGTCCGCGCAGGTACGCGGAGAATTCGAGCGAGGCCGTGACGGCGCGCCCCGCGGTCTCCTCGGACGGGTTCAGCTCGTACATCCCGCAGATGTCCGCCGACCAGGGCCGCAGCTGGTCCCGGTCGCTCTCCGGGATGCCCAGCATCTGCGCGATCACCGCGACGGGCAGCGGCTCGGCGACGCGGGCGGCGAGGTCCCCGCCCCCGTCGTCCACCAGATCCCGTACGAGCCGGTCGGCCAACCCCTCCACGTAGGGCCTGAGTTGCTCGACCGTGCGCGGTGTGAACGCCTTCGACACCAGGCGCCGGATGCGGGTGTGGGTCGGGGCCTCCAGGTCGAGCATGCCGTTGTCGTTCAGGACGTGGAACGGCTCGTGCTCGGGCGGCGGGGCCTGCCGCCCGAACTCCTCGTGCGTGAAGCGGTGCAGATAGGTGCGCCCGAGGCGCCGGTCCCGCAGCAGTGCGGACACGTCGGCGTGGTGCGGGACGAGCCACTGGCCGGTCGGCTCGAAGTAGTGCGCGCGTCCGGCGGCCCGCAGCTGCGCGTAGGCGGGGTACGGGTCGGCGATGAACTCCGGGGCCCAGGGGGCGAAGGGGTATTCAGGCGCGTCCATGGAGGGACGGTAATGGCGCTCAGCCCGGTGTGACCAGCCTTGCCTCATACGCGAATACGGCAGCCTGCGTACGGTCCCGCAGGCCCAGTTTCACCAGGATGCGGCTGACGTGGGTCTTGATGGTGGACTCGGCGACGACGAGGCGCGAGGCGATCTCGCCGTTGGACAGGCCCTGGGCGATGAGGACGAGCACCTCCGTCTCGCGCTCGGTGAGCTCGCCGTACTGCTGTGCCTGCACCGTCGCCGAGAGGCGCGGCGTCTCGCCCAGCTTGGAGAACTCCGTGATGAGGCGGCGCGTCACGGAGGGCGCGAGCAGGGCCTCGCCGGCGGCCACCACCCGTACGCCGTCCGCGAGTTGGCGCGCAGAGGCGTCCTTCAGCAGAAATCCGGAGGCCCCGGCCCGCAACGCCTGGTAGACGTACTCGTCCAGGTCGAACGTGGTGAGGACGAGGACCTTCGACGTGACGTCGGCGGCGACGATCTCGCGGGTGGCCTCGATGCCGTTCAGCTCGGGCATGCGGATGTCCATCAGGACGACGTCCGGGCTGAGCTCGCGGACGCGGTCGACCGCCTCGCGGCCGTTGACGGCCTCGCCCACGACCTCGAAGTCCGGCATCGCGTTGAGGAGGACCGAGAAGCCTTCGCGGACCATCATCTGGTCGTCGGCGATCAGTACGCGGATCGTCATTCCTGGCCTCCGGTGGGTTCCGGCGTGTGCGCGACCGGCAGGAAGACGGTGACCTCGTAGCCCCCGTCGGCCGTCTCCGCCGTCGTCATCTCGCCGTCCAGCATCGTGACACGCTCGCGCATGCCGGTCAGGCCGTGGCCCGCTCCGGGCGAGGGCTTGGCCAGGCCGGTCGCGGGCCCATTGACGATGCGCAGGCCGAGGCCTCCCAGCACATAACCGACCTCGACGCGGGCCGTGGCGCCGGGGGCGTGGCGCAGCGTGTTGCTCAGCGCCTCCTGGACGATGCGGTACGCGGAGAGCTCGACGCCCTGCGGGAGTTCGCGGACGGCTCCGGTGACGATCTTCTCGACGTCGAGGCCGGTCTCGCGGACGTTCGCGATGAGCCGGTCGAGGTCGGCGAGCGTGGGCTGCGGGGCGTCCGGCGCCTCGTAGTCCTCCGCGCGTACGACACCGAGGACGCGGCGCAGCTCCGTCAGGGCGGCCACGGCGTTCTCGCGGATCGTGACGAACGCCTGCTCAAGCTCCGGGGGCGGGTTCTCGACGCGGTAGGGGGCGGCCTCCGCCTGGATGGCGACCACGGACATGTGGTGCGCGACCACGTCGTGCAGTTCGCGCGCGATGGTCGTCCGCTCCTCGAGGAGCGTGCGCCTGCCGCGCTCCATCTCGGTGACGGTCCGCTGGACGCTGACCTCGTGCTTGGCCTCGCGGCGGATGTGCACGAGGGAGGCGGCGAGGAGGGCGAGCGCCGAGAAGAAGAGCATTTCCGGCAGGTTGGTCGAGTACCCCGGGCTGAGGAAGACCTCGGCGGCGATGCCGTAGAGGGCCGTGCCCACCCACATCCAGGCTCCGGTGCGGGGGCGGGTCCGCAGGGTGATCACGGTCATCACGGTGAGGTGCGCGATGAAGACGCTGTCGGACCAGGGATAGCCGCTGTCCCAGTGGGTGCCGATGGCGCCGGAGAAGGGCGTGCTCGCGACCAGGACCCACCAGGCGGCGATGGGCCTGAGCAGGGTCATGGCGACGGCGGCGGCCGGGATGAGCCCGGTGAGGACGTAGTCGAGGCCGCCGGAGTCGTCCGCGTACGCGACGAGGAAGGTGAGGAAGGCGGCCGCCAGGACCGCCGCGTGCGGGGTCCAGCCGGCGTACTGGCGTATGCGGGCCGGGAGGCGCCGGGTCAGCGGGCCGTCCGTACGCATCGCCTGCAGCGGGCGGTAGGCGAAGGCATCCCGGAAGAGGTCCTGCCGAAGTCCTCCGAGCGCGCCCGCGGCCATACGGAACTCCGGGCTGCGGTTGCCGCTGGTCGCGGTCTTGGTCGCATTGGTCACGCTTACGAAGGTACGGGGACGGAGCCAGGGGGTCGTCCCGCCAGGGAGGGGTCCTCGGGGGTCCGTCGCAGGTACTACACGGGGTGACCGGGCGGCTGCCGCGGGGTCAGGTCGTCAGGTCCCTGTGGTGTAGGCGGGACAGGGCCGTGGCCGTCAGTGCCGTCGCCACGGCGAGGAGAGTGATCACCGGGCCCCAGGCCATCGTGGAGCCCGGCAGCTTCGGGAGGTGGCCGAAGGGGGAGACGTCCAGCGCCACCTGCGGAAGGTCAAGCGCGGGGCCGATCCAGCCGAGCGCCAGGCAGACCCCGGCCACCCCCCACGCAGCCACCGCGGCCCGAGGGAACGCCCCCACAAGCAGCACCGCGAGCCCGCCCACCGCCCAGACCGCCGCCACCTGCACCAGGCACGCCCCCAGGATCGGCCCGAGGTCCTTCCCGTACCCGAGGAAGAGCCCGAACCCGCCCACCAGCATCAGCAGCACCGCACCGCCGAAGGCGATCACCAGGTGGCCGCCGGCCCACCGCAGCCGCCCCACCGCGCCCGCGAGGACCGGCTCCGCCCGCTGCGACGTTTCCTCGCCGTGCAGTCGCAGCACCGAAGCGACGACGTACAGCGAGGTGACCATCCCGAGCAGGCCGACCATCGTGGCGAGGAAGGCGTCCGTGAGGCCCGACTGGCCGCCCATCCGCTCGATGATGTCCCGGGTGCTGGCGTTGTCGCCGACGATGTCCGCCGCTCCCTCGACCATCCCGCCGAAGACGACACCGGCGAGCAGATACCCGAGCGTCCAGCCGAGCACGCTGCCCCGCTGCAGCCGCCACGCGAGCCCGCCCGCCGTGCCGATCGCACCCTTCGCGGGCCCCGGCCGGGTCGGCAGGAAGCTCATCCCGACGTCGCGCCGCCCCGCCAGGCCGTATGCGAAAGACCCCTGCACCACGATCGCGGCGGCGATCAGGAGCAGCACCCACCACCGCTCACCGGCGTAGGCCCGCAGGTTCTCCGTCCAGCCGAGGGGGGAGAACCAGGTCAGCACGGACTCCCCGCGCTCGCTCCCGGCATCACCGGCCGCCTTCAGCACGTAAGCGGCCCCAAGCACCCCGGACGTCAGCCCCTTGGCGAGCCGCGCGCTCTCCGTGAGCTGGGCGACGATCGCCGCCATGGTGGCGAAGAGCATGCCGGTGCCTGCGACGCCGAGCCCGAGCGCGAGGGCCCCGGCCGAGCCCTGCCCGGCCATCCCGCCCGCGACGAGCAGCCCCACCGCCGCGTTCGCCGTGAACGCGGCGAGCAGCGCGGCGCTCAACGGCGCACGCCGCCCCACCATCCCGGCGGAGAGCATCTCCTGGCGGCCGGTCTCCTCCTCCTCGCGCGTGTGCCGTACGACGATGATCAGGCTCATCACGGCGGCGAGGATCGCGGCGTAGACCCCGATGCGCCAGGCGGACAGAGCGCCGACGGAGTCCCCGAACACCGGCGAGTACAGCGCCCGCATCGAGGAGTTGGCGTTCATCGTCCGCATGGCGTCGGCCCGCTCGGCGGCCGTTCCGTACGTCTTCTCCAGGGAGCCCGGCATCGAGAGGACCAACCCCGTGACGACGATGACCCAGACCGGCATCATGACGCGGTCGCGGCGCAGGGCGAGCCTCAACAGGACCCCGGTGCCCGCGAGTTGACGGGTTGTGCGGGAAGCGAACCCCGGAGCTCCGGTGACGGCGGTCATCGCGCGACCGCCCCCGCGTCGTCCTGGTAGTGCCGCAGGAAGAGCTCCTCCAGCGTCGGCGGCGTGGAGAGGAGCGAGCGGACCCCGGACTCGGTGAGCGAACGCAGTACGGCGTCCAGCTTGTCGGTGTCGACCTGGAGCGTGACGCGGTGCCCGCCCGCACCACCTTGCCCGGACACGTCGACGTCGTGGACGCCGGGCAGCCGCGCGAGCCCGTTGGGCGGCCCCGCAAGCTCGGCGGTGACGCTGGTCCGGGTCAGATGGCGCAGGTCGGCGAGCGAGCCGGACTCGACGGTCTGCCCCTTCCTGATGATGCTGACGCGGTCGCAGAGCGTCTCCACCTCGCTGAGGATGTGCGAGGACAGGAGGACGGTGCGGCCCCGCTCCCGCTCCTCCTCGACGCACGCCTGGAAGACCTCTTCCATGAGCGGGTCGAGCCCGGAGGTCGGCTCGTCGAGGATCAGCAGGTCGACGTCGGACGCGAAGGCGGCGACGAGGGCGACCTTCTGCCGGTTGCCCTTGGAGTACGTGCGGCCCTTCTTGGTCGGGTCGAGTTCGAACCGCTCGACGAGGTCCGCCCTGCGCCCCCGGTCCAGGCCCCCGCGCAGCTTCCCGTACAGGTCGATGACCTCGCCGCCGGAGAGGTTGCGCCACAGGGTGACGTCACCGGGGACGTACGCCACGCGCCGGTGGAGTTCGACCGCGTCGCTCCACGGGTCCTTGCCGAGGAGCTGGGCGGCGCCGGAGTCGGCGCGGAGCAGGCCGAGCAGGACGCGGATGGCCGTGGACTTCCCGGCGCCGTTGGGGCCGAGGAAACCGTGCACCTCACCGGCCTCGACATCGAGGTCGAGGCCGTCGAGCGCATGGGTCCGGCCGAACGACTTGTGCAGGCCGGAGACGGTGATTGCCTTCGTCATGTTTCAGAACGTACGCGGCTTTCACAAATTTGTGAAGTTAAGGAAGCGTATAAACTCGGCGACAGAGGGACCGGACGTCCGCCCGTCCGCACGACCGCACAGGGGAGATGATCAGCACATGCCCAAGGAGTCAGCGCCGCCGCCGAGCGATCGTGACGGCGACGGCGATCGTGACGGCGAGCTCGTCGGCCGCTTCGTCGAACAGTTCGCCTCGCAGCTGGTCGAAGCCGGAATGCCGAGGATGCCCGCCAGAATCTTCGCGGCGCTCCTCGCCGCGGACTCGGGCGCGCTGACATCGGCGCAGCTCGGCGAGCAGCTCCAGGTGAGCCCCGCGGCCGTGTCGGGCGCGGTCCGCTACCTCACGCAGCAGCACATGGTGTCCCGGGAGCGCGAGCCCGGCTCGCGCCGGGACATCTTCCGGGTGCACAGCAACCAGTGGTACGAGGCGCTGGCCAACCGTGACGGCATCCTCAAGCGCTGGGAGAGCGCCCTGAGCGACGGTGTCGCCAGCCTGGGCGCCGACACCCCGGCCGGGCGCCGCTTGGCCGAGACACTCGCCTTCTTCGAGTTCGTCGAGCACGAACTGGCGGAGATGCTGGAACGCTGGCGGGTGCACCGGGAGAGCCTGTTCGGCAAGTAGGCCCCCCGGCGAGCAGCCCGGTGCGCCGCCCTCACCGAGGCAGCGTCAAGCCCCAGGCACTGGCCCGCACCGACCACGTACGCGTGCGCACCGGACCCCCCACCACCGTGTCCGCCCGGTAGCGGAAGTCCGCCCCCGACACCGTGACCGTCCGGGCCCGCACCCGGAGCGGTGACGCCTCGGCGCCCACCGACGAGGGGCGCACCTCCACCTCGGCGAAGCCGTCCTCGGCGGGGTTCACCGCGATCCCCTCGACCGGCTGGTCCAGGTCCACCACGAGCAGCCCGTCGGCCTCCACCCGCAGCCGTGCCGGAGCGGGACCCGGCGCCGAAGCGACCCGCGAGGGCCGCGCGGCGAGCGTGCGCACGAAGGACTGGCAGGTCCGCAGCCACGGGTGGCCGTCCATCGGTATGCCCCCGGCGACCGAGGCGGCGACCGGCGGGATCCGCAGTTCCCCGAGGACCACCCCGTCCCGGTCGTCGACGAGCAGATCCAGCCGCCGCTCGGCCCCTTCGAGCACCGCCCGCGCCGCCGCGACCGCCCCGGCGGGCACTCCGAGCGCCCGCGCGAGAGTCTGCGATGCACCCACGGGAACTACGGAGAGTGCGCATCGAGCCAGCTCCCGCTCCCGGTGGAGCACCCCCACCGCCCGCGCCAGAGCACGGTCGTCACCGATCACCACAGGGCGCCGCGCACCCCTCCTGGCCAGGGCTTTCGCGAAGTCCTCGGGGCCTTCGGGCAGGCAGATGCGAACGGACGCGCCCGCACCGAGCACATCCTTCGCGATCCTTACCGACTCACCGTCCGTGCGCCGGGCGACCGGGTCGATGACGACTAGCAGCTGGTCGCGAGCCGACAACGTGCGCCCCTTTTCTGAGTCCTCGGGTAGCATCTTTGTGCAAGAGCCCCTTGCGCTATTGCGCCAGGGGCTTCGTCTATTCCGGGGCAGCATCCAAGGCACACCCATATGGCGGCTACGGCCCCTGACCTTGGACATGCCCCGCCCGGAAGGGGTGTACGCCTGTGCCCGCACTTGTGCTGCTCGGTGCTCAGTGGGGTGACGAAGGCAAGGGAAAGGCCACCGACCTGCTCGGTGGCTCCGTGGACTATGTGGTGCGATACCAGGGCGGCAACAATGCCGGCCACACGGTCGTCGTAGGCGACCAGAAGTACGCGCTGCATCTCCTCCCTTCCGGGATTCTCTCCCCGGACTGCGTGCCTGTCATCGGCAACGGAGTCGTCGTCGACCCGTCGGTCCTGCTCTCCGAGCTGAGCGGTCTGAACGAGCGCGGCGTCGACACGTCGAAGCTGCTGATCAGCGGTAACGCGCACATCATCACGCCGTACAACGTGACCGTCGACAAGGTGACGGAACGCTTCCTCGGCAAGCGCAAGATCGGCACGACCGGCCGCGGCATCGGCCCGACGTACGCCGACAAGATCAACCGCACCGGCATCCGCGTCCAGGACCTCTACGACCAGTCGATCCTGGAGCAGAAGGTCGAGGCGGCCCTCGAGGTCAAGAACCAGCTCCTCACCAAGCTCTACAACCGCCGCGCCATCGAGGTCGGCCAGATCGTCGAGCAGCTCCTGGAGCACGGCGAGAACATCAAGCAGTACGTCGCCGACACCACGCTGATCCTCAACAACGCGCTCGACGAGGACAAGGTCGTCCTCTTCGAGGGCGGCCAGGGCACCCTCCTGGACGTGGACCACGGCACGTACCCCTTCGTCACCTCCTCGAACCCGACCGCGGGCGGCGCCTGCACGGGTACGGGCGTCGGCCCGACGAAGATCAGCCGCGTCATCGGCATCCTGAAGGCGTACACCACGCGTGTCGGCGCGGGCCCGTTCCCGACCGAGCTCTTCGACCAGGACGGCGAGGACCTGCGCCGCATCGGCGGCGAGCGCGGTGTCACCACCGGCCGTGACCGCCGCTGCGGCTGGTTCGACGCACCGATCGCCCGTTACGCGACCCGTGTGAACGGCCTGACGGACTTCTTCCTCACGAAGCTGGACGTCCTGACGGGCTGGGAGCAGATCCCGGTCTGCGTCGCGTACGAGATCGACGGCAAGCGCGTCGAGGAACTCCCGTACAACCAGACGGACTTCCACCACGCGAAGCCCGTCTACGAGTACCTCCCCGGCTGGTCCGAGGACATCACCAAGGCCCAGACCTTCTCCGACCTGCCGAAGAACGCGCAGGGTTACGTGAAGGCCCTGGAGGAGATGTCCGGCGCCCCGATCTCCGCGATCGGCGTGGGTCCTGGCCGCACGGAGACGATCGAGATCAACTCGTTCATCTAGCGGTTCTCATCCAGCGGACCGGTTCTCCCCGCACATCCGCAGTCCCACGGGCGTCTGGCACGGCAGATGCCCGTGGGTGCGGACCACGTCCTGCCCGTTCCCGCGGATCGCGTACGCGAGGAAGCTCGACGCGAGCGAGTCGGCGGGCGGGCTGCCGTAGGTGTAGGCGTACTCGATCTCGCGGTACGGGTAGCCGCTGGACTGGATGTGGTCGACGGACGGCGTGTGGCCGTCCAGGCTCACGCGGTGCACGCCCTTGAGAGTGGCTGTGTCCCGCAGCTCGCTGTAGCCGACCGCGCCCGGGGTGGCGGCGACCGTGTCCAGGACCTGTTCCGTGGAGTCGAGTTCGCAGCGGATCACCGGCGCCCGGGGGCCGATGTCCCTCGTCAGGCAGTCGCTCGATGACTCCTGGATCTCCGGTGCGCCCTTGAGGACCCGTTGCTGGAGGGTGACCCGCGTGCCGGAGCTCGACCCCCGGCTGACCAGGACCACCGGCAGGTCGGGGCCGCCCCGCAGCTCCTTCCAGTTGCGGATCTCGCCGGTGAAGAGGCGGCGTACGTCCCTCGTGGAGAGGTTCTTGACCGGCACCCTGTCGGCTGGTTCAGCCCTCCTCGTCAGCGGCTCGGTCAGCCCTCCTTGTCGTACGTGAGGCCCTTGTCCGTGCCCGTGTTCTCGCGGTGCAGCCTGCCGTTCGAGAGCAGCGTCACCGTGCTCGCCTGGCCCGGCCTGCAGGAGCTCGCGGGCTGGCCGACGATCACGTCCGTCGGCCCGATGCGCAGGGTGTTGCCGCTCGCCGACTCCAACTTGCCCTGGAACACGCAGTGATACGTGCCGCCCGTGTCGGTCGGACCGTCCGCCGTGATCGAGATGACGGTGTCGCCGACCTCGCCCTGCTGGAGGACGAGCTGACGGGAGTTGCTGCCCAGGTCGTTCTGGATGGACCCGCTCCACGTGCCGAGGAACTTGTCCGGGACCGCGCCGTCCTCGGCCTTGCCCTTGTCCTCGGACGCCGGGGACGTGGGCGGGTCATCGGGCTCCGATGAACCCTCCTCGGAGGGCGTGCCCGGCGTCGAAGGCGCGCTGTTGGACGGCGAGCCGGAGCTCGTGCTGCCCGCCTTCGTGCCGCCCTCGCCCTTCATCACCGCGTACACCGTGCCGCCCGCTCCTATGGCCACTATGACGGCGACCGCGATGAGCGCGGCGGTGGAGCGGCTGCTGCGACGCGGGGGCTCGCCCTGGGGGTGGACGAGGGGGCCGTACGGAGGTGTGGGCCCGTAGGGAGGCGTGGGGCCGTACGGCCCCTGCTGGGGGTAGCCGTAGCCGGGCGGCGGTGGTTGCTGGGGATGCTGCTGCTGGGCCTGGGGGTGCTGCTGGGGATAGCCGTACGCCTGTCCTGGCGGGGGAGTGGGCGGCGGGGTCTGCCCGGTGATCATCGTGGGGAGGTGGTCCAAGGGGGTCGCCGCGCCCGGCCTGCCCGGCGGCGGCGGGGTGTCACCGGCGACGGGCCCTGGCCCGGCACCGTTCCCTTCAGGGGAGGCGGAGGCTGCGGCTGCTGCGGCGCCCCCGCTCCCCGCGGCCAGCTCCTTCGGCGGCGCGAGCGAGACCGGCGCATCGGGACCCTTCGCCGCAGGGTCCTTGGTCGCAGAGTCCTTAGCGGACGACGCCTCCGCACCGCCCTCGTCCGGATTCTCCGTGTCGAGCAACTGGACGGCATGGCGCCCCAATTGGGCCACCAGCCCGCCCGGCAGCCAGGGGTCACGCGTCCGGCCGCCGTCGCCGAGCGTGTCCTCGGCCCCCGTCCGCTCCAGGAGCTGTCCCAGCGTCGGCCGGTCGGCGGGGTTCTTGCGCAGGCAGTCGCCGACCAGCTCGGCCAGCTCCTCCGGCAGCCCCTGGAGGTCCGGTTCCTCCTGCGCGATACGGAACATCATCGCGTGCACGCCGCTGTTGGCCGTGCCGAACGGCAGCGCGCCCGAAGCCGCGTACGCGAGGACCGAACCCAGGCAGAACACGTCACAGGCCGGCGTGATCCGGTCGCCCCGCACCTGCTCGGGCGCCATGAAGCCGGGCGAACCGACGAGCGCGCCGGTGCGGGTCAGGCCGCCGTCGGTCACGGTTTCGAGGGCGCGGGCGATGCCGAAGTCGATGACGCGCGGTCCGTCGATCGTGACGAGCACGTTCGACGGCTTGAGGTCGCGGTGGATGAGGCCCGCCGCGTGGATGTCCTTGAGCGCGTTGGCGAGCCCGGCCGCCAGGATCTTCACGGACCGCTCGGGCAGCGGCCCGTGGTCCTGCGAGATGACGCTCTGCAGGGAGGGGCCCGCCACATATCCCGTGGCCAGCCAGGGGATCGTCGCCTCGGTGTCCGCGTCGAGCACCGGCGCCGTCCACGCGCCGCCGACCCGCCGCGCCGCAAGGACCTCCTGCCGGAAGCGGTTCCTGAACTCCTCCTGCTCGGCGAGTTCTTCCCGCACGAGCTTCACCGCGACCGTCCGCCCTCGGTCGGACCGCGCGAGATAGACGTGCCCCATGCCGCCCGCGCCGAGTCGCGCGAGCAGTCGATAGGCGCCTATTCGCTGCGGATCCCCGGAACCCAGTTTCTCCATCGCCGCGCCGACCTCCCCCGTTGGTGTGCAACAGATCGAGGATAGTGGGGCGGTAGGACATCGGGGTGCGGACTGCCTGCTACGGCTCCGTAACGGGTTGTTCCGCATCCGCCGCCGTATCCGCCGCCGCATCCGCCGTCGGGTCCACCGCCGTGTCCGCCGCCGTATTTCCTTCCATGCCGGGGAGGATTTTCTCGGCCAGCACTTCGGTAAGCCGATCCAATACCCGTACGATCTGCGCGAATTCCTCCTCGCCGAGCGCTTCCGCGAGCCGCGCGGCCACGTCCGCGTGGCCGGGGCTGATCCTGCGGACGGCGGCCAGGCCCTCGTCCGTGGGGCGCAGGAGCTTGGCGCGGCGGTGGGCGGGGTTCGGCACGTACTCGGCGAGGCCGCGCCGCACGAGCAGATCGGCGATGCGCTGCACGCTCTGCCGGGTGATGCCCATCGAACGGGCGATCCCGGCCACGGGCAGGGGCTCGCGCAGGACGGCGCCGAGCACCTGCCACCAGGCGGCGGTGAGCCCGCCCGGCTTCGCCAACTCGTCGGCCACGGAGAGGAACTGTCCGTTGAGCCTGAAGACCCCGAGGGCGGTACGGGAGAACAGCTCCTGCTGCTCCCGCACCCCGCGGTCCGCGTCGTCGCTCACGATTCGAGCACCTCGTAAGCCGAAGCGTCCGAGTCGTGGAACAGGCGGTACCAGGCGTCGAGCTTCGCGCCCTCGAAGGCGCCGAGCCGCCCGAGGATCTCGCGCGCGAAGGCCACCGGCTCGGTCGGCCCCGCCGTGGTCAGCCCGCCGTCGGTGACGGCGTCCACGTCCACGTACCGCTCGCCGCCCTTGTAGCCGGTGACCGCCAGGTAGAACGACACCGCGCTGGTGTGCGCGCGGTCGTCGAGCAGCCCCTCCCTGGCGAGGCCCGCGGTGGCCCCGCAGATCGCGGCGACCGGGACGTCCGCGTCGAGGAAGGCGCGGGCCGCGCGGCCGAAGGGGGCGAGGTCGTCGCCCGCGTCCCACAGGTCGGCGCCCGGCAGGATCAGCAGCGCGCTGTCCTCGGGCCGCAGGTCGGCGAGGGCCACGTCGGGCTGGATGCGGACACCGCCCGCCGTGGTGACGAGGGCCGACGGGTCGGCGGCGACGGTACGGATCTCGTACCCGGCGCGGGCGAGGAACGCCGTGGCGAAGCCGGGCTCCCAGTCGGCGAGCGTGTCGTAAACGGCGAGGTGCACGGGCTTGCGGGACATGGCTGCCTCCGTTGGCTGAGCTCCGGCGTGCTGTTGTGTAAGCATGCTGTCATCTCGACAGCATGCTGTCAATGATCCGCGAAGGCCCGGCTCCAGCTCGTTAACCCTCACCGGGGGCGCCCTTAACCCGCCGGTCCCTAGCGTCCTGGTCATGGACAGCGCAGAGAACCTCGGACAGATGGCCGCCCACCTCGGCCTCGACCTGGTGGCCGTGACCCTTCTGACCTTCGGGGTCTTCTATCCACGGCACCGCAGAAGGGAGTTGGTCCCCGCTTATCTCGCCCTGAACGTCGCGCTCTTCGCGGTCGTCTCCGCCCTCGCGAGCGCCGGCGGCAACGGCGGGCTCGCCCTCGGGTTCGGGCTCTTCGGGGTGCTCTCGATCGTGCGGCTCCGCTCGGACGCACTGCAGCACCAGGAAGTGGCGTACTACTTCATCACCCTCGTCCTGGGCCTCCTCTGCGGACTTCCGGGCCTGGATCTCCCGGTCGCCGCCGGGCTCGCGGCCGTACTGCTCCTGGTGATGTACGGCGCCGACCACCCCCGCCTCTTCGCCGGTGACCGGCGCGCGGTCGTCACCCTGGACGCCGTGTACCGCGAGGAGACCGCGCTCCGCGCCGAACTGGCGCGGCGCCTCGGGCAGCCGCTCGGCTGGAACGTCCGCGAGGTCGACTACGTACGGGACCTGATGGTTCTGGAAGTCCGTTTCCGGCAACCGGAACCTTCCGAGCGGGCCGGGGAGTTCGTACGTACAGCACCACGACGCCGCACGACCCGGTCCCGCACGCCTGCCGTCCCCCACCAGAAGGAGACCGTGTGAACCCCGCCGTACGCGCCATCGGACGGGCCGCGCTCGCCGCGCACCCCATCTCGCTCGACGAGGTCAACGCGCGGGCCGAACTGCTCGCCCGCTACGACAACAGCTACCTCGTGCCGGTCGAGATCTTCGACGACCTGGCGGCGCTGCTCACGGACCCGCGCCGTGCCTCGGGCCCGTTCCGGGCCCTGAGCATCGGCGGAAAGCGCTGGTTCAGCTACCACTCGACGTACTACGACACCCCCGAACTCCTCACCTACCACCACCACCGGCAGGGCAGACGGCTGCGCTACCGCATCCGGGAGCGGGTCTACCAGGACAGCGGCGAGCGGCAGTTCGAGATCAAGCTGAAGAGCGGCCGCGGCGAGACGGTCAAGCACCGTCAGCGCCTTCAGGGCGAGGACCGCGTGCTCGACGCCGAGCGGCAAGGGTTCCTCGCGGGGGTGCTGCGCGGGTCGTACGGGATCGAGGCGCCCGGCGGGCTGACCACGGCGCTGGTCACCGAGTACCAGCGGGCGACCTTCGTGGCCGACGGACAGCGGATCACGTGCGACGCGGGGCTCGTCGTGCGGGACGTGGCCACCGGGCGGTCGGTGGCGGCGGACTCCGGGCTCGTCCTGGTGGAGACCAAGACACAGGGCCACCTGACGGAGGCGGACCGGGTCCTGCACCGGTACGGGGTGCGGGCCGCGGAGTTCACGAAGTACTGCGGCGGGTTCGCCGCGCTGCGCCCCGAGCTGGGGGTCAACCGGTGGGCTCGGGCCGTCCGGGTCGCGTTTCCGCGGGCCGCGGGGGCGACTGCGGGAAGGTGAGGGTCACGCGGGTGCCGCGGGTGGCGTCCGACGTGATGTCGAAGGTGCCGCCGGCGTCCTCGGCCGTGCGGCGCGCGATGTCCAGGCCGAGACCGGTGGAGCCGCCGCCGCTTGTGCCGCGTTCGGCCGCGTACGTGGGCGGGAGGCCGGGGCCTTCGTCGGCGACGGTGAGCTCGGGGCCACCCGCCGGGCCGGTGCGGACGGTGATGCGGAACGGGGTGCCCTGGGGGGTGTGGTCCAGGACGTTGCCGATGAGGGCGTCGATGGCGGCGGCGAGGTCGTCCTCGGGAACGGGGACGGGTACCGGGACGGGTACGGAAACGGGGCGCGTGGCCTTCCCTGCCGTGTCGATCCCTGCCGTTTCGATCTCGGTCGTACGCCCCTGATCCTCGGCCAACGGCAGCCAGAACGTGGCACGTTCGCGGGCCACGGCCGCCAGGTCCGCGTACGGGGCGTCCCGGAAGGGCCGACGGGCCTTGCGGATCACGTCGTCGACACTGCGCTCCAGGGCGGCGACGTCCGCGGCGATGCGGTGCGCCTCCTCGGAGTCGCTGCGGGCGAGGAGGGTCTCGGCGTCCAGGCGCAGGGCGGCTACAGGGGTGCGCAGGCGGTGGGCGAGGTCGGCGGCGTTCTCGCGCTCGGCGGCCAGGAGTTCGTCGATGCGGGTGGCCAGGCGGTTCAGCTCGCCCGCGACCAGGCGCAGTTCGGGCGGGCCCTCGGGAGTGGCGCGTGCGGTGAGGTCGCCCGCGGCGAGACGGTCCGCGGTGCCGGCGAGCCGGCGGGTGGCGCCGACCAGACGGGCACCGAGCCGGTCGGCGAGGAGCAGCCCGATGAGCACGAGGCCGACCCCGATCCCGGCGAGCACAAGCCAGGACGTCATGGTGCCCGCGTACAACTGCCGCTCGGTCACCGTGACCTGCACGACCGCGGTGCCGCCGGTCGCGCCCTGGACGGGGACGAGGACCTGACGGCCGCCGGTGGAGGGCTCGTAGGTGAAGGCGCGACCGGTGCGGGCCAGACGGACGGCGTCCGAGGCGCGCCCCCGGGGTCCTGGCCCGATGACGGTGCCGTCCCCGAGAACGATGGAAGTGGTCGGCAGATCCTGGGTGTTGACGCTCTCCACGGTCTGCTCGGCGGTCTCGCGCTCGTCGGGTCCCGCGAGGGCGGGCCCGAGCGCATGCGCCACCCACTGGGCCCGAGCGGTGGCCTCGGCGGTGGTGCGGTCGGCGGCGTGGGTGCGGGTGAGCAGGGTGAGCGGCACGAGGAGGGCGGTGAGCACGAGGGCGGTGGTGGCAGCGGTGAGGAGGAGAAGCCTGCGGCGCATCAGCGGGCCCCGGGGCCTTGGGCGGGGAGTGCCGCACCGTCCGGCGCCTCCGGTGGGGTCAGCTTCACGCCCACCGTGCGGACCGTATGGAGGTAGCGCGGGGCCTGGGCCGTCTCGCCGAGTTTTCTGCGGAGCCAGGAGAGGTGGACGTCGACCGTCTTGTCGGCGCCGCCCAGGGGCTGTTGCCACACCTCGGCGAGGAGTTCGCGGCGGGATATCACCTGGCCGGGGCGGTGCGCGAGGTAGGTGAGCAGGTCGAACTCGCGCGGGGTGAGGTCCAGGGCGCGGTCATCCAGGGTGACTTCGCGAGAGGCCGGGTCGATGGCCAGACCCCCGACCCGCAGGGGCTCCTCCGCCGCATCGGCCGCGCCGAGCCGCCGCAGGACGGCCTTGACGCGGGCGTCCAACTGGGCGGCACCGAACGGCTTGACGATGTAGTCGTCGGCCCCGCCCTCAAGGATCGCCACCATCTCCGGCTCGTCGTCGCGCGCGGTCGCGACGATGACGGGTACGTCGCTGACGGCACGCAGCATGCGAAGGACCTGCCCGCCGTCCACGTCCGGCAGCCCCAGGTCGAGCACGACGAGGTCGGGGCGGTGGGTGACCGCCGCGTCCAGGCCCGCCATGCCGCTGGGCGCGGTGGCGACGGCGTGCCCTTTGTCGCGCAGGGCCCGCACCAGGGCACCGCGCAGCTGGGGATCGTCCTCCACGACAAGAAGATGGGCCATACATCCACCGTAGTCAGGTGCTTTGGGCAGCTCTTAACCGGGCGTTAGGAAACTGTGCGGCACAGTGGCCCGATGAGGAAGTGGCGGAGCGCGGTGGTGACCGCGGCATGGGTGGCGGTGGGTACGGCCGCCGGGGCGCTCGGCGCCTGGCAGTTGGCCACTGCGGACAGCGGCGGAGCGGCACACAGCCGTCCGCTGGACGAGGCCGCGGTGGAAAGGGCGCTGGCGGCGACGTCGGCGTCAGCACAACCCTCCGCGTCCACGTCCGCGCCCCCGTCCTCGGGCAAACCGAGCGCGCCGGCAAAGAAGCCCTCCGACCGGTCGACCCTGCGGTTCACGGGCGGCACGGCGACGGTCGAGTGCCGTTCTGACGGCACGGTGTACCTCGTCTCGTGGAGCCCGGCGGACGGTTTCCACATCGACGACGACGTGGAACGGGGCCCGGCCGCGGTGGCCCGCCTGGAGGCGGAACCGAGCGATGACGACGAGGACCGGGACGATCTGCCGTACGAGATCCGCTGCGGGGAGGGGGGCGAGCCGCGGGCGAAGGTGGTGGCGGATGACTGATCCAGCCTGTTCCAGCCCGTCCGGCGGCTGGGTTTTCAGCCCGTCCGGCGTTTGAGGACGAACGCGGCGAAGCCGGTGATGGGCAGCGACCAGGATGGGCCCCCGCGCCGAGTGGGTTTTCGGGAAGGGGCGGGGTCGGGGAGAAAGCAGTTCGGACCACCCCAAGGCCCAGGGGCCAGACAAGGCAAGGCCCGACATACTGTCCAGTCCCCCCGACCCCCGCAAAACACACCGCCCATGTCCCATCCGCATCGTGGACATTTACCCTCGCCCACATGACCCCTCAGCCGAACCCGAACCCCCAGGTCGGCGCCGCCGTCAAGGCAGCAGACCGCGCGCACGTGTTCCACTCCTGGTCCGCACAGGAGCTGATCGACCCCCTCGCCGTAGCCGGCGCCGAGGGCTCGTACTTCTGGGACTACGACGGCAACCGCTACCTCGACTTCACCAGCGGCCTCGTCTTCACCAACATCGGATACCAGCACCCCAAGGTCGTCGCCGCCATCCAGAAGCAGGCGGCGGAGATGACGACCTTCGCCCCCGCCTTCGCCGTGGAAGCCCGCTCCGAGGCCGCACGCCTCATCGCCGAGCGGACCCCCGGCGACCTCGACAAGATCTTCTTCACCAACGGCGGCGCCGAGGCCGTGGAGAACGCGACCCGCATGGCGCGCCTGCACACCGGCCGCCCCAAGGTCCTCTCCGCCTACCGCTCGTACCACGGCGGCACCTCCACCGCGATCAACCTCACCGGCGACCCCCGCCGCTGGGCCTCCGACAACGGCACGTCGGGCGTCGTCCACTTCTGGGCGCCGTTCCTCTACCGCAGCCCCTTCTACGCCGAGAACGAGCAGCAGGAGTGCGAGCGCGCCCTCCAGCACCTCGAGGACACCATCGCCTTCGAGGGCCCGCAGACGATCGCGGCGATCATCCTCGAAACCGTCCCGGGCACGGCCGGCATCATGACCCCGCCGCCGGGCTACCTCAAGGGCGTACGCGAGATCTGCGACCGCCACGGCATCGTCTTCGTCCTCGACGAGGTGATGGCGGGCTTCGGCCGCACTGGCAAGTGGTTCGCCGCCGATCACTTCGACGGCGGGATCGTGCCCGACCTGCTCACCTTCGCCAAGGGCGTGAACTCCGGTTACGTCCCGCTCGGCGGCGTCGCGATCTCCTCGGCCATCGCCGAGACGTTCGCCCGCAGGCCCTACCCGGGCGGTCTCACGTACTCCGGGCACCCCCTGGCCTGCGCCGCCGCCGTCGCGACGATCAACGTCATGGAGGACGAGGGCGTCGTCGAGAACGCGGCCCGCGTCGGCACGGAGATCATCGCCCCCGCCCTCGCGGAGCTCGCCGCGCGGCACCCGAGCGTCGGCGAGGTCCGTGGCCTCGGCATGTTCTGGGCCCTCGACCTGGTCAAGGACAAGGAGACCCGCGAGCCCCTCGTCCCGTACAACGCCACGGGCGAGGCGAACGCCCCGATGGCCGCGTTCGGCGCCGCCGCGAAGAAGCAGGGCCTGTGGCCGTTCATCAACATGAACCGCACCCACGTGGTTCCTCCGTGCAACATCACGGACACGGAGGCCAAGGAGGGCCTCGCGGCGCTGGACGCTGCGCTGAGCGTGGCCGACGAACACGTGTCCTGACCCGGGGTCCAGCCCCCTGCCGGGGTCCAGCCCCCTGCCGTGGGCGGGCTGCCTGCGTCTGAGGGGCTGCTGCGGGTAGGCCCCACCCGGGACCGCAGCCGCCGCCTCGCGGCGGATCACCCGACCCGCCCACCCGTAACGCCGCAGGGCAATCGGCTGGGCGGGCGGGCAAAGATCCGCCGCGAAGCGGCGGCCAGGAAGAAACGGCCCGCACCCGGAAGCGGCCCCGCCCCGGGAGAACGGCCTCCGCCCCCGGGAACCCCGACCGCGTAGTCTGACGTGCTCGTAAGCGAACGACGACCGCCAAGACGACTCCGCGAGGGAACCCAGATGCCCGGCACCGACGGCTCCGCCGTCATCCGCAGCACTCTGCGCCAGCAGATCGCCGACGCGCTGCGCGACGAGATCCTCGGCGGCCGTCTGGAGCCGGGGCAGGAGTTCACCGTCAAGGAGATCGCCGAGCAGTACGGCGTCTCCGCGACCCCGGTCCGCGAGGCCCTGGTGAACCTCGCCGCGCAGGGCCTCCTGGACGCCGACCAGCACCGCGGCTACCGCGTCCACGAGCATTCCCTCGCCGACTACCGCGGCATGCTGGAGGCCCGCGGCCTCGTCGCCGACGGGATCTTCCGCGACCTCGCGAGGAACGGCACCCCGCTGGGCCCCAAGAGCCAGAAGGAAACGACCGCCGCGCTGATCTCCGTACGCCGTCGCGGCGAGGAGGCGGCGCGCGCCGCCTGCGCGGGCGACCTGAACGTCCTCATCGGCTACGACCTGCGCTTCTGGCGCGAGCTCAGCGCCCTCTTCGGCAACCCCTACCTCTCGGACTTCCTGCACCGCATCCGCGTCCAGTCCTGGGTCTGCGCCGTCACCTACCTGCGCCGCGCCGCCGAACGCGGCGACGGCGACCTGCGCGGCACCCTGTGGGCCCGGCACACCGAGCTCGTCGACGCCCTCGCGCACCGCGACCCCAAGGCCGCGCACGCGATCATCGACGAGTACAACGCCCACTCACTCGCCCTCATCGAGCGGCTGGCCGCTGCATGAGCGTGGATCTGACCGTCGTCGTCCCCGCCTACAACGAGGAGCGGCGCCTGGCCCCCACGCTCGCCGCGATCCGGGCGTATCTCGACGCGGAGTACGCGGAGTCCGCGGGGTACCCGGACGGCGACCGCGCCCGGTGGGAGCTGATCGTCGTGGACGACGGCTCCACCGACGGCACCCTCGACATCGCGGCCGACGCCGAGGCCGCCGACCCCCGCGTCCGGCTCATCCACTCCGACCGCAACCGCGGCAAGGGCCACGCCCTGCGCCTCGGCGTCCTCGCCTCGCGCGGCGACCGCGTCCTGATCACCGACGCCGATCTGGCCGCGCCCATCGAGGAGCTGGAGTGCCTCGACAAGGCGCTCACCGACGGCCACGCGGCCGCGATCGGCTCCCGCGCGGGCGCCGACGCCACGATCGAGGCCCACCAGCACCGCCTGCGCGAGCTCCTCGGCCGTACCGGCAATTTCCTGATACGCACGGTCGCCGTCCCCGGAGTCCGCGACACCCAGTGCGGCTTCAAGCTCTTCGACGGCGACCGCGCCCGCGAGGCCTTCGCCGCGTCCCGGCTGCGCGGCTGGGGCATAGACGTCGAGATACTGCAGTACTTCCGCCGCTCCGGCTGGCCGGTCGCCGAGGTGCCGGTGCGCTGGGCACACCAGGAGGGCTCGAAGGTCCGCCCGTTCGACTACGTGAAGGTCCTTGCCGAGCTGACCTCGCTCAAGGTCCGTACGGTCCGCCCGAAGGACCTGCTCGTGGCGGCGCTCTTCCTGGCCATGGCGGTCACCCTCTACTCGGGCCGCTTGATCGCACCGGGCGACCGCTATCTCCCGGACTCCCTCCAGGACCAGAATCAGTGGGAGTGGTTCTTCGCGGTGACGGCGGACAACATCCGCCACCTCCAGAACCCCCTCTTCACCCATCTGCAGAACTTTCCCGACGGCGTGAACCTCATGGCCAACACGGTCATGCTCGGCCTCTCCGTCCCCTTCGCCCCCGTGACCTGGCTCTTCGGCCCGGCGGTCACCCTGAACGCGGCGATGACGCTGGGCCTGGCCGCGACCGCCGTCGCCTGGTACCGGCTGATCCGCAAACGCCTTGTACGCCACCGGGGCGCGGCAGCCGTCGGCGCAGCACTGGCGGCCTTCGCGCCACCGATGATCAGTCACGCGCACGCGCACCCGAACTTCATGGTCCTGTTCATGATCCCGCTGATCATCGACAGGGCGCTGCGGCTCTGCGAGGGCGGGGGCTCCCGGGTCGTACGCGACGGGGTCGTCCTCGGGCTCTTCACGACGTACCAGATCTTCCTCGGCGAGGAGCCGCTGCTGCTCGCGGCGGTGGGCATGCTGCTGTTCGCCGTGGCGTACGGCGTGGTGCGCCGCGATGTGGCGAGGGAAACGTTCCGCCCCTTGGCGCGCGGCCTCGGCGTGGCGGTGGCGGTGACCCTGCCGCTGGTCGCGTTCCCGCTCTACTGGCAGTTCTTCGGGCCGCAGAGCTACACGAGCGTGCTGCACGGCGACAACGCGGGCAACAGTCCGCTGGCGCTCATCTCCTTCGCGGAACGCTCGCTGGCGGGCAACGAGGAGACGGCGTCCGCGCTCTCCCAGAACCCGACCGAGCAGAACGCGTTCTACGGCTGGCCCCTGGTCGCGCTTGCCTTCGCGATCGTCGTGCGTCTCTGGGAGCGGACGGTGGTGAAGGCGCTGGCCTTCACGGTCCTCGCGGCGGCCTTCCTCTCCCTCGGCCCGAAGTTCCGCATCCCGCTGACGGACGTCGTGCTGCCCGGCCCCTGGGCGCCCCTCGCGCACGCACCCCTCTTCGAATCGGTCATCGAGTCGCGGGTGGCCATGGTGTGCGCCCCGGCGCTCGGCATGCTGGTGGCGCTCGCGCTGGCCGACCTCCTCACCTCCGCGCGCCGCATGACGGCCGCGCGGTACGCGGGCGTGGCCGCGGTCGCCCTCGCGCTCCTTCCGATCGTGCCGGCGCCGCTGAAGGCGGTGGAGCGGGCGAGGCCCCCGGAGTTCATCGCCGACGGGACGTGGCGGGAGTACGTGGGCGAGGGCGAGACCCTCGTACCGATACCGCTGCCGGACCCGGCAGGCGCCGAGGCCCTGCACTGGCAGACCACGGCCGACCTGGGCTTCGCCCTCCCCGGCGGCTACTTCAACGGGCCGTGGGGCCCGGACCGCATCGGCATCTACGGCGCCTCCCCCCGCAACACCTCCAACCTCCTGCGGGACGTCCGCTCGGCGGGCCGCGCCCCGCAGATCACGGACGCGTGGCGCGGGGCGGCGCGCGAGGATCTGGCGTACTGGAACGCGGGAGTCCTGGTCCTCGCCCCACAACCGCACGACGCCGAACTGCGGGAGACGGTGGAGGGACTCCTTGACCGGCCCGGAAAGTGGGTAGACGGGGTGTGGATCTGGGATCTGCACAAGGGGAGCTAGGGGGCGCCCGCCCGGACTACGCTGCCTGCACGTGAGACACATCCGACGTCCGATATGCCGCCCGAGTATGAGCCTTTGAGCCTGACCTGAGGAGCACCCTTGGCCTGTGACCTGTGGCTGGTCCCGCTCGTCGACGTGCTGTGCCACAGCCCCGACAACCCCTTCGCGGAGGAGATCGCGACGTACGACAAGGCGCTGCACGAGGCCGGTCTGCCGCCCGTTCCCGTCTTCGCCTACATGCCGGGTCTCTCCGGGGACGTGGCCCCGGTCGCGGGCTTCGACTACGACGCGCTGCACTTCCTGCGCCGGGCGTACCTGCTCCAGGTCTGCGGCCTTGAGGTCACGCCGGTGGACGAACTGGGCGGGGACTACGAGCAGTTGCTGGAGATGTTCGACGCGACGGCCCAGCAGTCGCATCTGGTCTGGCACTACGACCATGCGGGGGCGTACGTCCCCGTCGACTTCCCCGCACCGCTCTCGAACGACGAACTTCTGTCGGGCGGCGGGCCGTTGGGCTCGTCCCAGGCGCTGCTCCGGGAACTGGAGTTCGTGGCCCCGTCCATCGGCATCGACGCGGCCAACCCGCCTCGCCCCCCGACCCCGCCCGAGGCCCCCACCTCCCTGGAGGAACCGGCGGCCCCGGCCCCACCGGACGCCAGCCCCTTCGCAAGGGAACGCCACGTATGGCTGGGCCTGCACGCGGCAACGACCCGAAGCCTGGCCCAGGGCTCAATGATCATCTACAGCTGACCACTACGTTTCAGCCCGTCCGGCGTTTGAGGACATCTTGTTACGGGGGCCTAGGGGGCGGAGCCCCCTGGTTTCGGGAAGGGGCGGGATCGGGGAAAGCCCCGCAGGGTCCCGCCCCTCGCCCCCCCGCCCCCGCCTCCAAGGCCCCGGGGCCAGCCCCCTCACCGCGGCTCAGGCGGCCGCTGCCGAGGCATGTTGGGGCGCGCCCCCGGCGGCAAGGCGGCCCGTACAGGAGAGGCACCCGCCTCCCCCCGGGAGGCGGGAACCACCGCCTGCATGGCCAACGGCGCAGGCCCCGACCGAAACTCCACCATCCAGTCCGCCGTCTCGGCCCGCACAAGCTCCGTCACATCCTCCGAGAACCGCCGAAGCACCCCCAGACACCGCTCGGCAGCCTCACTGGCGGTCCCCTCGGTGGGCCCGAGAACCTCCCGCACACTCTCCGACGCCCAGTCGAACTGCAACACCTGAAGCCGCCGCTGCACGGCCTGAGCGGTGGCCACGTCCCGCATCCACCCGGACGTGAGCCCGAAGAACCGGTCGCACGCCACGCACGCCGCCCCCGCGAGCAACGAGACGAACCCCCAGGTGGCGACACCCGCCACCGCCCCCGCCAGATCGAGCAGCGGAAGAACCCCCGCGCCCACGGCCCCCGCCGCCGCCCCCACCCGCGCGAGCCGCGCCCCGCGCCGCTTCCAGGCCCGGTCGGACAGGTACCACTCCGCGGTGTTGAGCGCCCCCCGCTCCACCCACCGGTACAGCTCGTCGAGCCGCTGGGCGGGCTCGCCCCAGTCGCCGACAGGAAAGGCCCGCCCCGTCAGATCCCCGGTCCGAGAGCCGTCCGCGCCCCCGGGCACCCCACCGGGAGCACCCCCGGGGACACCTCCAGGACCGCCCTGGTGCGCACCCGCCCCGGCACCCTGCCCCTCCTGGGGCACCCCCTCGGGCTGCATCTCCGGCTGGCTCACCCGGCACTCCCTCTTCTGTGACAGTTGGTGCGCATGCGCAGCCCCAGTCCTACCGCCCAATGGGTGGCCATGAGCCCGTTTTCGCAGTATTTCCGCCCGGAAGAGGTGCTTGATCAGGTATAGGAGGACGGCTGGTCTCACTCGAAAGAGTGCTGGGGCGAGGGAACCCTCGACCACGTAGGCTCATTGCAGGTGGAAAAAGCACTGCCAGACCCATCAACAGACCCATCAACAGACCCACCAACAGACCTGCCGACAGACCAACAGAACAGGAGCTGATCGTGATCCCCGGTGGTGGCCAGCCCAACATGCAGCAGCTGCTCCAGCAGGCCCAGAAGATGCAGCAGGACCTCGCGACCGCGCAGGAGGAACTCGCGCGCACGGAGGTCGAAGGCCAGGCGGGCGGCGGTCTCGTCAAGGCGACGGTCACCGGATCCGGTGAGCTGCGCGGCCTGGTGATCGACCCCAAGGCGGTCGACCCGGAGGACACCGAGACCCTCGCGGACCTGGTCGTCGCGGCGGTCCAGGCGGCGAACGAGAACGCGCAGACGCTCCAGCAGCAGAAGCTGGGCCCGCTGGCACAGGGCCTGGGCGGCGGAGGCATCCCGGGCCTTCCCTTCTAAGAGGGCCATCGGCCAACTACCGTACGTATCAGAGCTCCATACTCGGCAAGAGCAGGAGCTGAGGCACAAGGCTCAAGAAACAGGAAAGGGAAAGGCACCCCGTGTACGAAGGCGTGGTTCAGGACCTCATCGACGAGTTGGGCAGGCTGCCCGGCGTCGGTCCCAAGAGCGCGCAGCGGATCGCCTTCCACATCCTGCAGACGGAGCCGACGGACGTACGCCGCCTCGCCCACGCCCTCCTTGAGGTGAAGGACAAGGTCCGCTTCTGCGCGACCTGCGGGAACGTCGCGCAGGAAGAGCTCTGCAACATCTGCCGCGACCCGCGCCGCGACCTCAGCGTCATCTGCGTGGTCGAGGAGCCGAAGGACGTCGTGGCGATCGAGCGTACGCGCGAGTTCCGGGGGAAGTACCACGTACTGGGCGGAGCGATCAGCCCGATCGAAGGGGTCGGCCCGGACGACCTGCGCATACGAGAACTCCTCGCGCGCCTGGCGGACGGCACGGTCACCGAGCTGATTCTGGCCACGGACCCGAACCTGGAGGGCGAGGCGACGGCGACGTACCTCGCACGGATGATCAAGCCCATGGGCCTGAAGGTCACCCGCCTGGCCAGCGGGCTCCCTGTCGGGGGAGATCTGGAATACGCGGACGAGGTCACCCTGGGCCGCGCCTTCGAGGGGAGACGACTCCTAGATGTCTGAGAAGCAGCAAGAGAAGTCCACGAATCCGGCAGAAACCCCGGCCCCGGCCCCGGCAATCGCGCCTACAGCGGTCCTGGCCTCCGAGCCAATGGTTCTGCTGCACGCCTCCGCCCAGGACCCTGACTCCTTCGCGGTGCAGATCTCGGACCAGATCGAGAGCTTCATCGTGGCGGTGACGGAGGTCGCCAAGGGCGACGAGCCGGACTCGGCCGTGCCCTTCCTCCTCCTGGAGGTCTCCCAGCTCCTGCTTGCAGGCGGCCGCCTGGGCGCGCACGAGGACATCGTCCCCGACGAGCGGTACGAACCGGACCTCGGCCCGGAGCGCGACGTGGACGACCTGCGTGAACGCCTGGCGGCCATGCTGGAGCCGGTGGACGTCTACTCCGAGGTCTTCGACCCGTACGAACCGCGCAAGGCTCCGGTGCCGGCCCGCATCTCGGACGACCTCGCGGACGTCGTCGCGGACCTCTCCCACGGCCTGGCCCACTACCGCGCGGGCCGCACGACCGAGGCCCTGTGGTGGTGGCAGTTCTCGTACTTCTCCAACTGGGGCTCCACGGCCTCGGCCACCCTCCGTGCCCTCCAGTCCCTGGTGGCCCACGTCCGCCTGAACCAGCCCCTGGAAGACCTGGACGGCCTGGACACGGACGAGGACCTGGCGGAAGAGGCCCTCGCGGAAGCGGCGGGCAGGGTCATGGCGGAGGAGATCGCCGGGCCCCTGGGCCTCCGGACGGTCAAGTAGCCCCTGGAAGGAGCTGGGCCGGGGCCGTCGCCCCGCGCCCGCCCTCCGCGGCTCGCTGTGACCCGCCCCACTTTCCGGAGTGTCCGACTCCCCGCTGGGCATGTGCCAAGCCGAGCGGTCGAAACGTACGCCCCGAGCAGCGGGAGCGTATGCCGCCGGATGGTCACCTGGTGGGCGGGACATCTCACCATGTGATATCTGTGCGGCGAATTTCGGCCGCTCGTTAGACTGAGCCGACCGCAGCAGTGCGGTGAAGACGGACTGAGCGAGGAGCGCACGTGAGCCTTGTCGTGCAGAAGTACGGAGGCTCCTCCGTAGCCGATGCCGAGGGCATCAAGCGGGTCGCCAAGAGGATTGTCGACGCCAAGAAGAACGGCCATCAGGTCGTTGTCGTGGTGTCCGCCATGGGTGACACGACGGATGAGTTGATCGATCTTGCCGGGCAGGTATCCCCGATTCCTGCCGGGCGTGAATTCGACATGCTGCTGACCGCCGGGGAGCGGATCTCCATGGCACTCCTTGCCATGGCGATCAAAAACCTGGGTCACGCGGCCCAGTCGTTCACGGGCAGCCAGGCCGGTGTCATCACCGACTCCGTCCACAACAAAGCGCGGATCATCGATGTCACGCCGGGCCGCATCCGGGCCTCGATCGACGAGGGCAACATCGCCATCGTCGCGGGGTTCCAGGGTGTCAGCCAGGAGGGCAAGAACATCACCACGCTGGGCCGCGGCGGGTCGGACACGACCGCTGTCGCCCTCGCCGCCGCGCTCGACGCCGAGGTCTGCGAGATCTACACGGACGTGGACGGCGTTTTCACCGCCGACCCCCGTGTGGTGAAGAAGGCCCAGAAGATCGACTGGATCTCGTTCGAGGACATGCTGGAGCTCGCGAGCTCCGGGTCCAAGGTGCTGCTCCACCGCTGCGTGGAGTACGCCCGCCGTTACAACATCCCGATTCACGTGCGCTCGTCCTTCAGCGGACTTCAGGGCACGTGGGTCAGCAACGAACCGCAAGGGGACCGCAAGGTGGAGCAGGCCATCATCTCCGGTGTCGCGCACGACACCTCGGAGGCCAAGATCACGGTCGTCGGCGTGCCGGACAAGCCGGGCGAGGCCGCCTCGATCTTCCGCGCCATCGCGGACTCCGGGGTCAACATCGACATGATCGTCCAGAACGTCTCGGCCGCTTCGACCGGGCTCACGGACATCTCGTTCACCCTGCCCAAGGCCGAGGGCCGCAAGGCCATCGACGCCCTGGAGAAGACGCGGTCGGCCATCGGCTTCGACTCGCTCCGCTACGACGACCAGATCGCCAAGATCTCGCTGGTCGGCGCGGGCATGAAGACGAACCCCGGCGTCACCGCCGCCTTCTTCGAGGCGCTCAGCGACGCGGGCGTGAACATCGAGCTGATCTCGACCTCCGAGATCCGCATCTCGGTCGTGACCCGCGCCGATGACGCGAACGAGTCCGTGCGCGCCGTGCACACCGCCTTCGGCCTCGACTCCGACACGGACGAGGCCGTGGTCTATGGAGGCACCGGGCGATGACCGGAAAGCCGACGCTCGCGGTCGTCGGAGCGACCGGGGCCGTCGGCGCGGTCATGCTCCAGATCCTGTCGCAGCACGCCGACATCTGGGGCGAGATCCGACTCGTCGCCTCACCGCGCTCGGCCGGCAAGAAGCTGGCCGTGCGCGGTGAGGAGATCGAGGTCCTCGCGCTCGCCGAGGAAGTCTTCGACGGTGTCGACGTGGCGATGTTCGACGTCCCCGACGAGGTCAGCGCCCAGTGGGCGCCCATCGCGGCGTCCAAGGGCGTCGTCGTCGTGGACAACTCCGCCGCCTTCCGGATGGACCCGGACGTCCCGCTGGTCGTCCCGGAGGTCAATCCGCACGCCGCGCGCGTACGCCCGCGCGGAATCGTCGCCAACCCCAACTGCACGACGCTCTCGATGATCGTGGCCATCGGCGCGCTGCACGCCGAGTTCGGTCTGCGCGAGCTGATCGTCTCCTCGTACCAGGCCGTGAGCGGCGCCGGACGGGACGGCGTGGAGACCTTGCGCCGTCAGCTGAAGCTGGTGGCCGGTTCGGAACTGGGCACGAGCCCCGGTGACGTACGCCGTGCTGTCGGCGACGACACCGGGCCCTTCCCGGAGCCCGTGGCGCTGAACGTGGTGCCGTGGGCCGGGACGCTGCGGGACGACGGCTGGTCGTCCGAGGAGATGAAGGTGCGGGACGAGTCCCGCAAGATCCTCGGCCTGCCCGACCTGAAGGTCGCGGCGACGTGCGTACGCGTGCCGGTCGTGACCACGCACTCCCTGACCGTCCACGCGCGCTTCGAGGACGAGGTCACGGTGGACCGCGCGCGCGAGATCCTGGCCACCGCCCCCGGTGTCGTGCTGTTCGACGACCCGGCCGCCGGGGAGTTCCCGACGCCCGCCGACGTGGTGGGCACCGACCCCACGTGGGTGGGCCGGGTGCGGCGCGCACTGGACGATCCGACGGCCCTGGAGCTCTTCGTGTGCGGGGACAACCTGCGCAAGGGGGCCGCGCTGAACACGGCCCAGATCGCGGAGCTGGTGGCGGCGGAGCTCACCGGGCGCCAGGCCTGACCGGTCCCGGTCTCAGCCCCTGGCCGGTGTCGATCTCAGCCCCTGGCCGGTCCCCGGCGCCGGAGTGCCTGTGGGATCTGTGTAAATTCTGTGTCCAACTTGGTGGCCGGGATCGCTTGATCTGGACCATTGCCACGTTCGAAGATTCGCCATAAGCGTTCGAAGATATTCGTCCCCGTCCTCTGCAACCAGCAGCAGGGCGGGGCGCGTCTTTGCGATCGCCCTCCCGGGGGCGTGACCTGAGCGCTGCGAAAATTGGGCATAGGGGAAGAGCTGGTACGCATGGGGGCAATTGATGCAGCGTCACCGACGGCGACGCTGCCTGCCACAAACGCGCCGCGCGATGCGTACAACCCTCCAGGGGGTAGGCGTGTCCAACTGGCGTGGCAGAGGTTCTCGATTTCACAGCGGTACAGGCGAGGGGCGCGACCCTGCGCCCGCCCCGCCGTCCCCGTGCGCCCGCCGGCATGCCGGTGATCGCCCCCATGCCCACGACGAGATCGGCCCGCATCCCGACGCAGCGCGAGGGCGCTGAAGAGGCGATGAGCGCCGGCACCACGGTCGACCACCTGACCGAGACCTACCGCGCCCACTACAGGTCGCTCCTCGGCCTGGCGGCGCTGCTTCTCGACGACACGGCCTCCTGTGAGGACGTCGTGCAGGAGGCGTTCATCCGGGTGCACTCGGCGCGCAAACGCGTGCGGGACCCGGAGAAGACGCTCGCCTATCTGCGGCAGACCGTCGTGAACCTCTCGCGGTCCGCGCTGCGTCGCCGCATCCTCGGGCTGAAGCTGCTCTCGAAGCCGATGCCCGACATGGCGAGCGCCGAGGAGGGGGCGTACGACCTCCTTGAGCGGGACGAGCTGATCAAGGCGATGCGCGGCCTCCAGCGCCGTCAGCGCGAGGTCCTGGTCCTGCGGTACTTCGCGGACATGACCGAGGCGCAGGTCGCCGAGACCCTGGGCATATCGCTGGGGTCGGTGAAGGCGTACGGCTCGCGCGGGATCGCGGCTCTGCGGGTCGCCATGGAGGCACCGGCATGAGCAAGGATGAGTACGGGCGCGAGCAGGACGAGAGCGCCGAGTTTGAGCAGCGTGCTGGGGACGGAACTGTGAAACACGGCCAGGGTGACGAGCCCACCGCCTCCGAGAACGAGACAGGCGCCGCGGAGGGCGGGACGGGGTCCGAGGGTTCCGGGGCCGAGGAGCCTGGGGCCGAGGGGTCTGGGGCCGACGAGGCTGCCGAGGCCGTCGAGGCTCCTGAAGCCGCCGAGGCCGTCGAGAGCAAGGGCTCCGGGGCGGGTTCCCCGCTTGACTCCCTCTTCGGCGGTGACGAAGGCTCCGGCGCCGACGAGCTGGCGCTGCGCAGGATGATGCGCTCAGCGGTCCAGGAGATCGAACCGCGGGACAGCGCCCTGGAGCGGCTGCGGCACGCGGTGCCGGCGCGCAGGCAGCGCAAGCGGCAGGCCGTGGTCGGCATGGCGGCCGCCGCGCTCTTCATCGGCACCGCCATCCCCGCCCTCGTGCACGTGACGAACTCCGGCGGCGGCTCGGACGACCGGCCGTCGATCGCGGGCAACAGCGAGCAGACGCAGGGCGGTTCGAGCCAGGGCAAGGGCCCCGGCGGCGGGGAGAAGGGCGAGAGCAGCGGCTCCGGCCCCTCCAAGTCCAAGGACAAGAAGGACAAGAAGGGCAAGAAGGACGGCAAGGGGAAGGGCGAGGCCAGCGGCGGCGCGACCGGCGGCCCCGACGACCCGGCGGGCACGGAGTCCGCGGGCTCGCCCGCCTGTGCGGTGGACCAGCTCGGCAGCGCCTCGGGCAGCGCGGGTGTGGCCGAGGCCGACGGCAAGGTGTACGGCACGTTCCGCGTCGCCAACGTCTCCGGCAGCAGTTGTACGGTCAGCGCCCCGGGCAGCGTGAGCACGTCGACGACGGGGGCCGCCGATCCCGCGAAGATCGTCGTCACCGACCACGTGGCGGGCGACGCGGCGACGGGCCTTCCGGACCCGTCACAGGCGGTCAGCTCGCTGGTCCTCCAGCCGGGTGCCGCGTACGAGGTGAAGTTCGCCTGGGTGCCTTCGGAGGCATGTCCCACGGACAGCGGAGAGCCTTCGCCCGACCCGAGCCCCACCGAGAACGGCGGCACGGACGGCGGCACGCCGGGTGGCGTGGAGCCCCAGATGGTCCGCGAGGACGGCGGCACGCTGGACGGTGGCGTGACGGTGTCCCTGACCGCCCCCCAGGGTTCGCCCGCCGCGGGCGCGACGATCGTCAACGCGTGCGCGGGGACGGTGTACCGAACGGGGATGCTGTCGGCGTCGTAACGTCGGCGTCGCTAGGACAGAGACGGCCGGGCCGGAACCTTTGAAAGGTTCCGGCCCGGCCATCGTCGTATGGGTGGAGTCAGCCCGCGCGGACCCCGGCAGCTGAGTCGGTCGTTCCGCCACCCGCGCCGCTCGCCCCGTCACCCGCGGCGGCAGGATCCTCCGGCAGCAGCCCCAGCTCGGCGTCCCGCGCGAACTCCCGCTCCCGCCGGAACAGCCGGAACCACATGAAGACGACGAACCCCGCGAACACGAACCACTCGCCGGTGTAACCGAGGTTCTGGAAGGCCTTGAGGTCGAGCCCGGAGTTCTCCGGCGCGGCCGCGGGCACCGCCTTCATCCCGGAGTCGCCCTTCGCCAGGGTGACCCAGGCGTCGTACACATCGCCCTGGACCACGTTCACCAGCGATGCCGCGCTGATGGCGCCCAGCTGGCCATCCGGCAGCCCTCCGGCCGCGCTGACCCCGTTCGAACCGGGGCTTTCGGAGGCCTGGAGCGCGCCCGTCACGGTGACCTTGCCGGAGGGCGCCGGGGGAGCCTTCGCCGCGCTCGCCTTGCCGGGGAGCCAGCCACGTACGACGGGCAGGCCCTTGCCGTCCTCGGTGCGCAGCAGAGTCAGGACGTAATACCCCGACTTGTCGTCCAACTCCCGGCCCGGCACCAGCAGTTGCCTGCCGTACTGCCCCGTGGCCGACACCTGTTCCCCGGACGTCTCCTGGCTCACGGGGAGCATCGAGTCCAGCGGCCGGGGCTTCTCCTCGGACCGGGTGGGCGAGGCCTGCCGGTCCGCCTGCTGCTGCGCGGCGTCATGCGCCTCGACGCGGTCCTCGAACCGCCCCAGCTGCCATGACCCCATGAAGACGCACACGGGGATGGCCAGCAGTACGAAGACGTTGATCCCCCACCAGCGGGGCGTCAGCAGGAACCGGTACACACCCCCACGGTACGGGGGCGTCCGCCGGGGAGAGGCCGCGGGGTTGCCGAACCCACCGCCCCACCCGCGCCCCGGACCCCGCACCGGCGGCCCGGCTAGCGGAGGTGCCGCTGGGCGAAGTCCAGTTCCAACCGCACCTGCTTGATCCGCTCGTCCACGACGAGCGAGCCGTGCCCCGCGTCATAGCGGTACACCTCGTGGACCGCGTCCCGCGCCTTGAGCCGGTCCACGTAGTTCTCGACCTGGCGGATCGGGCAGCGCGGGTCGTTCACGCCCGCGGAGATGTAGACCGGGGCCTTCACCGCGTCCACGTACGTCAGCGGGGACGAGGCCTCGAAGCGCTCCGGGACCTCCTCCGGCGTACCGCCGAGGAGCGTGCGGTCCATGGACTTCAGGGCCTCCATCTCGTCGTGGTACGCCGTCACGTAGTCCGCGACGGGGACCGCGGCCAGGCCCACCGCCCAGGAGTCGGGCTGCGTGCCGACGCCGAGGAGCGTGAGATACCCGCCCCAGGAGCCGCCGGCCAGGACGATGCGGTCCGGGTCCGCGAGGCCCGACGTCACGGCCCACTCCCGCACCGCGGCGATGTCCTCCAGCTCGATCAGGCCGACCCGGTGCTTGAGGGCGTCCGTCCACTCCCTGCCGTACCCGGTCGAGCCGCGATAGTTCACGCGCACCACCGCGTACCCGTGGTCCACCCAGGCCGCGGGGCCCGCCGCGAACGCGTCGCTGTCGTGCCACGTCGGGCCGCCATGGATCTCGAAGACCGTGGGGAGGGGGCCGGTCGCGTCGGCGGGCTTCTGCACGAGGGCGTGCACCCGGCCGCCGGGACCCTCCACCCATACGTCCTCCACCGGCACGGAGGCCGGGGCCTTCATGCCGGGCGGGTCCAGGACGACGCCGCCCGACGTCGAGCGCACCACCGGCGGCTCGGCGGCCGACGACCACAGGTACTCCACACTGCCGTCCGGCCGCGCCGTCGCCCCCGACACCGACCCCGCGGGCGTATCGACCCTGACGAGGTCACCCGAGGCGAAGCCGTACCGGAACAGCTCGCTGCGGGCCTCGAAGCTGTGCGCGATGAGCAGGGCGGAGCCGTCCGGATACCACTCGGCGCTCACATCGCCCGGCAGGTCGAGCGCCAGGTCCGTCTCCTCGCCCGTGGCGACGTCCCACACCATCGGCTCCCAGCGGCCGCGCCGCTGATGCCCGACGAGGAGCCGCGTGTCCCCGTCGACCGGCGCGAAGCCGAGGACCTCGAGGCCCAGCTCGACCGTGCCGCCCTCGGTGTCGTCGAGCTCGGCGACCGTGGAGCCGTCCGGCCTGATCACCCGGAGGGTGGAGTGCATCGCGTCGCCGTGCTCCGTGTGCTCGACGGCGACCAGCGAACCGTCGTGGGAGAGGTCGCCGACGCCCGCGGACTCGCGATGGCGGTAGATCTCGACGGGGTCCGCGCCGGGGGACCGTACGACATGGATCGTCGAGCCCTCGTCGTCCGTGGAGCGGCCGATGACGGACATCCGGCCGTCCCGCGCGAGGACGAGGCCCGCGGGATACGACGGTTCGAGTCCCGGCACCGCGGGCTCGTCGGCGCCACCGCCGGCGAACGGCTGGCGCATCCACACGCCGAATTCGTCGCCGTCCGTGTCGTTGAACCACCAGATCCACTCGCCGTCCGGTGTGAGCACCCCGTCCGTCGTGCCGTTCGGCCGGTCCGTCACCTGGCGCTGCTCGCCGGTCGCGCGGTTCCACGCGTACAGCTCGTACGTCCCTGTCGCGTTCGACACGAACAAGGAGCGGTCGGGGGCGTCCTCCGCCCAGTCCGGCAGGGAGACCCGCGGCGCACGGAACCGCTTCTCCCAGTCCGGCATCGGCGCACCCGCGTCCCCGCCCGCAGCCGTGTTCCCTCCGCCCGCAGCCGCGTCTCCGCCCGCGCCCGTCGGCGTCGTCTTCCCTGCACCCGCACCCAAGTCGCTCATGGACCCCATAGTGCACGTACGCGCCGACAATCCGCTGGCGAGGGTCCCCAGCCTGTGGATAACTTTCTGGAATGTACTCACCGACCCCCTCCGACTGGCGCGAGGCCAACCGAAAACGCTGGGACGAGCGTGTGCCTCTCCACCTGGCCAGCGACTACTACGACCTCTCGTCCTTCCGCGCGGGAAAGGACCCGCTGCGCGCCTTCGAGCTCTCCGAGGTCGGTGACGTCACCGGGCGCTCCCTGCTCCACCTCCAGTGCCACCTCGGCCTGGACACCCTTTCCTGGGCCCGGCACGGAGCTTCCCGCGTGGTCGGCCTGGACTTCTCCGAGCCCGCCGTGGACGCGGCCCGCGACCTCGCGGCCGAGCTGGGCCTCAGCGCCGACCAGGCGTCCTTCGTGGCCGCCGATGTGTACGACGCGGTGGATGCGGTGCCGGACTCCTCGTACGACATCGTCTACACCGGGGTGGGCGCCCTGTGCTGGCTCCCCGACATCCAGCGCTGGGCCGAGACCGCGGCCGCGCTCGTCGCGCCCGGCGGCTTCCTCTACCTCTCGGAGTTCCATCCGCTCGCGGACATCCTGGACGACGCCACGGGCTCACGGATCGAGTACGACTACTTCGCCCGCGACGCCTGGATCGAGGAGACCCCCGGCGGCTACGCGGACAACACCACCCCCACGGTCCACAACCGCACCGTGGAGTGGCAGCACCCGGTGGGCGAGGTCGTCTCGGCCCTGGCGGCGGCCGGCCTGCGGATCGAGTTCCTCCACGAGCACGACACGACACTCTTCGAACGCTTCGGCACCCTCGAACTCCGCGACGGCACCTACCAGTTCCCGGCATCGCGCCCCCGCATCCCCCTCATGTACTCCCTGCGGGCGAGCAAGGCCCGCAATGCGAGGGCCTGAGGATGCCGCTGTGACGAGGGCCTGAGGATGCCGCTGTGACGAGGGCCTGAGGATGCCGCTGTGACGCGGGCCTGAGGATGCCGCTGCGACGCGGGCCTGAGGATTTCGCTCCGCCGAAGTCCTGAGGATTCCGTTCCGACGAGCAGCTCAGGGCCGCGCGTCCGTCGGCCGCATCCACCCCTCCCACACGAGCTCGTCGGGGTGCGCCGCCTCGCTCTCTCCCCGGCGGGGCGGGGCCGTCGAACCCGGTCCTGCCGGATCGAACTCCCCGAGCTTCGTCCAGCCCCACGAGCGCAGGACCTCGCGCCCCAGGTCGTCGTCCAGTTTGATGACCGCGACGACCAGATCCGTGCTGTGCCGTACGAGCAGCAGAGTGCGCAGGCGATCCGAGATGCCCAGGCGCCGATAGGCGGGCACCACCATCAGCTCGGTCAGGACGAAGACCCGGCCCGAGGCCGTGCGTTCCTCCACCTCCGGGGGCAGAACGCCCCGGAACCCCTCCCACCAGTCGCCGGTACGCGCCGCGCGGTAACCGTAGAGACAGCCGACCAGGCCCGCCGCGTCGGCGACGACCATCTCGAAGTCGGGCCGCTGCACGGTGCTTTCGAAAAGCCGCAGGAACCCCTGCCGGTCGCGGTACTCGGCGCCCGCGTCCCCCTTGTAGGCCTCGACATAGACGTCGGCGACCGCTTCCCGCTGCTGCTCCGCCTGCCACCGGGTCAGCCGCCGCAAGAACACGTCAGCCATTCGTTCCTCCACCCGCCCCCGCCGAGGGTCCCCTCGACATCCCTCGACACCCCTGGACTCCGCATGGTGACACCACGGAACGACGAGGGGAACGGGGCGTATGGGGACCATTTCCACGGCGACGTCATGAGGAGTCAGTCGGCGGCGGGGCGTTTGCCGAGGGCGGCGGCGAGGAGGGCGCGGAGGTGATCGGCCTCCGGGAGCAGCGTGGCCTCGATGTGGTCGTTGGTGTGACCGTCCAGGGTGAGTTCCTGGATGCGCCGGAACAGGAGCCGGTCCGCGGCGGCGATCAGGGCTGCGTCGGCCCTGTGCGCGATGGCCGGGGCGGTGTTCGGGCCGACGCCCGGGCCAGATTCCGGGCCGGTGTCCGGGGAGGCGGCGGGCAGCGCGGCGGCGGCCAGCGCGGCGGCGAGTGCCTCCTCGCGCAGGTCGTGGAGTTCGCGCAGACGGGCGGTGAGGGTCGGGCTGTCGGCGACCATGCGGGCGAAGGCGGGGCCGGTGAAGCCGACGACGGGGCTGTGCGCGAGAAGGGCGGCTCGGAACGTCCGCTTCAGGGCGGCGAGCGGCTCCTCGCCGGGCTCGCGCTCGGCGACGGCCCGGGCCAGGCCCTCGGTGAACGCCTCGTGGTGGTCGAGGGCGAGATCTTCCTTGCGAGGGAAGTAGTTGGTCACCGTTTTCTTGGCCACGCGGGCCGCGGCGGCGATCTCGGTGATGGTGGTCTGCTCGAAGCCCTGATCGATGAAAAGCCTGGTGGCGCAGTCGGAGATCAGCTGCCTGGTCTCCTGCTTCTTGGACTCGCGGAGGCCCATCTCGGTGGTGGTCATGAGGGAATATTACATCGGGGGCAAAATTATGCTTGACCGATGAAGGGGCTACATCTAAAGTTACGTCCGTCGCAAAAATACCCCGAGGAAACGGACCCAAATTTGCCCAAGCCAAAGCGCTCCACGGCTGCCACCACCGCCACCACTTCCGACGGCACCACCGACAGCACCTTCGAAGCCGCCACCACCCCGGACGTCACGGAGGGCTTGCCGCCTTTCCTGACCGCCAAGTTGGCGGCAACGCCCCCCACCCGCTTCGACGCGGCCGCGGCGGCTAGCGGGACGGGCGACCTGTTCACGACCACGGTCATGGCCCGGCCCCTGCACCCCTCCATGGCGGCCCACCCCCTCCCGCTCGCTCACGACCCCGGCCCCGGCGGTGGAACTCGCCGACGAGGGCCAGCTCACCCGGGCGGGCAAGCACAAGCGGGAGCCCGCCCCCGGGACCTGCCACCGCAGCGGCACAAGTCGCCCCGCTCAACTGCCGGACGAGGCCGCTGATTCCGCCCAGGCTCGCAAAAGCGCCCACCGCCCCCTCCTCACACCCCGACTGGCCAGGAGTTGCCCTGAACGCCACCGCTTCCACCCTCTCCCTCACCGTCGCCGACGTGGACGCCTCGCGTGAGTTCTTCGCCACCCACCTCGGCTACCAGATCGCCATGGCCGCCGACGGCTTCGCGTCCTTGACCCGCGGCGACGGAGCGGCCGACATCGTGCTGCTCCGTCGCGGCAGCGAGGTGCTCCCGCCCGAGCAGCGGGACCAGCGGGCGACGGGCCTGATCTTCGCGCTCACCATCACCGGCATCGAGGCCGAGGAACAGCGCCTGCGCGAGGCCGGCGCCCCGATCACCATGCCGCTGCGCGAAGAGCCCTGGGGCGAGCGACTGTTCCAACTGACCGACCCGAACGGCGTCATAGTCCAGTTCGTCGAGTGGGCAACGCAGGAGGAGCCCCCGCAGACCGAGGAGCCGGAACCGAAGCCGGAGCCCGCCATGCGCGTGATCACCCCCACCGACGAGAACGTCACCGAGTCCCCGAACGCCCGCATGACGGGCCTGGCTGCCCCCAGCCGGGGCAGTACGGAACTCAGCACCTGGACCGTCGCGATGGCGGCTGGCCAGACCGGCCCCGAACACGTCATCAACCGCGAACAGGTCTGGACGGTGACCGACGGCGCCCTCGACGTCACCTACGACGGCCACACCGAAAAGATCACGGCCGGCCAGACCTTCGTACTCCCACCGGACGCACTCCGCCAGATCCACGCCCCACAAGCGGCCGAGGCCCACGTCGCCATGCAGGCGGACGGAGTCGCCTCGACCCCCGACACCGAGGGCACACGCACCCTGCCCTGGGCCCAGTGAGGCAAAGGCCTGACGACCTCAGTCGGGCCTGACACACACAGAACCAGGCGAGGCGCCCACCGAATCCGGCAGGCGCCTCACCTGTTGTTTCAACTGTCGGGGTGGCGGGATTTGAACCCACGACCTATTCGTCCCGAAGCAACTTGGGTGGGGGCCGGCACCTTGGGCTGGTGCGCGTTTCACCTGCGCTAATAATGCTGACGAATTGGCTGCGTGGGATTCACCGATCGCCTCGCCGCAACGATCCGGAAGAATGCCGGAGCTGGGCCGACCTATCGGATCGCGCAGCCGCGCGGCGGCGCTCTGTCAACTGCCAGCGCCGACGGCGGTGTTCGAGGACTGCCTTCCACAGTTCCAGGCGATGGCGAGAGCCCTTCGGGAACGTGAAGCGGAGGACTCCGAGGACGACGGTGGTCACCAGCACGGAGACAGACTCCGGATGGTCGGTGAGAAGTGACACGGATCAGTCCTCCCCCTCGCACAGATCCATCGAGGCGGTGCCCAACAGCACCCGGAAGGCATCGCCGTGGCGGGTGACTCTCGCGCCCTTGATTCCGGCCTCCCGGTGGGTCAAGGCCCGGGCCAGGTCGTGGGGTTCGGGGTAGCCGGTCCAGCGGAACTTCCATGAATCCCCAGCGCCCCAGAGCCGGCGCACGGCACCGTTCCGGAGCACAGCCGGCTCCCTCCTGCGCTCGACCCCGGGGCGCTCCAGGGGATCCCAGGACAGGCTGGTCGCCCAGCGTCTCCGTCGGTCCACCAGGTTGTAGCGGGACACGAGGCCAGCCAGCAGGGTGGCGGCATCATCCGAGATCGGGGGAACCTCTGCCAGTGCACGACGCTCGTGCGCCATGAGGTCTTGGTCGACTGTGAGAGAGCGGTCCCGGGGCCCGATGCTGGGTTTGCCGTCACGGGGGCATCCAGCCGGGTCCGCGGTGATGGTCAGCCGTGCACCAGTCGGCAGATGATGCAGGAGGACAGAGACGTGTTCATGGCAGATGTACGTGTCCTCGTATCGCAGCCCAGGAACACCGCGCGAACTGCCCGTAGCAGCGGGCAGCAGTCGGGTGGCCACGTTCTCCGGGGCGCGCTCCGCCACCATCACCAACCGGTCCCGACGGGGCGACATCACCGGGTCGTACGAGGCGACAACTGCGTAGTTCCACTTCGCCGTCGGGCCTGTGTATACGTTGCCGTTGAAGAGCGCGAGGGCCAACAAGGCTCGAAAGGAACGCTGTTCGTCTGAGCAGTGATCCAGGCCCAGTCCATGAGTGCCGCCGCGGATCGCGAATCCGGCTGCGTCCACGCTCTCGCCGGTGTACTGGGCGCGGAGCTCAATCCGGTCCTCGGCCGACATGCTGTGGACGGGCAGTCCGCCCAACTCCATCGCGGCGGCCAACCTTGCCCTCTGGTAGGGGACGGCGTCCCCCGACTCGCCCTGAATTCGGCGTGCGAGTTCGGTGATGTCACTATCGAGCGTCATGTCTGGCTCCTGGTGGGCGCGCCTCAGTGCTCCCGCCCACTGCGCCCCATAGGAGGAACAACAGCTCTACTTCACGCGCGCCCGACGGCACTTTGCGCCCTCAACCCTGGACGACTGCGGGAGGAGCCCAGGTCCGACGTAATGGCGAGCGTGGTCGCCTCATCGGATCATAGCGCCTTCGCAGCAAGTGGACGGCATGTGTAACTACGCTAAGCGGTAGTGCAGTTGGTAAAGGGGCCGGTCGATTTATTGCCTGCTGGGCGTTACCACTTACGCATCGCTTACGAATGACCGGCCCCCGCGCCTTGGGAGGCGGAGCGCATCAGTTGCTCGAAGTTCTCCACCCAGTAGCCGCTCACCAGCTCACCATGCAGGGTCAGCCCCAGGGCCCGCGAGGACGCCCGGTTCGGCTGGCCGTTGCCTGGCGGGGGACGGGCTGTTTGTGACGCGAGGTGCCCCGGCGCCCGTGCCGATCAGACTCGTTGGCTGCGAGCCCGCGGAACCCCTACTTGCTGTCCTGCGCCAGCCGCGTAAGTGGCCTCGCCACCTGGCTGTTCACCCCGGCGGTCTCCGGCTGGTACCCGAAGAAGGCGCCGCAGGAGGCCCGTCCGGTGCCGATCCTCGGCGATCCGTGGCCCGGCATCCCCGCCAGGGGCCGAGCAGCAACCATTCGAGCGGACGCCTGCTGGCTCCCGATCACGAAGGGCCTTACGCCGCACGGCCTCCGCCACACCCACCGGACGATGATGGAGGACCTCGGCACCGAGAAGGTCCTCATGGACGAACGCATGGGCCACATCGACGGCTCTACCTCGGCGCGCTATGCCCACGTCATGGCTGGCATGCGGAAGCGACTCATGGCCGGTCTAACCGAGCAGTGGGAGGGGCAACTGAAACTCGACTGGCCATGGCCCCCCACTCGCCGGTACGAGTGCTCGACAAGATCTTGCAAACGCGGGCAACCGCAGGACGAACGTAGTCTCTATCGGGATTGCGCTCTGGGGCCACCGCATGCGACGGCGGAGGGGGCTGCTGCTAGGTGTCACTCCTGCGGCGCGGGCCTTGCCCGTCCTGTTGGGGCACAGGAAGGCGGGCCGAGGCGTAACGGGCGGAAGGGCGCAGATGCCGTTCCGGATCACGGATACCGGCGATCTCACCCAGTCCGATCACATACGGCCGAAGGCGGTTCTGCAGTTGGCGGAGGTCTGTGCGAAACGCGGTGTTCTGGGGCCACTCGGACTCGTCCTTGTCCGGGTGGCTGTTCTCGAACTCCGTCAGGCTTGGGTGCCACCTAGCTAGAAACGGAGCCAGCTCAAAGTTAATGACGTCCAGGGCCAGTTCATACACTGAGTCACCCTTGGAGGGGGGAGGCGGAGCGGTAGGGCCCTCCAGGGGATCGCGGTAGAGGTCGAAGAGGGTCTTGAGGGAGGTTAGGGCCTCGCGTAGGTTCCCGCTTCCCTCATCCAGCGGGCGAGTGGCTACTCGTGTGGCAGCTTGGAAGAACATCCGTTGGGCGGCCTGACGCATGTCCGTTTTGGCGATGAACGACATCTCGTTACCAAGGAGGGCGAGGCGCACCTCGGTCAGTTGAACAGACCTCCGGTACAGCTCCAGGCCGAATGCTGCGGCCACACCGGCGAGGCAACCGACGATGATCGACAACCGCTGCCCGCCGGTCTGACTGATGGAATAGGCGGCGATGCCGATCACGCTGCCCGTGAGGCCGGCTAACACAGCTCGCAAGCCCATCCGAATCGCGCCGGCGCCCTCATGTCTGCTTCGTCTGTCCACCGGACCCCCATCCCCTTGACGTTCCGTCTTGTCTGGTGGCTCTCGCAGAGGTGCGGAGGCCATCTCGCACTCTCGGAGCACCTCAGACTGCGCCAGTAAACATGGTCATGCCACTTTAGAGGGGGCGCGTCGACAGCTGACTTGGCGATGGTCTTCCTGTGCTACGCGGCATCTTCCTCTCGAACCACGTCGGCGATCTGTTGTGCGATCTCCTCAATGGAGTATTCGCTGGTGCTCATCGCAACCTTGTCCGCGAGAGAAGGGCTGTGGCGTCGGACGTCATCGCCGGTCAAGTCGTGCCAGATCGGCAAGAGTGACTGTTCGCCAGCCACGTTACGGGTGACGAGCCCGTCGAGTTCGTGGTTGGTCCAGCCCTTGGCGAAGAACGGTTTCGAGAGTACGACGACGCCGAATCGGCTTGCCCGAATCCCTTCATCAATCTTGCGACGGAGGCTGTGGCCGATCCGCATCTGGGCTTCATCAAGCCAGACAGCCACGCCTAGCTTGGTCAGCGCGTCTCGGAGGGGTCGTGCAACGGCTTCTTTGTCCTCGGATGCGTGGGAGATGAAGACGTCCCAAGTCTGGCCTCCCAGGACGTCGCCAACGGGCTCCTCCGGCTCATGGACTGCGACGGAGCGGGCCGGGCTGCCTTGCGGTTCGCGAGCAGGAGGAAGGAAGCCACGCGGAGGCGGTTGAACCTGAACAGAGGAGGCGATTCGGCCGGTGCGGCCGCCGAGGTCGATGGCCGCGACCCAGTGTCCGTTACTCGGGATGGTGATTCGGTGTGGAGACCGATCGACGCGGCCACCCAGATACCGGTACCTCTTCCCCGACTTGTACTTGTTGTACTCACTACGCGTCATCACCTGGACGTTGGCTTGGTTGCGCAGGGTGACGACGACCGTGGACCCTCTCTTGAGGCTGCCAAGGTCGTAATGGACGTGTTCCATAAGCGCTCCTGAGGGACGTGCGGCTAGCGCATCTCAGGGTAGGAACTGGCACTGACAGTCGGTGGGTTCTAATGGAAGGAGGAGCTGTCGTCGACTGGACGCTTAAGGCTCGCGGGTGCCCGTGCGAACTGACTTCCTGAAGGTGGCTCCCAAACGGCTCCCAGATCGTCCTGAGGAACCACTCAGGGGCCCGACCCGCGATGCGGATCAGACCCCTGACCTGGTGTTTCAGCTGTCGGGGTGGCGGGATTTGAACCCACGACCTCTTCGTCCCGAACGAAGCGCGCTGCCAAGCTGCGCTACACCCCGATGTCGTTGCTCCACCTGCCCGCATTGCTGCTGGCCGTGGCGACATCGATTACTTTAGCGGACCGGCGCCCGGAGACGAAATCCGGTTTTCGCGGGCCGGGGTTCCGGGCCTGCGGCGGCGTGGGCCCGGGCGGAGGCGGTCCAGGGCCACCAGGAGCAGGGCCAGCGCGTAGCAGGCCAGGCCGAGGATGACGGCGTTGGTGAGGACCCCCGCGTAGCCGTGGGCGTCGACGTCCAGGAACGGGTAGGGGTAGCGCGCCGGTGAGCCGGGGGCCATGAGCGCCCCGCGGATCAGGGCGAAGCCCAGGTAGGCGAGCGGGTAGAGCAGCCACAGCGTCGCGTGGCGCCAGCGCAGGCCGCCGCGCGAGGGGGAGCCCAGGGCCCGAGGCGGTGCCAGCAGGAGCCAGTCGAGGAGCGCGCCGATCGGGGTCACGGTGTGCAGAAGGTGATTGGCGAGGGAGCGCCAGCCGGAGAGCGATTCGATGTCGTCCGTCATGGCGAAGCCGCTGGAGCCGTTGGCGAGGACGAAGTGGTAGACGAGGCCCGTGATCGAGATGAAGAGAAGCGTGCCGCCGGTCACCACGGGAGGCAGCTCACGCCGGCCCTGCCACGCGCGGCGTGCGCCGAGCGCGAAAACCACCGCCACCAGGACGTTGCTCTGGATGGTGAAGTAGCTGAGCACACGCAGCGGGCTGCCGATGGCCAGATCGATGACGATGCCGGTGACCGCGGCCAGGGCGATCAGCGCCCGGAAGGCCGCGGTCACCGGGCGGCACACTCCGGGCACCGTGATGTCGGTCGGGACGTACGACGACGTTGTCCGCGTGATCATGCCCCCACGCTAAGCACCGTCCCGCTCCCGCGCGCGCCGCCAGCGCCGGGCACCCGCCACCGCGGCCCGCCCCGAAGCACCGTCCCGCTCCCGCGCGCGCCGCCAGCGCCAGGCACCCGCCACCGCGCCCCGCCCCGCAGCGAAGCACCCTCCCGCCCCCGCTCCCGCGCGCACCACCAGCGCCAGGCACCAGCCCCCGCGCCCCGCAGCCCCGCTGACCTCAAGCCCCCGCAGCCCCGCTGACCTCAAGCCCCCGCAGCCCCGCTGACCTCAAGCCCCCGCGCCCCGCAGCCCCGCTGCCCTCAAGCCCCCGCAGCCCCGCTGACCTCAAGCCCCCGCGCCCCGCATCCCCGCTGCCCTCAAGCCCCCGCAGCCACCAACGTCAGCAGCGTTGCCTCCGGAGGGCAGGCGAAGCGCATGGGGGTGTAGCGGTTGGCGCCGCAGCCCGCGGAGACGTGCATGTACGACGTCCGGCCCTCCGCCTCGTGTGTCGAGAGGCCCTTCACGCGCTCCGTGTCCAGGTCGCAGTTGGTGACCAGCGCCCCGTAGAAGGGGATGCACACCTGGCCGCCATGCGTGTGGCCCGCGAGGATCAAGGGGTAGCCGTCGGCCGCGAAAGCGTCGAGCGCGCGCAGGTACGGAGCGTGCACGATGCCCATCGAGAAGTCGGCGCCGGTGTCCGGACCGCCCGCCACGCGCGCGTACCGGTCGCGTTTGATGTGCGGGTCGTCCAGGCCGGTGAGCCCGATCTCGTAGCCCTCGATCTTCAGGGCGCCCCGCGTGTTCGTCAGGTTCACCCAGCCCGCGGCGTCGAAGCCGTCGCGCAGGTCCTCCCACGGGTTGTGGATCACGCCGACGGCGGGTGCGTTGCCGTTCAGGCCGTGCTTGCCCTGCGACTTCTCGACCAGGTAGCGGACGGGGTTGCGCGGCTTGGGGCCGTAGTAGTCGTTCGAGCCGAAAACGTACGCCCCGGGGAACTGCATCAGCGGGCCGAGCGCGTCCAGCGTCTCCGGGACGCCCTCCGGGTCGGAGAGGTTGTCCCCGGTGTTGATCACGAAGTCGGGGCGCAGACCCGCGAGCGAACGCAGCCAGCGCTGCTTCTTGCGCTGCCCCGACACCATGTGGATGTCCGACACCTGGAGAACTCTGAGCGGTCGCATCCCGGGCGGCAGGACCGGCACCGTGATCCTTCGCAGTCGGAAGAAGCGGGCTTCGAAGCCCACCGAGTAGGCCAGACCGGCGGCGGCCGTCGCCGCGATTCCCAGGGGTACTGCGTATTGCGCGCGCATCCTCCCATCGTGTCAGACCCGAAGGCCCCGTAAATCGGCGGGCGTCGGGCCGTACGCACCTGCGACAATCACCGCATGACCACGCTCAAGTCGAAGCTTCAGGAAGACCTCACCGCCGCGATCAGGGGGCGTGACGAGCTGCGCTCCTCCACGCTCCGGCTGACCCTCACCGCCATCACGAAGGAGGAGGTCTCGGGCAAGACGGCCCGCGAACTCTCCGACGACGAGGTGCAGAAGGTGATCGCCCGCGAGGCAAAGAAGCGTCGCGAGGCCGCGGAGGCCTTCGCCCAGGGCGGTCGCGCCGAGCAGGCCGCCAAGGAGAAGGCGGAGGGCGAGGTCCTCGCCGAGTACCTGCCGAAGCAGCTCTCCGAGGACGAGCTTCAGGCGATCGTCGCCCAGGCCGTCGAGGAGGCGAAGGCCGCCGGTGCCGAGGGGCCGCGCGCCATGGGCCAGGTCATGAAGATCGTGAACCCGAAGGTCGCGGGCCTGGCCGAGGGCGGCCGCGTCGCCGCCGTGGTGAAGCAGCTGCTCGCGGGCTGAGCAGGCAGGTACGTCGATGGGGGCGCCCCCCCGATCAGTAGGGGCGCCCCCATCCAGTACGCGAATGGGGGCGCCCCCTGATCAAAAGGGGCGCCCCCATTCACGTACTGGTACTGGAGAGAGGGAGTGGCCGGGCCGGCCTACCGCCCCCAGCCGCCGATCCCGCCCCCATTGCCGTTACCGCCCCCGCCGTTACCGCCGCCACCGATGACGTCCGGCGGCAGGGAGATGTCCGGCCAGGGGTCGCCGCCTCCGCCGCCACCGCCGTTGTTGCCGCCGCCCCCACCGTCACCATTACCGCCACCGCCGTTGCCCGGCGGCTTGTTGTCCTCGTGGTGCTCGTCCCCGCCCTTGTCCTTGTCGCCGCCCGGGATGTGGACGGTGTTGAAGCCCGGCGCCGGCTTGCCCGCGAGCGCACCGCTCATCGCGTCCCGCCAGATCGGGCCGGGGACCTCACCACCGAAGACCTTGCCGTACGTGCGTCCGCCGATGGTGATGTCGACCATCTGCCGCTTGTGCTCCGGGTCGCCGACCCACACCGCGCCCGACATGTTCGGGGTGTAGCCCACGAACCAGGCGGCGTAGCGGAAGTCGGTCGTACCCGTCTTGCCCGCGCTCGCACGGGAGCCGAGGCCGGCCTGCTTGCCGGTTCCGTCCTCGACCACGCCCTTCAGGAGGGTGTTGATCGTGTCCGCCGTCTTCGTCGACATCGCACGCGAGCACGTCGACTTCGGCACCGGCAGCGACTTGCCGCCCGGAGCGGCGATCGACTCGATCGCGACGGGCGAGCAGTACTTACCGCGCGCGGCGAACGTCGCGTACGCGCCCGCCATCGTCAGCGGCGACATCTCCTGGGTGCCGAGCGCGATCGACGGCGCCTGGTCGATCTTCCTGCCGTCGGCCCGCTCGACGCCCATCTTCTCGGACATCTGCGTCACCGGGCAGATCCCGATGTCGCCGATCATCTCGACGTAGTAGGTGTTGACCGACTTCGCGGTCGCTTCCCGCATGTCGTACGGGCCGACCTCGGTCTCGTTCTCGTTGGTGAGCTTCCAGTTCCCCGTGTTCGCCCACTTCTTGCCGTCACACGCCGCGACGCTGCTGGGGTACGGCATCTCGTACGGCGAGTCGTAGCTCTTCGTGGCGGGCATCCCGCCCTCCAGGGCGGCCGCTGCCACGATCGGCTTGAAGGTCGAGCCCGGCTGGTAGCCCGCGCCGCCGCCCATGGCGTGGTCCACGGACAGGTTCATCGAGGTCTCGTTGTCCTTGAGGTTGATCCCGTACGGCCGCGACTGGCCCATGCCCAGGATCTTGCCGGTGCCCGGCTCGACGATGGTGGCCGCCGTCGCCACGTCGTCCTTCTGGTTGACGTGATCCTTTATCGAGGCCTGCACCGACTTCTGTGACTGCGGGTCGAGGGTCGTCTTGATCCGCAGACCGCCCTGGTTCCAGACCTTGGCCCGGTCCTTCTGGGTCTTGCCGAAGACCGGGTCGGAGAGGAAGACCTCGCGTACGTAGTCACAGAAGAACCCGGCGCCGCTGACCGCCGTGATGCAGCCGTTCTTGGGCTTGCTCACCTTGAGTCCGAGCGGCTTCGCCTTCGCCTCCGCGGCCTCCGCCTGCGTGAGGTCGTGCGTCTCCGCCATCCGCTGCAGCACGGTGTTGCGGCGCTTGGTGGCTTCCTCCGAGTCGTTCACGGGGTCGTACCGGCTGGGGGACTGCACGATGCCGGCGAGCAGCGCGGCCTCCTGGACCTGCAGATCCTTGGCCGGCTTGGAGAAGTAGCGCTGGGCCGCGGCCTCGACTCCGTACGCCTGCTGCCCGAAGTAGGTGATGTTCAGGTAGTTGCTGAGGATGCGCTTCTTGCCCAGCTTCTCCTCGACCTGGATCGCGTACTTCAGCTCGCGGATCTTGCGCCCGAGGGTCTGCTGGGTGGCCTCGGCGACCTTCGTCGGGTCGTTGCCCGCCTCTTCGACGAAGACGTTCTTCACGTACTGCTGCGTGAGTGTGGACGCGCCCTGGGAGACGCCGCCGCTCTGCGCGTTCTGGTTCAGCGCGCGAAGGATGCCCTTCGCGTCGATCGCGCCGTGCTCGTAGAAGCGCGAGTCCTCGATCGCGACGATCGCCTTCTGCATGTACGGCGAGATCTCCTTGAGGGGGACCACCGTGCGGTCACGCGAGTAGACCGTGGCGATGGAGCCGCCCTCGCTGTCGAGGATCGTGGTGCGCTGACTCAGCGGCGGCTGCTCCAAGTTGGACGGGATCTCGTCGAACTCCTCCACCGAGCCCTTCGCCGCGAGGCCGAGCGCGCCGGCCGCGGGCAGGGCGATGCCTGCCAGCACGGCTCCCGCAAGCACGCTGACACCTAGGAACTTCGCGGCCTGCTGAGTTGGTGACAGACCACCGCCCGAGCGCTTCTTTCCCATGGGGGCAGCCTACGTTCTGATTCGCCGGACACGCCTCAATGCCTTGGCCTAAGCTGCTCTCAACTGTCACAGCAGTGCGGTTCGGCAACAACCCCTCTCTCGGTCCCGAATCCCGAATGGGCTCCCCCCTCTGCTCATCCAGATGGCCCGGGGAAGTGCCCGAATTCGCCTCATGCGGCATTCGATGCCCGTTGTGACTCAGCTGAAGTGCCCGCATTTGCCGGGTTAATCACGCATGTCGCCAGCTCACTCCGTCGGGTGATCTGCCGCTTACGCATAGTCCGTTCGGGCCATTCAAGATTGGGCCCGAAGGGGGTGTTGCGCTGTGCCCACCTTCCGTAACGTCCTCAACTGGCGGCGGTGAATATGCCGCTGCCGCCGTGGGGGAGCCTCGATTCGGGAGAGGACGGCGCCGGTATGGGCTGGGTAACCGACTGGAGTGCGCAGGCGGCCTGCCGCACTACCGATCCAGATGAACTGTTCGTTCAAGGAGCAGCGCAGAACAGGGCCAAGGCGGTGTGCACCGGATGCCCGGTGCGCACGGAGTGCCTGGCCGACGCGCTGGACAACCGCGTCGAATTCGGCGTGTGGGGTGGCATGACTGAGCGGGAGCGCCGCGCATTGCTGCGCAGGCGTCCCACGGTCACCTCGTGGCGCCGTCTGCTGGAGACGGCGCGCTCCGAGTACGAGCGTGGCGCGGGCCTGCTGCCCGTGGACTTGGAGGACGACGAGACGTACGAGAGCTACGCCGCAGTGGGGTAGCGCCCGTCGGCCGCATGGCGGCGGGGAGCCCCCGTAGGGGTGCCCCACCGACCGCGTGGCAGTGGGTGAAACCTGCTGCTCGGGCAGCTCGGCTGCTCAGTGGCTCAGGCTGCTCCGGCCGCATCACCATCAGCACCGGCCGCGAGCCGTTCCCCGATGGCCCGAAGGCCTGCCAGGTCGTGCACGTCGCCCGGCAGCGCCGTCACTTCGGCCACGGCCACCTCGGGGTGAAGCGCGGTGAAGCGATCGCGCGTGCGCTGTTCGCGCGCGAGCAGCCGCATGCGTTCCGCGTGCAGGCGCAGCAGACCGGCCGTCAGCTGCGCCACGGGCTGCTGAGCGTCATGAGGCTCGGCGGAGGTCGCAGACGTCTCTGCGGAGGCTTCAGAGGTCTCTTCGGAAGGCGTGTCAGAAGGTGCGGGGGTCTCGGAACTGCCGGGGGCCTCGTGGGAGTTGCCGGGAGCCTCGGGGGATGCCTCGTGGGGCGCCTCGGGGGAGGCCTCGCGGGAGCTACGAACACCTTCCTTCCCGTCCTCCTGATCCACAATGCGGCTCTCATCAAGATTTTCCGCGGCGGCAAGTGCCCGCTCGGCCGAGAGCTGAGCGGCGCCGCTGCTGTGCACCCTGTTCAGCACGAGACCCGCGAGCGGCATGTCGTCGGCCGCCAGGCGCTCCACGAAGTACGCCGCTTCCCGCAGCGCGTCCCGCTCAGGCGACGCCACCACGAGGAACGCCGTGCCCGGCGCCTGGAGCAGCCGGTACGTGGCGTCCGCGCGGGTACGAAAGCCGCCGAACATGGTGTCCATCGCGGCCACGAACGTCTGGACATCACGCAGCAGTTGACCGCCGAGCAGCTTGCCCAGGGCCCCCGTCATCATCGACATCCCGACGTTCAGGAACTTCATCCCGGCCCGGCCGCCCACCTTGGCGGGGGCCATCAGCACTCGGATCAGCTTCCCGTCCAGGAAGGAGCCGAGGCGCTTCGGCGCGTCGAGGAAGTCCAGGGCCGAACGCGACGGCGGCGTGTCGACGACGATCAGGTCCCACTCGTCACGGGAGCGCAACTGCCCCAGCTTCTCCATCGCCATGTACTCCTGCGTGCCCGCGAAGCCCGCCGAAAGCGACTGGTAGAAGGGGTTGCCGAGGATCGCTGCCGCGCGCTCCTTGTCCGCGTGCGCCTCGACGATCTCGTCGAAGGTGCGCTTCATGTCGAGCATCATGGCGTGCAGCTCGCCGTCGCCGGAGGCGCCCTCGATGGCCTTGACCTGGCGGGGGACGTTGTCGAGGGAATCGATCCCCATGGACTGCGCGAGCCGGCGCGCCGGGTCGATGGTCAGGACGACGACCTTGCGGCCCCGTTCGGCGGCGCGCAGGCCGAGCGCGGCGGCCGTGGTCGTCTTGCCGACGCCTCCGGAGCCGCAGCACACCACGATGCGGGTCTTCGGGTCGTCGAGCAGGGCGTCCACGTCGAGCGTGCGGGCCGGGTCCAGGGGACGAGTCGTGTCCGGGTTCCGTGCCGGGTCCGAAGTCATGCGATCCCTTGCTTCCGCAGTTCCGTGGCGAGTTCGTAGAGCCCCGCCAGGTCCATTCCCCCGGCCAGCAGGGGGAGTTCGTGCAGGGGGAGGCCGAGATCGCCCAGAACGGCCCGCTGGGAGCCCTCCAGGGCGTGCCGCTCGGCGTACTCGGCGGCCTGCTCCAGGAGCGGGTCCACGAGGCGCTCGGCGACGCCGCCGCGGCGTGCCCCGCCGAGCCCGGCGGCGGACAGGGACTTGGCGATGGCGGTACGCGGGGTCTGGCCGAGGCCGAGTTCCAGGGACGCCTCGTCGAGGAGCGCGGGCCGCACCATGTTCACGATGACGCGCCCCACGGGAAGCTTGGCCGCGCGCAGCTCGGCGATCCCGTCGGCGGTCTCCTGGACGGGCATCTCCTCAAGGAGCGTCACCAGGTGGACCGCTGTCTCCGGAGACTTCAGGACGCGCATCACGGCCTGCGCCTGGTTGTGTATCGGGCCGATCTTGGCCAGGCCCGCGACCTCGTCGTTCACGTTCAGGAAGCGCGTGATGCGGCCGGTGGGCGGCGCGTCCATCACCACGCAGTCGTACGCGTAACGCCCGCTCTTGTCCTTGCGGCGTACGGCCTCGCAGGCCTTGCCGGTCAGCAGGACGTCCCGCAGACCGGGAGCCACCGTGGTGGCGAAGTCGATGGCGCCGAGTTTCTTGAGCGCGCGTCCCGCGCCCCCCAGCTTGTAGAACATCTGGAGGTAGTCGAGCAACGCCAGTTCTGGATCGATGGCAAGGGCATACACCTCCCCGCCCCCGGGAGCGACGGCGATCTTCCGCTCCTCATACGGCAGCGCTTCGGTCTCGAAGAGCTGCGCGATGCCTTGTCTGCCCTCCACCTCCACGAGGAGGGTGCGCTTGCCCTCCGTCGCGAGGGCGAGCGCGAGTGCGGCGGCCACCGTGGTCTTGCCGGTACCGCCCTTGCCGCTGACGACCTGGAGCCTGCTCACACTTCCGAGCCTAACCAGTCGCCGTCCGGGCTAAGCAGGAGGCCACCGTGAGCAGTGCCTCACAACGGCTACAGTCGGCCATATGACCAAGTGGGAATACGCAACCGTGCCGCTGCTCGTCCATGCCACGAAGCAGATTCTGGACACCTGGGGCGAGGACGGCTGGGAGCTCGTCCAGGTCGTGCCCGGGCCGAACAACCCTGAGCAGCTCGTGGCCTACCTGAAGCGGGAGAGGCAGGCATGAGCGGCAACGTCGAGGCGAAACTGGCCGAACTCGGCCTGACGCTGCCCGAGGTCGTGCCGCCGCTCGCCGCCTACCAGCCGGCTGTCCAGTCCGGTGTGTACGTCTACACCGCGGGCCAGCTCCCGATGGTGGAGGGCAAGCTTCCGATGACCGGCAAGGTCGGCGGAGAGGTGACCCCCGAGGAGGCCAAGGAACTGGCCCGCACGTGCGCGCTGAACGCGCTCGCCGCGGTGAAGTCCGTCGCCGGTGACCTCGACCGGATCGCCCGCGTCGTGAAGGTCGTCGGTTTCGTGGCCTCGGCCCCGGACTTCACGGGCCAGCCCGCGGTGCTCAACGGCACGAGCGAGCTGCTCGGCGAGGTGCTCGGCGACAAGGGCGTGCACGCCCGCAGCGCCGTGGGCGTGGCGGTCCTGCCGCTGGACGCGCCGGTCGAGGTCGAGATCCAGGTGGAGCTGACCGAGGCGTAGTCCGTCCTCCGCGTGGCCTGATCGCTGCCTTCTGGCACCCGATAGTTGCCTCTCGAACATCCGCCCACCAGGGGATAGCCTCCGCCCATGGCTAATGGGCAGTGGTACCCCCCGGAGTGGCCCGACCGCATCCGTGCGCTGAGCAGCGGCGAACTGACGCCGGCGACTCCGCGCCGGGCGGCCACGGTCATGCTCCTGCGGGACTCCCGGGTTTCCGGTGACTCCCGTGACTCCGTGGTGGGCCCCGCCGTACACATGCTGCGCAGACGCGCCTCCATGGCCTTCGCCGGAGGCGCGTACGCGTATCCGGGCGGGGGCGTGGACCCGCGTGACGACGACCGCCTCGTGCGCTGGGCGGGCCCGTCCCTCACGACGTGGGCGGCGCGCCTCGGTGTGGACGAGCCGGGGGCCCAGGCGATCGTGTGCGCCGCCGTACGCGAGACGTTCGAGGAGGCGGGTGTACTGCTCGCGGGGCCGACCCCGTCGAGCGTCGTCGGCGACACCACGGGCGACGACTGGGAGGCCGACCGGGAGGCGCTGGTGGCCCGCGCGCTCTCCTTCGCGGAATTCCTCGACCGCAGGGATCTGGTCCTCCGTAGTGACCTGCTCGGCGCCTGGGCCCGGTGGATCACTCCGGAGTTTGAGCCGAAGCGCTACGACACGTTCTTCTTCGTGGCGGCCCTCCCGGAGGGGCAGCGCACGCGCAACGCCTCCACGGAGGCCGACCGTACGGTGTGGATCGCTCCGGGGGAGGCCACGGCGGGTTACGACAAGGGCGACCTCCTGATGATGCCGCCCACCATCGCCACCCTGCGCCAACTGAGCCGCTACGGGTCGGCCGCGGACGCCCTGGCCGCAGCCCCGGAGCGCGACCTCACCCCCGTACTGGCGCAAGCGCGCCTGGAGGACGGCGAGTTGGTGCTGACCTGGCCGGGCCACGAAGAGTTCACCAAGCACATCCCTACGGGGGGTTCAGCATGACCACGGCCACGGCCACGCCTGATCCCGCCGCCCCTGCCACGAACCGGACGGGAGTCACCCCCGCATGACCGAAGCCGCCGCCCTTCCCGGGCAGCCCCGGGGCGGAGTCCTCAGCGGTCCCGCCACCGCCCGCGCGGTCAACGTCCTGGCCCCCAACGCCTCCGCGATGACGCTGGACGGGACCAACACCTGGATCGTCTCCGAGCCTGGCTCCGGTCTTGCGGTCGTCGTCGACCCGGGGCCCCTGGACGACGGACACCTCCAGCACGTCATCGCCACCGCCGAGAAGGCCGGGCAGCGGGTCGCGCTCACCCTCCTCACCCACGGCCACCCCGACCACGCGGAGGGCGCCGCGCGCTTCGCCGAGCTGACCGGCACCAAGGTCCGGGCCCTCGACCCGGCGCTGCGTCTGGGCGACGAGGGGCTTGGCGCGGGTGACGTGATCACGACGGGCGGCCTCGAACTCCGGGTGGTCCCGACGCCGGGTCACACCGCGGACTCCCTCTGCTTCCATCTCCCGGCCGATCAGGCGGTCCTGACGGGCGATACGGTCCTGGGCCGCGGTACGACGGTCGTGGCGCACCCTGACGGCCGCCTGGGGGACTATCTGGACTCCCTGCGGCGCCTGCGGTCCCTGGCGGTCGACGACGGCGTGCACACGGTCCTGCCGGGCCACGGTCCGGTCCTCGATGACGCCCAGGGCGCCGTCGAGTTCTACCTGGCCCACCGCGCGAACCGCCTCGCCCAGGTCGAGACGGCCGTGGAGAACGGCCACGCGGCCCCGTCGGACGTGGTCGCCCACGTCTACGCGGACGTGGACCGCTCCTTGTGGCCGGCAGCGGAACTGTCGGTCAGGGCACAACTGGACTACTTGCAGGAACACGGCTTGATCTAGCCCCAACACCAGCCTGCTCGCTCCGGGGGGTCTCGCGCCCACCCACCCCACCAAGGCGCAACCCACCCACCCCACACCGCGGGGCAATCGGGTGGGTGGGTGGGAAATGCTTGTGCGGAAGCACGGATGGGGCCCAGCCTCAGAGAGGCGGGACCCCATCCACGTACAAGAAACAGCGTCAGCGTCCCGCGTCAGCGAGAACGCTTCGCCAACCGCTCCACGTCCAGCAAAATCACCGCGCGAGCCTCAAGCCGAAGCCAGCCGCGCCCGGCGAAGTCCGCCAGAGCCTTGTTGACCGTCTCGCGGGACGCGCCGACCAGCTGGGCCAGCTCTTCCTGCGTGAGGTCGTGCACCACGTGAATACCCTCTTCGGACTGCACGCCGAAGCGGCGCGACAGGTCGAGAAGGGCGCGGGCCACACGCCCGGGCACGTCGGAGAAGACCAGATCGGACATCTGGTCGTTCGTCTTGCGCAGGCGCCGAGCGACGGCACGCAGCAGCGCCGCGGCCACCTCGGGCCGTGCGTTCAGCCACGGCTGAAGATCACCGTGGCCGAGGCCGAGCAGCTTGACCTCGGTGAGCGCGGAGGCGGTGGCCGTACGCGGACCCGGGTCGAACAGCGAGAGCTCACCGATGAGCTCGCCGGGACCGAGCACCGCGAGCATGTTCTCGCGGCCGTCGGGTGAGGTGCGGTGAAGCTTCACCTTGCCCTCGGTGACCACGTAAAGGCGGTCTCCGGGGTCACCTTCATGGAAAAGCGCATCCCCGCGCGCGAGCGTCACCTCACTCATGGAGGCGCGGAGCTCCGCGGCCTGCTCATCATCGAGCGCCGCGAAGAGCGGGGCGCGCCGCAGAACGTCGTCCACGAGTTCTCTCCTTGTCGGCCTGCATCAGGGGACTGTGGCCCCCCATTTTGCCGGACGGTCCAAACAGTGTGATCAGTCACAAGTCTGCCGCACCGGCGTCGCAAGCTGTGCGGGAGGGGGCCAATTGGGGGCCGATCCATGGGGTCAAGGGCGGATGTCAGTGTCGGGCTCTAGGCTGGCCGGGTGTCCAAAAAGCCGGTGGGAGCCCAGGCCAGGAGTACCGGGAAGGCTACAGCCCAACCGGATTCCGCTGTGGGCGAACATACATCCACTGAGCCAGAGAATGCGACAAAAGGGACAAGGGTGCCACCGGTGAGCAAGCCTTCGGAGCAGATTCAGGCCACCGCCGCCGCGGCGAAGTCCACCCCGGCCAAGAAGGCCCCCGCGGCCAAGAAGGCCCCGGCAGCCAAGAAGACCACCCCCACCAAGAAGGCCGCTCCGACGAAGGCCGAGACCAAGGGCAAGCCCGAGTCCCACACCTCCCTCGTCCGCCGAGCCCGCCGCATCAACCGTGGGCTCGCCGAGGTGTATTCGTACGCCCACCCCGAGCTGGACTTCGAGAACCCCTTCGAGCTCCTCGTCGCCACGGTCCTCTCCGCGCAGACCACCGACCTGCGGGTGAATCAGACGACCCCGCGCCTCTTCGCCGCGTACCCGACCCCGGAGGACCTCGCGGCCGCCAGCCCCGAAGAGGTCGAGGAGTTGATCCGGCCGACCGGCTTCTTCCGGGCGAAGACAAAGTCGATCATGGGGCTCGCCACGGCCCTCAGGGACCACCACGGCGGCGAGGTCCCCGGCCGCATAGAGGACCTGGTCAAGCTCCCCGGCGTAGGACGCAAGACCGCGTTCGTCGTGCTCGGGAACGCCTTCGGGGTCCCCGGCATCACCGTGGACACCCACTTCGGACGCCTCGTCAGGCGCTGGAAGTGGACTGAGGAGACCGACCCGGTGAAGGTCGAGGCCGCCGTCGCCGACCTCTTCCCGAAGAGCGAGTGGACGATGCTCTCGCACCGCGTGATCTTCCACGGCCGCCGCATCTGCCACTCCCGCAAGCCCGCCTGCGGCGCCTGTCCGATCGCCGATCTCTGCCCGGCGTACGGAGAGGGCGAGACCGATCCCGAGAAGGCGAAGAAGCTCCTGAAGTACGAGATGGGCGGCCTGCCGGGCCAGCGCCTCAAGCCCCCGCCGGACTATCCGGGGAAGGCCGCGCCCCCGCTGGGCGCCGCATGAGCGAGGAACCAACCGAGGGTTCACAGGCGTTGTCCACAGTTGGACGGGGGTGCAGATGACGCACGCGAGCGACACGAGCGAGACAACCGACACGAGCGATACGCACATGAGCGATGGGAACGGCTTCCAGGGACGCGGCGGCACAGCTGGCCCCGACGGAAACGTGCGCCCTGTGCGCCTCAGTACTGAAGGCCTCCCCGCCTGGCTGGATCCGGTCGCACACGCGGCCGAGACGGTCCGACCGACCCAACTCAGCCGCTTCCTGCCCCCGGAGAGCGGCGCCGGACGCCAGTCCGCCGTACTGGTCCTCTTCGGAGAGGGCACACACGGCCCCGAGCTGCTCCTGATGGAGCGTTCCGGCAGCCTTCGCTCGCACGCGGGCCAGCCCTCCTTCCCCGGCGGCTCCCTCGACCCCGAGGACGGCGATCCGCTCGACGACGGCCCCTTGCGCGCCGCCCTGCGCGAGGCCGAGGAGGAGACCGGGCTCGATCCCCGGGGCGTCCAGCTCTTCGGCGTGCTGCCCAAGCTCTTCATCCCGGTGAGCAATTTCGTCGTCACGCCCGTACTGGGTTGGTGGCGATCACCCAGTCCCGTCGGCGTCGTCGATCCGGCCGAGACGGCCCGCGTCTTCACGGTCCCCGTGTCCGATCTCACGGATCCCGGCAACCGCGCGACGACGGTTCATCCGAGCGGCCACCAAGGCCCGGCCTTCCTCGTCGAATCCGCTCTGGTCTGGGGTTTTACGGCTGGAGTGATCGACAGAATCCTGCACTTCGCAGGCTGGGAGCGCCCCTGGGACCGCACCAAGCAGGTGCCGCTCGACTGGCGCGCATGACAAGGTTGCGGGGACGTGGCGACCGCGATGCGAGGCGAGGATTGAATCGGTGAACGTGCTGGACATCCTTTTGGTGGTCGCCGCCGTATGGTTCGCGGTCGTCGGCTACCGCCAGGGATTCGTCGTCGGCATCCTGTCGGTGATCGGTTTTCTGGGCGGCGGACTCGTCGCGGTGTACCTGCTGCCCATCATCTGGGGCGCCCTCACGGACGACGAGGGAGCGGTGGGCACGACGGCCGCCGTCGTGGCCGTGGTCATCGTGATCGTCTGTGCCTCCATCGGCCAGGCCTTCACCACGCACCTGGGCAACAAGCTCCGCCGGTACATCACTTGGCAGCCGGCCCGCGCCCTGGACGCCACGGGCGGCGCGCTGGTCAACGTACTGGCGATGCTCCTGGTCGCCTGGCTGATCGGCTCCGCCCTCGCGGGCACGACACTGCCGACGGTCGGCAAGGAAGTACGCAACTCCAAGATCCTGCTCGGCGTTTCGCGCACGCTGCCCGACCAGGCGGACACCTGGTTCGCGGACTTCTCCTCGGTCCTTGCGCGCAACGGCTTCCCGCAGGTCTTCAGCCCGTTCTCGAACGAGCCCATCACCGAGGTCCAGGCCCCCGACCCCAAGCTCGCCAAGAGCGAGGTCGCCACGAAGGCCCGTCGCTCCATCGTGAAGGTGCAGGGCGAGGCGCGCGGCTGCGGCAAGGTCCTCGAAGGCACCGGCTTCGTCTTCTCCGAGCGCCGCGTGATGACCAACGCGCACGTGGTCGGCGGCGTGGACGAGCCGACGGTGCAGATAGGCGGAGACGGCAGGACGTACGACGCGAAGGTCGTGCTCTACGACTGGGAGCGCGACATCGCCGTACTGGACGTGCCGACGCTCGACGCGCCCGCGCTGCAGTTCACGTCGAAGGACGCGGCCAGCGGTGACAACGCGATCGTCGCGGGCTTTCCGGAGAACGGCCCGTACGACGTCCGCCCCGCGCGCGTGCGGGGTCGCATCACGGCCAACGGCCCGGACATCTACCACCGGGGCACCGTGCGCCGCGACGTGTACTCGCTCTACGCGACCGTCCGCCAGGGCAACTCGGGCGGGCCGCTGCTCACGCCCGAAGGCAAGGTGTACGGCGTGGTGTTCGCGAAGTCGCTCGACGACCCGGACACCGGATACGCCCTCACCGCCGACGAGGTCCGCGAGGACATCAAGGCAGGCCGCACCGCCAACCAAGAGGTCGACAGCGAGGGCTGCGCGCTCTAGCCGGCGCGCAGTCGGGGGAGCAGCCGGATCGGTCCGGATCAGTCGCGCGTATGCCCAGGTCGCGCGTATGTCTCAGTCGCGCGTATGCCTCAGCCGCGCCGAGACCCAGCGGGCCCTGCGGCGCAGGATGCGGGGGATGCCGATGCCTTGAGCGGGGCCTTCATGGCCCGGATCATGGGGACCGCCCCTCATCTCACGGCTGTTCAGCGCGATGGCTGAGCGGCGGTTGCGTGCTGCGTCACTGTAGTCGTGCGTCCAGCCCATACCCCGACGTGTGCCCGTGCCCCAAGGTCGGTAATCGCGCGCACGGGCCCCAATTGGCCTATGCGGGAGGCAATTGGCCGTTCGAAGAACTGGTGTTCCCCTGGCTTGGATTCGACCCCGCACACGCGTCCGTACGGCCTACCGGTCCGGCTCGGGATCCTTCAGCCAGTTGACCAGCTCGGTGGAGAAGGCGACGGGGTCCTCCTCCTGCGGAAAGTGCCCCAGACCGTCGAACAGCCGCCACCGGTACGGTGCTTCGACGTACTCGCCCGAGCCGGCGGCGCTGCGCGTGCGCATCACGGGGTCCAGCGAGCCGTGCAGATGCAGCGTGGGAACCCGCACGGGGCGCTTCATGCGCCGGTTGAACTGGATGCCGTCGGGGCGGGCCATCGACCGCACCATCCAGCGGTACGGCTCGACCGAGCAGTGCGCCGTCGACGGGATCGTCATGGCACGGCGGTACGTCTCCACCGACTCGTCGTCCGGCAGCCGCGGCCCCGACCAGTCCCGCACCAGACGCCCCACCAGAGCGGCGTCATCGGCGACGAGTTGACGCTCCGGCACCCACGGCCGCTGAAAGCCCCACACGTACGAGGCCGCGGCGGTCTGCCTGCGGTCCGACAACATCGCCGAGCGCCAGCGCCGCGGGTGCGGCATCGAGGAGACGGCGAGGCGGCGCACCAGTTTGGGCCGCATCACGGCCGCCGTCCACGCGAGGTAGCCGCCCAGGTCGTGCCCGACGAGCGCGGCATCCGGCTCGCCGAGCGACCGTACGACGCCCGTGATGTCGAGCGCGAGGTTCGCCGGGTCGTAACCCCGTGGCGTACGGTCGCTGCCGCCCACGCCCCGCAGGTCCATCGCGACCGCCCGGAAACCCGCGTCGGCGAGCGCCACCATCTGGTGCCGCCAGGTCCACCAGAACTGCGGGAAGCCGTGCAGCAGCAGGACGAGCGGCCCGTCACCCATCTCGGCGATGTGGAAGCGGGCGCCGTTGGCGGCGACGTCCCGATGGGTCCACGGTCCTTCGATGCGTACGAGTGACGCGGGTTGGGCCGGATGGGGGGCGGGCGTGGCGGGGTCCGTCATGAAGACGAGCGTGCCACAGCCGCAGGCTTCTCACCGCCACGGTCGAGGGTGGCGCCCACGGCGGGCGCGGGGCCGATCGAACGCGGGTGCGGCTTCACGTTCTGCAGTACGGCAGCCGTCTGCTTGGCCGATGCGGCGGCCTTCTGCGGCCCCTTGCCCTTCTTGGCCTTCTTGGCGAAGACGACGCCGATCAGGGCGAGCACGCCCGCGACCAGCACGTTCGCCGCGAAGGAGAGCACGAAGCAGATGGCCATGTTCCAGCCGCTCCAGGTACGGATGCCGTACGCCAGGGCGAAGCTCAGCATCGGCAGCGAGAAGAGCAGCACCGCCCCCGCGGCGGCGAACGCGCCGCCGCCGACCGCACCCCGCTTGACGTCCTGCCGCAGCTGGGCCTTGGCCAGCGCGATCTCGTCGTGCACCAGCGCCGACATCTCGCTGGTCGCCGTGGAGACCAGCTGGCCGAGGCTGCGTTCGGTGCCGACGGGCCCGTCGGGTGCGCTCATCGCTTCTCCCCTTCTCCGTAAGCCTGCGTAAGCCTGCTCACATACGTCTGTTCCGGTACGACCGCTCAGCTCAGTCTGCGCAGTCAAGTCTGCTCAGATCATGCCGGACCGTCGTCCTCGGCGCGTGCCCCGGCCGACACTTCGGCAAGCCTGCGGTGTTCGGCCGCCTTCTTCTCATAGATCGCGGCCATCCGCAGGTGGTACTCCGGCTTGTCCTGTTCGTACACGTCCGGGATGCCGTCGAGGTCGTCGTCGCGCTCCTCGTGCTCGTACAGCGCGCGGTAGCGGGCGTTGCGCACCTTGAGCAGGATCCCTGAAAGCACGGCCGCGATGAGAGACCCCATCAGGACGGCTGCCTTGATCTCGTCGGTGAGCAGTGGGTCCTCGGCGAAGGCGAGTTCACCGATCAGGAGCGAGACGGTGAAGCCGATACCGGCCAGCGAGGCGACCGCGAACACGTCCGCCCAGGCGAGTTCCTCGTTGAGCTCGGCCTTGGTGAAGCGGGCCGCGAGCCAGGTGCCGCCGAAGATGCCGACCGCCTTGCCGACCACGAGACCGAGGACGACACCGAGCGTCTCCGGCTTGCTGAACACGTCCCCCAGCGCGCCGCCCGACACCGCGACACCGGCGCTGAACAGCGCGAACAGCGGTACGGCGAGTCCCGCCGAGAGGGGACGCACCAAGTGCTCGATGTGCTCGCCCGGCGAGTGCTCCTCGCCCTCGCGGCGGGTGCAGCGCAGCATCAGGCCCATCGAGACACCGGCGATCGTGGCGTGGATGCCGCTGTTGTACATCAAGCCCCAGATGACCAGGGCCAGCGGAACGTAGACGTACCAGCCGCGTACTTCCTTGCGGAGCAGCAGCCAGAAGACCGCGAGGCCGATGAACGCGCCGCCGAGCGCCGCGAAGTCGAGGTCGCTGGTGAAGAACACCGCGATGATCAGGATCGCGAAGAGATCGTCGACGACGGCGAGCGTGAGCAGGAAGGCGCGCAGCGCGGACGGCAGCGAGGTGCCGATGACCGCGAGGACGGCGAGCGCGAAGGCGATGTCGGTGGCGGTCGGCACCGCCCAGCCACTCAGGGAGCCGCCGCCGACGGTGTTGACCAGGACGTATACGAGAGCGGGTACGGCCATGCCGCAGAGCGCGGCGATGACGGGCAGCGCGGCGGCCTTCGGGTCGCGCAGGTCGCCCGCGACGAGCTCACGCTTGAGTTCGATGCCGGCGACGAAGAAGAAGACGGCCAGCAGTCCGTCGGCCGCCCAGTGCGCGAGGGAGAGGTCCAGGCCGAGGGCGGAGGGCCCGACGTGGAAGCCGCTCACGGTCTCGTACGATCCGCCGGCGGTGTTCGCCCAGATCAGCGCGGTGACCGCGGCCACGAGGAGGAGGACGCCACCGACGGTCTCGGCACGCAGCGCGTTCGCGACGAAGTTCCGTTCGGGCAGCGAGAGCCGGCCGAGGACCTTGCGGTTGTTGCGGGGTGCGTTGCTGGGTGCGGGCGCGGCCACGGGGGTCGACCTCCGGTCGGTAGGCAGGACAAAACACTTGCCGACCAGACTTCCCGGCGCACCTAGGTTCTTCTTGTCGCGATGTTGTCGCGATGTTGACGCGGTCCTCAGCGTACCCAACATGCGACCGGACCTATCCGGCGATCGTCACTTTATGCGCAAGAGGGGCACCCGGCGCGGTGCCGGATGCCCCTCGTCGACTCGGTTCTGACTAGTCCTCGCTCGGCGCGGCCGGCAGCTTGGTCTGGATCAGGTCCATCACGGAGGAGTCCGTGAGGGTGGTGACGTCACCCAGCTCGCGGTTCTCGGCGACGTCGCGGAGCAGCCGCCGCATGATCTTCCCGGAGCGCGTCTTCGGCAGCTCGGCCACCGGGAGGATGCGCTTGGGCTTGGCGATCGGGCCGAGCGTCGCGCCCACGTGGTTGCGCAGGTCGGCCACGAGGCCCTCGTCGTCGGCGTTCGCCGTGCCCCGCAGGATCACGAACGCGACGATGGCCTGCCCGGTGGTCTCGTCGGCCGCGCCCACGACCGCCGCCTCGGCGACCGAGGGGTGGGAGACGAGGGCGGACTCGACCTCGGTGGTGGAGATGTTGTGCCCGGACACGAGCATCACGTCGTCCACCCGGCCCAGGAGCCAGATGTCGCCGTCGTCGTCCTTCTTGGCGCCGTCCCCGGCGAAGTACTTGCCCTCGAAGCGTGACCAGTAGGTGTCCAGGAAGCGCTGGTCATCGCCCCAGATGGTGCGCAGCATGGAGGGCCACGGCTCGGTCAGGACGAGGTAGCCGCCCCCGCCGTCGGGCACCTCGCGGGCCTCGTCGTCGACGACGGTCGCCGAGATGCCCGGCAGGGCGCGCTGGGCGCTGCCCGGCTTGGTCTCGGTGACGCCGGGCAGCGGCGAGATCATCATGGCGCCGGTCTCGGTCTGCCACCAGGTGTCCACGATGGGGCAGGTGTCGGCGCCGATGTTCTTGCGGTACCACATCCAGGCCTCGGGGTTGATCGGCTCACCGACCGAGCCGAGGACGCGCAGGCTGGACAGGTCGAACTTCGCGGGGATGTCGTCGCCCCACTTCATGAACGTCCGGATCGCGGTCGGTGCGGTGTAGAGGATGGTCACGCCGTACTTCTGGACGATCTCCCAGAAGCGCCCCTGGTGCGGGGTGTCGGGCGTGCCCTCGTACATGACCTGCGTCGCGCCGTTGGCCAGCGGACCGTACGTGATGTACGAGTGCCCGGTGACCCAGCCGATGTCGGCCGTGCACCAGTAGACGTCCGTCTCCGGCTTGAGGTCGAAGACGGCGTGGTGGGTGTACGCGGCCTGCGTGAGGTAGCCGCCGGAGGTGTGCAGGATGCCCTTCGGCTTACCCGTCGTCCCCGAGGTGTAGAGGATGAACAGCGGGTTCTCGGCGTCGAAGGCTTCGGGGGCGTGCTCGGCCGACTGGCGCTCGGTCAGCTCGTGCCACCACACGTCGCGGCCCTCGCTCCACGCCACGTCCTGCCCGGTGCGGCGCACGACGAGGACGTGCTCGACGGAGCTTCCCTCGCGTGAGACGGCGTCGTCCACGGCGGGCTTGAGGGCGGCGGGCTTGCCCCTGCGGTAGCCACCGTCGGAGGTGATGACGACCTTGGCGTCGGCGTCCGCCACGCGCTTGGCGATGGCGTCGGCGGAGAACCCGCCGAAGACCACGGAGTGCGCGGCGCCGATGCGGGCGCAGGCCAGCATCGAGATGACCGCCTCGGGGATCATCGGCAGGTAGACGGCGACGCGGTCGCCCTGCTGGACGCCCAGCTCGGTCAGCGCGTTGGCCGCCCGGCTGACCTCGTCCTTGAGCTCGGCGTAGGTGATGGCCCGGCTGTCGCCGGGCTCACCCTCGAAGTGGATTGCCACACGGTCGCCGTGGCCCGCCTCGACGTGACGGTCCACGCAGTTGTACGCGACGTTCAGCTTGCCGTCGGCGAACCACTTGGCGAACGGCGGGTTCGTCCAGTCGAGCGTCTCGGTCGGCTCGGTGGCCCAGGTCAGCCGGCGGGCCTGCTCGGCCCAGAAGCCGAGCCGGTCAGCCTTGGCCTGTTCGTACGCCTCCGCGGTGACGTTGGCGTTGGCCGCCAGGTCGGCCGGCGGCGCGAACCTTCGCTCTTCTTTAAGCATGTTGGCGATGGACGGACGCTCGTTCACTGGTGGGCTCCCAACAACATGCAGACAATTCCGGCTCGTGGTTTAGACCAATCTCGCAACCGCTTGGATTCTTCTGCGGTTGTGAGTGCAGGTCAACCCCTTCCGATCCTGGCACTTGGGGCACGCTGGGGTACAGCGGGGCGGCATGTGTTGCTGTGCCCGACGTGCGCGCGAACGGATACAGCAGCGCGCCCCCTGAGGCTCACCTAGGGGGCGCGCTGCGCCGTCAACGGTTAAAGCGTGGCGTGCCACTTGCCGCGGGCGAGGACGGTGCGGCCGTCGGGGCTGATGAAGACTCGGGCGCCCCGCACGGGGAGTTCCCCGGTGGCGAGCCAGTCGTGACGGATGCCGTCGAGGATGTCCCACAGGCGGCGGGGCCCGCCCTGGTGGACGGTGGGCCGGTCGGTGCCGCTGGCGGTCGCACGGGCCCATGAACGGTCGGCGTGGACCATGATCGCGGTGCGTTGTCCGTCGTGCTCGCGGTACTCGTGCACGATGCCGGGGGCTGTGACGCTGAGCATGGAATCGAGGTCCCATGCCTGCTCGACGTCGACGACTGGATACGGGCCGGTCGTGACCCTGTCGCCGTCCTGGTGGCGGGCGACGTCGAGCACTGGGGCGAGGCTGGGCGGGTAGTCGTCGCCGTGGCGTACGGGCATGAATCCCGCGCGGTCCCACAGCACGCGGCCGGTGGCGCCGCCGTCGTTGTCCTTGTCTGCGGTGATGAGGAGTGAGGTGCCCGCGATGGTGGTCACGAGTCGCCCGCCACGGCAGAGCGCGGTGAGCCAGCTTGGCGGGATGGTGCGCACAGAGACCATGGACACGAGTCGGTCGGTGCTCTCGGCGGCGACGGGGAGTGGGCCGGTGGCGTCCGCGGTCTCGACGCGGGGGCCGAGGGCGATGGTGTCGAGCCGTTCCCGTGCGGCCTCGACGAGGTAGGGGTCGACGTCCACGCTCGTCACCTGCTCGGAGTGCAGACGGCGGGCGGCGAGGGCTGTGCCGTATCCGGTGCCGGTGCCGACGTAGAGCAGTTGGTCGCCGTCTTCGAGGTAGGCGTGTCGCAGCATGTTTACGACGAGAGTTGGCAGGGTGGCGGAGGATGTGGGGCGGCCGGCGGGGTGGTCGTCGGCCTTTGCGCGGTCGGCGTGGTGTGGGCCGACGCGGGTCACGAGGGATGTGTCGCGGTAGGTGGCGGCGTACCACTGGCCTTCGTCGTGTGGGGCTTGCGGGGTCCATCCGTCGTCAGTGCGCTCCCACCAGCGGGGTACGAACAGGTGGCGCGGGGTGCCTGCCACGTGTTCGCGCCATCGCGATGAGCGGTGGGTGACGTCCTCGGCGAGGGCTTGCGCGTGTGGTCGCCAGTTCACGCGGTGGCCTCCAGAGAGAGGGGGGCGGCGGGGGTGGTGTAGGCGGGGTTGCACGCGGGGGTGTTGCTGGGGTCGCAGTCGTTGGTGTCGTCGGGGGTGCATCCGGCGCGCGGTGTGGGGATGGTCGCTGTGATTTCAGACCATAGGGCGTCGTGCAGGATCTCGCGTAGGGGCCGTTCGCGGACGTTTCCGGCTTCCAGGAAGCGGCTCAGGATGCAGCCGGACACGTTGCCGTCGGGGTCGATGGATACGCGGTGGCGGAAGCAGTGGCCGCACAGTTCATCGACGGTGGGGATGGTGTCCGCGGCGGCGCGGCCCACCTTGCGGGCGCGGTCGACGTCGACGCGTTTCACGCCGAGGGCGTGTAGCTCGGCCTCGGCTTCCGCGACGCGTTGTCCGGGGTTGACCTCGACGACTCCGACGCGCAAGGGGATGCCGCGGTCGAGGGCTTCGAGGATGTTCGCGCGGGTGCGGTTGTGGCTGCCCTTGCCCTGAGTGATCTGCTCGTGCTGCTCGGCCTGGTCGGAGTAGTAGGAGGTGGCGAGGACGACGCCGGGGCGGTCGAACGCATGCCAGAGGGCGGGGCGAATGTGGGTCAGGTTGCTGTAGATCTCGACGAACAGGCCCAGTTCCGCGGCGCGTTCGATGTAGTGGGGCAGGTACGGCGAGAGGGTGGGCTCGCCGCCGATCAGCTGCACGGCGGGGATGCCGAGGGCGGCGACGTCAGTGATGACCTCATCCCAGTTGTCGCGGGTCATGAGGCCCGAACTCACCTTGGGGCCGGACATGGTGCAGCAGTGCGTGCATTGGAGATCACAGGTGCCGGTGATCTCCAACTCGACAGAGCGGATGGTGTCGAGGGCGTTCATACGTGCGTCCTCTCGGTTGGGTGAGAGACGCGGCCCGGCTCGGGGTGAGCGCGGGCCGCTGTTGGGCCCGCCCCTACCGCAGGAAGGGCCGTTGCGGGGGAGCCTCGACCGGTCGACCGCGGTAGGGGGCGGGAGCCTGGGGCGGCGGTAGGTAGCCGCGCGCGTGGGTGAGGATGGGCCGCGCTGTAAGTGCGTAGCTCGTTTGGTCGTCTGTGACGGTGAAGGCGTAGAGGCCGCCGTCGCGCATCGCGGTGAGCGCCTGGTCGTGCTCGGCGACGTCAGTGGGCCATGCCCGCAGGGCGGTTGCCGGGTCGAGGGCCGGGTCGGATGCGGCGACTCGCAGGGCACGCGGCGGCATCCACTGTGTGTCGAGGGGTGGGTCGATCAGGTCGGCTAAGCGCGATGCCTGGGAAGTGAGCCAGCGCAGGGCGAGGCGTGGCGAGGGTGCGGCGTACCCGGCGAGCAGCCACTCGCGGTCGCCGTGCGCTGCCGGTTCGGCGAGCGTGCACTCGCACCACAATCCGTTGTGCGCCGGTGGCACGTGCACTTGCCAGGGCTCGCACATGAGGGCCGTCACAGGATTGCCCTGGGCTCGGCGCGGTAAGGGCGCGTGAGGTGCTCGCGGTATGCGAGGTGCGTCGGGTTGGTCTTCAGGTGGTTGACCACCCAGTCGAGCGGCTCGTCGACGTTCTCGGCTGTGGGGCTGGCTTGCTCGCAGTGCGCGCATTCCATGCAGTGGGTGATGGGTTCGCCGTCCGGTTCCGGGTTCGGCTCTAGGTGGTACTCGCGGAACGCGTAGAGGGTGCGCGTCATCTCGGGCCCTCGCTTCGCGGAATGCCGAGGTGTGCGTCGATTCGGCGCGCTAAGTCCTCGGCCAAGGCGTCGAGTTCGGATAAGGGGCACATGCCGTCGGGTGCCTGGCTCGCGCTGTCTTCCGCGCTCGACGCGTGGTCATCGGGGTGGGGCTGGTAGTTCATGGGGGCGGCCTTCAATCAAATGTGGCGGCTTGGTGCATGACGGCACCTGTCCCATGCACTCAGTCGCGAGATGAGTGCACTACGTCACACCCAGAGTGCTCCTCAACTCACCTCGCGTGCAACCTACTCACTCAATAAATGCAAAATTGCACGGCGTCGTTGACGATCCGGCATAGCGTGCACGTGGGCGGTAGCCTCACGATCACGCAGGCGGCAGACTGGCCGGTAAGGGGAAGGGGGTAGGGCCCTTGAGCGCTCCGACAGTGCGCAGGAGACGACTGGGCGCGAAGCTGAAGACCCGTCGCGATGAACTCGGTTGGACGCTTGAAGATGTCGCCGAGAAGAGCGGCGGACGTCTCAACACGGCGAAGGTCAGCCGGATCGAAGCTGCACGCGTTGCCGCGCGACAGGCCGATGTCGAGCTACTGCTCGACCTCTACGGCATCGACGACGCGGAACTTCGTTCTGCCTTGCTCGCCCTCACTCGCGAGGGTGCTCGCCGCGGCTGGTGGCAGTCGTACCGCGCCGTCCTGTCTCCCGTGTACGAGGACCTGATCTCTCTTGAGGCCGACGCGACATCGGTTCGTACATGGCAGATAGGCGTGATTCCGGGGCTTCTCCAAACGGGTGACTACGCCCGCGAGTTCATGACCAGTATCGGCATGTCGGCGGCGGTCGAGGACAAGATCGACGCGCTTGTCGAGGTCAGGCTCGCCCGTCAGGCCGTACTGACCTCGCGCGAGGGACCCCTCACCCTGTGGGCCATCATCGGAGAGGGCGCACTACGTACGCAGTGCGTCGGCCAAGGCGTCATGCGGGACCAACTCGCCCGCCTGCTCGCGCTAAGTCGGCGACCCAACATCAACATTCAAATCCTGCCGACCGACGCCCCACCCCATGTCGGTCAGATGGGTTCTTACTCGATCCTCGGATTCGAGGATCACGTCGACCTCGATGTCGTCCACGTAGAGAGCCTCACTTCAGCGATCTACGTCGAGGACAGCACGCAGGTAGGCGACTACCGAGACGCGTTCGAACGATTGCGCGCTGCTGCTCTACCAGTTGAGGCGTCCGTGAAACGCATCGCACAGATAAAGGAAGAACACACATGAGCCACCACATCGCCGACGCTTCGACTCTCGCCGTGACGTGGTGGAAGTCGTCCGCATCCGGGACGCAGTCCGACTGCGTCGAGGCGGGGATCATCGACGAGCAGTTCGTCGCCCTTCGGGACAGCAAGCGTCCCACCGGTGCGGCGCTGCTCCTCGACCGCCACGCGCTTCAGGCATTCGTCGAGGGCATCAAGGCCGACCAGATCTGACCACAAACACAAAGAGCGCCCCCCGCACAGCCGCGAACGGCCGTACGGGGGGCGTGGTGCGTCTATCGGGCGGCGAGCTGCCACAGAGACAGAGTGAGGCCGGTGAGGGCGACCAGGCCGGCCACGGATGGCAGCGGCCACCGAGCGCGTTCGAGGGCGTCGAGGCGGGCTAGGTCGCGCTTCTGGCGTTCGGTCTCCCCGCGCTCGACAGTGTCGAGGCGGGTGTCGTGGTCGTCGATCCGGCGCGCGTGCTCCTTGATCGCTTCGTCGGTCTGGTCGTGCCGTTGCACCAGTAGCGCGAGGGCGCCGTCGGTGCGGGTGAACCCCACCTCGATCGTCCGCCTGATTCTCTCCAACTCCAGCGCGACGGCGTCCGGATCGGATGGTGAGGGCGAGGTCGTCACGGCGCGGTGGGCTCCTTCACGTCGTCGACCAGGCCGAGGCCGAACCGGTCGAGGATGGCCTCGACGCTGGGCAACGCCATCACGCGGGCGAGGCCGCCCGCGACGGCGAGGCCGCCGGCCACCCACGGCAGGGAGTCGGGCACGCCGGATGCGGTGACGATGCCGGGGAGGGCGACGGCGAACGCCACGGCGCCTTGCAGGACGGTGCGGATGGTGCGCTTGTTCTCGGGGGTCATGGAGGGTTCCTCATTTCGTGAAGTGGGGGAACGGCAACGCCCGCTCCGCGGCGCGGCGGCGGAGCGGGCTGGGCGTGCTCAAGTGTTCGCGTCGGTATGACGAAAAACTTGAGGTTTTTCTCGGCGCGGGGCCTACTTGGCGTAGGCGAGGCGGTGCAGGGCGGCCCAGCCGCGCGGGCCGATGGCCGGGTCGTGGGACTTGCCCGCGGCGCGGTAGGCGGGGTGGGCGTTGTGGAAGCGAGCCACGGCGGCTTGGGTCTGCGGGCCGTATGTGGTGGCCTCGGGCACGCTCTTGGCGAGGTATCCGGCGGCCTTCAGCGCGCGCTGTAGCGGCTTGGCGGACGGGCTCTTTCGGCCGGGGGCGAGGCCCTTGGGGAACGGCGGCGGGGTGTAGGGCTTGGGCTTGCCCGGCGTCGGGGGCTTGCTCGGCTCGTCGTCGTCGAGCAGCTCGTCGACGCGGGCGCGGATCTTGGCCATGGTGAGTGCGGGGCCGCCCTTCTTGCCGATCGGGCCGCGCGGGTCGACCTTGCCGGGCTGCCATTCAAGGTGACCGATGACGGATTCGGCGCCCCACCCGTGCTTGCGGCAGATACCGGCGGCGGCGCGGGCGATGGCCTCGACCTGGACCTCGGGCCACGGGTCGACGTTGTCGCCCATGTTCACGCACTCGAACCCGTAGAAGTAGCGGTTGCCGTCGGCGTTCGCTTCGTTGTCGGCGGGCAGCTTCCGTTCGGCGGTGACGGCGGCGAGTACGTCGTCGTCGCCGAGGCCGGCATGGTTGGCGCGGCCGTAGCCGACCAGGTGCAAGCGGCCGGACTTGTCGATGACGCCGTGACACAGCGGGCCGGGCAGGATGGCGTGCCCGGTGCGGCAGAGGGCGACCGAGTGGGCAGTGCCGGACGTCACGGTGTGGTGGATCATGACGCCGCGCATGGGCCCCCAGGGGCCCTTGTGGTTGCGGTTGTGGCGCGTCCAGTCGCCGACGCCCACGACGTCGACGCCCTCGCCTTCGATGGCGTCGCGGAAGGCGGAAGCAGACAGAGGCGGGGCCATAGAGGAGTCTCCAGACATGAAAAGAGCCCCGGCGCAGTGCGCGGGGCGTGGGTGAGCGGTGGTTGGCCGGGTGGTCTCGCGGCGTAGAGGAAATGCGCTGTGCGGAATCTGTTTGTGCGCCTACGAAGGAGGAGCCTGGGAGGGGGCAGCACCGGCCGCGATTGAGCTCCCCTCCACGGCCGGTCCCGCCTCAACCGTGGTGCCGGTGCCGCGGGAATGCATCGGCACCACGGGACTCAGGCGAGGTCGGTCGCGAGGGTCTGCGGGGCCGGGGACTTGTCGTCGAGGGCGCCCCCGGTGAACTCCGAGCCGCGCCAGTCGTTGCCGTAGCGGGCAACGTTGCTGCACGTGTTCGTCGCGGAGAAACCGTTGATCGCTTCGTTGCCCGACCCGTTGGGCCGGACCTTGTTCCCGGACAGGGAGATGGATGATGCGGTACTACTCAGGCGGATGCCGTAGTACGTGTTGTTCGCCGAGCGTCCGGGGCTCTTGATGTAGCTGTCGCGGATGTGGATGTTGTTGCCGTCCTGGACCAACACCCCATTTCCGCCCGGATACAGGACCTGATTCCCGGTCATCGACGTGTGAGTGCAGGTGACGGCGGTGAGGCCGTGCGAGCCGGGGGTGTAGATCTGGTTACCGGTCACCGCGCCGTTGTCTGCGTTCTCCATCGACACGGCGGTGCCGTCCACGCTGGAGATGGCGTTCCCGGAGATGGCGAACCGCTGTACCTGCTGAAGACGGATGCCGTTCTGTGCGCCGGTGCTTCCGTCGATGGCGTTGTCGCCGATGGTCAGGTTGAGGATCTGCCCGGACGTCTCGCCGAGAGCGACGATCGGCTCGTCGTAACCGCCTCCGCTGCGGAACGTGCAGCCGGTCACGGTGAGGTTGCGCATGGCCTGTGAGGCGCCGGTCTGCGTGCCGTCAGGCCGCTTGGTGTCCTCGGTGTCGGTGAGGATCACAGTGCGGAAGCGCACCCCGGAACCACAGCTGCTGAAGTTGCAGCCGGTCACGGCGACGTCTTCCCAGTTGTAGGCACTGACGGCGTACTGAGTGACGCCCTCAAAGGTGCAGTCGGAGACCCGTATTCGGCGGTGATATTTGGTGATTGTCGCGGAGTGCGAACCGACACCGCGCGGCCACGCCGTGGTGAGGCTGGTGCCGGACGCCCCGAAGTAGCAGCCGGATATGAGGATGTCTTCGCACGGCGTGTGGTCGTAGGGACCGAACCCGCCGAACACCCCCGTTGACTTGGCCAAGTCGAGTTGCACGGCCTCGGAGAAGTCGCGGGCGCCGGGGTCGTAGTAGCCCAGGAACCGGCAGTTCTCGATGGTTCCGCGCTTCGTCGAGTTGAGTTCGATGGCGTGGTAGCCGGACACGTCCCGTATCTCGACGTCCCGAATGGTGATGTCACGCGCGTGCCCGATGCTGATGCACATCGCCGACGCGGTCAGGCCCGGTGCGGTGCCCTGGCAGTCCCAGACACCCCCCTCGATCGTGATCCCGCCGTGGCCGGTGTAGCCGCCCAGGTTCTGTGCGGCGTCGCCGTTGATGAGCATGGTCTCGGCGGCGCCGCGCACGAAACGGGCTCCAGGGAGCAGGGTCAACCGGGTGTTGCGGTAGATGCGGAGCGGAAGTGTCGCGAGCAGGTAGGTACCGGGCGGGACGATGACCCAACCCCCGCGGATCTTGGCGGCGTTCAGCGCGGCCTGAATCGCGGGGGCGTCGTCTATGGTCCCGATGCCGACGGCCCCGTACGCGGTGACGGTGAGAGACTCGGAGAGCCTCTCCAGCATGTATTGGAGGCGTCCGGCAGTCATCTGCATGCCGGGTAGCCACTGGGCAACGGGCGTGGACAGGGGAGACCTCCGGAGTTGTAGTTTCGGGGGATTGGTGTTCAAGCGGGGGCATCTATCGGCCAAACAGGCCCAGTTCCGCTGACGTCCTGAAAGAGTTGCCCTAGGCTGTGAACAGGGCGGTTGTGTATGCGCCGCCCGCAGGCTCCTAGACCCCGGGCCGCGATCACTCGCACAAGGCCAGCTGGAGCCGTGTCGCCGACATCAACGGCCCCAGCCCTGCCCTTGCGGTACGCAGGGCACTCCCGCGCTCTGCTGACGCAGGGGCGTCCTGTGCAGGGACGCGAGCGAGGGGAGCCCTTGTGTCCTTGCAGAACGGCCGTCGCCGCGGTTGCGGCGGCGGCCGTTGGGCGTAGAGGCGTCAGCTACAGGGCGGCGAATGCGGGGCGGCCGAGTTGCACGGCGGCGCTCGCGGGGTGATTCAGGACGAGGCCGTCTGTGCCGCGGGTGACGGTGAAGGCGAGCCGTCCGGCGGTCGTGGACGGTGCGATGCCGTGCACGTCGAGGTGTTCGCCGCCGATCTGTACGGCGATGGGGAACACGCCGGGCGCCTCGCCGTCGAGGGTGGGGCGCAGGGTGAGGCGGGTCGCGATGAGCACGTCGACGATGGGTGGGTGGTCGGGGACGGTGGCCGCGATGTTGGCGAACGCGCTACCGGCCGGTGCGGTGAACGTCTCCTCGAACCAGACCCATGCGCCCGCGGCCACGGCCTGACTGCTGGCGGAGGTGTCGAGGTACTCGCCCGCGGCGTCAAACCAGTTGATGTCGAGGTCAACGGTTCGGGCGGTGGCGGAGCGCAGCCACCCCGCGACGGTGTAGCGGGTGCCTGCGGTGACGGGCAGGAGGTCACTGCCGACGTTGGGGTACTCCTCGACGCCGTCGGGGGTGAACTGCACGGCCCATGCGCCCATCCCCGCCCCGCGGTCCGGGGTGGGGATGCGGGCCAGGGTGCCGCCGTAGGGGGTCCAGCCGTCGAGGCCGGCGGGCATGTCGCCGTTGGTATTCAGCGGGAGTGCGGCCGTGGGCCACGGCGGGCCCCCGGTGACCTGGACGTCGAGCACGGTCGCGGCCTGGTCGACGGCGGCGGCCAGTTCGGTGCCGTCGCTTCCCACGACCGCGTACTCGACGTCGTCGAGGGTGACGACCAGCCACGGCCCGCCGGGCGAGCACGTGAACTCAACGTCCCACGTGCGCACGCCCAGGGTCTCGGTGTAGCCCTCGACCAGCAGCTCGACCGTGCCCGGTGGGAGCCACGGCGGCGGGTGGAGGATGCGGGCGCGGGCGCCGACGTCGACCGCGGCGACCGCCTCGGCCAGATGCGGCGCCTCATGCAGAGCCACCGACACGGACGGGTAGCGCGCCTCGTCCCACGTACCGCGGTGCAGCCCCCACCACGCGTAGGGCGAACACTGATCGTCGGAGTACAGGTTGAGAGTCCGGCTCTCGGTGTACCGGCCGATGCCGTCCGGCGGCGCCAGAACCGAAAGAGGGCCGCTCTCGCACACCGCGCGCGCCGAGCTGCCGCCCGTGCGCGCCACCGTGACGTCGTTGCGCACGGCCTGGTCGTCGTCGACCGGTTCGAGCGGGGCGACAACCTCGCGGGCGGCGTAGTCGAGGGTGAGCGCGGGCGCCTGGGTGTACAGAGTGGCGCGGGTGCGGTAGGCCAGTGCGAGCGCGTCGCGCTGCTCGTGGAACATGCCGCCGTCAGCGTCCGCGGCCTCCTGGAAGAGGTCGAGCAGGGCGGCGACGGACTGCGCGCCGAGGCGGGTACCGGCCGCGTTGAGGCGGCCGGTGTAGATGAACGGAATCCTTTCCTCGCGGGCGATGCGTTGCAGACGGGTAGACAGGCTCTCGCCCGCCCATCCGACCAACGCGGCGCCGGTCCCGGTGTACGCGGCGGCGGTGTTGGCTAGGACGACATGCCCGACGGCGACCTCGCCCGCCGTGCCGCCGCCCACTGTGATGTGAGTGATCCGGCCGACGGCGTTGTTCACCGTGTTGCCGCTCCACGACGGGACCGGACCACCTTCGTAGGTGTAGGCGTCGAGGTCGACGTAGTAGAGCCGCCAGTCGGTGACAGGGCCGTCGTCTATGAGGTCAAGGCCGATGTTGACTCTCTTGCCGAGCAGGGAGTTACCGCCGCCCGTCAGGCGGACGAACTCCAGCCCCAGAACGGTGCGGCCGTACATGCTCAGCCGCCCGTCAGGGCGCAGCGTGATGGTCCACCGTGAGACGATGCCGGTAGTGGCGAAGCTGCACAGCACGGTCTCGGCTTCGGGCGCGGTGTCCGGGAACGCGGCGAAGAAGCGCAGGGCGTTTTCCCCGGTAGCAGGGTAGGCCGGCACGGTGCCGGTAGCCGCGCCCTCGCCCACGGTGGGCAGCGCGTCGGATGCCTCATGACCGGTGTAGGCGGCAGGTTTGATCCCGGTCATGGTGATGCGCATGGGAGCCGCGCCGGGCATCGCCGAAGCGAACTCGGTCGCCCCCGCCCCGTCCTCCAACGGCCAGTACGCCACGACGGACGTGCGGGCGGGGTTGGAGAACTCGCGACGCATCGCAGATTGCAGCGGCGCCGCACCCTGCCCCAGACGGCGCAGGATGCCCGCGGCCGTCACGGACACGCGCACGTCGTGCGGAGTACCCCACTTCACGGGCCATCCGGGGACCTCGCCCACAAAGCGCACCAGGCGCGGCCCGGCGGGGCCGAACGGAGCGATGGACACGCGCACGGGGGTGTTGCGGCCAAGGCGCCCGTACAGGTCAGAGCGCGGGTTGCGCGGGCTGTACCTGCCGGTCTCGTTGTTCAGGACGAACGCGCAGGTAGCCGCATCCGTGCGGGCGCCCTCGTCGGGGCGCCCGCGCGTGATGGTGATCGGATTCCCGGTGTAGACGTCGAGGGTGATGTCCAGCCATGTGCCGTTGAGTTGCAACTCGACCAATGCGCAGAGCGGATCATTAGGGAAGGACAAAAGAGTACCTGCCGACGGAAAAATGGTGCCTGGTGAGAGAAAGCGGGGCGGAAGTTTTAGGAGTGAGCTACGGGTCGTATTTTGGATCTTACGGATAGTGGCCCGATTCTCCTTAGGGCGGTTGCAGGATGGTTCTCCTGGTAGTAACTTCCGCCATCAGTTGCAACGCAAGGGGGAGGAAATGTCGTACCTGCTAAATCCGAGCTTTGAGGACCAAAAGAACGCCCAATGGCGGCGCGTAAACATCGAGCACGCGGTCAGCTTCGATGTAGTGCAGGGGAATGCGCAAATTCCCGCGAAATCCGGAGATTTCTATCTCGCAGTCCGCTCGACGGTGCCGGGTGGATCGATTGCGCAGGATTTCACTGTGCAGGGCGTCAATAGCATTTCGGCCTTCGCGTGGGTGCGTGCTGGTGTGGGGCAGGTCAGGGGAACGCTGGCCATCTGGCAGCTCGGCCAGCCGGATCGACCGATGCCTGCGCGCTTCACAGCGACAAACGCAGACTGGTCGCTAGTGACATCTACATTGGATCTGACGAGTGTCGCATCCAATAAAACAATTCGTATCGAGTTTTATCTCGATACGCCGAGTGCTGATCTCTTGGTCGACAGTGTGAACGCGTTCTGACGTGCTGCATTAGATTCTGTCCTGAGAGGGGCAGGATCTGATGGTTGTGGCACTTCAGGTAATCCAGTCATGGTGAGGCGCGTCGTCAGACGGTCGAAGACTTGGGTGGCGCGCTGTCCATTATTGCGTCCTGGTCAACCCTCTGTTCCCAAGTCGCAACACACGCCCCCATTCCAAAGGTGACGATATCCTGCATATGGCAGAGAGGGGGGTGTATGGCTGACTGGTCCTGGAAGCCGGAACCGGGAGAGCCATGGAGCTGCTGGGGGTGTCTCGGATTCCTCGCAGTGCTGGTTGGGCTTGCCCTCCTGGGCATGATGTTCCTTCGAGGGGAGATTGGGCCTGACTTGCGCTAAATAAGAACGATCATTACGGAGCAGCCCTTAACCCCTCCCAAGGGGCTAAGCGGTGTCAGGTGCCGAATGCAGTCTGTACGCTGCCGCGCCCGTCGACGCGGACCATACGGCGGATCACGCGCTTCCATTCACCGTCTGCGCCGGTGACGTCGATGACGATGCGTGCGCCACCCGCGCCCGCACCGCCAGTGGCGGCGTTGGTCTGGGCGGCCATGGCGGCGGCCGTGGCCTGTCCGGGGGTGGGCGTGGTGACGAGATTGCGCATGGTCCGATCGACCGCGCCCTGTCCCGACTCGATGCCGTCGACGACACCCGCGGGAATCCACTGACCGATCTCCTGCGCCATGACGCGAGAGGGGCTGTTGATGCCGAGGGCGTCGGCAATCGGCCCCGGAATCATGGCCTTGGCCCAGCCGATCAACTTGTCTTTGATCCACCCGCCCATGGCCTTGATGCCGTGCCACAAGCCGCGCACGACGTCGCGGCCCTTGCCGGTGAGCAGGGAGGCAAGAGAGCCGATGCCGCTTGCGATGCGGCGGGGCATGCCGCGAACCCACGCGATGAAGTCGGATGCCTTTTGGCCGGCGGCCGTGCGGAACGCCTGAAAGCCGCGCGAGGCGGAGGCGCGCAGACTGCCCGGCAGACCAGACAGCGCGGATACCGCGCGGCCGGGCAGACCAGAGAGCCAGACGGTCAGTTCAACGACCTTGGCAACCGCGGCATCCTTCGCACCGCCGAACCAGCCGGACAACTTCCCAGGCAGGGAGGCGAACCAGTTCAACGCGGTGCCGATGCCAGATACGGCCGTGTCGGTAGCCGACTTGATGAAGCCCCACGCAACCGACCACGCCTGTTGCAGCCAGTCGGTCTTGGTCGCGATCAACACGACGATGGCGACCAGGGCGACAATCGCGGCGATGATCCAAAACACCGGGCTTGCGAACATGCTCGCGTTGAGCGCCCATTGGCTACTCGTCCAGATCGCGTTACGCGCGGCCACGACCGTTTGAGCCAGCGCCCACGCCTTCGTGGCCACGGTCACGGAACCGATGACCACGGCAAGCGCCGTCAGTACCGGGGTCGGAACAGCGCTGATCATCTTCGCGAGGTACAAAGCGAGTTGGACCGTGACGCCGAGCAGTGGTGAGAGGGCGACGAGTAGCTCGACGGCGGCGCCGGCGAGACTGGCCAGGGTGGTGCCGCCCTGTTCGGCCAGGTCGAGGAAAGCCGCGAAGCCTGCGGAGTCGTCGAGCGAGGTGCCCCAGTCGGCGAATGCGGCGGACATGGAAACCAGGCCGCCGGTCACCCCCGCGGAGGCGGGCAGGAACGCTTGCAGCATGCCCGCGAAACCCACCGCGAAGTTCTTGATCACGGTGAGGATGTCGCGGAGCGCGGGTCCGGCGACCGCGGCTGTCTCGCTTACCCACTCCTTGAACTCCGCGGACTTGATGCCCGCTGAGACGTCGTCGAAGAACCCTGAGAAGGCTGTCGCGGCGGCCTCGACGAACGGGGTCAGGCTGGGGAGCAGGTCACGCAGGACCGTGATGCCCTTGGTGACCACGGGCATGGTCGTGGTCGACAGCGCGTCCGACCATGCTTTGTAGTCCGACTTCAGGCCGATGAACGCGGTTGCCGCATCCCGCGTCGCGGGCGGGAGTTCGGCGAGCGCGTCTGTGTATGCCTTCTGCTTCTCGGCCGCGTCCTCGGCGCCCTCGGCGGCGGCCTTCTCCGCCTCGGCGGCGAGGTCGGCGACCCCCTGTACGGCCTCCATCTGCGGGCCGACCGCGGCAGAGAACGCCTTGACGGCCAGACCTGCGGCGAGGGTGCCCGCGGCCAGGCCGCCGAGCGCGGCCGTTCCGGCGGCCACCAGCGGGACCGCGCCGCCGACCAGGGCAAGGCCCTTGGCCGCGCGGACCGCGCCGGACCGGATGTTGTCGCCGAGCGCGCCGCCCATCGCGGCGGAGTCCGCGACGAACCGGCCGCGCAGGTCCCGCAAGCGGCCATCGGTGCCGCGGGTGAGTTCGTCGAGTCCGGCCCGCGTACGCGCGAGGCCGCGCTGTGCACCGGAGTCGTCAAGATCGATATAGCCGGTGAGTTCGCCGACGGTCAGCGCCACCGCGCCCACCTCCCGTCGTGCTTGGTGGTGGGCGCGGGCCGCTACAGCAGCGGACTACCGCGGGGGTTGTTCAGGCGGTGCGAAGTGGCGCGAGAGCCTGCTCTCGGCCGAGAGCAGGCCGAAGATTCTCACGCGCAGCCATCGCCAGGAGCGGGCGCGCATGAGGGTCCGGTCGCCGACGTCGACGCCGTAAATCTCGTGTAGGTCAGCCTCGATCAGCGGCCACTGGTCGAGGAGTTGGAGCCAGGTCAGCGACGCTTGCGCCGTGCGCGGGCCGGTGCCGGGCGGCCACTCGTACCACTCGTGGAGCCCTGAGACTGGGTCGTATTCGCCCCGCCCGATCGGCGCTGCTGCCGGTTCGGGGCCAACCGAGAAGGGTCGCCACCACTGGACCAGACGCGTTCGGCGCTGGCCTTGTCCTGCACCACCCACGCAATCGCGGTACGTGCGGCGTGCTTGAGCGCTGGCCAGGACACGCCGTCGGCGAGCATCTCGTCGTAGGCGGGGCCGAGCAGGTCGCGGTACAGGTCGCCCTCGGCGGCATCGCCGAGGGCTTCCTCGTCCACCTGCCCGCCGCTCGCGGCGACGGCGGCGGCCTGCACGATGGTCTGCACGCGCAGGCCGGTATCGGCCGAGGGCGCCAGGATCGTGTAGCGGCGCCCCTTGATGGGGAGCACCAACGTTTCTTCGAGCAGCTCGTCGAGGGCCTCGAACGCCATTACGCGGCCACCTCCTTGACGAGAGCGAACGTGCCGCCCCCGGCGGGCGCAACCGGGTTGGTGATCTTCTTGCGGGGGCCCTTGCCGGTCAGCGTGACCTTGACCGTGTCGAGGTCGTCGGACGCGCCGCCCTCGGGCTCCCAGGTGACCAGGGCGCGGCCCTCGTACGCCTCGTCGCGGCCCTCGCGGTCGTAGTAGCGCACGTGCACGCGTGAGGCGACGCCGAACGTTTCGGACGCAAGCCGGATCTTTTCCTGTGCGGCGTTGAACGCGCCGGTCTCGGGGTGGCAGCGGTGAGCGATCTTGGCCTCGATCGACCAGGCGAGTTCGGTCACGGTGCTGTCCGCCCACCCCTCGTCGTCGTAGGTCGTCGACTTCTGCTGAGTGGGCTCGACCTTGGGGGCGAACTCCTGGATGCCTGGCACCAGGGTCCATACGGGCGTGGTGTCGGTGCCGGTGTTGAGTTCGAGGCGGTAGCGGCGCGCGAGCGCGGTCTCGGTCTCCGCCGGCGGGGTGGGCGTACTCATGGCGGGGTCCTCCTATTCGAGGCGGGGGTGCGGGCGGTGCCCCCGCAGGCGGTAGTTACTGGTGCGCTCCTGGCGGCCGTTGGCATCGGCGCCGAGCGGAGCGGAGGAAAAGCGGTAGATCAGCGAGATACGGGCACTGCCGAACGTGTGCCGTCCGGAGGCATGCAGCACGGCGAATACGGCGTCGTCGAGGGCGGCCACCTCGCGCGGGTCGGGGCCCGCGCGGGTGCGCACCTGCACGGCGAGCACGGTGTCGGTCAGGGCCGCGGACTCCTCCACCGGATACGGGGTCAGGCAGATGACGCGGCCGGGCCCCTCGGGCATGACGGTGTCGGTGATGGCGGTCTCGCCCGCGGCATAGACGCCGTCGGGCCGGTAGGTGCCGACGTTGTGCTCGTCGAGCAGGCGGGCCAGGCCCTCGACGACGTCGGGCAGGAAGCTCACCGCAGCGACCGCCGCACCTGTGCGGCGATGATCTCGCCGACCGCGTCGGCCTCTTCGATCAGGGGGCGTTCGAGGTACTTCGCGGTACGGCCCGCGTCGTGCTGGTAGTCCATCTCTTCGTGTTGCCTGATGGCGTAAGGAGTGTCGTAGGCCACCGCGGCGGTGAGCGCGCTCTCGTCGACGGTCGCGGTCCCGGAGCGTTCGAGGGTGGCCTCTTCAATGGGCACGCGGCGGCGGGACACTTCGAGAACGTGCTCGGCGCCGAGCCGCAGACCGCGGGCGGCGCCCTGGCGGGTCGCCGCGATGATCGCGTCGCCGTTCCATCGCAGTCGGGTGCGCTGGGTCATTCGCACATCACCTCCGTACTGGCGGGCACGGGCAGACCGGGCGCGGTGTGGTGGGCGACGCTGATGGCGGTCGTCTTGCGGCTGTCGGGCAGGGTGATGCGCGACTCCGCCGGGCAGGCGAGGCCCGGCTCGGCGATGATCTGCGCCGTGCTGATGACCTCGCGCCCCTCGCGGTTGCGCACGGTCTTGACGGTCTCGGAGACCAGGGCGGGCACGTCCGCGACCGCGGGCCCGTACTGCTTGCCGTACGCGGAGGTGCCGAGGTAGGGCTCGATGGTGATGCGGTGGCGCAGTAGCCAGCGGGGAACGTTCACCAGATCACCCCCGGCAGCAGTCCCGTCCGCGTGAGCGCGCGGTGCGCGCGCGGGGCGAGGTCGACGTCGCCGGGTGCCTGCGGGCCGCCCTTGCGGCCGGACATGGCCACGGGCCCGATGCTCACGGAGTCCCAACGGCCCGCCGCTCCGGTGCCGTCATCCCCCGTGGCGAGTTGGTACTCGACCTGAGCACAGACGGCGTCCCGGAGCGCGGCGACGATGGTCGGGTCGGTGGGCATGCCCGCGTCGTCGGTGAGGTAGACGGCCCGTACGAGCGCGTCGTCGATGTCCTCGGACGCGCGGGCGAGCAGCCGCTCGGCATCAGGCGGCGTCGGTTGGCCGGTCCACGCCGTGAGCTGCTCGGGGGTGGCGTAGACACGGGACACGGGGTTACTCCTTCGTTGCCTCGGGCTTCGCCGCGGGCTTGCGCTTGGACGCGGTGTCCTCGACGTCGTAGCCACGGCGACGGGCGTAGGCGATGGCGGCCGGGTCGTCGGTCTCGGCCTGGCCGTCGACGAAGTGCAGGCCAGCTACGCCGGGCCCGCTGAATCCCTCAACAGGGGTGCGGATCACTGCCATGGGTCAGCCCACCTTGACGTTGCGGAAGACGGACGCGGCCTTGGTGCTCTTGAGCGCGACGCCGACGGGGCCGAGTTCGACCTCGCCGAACTTGACGGCGCCCGGAGTGTCGAAGCTGGGGAGCCACTGACGGACGACGATTCCGCCCATGCAGGCCACGCCGAAGAATCCGTCGAGGCCGACGCGGTAGGCGTACAGGTCGGTAAGGCCGGTCACGTTGGTCTGCGCGCCGACGGTGCGGGTCTCAACCGGGATGATCGGGTTGTTCGATCCGGCCTTGTCGCCCGGGTCGGCGAACACGATGTCGCCGTACTGCTCGCGGACGATCGGGCGGCCGTTCGGGCCGAGCAGACCGTCGAGCGGGTTCTGTGTGTACATGCCCGCGCGGCGCGCGGCGGCGCGAACGCGGGCAAGGGCCCGCTTGTTGCCGAGGATGATGGTGGGCGAGCCATCGAGCAGCGAAAGCCACTCGTCGATGGCGTCGAGTGCCTTGTGTTCGGCGCGCGCGTTCGTGTCGAAGTCGGACCAGTCGGTGACGATGCCGGCGCGAAACTCGGTGGCGGTGCCGGTCAGTGCCTTGTCGAGGCCGTCGAACGACTCGGCGTCGACCGACACATCGCCGTTGATCACGGTGTCTTGGAACTGGGTGCGGGTCGCCTTGATCTTCTGGGTCATGTTCAGCGTGACGGCGCCGGACGCGGCCGGGCCGACCCGGGCAACGACGCGGTCGACGCGGAATGCTCCACCCATCACCTTCAGGTCAACGGTGTAGCGCTGCGTCTGGACTTCCGACGCGGTGTACTCGGTGTTGATCGGGCGGAATGACGCGGTCGGCTGAGTGATCAGTCGCCGGTATCCGTAGGTCAGGGTGTCGCCCCCATCGGCAGGGTTGACGACGTCGGCGAACGTGAGCGAGTCGAGGATCGCGGATTCCTTGCGGAACTCGTCGATCACGGCAACGTCGATGTCGTCCTGTGCGTTGTTCTTCGCCTCGGCGAGAGTGACGGGCATGGGGTGCTCCTAGGTTCAGGCGCCCAGACGGGCGGCGATAGCGTCGTGCAGGGAACCGGGCTTGCGCTCGGGCGGGGTGGCGTTGCCAAAGTCGGCGCCCCCTCGGGCGGGGCCGAGCGCGGCGGCGAGGTGCGGCTGTGCCTGTACGGCGGCCTTGATCGCCTCGGTCACTGCGGCCTGGTCGGTGGGGTCGACCGCGGCGAGCGCGGTCATGGCGGACTGGCTGTCGAGCAGGGCGGCGACGTTGGCGCCGGCGTCCGGCGCGGCCCGCAGTACGGCGGCCTGAATCGCGGCGGTCTTGGCCTGCTCCTGCGCCTGCGTGAGCTGCGTCTGTGCCCACTTCGGGAGCTTGGCGAGGTCGCCCTCGGCGGCCTGCTCGGGCGCAGTCTGGGCGGGTGGCGCGGTCTCCCTCGGGGCCTGCTTCTCCGCGCTGCGGATACGTTCCTGCGCCCACTCCGGGAGCGCGGACAGGTCGCCCTCGGCGGGCGGCTGGGGCGGTGCCGGGGGCGTGTTCGGCGGGGTCTGACCACCCGTGCCCTGGGTGCCTCCCTGCTCGCCGCCCTGGGCTCCCGTGCCGCCCTCGCCGGAACCGGTGCCGCCGTCGCCGCCCTGCCCGCCGTCCGCGTAGATGATCGGCGACCAGGGCGACAGGGCGTAGGGGCGGGCCCACCCGGCGGCGTAGGCGGCGCTGCGGCGGCGGGTGAGGTGGCGCGTGTTCATACGGTGCACTCCTGTGCAGTCGGGCCCGCCGGGCGGGCGCGTGCGGGCATGCGAAAGGGGGGCCCGCCGTGGTGGCGGACCCCCCTTCGGGGTGTGTGCGGTGTTCGGGTGTCAGTCGCTGACGTCCTGGTCGGCGACGGGGCGGCGCTCGGCGTAGCCGCGTATCCACGCGGTGGTGAGTGTCGAGGTGAGCGGGTACGGGCACACGGTCGGCGGGTCGCCCCGCTCGCCTGCCTCGCGGCCCGCCGTGAGTGCCTTCACGATCTCCTCGCGCGTGCCCATGGTCACCTCTTGTTCTGCTGGTCGGACTCGTTCTTACGGGCGCCGTCCGCCCATCGTTGGGCCTTGCCGGTCACCTGCTCGATGAACTCGGCTTGCGTAAGCCTGCCGTGTGCCTCCCACCACTCTTTCAGCTCGTCGGACGCGCGCGCATAGGCGATGCGCGCGGGCCCGCTGAACAGACCGATCGGGCTGTGTCCGGCGGCCTGGGCCTTCTTGTTGAGCAGGTAGCCGCGGCAGTCTTCTTCGGCCTTCAGGTACTGCCGGTAGACGTACTCGTCGTACAGGGCGCGGGCCTCGCGGCGCGTGATCGTGTGCCGCTCGTCCTGGTCCTCGTCGTCGCCGCGGTGCAGTACGGCGGCGGCGTCGCGTAGGTCGGCCCAGAACGCGTCGTCGTCGGCGTGGTCGTCGAGGGCCTGGTCGGCGGCGAGGGCGCCCCAGGCGGCCGGTCCGGGCACGTGATCGCCCATGGCCTCGGCGAGGGCGTCGCGGTCGGCGAGCAGGTCCTCGACGGCGTCGCTGGTATCGGCGGGCGGTGGGAGGTCGACGGCGTCGCGACGGTCCATCTCAGCGGCGATGCGCAGTAGTTCGGCGTTGTCGGCGTACTGCATCGCCCACGCGAGGTCGTCGTCGGACACGTCCGACAGATCGGCGCGCAGGCGTCCGCCGGGGAACAACCGGGCGAGCAGGTCGCGGCGGGCGGCCTCCGCTGCGATGGCCGCGGATTCGGGCCCGCTGGTGTCGCGGTAGCGGGCGGCGAGCTGCGCGTCGGACAGGCCGACCAGGTCGGGCCGCACGTCGGACAGGTGTCCGGCGCGGTCGCGTCGGTCGGCCTCGGCCATGATGCGCACCTGGTCGGCCTCGTCGACGTGGGCAAGCACGCGGGCGAGGTCATCGTCGGACAGGCCGAGCAGATCCTCGGCCAGACGTCCGCCGGGGGCGGCGCGGTCGAGCAGGGCGTCGAGGTCGCGGCGGTCGGCCTCGGCCTCGATCCGGCGGCGCGCGCGGTCGTCGAGCAGGTTCGAGCGCATGGCGGCGGCGAGGTCGTCGTCGCTCATGGCGCGCACGCTGGCGTCGTCGCCCGACCACACGCGGGCGGCCTCGACCTGCTCGGGCGCGGCCTCGGTCCGCTTCTCGGGGAGGTTCCCGGCGCCGATCTGCTCGCGCACGCGGTTGCGACGCAAGTCGGGGTGGTCGGCGAGGTGTTGGCGCATGGCGCCTTGCCACTGCCTGACCTTGGCGCGGGCGACGCGCTGCGCGACGGGGTCGACGGCGGCGGCCTCGCGGCGGCGCCACTTGCGGATGGTCCGCTCGATCTCGCGCTGACGCTGTCCGGCGGCGTACCCGTCCGGGTCGCTGGTGGCCTGCTCGATCCGGGTAAGGCCGGGCGAGTACAGGCTCACAGAGTGGCGGCAATTGGGGTGCTGCAACCCCTGGGCGCGGGCCTCGTTGAGGCTTCCGGCGACGCGGACGGGCACCATGCGGCCGTCTTCGGTGGCGTGCTCGGCCTCGACTGTGCGCGGGCCTGGGGGCCCGCTGATCGTCAACACGCGGCCTTCCCACGGGGCGCACAGGGGGCACTCGCGCGGGGCGTCGCTGACGACGACCAGGTCGACCCCGGCGGTCTCCAGGGTGCGCATGTGAGCTTCGGTCGCGGCCCGCGCGGTCGCTGTCCTTACTGCCATCTCGGCATAGGTGGGGAGCGACCAGCGGCGCCCGGCGCGGTCGACGAACGCCTGTATTCCTCGATCGGCAAACGTGCGCATCGCGTCCTGTGCGGCCTGTCGACGGGTGCCGGTGCCGAGTAGGGGGGTGGCGGCCACGGACGCGATGACGGCCCGGAAACCGTCGACGACGGCGCGGAGGATCGACCGGTGCGTCGCGGTGACGACGTCGACGGCTTCCTGTGCGAGGCGGTCGACGGCCTTGGCGTTCGGTGTGCGCTCGTCGACTAGGGCGCGGGCGTCGTCGGACAGGGCGCCCAACTCGGCAACCGCGGCGCGGTGCCCTCGGTTGTAGGACTCGGCGACCGCGTCGAACACGTCGAGGCCGGTCGCCTTGGCGAGTTCGTCGACGACGGCCTGTGCGGCGCGGCGTACCTGCTGGATCGCGGCGAGCTTGGCCTCGACCCAACCGGGCGCGTCGAGGTCGGCGGCGAGCTGTCGCGCGATGATGCCGAGTAGCCGTTCTTCGGCCGCGGCGTAGCTGTCGCGCGTCGTCGCGGCCAAATCCTCAACCATGCCCGGATGGATTGGCACTTCCCACCCCCTGCGGCTCTACCCCTACCGACTGGGGTGTCGTACCTGCCATGCTTCGCCGAGGGGGAGGGGTGCGATGTCAAGAGACAAGCCATACCGTTTCTACGATTGGGGCCCGAAGGGGCCTCCTCCCGAGTGGATGCGTGGCCCGCAGCCATCGGGCGATGGGCCAGGCGGCGTCAGCCTCTTCGTTCTGGGGATGACCGCAGCTCCGTTCCTGCAAGCTGTCTCGTCGTACTTCGGGAATCGGCTTGCTGGTCGAATCGACGATTCGACGCGCAGGGCTTTACGCCGCTTCTTGCGGCGTGAAGCACGTGAGCTAGACGTAATGGTGGGCGGTGTCCCTACCGTCAGGCTGTACACAAGCTACGGGTGGGCAGTGGACGTTCCAGAAGATCTCGGCCCTGTGGCCATGAAGAAACTCCTCGTGCTGCATGATGCACCCCACCCAATTTTTGACCCCGAACCCGTCCCCCGACTGCACTATGAATATGGAAGAAATTCAGCATGGATTGTGCAAGGAGTTTGGGACGGCTATCTGTGGCGTTTCGCATGGGATTCCCAAAATGAAAAATGGGATGCGCGCTAGCTCAACGGAAACACTCCGAAATACCGGTCTCCCGAAGGATCGCAGCGGCCTCGACGGCGACCTCCGTGTCGTTCCATTCCGGGCGCAGGATCTTGACCCGGGTGGCGGTCGACACGGCCTGTGCGCGGTTGAGCAGGTCGAGGGTTGTCGCGGTGTCCATCGGCGATTCGGCGACGCCGTCGGGGAACTCGACCCGCGGGCGTTCTGCGGGCGCCCTGCTGCCGAAGTGCACGGCGTCGAGTTCGAGCAGGGCGAACAGGGCGTCGGACATGCCCTGTTTCCAGTGGCCTGCCTTCTTCCTGCGCGTGGTCGTGCTCTTGTCGTCGTCGCTGTTGACCTCGGTCGCGGTCCGGGCGGCGCCTCCGTCCTGGTCGAGGCCGAACGACCGTGCCGCGTAACCGGCGGACTGGGCGGCCTGCCTGGTCAGTGCCTCGGCCGTGCGCTGGTGTTCCTCAACCCTGATCTCGAACTGAGACAAGGTGATCCCGCCGTTTTCGGTGGGCGGCATGTTGAGCTGGGCGTATACCTCGGCGTCCTCGTCGAAGGACGCTCCGCGGCCGGGCCCGTGGCTCCGTAGGTAGCCGTCGGGGACGATCAGGCGCGCGCGGGCGAGGCGTATGTCGCGCATCCAACTCGTCCAGACCTCGTCGAGGCTGTCGAGCTGGTCGTAGATCGGGGCGGCGTAGTCGCTGCGCCCGATCGGCGATCCCCGGTGCAGCCTGTTGGGGGTCATGTTCGGCACGTATGCGGCCGTGAGCTGCCGGATACCGGTCGTCGTCGACTCGCCGTCGCGCTCGATGCTGCCGACCAGGGCGGCTGTGTCGGGGTGCTCGGTGAGGGGGACGCGCCGACCGATGTTGTCGCCGCTGCCCTGGTAGAGCGCGTGGACGATCCGGCCGGGCTCGTGCCGCTCAACGTGGCGCCATACGGCCTGTGTCGTGCTGCCCGGCAGCTCACGCCAGAAGTTCACCGCGGCGAGCATGCCGAAACGCCACTCGGGGATGGCGTTGTCGGGCTGCACGGCGGTGAGTAGCGGCCGGTCGACTAGGTCGCGGTCCCACGTCGCCCGGAGGTAGACACCGGACAGGGCGGCGCACTGCTCGGCGGCCGACAAAAGCATCTGCTGTGTGTGTCCGTCGGTGAGCAGCTGGTCGAGGCGGGTCTGTGTCCGCGCGTCGTCGACGACGACGCGCGGCATGTCCGCGAACAGCATGTCGGCGGATGTCTGGGCGATGTCGCCGGCGAGGGGGACGTGTAGGCGGGTGTCACGGCCGGGACGGTGCGCGGTGCTGCGGCGGCCCCACAGACGGCGGCGCGGCGCCTTGGCCTCGCGTCCGTAGACCCGGGCGAGGCGCTGCCGGTCACCGGAGTACCACGCGTCGTCGACGGCTATCCGCTCGTAGTACGCGGCCCACTCGGGGGGCGGCCATGCTGCGCCGTTCTCGGGCAAGCTCATGTCGGGGCGACCTCCTCACCAATCGATGTTGTAGCAAACGCGTTCCGTCAGCCTTGAAGTTGGGCACCATGGCCACATGGATTCCGGGCTTGCCGCGGTACTGGGGGCGGTAGTGGGGGTCATCGGCGCGCTGGGTACTGCCTGCCTGGCTTTCATCGCTTCCCGCACTGCTGCGCGTCTTCAAGGGCGTGTGGATCACGGTCATTTGATGCGGGAGGAGAGGAAAGGAGCCTATCGAGAGTTCATTCGAGAAGCTAACGAATGTATGCTGAAACTCGGCCTCGCGGCGAGGTTTATAAATCGCCCAAATATGCAAGAGTTACAGGAATCTAAAGCCGATCTGTATGCACGACAAATCATGCTTTCTAATGCCGTTGATGAAGTGATCCTAGTGGGACCCTTGAGCGCTTCCGTCGCTGCGATTCAAGTGAGGGACGCGTTCGACACTGGATTTGGATATCTTCAAGAAGTTACCCCGGATCAGCTCGAATCCGAAGCGAGTGTCACGCGTGTAATCAACGGGGCGGTGAAGATCAAGAGGGTGGTCAATGATTTTATCATCGTCGTGCATGTGGTGCTTGGGACTCCGCCTGGTTAATAGGATTGCGTTGACCAGCGCCACTCGTGCGCCGTGGAATGGATGACATATCTGAGCGCGTCGCACGAGTGGTCATCCACCTTCAGCGGGGCGTCCTCGCCCCGTTCGGTGGCCTTGGGGTCCCAGGAGTAGCCGGGTAGTTCGGCGAGCAGGCCCTCGCACGAGTCGTGCACGAGCAGGCGGTCGGCGGCGAGCAGGCTCGACACGGACCGGATTCCGTCGGTGACGTCGTTGGTGGCGCGGGCGAGGCCGGGGTGCCCGTCCTGCCACATCTGCGTAGAGAAAGAGGCGGCGCTCGGGTCGATGAACGTCCACTCGGGCGTGATGCCGAGGGCGTCGAGCCATGCGCGGACGGCGGCGCTGTACTGCGCATCGGTCATGCTGCGGTGCGCGGTGCGGGAGTCGTGGCGCCACTCGGCGCACACGTACAGACGGCCGTCGGTGCCCTCGCCGAGCAGTACCGCAGCAAACGGGTTGGTGGTGCCGTAGTCCACGCCGCACCAGTGGCGGCGCATCTCGGGCAGCTCCTCGACGACGTGGCGGGCTTCGTCCCACATGTCGTAGATGGCGCCCTCGGCGACCACCCACGCGCCGTCGATCATGCGGCGGCGCCACAGGCCGACGTACTCGGCGGCGAGGTTGGCGACGTACTCGGGTGACAGGCTCGGGTTATCGGCGAGCTTGAAGTGCCAGGCCCGCAAGTTCAGTTCGCCCGCGCGGTCCAGATATCCGGTCTTGAGCCAGTGCCGCCCCGCGGGTGTGCACGACGTGCTGGGCGAGGGGCCCGAACAACGCGCGGTCTTGCAGGGGTTCGAGAATGTTCCTCTCGATCGTCTGGAGACTGCGCCCGCACACGATGATCAGGCCGGACGGTCCGGCGGTGGCGACGGCGATCACGAAAGCCAACAGGCTCGCGATCGTCTTGCCGCTGCGAACGCTGCCGTGCCACAGGTTGACACGGGCGGTCGCCTGCCCAATCGAGCGGAGTTGCTTGCGAGACAGGGGCAGACAGTCGAGGTCGAGCACAGCAGCTCACCCCCCGGCGTCGCCCCCGTCGTCGTGGGCCTGGTCGTCGTTGGCGGCCTGAGTCAGGGCCTCGCCGAGGGAACCGAGCATCGAACGCACCTGCTCGACGCCCTCGCCGCCCTCGACGGGGGCGAGGCGTAGCGATGTGCCGACGGCGGTCTGTACCGAGGCGACGATCGCCCGTTGATCGCCGAACCGCGGTTGCGGTAGGTGGGCTTCGTGCCACTCGCCCTCGCGGCCGGCGAACTCCCCGTGAGTGGTGGGCGCCCAAAGCTGGGTGCGTAGGCGCTCGGCGTCGTCCTGTAGGGCGAGGGCGAGGGCGGCGCGGCGTGCGGCGAGGTCTGCGGTGCGGGCGCGGGTGGCGGCTTCGACCTGCGGTGCGCGGTCGAAGGTGAGCGGTGGGTCGAACGCTGCGGCGATCTTCGACACGGTCGAGGGTGAGCGGCGGATGGCGCGGGCGATCTCGTTGCGGGCCTTGCCCTGGGCATGAAGGTGGCGGACCTGCTCCCGGTCGCGGTCGTCGATGGAGCGCGCCACGTCTCACCTCGATCACGGGTTTGTTCTGGCCCACTGATCGGGGAGCGGAGCCATCAAAGTAGAGGGGTGGAAGCTGCAGAGTTGGTCTTGAAGTATGTAGAGGCGCTGGTGTGGCCTGTCGTGACGGTCGCCCTTGCTTGGGGCTTGCGGGACCACATCCGGCAGGCCTTCACACGCATGAGCCGACTGGAAACCCCAGCTGGGGCAATCGACTTTGCAACGGATGCTCGCGAGGCGCGGCAAGAGGCAGAAGAGCTAGGACAGCGGGAAGAAGAGTCTGCGGAGGAGCCGGACCCGGACCCGGAAGAAGTGCCACGCCCACCCGAGGAGGAAGACCCAAGACTCGGAGCCTTTCAAGAGGCGTGGGAAGTGGCCTCCGCCTCCCCCACTGGAGCAGTCGTATCGGCATGGCTTTTGTTGGAAGACATCAGTCAAGCGACACTCCGGCAAAGGGGCGCGATGCCGACAACTAGGCATATCCGTGGTGTGGCGGCTGCATCGTTGCCACCTTTTGCACTGATTGATGCGTTGCTGACGATTGGGCTATCACCGCGCGGGGCCTCGCTGTTTAACAACCTGCGAGTCCTGAGGAACAAGGCCGTACACGGCGAAATGGTGACTCCGTCCGCGGCGCGCGACTTCGTCGAAACCTGCCGCTTTGTGGCACGTGAGGTGTACGGGCTGCGCTAGTTGCCCCCGCTCAGTGGGGCTGACCGTTGGTGGGTCTATATCTGCCGGGACAAGAACGCCCCGCCGCGGGGGTGCGGCGGGGCGTTCGGGAGGGCGTCCGTTTCCGGGCACGCCGAAGACGGGGCCAACTCTAGGTCACGGATCGATAACGACGCAAGTTCGTTCGAGCTGCCTCACGCGCGGGCGGAGCGATCGTCGTCCGGTCGCGGCTGCGGCCTTGTCGGACGGGCGAGCAGGGTCTCGGCGTACCGGGGACGCAAGTGGGGTCCGGGCGGCGGTCCGGGCAGCATTCGGTCCGTCGGCCGTGGCGCGAGAGTGTCGGACGTGTCATACGTCCTGGTGGCGGGCGGTGCCGTGGTCGGCCTGCTGAGTTGGTAGGCGAGCAGGTTCGGCGCGGTGCCGGGCGGGCACACGCGGTTCGCCCACGCGGTCCGGTACATGTCGGCGAGCTGTCCGACGGCCTGTCGGACGACGTCAGAGAAGTTGTCGCCCGTGCTCATCAGTACGGCGAGGTCGGCGGCGAGGGCCTCGTCGATGCGCACTGACGGGCGTTGTCCGGCCTTGGGCGGGGTCTGCTCCTTGGGCTGGTTAGGGTGGGCGGTAGCCATCGTTTGGGGTCGCTCCTGTTCGGTGGTCAGGGCCCGCCCAACGGTTTGTGAGGAACCGGGCGGGCCCGCTGCATGTGCGGGTCTACTGGGCGCCGTCGGCTCGGCGCTGCTTCTCCTCGCGGATGAACTGCGTGATCCGGCTCGCGGTGTATCCAGACTCGGCGGCGATCTCGTCGGCGCTCATGCCCTTCTCGCGGGCGGCGAGGGCGATGCGGCCCATGGCGTCGGCGGCGGCGTTGGCGGCCGTGCGTAGTGCACGCACGTCGGCGAGTTCGAGGACTTCCGCGGCGAGCAGGTCGAGGAGATCGGAAAGCGCCTCGGGCCCACTGACCTTGTGTCGGTCGTAGTCGTCGGCGATGTTCCGGACTTCGTCCAGAGGATCAAGGTCGTACGGGTTGGGGTCGCCCTCTGCGGCGCGGCGGGCGGCGGTGTCGCGCTCGTGCTGGATCAGTTCCGTGACTACGCGCTCGGCGATGGCGCGGGCGTCTTCGGTGGGCCTGAGTTTGCGGTCCCTGACCTTGCGGATGATCTCGGCTGACGAGTAGCTGCGGCCGGTCTCGTAACTGCTCTCGCTGTCGTCCTGGTTGTCGTCGCGGGGGGGCTGCTCGTTGCTCATCTGGGGTGCTCCTGTCGGTCCGGGGCGGGCCCGCCCTCGGGCGTGGGCGGGCCCGTGGGGTGGACTACTCGCGGGTGGTGGTGGGCGCGGTGGCGCGGCCGTCGAACAGAGCGCCTTGTTCGGTCGGGTGCTCGACGGTGAACAAGGTGTCGGCGGTGGGCTGTTCGCCGATCCATTCGCCGCGCCACGTGCCGTCGGCCTTGGTGGTGGTCCGCTGTCCCTCGGTGTCCGTGGCCGCGCTGGTCGGTTCGGCGTCGAGCAGTGCGGCAACGTGGGGGTGCTCGCGGGCTATGTAGGCGTCGGCGGACGCACGCGCGGCATCGGCGGCTTCGCGTTCGGCCGCCGAGGGGGCGGTAGCGGCGATCTGCTTACGGGCGTGTCCGGCCTGCTCGATCCACTTCCGTGCGGCCTTGCGCTCGGCGGGGGTGGCGTCGTCCACCGTGAGCAGGCTGTCGGCGTACTCGCTGATGACGTTCAGGACGACGGTGGACTGGGGCTTGATGATCAGGCTGCGGCCTCGGCCGCGGCGTCCGGCGTCGAGGGCCTCGCGGGTGGCCTTGCTGGCGGGGTCGTGGTCGTCGGCGCCGGTGGCGAGGTTGGTGTCGGCGAGGTGGTCGGCGAGGGCGCCGGGGATCGTGACCTCACCGGAGCGCGGGGCGGCGGGCGCGGCCGGGGCGGTCTGCTCGGCGGGGGCCATTGTGGCGGCGTCGAGCTTCTGCACGCACCGGGCGTGCAGGGTGCGCACCGGGTCGTCGTACCTGGCGCGGGTGCCCCAGTCGTCGTGAATCGTCGTGTCTGAGCGCGGCCGGATGCTGCGGTTGCACAAGGCGCGGCACTCGGAGTTGAAGGCGTGCGCCATGTGGCCGCTGTGCGCGGTCGACCATACGGTGTCGGTGTCGGAGTTGTACTTGCCCATGGGGTCGCTCCCTTGGTTGATGTTGCGCCGGGTGAGGTCCGGCGTTCCTGCCGGGTGAGGACCCGTCAGGAAGGCCAACAGTAGCCATTGCAGTAACCATTACAGCAATGATTGCAGTAAGCGTTACTACTTCGTGATCGGGGCCGCATTGGTGCGCGAAGACTCCCGAACTCCCCCTAGGTAGAGCTATGTTGAAGCCGTATCACTCCTCGAATGGGGGAGGAGTCCGCCGTAGCCGTGAGGCTGGCCGACCAACCGTCGACCGAACGGTCGAAGTTCGCACGTGAGGTTGCTTCACGTGTAGCGGTCGCACTGAGCGTTCGCGCTCTTGGGCTGTCATCGTGGAACTGTTTCGCGGTGATCTTTGACCGTCGCTCTTAGAGCGATCCGCGGCGCCGGGACCCCCAACCGTCCGCCGCGGAACCCCCACCTCTATGACCCGCTGCGCTATGCCGCGCTCCGCTGCTCAGCGCGCGTCGTTTGTAGCGCAGTCAACAGGTCGATCAGGACGGGCCCGCGCCACGCTCGGCGGCCTCGCTCGGCGTCGACCGGGGCCGGGCACGTCGGACCGGTCGAGCAGGTCGCCACGGCGGCTCGCGGGTCGCCTCCCCCGTTGTGCACGGTGATGCGGCCCGTGCGGCAGAACGGGCATGGCTCGTCGAGCGTGATTGTGCGCGCGGTGCGGCCAAGGGCGCCCTCGACCTGGCGGCGTGCGGTGCGGGCGACGTCGGCGACCTGGTCGAGCAAGGTCGCGGGGGTGGGGGCGAACAGGGCGCGGTCGGCCGTGTCGTCGAGGGCGCGGCCCTCCAGCCATACGGCGGCCCAGTGCAGACCGAACACGCGTGATCCGGTCGAGGCGATGGTCGTCGGGCCTGCGTCGCGGTAGGTGGGCAGGTGCCACAAACGGGGGTCGCTCGGGTCGCTGCCGAGGGTCCATCGGCCGTGGCGGTCGCGGGCGGGGAGCTGCACGCGCTCGGCGACGGCGTCGCACATGTCGAACACGGCGGCCTCGACGTCGAGGGCAGCGTCGAGGGCCCGCAAGTTCGCCGGCGCGGGGTGCTCGCGAAGGATGAGCGGCAGACGGCCGACGGCGGCCTCGTCGAGGGCCTGGTCGTCGTCGGCCCGGTCGTCGGCGGCGAGCTGGTCGAGGAAACCGCGGCGCTCGTAGGGCATCCACTCGGCGGCCCGCGGTGGTTCGGCGATGGCGGCGAGCAGGTCGCCCCACTGCTCGCGGACCGCGGCGAGGTCATCGGCGGCACGCTGGCCGGGGGTGGTCGTCATGCCTGCTACTCCTGGTGCTCGTCGGCGAGGGCCTGCTCGATGCGGTCGGCGTAGATGGCGGCGGCGCCGTGCGGTGATCCGGCGCGCATGCGGGCGGCGAGGTCGCGCACGCGCTCGACGGCCTGCGCGATGCCTACCTCGGCGGCCATGGCGGCACGGTCGGCGTAGCGGTCCCGGCGGGCGGCCAGCCACGCAACGTAGTAGCGGCCCGCTCGGCGTTCGGCGTCGCGGGCGTTGCGCTTCCATCCCTCGGTGCGGCGGCGCTCGGTGGCGAGGGCGATGTCGTGGTCTCGCTGCTGCTCGGCGAGGCGGGCCTCGGTGGTGTCGGCGCGGTCGAGCATGCGGCCGTGGATGTGGGCGGCGGTGGGTGAGAGTCCGTCGTGTTCGGCGACGGCGGCGAGGGCGTCGCCGAGGGACTGGGCGTTGCGGACGCGGGCGAGGACGGCGAGCGCCTGCTCGGCGCGCTGTTGCCATGCGGTGGCGGCACTGTTGGCGAGGTGCACCGTTGAGGAGTCGCCCTGCTCGACGTGGGCGAGCTGCTCCTCGGCACGCTCGGCACGCTGCAACAGGAGGTGACCCAGGGTCTCGGAGTCGGACAGTTTGCCCTCGGCAGTCTCGGCGCGCTGCTCGGCCTCGACGATCGCGGCGTCGGCGGCCTCGCGGTGCTGTTCGAGGGCCTGCGTGGTGCCTGCCATGGCGCGGCGGGTCTCGTCGGCGAGGCGCTGCTCTTCGCGTACGTGCTCGTCGAGTAGGGCGGCCTCGGCCGGGGTCAGGGCGCCGCGGTGAGTGCGGGCGAGCAGGACGTCGACGACGGCCCGCCGGTCGGTGCGGTCGCGGTCGCGGCCCTTGGGGGCGCGCTGCTGGGGGCGGGTGCTCATGCGGGTTGCTGCTCCTGGGCGTCGTCGAGGGTGGGGTGTTCGGGCGGGGCGGGGCGCGGCTGTTGGGCGAGGGCGTACAGGTCGCCCCCGTGTGCCCGGGCGTCGGGCGACTGGTGCTTGATGCGGCACGTGGGCCCGTATCCGTCGGGCGAGGGTGCGCGTAGCGGGCGGCGGCACGCCCGACACGTCCGGGCGGCGGTCACGGGTCGCCCTGGTTTGCGCGGTCGGGCTCGCCGGACAGTCCCCACGCGATCAGGCGTGCGCCGACGGCGAGCAGGGCGACGGCAACGGCGAGGTTCGCGGCGAGGGCGGCGGCCGGGGTCACGGCTCGACCTGGTCGGCTGCTGCGCCCTCGGCGAGGGCCTGTTCGTCGGCGAGGCGGTCGGCGTACGCCCGTATGGCACGCCGGGCGCCGCCGTATCCGGTGAGCAGGCCGCGGGAGCCGCGGTTGAGTCCCCATCGGCTTTCGGTGTTCCTGCGCTCGCGCTCGACCAGGGCGGCGAGGTGATGGGCGTGGGCGGTCAGGATGATGCGGGCGGCGGCGAGGGCCTGCTCGGGGGTGTGCGGAGCGTCGTCGAGCAGGACGTCGCGGAGCGTGGCGAGGGCGGGGTCGCGGTCGGGCTGGTTGAACTTGAGGGCGGCGCGCACGTCGTCGGCGGTGAGCGGGGCGTCGAGATCAGTGGGGCGGGTGGCGGCGGTCATCGTGGGGCGCTCCTGTCGTGAGGTGGTCATCGCTGCGCGTGTGCGGCGGTGCGGGCGCGGTGGACGTCGTGTCGGCGCTGGCGGGTGCCGCTGTGCGAGGTGCACAGGGCGTCGGGCTGCGCTCCGCATGCGGGGCACTCGACGCGGAGTGCGGGGAGGCGCAGCGCGGGGGCGTCGTCGGTGTCCGGGTCGGCGGGCGGGTGAGGCGTCATGGCGGGTGGCTCCGGGTGTCAGTGGTGGGCGCTACGCGTGCGGACCCGCGCGTGAGCGGGCCCGCGTCCGGTCGCGGCGAGGGTCTAGAACGGGGGCTCGTCGCTGTATCCCTGGCGGGGCTGCTGCTGGCCCCACGGGGCGCCCTGAGCGGCTCCGTATCCCTGCTGGGGGGCCTGCTGGCCGTATCCCTGGGGGTGCTGCTGTTGGGCGTTCTGGGTCGCGCCGTTGACCTTGGTGACGACCGCGGTTGCGCGCAGCAGCGAGGGGGCGACCTCGTCGGCCTGAACCTCGTAACTGCTGCGCTTGCTGCCGTCGTTGGCTTCGTACTGGCGTTGGGTGAGGCGCCCGACGACGATCACGCGCATGCCGCGCTGTACGGATTCGGCGACGTGCTCGGCCTGCTGGCGCCATACGGCCACGCCGAGAAACAGCGGGTCGCCGTCCTCCCACTCGTTGGTCTGGCGGTTGAACTTCCGGGGGGTGCTGGCCATGCGGAAGTTGCAGACGGCGGTGCCGGACGGGGTGAACCTGAGTTCGGGGTCGGCAACGACGTTGCCAGTCATGGTGATGGTGGTCTCGCCGGACATGGCTAGGCGGCCCTTTCGAGGGTGCGGTCGGTGCGGGGGCGAAGAGGCTCGACGAGGGCGAGCTGGGGGGCGCGCTTGGCGGCGCGGGCTGCGCGGTTGTGGGCGTTCTTGCAAGCGCGGCACTTGCGGGTGCCGTTGGGCGCTCGGTACGTGTTCGCCTCGTCGTAGGCGTGGCCGGCGGGGCAGTGCGTGACCGTGGCTCGCTGCGCGACGTGGTTCGAGCTGGCGAGGATGTTCTCGCGGTGCGTGAGGGCGCGGAGGTGGCCGGGGTTTACGCAGTCGCGGCGGCGGCACTGGTGATCGACTTCGAGGCCGTCGGGTATCGGGCCGTGGGCCTGCTCGTAGGCGAAGCGGTGGGCTTTGACGGTGCGGGTATGCCAAAAGGTGCCGTAGCCCTTGTTGTTGAGGCTTCCCGTCCACAGGTGGCACGGGCCGTGGGCGCCGCGGATGAGCGGGAGCGGGCCGCGCGGGTCGACCTTGGCGGCGAACCGCTGTGCGGGGGTGGGCCGTTCCACGGACGTACCTCCTGCGGGATGTAGTTGCGTTGAATGTTCTTCCATGAACGGTCGCGACCGTCCACGAGTGGACGATAGCGGACGGGGGATGGCTCTGCCGGTTGGGCTGCCACCCCCCCGTCGGGCGGCTACGCGGCTGCTGGGAGGCCGAGTTGAGCCTCGGAGAGGGTGAGCGTCCAGCCGTGGGCGGTGAGGACGTCGGCGACCTGCTCGGCGACCTTCCCGGCGTCGGCGGGGTCGAGGTGTTGCGTGTCCTCGACGGCGGCGCGGATGGCGGCGAGGGCGGCGGCCGGGATCACTGGCGCGGCCCGGAGACGTGCCGTACGGTGGCGCGTCCGCATGCGTCGCGGGCGACGGGCGGACGCGTCATCAGGCGTGCCACGGCGGCGAGTGCGCGCTCGGCGTCCTGCTCGCGGGCGGCCTCGTTCTGGGCGAGCTGGGCGGCGTACTCGGCGGCGAGGCGCTGCTCGCGCTCGGCAGCGAGGACGGCCTCGCGCTGTGCCTGCTCGGCCTGGTGGCGCTCGGCGAGCAGGGCGGGCCCGTCCACCTCGAACCAGGGCTGCCAGTTGCCGTGTGCGGCGTGCTTCTCGACGGCGACGCGGGCACCCTGATTGGCCATCTTGCGGGCGATCCGGCGTACGGCCTTGCGGTCCGAAGTCACGGCGACCGCGGGCCTGTTCGGGCGAGTAGCCCACGTGCCGGTGATCCGGTAGCGGGTGTTGTTCCTGGTCCGGTCGCCGGTACTGGCGTGGCGACGGTAGGGCGCCTTGCCGGGGTGCTTGCGGTTGCGGTTCATGCTGCCTGCTCCGGGGTGAGGGCGGCGGCGTAAGCGGCCTGCCGCTGGTCGTGGGTGTGGCTGCGGAGTTCGGCGCCGGACGGGCGCTTGCACGGCATCCCCCTGCGGGCGCGGCAGTTGGTACGCGGGCAGTCGACGGCCAGTTCGGGAAAGCGCACGCCTCGGACACCGATGCCGTGCTCGGCGAGCTGCTCGCGAAGGTGGCGCGGCATCTCGCCGATGCGGGCGATCCGGGCGGCGACGTCGGGGGCGGGACCGCCGGTGAGTTCGCGGTACGTGGTGGCGGGCGCAGCGCCGGTGGCTACGGCGTGCCGGGTGCCGAGCAGTTCGGCCCGGTAGGACGCGGGGTCGTCCGGGTCGGCCTGCGGGGTGGGGTCGGTGTGCCGGTCGAGAATGTCGCGCTTGAACACCCACCAGGGGCGCGAGACGTCCGCGGGCTTGATCGGGTACGGAGAGGTGGCGATGTGGTGGCGTACAACCTGGGAGGCGTCCCAGTGGCGGCCGTTGGGGTGCTGGGCGGTGGCCGCGACGTCGGCGAGCAGGTCGGCCCACTGATCGAGGACTTCCGCGGCGGCGCCCTGGTCGGCGGGCGCGCTGCGCGGGTCGAGCTTCACCGCGTAGGCGAGCAGGGCGGCGACTTCTCGGCGGTTCACTGGGCCTGCTCCTGGGGGTCGTCGAGGGCGGCGGCGAAGAGATCCGCGGCGCGCTGCACGCGGCCGGGGCGAGCGGCGGCGAGGGGGATCACCTCGGCGCCGGACGCGGGGGCCTTGCGGATGTCGGCGAGGGCGAATTGCAGCGTGCCGCCGGTGACGGGCTTCGAGGTGGCGCCGAGGCGGTCGAGGGCGGCCCACAGTTCGGGCGGGGCGATGCCGTTGCCGAGGGCTTCCTCGACGGCGCGGCGGATGCTGGTCTTGCCCTGCGCCGTGCCGCGGCCGTACTTGGCCCACCACGCGGTGAGCATCTCGGCCGCGGGCCCGCGCTCCCCCCGCTGAGGGGAAGGGGGGTTCCTACCTCCGTAGGAGGTAGTAGGGGACGGGTCGGGTCGGGGGGAGCGTGACGGGTCCATACCGTCACGCTGTGACGTACCGGCCTGACCTGCGATGTCGTCCGGAAACACGATCTGATTCGCGTGGCTTTCGCGGTTTTCCGGCGACGGATCGTCATCGAATCGCGGACGGTTCGCCGACGAATCGGCGCGATTACGTTCCTGGTTCCGCTGCTCGGTGGCGCGTTCGCGGGCGCGCTGCTGGCGTTCGGCGGCCTTGGCGCGGCTGTCCTCGACGGTCGCGCGGGTCGGGTTGTAGATCAGGAAGTCGTGCATCACGTAGTCGCCGACGGGCGGCTGGGTGCATCGGGGGCAGGTGTGGCCGTGGGTGTGCCACAGGCCGGCGGAGACCAGCTTCCGGGACTGCGGGGCGGTGCCGTAGAGCTGGGCGACCACGCCGGGTACCAGGCCCTCGGTGAGGTGCTGGGCGGCGTAGGCGCCTGCGCGCGTCCACAGACCGAGCGCGGCGTTTCCGGCTTTGAGCATCTTGGGGTGGCCGTACGCCGTGTCGTCGACCTTGAACCAAGTCACAGGGGTTGTGCTCCTTCAGGGGTGGCGCCTGGGGCGAGGGGTCCGGCGGCTCTCCCTCGCCCCAGGGGCCCGTCTAGGCGGCGGAGTAGAACGGGCGGGTGTGGGCGGGCTGGTGCTCGTCGCAGCGCGGCCCGCACGGGTAGAGGCGGACCGGGAGGGCGCCGCATCGGGGGTTGCCGTGTTCGCAGTCCGCGGCGGCGGCCGGGTTGTTGCACGCGTTGCAGTACCGCTTGCCGTTCTCGCGGTGGCGCCCGTGTACGGCCTGGTCGTGGTCGCAGGACGGCGGCCGGTGCTCGATGCCCTTGACGATGGCGAGGGCCGCGCGGTCGCGTTGGCGCGCGGCCTGGTCGTCGACGTGCCCCGGATCGCAGCATCCGGCGTGCTCGCACACGGGGCGGACCGTGCCGACCGGTTGGCGGCCGGTGCGCAGGATGAAAGCGGCCTGATAGGCGGTGTAGTCGCGGCCCTGGTGGCGGAAGCGACCGCCCCCGCTGGTGGGTCGGCCCATCCACTCGCGGTGCTCGCCCACGGCGCGGGTGCGCGCGACGAACTCCTTCGCGAGTTCCTCGGGCACGCCCTGAGTCGGCGTGGTGTCAGGGGTGCGCTCGGTCACTGCTCGCCCCCTGCCTGAGTGACGGGAGCGGGGGCGGGGGCGAGGGCGGGCAGATGGTCGGCGAGGGTGCCCGTGCGCCACGCGGCGGTGACCAGCTCGCGGCCCGCGGCCGGTTGCGTCTTGCTGCCTCGGGTGTAGGTCAGGCGGTGCGAGGCCGCCCGCGACGGGCGTATGTCGACGCCGGGCACGTCGTGCAGCACTCCGGACGCTTCGTCGAGGTAGCGGGCGGCACCGGCCGCGGTCGCCTCGGCGAGGACCCGTCCGGAGAATCCGGGGCGCACGCTGGTGCGGACCTGGGCGGGGACGACCTCGACGACGTGCTCGGTGGGGAAGTGGTCGCGCACCCACGCGCGGAACGCGTCGGCGTCGACAACCGTCGCTTCCCGTTCGCCTCCTTGGCGGGAGACAGAACCGATCTTCGTTCCGTCGGGCAGCGTCGCGTCGATCTTCGTGGTGCCGCTGGCCTTGTACTGCCGTTCGAGCAGGTCGTCGGCTTCGCGCTTGGCGTCCTTGTAGGCGTCCTTGACCTGGTCGAGCAGGGCGCCGAGGACGGCCTGTCGCGTGACGGCATCGCGGACGGCGGCCGGTTGCGGCGCCGCGGGGCCCGCGACGGCGGGCGCCGGGTCCGGGAGGTCGAGCGGGTCCTCGCCGCGGGCGGCGCGCTCCTCGGCCTCGATCCTGTTCAGCTCTATGCGCCCGGTGATGGTGTCGAGGTGGTGCTGTTCGATCTCGGTCAACGGCTTTGCGGTCGTGGTCACTTCGCACCCCCGGCGTTCTCGATCAGGGCGCGGAACTGGTCGAGCTGAGCGGCGAGGGCGTGCTCGATCGGCAGTCCGTAGGCGCGTTCGAAATCAGCGTCAAGGGTGGGCAGGTTGGCACGGGAGGCGGCGAGCCTGAGCGCGTTCTCGGCGTCCGCGGCGGCGGCTTCCATGCTCTTGGGCGGGTTCGGCGGCGGCGCCTGCTCTCGCTGTGGGGCGCTCTGCTGGGGTGTCTGCTGTGCCTGCTGGGCACTCTGGCGCTTCTCGGCGTCGATGCGGTCAAGGCGGGTGAGGAAGTCGGCGGGGGCGCCGGACTTCTCAGCTCGGGCGCGTACCTGGGCGAATGCCTCGGGCGAGGCGGCGGCCTGCGCCGAGGCGAGCAACTGCCGGGCTTGCTCTGACAAGTCGCTGTCCTGCTGGGGCCCCTGCGTCTCCCATGGCCCAGCCTCGGCGCGGTTGCTGCGGCGCGGCTGCTGCCCGCGCTGCTGGCGCTGGTGTCCGCGCTGCTGTTGGCGCTGTTGGCGCTCCGCGCGCTGTTCGGGTGTGGGCTCCGGGTGGTGGCGGTCGCCGTCGTCAATGCTGCGGCTGTCCACAGGCAGCATGAACAGAGCGAAGAGGAAGTACTTAAGAGCGGCGGATTGGGCCTTGTTCATCGACTTGTCCGCGTAGTCGAAAGCCTCGCCCGGCACGTCCGCGACCAGGCAGTCACCTGCGGGCCCGTAAACGCGGTACCGCATCGTGATCAGGGTCCGGGTCATCTTCCCGTCACGCGTCTGCGTGTGGCTGGCGATCGTCGGCAGGATGAAGACGCCGTGCGCCCGCATCGGGCCCGCCATGGCCGACATGACGTCGTCGATGCCGCGGAAGTTGTAGTTCTGCTGCTCGTTGCGCTGGTTCTTCCCGACGGGCATCGCGTCGCACATCACTGCGTTGATGGCAGCGAACACACGGGGGGAGTCGGCCGGGGCCCCTTCGGGGGCAGGGACGTATACGACATCGGTGGCGGGAATGGCGGTGAGCGGGGGCATGGTGGTCCGCTGCTCGGGGCGGGCGGTGGGCAGGGTGGTCACGGTCACGAGCGGGCGTTCCTGTTCTGTGCGGTGCGATGGCGAATGTGGGCGGCGGCCTTGGTGATGCGGGTGGCGAGGGTGATCGCGTCGTCGGGGTCGAGCAGGGGGTCGAGGGCGACGGCGGTAGGGCAGTCCTCGACCAGGGCCTCGCGGGTGGCGTCGGCCTGGGCGGCGCGCATGGCGCGGCCGTAGTCGGTGGCGTCCTCGCTGCACATCGCGGCGTCGAGGGCGACGACACTCGCGGCGTGCGCAGTGAGCAGGCGGCCGACGGCGTCGGGGTCCTGGGCGTAAGCGAGGGCGAGGTCGTCGAGCAGCGGCTCGACCTGCTCGGCGAGCGGGAGGCGGACGGCGAGGCCGTCGGCGGAGAGCTGGGGGCGGATCACTGGTGCAGCTCCTCGGGCATGGTCGGCTCATCGATGGCGAGGGCTCCGGTGATGGCGTCGTAGACGTGCGGGCGTCTCCAGTCGGCGGCGGGAAACGTCCGGCGCATCAGGTCGCGGGCGGCGCGGTGTGCTGCGCGGTCGGCGGTGAGGGGGAGGCCGAGGGCGTCGTCGAGGGCGACGGCCGTTGCGAGGCGCTGCTCGCCGTCGCGGGCCGCCGTCACGAGGACGGTCCGCACACGGGTGGCGCCGGGCGCGATGGCGTCCAACTGCCGGGCGAGCAGGGCGACGGGGTGGGCGAGGTCGGCGCGGGCCTGGCGGGCGCCCTGTACGGCGAGGGCGGCGCGGGAGGGGTGGCGGGTAATCTCGGGCGTGTTCACGATCGGGTCTCCAAGCGGTCGTGGCGGGGCCGCTCCGGGCGCAATCCGGGGCGGCCCCTTGGCGTTGTCAGGCGGCGGCGCGGTGGGAAAGGGTGCGTGCGGCTCGGTCGGCGCGTATGGCCCGTTCGAGGTCGTCCACGGACGGACCGCCGGGGGCGTAGCAGGCTCGGGCGGCGGCCTGGACGGTCATGCCGTCCATCGCGTCGCATCCGGCCCGCCAGACACGGGCTGCGGCTCGCATCGCCTGTCTCTGGGCCAGGCTCGGCGCGTTCACGCGGCGGCCCGCGACATCAGTTGACGTGCGGATACGCCGTAGTGGTCCTCAACGGCCGCGGCCACAGCGGCAGATGGGGCGGTACGCCCATGCCACAAACGCCACGCGGTGTTACGTGCAACCTTCAACCGCCGGGCGGTGTCTGAGGGAGTGCGGTCGCCTGCATTCCGGGCGGCGGCGACCAGGAGAGAGCGGTCGTACACGGCAGCATCGTGCTTCCGTGGCCGGATAGCTTCCGTCCACGAGTGGAACGTTAACACGATGCACGTACATACGTACGCCCCATGAGTCGCACAAGCGTCCGAAAATCCCAGCTGTCACCCTTGACCCACGGTCTAGGCTCCCGGACACTGAGTTACTCGAACGCATATTCGTATGGAAAGTGCAGGTGAGGGGGGACGGTGTCATTCCACGATCTGAAATCAGCTGCGCGCCTTGGGCGCTCTAGAACGCATCGTCCACGCGCGGTATGTTCCATCCATGGAACGAACAGACTCGGCCGCACCCCAACGCTTCGCCGCCTGGCTCCGAGATCAGCTCACCCAGCGCGGATACGACCTACGACCTAGGGGCGGCGGACAAACCAAGTTCGCCGACGACTCAGGCATCGGCCGCGCCACCATCAGCCGCATCCTCGCCGGCCAGGGCGCCACCGACACCGGCGTACTCGCAAACCTCGCCAAAGCCCTACACCTCCCACTGAGTGAAGTACTCGTGATCGCCGGAATCCTCGACGAGAACGAACTCCACGGCGTCCAGAACCCCGAAACAGGGCCACGACGCATTACCCCCGAACAAGCCGCCGACGAACTCGGCATCAAAGACGACCAGTCACGACGCTTGTTCATCAACATGACCCACACCCTGCAACGCCCCCCGAACCCCACTAACGGAGAGAGCCGCGCAGCAGAGCACTAACCGCACGGAGGCACAGTGTTCAGCCGGTACATGCCCGCCATCGCCCTCACCCTTCTTGGGACAGGAATCGCCGCGGGCGTCCTTGGCCTGCTCGGAGACAACGAAGACGTCTACAGAGTCGGCATCTTCGTGACCGTCACCTCACTGCCTCTGCTGATCCTGCGCACCCTCCGCAACGCCCAACGCGCCAGCACCCACCAACTCGCCGAGGCCGACAACGCCGGATACCTCCGAGCGCTCGACCACGTCGCCCGCGGCCTGCTCGACCAACACACCGCGCCGCCCAACCCACGGGACCGCGCCACGATCGAGCAGGTAGCGGGCAACGTGATCCACATTCGCCCGCTCCCCTACAAGAGAGAGGAACGGAAGGCGTTGTGACCAGAGCGCAAACGCCCCTACCGACCCAGGGATCGCCAGGCATACGCGAGCCCTGGGTCGGTTACATCAGGGTCAGTACCTACTACGAGGACAAGATCAGCCCCGACATTCAGCGAGCGGCGATCAACGCATGGGCCGACCGCACCAACCGCCGCATCGTCAAGTGGATCGAAGACCTCGACATATCCGGCCGCACGTTCAAACGCAAAATCATGAACGGCATCAAGACCGTCGAGGAGAGGGAAGCCCGCGGCATCGCCGTCTGGCGATACAGCCGCTTCGGGCGCTCCCGTCACGGCAACGCCGTGAACCTCGCACGGCTCGAACAGGTCGGCGGACGACTGGAGTCGGCGACAGAATCCACCGACACCAGCACCGCATTCGGGCGCCTACAAATGGGAATGGCGTTCAAGTTCGCCGAGTACGAGAGCGACCGCATCGGCGAAGTCTGGTCCGAGACCCGCGAACACCGCCGCGCGCACGGCCTACCGGCCACCGGCGGACAGCGATGGGGCTACAAATGGCACCGCCGCGTACTCGACGAGAAAGGCGTACTCCACCCCGAGTGGTACGAACCGGCCGAAGACCTCGGCCTGATCGCACTCGACCTCTACGAACGCGCCGCCGACGGCCAGCCCATGAACTCACTGACCAAGTGGCTAGGGCGCAACTGCTACACCGGCACCCGCGGAAAGCCGTGGAACCAAACCGGACTCACCCGCTACATGGACTCCGGATTCCCCGCGGGATGGCTCCGCTACCACCCCGACGATTGCGACTGCCCGCCGACAGACCCCGAGGGCAACGTGCACCGCGCCGCCCTGTGCAAGAAGAAGGTCTACATGCCGGGGTCACACGAGCTGATCGTCAAGGAAGACGTATGGGAGGAGTACCAGCGCAGACGCAAGCTCGCCAGCAACAAGCCAGCCACCAACCGAGCACCCGCCTACCCCACTTCCGGACTGGTCGTCTGCGGACGCTGCGGCGGCGCAACCGTGGCAGGGGGAGGCTCCACCTACGGCGCGGGCAAGGTGCTCATTCGGAAGAACGGATACGTCTTCCGATGCAGCGCGCACAAGGACAACGCCACCTGTGACGGCGTTTACATCCTCCGCACCGTCATAGAAGCCAAAGTGCGCGAACGCCTCGCAGAGTGGGCCGACGAGATCGAGGCCGAGGCCGCCAAGCTCGCGGACCAGGAGGCGGCCAACCCCAAGAAACCGAAGGAGGACCCGACCACACCAGCCGCACGACTTGAGGCCGCGCGCAAACGACTGCACGAGCGGCTCGCCGAGATCGAGACCGAACTCGACACGCAAACGAGCCTGGTCTCACGGGGCATCATCCCCGAGGACAGTTACACCCGCGAGCGCGACCGGCTCACGACGGAACAGAAGTCCGTCACTGAAGAGCTAGCCGCGCTCGACACGAGCACCGACCAGACCGAAGCCACCAAGGCCGACTATCTACCGGTGATCCGCGGCCTGATCGACCGTTGGGACATCACACCGGTAGACACCCGCCGGACCATGCTGCGCACGCTGCTTCGTGGCGTGTGGGCGTACCCGAAGGTGAAGGTCGCCGACGGCGAGGACATCGCGCCGTACGCGGTCCCTGTGGCCGTATGGGAAGAACCCCCGGCCACGATCGGGCGCCGCGCCGCGGCATAACCGCAGGTCACGCAACGAGCGTCCGTGCATCGCCTACTTGAGAAGGTTGGCCAGGCTTTCGTTGCTCACGACATCTCCCATTCCCAGGGTGTCCGTTGTGTCCAAAGCCACAGCTCATCAGACCCGAACCCCTGGTGACAAGAGCTTGCCGAAAATTGGTTTAGACCTTTACTCGGCTAGGCGGCTCCTCGCGGGGTTCTCCCTGGTGCGGTGACGGCGTCACCTGGTCGAATACGTCGTCCGGGCTGTCGGTCAGCAGATAGGCCTGCGCCTCGCCGACATGGAAGTACATGCCATGCAGTTCGAGGGAGCCCTCGGCCATGCGTCGCGCCACGGACTCGTGGCCACGCAGATGCGCCAACTGCTGGACCACATTGGTCAGGCAGAGCTGTTCGACCGTGTCGGCGGGCGCCCGCCCGGCGAGCCGCGTCCAGCCCTCCCGCTCGTGGGCCACCATGCGCTCGAGGCTCGGCATCCCGTGCCGCAGCCAACGCTTGAGGGGCGTCTGGGCGCCCCCGGGGGGAGTGGTGAGCAGCGCCTGCATCGCCCCGCATCCGGAGTGCCCGCACACGGTGATGGACCGCACCCGCAGCACGTCCACCGCGTACTCGATCGCCGCGGCCACCGAGTCGTCGCCGCTCTCTGCGCCCGGCAGCGGCACCAGATTGCCGACGTTGCGCACGACGAAGAGGTCGCCGGGGCCGCTCGACGTGATCATCGAGGTCACGAGCCGGGAGTCGGCGCAGGTCAGGAAGAGCTGCGAGGGCTGCTGCCCCTCGCGCGCGAGCCGGGCGAGCTCCCTTCGTACGTGCGGTGCGGTGTTCCGCTGGAAAGCGCTGATTCCGCTTGCCAGTTGATACCCGCTGGGCCCCGTCTCGCCCCGCGGTGTTTCCTGGGGGCGGTCGCAGTGGTGATTGCGCCAGGCCGTCCAGGGCCGGCAGCAGGAGTGCGACGAACTGGCGGGCTCGGCGATCCGCGTCCCGGCACGCCCGGTCACCTCGACGGCGCCACCCTGCGCGGTGTGCGCGTCCTGCCAGCACTGCAGGGCTTCGTACGCCGCGTGGTCCATGAACGATCCGTCCAGCTCGACGACGGCCGAAGCGCCGTGCGGGACGAGATGCAGCGCCCTGCTGAGGCGCGGCACGGCGAGGAAGGTCAACTGCCCGCGCACGCGCACGTGGTGGACGCCGTCCTCCTCGGTGTGCGTGATCCGGGTGCGGGCGAGGCGGTGCAGCGCGACGGCCACGGCGACGGCGACACCGATGCTCACGCCTTCGAGCACCCCGAGGAAGACCACACCGAGCGTCGTGGTCGTGTACACGAGGATCTCGCGGTGGCGGGTGATGGTGCGGATGTGGTTCAGGCTCACCATCTGGATGCCGACCGCCATCACCAGGGCGGCGAGCGCGGCGAGCGGGATCTGCTCAAGCAGGGGGACCAGCAGCAGGGCGGCCACTACTACCCAAACGCCGTGCAGCATCGTGGAGTTCCGGCTGACGGCACCCGCCCGGACATTGGCCACGGTGCGCACCGCGACCCCGGCGACGGGGAGCCCGCCGAGCGCTCCGGACACGGCGTTGGCGGCGCCCTGGCCGAGCAGTTCGCGGTTGAGGTCGGAGCGGACGCCGCCGGCGCGCGGGTCGCGTCGCGCGGAGACCAGCTTGTCCACGGCGACGGCGCCGAGCAGTGACTGCACGCTGCAGACCAGCGTGATCGTGAGGACGGCGGCCACGAGCCCGAGGGCGGGCCCTTCGGGCAGACCGACCAGCGCGTGACTGCGCCACGACGGCAGGTCGACCTTGGCCACGCTCAGCCCGGCGACCACGGCGACGGCCGTGGCGGCGGCGACGGACACCAGGGGGGCCGGTACGCCCCGCAGGGCTTTGCCCGTACGCCCGGGGATCCGCGGCCAGAGCAGCAGCAGCGCAAGGGTCAGCAGGCTGATCGACAGCGCCGCCGGATGTACGTCGGCCAACTGGGCCGGCAGGCCACGGAGGTTGTCGAGCACGGAGCTCTGCGGGGTGCCGCCGAGCACGATGTGCAGCTGGGCGACGGCAATGGTGACACCGATCCCGGCCAGCATGCCGTGCACGACGGCCGGGCTGACGGCGAGCGCCGTGCGGGCCACGTGCAGGCAGCCGAGGGCGAGTTGGCAGAGCCCGGCGAGAACGGTGATGGCGCAGGTGGTCCGCCAGCCGTACTGGTGGATGAGGTCGGCGGTGACGACCGTGAGCCCTGCGGCGGGTCCGCTGACCTGCAGCGGCGATCCGCCGACCCATCCGGCGACCAGGCCACCGACGGCGGCGGCGACGAGGCCCGCCTGGAGCGGGGCGCCAGTGGCGAGCGCGATACCGAGGGACAGCGGAAGGGCGATCAAGAAGACGGCGATCGACGCGGAGACGTCGGCGCCGGCGATGCGGAACTTGCGGACCTTGCGGAACTTGCCGGGCGGCGGCGCGTGCGGCTCGTGGTCGCGTGAGTCGTGGGCCGAGTCGGTGGCATGGGTGGGGACGCAGGCAGACATGGTTTCCCGTCTCCTCCGGGGCGGCGCGGTCGCGGGACAAGGGGCCCTCCGGAGGTCTCCGGTGGGCGGGGTCGCGGCCGTGGGTCACGGCGTTGCAGCGGCGGGATTTCTCAACTCTCGGTAAACGAATCGTAATGGAGAGTAAAGGCTATGGATAGACAAGCGGGGCAAATGGGGCACTAGATCACTCCGAAGGGTGAATAAAGCATTTTGTCGGCTTGTCGTACCACGTGGCTCATGACCCCGTGCGACGTTGGCGGCGCTGTGGTTCATTCCCGGGCATTACGGACCAATCGCTTTCCCGGTGGTGACCCCTGAAGTGCCCCTGTGGGCTCCCTGCAGTCCCCTGCAGCCGTGCCCCATTCGAAGCCGACTTGAAGGAAGAAGGTGGGCGGAAGATGGCCGCCACCCAGAGGATCCAGCGGATCGCCGCGGGCACCACCGCCCTCGTGGCATGCGTCGCGGTACTGGCCGGTTGCTCCAGCGGCGACACCGGCACCAAGTCAGGCGCCCCGGGCGCCAAGAAGGCATCTCCCGCCCCGGCGCCCAAGAGCGCGGTCCGCATGATCGGCGACGGCTCCACCGCCTTCACCGGCCGCCAGCCGCACCTGCCCGAGCCCGCCCGGCTGAGACCCGGCCAGAAGCCGCCCCAGTTCGTGGTCTTCTCCTGGGACGGCGCCGGCGAGGACAGCCAGAAGCTTTTCTCGCACTTCCGCAAGGTGGCCAAGCGGAACGACGCCACGATGACGTACTTCCTCAGCGGCGTGTACATGCTCCCCGAGGCGAAGCGGAAGCTCTACGACCCGCCGCAACACCAGTCCGGCGCCTCGGACATCGGCTTCAACGACCGCGAGGGAATCAAGGACACCGTGGAGCAGCTCCGCGGCGCCTGGCTCGAGGGCAACGAGGTCGGCACCCACTTCAACGGCCACTTCTGCGGCGCCGGCCGCGGTGTGGGCGAGTGGTCGGTCGACGACTGGAAGAGCGAGATCAAGCAGGCCAAGTCCTTCGTGAAGGCCTGGAAGACGAACACGGGCATGAAGAAGGCGCAGCCACTGCCCTTCGACTACGACAAGGAACTCATCGGCGCCCGCACGCCCTGCCTCGAAGGCCAGAAGAACTTCATGCGGGCCGCCCGCGACCTGGGCTTCCGCTACGACACCAGCGGCGTCAACAACCAGGTCTGGCCCAAGAAGAAGGAAGGCCTCTGGGACCTGTCGATGCAGCTGGTCCCCGTCCCCGGCCGCAAGTTCGAGACGCTGACCATGGACTACAACTTCATGGTGAACCAGTCGGGCACGACGTCACAGGGCGACCCCAGCAAGCACGAGTACTGGGGTGACCAGATGCGTGACGGGCTGCTCCAGGGCTTCGAGCGCGCCTACAAGGGCAACCGTGCCCCGCTGATCATCGGCAACCACTTCGAGTCCTGGAACGGCGGCACGTACATGCGCGCCATCGAGGAGACGATCGAGTCGGTGTGCACCAAGCGCGACGTGCGCTGTGTCTCCTTCCGCCAACTCGCCGACTGGCTCGACGCCCAGGACCCGCAGACCGTTCAGCGCCTCACCAAGCTCCCGGTCGGCAAGGCCCCGAAGGAGGGCTGGAAGTCCTTCCTCTCCGCCAGGCCCGCACCGGCCCCGAAGGGCGTACCGGGCGCTCCGGCAGACAAGCCGTAGCCCTTCGCCGCAGCGCCCTCTGGCGCGATTCAGGCCGTGGCGACGGTCCGCTCACGCAGCACGAAGTCGGGGTCGACCTGGGCAGCCAGGTCGGCACCCGTCCGTTCGTTGCCCCAGCTCTGCGCGTTCTTCAGGTGGAAGTGGACCATCTGACGGGTGTAGCGGTCCCAGTCCCTGCGGTCGTACGAGGTGTCGACGGCGCTCTGAAGTGCCCGCAGGGAACGGCGGTTGTCGTCCTCCAGGAACTCGAACCGGGGCGGGCGGCCCTTCTCCATGGCGCGCACCCAGTCCGAGTGCCCGACCGTCACCAGGAGGTCGTCGCCGACCTGCTCGCGCAGGAAGTCGATGTCGTCCTGGCCCTGCACCTTGTTGCCGACGACCTTGAGGTCGACGCCAAAGTCCCGTGCGTATTCCTTGTACTGGCGATAGACGGAGACCCCCTTACGGGTCGGCTCGGCCACCAGGAACGTCATGTCGAAGCGGGTGAACATGCCGGACGCGAAGGAGTCCGAACCCGCGGTCATGTCCACGACCGCGTACTCGTCGCGCCCGTCGACCAGGTGGTTCAGGAGCAGCTCCACCGCCCCCGTTTTGGAGTGGTAGCAGGCGACACCGAGGTCGGCTTCGGTGAACGGCCCTGTGACCATCAAACGCACGGCTGCGTCGTCGAGTTCCACCGGCCGCGCACACGCGTCGTACACGGGGTTGTCCTCGCGCACCCGCAGGATCCGCGAGCCCTCGCCGGGCGGGGTCGTCTTGATCATCGTGTCGGCGGAGGCGATCCGCGGGTTGGAGCCCCGCAGGTAGTCCTTGATCAGGGGGAGGCGCGCGCCCATGGCGGGCAGGGCGGCGGCGTCCGCTTCGTCGAGGCCGAGCGCGGGGCCCAGGTGTTGGTTGATGTCGGCGTCCACCGCGAGGACCGGTGCTCCGCTGGCGGCGAGGTGTCGGATGAAGAGCGAGGACAACGTGGTCTTGCCGCTGCCGCCCTTCCCTACGAAAGCGATCTTCATGTTCACCAAGGGTAGCCGGACGATCACCTGCCGTATCGATGCGGCGTGAAGAAGACCACTCCTTCGTGGGGCGGGCGCCGGGGGTGCGTAGGGTCGTACTCATGAGTACGACAGCCGATCCGCTCGCGGCCCTGGGCGCACTGCCCGGCGTGGCCGACTCCGTGGACTCCGTACGCAAGGCCGTGGACCGGGTCTACGGGCACCGGATCATGCGGCGCCGCAGCAATGAGGTCACCTCCGAGGCGGCGCTGCGCGGCGCACGCGGCTCGGCGGCCCTCTCCGGTGCCGACTGGGCCCTCGAAGAGGTACGCCGACGCAGCGACTTCGGCGGCGACGGCGAGGCCCGCACGATCGGCGCGGCCCTGCGGCTGACCGCGGAAGCCGGTCAACTCCTGTCCATCTGGCGGCAGTCACCGCTCCGGGTGCTCGCGCGCCTCCACCTCGTGGCCGCCGCCGAGAACGACGAGGCGGCGGGGCGGCCCCGCCTGGCCGGTGAGCCGGTCGACGAGCCGCTGGTGGAGCTGGCTGTCCCGGACTCCGACGAGGTGGCGGGCCGCCTGGAGGGGCTTTCGCAGCTGATCATCGCGGGCGGCTCCGCGCCGGCCCTCGTGACGGCAGCCGTGGTGCACGGCGAACTGCTCAGCCTGCGCCCCTTCGGCTCGCACAACGGCCTGGTCGCGCGCGCGGCCGAGCGCATCGTCCTGGTGGGCAGCGGCCTCGACCCGAAGTCCGTCTGCCCGGCGGAGGCGGGGCACGCGGAACAGGGGCGCGCGGCCTACGTGGGGGCGCTCGACGCCTACGCGTCCGGGACTCCGGAGGGGATGGCGGCCTGGATCGCCCACTGCGGGCGCGCGGTCGAACTGGGGGCCAGGGAGTCCACGGCGGTCTGCGAGGCGATGCAGCGCGGCGCCGCGTAGGAGGGCCTCACGCGGGGGTGCGGCGGCCCTGCTAGAGGTCGGCCTGCACAGGGATGCGGCGGTACGAAACTTCTCGTACCGCCGCTGGCATGTTCACCGGGTTACCAAGCGTCCTCGGAGTTGCCCATCAGGTCGGGAACTTGGCCCGTCACCTGGTGCGGCTGGCCCGTAATCGACGGGTCGACGTCGCGTGGGTGCCCTGTGTTCATGCTTCGGTCCGTGGGGCCGTGGTTGCGTTTAAAGGTAATCCTCTCGGATGTCCTTGGTCTCGCGGGCCGTTGACTCCTTTGTACTCCTGTCCTGGGGTAAGCGGAAGTCCTGGCACTGGTTCTTTACTTTTAGGTTCAAACAAGGGTGAATCGGGCGCGTGAGGTCCTGCGACGGCTCACGAACCACACCAAGCCTGCCGTGGCCGCTGCGGCGCCCACGGCCGCCGCCGCGACGAGCGCGGGCCGGGAGGGCGTCTGGCGCCGCTCCTTGAGCCGGACCGGGCGGTGGAAGTCGAGAATCGGCCACCCGCGCGCGAGGGCCTCGCGTCGCAGGGCCCGATCGGGGTTGACCGCGTGCGGATATCCCACGGATTCGAGCATGGGGACGTCGGTCGCGGAGTCGCTGTAGGCGTGGCAGCGGTCGAGGTCGTATCCCTCGGATTCCGCGAGTTCCTTGATCGCGGCCGCCTTGGTGGGGCCATAGGCGTAGTACTCCACCTCGCCGGTGAAGCAACCGTCGTCACCGACCACCATCCGGGTCGCCACCACCCGGTCCGCTCCGAGCAGTTCACCGATCGGCTCGACGACCTCGGCGCCCGACGTCGAGACGATGACGACGTCACGACCTGCGGTGTGGTGCTCCTCGATCAGGGAGGCGGCCTCGTCGTAGATGATCGGGTCGATCAGGTCGTGCAGCGTCTCGGCGACGATCTCCTTGACCTGCTCCACGTTCCATCCACGGCACAGCGCGGAGAGATACTGGCGCATCCGCTCCATCTGGTCGTGGTCGGCTCCGCCGGCGAGGAAGACGAACTGTGCATATGCGGTGCGAAGAACCGCCCTGCGGTTGATCAGCCCGCCTTGGTAGAACGACTTGCTGAAGGTGAGTGTGCTCGACTTCGCAATGACCGTCTTGTCCAGGTCAAAGAAGGCAGCTGTGCGAGGCAAGGAGTGGTTTTCCACGAGGCCGAGCATAGGCGCCCACCATTCGGCGTAAGGTGAGGCGCGTGGGTTTGCTTGAGAAGGCTCTCGGGTACACCATGGAAGTCACGGATCGTTCGCGACCGTGCTAACCCGGTCTGGCTCCTCCCCCCCCGAGTCGGACCGTGGGGACGACCCCCGCTCTCCCCCCCGGCGGGGGTCGTCGCATGTCCGGATGGGTTTTCCGGGCCTCTCTCGACCCTTATCTGATCGCCTGGCGCCGTCTCGCGGCCGTTTTGGGCGATCTTTCGCATGTCCAAGATCCGTCACGTTGTGTAGTCGTCAGGCTGCTCTATGGAAGCCTTCGAGATGTCACCGGTATGGGTGAAGGGGATATTCACAGCCTTCGTCTTGTCCACAGTTATTGACCAAGATCCACACGTTATCCAGGACCGCTGCACGCTGATTCCGCCGCTTCTGCACGTGAAGTTCATGGCCGGATTGCTTTGGCCGGCTCATCGCTGATGTGGAACGCGGCATTCAACGGGCTTGCAGTGAGAGGGGGCTGGAGATCGTGGCTGGAGTGATGACACGTGACGGGTCGCCGTCGTCCGACGGACGGCAGGGCGGACCACTGATCGTCACGGAAGACGTGGACCTGCTGGACGACCTGCTGCGGCTGTGCGCCGCGGCGGGGGCGCGACCAGAAGTGCAGCACGGCGTGCCGGAGCGCAGAGGCGGCTGGGACGCGGCGCCGCTGATCCTTGTCGGGGACGACGCGGTCGACCGGGTGCGGGGTGCCGTGCGCAGGCGCGGGGTCGTACTGGTCGGCCGGGACCAGGACGACTCGGGGGTCTGGCAGCGCGCGGTGGAGATCGGGGCCGACCATGTGCTGGTCCTGCCCGACGGCGAGCGTTGGCTGGTCGACCGCATCGCCGATGTCGCCGAGGGCGTGGGGCGGCCCGCCCTCACGGTGGGGGTGATCGGCGGCAGCGGAGGCGCCGGTGCCTCGACGCTGGCGTGCGCCCTCGCCGTCACGGCGGCCCGCGCGGGGCGGCGCACGATGCTTGTGGACGCAGATCCGCTCGGTGGCGGGCTCGACGTACTGCTGGGCGGCGAGGCGGCCGACGGACTCCGCTGGCCCGCCTTCGCGCAGTCCAGGGGCCGGGTCGGCGGGGGCGCCCTCGAGGAGTCGCTGCCCGAGCTGCACTCCCTGCGGGTCCTGAGCTGGGATCGGGGCGATGCGGTGGTCATCGCGCCCGAAGCCATGCGGGCGGTGGTCGCCGCGGCCCGCAGGCGGGGCGGGGTGGTGGTCGTCGACCTGCCGCGCCGGGTGGACGAAGGAGTGGCCGAGGCGCTGGCCCAGGTGGATCTGGGGCTCCTGGTGGTGCCCGCGGAACTGCGCGCGGTCGCGGGCGCCCGGCGGGTCGCCTCGGCGGTGGGGATGGTGCTGCGGGACCTGCGGGTGGTGGTCGGCAGGGGCGGCGCCGGTCGCGCGGGAGGCGGCGGGCTCGGAGGGCACGACGGGCTCGGGGAATTCGACGCGGAAGAGGTCGCGCGGCTGCTCGGGCTGCCGCTCGTCGGCGAAGTGCCGACGGAAGCGGACCTGTTGGCCGCGCAGGCCGGGGGCATGCCGCCCGGGGGCGTCGCGCGGGGCCCGCTCGCCCGCTTCTGCACGGCCTTCTGGGACCGGGTCCCGGTGGACGCCACCGGGGGCGGCTCATGAGTGCCGTCGTCGGGGCCCGGATGCTGGACGGGGTGCGCCAGTGGCTCGCGGAGAACGGCACGGAGCCGACCCCGGCCCGCGTCGCCGAGGCGCTGCGGGCCCAGGGCAGGGTGCTCGGCGACGCGGAAGTCCTCGGGACGGCTGCGCGACTGCGGTCGGAGCTGGTGGGCGCCGGGCCCCTTGAGGCCTTGCTCGCGGACGACTCGGTGACCGATGTGCTGGTGTCCGCGCCCGACCGGGTGTGGGTGGACCGCGGCGGCGGCCTGGAGCTGACCGCGGTGTCCTTCGAGGACGCGACGGCCGTGCGGCGGCTCGCACAGCGGCTCGCGGCCGTGGCGGGGCGGCGCCTCGATGACGCCAGGCCCTGGGTGGACGCACGGCTCCCCGACGGCACCCGCCTCCACGCGGTGCTGCCCCCGGTCGCCGTCGGATCGACGTGCCTCTCCTTGCGCGTCGTACGCCCCCGGGCCTTCACCCTCGCGGAACTGACCGCGGCGGGGACGGTGCCGCCGGGCGGGGACCGGGTGCTGCGGGCCCTGATCGACGCCCGGCTCTCGTACGTGATCAGCGGCGGGACGGGTTCGGGCAAGACGACGCTCCTGAGCGCCCTGCTCGGTCTCGTCGGGCCGGGCGAGCGAATCGTGCTCGCCGAGGATTCGGCGGAGCTGCGCCCCGATCACCCGCACGTGGTGCGCCTGGAATCCAGGCCCGCGAACCAGGAGGGGGCCGGTCAGGTGGGCCTCGACGACCTGGTGCGGCAGGCGCTGCGGATGCGCCCCGACCGGCTGGTCGTGGGTGAGGTGCGAGGCGCGGAGGTGGCCCATCTGCTGGCTGCCCTGAACACAGGGCATGAGGGCGGCTGCGGCACGGTCCACGCCAACGCCGCGGGGGATGTGCCCGCCCGCCTGGAGGCCTTGGGGACGGCGGCAGGGCTCGACCGGGCAGCGCTGCACAGTCAGTTGGCGGCCGCGCTGTCCGTGGTCCTCCACCTCGTACGGGACCGGGCAGGACGGCGGCGGATCGCCGAGGTGCATGTCCTGGAACGAGACCCCTGCGGCCTCGTGGTGACGGTGCCGGCGCTGCGGTGGGGCGAGAAGGAGTTCGTCCGGGAGCAGGGCTGGGAGCGGCTGAAGTCGCTTCTGGTGAGCGGCGGTTGGAGTGAGGGGCCATGAGCGCGGTGGGCTTGGCGGCGGCTGTGTGCGCGGGAGCCTCGGCCTTTCTGGTGGTCGGGCGGGACCGCGAGTGGCGGCGGCGAACGCGGGCGGTGCTCGGGGGAGAGGTCTCGGCGGGGCCTTCGGCATGGCGGCGGGCGATAAACCGCGTCGGTGGCCGGGTGGGGCACGAGTGGTGGGCGCTGGCGGGCGGGGCGGTGGTCGCGCTGCTCGGGGAGTCCGTGCTGCCGCTGGTACTGGGAGCGGCCGGGGTGCCGCTGATGCGGCGCGTACGGCGGGGCAGGGACGCACGGCTCGACGAGGAGCGCCGGGCCACCGAAGTGATCGCGCTGTGCGGGTCGCTCGCGGGCGAGGTGCGGGCCGGGCGGCAGCCGGGGGAGGCGTTGAGGACCGCGGCGGCCGGGACTGGCGCCGGGCTCGGTGAGGCGCGGGCCGGGGTTCTTGCGGCGGCGCGGTTCGGCGGTGATGTGCCGGGGGCGCTGGAGGACGCGGCGCGGGCGCCGGGGGCGCGAGGGCTTGTGGGGCTCGCGGCGTGCTGGCGGGTGGCCGTGGACCGTGGCGCCGGACTCGCAGCGGGGCTCGAGCGGCTGGAGGGCGCTCTCCGGGTGGAGCGCGACCAACGCGCTGACCTGCGCGCTCAGTTGGCGGGGCCTCGGTCGACCGCGGTGATGCTCGCGGGGCTGCCGGCCCTCGGGCTGCTGATGGGGAGCGCGTTGGGTGCGGAGCCTTTGCGGGTGTTGCTGCACACCGGGGCGGGGTTCGGATGCCTGGCGGTGGGCGGGGTGTTGGAGGGGGCCGGCGTGTGGTGGGCCCTGCGGATCGTACGAGGGGCGGAGGAGCGATGAGCGTTGTTGTTGTCCACAGGCTGGGGGTGGCCGTGTGGGGTGTGGCGGCTGTGCTCTGGCTGGTGTCGGCTGCGCTTGCCGCGCGGCGTGAACGGGCGGTTCGGGGGCGTACGGGAGTCGTACTTGGGGTGATGGAGCGGCTGCCGGGGGATCGGCGGAGGCATGGGTTCCGGTGGCGGGGCGCGGTGCGGGGGTGGCCGGCGGTGGCCGGGGCGGTGAGTGCCGGGTGGGTGCTGGTGGGCGGCGTCGTGGGGCTCCTGGCGGGGGCGGGTGCCGGGTACGGGGTGTGGCGTTGGTGGCGGGGGCGTGGGCCCCGCGTCGCTGAACTCGACGCGGTGGAGGCCGCTCGGCAACTTCCGCTGGCCGCGGATCTGTTGGCGGCATGTGTTGCTGCCGGCGCGGGGCCTGTCGTGGCCGCTCAGGCTGTCGGCGACGCGCTGAAGGGGCCGGTCGGGGAACGGCTGGCGCAGGGCGCGGCGGAGGTGCGACTAGGCGGCGAACCAGCCGACGCCTGGAGGGAATTGGGCGCGATACCGGGCGCGGCTGCGCTGGCCCGCCTGCTGGAGCGGGCGGGGGACTCGGGGGCTCCGGCGGCCGAGCAGGTGGCCCGTCTCGCTGCGGACTGCAGGGCGGAACGGAGCCGTGCGGCGACGGCGGCGGCGCGCAGGGCCGGAGTGCTGATGACGGCTCCGGTGGGGTTGTTCTTCCTGCCCGCGTTCATCGCGGTGGGGGTGCTGCCGGTGCTGATCGGCCTGGCAGGTGGGTTGTTGAGCGGCGTCTGAGCGGCTCGACCGACTGAAGTCTCGATGGCTGAACGTGATGACAGAACGTACGGAAATTTCACGGGGGTTGCGATGTGGGGACAGCTGTGTGCGCGGGCGTCGAAGGTCTGGTCGCGCGGGGTGCGAGGGGACGCGGGGATGGTCACCTCGGAGTACGCGATGGGGCTCATCGCGGCGGTGGGGTTCGCCGGACTGCTCTACAAGGTGGTGACGAGCGGGCAGGTCAGGGCGGCGTTGCAGGCGGTCGTGGAGAAGGCGCTCGATGTCCAGTTCTGAGCGGGCCCGGGGCGGCCGGTGCTGCGGTGACCAGGGCTTCGTGACGGCTGAGGCGGCCGTGGTGCTGCCCACGCTCGTGCTGTTCACGATGGCGCTGGTCTGGGCGTTGCTGACCGCGTCCGCGCAGATCCAGTGCGTGGACGCGGCTCGGGCAGGAGCGCGGGTGATGGCCAGGCAGGACCCCGAGAGCGCGGCCGTGGCTGCGGCTCGGCAGGCGGCGCCACGGGGCGCGGCGGTGGCCGTGCGGCGTGACGGCGACCTGGTGCGGGTGGAGGTCGTGGCGGACTCGCCGGGGCCGGGGGCGCTGGGGCTCGGGCTGCGCCTGCGGTCGGAGGCGGTGGCGTTGGCGGAGGAGACGGTGGGGGTGGGCGCGTGAGAGGGCGGGCCGGATGGCGGGCTGTCGGGAAGGCGTCGGACCGGGGAGCCGCCACGGTGTGGGTCGTCGTCGTGATGGCCGTGCTGTGTGTGGTCTGCGGCGCGGTCCTCGCGATGGGGCAGGTGATCGTGGCCCGCCATCGGGCAGGCAGCGCGGCGGACTTGGCGGCGTTGGCGGCCGCCGACCACTGGATGCAAGGACGTTCGGGGGCGTGTGCCGCTGCCGGTCGGGTGGCCGAGGCGCAAGGTGCGGGCCTCGTGCGGTGCGCGGTGCACGGCGAGGTCTCGGACGTCACAGCGGCGGCGGGCTTCGGCCCGTTCGTGACGGAGGTCAGATCCCGGGCGGGTCCGGCGGGTCCGGCGGGTCCGGTCGCTCCGGAGCCGGAGCCGAAGCCAAGACCGGGAGCAGGGGCTGTGGCGCTTGCTGGGTGGCGACCGGAGGTGCGGGCGCCGCGAGGCGCCGGAGGGCGGCCAGACGCCCTTGAGGGGCTTGCTGGGCAGAGACAGGAGGTGAGGGCGGGGCCCGCGCCCCGGCGAGCCGGCCAGGAGCGAGTCGCGTGGCGGACGGCACGCGGCTCCTCAGGGCGTGGGCGCGTCCTTGAGGAGCGTGGTGAGAAGGCGGATCGCGCCGCGCTTGTGCAGGGGGTCGTTGCCGTTGCCGCACTTCGGGGACTGGATGCAGGAGGGGCAGCCGGCCTCGCACTCGCAGGAGGCGATGGCCTGACGGGTGGCGGTCAGCCACTCGCGGGCCGTGTGGAAGGCCCGCTCGGCGAAGCCCGCCCCGCCCGGGTGACCGTCGTACACGAAGACGGTCGGCAGGAGCGTGTCCGGATGGAGCGGCACGGAGACGCCGCCGATGTCCCACCGGTCGCAGGTCGCGAAGAGCGGCAGCATGCCGATCGAGGCGTGCTCGGCGGCGTGCAGGGCGCCGCCGAGGATCTCCGGATTGACCCGGGCGGCGTCCAGCTGGTCCTCGGTGACCGTCCACCAGACCGCGCGGGTGCGCAGGGTGCGGGGCGGCAGGTCCAGCTTGGTCTCGCCGAGGACCTCGCCGGTGATCAGCTTGCGGCGCAGGAAGGAGACGACCTGGTTGGTGACCTCCACGGAGCCGTAGCAGAGGCGGCCCGAACCCCAGGGGATCTCGGTGTCCGTCTCCAGGACGGAGATGGCCGTGGTGTCGCGGGCGGTCGTGGAGTAGGGCGGCCGAGCCTCCTCGACCAGGGCCGCCGAGTCCTCCAGGTCCAGGCGGCGCACGAGATACGTACGGCCCTGGTGAAGGTGGACCGCGCCCTCGTGGACGGCGGTGTGCGCGGCGGACGCGTCGACGGTGCCGAGGAGCCGGCCAGTGCCCTCCTCGACGATCTGGACGGGCCTGCCGCCCTCGCCGCGGATGTCGGTGAGGTCGGCGGCCCGCTCCCTGCGGGTCCAGTGCCAGGCCTTCGTGCGGCGGCGCAGCAGCTTCGCGGCCTCCAGCTGCGGGAGCAGGTCCTCGGTGGCCGGGCCGAAGAGGGCCAGGTCGTCGTCCGTGAGCGGAAGTTCCGCGGCGGCCGCGCAGAGGTGGGGTGCGAGGACGTACGGATTGTCGGGATCGAGGACCGTCGACTCCACCGGCTGCTGGAACAGCGCCTCGGGATGGTGGACGAGATACGTGTCCAGCGGGTCGTCGCGGGCGACGAGGACGGCCAGCGCGCCCTGCCCGGAGCGTCCGGCACGGCCCGCCTGCTGCCAGAGCGAGGCGCGGGTCCCCGGATAGCCGGAGATGATCACGGCATCGAGACCGGAGACGTCCACGCCGAGTTCGAGGGCGGTGGTGGCCGCGAGGCCGAGAAGTTCCCCGGAGTGCAGCGCTCGCTCCAGGGCGCGGCGTTCCTCGGGGAGATATCCGCCCCGGTAGGCGGCCACGCGGGGGGCGAGGGAGCGGTCGACCTCGGAGAGGCGTTCCTGGGCGATCACCGAGATCAGCTCGGCGCCGCGCCGGGACCGTACGAAGGCGACCGAGCGGACGCCCTGGACGGTCAGGTCGGTCAGGAGATCCGCCGTCTCGGCGGTGGCGGTGCGGCGGACCGGCGCGCCCTTCTCGCCGTGGAGCTCGGTGAGCGGCGGTTCCCAGAGGGCGAAGACGAGTTCGCCGCGGGGCGAGGCGTCGTCGGCGACCTCCTTCACGGGAAGCCCGGTGAGGCGCTCCGCGGCGATGGCCGGCTCGGCGGAGGTGGCGGAGGCGAGGAGGAAGACGGGGTCGGAGCCGTAGCGGGCGCAGAGGCGGCGCAGGCGACGCAGGACCTGGGCGACGTGGGAGCCGAAGACGCCGCGGTAGGTGTGGCACTCGTCGATGACTACATAGCGCAGGGAGCGCAGGAAGGAGGACCAGCGGGGGTGGGACGGGAGTATCCCGCGGTGCAGCATGTCGGGGTTGGTCAGGACGTAGTTGGCGTACTGACGTACCCATTCGCGTTCTTCGACGGGTGTGTCGCCGTCGTACACGGCGGGGCGGATCGCGTTGCCGAGGGGCTCCGCGAGCTCGCGTACGGCGCGGCGCTGGTCGGCGGCCAGGGCCTTCGTCGGGGCCAGGTACAGCGCGGTCGCGCCACGTCCGTTGGGGGCCTCGGAGCCGTCCAAGAGGGCCGACAGCACGGGAGTGAGATACGCCAGCGACTTTCCCGAAGCCGTTCCGGTGGCGACGATGACCGACTCGCCGTCCAGGGCGTGCTCGGCGGCGAGCGCCTGGTGGGCCCAGGGGTGCTCGATCCCGGCCGACTGCACCGCCGCGACGACCTCGGAACGAATGCGATCAGGCCAGACTGCATACCGGGCCTCGCGCGGGGGCAAGTGCTCCGTATGAGTGACGCGCGAAGCACGGCTCGGCCCCGCGGTGAGCCGGTCCAGGACCGTCCGTGGAGACGTGCGTACCGGGGCGCCCGCGGCGGGTCCTCCGGGCGGAGAAAAGTTGGCCATCGGCACCGAGTGTGTCACTGGCGGGATGGACAATGGTCCCAAGGCGTCGTGCACGCCTGCCGGTAAGTGATTGAATGCCATCGCGGCTGGCGATCCGTCCTGGGGGCTCTGCCGAGGTGTCCCGAGGGATGACCGCTCGATAGCAAGGTGCTGGAGGATCCGTGGACCTGTCCCTGTCGACCCGTACCGTCGGCGATCGTACGGTCGTCGAGGTCGGTGGCGAAATCGATGTTTATACCGCGCCCAAGTTGCGCGAACAGTTGGTCGAGTTGGTGAACGACGGCAGTTTCCACCTGGTCGTCGACATGGAGGGCGTGGATTTCCTCGACTCCACCGGGCTCGGCGTACTGGTCGGCGGCCTGAAGCGGGTGCGTGCCCATGAGGGCTCGCTGCGCCTGGTCTGCAACCAGGAGCGCATTTTGAAGATCTTCCGCATCACCGGCCTGACCAAGGTGTTCCCCATTCACACCTCGGTCGAGGAAGCGGTCGCGGCCACCGACTGAGAGCCGGATGTCCCGGGTCGCCTGCTTGCGCGGCCCGGGGGTGGCAGTACAGCAGGGGACCGGGCCTCGGCCCGGCCCCCTGACAGCACGCGCGTATGTCCGAGGGGGAATGCATGGCCACCGTTGAACTCCGCTTCAGCGCGCTGCCCGAGCACGTCAGAACCGCTCGGCTCGTGGCGGCGGCGGTCGCGCGCAGGGCCGGAGTGGACGAGGCCGTCCTCGACGAGGTCAGGCTTGCTGTCGGTGAGGCCTGCACGCGCGCCGTCGGGCTACACCAGAGCAGCGGCGTCTCGGCGCCGGTGCGGGTGGCCCTGATCGAGGACGAGAAGCAGTTCTCCATCGAGGTCGGTGACGAGGCCCCCCACGCGACTCCCGGCGACCGGACATCCGGCTCGGGGTCCGGTACGGCCGACGATCTGGAGGCCGAGGGTGAGGACGAGATGGGTCTCGCCGTCATCAGCGGTCTCGTGGACGACGTGGAGGTCACCGCCGGCGAGGGCGGCGGTCTCATCCGGATGACGTGGCCGACGGCCCCGGTGCCGCTCGTCTGAGCCAATCCCTGAGCCGTCCACGCGCCGGTTCCTGAGTCGGACTCCGGTCCGGCACGCTTCGGCCCACCCCATCACATCAAGGTCTTGCTCCCAGCCCGGGAGCAGGGCCTTTTTCCTTTTGGATCATTGCCCCGGTCAATTGCCTCGGGACTGCCGGTCGGCGTCAACGCTTTTGGGGCATTAGCGCTTTCGGGGTCAATCTGTGGGCGCGATCATTTGCTGGGAAGCAATCTCCCGCCAATTCCGTTTGCGGCGCTCTGTTTTGATCAGGTTCCGCTACCTACAATCCGTCCACATCTTGAGCTCAGCACAGGCGTCAAGGAGGACGAATGGCGGGGCTTTCTACCCCTCATCAGTTTGACCATCCCTCAACCTTCGCAGCCGCAGTACTGACCGACGACAACCGCCTCATCGTGATGGTCATCGCGGCCGTCGCGGTGGCGGCTCTCGTGGTCGCCTGGGTGCTTGTACGCCAGGTACTCGCGGCCGACGAGGGCACCGACAGCATGAAGAAGATCGCGAAGGCGATCCAGGAGGGCGCCAATGCCTACCTAGGCAGGCAGCTGCGCACTCTCGGTGTTTTCGCCGTCGTGGTGTTCTTCCTGCTCATGCTGCTGCCCGCAGACGACTGGAATCAGCGTGCCGGCCGATCGATCTTCTTCTTGATCGGTGCGGTGTTCTCGGCGACCACCGGCTATATCGGCATGTGGCTCGCCGTACGCAGCAATGTTCGGGTGGCGGCAGCCGCCCGAGAGGCCACGCCGGCGGAAGGTGAACCCGAAAAGGATCTCACCGCCGTTTCGCACAAGGCCATGAAGATCGCTTTCCGCACGGGCGGCGTTGTCGGCATGTTCACGGTGGGGCTCGGTCTTCTGGGCGCCTCCTGTGTGGTGCTCGTCTACGCGGCCGACGCGCCGAAGGTCCTCGAAGGTTTCGGCCTCGGGGCGGCGCTGATCGCGATGTTCATGCGTGTCGGCGGCGGCATCTTCACCAAGGCCGCCGACGTCGGCGCCGACCTGGTCGGCAAGGTCGAACAGGGCATTCCGGAGGACGACCCGAGGAATGCCGCGACCATCGCCGACAACGTGGGCGACAACGTCGGCGACTGCGCGGGCATGGCCGCCGACCTCTTCGAGTCGTACGCCGTGACCCTGGTCGCCGCGCTGATCCTCGGCAAGGTCGCCTTCGGCGACTCCGGACTCGCCTTCCCGCTGATCGTTCCGGCGATCGGTGTCGTGACGGCGATGATCGGGATCTTCGCGGTGGCGCCCAGGCGCTCCGACCGCAGCGGCATGACCGCCATCAACCGCGGATTCTTCATCTCCGCGTTCATCTCGCTGGCGCTCGTGGCCGCGGCGGTCTACGTCTACCTGCCGGGCTCGTACTCCGACCTGAACGGTGTCACGGACGCGGCGGTCGCCGGGCACGACGGAGACCCGCGGGTTCTCGCGGTCATCGCCGTCGCGATCGGCATCGTCATGGCCGCGCTGATCCAGCAGCTCACCGGCTACTTCACGGAGACCACCCGGCGCCCGGTGAAGGACATCGGCAAGACGTCCCTCACCGGACCGGCCACCGTCGTCCTGGCCGGGATCTCGATCGGGCTGGAATCGGCCGTCTACACCGCGCTCCTGATCGGGCTCGGCGTCTACGGGGCGTTCCTGCTCGGCGGTACGTCGATCATGCTCGCCCTGTTCGCGGTGGCGCTCGCCGGAACCGGCCTGCTCACCACGGTCGGCGTGATCGTCGCCATGGACACCTTCGGTCCGGTCTCCGACAACGCGCAGGGCATCGCGGAGATGTCCGGTGACGTCGAGGGCGCGGGCGCGCAGGTGCTCACCGACCTGGACGCCGTCGGCAACACCACCAAGGCCATCACCAAGGGCATCGCCATCGCCACGGCCGTACTCGCGGCCGCGGCGCTCTTCGGCTCGTATCGCGACGCCATCGCGACCGCGGCCAAGGACGTCGGCGAGAAGATGGGCGACGGCGCCCCGATGAACCTCGTGATGGACATCTCACAGCCCAACAACCTGGTCGGCCTGATCCTGGGCGCCGCGGTCGTCTTCCTCTTCTCGGGGCTCGCGATCAACGCGGTGTCGAGGTCCGCCGGATCGGTGGTCTACGAGGTGCGGCGGCAGTTCCGCGAGCGCCCCGGGATCATGGACTACTCCGAAGAGCCGGAGTACGGGCGCGTCGTCGACATCTGCACCAAGGACGCGCTGCGCGAGCTGACCACGCCAGGTCTGCTCGCCGTCCTCACGCCGATCGCCGTCGGGTTCTCGCTCGGCGTCGGCGCGCTCGGCTCGTTCCTGGCGGGCGCGATCGGCACCGGCACGTTGATGGCGGTCTTCCTCGCCAACTCCGGCGGTGCCTGGGACAACGCGAAGAAGCTCGTCGAGGACGGCCACCACGGCGGCAAGGGCAGTGAGGCCCACGCCGCGGTGGTGATCGGTGACACCGTCGGTGACCCGTTCAAGGACACCGCGGGGCCCGCGATCAACCCGCTCCTGAAGGTGATGAACCTGGTGGCGCTGCTCATCGCGCCCGCGGTCGTCCAGTTCAGTTACGGGGAGGACGCGAGCGCGGGAGTGCGGGCGGTGATCGCGGTGCTCTCGATCCTGGTCATCGTCGGCGCGGTGTACGTGTCCAAGAGGCGAGGCATCGCCGTGGGTGACGAGGAGGCAGGTGGTGCGGAGCGAGTAGGCAACTCGCCTGACCCGGCCGTGGTTTCGTAACACCGGGTCAGACTCTGCCCAACACAGGGGCGGGCGGCGCGTTTTGACGCGGCGTCCGCCTCTCGTGTGTGCCGTGCGCTGACTGGTGAGCCTTCTCATGCGCCATCTGCTTGGTGCAAATGGCTTTAATAGGGGTGGTACCGGACCCCCGGCATGCGGTTGTAGCCCAGTTGGCGTGTAAGTTCCGGGGCCGAGAGCCATGGAAGGGACCAATCCGGTGAACAAGAAGCTTGCAGCCGCACTGTCCGGCGGTGCGGTACTGGTACTGGCGCTGTCGGGCTGCAGCGACGACGGCAACGAGAAGCTGGACTCCTGGGCCAAGGACGTCTGTGACTCGGTTCAGCCGCAGTCGAAGAAGATCGCTTCCGCCAACGCGGCCATCCAGAAGGAGACGTCGGACAACAGCTCGCCGGAGGATGTCCAGAAGACCGACTCCAAGGCGTTCCAGGACATGTCCGACGCCTACAAGGCGATGGGCACCGCGGTGAAGGACGCGGGCGCCCCTCCGGTCGACGGCGGCCAGAAGAAGACCGACGACGCGGTCAAGGAACTGAACGCCATCTCCAAGTCGTACGGCGACCTGAAGAAGAAGGTCGACGGCCTGGACACCAAGAACCAGGCGGACTTCGCGGACGGGCTCAAGAGCGTCGCGGGCGAGCTGGACAAGCTGAGCAAGAGCGGCAACGAGGCGCTGGAGAAGTTGCAGGAGGGTGAGGTGGGCAAGGCGATGGGCAAGCAGGACAGCTGCAAGTCCGCTAGCGCCACGCCTTCCGCCGCGTAGGGGCTGCCCCCCCCCCTTCTCGCCCGCTGCCCCGGAGCCCTGGGAGAGATCCCCCGGCGTCGGGGCAGCGGCGTATACGAGCGTATGCGGGTCACAATGAAGGGGTGAGTATCGCTAGCGCCCCCCTGCCCTCGTCCGATCGTGCCGACGTCCTGGCCCAGTTGCGGGAAGCCCTGCTGGAGGCGGACTTCACCGCTGACGGGCTGCTGGAGCTCCTCGGGGCGCCCGCCTACACGGCGCTCGCCCGCAGCGAGACCGTGCCCGCGCTGCGGGCCACCCGCGGCGAAGGGCCGCTGGAGACGCTCGTACGGCTCTTCCTGCTGCAGCGTTCCGTGCCGCACGCGCGCGTGGCGGCCGTTCTGCCGGTCGGCCCTCTCCAGGAGAGCGGCTGGCTGTCCGCGGCGGACGGTGAGGGCGCGCTGAAAGCGACGGTGGACGTGCGGCCCTACGGCGGGCCGAGCGGCGAGGACTGGTTCATCGTCTCGGACCTGGGGTGCGCGGTCGGCGGCGCCGGTGGTATCGGCAGCCATGACGAAGGCGTCGTACTCGGTGTCGGTGGGGCCTCGACGACCCTCGCCGGGCTCACCGTGCGTACGCCGGTGGCCAGTGCTCTCGACCTCGGCACCGGCTCCGGGATCCAGGCGTTGCACGCCGCGCAGCACGCGACGCGGGTGACGGCGACCGACCTCAACCCCCGTGCGCTGCACATCACGCGGCTCACGCTGGCGCTGTCCGGCGCTCCCGAGGCGGACCTGCGCGAGGGCTCCCTCTTCGAACCCGTGGGCGAGGAGACGTACGACCTGATCGTGTCCAACCCGCCGTTCGTGATCTCTCCCGGAGCGCGGCTCACCTATCGCGACGGCGGGATGGGCGGGGACGATCTGTGCCGGTCGCTCGTTCAGCAGGCGGGGGAGCGGTTGAACGAAGGGGGGTATGCGCACTTCCTCGCCAACTGGCAGCACGTGGAGGGCGAGGAGTGGACCGAGCGGCTCCGGTCATGGGTGCCGCGCGGGTGCGACGCGTGGATCGTGCAGCGTGAGGTGCAGGACGTCACGCAGTACGCCGAGCTGTGGCTGCGTGACGCCGGGGATCACCGCACGGACCCGGAGGAGTACGCGGCGCGGTACGACGCGTGGCTCGACGAGTTCGAGGCACGCAAGACACGCGCGATCGGGTTCGGGTGGATCACGCTGCGCAAGTCCGGTGCGGCCGAGCCGACGGTGACCGTGGAGGAGTGGCCCCACCCCGTCGAGCAGCCGCTGGGCGAGACGGTGCGGGAGTTCTTCGCGCGGCAGGACTTCCTGCGGACGCACGACGACGCCGCGCTGCTGGCAGGGCACTTCAAGCTCGCGGACGAGGTCGTGCAGGAGCAGGTCGGGCTGCCCGGCGCCGAGGATCCCGAGCACGTCGTGCTGCGCCAGCACCGCGGGATGCGGCGGGCCACCAAGGTGGACACGGTGGGCGCGGGCTTCGCCGGTGTGTGCGACGGCACGCTGAGCGCAGGGCGGATTCTCGACGCCATCGCGCAACTGGTGGGAGAGGACCCCGTATTGCTGCGGGACCGCACGCCCGCGCAGATCCGGCTCCTTGTCGAGCAGGGCTTCCTGGAGCCGGTCGGCGCGTAGCGGGATGGACGTCGGCGACCGGTTCCGGTCGAGTTGGGCGGGGTGGCCGGTGACTGAAGCGGCCGGTGACTGAATCCGGGCGCCCTCCGTTCACCCGAGGTTCGCGCCCCGGTTTTCCGGGCGTGTCAGTTTGCCGATCCGGGAACTCAGTACGGGGAGGCAAAGACATGGAGAGTGGACCAGCGATCTTCGCGGGCGCGGTGTTCGCGCTGTTCGGAGCGGGACTGCTGCTGTGGACCGGAGCACGCGTGGCACACCGTGCGCCCGTCGCCGACGGTGTGAACCCTGTCGCATCGGCGACGCTCGCCGCGCTCGCCGGATCGGGCGCACTGGTGCTCGGAGTGTGGTGTTTCACTCGTCTCTGACCGGAAGCGGCCGGTGGTCGCGGGGCGCGTACGGGCCGTAGGCCCGGCGCCGGTGCAGAGCCGGTGGTGAAGCCGGTGGTGAAAGGGCAGGTCGCCACTCCGGGCGGCAGGAATGGCGGTAGTCGGGTTACCGTTCGAGTGGCCGTTGCGGGCTTTTCCCGTTTGACACGGGGGCGGGATGTACCGTCACACTCCGCAGCGTCAGCGCAACTCAAGCGCACCGAGCGAGGCCACGCAGCATGGCCCCGAAGCCACGCAGCACGGCCACCGAGTACCGACCGGAGAGAAGAGCGAAGTTGTCCCCGACCAGCGAGACCGCAAAGGGCGGCCGCCGACTCGTCATCGTCGAGTCGCCTGCCAAGGCGAAGACGATCAAGGGTTACCTCGGCCCCGGCTACGTAGTCGAGGCGAGCGTCGGGCACATCCGCGACCTCCCCAACGGCGCCGCGGAGGTACCCGACAAGTACACCGGCGAGGTGCGCCGCCTCGGCGTGGACGTCGAGAACGACTTCGAGCCCATCTATGTCGTCAACGCCGACAAGAAGGCACAGGTCAAAAAGCTCAAGGACCTGCTGAAGGACTCCGACGAACTCTTCCTCGCCACCGATGAGGACCGCGAGGGCGAAGCCATCGCGTGGCACCTCCTCGAGGTCCTGAAGCCCAAGGTCCCGGTCAAGCGGATGGTCTTCCACGAGATCACCAAGGCCGCGATCCAGGGCGCAGTCGCCAACCCGCGCGAGCTCAACAAGCGCATGGTCGACGCACAGGAGACCCGCCGCATCCTCGACCGTCTGTACGGCTACGAGGTCTCGCCGGTCCTGTGGAAGAAGGTCATGCCGCGCCTGTCGGCCGGCCGTGTCCAGTCCGTGGCGACCCGCCTCGTCGTCGAGCGTGAGCGCGAGCGCATCGCCTTCCGCTCCGCCGAGTACTGGGACCTGACGGGCACCTTCGGCACCGGCCGCACCGGTGACGCCTCCGACCCCTCGCAGCTCGTCGCGCGCCTCACGGCGGTCGACGGCAAGCGCATCGCGCAGGGCCGCGACTTCAACTCCGTCGGACAGCTCAAGTCCGACACCCTGCACCTGGACGAGACCAACGCCCGTGCGCTCGCCGCGGCCCTGGAGAACACCAGGTTCGCGGTCCGCTCCGTCGAGTCCAAGCCCTACCGCCGCTCTCCGTACGCGCCGTTCCGTACGACGACGATGCAGCAGGAGGCCAGCCGCAAGCTCGGCTTCGGTGCGAAGGCCACGATGCAGGTGGCCCAGAAGCTGTACGAGAACGGCTTCATCACCTACATGCGTACGGACTCCACGACGCTGTCCGACACGGCGGTCACCGCCGCTCGCGCGCAGGTCACGCAGCTGTACGGCAGCGACTACCTGCCGGACAAGCCCCGTACGTACGCCGGGAAGGTCAAGAACGCGCAGGAGGCGCACGAGGCGATCCGCCCCTCGGGTGATCGTTTCCGCACGCCCGCCGAGACCGGCCTGACCGGCGACCAGTTCCGTCTCTACGAACTGATCTGGAAGCGGACCGTCGCCTCCCAGATGAAGGACGCGACCGGAAACTCCGTCACGGTGAAGATCGGTGGCACGGCCGCCGACGGCCGCGACGCCGAGTTCAGCGCGTCCGGCAAGACCATCACCTTCCACGGCTTCATGAAGGCCTACGTCGAGGGCGCGGACGACCCGAACGCGGAGCTCGACGACCGTGAGCGCAGGCTCCCGCAGGTCAGCGAGGGTGACGCACTGACCGCCGACGAGCTCACCGTCGACGGCCACGCGACGAAGCCGCCGGCCCGCTACACCGAGGCCTCGCTGGTCAAGGAGCTCGAAGAGCGCGAGATCGGCCGCCCGTCGACGTACGCGTCGATCATCGGCACGATCCTCGACCGCGGTTACGTCTTCAAGAAGGGCACGGCCCTCGTGCCCTCCTTCTTGTCCTTCGCCGTGGTCAACCTCCTGGAGAAGCACTTCGGGCGGCTCGTCGACTACGACTTCACCGCACGCATGGAGGACGACCTCGACCGCATCGCGCGGGGCGAGGCGCAGGCCGTGCCGTGGCTGAGGCGGTTCTACTTCGGCGAGGGCGACGACTCCGGTGTCGCCTCCAGCGCGGGCAACGGCGACGGCGACCACCTCGGTGGGCTCAAGGAACTGGTGACCGACCTCGGCGCGATCGACGCCCGGGAGATCTCCTCCTTCCCCGTCGGCGACGGCATCCTGCTGCGCGTCGGCCGCTACGGCCCGTACATCGAGCGCGGCGAGAAGGACGCGGAGGGCCACCAGCGCGCCGACGTGCCCGACGACCTGCCGCCGGACGAGCTGACCGTCGAGTACGCCGAGGAGCTGCTCGCCAAGCCGAGCGGTGACTTCGCGCTCGGCACCGACCCCACGTCGGGCCACGAGATCATCGCCAAGGACGGCCGCTACGGCCCGTACGTCACCGAGGTGCTCCCCGAGGGCACTCCGAAGACGGGCAAGAACGCGGTCAAGCCGCGGACGGCCTCGCTCTTCAAGTCCATGTCGCTCGACACGGTGACGCTCGAGGACGCCCTGAAGCTGATGTCCCTGCCGCGGGTGGTCGGGGCGGACGCCGAGGGCGTGGAGATCACCGCGCAGAACGGCCGCTACGGCCCGTATCTGAAGAAGGGCACGGACTCGCGGTCCATCGACACCGAGGAGCAGCTCTTCAACATCACGTTGGAAGAGGCCCTCGCGATCTACGCCCAGCCCAAGCAGCGCGGGCGGGCCGCCGCCAAGCCGCCGCTCAAGGAGCTCGGCGAGGACCCGGTCAGCGGGAAGCCCGTCGTCGTCAAGGACGGCCGCTTCGGGGCGTACGTCACGGACGGCGAGACCAACGCGACGCTGCGGGCCGCCGACAGCGTCGAGGACATCACCGCCGAGCGGGGCTACGAACTGCTCGCCGAGAAGCGGGCGAAGGGTCCGGCCAAGAAGACCGCCAAGAAGGCGGCGAAGAAGGCCCCGGCCAAGAAGACCGCCGCCAAGAAGACGGCTGCTTCGACTGCGAAGAAAACGGCCGCCAAGAAGACGACGGCCGCGAAGAAGACCACTACGAAGACGGCGGCCGCCAAGAAGACCGCTGCTTCGGCCGCGAAGGCGTCCGACGCCGAGTAGTCGGCTCACGGCGCCGTTCCGGCCGGTGCTGTGAATGAGTGAGTTGTGAAGGTGTGAACCGAAGGGGCGCCCGTTTGTTCGGGCGCCCCTTCGGAGTGTCACACCCTCCGGATAGGCTGGACGGATGACGCGTGCCGAGCAGCCAACGGTCGGAAACCCGGCCCCCGACGACGCCCTGGTCGCAGATTCCCGAGAGCGTGCTGTCCGCGCCTTGCTGCGCGTGCCGCAGCTGAAGCGGCTCTGGAGCGCCCAGCTCGTCGGCGGTGTCGGCGATGCCCTTGCCCTCTTCGTCCTGGTGGTGCTCGCTCTGCAAGCGGCCATCGCCGAAGGGGCGTTCGGGGGCGGTTACCGCGGGGTCGCTTTCGCGGTCACCGCCGTCTTCGGGGCACGCGTTCTCGCGACGCTGCTCTTCGGGGCGGTGCTTCTGGGGCCACTGAGCTCCCTCACGTCACCGGACGGGCCGCTCGACCGGCGCTGGACGATGGTCGTCTCCGACGGCCTGCGGGCCGCGCTCCTGATCGTCGCGCCGCTGTGGATCGACTGGACCCCGGACAACGCACTCGCGATGCTCCTCGTGACCGCCTTCGTGATCGGCGTCGCCGAACGCTTCTGGACGGTCTGCCGGGAGAGCGCGGCGCCCGCGTTGCTGCCCGCGCCGCCCCTGGAGGGCGCCACGGTGCGGCCGCTGCCGGACCACATGGACGCACTGCGTCGCCTGTCGCTGCGTACGGGCTTCGTGGCGCTGCCCGTCGCGGCTGCCGCGCTCGTCGCCGTCACGCTGATCGGGAACCTCCTCGGCGCCGGGCTCGACTGGTTCGAGGTGCACCAGGCGGGGCTCGCCTCGTTCGTCGCCGCCGGGCTCTTCGCGGCCTCGCTGTCGATCGTCTACTTCCTCGAACTTCCCGCCACGCAGACGCCACGCGCGCGTAGCCCGCTCGAAGGGCTGCGCAGGCCGCGCACCGGCAGCGGCACCGACCAGGGCCGCACCGGCGCGATCCCGCTGCTCGTCGCCGCCTGCGCCGCGATCGCAGGGGCCGTCGCGGCCTCCGTCGCGGTCGCCGTGCTGCACGCCAAGGACCTGGACGGCGGGCCCGTCACGTACGGCCTGATCGTCCTCGCGCTGACCGGCGGCACCGTCGTCGGCATCCGTACGGCACCCTCGCTGCTGCCCTCGCTCTCGCGCCGCAGGCTGCTCGCGCTCGCCATCGCCCTCACCGGCGTCGCACTGCTCGCCGCGGGCCTCGTGCCCGACGTGACGACCGTGCTGCTGCTCCTGGCGCTCGCCGGGGTGGCCGCCGGCATCGCCGCGCACACCGGGCACGCGCTGCTCGACCAGGAGGTCGAGGACTACCGCAGGGCGCGCACGACGGAGCATCTCCAGGCGGTCGTACGCCTCTTCATCGCGCTCGGCGCGCTCATTGCCCCCGTGGTCGCGGCGGCGATCGGGCCGCACCGCTTCGTCAACGGCAAGTTCGTGTTCGACCACGGAGGCGCCGCCTTCACGCTGATGCTGGTGGGCGCGCTGCTCCTGCCGGTGGCCGCGCTGGTCCTCGCCAAGATCGACGACCGGCAGGGTGTGCCGCTGCGCCACGACCTGCGCGACGCGCTGCGCGGCGGCGACGACCCCGAGCAGGGGATCGCCGCCACGGGCTTCTTCATCGCCCTGGAGGGCGGCGACGGCGCGGGCAAGTCCACGCAGGCCGAGGCGCTCGCCGAGTGGATCCGGGCCAAGGGCCACGAAGTCGTCGTGACGCGCGAGCCGGGGGCCACCCCGGTCGGCAAGCGACTGCGGTCGATCCTGCTCGACGTGTCGTCGGCCGGCCTCTCGCACCGCGCCGAGGCACTTCTGTACGCCGCCGACCGCGCCGAGCACGTCGACACGGTCGTACGTCCCGCCCTTGAGCGGGGCGCGGTCGTCATCTCCGACCGGTACATCGACTCGTCGGTGGCCTACCAAGGTGCGGGCCGTGATCTGTCCCCGACCGAGATCGCCCGAATCTCGCGGTGGGCTACGGCCGGGCTCGTACCGCATCTGACGGTGCTGCTCGACGTGGCGCCGGAGGCGGCCCGCGAGCGGTTCACGGAGGCCCCCGACCGCCTTGAGTCGGAGCCCGCCGAGTTCCACGCGCGCGTGCGGTCCGGTTTCCTCACGCTCGCCGCGGCCGACCCGGGGCGCTATCTGGTGATCGACGCCGCCCAGGAGCCGGAGGCGGTCACGACCGTGGCCCGGCACCGGCTCGACCTGATGCTGCCGCTCTCCGAGGCCGAGGTGAAGGCACAGGAAGAGGCCCGCAAGGCCGCCGAGGAAGAGGCACGCCGCAAGGCCGAGGAAGAAGCCGCGCGCAAGGCCGAGGAGGAGCGGGTCGAGCGCGAGCGCCAGGCGCAGCTCGCCAAGCTCCGCGCCGAGGAGGAGGAGCGAAAGCGCCGCGAGCTGGAGGAGGCGCAGCGCCGCGAGGCCGAACGGCAGGCGGAGGAGGCCAGGCAGCGCGCCGAGGAGGCCAAGCGCAAGGCCGAGGAGGAGCAGGCCCGCCTGCTCGCCGAGGAGAAGGTGCGGGCAGCCGAGGAGGAGCGGCGCCGCCAGGAGGCGGAGGAAGAGGCGCGGCTCCGGGCCGAGGCCGAGGCGCGCCGCGTCGAGAAGCAGCGCAAGGCGGAAGAAGCGCTGCTGCGGGCCGAGGAGGCGCGGCGGCTTGCTGCGGCTTCGGCGGAGGCTGCTGCCGCGGCTGCGGCGAGTGCGGCGGCTCCGGCTCCCAAGGCGGCTCCGGCTCCGAGGCCGGCTGCGGCTCCGAAGGCGGCTCCCGCTTCGGCTCCTAAGGTGGATCCCGCTCCGAAGGCGACTCCCGCTGCGTCCGCGTCAGCGGCCCCTTCGGATGCCGTGCCGGACAACGAGACGACGATTCCCACGCCCGTCGTGAAGCCCGGTGCACCCGCGCCGTCCGCGCCGTCCGCGCCCGCGCCGAGTGCGGCCGACGAGACCGCGGTGCTTCCGCAGGTGCAGGACACCCGCGGCTCGGAGGAGACCGAGGTCCTGCCGCAGCCGCCGGTGCCGGGTGCCGCCGACGAGACGGCAGTGCTGCCTCCCGTACGGGAGGACAAGGTGCCGCCGGGGTACTTCCGCGACGAGCGGCCCGAGGGCGGCAACGACCGGACCCGCGAGCTGCCCCAGGTCGACGAGAACGGCGAGCCCGTCCAGCGGCCTCGCTCGGACTGGGCGGAGGAGACTCCGCTGGACGATCTGCCGTCCCTGGCTGACGAGTTGCTGGGGGATCGGGACAACGACGAGGACGGCCGGGGCGATGGCCGCGGCGGCCGGGGCCGGAACAAGCGCTGAGCCTCGCCGGGCAGGCGGGCGGACCGCGTTGGCACTGCGTTGGCGCCGCGTTGTCAGTGGCGTGCCGCGTTGTCAGTGGCGTGCTCCACAATGAATTCGACAGCGTGACGTGACGTGCGGGGCGCGACGCAGGTGCAGGGCGGAGGCGGTGACCGATGACCGTATGGGACGACCTGGTGGGCCAGGAGCGGGTGAGTGAGCAGCTCGGCGCCGCCGCCCGGGACGCCGACACGCTGGTCACCGCCGTGGCCTCGGGCACCCCGCGGCCCGAGTCGTCGAAGATGACGCACGCCTGGCTGTTCACCGGGCCGCCCGGCTCCGGGCGGTCCACCGCCGCCCGCGCCTTCGCCGCCGCGCTCCAGTGCACGAGCCCCGACCGCGCGCTCGGCGGCGCCCCCGGCTGCGGCTTCTGCGACGGGTGCCACACGAGCCTGGTCGGCACGCACGCCGACGTCGAAGTGGTGCGTACGGACCTGCTGTCCATCGGCGTCAAGGAGACCCGCGAACTGGTCAGGCGGGCCCAGCTCTCGCCCGCCGGCGGCCGCTGGCAGGTCATCGTCCTGGAGGACGCCGACCGCCTCACCGAGGGCGCGGGCAACGTCCTGTTGAAGGCCGTGGAAGAGCCCGCCCCCCGCACCGTATGGCTGCTCTGCGCGCCCTCCCTTGAGGACGTGCTGCCCACCATCCGCTCCCGCTGCCGCCATCTGACGCTGCGTACGCCTCCGGTGGACGCCGTCGCCGACGTACTCATCCGGCGTGACGGCATCGAGCCGGACGTCGCCTCGGCCGCCGCGCGCGCCACCCAGGGGCACATCGGCCGCGCCCGCCGCCTCGCGACCGACCCGCGGGCCCGCGAGCGCCGTGCCGCCGTGCTCAAGCTGCCGATGCGGGTGCAGGACATCGGCGGCTGCCTCAAGGCCGCGCAGGAACTGATCGACACGGCGGGCGACGACGCGAAGCAGGTCGCCGAGGAAGTCGACGTCAAGGAGACCGACGACCTGAAGGCGGCGCTCGGCGCGGAGAAGGGCGGCCGGATGCCGCGCGGCACGGCGGGCGTCATGAAGGAGCTCGAGGACCGGCAGAAGCGCCGCAGGACCCGCACCCAGCGGGACAGCCTCGACCTCGCGCTCATCGAACTGACCGGCGTCTACCGCGACGTGCTCGCCCTGCAGCTCGGCTCGCGCGTGGCCCTGGCCAACACGGAGGTGCTCGACATGCTGGAGCGCCTGGCACGCGGCACGACACCCGAGTCCACCCTGCGCCGCATCGAGGCGATCAGCGGCTGCCGCACCGCACTGGACCGCAATGTGGCGCCGCTGCTCGCGGTGGAGGCGATGACGGTGGCGCTGCGGGCGGGTTAGGCGAAGCCGGTGACGCTGAGAGCTGACGGAGTCCGTTGGCGAGTCACCCATACGAGTACATTGCGTAACACAGCCAACGCGTAGCGTTAGTCTCGCGTGATGCGCATCAGAGGACTCCGCACCCCCGCGACCGTGTTCCTGGCCGCCGGACTGCTCATTTCCGGCTGCTCGGCCGGGAGCTCGACGGCGGACGCGTCCATGGCCGCGCTGCCCCGCGCCACCCCGCAGGAGCTGTCTCCGTACTACGGCCAGAAGCTGAGCTGGCGCGAATGCGGCGTCCCCGGCTTCCAGTGCTCCACGATGAGGGCGCCGCTCGACTACGCGAAGCCGGACGGCCCGCAGATCAAGCTCGCCGTCTCCCGGAAGAAGGCCACGGGCCCCGGCAAGCGCCTGGGCTCGCTCCTGGTCAACCCGGGCGGCCCCGGCGGTTCGGCGATCGGCTACCTCCAGTCGTACGCGGCCCTCGGCTACCCCGAGGAGGTCCGCGCCCGGTACGACATGGCCGCGGTCGACCCGCGCGGTGTGGCCCGCAGCGAACCCGTCACCTGCCTCGACGGCAAGCAGATGGACGCGTACACGCAGACGGACGTCACCCCCGACGACGAGCGCGAGGCCGCCGAACTGTCGGCCTCCTTCAAGAAGTTCGCGGCGGGCTGCGAGAAGCGCTCCGGCGAGGTGCTGCCGCATGTCTCCACGGTCGAGGCGGCCCGCGACATGGACATCCTGCGTGCGGTGCTCGGCGACGAGAAGCTGAGTTACGTGGGCGCCTCGTACGGCACGTTCCTGGGAGCGACGTACGCCGGGCTCTACCCCGACCGTGTCGGCCGCCTGGTCCTGGACGGCGCGATGGACCCGTCCCTGCCGGCGCGCCGCATGAACCGTGACCAGACGGCGGGCTTCGAGACGGCGTTCAAGTCGTTCGCGAAGGAGTGCGTGAGCCGGTCGGACTGCCCCCTGGGCACGGAGGACGAGACGGACGCGGGCAAGCGCCTCAAGTCGTTCTTCGACGAACTGGACCGCGCGCCGCTCCCCGCCCGCGACTCCGGTGGCCGCAGACTCGGCGAGGCGCTCGCCACGACCGGCGTGATCGCGGCGATGTACGACGAGGGAGCCTGGCCCCAACTGCGCACGGCACTGTCCGCCGCGATGAAGGAGAAGGACGGCGCGCCCCTTCTCTCCCTCTCCGACAGCTACTACGAGCGCGACGCCGACGGGACGTACGCGAACCTCATGTTCGCCAACGCCGCAGTGAACTGCCTGGACCTGCCCCCGGCCTTCAAGACGGCCGCCGACGTGAAGAAGTCGATCCCGGACTTCGAGAAGGCGTCCCCGGTCTTCGGCGAGGGCCTGGCCTGGGCCTCGCTGAACTGCGCGTACTGGCCGGTGAAGGCGACGGGCGAGCCGCACCGCATCAAGGCGGAAGGCGCGGCTCCGATCGTCGTGGTCGGCACCACGCGCGACCCGGCGACCCCCTACCGCTGGGCCGAGGCCCTGGCCGGCCAGCTCTCCTCCGGCAAGCTGCTCACTTACGAGGGTGACGGCCACACGGCGTACGGCCGGGGCAGCAAGTGCGTGGACTCGGCGATCAACGCCTACCTGCTGGACGGCAAGGCCCCGGACGACGGAAAGCGCTGCTCACAGGGTTGATGCGGGCCCAAGCGGGCCGCCCGCCGGGGGTGTGCGGAGCACCCCCGGAAACTGTGTAGACTTGGCGTCGCTGCTGATCGCACCATAGGTGCGGGACGCGTGCGCCGCCTTAGCTCAGATGGCCAGAGCAACGCACTCGTAATGCGTAGGTCTCGGGTTCGAATCCCGAAGGCGGCTCTGTGGAAGCCCCAGGACTCACTCGCCGTGACCTGGGGCTTTTGCTTTGCCGTTTTGCGGGGTGTTCTCAGCGGGCGTAGGTGCCCAGGCCTATCAGGCAGTAGACGTACTCGTTGATGGTCGAGCCGTTGAGGGTGTAGCGGTACGAGAAGGCGTACTGCGTTCTGGGGTTGTCGTTGCAGCGGCTCATCTCCGAGGTCATCGGGATCGTCTGGATCACCTCGTAATGGGCGTCGGATGCCGAGCACGACACCTCCTCCACGTCGTTGACCTCCTGCGCCGTCGTGGAGTCCGGCAGCGTGCCGTTGAGGCAGGTTCCCGACCTGAAGGGGGTGGGGGCCTGGGTCGTGGGGGTGGCTGTGGCCGCGGAGGTCGGGGTGCTCGTGTACGAAGGCGCGCTTGTGGGTGGGGTGTACGGGGTCTGGCTCGTCGAGGGGGTGGGGGCGGCGTTGTCGGTGGTGGTGCCGGTGTCGTCGTCCTGCCCCTGGGTCAGCAGCAGGATGAGGACGACTACGGCGCCGACGGCGCCCAGCGCTGTCAGGCAGCCGCGGGCCGTGGAGCCGGGGCTGGAATTGCGCGGGCGGGGGGCTGGCCGTGGTGCTGGCGGTGTGGGTTCGGGCACCGGGTCAGTATGTGTCCCGGGGGAAGATTGGTGGAGTGTTTTTCTAGAAAATTGCTCTAGAAGTGGCCTGGCTGGGCCTAGGGGGTGGGTGCTCTAGGCTGGGGCCACCATGAGCCCCAAGCAACAACGTGGCGAAGAGACCGCCGATCGACTCCTGGATGCCGCGCTCCGGGTGTATGCCGACTCCGGCGAGCAAGGCGTGACCGTCGGTGCGCTCACCAAGGCCAGTGGTGTCAGTCTCGGGAGTCTCTACCACCACTTCGGCAGCGTCGACGGGCTCATGAGCGCCCTGTTGCAGCGCTGGCTCGGTCGGCTGCTCGTCGAGATGTCCACTTCCGTGGAGCGGTCCCGTACGGCCAGGACCGGTATCCGCGCCCTCGTGCGGGCCTACCTGAAGTTCATCCAGGAGAACCCTGACGCCGCCCGGCTCCTGCACTCCTCGTACGCCGACCGGCTCGGGATGGCTCAGGCTCGGCAGCTCCGTGACGCCCAGGAGGCCAGGTTGTCGCCGCTGACCGCCTGGATGCAGCAGCACGTCGACTCGGGTGAGGTCGCCCCGCTTCCCATGTCCCTGATCGAGGGGCTGGTCCTGGGGCCCGTCGTCGCCACCGCCCGCCGTTGGCTCGCCGGGTTCGAGGACGTGGATCTCGATCAGGCCGCGCGTGTTCTGCCGGAGAGGGTCTGGCGTTCGATCACTCCTTGAGGGGCGGGGAGTGAGTGGGGCGGGCGGACTGGTGGTCAGTGGCGTAGCGCCCTGCTGATTTCCGCCTTGGGGGTGTCGGAGAGGGAGCGGTTGCTGCGGGCCGTGCCCGTCTTCGACTTGCCGGGGTCCACGTCGGTGATGTTGAGGACGGCCGTGTCCAGAAGATTGCCGTCGCTGCCGCGGAAGTTGACGGAGATGGTGTAGTCCGCCTTCTTGTCCTTGGGGTTGGTGGCCGTGATCTCGGCTGTTGCCCGGTCGCTCTCGGTCTTGGTGGGGCCCTCGACCTTTACGTCGCCCTTCGAGTCCACCCCGTCTTTCACCTCGGCCATCTTGGATGCGGCGGCTTCCGTCGCGGACGAGACGGCTTCGCCCGCCTTGGCCGTGGCGGAGGCGGCCCTGTCCTTGGCCTTGTCCACGTCGCTCTCCGAGCAGGCGGTGGTGGGGAGGGCGAGCAGGGCTGCGGTGGCCGCGGCGGTGGCGATGCGGGTGGCGTGGGTGCGGGCGTGGGCGGTCTGGGTGCGGTTCATGCGGACCACCTTCGGGGGCGTGCGGGGTGGGCGCGAGGTGGGGCGGGCCGTATGGGTACGGGTCCTTGCGGGCGCGCGGCATCCCGCGCAGTGCGGTGCTGCGTGGCCGCGCGAGTGTTCGCCTCGCTGTCGTCCGGGGGCCGTGGGCTCCCGCTACCCCAGCTCGCCTCGCCTCGCCGGGTGAGCCACCCACCTGCAATGAAATCCCGCCACCGCCCGGCAATCGGGCGGGCGCGTAGGGACTTTCGTGCATTCGTCCGCGTCGGAGAGTGCGAGTATGCCGCGATGAGTGATGACCTTGCCGCCGCTTACGTTCGTTATGAGTCGCCCGTGCGCCATTCGCGGGGGCACTATCCCGGAGTGTTTGTTCTCGTCAACGGGCTGGCCAGGGAAGGTAAGTTGACGCCGGAGCAGGAGCGGTTCCGGCGGGCCAACAACGACTGGTACGACGCCGCGTACCCGACCCCGTCGAAGGTCGACCCGATGGTCTACGACCACGACGTCACACCTGGAGCCGTCGCCTGGTTCAAGGTCACCGCCACCCATCTCATCGAGCGCGTCCCCGGCTATCTGGAGATTCTGGACGCGCACGGCGTCGAGTGTCGGGTGGTGCGGTCCTCGGATCCTGGGCGGGTCGTGTACGAGGACGAGTTCCAGGTCGTGGTCGTGCCTTACGCGGACGAGGCGTAGGCGGCCGGCCCGGAGTTATGTGGATCCTGTCAGGCCGCTGTCCGATTCCGGTTAAGCCCGCGCGGGCCCGCTTATGCTCGACGCCATGTGCGCTTTTGTCCTGGTCGCGGAGGATGACGAGAAACAGGCCGAGCTGGTCCGCCGCTATCTGGAGCGCGAGGGCCACACGGTCGCCGTCGTCCACGACGGGCGCGCCGCGATCGACGAGGTGCGGCGCAGGCCGCCGGATCTGCTCGTGCTCGACGTGATGATGCCGCGCGTCGACGGGCTCGGCGTCACCCGCGTCCTCAGGGGCGGGAACGGGAGCGGGGTCGGGCATGGGGGTGGGGGAGGGGTCGGCCCCACCCCCGGGATTCCGATTCTGATGCTTACCGCCCGGTCCACCGAGGACGATCTGCTGCTCGGGCTCGATCTCGGCGCCGACGACTATCTGACGAAGCCGTACAGCCCCCGCGAGCTGATGGCTCGCATCCGTACGCTGCTCCGGCGGTCCCAGGGCACGCACCATCCCGTCGTCGAGGGCGGCGAGGACGTGCCGCGGGTGCTGCGCGTCGGTGGGCTCACCGTTGATCCGGTGCGGCACGAGGTGACCGTCGACGGGCGGCTCGTCGAGTGCACTCCGGGGGAGTTCGAGCTGCTCGCGGCGCTGGCTGCGGAGCCGGAGCGGGTGTTCACACGGCCCCAGCTGCTCGATCGTATTCATGGGTCGTCCGGGTACATATCGGTGCGTACCGTCGACGTACACATACTGAATCTGCGCAAGAAGATCGAGGTCGATCCGCGCAGGCCGCGCCATCTCGTGACGGTCTTCGGCGTCGGTTACAAGATCACGGGTGCGGCGGCCTTCGGTGCGGCTGCCGGGACGTCCCCCGGGGCGCCCCTCGGGGCGGCGGCGCGTCGTGGCGCGTGACATACCGTTCCGCAAGAGCCTGTTGCCTCGGCTGCTCGCCGTTTCCGTGCTCGTTTCCGTCGTGTCGATCGCCGCCACCGCCTGGCTCGCCGCGCAGACCACGTCCGGCGCCATCCGGCAGGAACAGGGGCAGGTGCTCGCCGACGACGCGCGTGTCTACGACGAGTTGCTCGGCCTCGCGGCGTCCGCGCCCGGGTGGCAGGGCGCCGAGAAGACCGTGCGGGAGCTGGCCCGGAAGACCGGGCGGCGAATCACCCTGACCACCCAGGACCGAGCCGTCATCGCCGACTCGCGGACAACTGACGGGAGCGAGGGGAGCGAGGGGAGCGAGGGGAGCGCGGGCAAAGGTGGTGGGGCCGGCGTCGGTGCCGAGCTGCCCTCCAAAGCCTCGGCCGTCGTCGATCCGCTCGCCGTCGACGGGGCGCTGACCACAGGGGAGGGGAGCGGGGGCGAGGACACCGCGGGGCTCGACCGCATCGATCCGCGTGCCGTCGGGCCCTTCCGGCTCTCGGGGCGGGAGCGGGACGAACTGGCGAAGGTGGCCGCCGGCGTCGTGGGCTGCATGCACGACTTCGGGGTCGTCGCCCGGTCCGTTCAGGGGCCCGGCGGGCGTCCGCGTATCGAGGCCGCCAACGACCCGAACCGCTTCCTGGACTTCACCTGCAACGACACGCGGCTCGTCGTCCCCACCCGCACGGAGAGCAAGGCCCTCAAGAGGCTCAACGAGCTCACCAACGCGTGCTTGCGTCGCGGGTCGCAGCCGCCCGTCGCGGTCGAGCTCGATCTCACCTGGCGGCGGTCGGACGGGGCGGTGCCCGCTCCGGGTGTGGTGGGCCCGCCCGCCGAGTCGCCCCAGGCGGCCGGCTCGGGCATGCGTGCGGAGCCGGAGCTCCGGATAGAGGGGCGCGCCACCCCGACGCGTACGCCCGCCCGCACCCCCGAGGGCACCCATACGCCCGCCCCCACCCCCGAAACCACCCCCACGCCCGCCCCCAAGTCCACGCCCACCGAGCCGGACGGCCCCGAGTCAGACCACCGCAGCGCCGCCCGCCGTACCCCCACCGGACCGGCCGTCCCCGCCGATCCCATGGACGGCACCCGGGAGGCCGACGCCAAGGCCGCCGCCTGTCTGGGCAGCGCCCGCCGCGAGCAGCTCGGCCCGTACGTCTCCGCGCCCGCGCTCCTCTTCGTGACTTCCGCCGACGGCTCGCGCACCGCGGCGGCCCGTGCGGGCGAGACCTCGGGGTTCAGCCTCTCCCGGGCCAACACCGCCCGGCTCGCGGGCCTCTCCGCGGGCATCCTCGCCGTGACGGTCGCCGTGACCGCCTTCGCCGCGAGCCGGCTGACGCGCCCGCTGCGGGCGCTGACCACCGCGACGCAGCGGATGAAGACCGGCGAGGCGGCCGAACCCGTCAACGCGCGCTCGGCGGGGTCGGCGGGGGAGATCCGCCAACTCGCCGACGCCTTCAACGACATGGCCGCCCACCGCAAGGCCCTCGAAGATCACCGCAAGGCCCTGGAGGGCCAGCGCCAGGCCATGGTGAGCGACGTCGCGCATGAGCTGCGTACGCCGTTGTCCAACATCCGCGGCTGGCTGGAGGCGGCCGAGGACGGCGTGGTCGCCACCGACCCGGAACTGGTCTCCTCGCTCCTCGAAGAGGCCGTGCTGCTCCAGCACATCGTCAACGACCTGCAGGATCTCGCCGCCGCCGACGCCGGTACCCTCCGGCTGCACCGCGAGCCCGTGCACGCCTCCGACGTCGTGGACCAGGTCGCGGCGGCGCACCAGGCGGGTGCCGAGGCGGCGGGCGTACGGCTGAGCGCGACGACGACCGGCGACCCCTGTTTCACCGCCGATCCGCTCCGGTTGCGGCAGGCCATCGGCAACCTCGTCTCCAACGCGATCCGGCACACCCCGGAGGGCGGCAGCGTCACGATCGACTGCCGGGCCACGCTCGACGCGGTGGTGGTGGAGGTCGCCGACACCGGTACCGGTATCGATCCCGCCGACCTGCCGCACGTCTTCGACCGCTTCTGGCGCGCGGACAAGTCGCGTACGCGGTCCACGGGAGGCAGCGGGCTCGGCCTCGCGATCGTCCGGCAGCTGGTGGAGGGGCACGGCGGGACGGTGACGGTGCGGAGTACACCGGGGGAGGGGGCGGTGTTCACGGTGCGGGTGCCGTCGGAGGCGTTGGAGGCGCATGAGTCGTTGGAGTCGGCGGAGGCGTCCGAGGGGTGAGCGAATGGTGGGCGCTCCGTGAGCAACTGGTGCCGGAATCCGGCGGCCGGAGCAGGACGTCAGGGTTCGTGTGTCCGTGCTTCCCGCGTACGTAGGGTGGCGCGCGTACCGCCGCTGTCGTTCCGCGGGCACCTTAACTCCCCCACCCCGTCAGGAAGTTAAGCGTGTCCCGCAGAAACTGAGCGGGCCCGGCCGCAACGGTGACACTCCCCCGAGTTACGCGTTGAGCGCGAGTACCGGCGGGGCCGGGCCCGATGTTCTGATCCCATCAGGGCCCGCCAACCGATCGCTAACATGTGGCCAACGGTTGGCGGGAGATGGCGTGGACGTACGGTGCGACGGGTTGCGGTTCGGGCTCCTGGGCGCGCCTGCCGTGTACGACGCCAAGGGCGAGCCGCAGCCCGTGCAGAGCGCCAAGGGCCGCGCCCTGCTGGCCGCGCTACTGCTCGAACCGGGCCGGGTGGTGTCCGTCGGCGCCCTCAAGGACGCGCTGTGGGGCGGCGCCCCGCCCGCGTCCGCACACGCCTCGCTGCAGAACCACGTGACGCGGCTGCGTCGGCTCTTGGACGACCCGGGCCGGCTGCGGGCGGTGCCGCCGGGATACCGACTGCGGGTGGCTGAAGGGGAGTTGGACGTACGGGTCTTCGAGCAGTTGGTCGTACGGGCCAGGGCCGCGCACGCGGAACGCGACTGGGACGGTTGCGCGGACGCCGCGTCCGGCGCGCTCGGCCTGTGGCGCGGTACTCCGCTGGGTGGGGTGTCCGCGGATGCGGCGGGGCACGCGCTCGTACCGCGCCTTGAGGAGGCGCGGCTCCTCGCACTCGAACTGCGGTACGACGCGGAGCTCGCGTCCGGGGCCAGTGGCGGAGGACACGTGCCGGAGCTTGCGGAACTGGTCGCCGAGTATCCCCTGCGGGAGGCCTTCCACCGGCAGCTGATGCTGGCGCTGCACCGCACGGGCCGCCAGGCGGAAGCCCTCGCCGTCCACCGCGAGCTGCGACGCAGGCTGGTGGAGGAACTGGGCGTGGAGCCGGGCGCCTCGGTACGGGACGCGCATCGCGAGGTGCTGCGGGAGCCTGCGGGCGCGGCGTTGGTGGGGCGCGGGGGTGCGGTCGGTGGCTCGGGCGTCGAGGGCGTGGCGGGTTCTGCTGGTGCCGCAGGCGTCGCTGGCGCATCTGGTGTTGGGGGTGGTGGCGAGGGTGGGGGCGCGGCGTCTGCGGCGGGCGTGCCCGGCGCCGTGGGTGTTGCGGGTGCAGTTGGTGCGCTTGGCGTCGCGGGCGCGGCAGGTGCGGCTGGTGAACCTGGTGCCGCAGGCGTTGCTGGTGCGGCTGGTGTCGCGGGCGTGGCGGACGGTGCGGGCTTCGCGGGGGAGCCGGGCGGGGCTCACGCGGCGGGCTCCGCGGGGGGCTCGGGCGCCACGGCTGAGGCCGCGCCAGTTTCCGCACCCGCGTCCCACGCCAGCTCGGCCGGTGTCACCCACACGTCCGGTGTCGCCCCGGCCGGTGTCATCCACGCGCCTGGGCCCGCCCCCGCCGGTGCCAACCTCGCCCAGGACGCTCCCGCCGGCGCCACCCCCGCCCCCATCCCCGCAACCCCCTCCACCCCCCGCACCTCCCCCCACACACGTCCCGCCCAACTCCCACCAGCGCCACCGCACTTCACCGGCCGCAAGGAAGTCGTACGCACCCTGACGCAGCTGCTCTCCGGGCTGGACGGCGGCCGCGGCCGCGGCGACGGCAGCGATGGCAGCGGCAGCGGTGACGTCGATTGCGGCGTCCGCCCCCCGCATGCGGCCCCCGCCCCACCCGTAGCCGTCCTCTCCGGCATGGCCGGCGTAGGGAAAAGCGCCCTCGCCCTGCACGTGGCGCACCGGCTGCGAGCCCGCTTTCCCGATGGGCAGCTCTACATCAATCTGCGCGGGGCCACCCCCGGCATGACGCCCCTCACGCCGAGCCAGGCCCTCGCCGCCCTGCTCCGGGACCTCGGCGTCGATCCGAACCACAGTCCCGAACACCCGGACGCGGCAGCCGCGTTGCTCCGTTCGCTGCTCGCTCCCACCCGCACCCTGGTGGTCCTCGACGACGCGGCGACCGCCGCGCAGGTGCGGTTGCTGCTGCCCGCGGGACCCGGCTGCGCGGTCATCGTCACCAGCCGTTCGCCGCTCACCGCGCTCGACGGAGCAGGACGTTTCCCGCTGGATCCGCTCTCCGAGGGGGACAGCGTCGCCCTGCTGCGCGCCGTCTCCGGGCGCGCGGGGCTGGACGAGGGGCACCCCCTGGTCGAACTCGCGGGCCGGCTGCCGCTGGCCCTGCGGATCATCGCCGCCCGACTTGCCGCCCGCCGCGCCCTCACCCCCGACGCCCTCGCCGAGCTGCTCACCGTCAGCGGCGGACGGCTGCACCACCTGGAGCACGACGACCTGAGCGTCCGGCGCTCGCTGGCCGTGGCCCTGGAGGCGCTGCGTACGTCGGAGCGTGAGACCGACCGGGACGCGGCCGCCGCCCTCGCCGCGATCGGCGCGCTCGACCTCCCGGCGTACGGAGTCCCGCTCGTGGCACGCCTGTTGGGCCTGGAGGAGTGGCGCGCGGGGGCCGCGCTCGACCGCCTCGTCGACGTCGCGCTCCTCGACGAGACGGCCTACGGCCGCTATGCCCCGCACGACCTCGTACGCGACTTCGCGCGGGAGACCGCCCATCAGGACGAGGCGCGGGCCGCGGACGTCGTGGACCGGGCCCTGCGGTGGTACGCGGAGTCGGCGCGGCAGACCCTGCTCGCGATCATGCCGGAGGGGCTCGACCGCGACGACCGGCTCGGGGAGCTCCCCGACGGGTTGTCGGCACCATCGGCACCATCACCACCATTGGCACCGCATACCGCCGACGGCCGTCCGGTGCCCGCCGTGCCGCCGATGTCCACCGATGACGCCTTCGCCTGGGGCGACACCGAGCTCGCGAACGTCATCGCCCTCGCCGACCGCCACGGCCGCGGGTCCGCTCTCCTGCCCGTACTCGTCCGCTGCTTCTTCTCGTACCTCAAACGCCGTGGCCGCCTCGCCGAGGCCGACCTCCTGAACCGCCTCTCGGTGACCGCGGCCCGCCACCGGCAGGACACGGCGGCCGAGGCCCAGGCCCTCACCGACCTCGCGGGGCTCAGCTATGTGTCGGGCCGCAGCGGCACGGCGCTCGACCTGATCGACGAGGCCCTCGACCTGTGGCGGTCGCTCGACCGCACGTCGTGCGTCCACCGCGCCGTCATCAACCGCGGCCTCCTCCTCGAAGCACTCGGCCGTTACGACGAGTCGGCCGCGGCACTGCGCCACAGCCTGGAGCTCGCCCAGGCCGTGGACGACCCGCTGAGCGAGGCGTTCGCCCTCAGCACCCTGGGCAACGTCTACGAGCACACCGACGCGCGCGCCGCGATCTCCTACTACGAGCGGAGCCTGGCGATCGGCGAGACCCTCGGGCACGTGGGCCTGCGCCAGGAGCTCCACTGCGACATGGGCAAGGCCCACCTCGTCCTCGGCGAACCGGACGTGGCGCTCGGGCACTTCGAGGAGAGCCTGCGCATCCACGGCGAGGCCGAGGACTGGCACAACGAGTCCAAGGTGCGCCTCGGCATGGTGCGCGCCCTGCGCGAGATGTCCCGCACGCAGGACGCGGGGCGCGAGTGCGCCGGTCTCCTGGAGCGGGCGGAGCAGCGGTCCGACGCCCACATGGCGGGTCTTGCCCGCCATCAGCTGGGGCTGCTGCTGCACGCCGAGGGGCGTGCCGAAGAGGCGTACGCGCAGTGGAGGTCGGCGCTCGCGGCGCTGGACGGCACGGACAGCAGCGAGGTGGTCGGCGAGCTGCAGAGCCTGCTGGCGGTCTCACCGGCGGCCTGAACCTGTCTGACCGTAGGGCTACTTCGCGTGCGTAGGACTACTTCGCGTCTGTACGGCTACTTGGCGTTCGTACGGCTACTTCGCGTCCGCGTAGCACTCCACCACCGCGACGGTGAACGGGAAACGCACCGGTGTCTCGCCGAACGTGATGCGCCCCGCCAGGTCCCCGGCCGCGCGGATCGCCGCCGTGACCGTCTCGGCCTCCTCCTGCGGGCAGTGCACGATGACCTCGTCGTGCTGGAAGAAGACCAGCTCGGCGCGGAGTCCGGCCGCGGCGATGGACTGACGCAGCGCGGCCAGCATCAGCAGGGCCCAGTCGGCCGCGCTGCCCTGGACGACGAAGTTGCGGGTGAAGCGGCCGCGGGCGCGGGTGTTGCTCGATGCGTACCCCGGGGTGAACTCGCCGTCCTGGGCGGGAGTTTCGGCGGGCGCGTCCTGCGGAATGCCCGCCTCGTCGAAGTCCCCCGCACCGGCCGCCGGCGGGCTCGTGCGCCCCAGCCAGGTCCGTACGAGGCGGCCCTCCTCGCCCGCCTTCGCCGCGTCGTCGACGTATGCGACCGCGGCGGGGAATCTGCGGCGCAGTGCCGCCAGGTTCTTCAGGCCGTCGCCCGACGTCTGTCCGTACACGGCGCCCAGGAGTGCGATCTTGGCGTGGTCGCGGTCGCCGGAGAACGCGCGGTCGGACAGCCGTGTGTAGAGGTCCTCGTGGCTCCCGGCCACTTCCATCAGGCCCCGGTCGCGGGAGATCGCGGCGAGGACCCGCGGTTCCATCTGGTCGGCGTCGGCGACGACCAGCCGCCAGCCGGGGTCGGCGACGACCGCGCGCCGGATGATCTTGGGGATCTGCAGCGCGCCGCCGCCGTTCGTGGTCCAGCGGCCGCTGACGGTGCCGCCCGGGGTGTACTCGGGGCGGAAGCGGCCGTCGCGCACCCAGTCCTGGAGCCAGCTCCAGCCGTGCGCCGTCCAGATCCGATACAGCTTCTTGTACTCGACCAGGGGCCGCACCGCCGGGTGGTCGATCTCCTCCAGCTCCCAGCGGCGGGTGGACTTGATCCTGATCCCGGCCTGCGCGAAGGCCTTGATGACGTCGTTCGGCAGGTCGGGGCGGACGCGTCGGCCGAAGGCTGCGGAGATCTCGTCGGCCAGCTCGGCGAGGCGGCGCGGTTCGGCCGCGCCCGCGTTCCTGCCGCCGCCCGCGTACCGCTCGCCGAGGAGCTCGGTGAGCAGGGCGTGGTGGACGTCGGCGCGCCAGGGCAGGCCCGCCACGTTCATCTCGGCGGCCACCAGCAGGCCGGCCGACTCGGCCGCCGTGAGCAGCCGCATCCTGCCGGGGTGCTCGGCGGCCTCGTGTCTTCGCTGCTGGGCGGCATACACCTCCAGGAGGGCGTCGAAGGGGAGCGGGGTGCTGACAGGGGACGGCTCGAAGAGGGAGTCCTGGGCGCCGGGAGCTGCCGCTCTGGGTGGCGGATCGTTCGGGACGGGGGCGTTGTGCAGCCGGGCCCAGGCGGCCGCGGCCGAGCGGGGCTCGCCGAGGCGGCCCTCGTGACCGAGGAGGAGGAGTTCGGCGTCCTCGATGTCGTAACACCGGTCTACGCGGACGCCTGCTGCGAGCAGCGCGGGATAGATCTCGGCGGTGGACCGCCAGACCCAGCGGCTCACCTCGGGCCTGGCGCGGACGGCCGCGGCGAGATCCCGCTCCTGCCGCACCGGCCCCGCGGGCAGCCCGTCGTCCCCGAGGGGGGCAAGGGTGGCGCCACCGTCCTCGGTGGCGGCGAGGGCCCACCTTTCGGTCATGTGGCCGAGTGTGTCAGCAGGCACTGACAATGCGGCGGAAGGTGGGTGTGCGGTTGGCACTGCCGGCACGGCTGGTGCAGTTGATGGGGCTGGCGTGGCCGCTGCGGCTCATGGGCTTTTCTGCGGGGCCGGGCAGCTCTGAGGTCCGGGCCCGGACCGGGATGCCTCACCGGCGGGGCGGTCGGGCGTGTGGGGCCCTGCGCGGTGGGTCCGGCACGTCGGGGGGACCCACACGGCGATCCGGCGCGTGGGAAACCCGCGCGGTGGCCCGGCACATGGGGGCCCGCGCGGCGACCCGGCACGGGATGGGGCATGCGCGGTCGGCCCGGCACGCGGGTGCACTCACACGGTGACCCGGCGCGGGGACGCGCTTGGCGCCCCGGAGCACCCGTACGTCGACCCGGCGCGCAGGGGGTCCCGTACCCCGACTCGGCACGCAGGCGTCCCGTACGCCGCCCCGGCGCGCAGGGGCACCCGCACGCCGCCCCCGCACGCAGCCGCCCCGCAGTGGTGGAGCAACGCGTGCAGGGCCCCCGCACGGCACCCGCACGCCGCCCCCGCACGCAGGGGCACCCGTACGCCGACCGGCACGCACCGGCACCCGCAGTGGTGGAGCAACGCGCCTCACTCCCGCCGTCGTACCCCCAGCACCCCCGCTCCCGCCCCCACCACCGCGCAGACCCCCGCGGCTGTCCCCACCATCTCCCACGGCACCGATATCCCCGCCGGTGCCGACAGGCGGGCGAGGCCCGTGCTCAGCGTGCCCAGGTTGAGCAGGGTCACCGTCAGGCCCAGGGTCGCGCCCACCGCCACCGCCAGCAGGGACTCTCCGGCCACGACCAGCCGTACCTGCGACCGCGTGGCCCCCGCCATCCGCAGCGAACGCAGTTCAGGGCCCCGGGCCGATGTCGCCATCAGCAGGGTTCCCGCCAGGGAGATCGCCGTGTAGAGCAACGCGATGCCCAGCAGCATCAGCAGCCCCAGCCGTGTCTGCGGCTTCGTCACGGGGTGCGTGTCCGCCAGCCATTCCTCCGCCGTGCGGACCCGGAGCTCGCCCCCGCCCCGCTCCCGCAGCGCCCCCGCCACCGCAGCCGGGTCCGCCCCGTCCCGTAGCCGCACGTCGACGCGGTCCACCGCCGCGCCGGCGCCCGCGTTCGCCGACGTGACGTACGCACCGTTGTCCCCGGTACCCCGCGCCAGCACCGCGACGATCCGCAGCCGCGCGGGTCTGCCGTCCCCGAGCCAGACGCCGACCCACTCACCCACCCGCCGCCGCTCCCACTCCTCGTTGACGACGATCGACCGGTCGTCGAGGTCACGTACGTCCCCCGCCACCACCGGCAGCCGCGAGACCGAGGCGAACGCGGCCGGGTCGCGCACGGCCCGCGCCTCCGACCGGACGAGCGCCGTGCCCTCCTCCCGTACGAACACGGCCGTGGAAGCGGACGACGCGGCCACCGCCACCCCTTCGGTCCTCCCCAGCAGCTCCGGCTGTCTCAAATCCGCGCCCGTCAAAACCAGTTCGGCCCCGGTCCGCTCCCGCGCCTCCGCGGCTCTCGCCTCGCCCGCCGTCTCCGCGGAGCCGAGCAGCGAGCCCGCGAGAGCCACCGTCACCAGGACGGGCGCGGCGACGGCCGCGGTGCGGCGCACGGAGGCCGCGGAGTTCTCGCGGACCAGGAGGCCGATCGCGCCGGGGAGGCGGACGGCGCGCAGGACGGGGCGTACGAGCAGGGGGGTGAGTGCGGCGAGCGCGGTGATCAGGATCATCGGCTGGGTCGTGTATGTCTTCCGCTTCATCAGCGCGGAAGGATCGCTCCACAGCGTCAAGGCCAGCAGCCCGAGCCCCGCCACCAACAGCGCGCTCCCCACGACGCGTCGGCTCCACGGCATGACGCCGGTGTCGACGGATGCGTCCCGCAGCGCCTCGACGGGACCCACGCGACCCGCACGCCGCGACGCGATCCACGCCCCGGAGAAGGCCACCGACACCCCGACCCAGAACGCGAGATGGTACGGCCAGACCGCCCCGCCGATCGCGAACCACTCCGGCGCGATCTCCGCGTCCACCAGAGCCTCGGCGAGAACCGGCGCGCCCCAGGACCCCAGCACGCACCCGGCCCCGGAGGCTGCGACTCCCACCGCCAGCGCCTCCGCGAGCACCGTCCTGCGCACCTGTCCCGGTGTCGCTCCGGCCATCCGCAGCAGCCCGAACTCCCGCCGCCGCAACGCCACGACGAAGGAGAAGGTGGACGCCGTGACGAAGACGGACACGAACGCGGACACTCCGCCCGCCGTCCCGAGGAACGAGTTCACCGCCACCAGAGCCTCCGAGTCCCGCCCCGGCTCCGGATCGGCGAGCCGCCGGTCGCCCCCGGTCAGCACGCGCGCTCGGTCCCCGACCACGTCCCGCACCTCCCCGACCGGGGCATTCACCCCCACTGCATCCCTTTTCGCCCCGTCAAGCCGTACCGGCCCGAGGCGTCGAAGGTCGCGCAGAAGTTCGATATCCACAGGGTGTGGATGAGCGAGCGGCTTCGATACGTGGGTGATGTCCGGGCCGCGTCGCACCGGCACGGTCAGGGTGTTCTGCCCCATGACGACCACGGGCGACCCGGCGAACCGGACCGGCTCCCGCTCCGGCGCGCTGAACGTCGAGGCAAGCCCGAGCCCCATCGCGGCGGTGAGGCCCACGCCGAGCGCAACAGCGACAAACGCACCCAAAAGGCCGACCCATCGGCTACGGAGCGAGGCGAAGAACATCACCGACCACCCACGATCGCGGCATCCGTGCCCGTGACGGGGAGGAGCCCCGCACCCGTACCCGTCTCAAGCCCCGCCATCCGCCGGGCCACTTCCCCCGGATCCGGTGCGAGCACCTCGTCGGCCAACCGCCCGTCCACCAGGAACACCACCCGGTCCGCGTACGACGCCGCCACGGGGTCGTGCGTCACCATCACGGTCGTCTGGCCTTCCTTGTCCACCAACTCGCGCAGCAGCGCCAGTACTTCGCGGCTGGTCGTCGTGTCGAGCGCACCGGTCGGTTCGTCGCCGAACAGGACGGCGGGCCGGGTGACGAGTGCTCGCGCCAGGGCCACCCGCTGCTGCTGGCCGCCCGAGAGCTCTCCCGGGCGATGGCGGGCGCGGTCACCGAGGCCCACCCGGGCCAGCGCGTCCCCCACCTCCGCGCGCGAAGGTCTGCGGCCCGCGAGCCGTAGCGGCAGGGCGACGTTCTGCGCGGCGGTCAGTGACGGCAGGAGGTTGAAGGACTGGAAGACGAAGCCGATGCGGTCTCTCCGCAGCAGGGTCAGCCGCCGTTCGCTCAGCCCCGTCAGCTCCGTGCCGCCCACCTCGACCGTCCCGGACGTCGGCCGGTCAAGACCGGCGGCGCACTGCAGCAGCGTCGACTTGCCGGAGCCGGAAGGGCCCATGATCGCGGTGAAGGTACCGGCACGTATCGCGAGATCGACGCCGTCGAGGGCGGTCACGTCACGGTGGTGGCGGCGGACGGCGGTGAGCCGTACGGCAGTTGAGGTCATGCCCCAACCCAATCGCCCACGGCCCCGCCGGGCACGACCACTGGGGGGCGTCCTGGGGGTATGGCCAGCCATACCCTTGACGTATGGATGATCCGGTGGCCGACGTGACAGAGGTGATCGACAAGGCGTTCGCGGCAGCGCTGTACGCGGACGGGGACGAGGGGCTCGACACCGGCGCGTCCTTCCTCGCGGCCGCCCCCGAGGCCGACGCGGAGCTGTGGCGCAGGGGCGAGGAGCTGGTGCGCCGGGCGTGGGAGCGGGGCTGGCAGCCGGCGGACGTCATACGCATGGTCGGCCGCGCGCAGGATGATGTCGCCCATGGTGCCGACCGCGCGCACCAGATCCGGTTGGCCGCCGAGTTGATCACCACGGAGGCCGGGCGGTACGGCGACACGCTCCCGCCGCGGTGGGCCGCGCAACTGTCCGAGCTCACGCTCCAGTACGGGGGCCCCGTTCCCCGGCCGGGGGCGTCCCGGACGGGCGCGAGGTCGGACGGGTCGTCCCTGGCCGGCGGCCCGAAGCTGGATCGCTTTTCGCAGGCCACCGTCACCCTCGCCCTTTACCGCCTCCTCCTGTGCCTCCCGGTGATCGAGCCCGTCGGTCCGGCTCCCGGCGCCCCGCTCCACGCGCCCCCGCCGCCCGGGCACGAGGAGCCCCGCATCCTCACCCGTATCCGCGCGCTGCTCGCCAAGGCCGAGGCCACCGGGTTTCCCGAGGAGGCGGAGGCGCTCAGCGCCAAGGCGCAGGAGCTCATGGCCAGGCACACCATCGATGAGGCGCTGCTTGCCTCTCGTACGCATGCCAAGGACACTCCGGGCGCCTGCCGCATCGGGGTGGACGCCCCGTACGAGACGGCGAAGGCGATCCTCCTGGACGCGGTGGCCACGGCGAACCGTTGCCGTGCGGTGTGGAACGAGGCGTACGGGTTCTCGACCGTCGTCGGCTTCGAGCCCGACCTGGAAGTGGTCGAACTTCTCCACACCTCCCTCCTCGTACAGGGGACGGCGGCGATGACGAAGGCGGAGGCGGGGCAGCGGGCGGGCGGCCGGAAGCGTACGAAGACGTTCCGTCAGGCCTTCCTGCTTGCGTACGCGAACCGGCTCGGGGCGCGGTTGGCCGCGACGGCGGAGGACGTGACCGTGGGGTCGCCTGATGCGGGTGAGTTGTTGCCTGTGCTGGCTGCGAGGGACGTGGCCGTCACTTCCCAGGCGGAGCGGATGTTCCCTCGGACCACGACTACCCGGGTACGGGGCGCTGTGGATCGGGAGGGTTGGGAGCAGGGGGCGGCTGCGGCGGATGCGGCGGCGGTGGGTCCTGGGCGGGCTCGGCTTCCCTAGCGTTCCGGTTGCCCCGCGGCGCCTCCTGGCCGAACGGGCCTCTCCCACTCGTCCGGTGCCCGGGGCGTCACCTGCACGAGGGCCTCTCCCACTCGTCCGGTGCCCGGGGGCGTCACCTGAACGAAGGGCCTCTCCCACCCACCCGCCCGTTTGCCCCGTGGCGCCTCCTGAACGAACAAGCTTTTCCCACCCACCCGCCCGATTGCCCCGCAGCAGCAGCTGAGCGAACAGACCTCGGGGAACGGGTGGGGGCGGACCCCTGCGCCTGCGCAGCAGACCCGTGCCGGCCCCGCGCAGCGGACAGCCCCGCGCTTGGCGCACCGGCCCCGCGCAGCGCACCCACGCACGCGCAGTGCACCCGCGCACGCGATCGGCCCGCCACAGCAGACCCGTGCCCGCTCCGTGCAGTGCACCGCCCCGCGCTGGCACACCGGACCCGTGCAGTGCACCGCCCCGCGCTGGCGCACCGGACCCGTGCAGTGCACCGCCCCGCGCTGGCGCACCGGACCCGTGCAGTGCACCGCCCCGCGCTGGCGCACCGGCCCCGCGAAGCGCACCGCCCCGCGCTGGCGCACCGGCCCCGCGAAGCGCACCCACGCACGCGCTGCGGACCGCCCCGCGCTGGCACACCGGGCCCGTGCAGCGGACCGCCCCCGCTGGCGCACCGGCCCCGTGCAGCGCGCTTACGCACGCGCAGTGCACCCACGCACGCGCGCAGCGCACCCCCGCACGCCATCGGCCCGCCACAGCAGATCCGCCCCGCCCCCCCCCCGCACCATCCCAAATGCCCCGTATCATCGCAGAATGACCTGGCTTCGAGCGCTGAAGGAGACCAGCCGCTCGGGGCTGAGTGTTGAGCGCAAGCGGCTTGAGCCGCTGATCGCGCTTCGCGGCGCCGCCGGTCTCGCTGTCGTCATCGGCCTGAGCCTCACCCTCTTCGGACCGGCCGTGGCCGCGAGCTCGGCCTTCGGCGCCTTCCAGGCCGCCATCGCCACCTTCCAACGCAGCCGGCGCCCCCGCCCGGAACTCGCCCTGGCCTCCGGTACGAGCCTCGCCGTCTCCACCTTCCTCGGCTACCTCACCGGCTCCCACCTCCTCCTCTTCCTCGCCCTCCTCTCCCTCTGGACCTTCCTCTCGGGCCTGAGCTGGGCCGCGGGCCCGACCATCGGCATCATCGCCTCGTCCAACGTCGCGATCATGCTGGTCACGGTCACCCTCCCCGGCTCCATCGCCGCCGCGGCCGGCCACGCCGCGATGATGGTGGTGGGCGGCGCCGTACAGGCCGCCCTCGTCATCCTTTTCCCCGTACGCAGATGGGGCGCCCACCGGGATGCCCTCGCCGACGCCCTCGCGGCCGAGGCCGACTACGCCCGCCGCCTCCGCCACGACCCCCACGCCGACTTCGACCCGGAACCCCTGATGGCGGCCCGCGACGCGGCGACCATCACCCCGCGCCAGGCCCGCACCCGCCCCGCCGAACTCCACGGCGCCCGCGGCGTCGCGGAACGCATCCGCCCGGTGCTCGCCTCGCTGGCCGACCCCGCGGTGGGCGTACCGGAAGAGGGCCCCGAACGCGACCGCGTACGCGAGATCCTGGCCGCGGCGGGCGCGATCCTGGACGCGGCGGCCAGGGCGATCCGGCAGGGCGAGCCGGTGAAGATCCCACCCGAGGCCGTGGCCACCCTGCGGACCCCGCACACCGGAGCGATCCTCACGGGCCCGGCGCAGCGAGCGGCGAAACGCCTGGCCGCACTCCTGCGAGACGTGGTCGAAACCGCCGGCAGACCCCCCGCCGAATCACCCGCAGCCGAATCACCCCCAGCGACCCCGACCCAGCCCCCGACCCCGGCCCCCGCCCCCCTCCTCCGCCCCACCTTCCCCGCGCTCCTCCCCGCCGCCCTCCGCGCCATGAGGGCCGAACTCCGTCGCCGCCACGAATCCCCCGTCACCCGCCACGCGATCCGCGTCACCGGGGTGGCCGCCGCGGGCTACCTCCTCGGCACCTGGCTCCCCCTCGGCCACGGCTACTGGGCCCCCATGGCCTCCGTCATGATCATGCGGCCGGACTTCTCACAGACGTACTCCCGCGCGGTGGCCCGTTTCGGCGGCACGCTCGTGGGTGTCGCGCTGGCCACGGGCGTGGTGCAGCTGGCGCACCCCGACACCGGGCTCTCCGCGGCGCTCGCCGTCCTCTGCGCCGGGATGATGTACCTCCTGATGCGCACGGGCCAGGTCGCCGCCCAGGCCTGCGTCGCCGCGTACGTCGTGTTCCTGCTCGGCATGGGCGGCGAGCAGTGGACGCAGACGGTGCCGGAGCGTGTCGTGCTCACGCTCCTCGGCGGCGTCCTCGCGATGATCGCGTACGCCGTGTATCCGGCCTGGGAGACCCCGCGCCTGCGCAACCGCCTCGCCGATTGGCTGATCGCGGACGGCCGCTACGCCGCGGCCGTCGTCAGCCGCTACGCCGACCCATCCGGCAGCTCGTGCCCGGACGTACGCGAGGCACTCCTGGCCGCCCGCGACGCCCGTATCGCCTGGCAGGAAGCGGGCGCCCGCGCCAAGAACGAGCCGGTACGCCACCGCGGCCTCTCCCGCGCCGCGGCCGCCGACGCCGAGGACGCCCTCGCCCAACTCGGCCGCGTGGCCATGCTCATGGAGGCCCACCTCCCCGACCGCGATGCCACCCCCGTCCCCGCGGCCGAACGCCTCGCGGAAGCCCTGCGCAAGTCGACCGAGGACGGCGCGAAGGCCGTACGCGAGCGTCGCGTGCCGAAGTGGGCGGCCGTGCGCGAGGCCCTCGGCGAGTGGGACGGCGAGGGCGTCCCCGACCGGGTCGTACGCAGGGGAGCGGGCCTGCTCCTCGCGACCCTCGACGAACTGTCGGACGCCCTGGACACGGCACCGCCGCCCATGCTGGTGGACGGCTCGGACGCAACCAAAACTGACAACGGGCCGCAGGACCCCGAACAAGGTCCCACGGCCCGCTGACCGCGTCATATCAAGCAGTACCGAACCGGCTCAGAACTCACGACTCAGGAAGTCCCGCCGTCGGCAGCCCCTCCGGCAGCTTCCCGCCCTTGGTCCTGGTGAACTGGTCCTCGCCCGCGCCCTGCCAAGAGACCGTCATGGACGTACCGTTGACCGACTCGACCGTGCCCTCGGTGCGGTTCGAGTCACCCTTGGCGCACTTCAGCTTGATCGCGTCACCGGTCGCGGTCCCGCTGCACAGGACGTTCTCCCCGAGCAGCGTCGCCTGCTTCCCGGCGATGACCAGGGCCAGCGGATTCCCGTCGGCGGTGGCGACCCAACTGCCCTCGGAGCCACCGTCCTCGGCACCGGAGTCCGCATCACCCGACCCCGCATCCGCGCCCTCGTCCGGGGTCTCGGACCCGTCGGCCCCCGCGGAGGACCCCGCCGAGCCCTTGTCCTTGCCCTCGTCCCCACCGTCGCCGCCGTCACTGCTGCAACCGGTCAGGACAAGGGTGGCGACAAGACCCGCCGCCGCGGCGCCGATACGTACGTTCCGGACGTGCGTGCGCACTGAGTTCCCCCTACGAACCAAGCCGATGAACCGCGCGCCAAGCTACCAGGACGACTTGCGCACCCCGGGGAGGAATCCGGCGTGCGCTTGGTCACGCAGCTTGACCCTGGAAAGGCCGAATTTCCCGACGTATCCGCGCGGGCGGCCGTCGACGCTGTCCCGGTTGCGTACGCGCGTCGCGCTCGCGTCCCGCGGATGACGCGCCAACTCGGCCTGCGCCGAACGGCGTTCGGCCTCTCCGGTCGAAGGACTGCGCAGGATCTCCTTCAGCTCGGCCCGCCGCACGGCGTACCGCGCGACGATCTCGCGCCGCTTCTCGTTCTTCGCGATCTTGCTCTTCTTGGCCATCAGACCCTCACTCCACGCGCACGGATCCTGGCGACGGCGGCCTCGATGCCGATGGCGTCGACGGTCTTGATGCCCTTGGCGCTGAGTCGCAGCCGTACGTGGCGGCCCTCGCTCGCCAGCCAGTAGCGCTTGCGCTGGACGTTGACGTCGAAGCGGCGTGACGTGCGCCGGTGCGAATGGGAGATCTGGTTGCCGAAGCCCGGCGTGGCGCCGGTCAGCTGGCAGTGGGCGGACATGGTGACGCACCTCTCGGTCGTGGGGCCCCTGGCGGGCCCCTTGCGGAGCCGTTTTGAAAACGGGATTCATTTTCATACACTAGCGGCATGGCTCGCAACGAACTCCGCCCGATCATCAAGCTCCGGTCCACGGCCGGCACCGGCTACACGTACGTGACCCGCAAGAACCGCCGTAACGACCCCGACCGCATGACGCTGCGCAAGTACGACCCGGTCGTCGGGCGCCACGTCGATTTCCGAGAGGAGCGCTGACCGCCATGCGCAAGGACATCCACCCGCCGTACGGCCCCGTCGTCTTCCGTGACAAGTCCGCCGGCTTCGCCTTCCTCACCCTTCCCCAAGCTCTCGGCTTCGCTCGAGCAGGGGAGGCCCCAATCACCGCGACCAGCGAGAAGACGGTCGAGTGGGAGGACGGGCGTAATTACCCCGTCATCGACGTCGAGGTCTCCTCCGCGAGCCATCCCTTCTACACGGGCACGGCCAAGGTCCTGGACACCGCGGGCCGAGTGGAGCGCTTCGAGCGCCGGTTCGGTACGCGGTGAGCCCCAAGGACATGGACAAGGACTCGGTCAGGGGTATGGACGTCGCCATCGTCGGAGGGCTTCACTCCGACGCCCGTAAGGCAGCCGTCGAGCGGCTCCTGGCCACCGTCCCCGGGAGCGTCGCGCTCCACCACGACCTGGCGACGGCCGTGCACGGCACCGTCGTACGCACCGTGCGCGATGTCGGCGGAGTGCTCTCCTCCGGCGAGGTGCCGCTAGTCAACGACTGTGCGTGCTGCGCCCTGCGCGAGGACCTGGTCCCCGAGCTCGAACGGCTCGCGGACTCCGGTCTCACGCGGCTGGCGATCGTCGAGCTGTGGGATTCCGTCGAGCCCAAGGCGATGGCCGAGGTGATCACGTCATACGCACACGAGGGGGTGCGGCTCAGTGGCGTGATCACTGCCGTCGACCCTGCGCTCCTCATGCCCTACCTCGGCAACGGCGACGACCTGATGGAGGCCGGGCTCGCCGCGGCTGCCACGGATCAGCGCACGGTCGCCGACACCTGGGCCCGCCAGCTGGAGTACGCCCCTGTGCTGGCCGTCGCGGACTCGCCCGAGGCCGACGACGAGGACCGCGCGCTCCTCGCCCAGCTCCACCCGACCGCCCGCCAGGTCCCGATCAGCGGTCATGGGGACCTGGCGGGTGCCGCGCTCGCCGGTTTCGACGTCGAGGCGGCGGCCGCGGCCCAGCATCCGTCCTGTGCGCTGCTGCCGACCGACGCCGACGAGGCGGGGGTCGCCACCCTCGTATGGCACCGGGATCGGCCCTTCCATCCGGAGCGGCTCTACCAGGCACTGGAGGATCTGACCTGCGCGGCGGCCCGCAGCCGCGGCCGGTTCTGGCTCGCCGACCATCCGGACACGCTGCTCGGCTGGGACGCGGCGGGTGGCGCGCTGTGTGTGGAGAGCGCGGGGCCGTGGCTGGCCTCGCTGCCCGACGCCGCGTGGGAGATGGTGCCGCCGGTGCGGCGGGCCGCTGCCGCGCTCGACTGGCATCCCGATCACGGCGACTGCTGCCAGCACCTGGTCTTCGTGTCGCCCGGCCTGGACCGCGAAGCGCTCGAAGAGGTCCTGGAATCCTGCCTCCTGACGGATGAGGAGTACACCGCCGGGCGCGCCGCCTGGAAACACCTGCCCCCCGCTTTCGACACTCTCCTGGAGGTCTGAATGGCGGATCGGCCCGCTGAACCGCACCGCCATCAGGCTGTTGCGTAAACGTTGGAACAGGAAGGGCACGCCGTGCGTCTCTACGTAGAACGGTGTTCGCATGGCCCGGGGCGACCTGGGCAGGTGCTGACGGAGCTGTAATCAAGAGAGCACCCCGCGTGCACGTGCATCTGCCCATGCATCAGCATGTGAACACAGCTATGATCCGGGACAGTTGACCACTGCATCTAGAGCGATCTAGAGCCACACCAGGCACTGCACCACCGGGGAGCGACTGTGCATCACGTGTATAACGGCATGGCCGCCACGGAGCTTCATGGGGTGGTCTGGCAGAAGAGCAGGCACAGCAACTCGCAGGGTGCCTGTGTGGAGTTCGCGAAGTTGCCGGGCGGTGATGTCGCCATGCGGAACTCGCGCTTTCCCGAGGGGCCGGCGCTCGTCTACACGCGCGCCGAGATAGAGGCCATGCTGCTCGGGATGAAGGACGGGGAGTTCGACCACCTGATAGGTGGTTAGCCCCGCTCCTGAACGGCGTTCACGCCACTGAATTCCTGCCGCAGCCGGAACGTCAGGCCAGCTGGAACAGCGCCCACACGACCTTGCCCCGCAGCGCGCCCGCGAGCGGGTGCCAGCCCCAGCTGTCGCTGAACGAGTCCACCAGGAACAGGCCGCGGCCCGACTCGGCCGAGAAGTCGTCGTCGGTCTCGCGCGCGACCGGACTGTCGTCGCTGGGGTCGCGCACCGCGCACACCAGACGTGAGGTCCAGCGCATCAGGTGCAGCCGCACCGGCGGACCGTGGTCGCGCGGGGTGTCCGAGGGCAGCGCGTGTCTGAGGGCGTTGGTGACGAGTTCGGAGACGACGAGGGCGATGTCGTCGAAGCGCTCTTCCAGTTCCCACTGACACAGCGTCTTACGGGTGAACTGCCGTGCGCTGCCGACCGCTTCGTAGCGGGCGGGCAGTGAGCAGGACGCGGCGCTGGAGACGGCTGAGGGGTCGAGTGGGGGAAGCCCCTGCCGTAACGGCTCGAGCATGGTCGATCCATTCGTCCCCATGCGAGGCACTCCCCGGTTTCGCGGTACATAGCGATGGAGCGGTGGTGCGGTCGGTACAGCGGCGCCTCGACGCATCGGTACAGCTCGGTGCGACGGTGAACAACTGGTGGCGCGCGGACCATGGTTCCGAATGCGTACAGCAGATGCAAGGGCAGATGCACGTGCACGCGCCGGACTTGGTCGATCCCGTGCTACTTCTTGCCCATTTCTTCCTACGACTTCTTGTGGAGGACTTCCGAAGGCTTTCCGTTTCTGTAACCGAACGAGTACGGCCTGATGCGTTTAATGGCAGACTGCTGGCTTCCAAGTGATGGGGAGGATTGAGCGAAGTGACCGCAGGGGAGTCGAGCGGCTCGGTCGTACGGCGCATGCTCCTTGGCTCGCAACTCAGGCGCCTGAGGGAATCGCGCGGCATCACCCGTGAAGCGGCCGGCTACTCGATCCGAGCCTCCGAATCGAAGATCAGCCGCATGGAGTTGGGACGGGTGAGCTTCAAGTCCAGGGACGTCGAGGACCTGTTGACGCTGTACGGCGTCACCGACGAGGCCGAGCGCGTCGCGCTGCTCTCGCTCGCGAAGGAGGCCAACCTCGCGGGCTGGTGGCACAGTTACTCGGATGTCCTGCCGGGCTGGTTCCAGACGTACGTCGGTCTCGAAGGCGCCGCATCGCTCATCCGCGTCTACGAAGTCCAGTTCGTCAACGGCCTGTTGCAGACCGAGGCGTACGCCCACGCGGTCGTCGCGCGCGGCATGAAGGGCGCGAGCAAGGCCGACATCGAGCGACGCGTCGCCCTGCGCCTCGAACGCCAGAAGCTCCTCATCTCCGAGCGCGCCCCCCGCTTCCACTGCGTACTCGACGAGGCGGCACTGCGACGCCCTTATGGGGACCGGGAAGTGATGCGGGGTCAGCTCCAGCATCTGATCGACATCTCCGAACGGCCGAATGTCACTCTCCAGGTCATGCCGTTCGGTTTCGGTGGGCACTCGGGCGAGAGCGGAGCGTTCACCATGCTGCGCTTCCCGGAATCGGACCTCTCGGACGTCGTGTACGTGGAACAGCTGACGGGAGCCCTGTACCTCGACAAGCCCGAGGAAGTCGGCCAGTACGAGCGGGTGGTGGCCGAGCTGCAGGGCGACAGTCCGAATCCGGCCGATAGTCGCGATCTTCTCCGCGGTCTGCTCCAACTGACGTGACCCGTCAGTAGGATGACGCGAAATCAGGTGTCTGCACCGTCTGTCTGCACCGTCTCTGCGGCAAGGGGTCTCATGTCCTTCTTCACTGACCTGGCTCACCAGTACATCGACGGTGAGTGGAAGGCCGGTTCCGGCTCCTGGGACATCATCGACTTCAATCCGTACGACGGGGAGAAGCTGGCGTCGATCACCGTGGCGACGGCCGACGAAGTGGACCAGGCCTACCGAGCGGCCGAGCGCGCGCAGAAGGAGTGGGGAGCGACCAGCCCCTACGCCCGGCGTGCGGTCATCGAGCGTGCCCTGCGCATCGTCGAGGACCGTGAGGAAGAGATATCCGAGGCGATAGTCGCCGAGCTGGGCGGCACCCGGCTCAAGGCCGCCTTCGAGCTCCACCTCACCAAGGAGTTCCTGCGCGAGGCGGTGAACTTCGCGCTCCTTCCCGAGGGCCGGCTCCTGCCGTCGCCCGGCGAGGGCAAGGAGAACCGCCTCTACCGCGAGCCGGTGGGCGTGATCGGAGCCATCAGCCCGTTCAACTTCCCGCTCCTGCTCTCTACCAAAACCGTCGCCCCTGCTCTTGCCCTCGGCAACGCGGTGGTGCTCAAGCCCCACCAGAACGCCCCGGTGACGGGCGGCAGCCTCCTTGCGAAGGTGTTCGAGGACGCGGGCCTGCCGGCCGGCGTACTCAACGTGGTCATCACCGACATCGCCGAGATCAACGACGCGTTCATCGAGCACCCGGTGCCGAGCGTCATCTCCTTCACCGGCTCGGACCGCGTGGGCCGCCATGTCGCCACGGTCTGCGCCTCGCACTTCAAGCGCTCCATCCTGGAACTCGGCGGCAACAGCGCGCTGGTCGTCCTGGACGACGCGGACATCGACTACGCCGTGGACGCGGCGGTCTTCAGCCGCTTCGTGCACCAGGGCCAGGTCTGCATGGCCGCCAACCGCATCCTCGTCGACCGGTCGCTGGAGGCGGAGTTCACCGAGAAGTTCGTCACGAAGGTCGCCTCCCTGAAGGTCGGCGACCCGGCGGACCCGGCGACCCACATCGGCCCGCTGATCAACTCCTCGCAGGCGGAAGCGGTGACGAAGCTCGTCGACCAGACCGTGGCCGCGGGCGCGAAGGCCCTGCTGCACGGCCGTACGAAGGGCAATCTGGTGGCGCCCACCGTCCTGACGGACCTGCCGGCCGACTCTCCCGCCCTGCGGCAGGAGATCTTCGGCCCGGTGGCGCTGCTCGTGCCCTTCGACGGCGAGGAAGAGGCCGTCCGCATCGCCAACGACTCCCCTTACGGGCTCAGCGGCGCCGTCCACACCGCCGACGTCGAGCGCGGCGTGCGGTTCGCGCGGCGGGTCAACAGCGGCATGTTCCACGTGAACGACGGCACCGTGCACGACGAGCCGATCGTGCCCTTCGGCGGCGAGAAGGCCTCGGGCGTAGGCCGCCTGAACGGCGACGCGACGGTGGAGGCGTTCACGACGCAGAAGTGGATCTCGGTGCAGCACGGCCGCTCGCAGTTCCCCTTCTGAGCCACCCGAGTACGGCACGAACTCCCGGGCCCTTGCGGACAGAACCTGACCGCAAGGGTCCGTAACGTGGGTGGTGTCGGAAAGCCCGGCAGGCTGCAACTGGCTCTCCCAGAGGCTCCAAGAGAGGCGGACCCCATGGTCACCCACGTCAACGCAGAGGCCCCCGGCGACGAGCGCGGCGCGCTGCTCGCCTTCCTGGACGCGGAGCGCGGCGGCATCCGGCGTGCCCTGCTCGGCCTGACCGACGAGCAGGCGGCCACGAAGCCGAGCGCCAGTGAACTCTCGCTCTCCGGGCTGCTCAAGCATGTCGCGGAGGTCGAGGAGAGCTGGATCTCGCGGGCCATGGGTGTCGCCCCCGCCATCGAGCGCACCGAGGCGAACTGGGACGAGTGCTTCCGCCTGACCGAGGGCGAGACGGTCGACTCCGCGCTCGCGTACTGGCGCCAAGTCGCCGAGCGCACCGAGGAGTTCATCCGCTCCCGGCCCACGCTCGACGAGACCTTCGCGCTTCCGGACGCGCCGTGGTTCCCGAAGGAGGACGTGTCGATGCGGTGGGTGCTGCTGCGCCTGATCACCGAGATGTCCCGGCACTCGGGTCACGCCGACATCATCCGCGAGACGCTCGACGGCAAGACCGCCTTCGAGCTGGTGGCCCTGGAGCGCGGCGAGAGCTGGGGCTAGGGACCGGCGGCCAGGCCTCGGCGGTCAGGGGCCTTCGAGCTGCGCGGCCATCTCCGCCCGCAGGGCGTGCAGCTCCCGCAGCTGGTCGGGGGTGGGGGTGCCGTCGGCGGCGAGGGCGTGGTCGATGACGCGGAGGGCGGCCGCGTGGTCCTGCTTGGACTCGCCGAGGAGGATGGCCTGGTGCAGGGCGCGCGCGTACCTCTCCTTCGGTACGGGTGCGTGCTCGAAGGACTCGGCGATGGGCTGCCCGATGCGTACGCAGTTGCCGGCCGGGTCCGACATCAGGAACTGCCGGACGCCGTAGCTCATGTCCCGCACGGTCCCGATCCGGGGCAGGCCGCGGGTCGGTATCCGTCCGAGGGTCTCCTTGAGCCCGGCGCGGAAGGCCTCGTGGAGGGCGTCGACGCGGTCGGTCACGACGTAGCAGGTGCTGTAGGAGGCCTGTGGGTCGTAACCCTTCAGGCGGAATAACTGCAGCTCCATGTCGTCGCGCCGGACCGCGGCGAACGCGTTGGGGGCCTTTTGGTAGAAGGTCACCTCGAAGCCGACGGCCTTGTAGAAGTCGAGGGTCTCGTCGAGCTCGTGGCAGGGCAGGAGAGGGATCATTGTCTCGGCCATGGCGCTACTCTAATCAAAATTGATTAGAAGGAGGTGGCTTTGATGTCGGCGATCCGACTCCTTGTCCTCGGCGCCGTCCGGCAGCACGGACGGGCCCACGGCTATCAGGTGCGCAACGACCTGGAGTACTGGGGCGCCCACGAGTGGTCAAACGCCAAGCCCGGCTCGATCTATCACGCGCTGAAGCAGATGGCCAAGCAAGGCCTGCTGCTCGCCCACGAGATCGCCCCGTCGACGGCAGGCGGCCCGCCGCGCACGGAGTACGAGATCACCGAGGCGGGCACCGAGGAGTTCCTGAACCTGCTCCGGTCGAACCTCGTCTCGTACGACCAGCGCCCCGACATGCTCTCCGCGGCCCTCGGCTTCATCGTCGACCTGCCCCGGGCTGAGGCGGTCGACCTGCTGAAGCAGCGGGTGGCGGGCATCGAGGAGTGGCGCAGGTCCGTGACCGAGTACTACACGCCCGAGGAGGGCCCGGAGCAGCTCGGGCACATCGGCGAGATCATGAACCTCTGGGTCCACACGGCCGACGGGGGCGTGGAGTGGACGCGCGGGCTGATCGAGCGGATCGAGGGCGGCGCGTACACGTTCGCGGGGGAGGGCGAGCCCTTCGTCGGCGTCCTCGCCGAGGGTGAGGAGAACCCGTTCGGGACCGGGGAGCCGCATGCTGGGGACGATCACTGATCAAGTTTGACTAATCCCGAATTCGGGGATACCTTCCTTCGCGTTGGACTCGTAGTCAAGTTTGACTACGGGGGTGCCACGGGTTCGGAGGGAGACGGATGACGGACGCGATCATCGTCGAGGGCGCACGGAAGCGGTACGGGGAGAAGTGGGCACTCGACGGCCTTGACCTGGCGGTCGGGCGCGGCACGGTGCACGGCGTGCTCGGCCCCAACGGCGCGGGAAAGACCACCGCGGTGCGGGTGCTCGCCACGCTGCTGCGGGCGGACGAGGGCCGGGTGGAGGTCGCCGGGTACGACGTGCGGCGACAGCCGGACGAGGTGCGCAGGCGCATCGGCCTGCTCGGTCAGCATGCCGCCCTGGACGAGGAGTTGAGCGGCCGGCAGAACCTGGACATGTTCGGGCGGCTCTACCACCTGGGCGCACGCCACGCGCGCGTGCGGGCCGACGAACTCCTTGAGCGGTTCGGGCTCGGGGACACCGGCCGCAAGGCGGTCAAGCAGTACAGCGGCGGCATGCGGCGCCGTCTGGACCTGGCGGCCTCGCTCATCACGGAGCCCGACGTGCTGTTCCTGGACGAGCCGACGACCGGGCTCGACCCCCGGGGACGCACGGAGGTCTGGGAGGCGGTGCGCTCGTTGGTCGACGGCGGCACGACGGTGCTGCTCACCACGCAGTACCTCGAAGAGGCCGACCAGCTCGCCCACCGCATCTCGGTGATCGACCGGGGCCGGGTCATTGCGGACGGCACGGCGGACGAGCTCAAGTCGAAGACGGGTGGTGACCGCATCGACGTGGTGGTGCGCGACGCGGCCCACCTGGAGCTCGCGGCACGGCTGCTGCCCGGCGACGCCACCGTGGACGCGGACCGCCGTCTCGCCAGCGCCCCGGTCGCCGACCGCATGGAGGCGCTCACCGGCGTCGTACAGGCCCTGCGCGAGGCCGGTGTCGAGGCCGAGGACATCGCGGTACGCAGGCCGACCCTGGACGAGGCGTTCCTGCGCCTGACGGGCCCCGTGGACGGCCGGGAACGCGGGACGACGGACGGCCAGGAACGCAGGACGCCGGACGGTCAGGCGCGAACGAAGGAGACCGTGTGAGCACTGTGAGCACGACGACGATCAGCCGTACGCCGGTGGCGGGCGCCTCGCCCGTCCGATGGGCCGCGATCGACTCCTGGACCATGACGCGGCGCGAACTCGCGCACTGGGCGCGCCAGCCGGTGCAGGTGCTCGTCGGCCTGGCCTTCCCGGTGATGTTCCTGCTGATGTTCAACTTCCTGATCGGCGGCGGCAAGGGCATCGCGGGCAGCTACGCCGAGTTCCTGGTGCCCGGCATGTTCGCGCTGACCATGACCTTCGGGCTCGACGCGACGATGGTCGCCGTCACGCAGGACCTCAACAAGGGGGTGATCGACCGCTTCCGGTCCATGCCGATGACCAACGGGGCGGTGCTGGTGGGCCGTTCGGTCGCGGACATGCTGCAGTCGCTCGTCTCGCTGATCGTCATGATCGGCGTGGGCCTCGCGATCGGCTGGCGCTGGCACGGCTCCTTCGGGGCGGCGCTCGGCGCGGTCGGGCTGCTGCTCCTGCTGCGGTTCGCGATGCTGTGGATCGGCATCCACCTGGCGATGGTCGCGGGCAAGCCCGAGCTGGTCATGGCCGTGCAGATCCTGGTCTGGCCGGTCGGCTTCCTCTCCAATGCCTTCACCGTCCCGCAGAACATGCCGGGCTGGCTCGGCGCCACGGTCGAGTGGAACCCGATGTCGGCGACGGCCACGGCGGTCCGCGATCTGTTCGGCAACGACCCCGGCGTCGTGGGCACTTCATGGGCCGCCGAGCACGCGGGGCTGCTCGCGGTGGTGTGGCCCCTGGTGCTTGTCGGGGTGTTCATGCCGCTCGCCGTACGCAGGTTCGGGGGCCTCAGCAAGTAGCGGTACGGACGCGGCGCGGGCCTGGGGTTCCAGGATCCATCGGAAGGGCCCTAGTGGTGGAAGCCCGTCGCCGCGTTCCTGTCCCGGGTGAAGGGGTGCGGCTGCTCGCGCAGTTCGGGCAGCAGGCTGCTCAGATCCTCCAGGAAGAGCTCCGCGAGGTCGGCCGTGAAACCGTTGCGGCAGACCACGCGCAGGACCGCCAGATCCTCGCGGTGGGCCGGGAAGGTGTACGCGGGCACCAGCCAGCCGCGCTCGCGAAGCCGCCGGGACACGTCGAAGACGTCGTACGCCGTCGCGTCGTCCCCCGTCGTGAAGGCGAACACCGGCAGCTGGTCCCCGCGTGTGATCAGCCGGAAGTCGCCGAGCGCCTCGATGCGTTCCGCGAGGCCGCGGGCGACGTCCCTGGCCGCCTGCTGGACCGCGCGGTAGCCCTCGCGGCCCAGGCGCAGGAACGTGTAGTACTGCGCGGCGACCTGCGCGCCCGGCCGGGAGAAGTTCAGCGCGAACGTCGGCATGTCACCGCCGAGGTAGTTCACCCGGAAGACCAGCTCCTCCGGAAGCGCGTCCGCGTCTCGCCACAGCGCCCAGCCGACACCCGGATAGACCAGGCCGTACTTGTGGCCCGACGTGTTGATCGAGGCCACCCTCGGCAGTCGGAAGTCCCACTCCAGGTCCTCGTCGAGGAACGGCGCCACCATCGCGCCCGACGCCCCGTCGACGTGTACGGGGATGTCGAGCCCTGTGCGCTCCTGGAGGTCGTCCAGGGCCGCGCAGAGCTCGGCCACCGGCTCGTACGACCCGTCGAAGGTGGAGCCGAGCACGGCCACCACGCCGATCGTGTTCTCGTCGCAGAGCTCGGCGGCGGCCTCCGGGTCGAGGTGGAAGCGGTCGCCCTCCATGGGCACCTGGCGCGCCTCGACCTCCCAGAAGTTGCAGAACTTGTCCCAGCAGACCTGGACGTTGACGCCCATGACCAGGTTCGGGCGCACGGTGGGGGACGGGTAACGGCCGCTGTTCCGCTCGTCCTTGGCCCAGCGGCGCTTGAGCGCCATCCCGGCCAGCATGCACGCCTCGCTCGACCCGGTCGTCGAGCAGCCGACGGCACCCGCGGGGTCCGGCGCGTGCCACAGGTCGGCGAGCATGGCCACGCAGCGCCGTTCCAGCTCGGCGGTGTGCGGGTACTCGTCCTTGTCGATCATGTTCTTGTCCCGGCACTCCGTCATGAGGACGCCGGCCTGCGGCTCCATCCACGTCGTGACGAAGGTCGCGAGGTTGAGCCGTGAGTTGCCGTCCAGCATCAGCTCGTCGTGCACCAGCTGGTACGCCGTCGTGGGCGGCAGCGGCCCGTCGGGGAGGCGGTGCTTGGGCGGGGCCTCGGTCATGCCGCTGACCGGGTTCGCCTCTCCGTAGAAGGGGTTCACCGCGAGGGTGCGCCCCTTGGAGTCGTCGTTCGGGTCCTCGCTGCGGTGGAGCGGCATGGACGGTCTCCTTCATACGGGATTTCATGCCCCCGTTGGCGAGGATATGGGCGGCTGCCGGGGTCCGCACTTGCACCTCACGTGACGTGAGGACCCAGGCTGAGGTGCGTACCGAGAGAGAGGCGGAAGCCATGAGCTACTCCGTGGGGCGGGTCGCCGGTTTCGCCGGGGTGACGGTGCGCACGCTGCACCACTACGACGAGATCGGCCTGCTCGTGCCCAGCGAGCGCAGCCACGCGGGCCACCGGCGCTACAGCGACGGCGACCTGGACCGGCTGCAGCAGATCCTGTTCTACCGGGAGCTCGGCTTCCCCCTCGACGAGGTGGCGGCCCTCCTGGACGACCCGGAGACGGACCTACGGGTGCACCTGCGCCGTCAGCACGAACTGCTGACCGCGAGGATCACCAGGCTCCAGGAGATGGCCGCCGCCGTCGAGACCGCCATGGAGGCGAAGAAGATGGGCATCAACCTCACGCCCGAGGAGAAGTTCGAGGTCTTCGGGGAGAACGACCCGGAGCAGTACGCGGACGAGGTCGAACGCCGCTGGGGCGACACCGAGGCCTACAAGGAATCGCAGCGCAAGGCCGCCTCGTACACCAAGGAGGACTGGCAGCGGATCAACGACGAGTTCTCCGCGGTGCACGCGCGCATGGCGGACCGGCTCACCCAGGGGCTGCCGGCGGACTCGGTGGAAGCGATGGACGTCGCGGAGGAGCACCGCTGCTTCATCACGCGCTTCCACTACACCTGCCCGCACGAGCTGCACACCTGCCTCGGCGAGATGTACGTGGCGGACGAGCGGTTCACGGCCGTCTACGAGGCGATCCGGCCGGGGCTCGCGGTCTACATGCGGGACGCGATCGTGGCGAACGCGGCGCGGAACGGCTGAGCAGGGGGATCAGTAAGGGGCACCCGCCCACGGCGGGTGCCCCTTACTGTCATTACTCCTGGACGATCACGGCCGCCGTGCCGTACGCGCACACCTCGGTGCCCACGTCCGCGGCCTCGGCCACGTCGAAGCGCATCATCAGGACCGCGTTGGCGCCTCGCGCGCGTGCCTGCTCGATGAGGCGTTCCATGGCCTGGTTCCGGGTCTCCACCAGCGTCTTCGTGAGGCCCTTCAGCTCGCCGCCGATCATGGACTTGAGGCCCGCGCCGATCTGGCTGCCCAAGTGGCGGGAGCGCACGGTGAGGCCGAAGACCTCACCGATAACCTGTTGTACGCGGTAGCCCGGTACGTCGTTCGTCGTCACGACCAGTACGTCGGAGCGCGGATCGGTGCCACCGCCGAAGTCTTCGATACCCATGGCACACAGCTTTGCCCCGGAACGCGCACAGTGCACCCTGGGAAGAACGCTGGAACCTGGGCACGTCACCTCGCGTTGATAGCTTTGGGCGGCCATCCCCCCGCCGCATCGCCCCTCTCACCCACAGGAGCCCCGAACCGTGACGACGCTTGCGCTCGGACCAAGCTGGCTGGATCCGGATTACCTCCTGAACACGTTCGGGGTCTGGGGTCTGCTCGCGATCGTCTTCGCCGAGTCAGGGCTGCTCATCGGCTTCTTCCTGCCGGGTGACTCGCTGCTGTTCACGACGGGTCTGCTGATCACGACGAAGCAGCTCGACTTCCCGCTCTGGCTCTGCATCGTCCTCATCTGCATCGCCGCGATCCTCGGCGACCAGGCGGGCTACCTCTTCGGCAAGAAGGTCGGCCCCGCGCTCTTCAACCGCCCGGACTCCAAGCTGTTCAAGCAGGAGAACGTGGTCAAGGCGCACGAGTTCTTCGAGAAGTACGGCCCGAAGTCGCTGGTCCTGGCCCGCTTCGTGCCCATCGTGCGGACGTTCACGCCGATCATCGCCGGCGTCAGCGGCATGCGGTACCGCTCGTTCATCACGTTCAACATCATCGGCGGCATCCTCTGGGGTGCCGGTGTCACGATGCTCGGCGCCTGGCTCGGCAAGATCGACTTCGTGCACAAGAACATCGAGGCGATCCTCATCCTGATCGTCCTGATCTCGGTGGTGCCGATCCTCATCGAGTTCCTGCGGGCGCGCAGCAAGTCCAAGAAGGCCGCGGCGGCCGAGGGCGAGGCCCCCGGGGCGGCCCCGGCCTCACGCGGCCGGCACGCGAAGCGATAGGGCACTCGCCGGTGGACCCGGGGTCAGAAGCCTCGGGTCCGCTTGGCCGCCCGGCGGTTCGCCGCGGTGGTGGCGCCCGGGATCTTGAGGATCATCCGCGAGACCTCGCTCCCCAGGTTCACCCCGATCGCGATGGCCAGTGCCGTCGCCGCCGCCTTGGTGAGCGAGTTGATGCCCGTGTTCATGTCGTTCTGCGCGAGCGCCAGCAGACCGAAGTACGTGGCGCTGCCGGGCAGCAGCGGGCCGATGGCCGCGGTGACGTACGGCAGTGAAGAAGCGAAGCGGTAGCGCGAGAAGAGCTGGCCGAACAGACCCACGAGCCCGGCCGCGACGGCCGTCGCGGCGACCGGCGACAGCTCGAGGGACGTCTGCGCGAGGGCGCCGAACATGACCCAGGCGATACCGCCGTTCAGGGTCACGATGAGCACGGTGTGACGTTCCTGCTGGAGCAGTATCGCGAAGGCGAGGCTCAGCGCCATCGACGCCAGGATCTGGATCACCGGGCGCGAGTCGGTCGCCACGAACGCCGTCTCCGCCTTCAGGCTCGTCGCGTCCAGCATCACGCCGAGCGACAGCACGAGCAGCACGCCGCAGACGATGCCCACGACGAGATAGCAGACCTCGAGCAGGCGCGCGGCCGCCGTGATGTAGTAGCCGGTCAGGCCGTCCTGCACGCCTGCGACCAGGGCCCTTCCCGGGATCAGCGCGAAGAGGCCACCGGTGATGACCGCGGACGCGTTGACCTCCTGGGAGTGCAGGACGCTGAGCGTGACGCCCATCGCGGCGGGCGGCATCGCGGCCCCCACGAACTGGTAGAACTCCGGAAGCCCACGGCCCGCGCACAGCCAGGCGAGACGGTCGCCGAGCATCGCGCCGACCGCCGCGATCAGGAAGACCAGGGCGCCACCGCCGACGAGCACGGATGCCGAGCCCGCGAGCAGCCCGCTGGCCGCGGTGAGCGCCCAGCCGGGGTAGGGGTGGCGGTTACGGCGTATCGCCGCAAGGCGGCGGTAGGCCTCCTCCAGGGTGATCTCGATGTCCGTGTCGCTGATGTCGTCCACCAGCTGGAAGACGGCCGCGAGACGGGTGTAGTCGGTGCCCCGGCGGCGCACCGTCCTGGAGGCCGTGATCGGGTCCTCGACCAGGGACGGCTGGTGCGAGATCGAGAGCAGCGTGAACGTGACGGTCGGCTCGCAGCGGTCGAGGCCGTAGCTGCGGCAGACGGCGAACATCGCCGCTTCCACGTCCTCGGCGCCCTCGCCGCCCGCGAGGAGCAGCTCGCCGATACGCAGCGTCAGGTCGAGCACACGCGGCACCGCGGGCCCGGTCTCGTCCTCGTGCTTCTGCGTGGCCTCCGGAGTGGGCCGCTCGGCGACCGGCATGCGCAGCATCGTGCGCATCTGGTCCTGCCAGGGCGTCTCCTTGGTGAGCTTCACCAGGGGTATGCCGTGCGGGGGCGTGAAGGCGGGCGGCGCGTTGCGGGAGCTGTAGGTGTGCGGCGTGGTGAACGCCGACTTCTCCGTCTCCTGCGTGGTCGTGGCGGGACTCGCAAGGCCGTTCGGGATCGCGAACTCGGAGGTCGTCTGCGACTCGTCCTCGGGTAGCGGTGGCTGGTGCATCACGCCGGTGGGCTGAGTGAACGCACTCCGGGCCTCGTCCGACTGTGGCTTGCGGTCTTCGGCCTCCTGGTCAGCCACTTTCACTGCCTCGCTCCCACATACGTACCTTGTGCACCTCCAGTACGAACAGTATGCGCACAGATACGCGAACGGGCCGCGCGGTCCTCGTGAAGATCGCGCGGCCCGTCAGAGGCGATGCAGGGGCACTCAGTGACCCTGGGCCTCCGCACGCTTGTACGACTTCTCGATCTCGGCCTCGGCGTCCGCGCGGCCGACCCAGTCGGCGCCCTCGACGGACTTGCCGGGCTCCAGGTCCTTGTAGACCTCGAAGAAGTGCTGGATCTCCAGGCGGTCGAACTCGGAGACGTGGTGGATGTCGCGCAGGTGCTCCACGCGGGGGTCCGACGCCGGGACGCAGAGCAGCTTGTCGTCGCCGCCCGCCTCGTCGGTCATCCGGAACATGCCGATCGCGCGGCACTTGATGAGACAGCCCGGGAAGGTCGGCTCGTCCAGGATGACGAGGGCGTCCAGCGGGTCACCGTCCTCGCCGAGGGTGTTCTCGACGAAGCCGTAGTCCGCGGGGTAGCTGGTCGACGTGAAGAGGCGACGGTCCAAGCGGATCCGGCCGGTCTCGTGGTCCACCTCGTACTTGTTCCGCGAACCCTTCGGAATCTCGATGGTGACGTCGAACTCCACGGGTGGCTCCTCCATGATCAGCACATACTTCGGGTGGTTAAGTGTCCCTCACGCAGATGTGTGATCGCGAAAGGGGCTGGTCGTCGTGCCCGAGCTCAAGCCGTGGCAGCAGACCCGGCAGCAGATCGGGAAGCTGCTCGAGCAGCTTCCCAAGCCGTCGGCTCCCAAGATCTCCGCCGCTCTCAAGATTCCTGCGAAGCGCAAGACCTTGCAGCTCACAGCGGGTGCGGCCACCGTCGGACTCGCGATCGCGGCCGGTGCCGTGGCCGCGGCAGGACCCTGGGACTCCTCCGGTCAGCGTACGGCCGAGCGGGACTGGGCGGCTTCCCAGGAGGCCGGGGGTGGCACAGATCACGGCGGCCGTACGTCCGGACGGGCTCCCGCGGACGCCCCGAGCGCCCCGTCCGTGCTCAAGGGCCTCGGGTTGCCCGCGGGCTCCGCGCACGGCGGCTCCGCGCCCGCTCCGGACGGCAAGGCGGTGGCGGGGGTCCTCGATCCCCTCCTGAAGGCCAAGGCGCTGGGCCCCGAACGCTCGGCGGTCGTGATCGACGCGGGCACCGGGCGGCGGGTCTACGGCAAGGGCGGCAGCGAGGCCCTGACGCCCGCGTCCACCACCAAGATCGCCACGGCGGTCGCGGCGCTGACCGCGGCGGGGGCGGACCACCGCATCACGACGCAGACGGTCATCGAGCCGGACTCCAAGGAGGTCGTCCTGGTCGGCGGCGGCGACCCCACGCTCACCGCACGCAAGGACGGCCCCTACTCGGGAAGCGCCGCCAGCCTGCGGAAGCTGGCCGAGGACACCGCCCGCGCCCTGAAGGAGCGCGGAACCGAGAAGGTGACCCTGACGTACGACACCTCGCTCTACAGCGGGGAGCAGCAGCACCCCATCGGGCCGAACGAGAACCTCACCCTGGTCAGCTCCCTGATGGCCGACGAGGGCCGCCTCGACGACTCCTCCAGCGGCCCCGCCCCGCGCTCGGGCGACCCGGCCGGTGACGCGGCGAAGAAGTTCGCCGGCCTCCTGGAGAAGAAGGGCATCGAGACCGGCATCGGCGGGAAGGACAAGAAGGACCCCGGCCCGTCCAAGGCGGGCGACCGGGCCGAGTCCCTGGCCAAGGTCGAGTCCCCGCCCCTCTCGGCTCTCGTCGAGCGGATGCTGACGCACAGCGACAACGACATCGCCGAGGCGCTGGCCCGCCAGACGGCGCTCGCCTCGAAGGAGCCGGCGAGCTTCGACGGCGCGGGCAGGGCTATCGACACGCAGCTCAAGAAGGCGCAGCTGCCGCTGAAGGGCACGAAGTTCGCCGACGGCAGCGGCCTGGACCGCGCCGACCGCAGCTCGGCCGAGCTGCTCGCCGCGCTCCTGGACCGCGCCGCCGACCCCGCCCACCCCGAACTGCGCTCCGTGGTGACGGGCCTGCCGGTGGCGGGCTTCACGGGCACCCTGGTGGACCGCTACCCCAAGGACTCCCCGGGCACCGGCGTCGTCCGCGCCAAGACCGGCACCCTGACGGGCGTGAACACCCTGGCGGGCACGGTCGTCGACACGGAGGGCCGCCTCCTGGTCTTCGCCTTCATGACGACCGGCACGACGGACCCCAAGGCCGCCCAGGCGGCACTGGACGAGATGGCGTCAGCGGTGGCGAAGTGCGGTTGCCGCTGACTCTCGCCCCGCCTCGTTGACCCCTACGGGCGCGGAGTGGGGCAATCTCGGGGTTCAACCCCCTCCGCAGGCGGACACGACCACGTACCGTTGACGCATGACGAGCATCGGTGGTGCGGAGATGGTCGACTGGAATCTCGCGGTGGCGACCGCGACCCGGCTCGTGCGGCCGGGTCCAGAAGTGAGCCGCGACGAGGCACGGGCCATCGTCGCCGAGCTCCGGAAGCATGCGAAGTCCTCGGAGGAGCACGTCCGGGCCTTCACTCGGATGGGCACGGAGGACATTCACGACACCCCGGTGCTCGTCGTCGACCGCGCCGGATGGATCAAGGCGAACGTCGCCGGTTTCCGGGAGATCCTCAAGCCCCTCCTGGACAAGATGCAGGACCGCCGCTCCGGCGGCCCGGGCGCCGTGCTCGGTGCGGTCGGCGGCAAGGTCACCGGCGTGGAGCTGGGCATGCTGCTCTCCTTCCTCGCCTCACGCGTCCTCGGGCAGTACGAGACCTTCGCCCCGGCCACCCGCGACCTCCCCGCGGGGGAGCACGGCGGCGGCAGGCTCCTCCTCGTGGCCCCGAACATCGTGCACGTCGAGCGCGAACTCGACGTGGACCCGCACGACTTCAGGCTCTGGGTGTGCCTGCACGAGGAGACGCACCGCACCCAGTTCTCGGCCGTGCCCTGGCTGCGTGACCACCTCGAAGGCGAGATCCAGGCGTTCCTCTCGGAGACCGAGGTGGACCCGATGACGGTCCTGGAACGCATCAGGGAAGCGGCCCAGTCCCTCGCGGGCGGCCGCCCCGAGGGCGAGGAGGACGACGCCGGCCGCTCCATCGTGGAGCTGGTCCAGACCCCCGCCCAGCGCGAGATCCTCGCCCGCCTCACGGCGGTCATGTCGCTCCTGGAGGGCCACGCGGACTTCGTGATGGACGGAGTCGGGCCGGACGTGGTGCCCTCCGTCGCCGAGATCCGGGAGAAATTCAAGGAGCGCAGGGCGCGCGGGGCGAGCCGCCTTGACCAAGCCCTGCGCAAGCTCCTCGGCCTCGACGCGAAATTGCGCCAATACCGCGACGGCGAGAGGTTCGTGCGCGCGGTCGTCGGCGAGGTCGGAATGGACGGCTTCAACCGGGTCTGGACTTCGCCGAACACGCTGCCCACCAAGTCGGAGATCGCCAAACCGGCGGACTGGGTCGCGCGGGTGCACCGTAAGGGAGAGTGAGGGCAGCAGGGGAGCGAGTTGCGGCCGATGGCAGGCGAACGCCCCCGCAATCACCCGTCCGAGGGACCGTGAGCCATGGGTAGGCGTGCAATGCTCGGGGAACGGCTCGGCTCTGTCACCATCGACACACTCTGAGTGACTAACCTCTGGGGATCTGCCTGAGGCCCGATCTCCCGAGTGCGGTCCTGAGTGACAGGTCCGAGGCTCACCCCCGAACTTCATGAAGGGAACCGGACATGGGTCCCCATCCTGCGGTCGCGGCGATACGCCTGGCGGTCCGCCGCGTACTCCACGACGTACTGACCGACGTACAGCGCACCGACGCCCAGCGCGCCGATCTACGGCGCCCCGAAGCACAGCGCACCCCCGAGCTCGTCCCCTCACGCCCCGCGCACCCCAACCCTCCACGCGAGCAGGCCACGTCGCCACTCGTGCTGGTCGCCTGCTCCGGCGGCGCCGACTCCATGGCGCTCGCCTCCGCCCTCGCCTTCGAGGCCCCCAAACTCGGCATCCGGGCCGGCGGCGTCACCGTCGACCACGGACTGCAGGACGGGTCCGACCTGCGCGCCGCCGAAGTCGTCTCGCGGCTCACCGCCCTCGGCCTCGACCCCATCGAGTCCGTGGCCGTCGACGTCGGCCGGGACGGCGGCCCCGAGGCCGCCGCCCGCGACGCGAGATACGGCGCGCTCGACGCGGTCGCCGAGCGCCACGGCGCCGCCGCGATCCTGCTCGGCCACACCCGCGACGACCAGGCGGAGACCGTCCTGCTCGGTCTCGCCCGCGGCTCCGGCATCCGCTCGCTGTCCGGGATGGCGGCCGTGTCGGGCGGCCCCGGGGCCGCCCGCCGCTACCGCCGCCCCTTCCTGCACATCGACCGGCAGACCGCCCGCAAGGCCTGCATGGTCCAGTCGCTGCCCGTCTGGGACGACCCGCACAACACCGACCCCGCCTACACACGCTCGCGGCTGCGGCACGAGGGCCTGCCCGCCCTGGAGAAGGCCCTCGGCAAGGGCGTCGTGGAAGCACTCGCCCGTACGGCCCAGTTGTCCCGGGACGACGCCGACGCCCTGGACCACTGGGCCGCACAGGCGGAAGCTTCCGTGCGCGACGCGGCGGGACTCCTGGAGTGCGCCAAGCTCTACGCCCTGCCGCCCGCCGTCCGCCGCCGCATCGTCCGCCGCGCCGCCATCGAGGCGGGCGCCCCGGCCGGTGCGCTGTTCGCCCGGCACCTCGAAGAGGTCGACCGGCTGATCACTGGCTGGCGCGGCCAGGGAGCCATCAATCTCCCGGGCAAAGTCGTCGCCCAGCGCCAGGGTGGCAGACTGGTCATCCGGCAAGGCTGTTGACCGAGGGGCCCCTGGGCTCCGCGCAGCCGGTGTGACGGACGACCGAAAGTGATGCGGGTGGACGCGAAAGACATGGGCACCGACCTTCAGTCGGTGCTCATCACCAAGGAAGAGATCGACGCGAAGCTGGCAGAGCTGGCCGCGAAGATCGACGCGGAGTACGCGGGCAAGGACCTGCTGATCGTCGGTGTGCTCAAGGGCGCGGTGATGGTCATGGCGGACCTGGCGCGTGCGTTGTCCACCCCGCTCACCATGGACTGGATGGCCGTGTCGTCGTACGGCGCGGGCACCCAGTCCTCCGGTGTCGTGCGGATCCTCAAGGACCTGGACACCGACATCAAGGGCAAGCACGTCCTGATCGTCGAGGACATCATCGACTCCGGCCTGACGCTGTCCTGGCTGCTCTCCAACCTCGGCTCCCGCGAGCCCGCGTCGCTGAAGGTGTGCACGCTGCTTCGCAAGCCCGAGGCGGCCAAGGTCGCGATCGACGTGGAGTGGGTCGGCTTCGACATCCCGAACGAGTTCGTCATCGGGTACGGCCTGGACTACGCGGAGAAGTACCGCAATCTGCCGTTCGTCGGCACCCTTGCCCCGCACGTCTACGGCGGCTGATCACCGGGGCTCCCGGCCCTCTCCCGGCCAACTCGTCGGAGGCGGCCGGGAACCCTCACCCGTTTCCCCGCGTTGAAGCATGCGAAGACGGGTTTGTCAGCCGTCCCGTGCGGCTTCGGGTGACAATGCTGGGGTACCGTCCGAAGAACAGTCTTTATCAAACTCACTATGGCAGGAGGGACGGGGCGTCTTCGCTCCGTATGGATGGACGTGAAGCGATACTTCCGTGGGCCAGTCATGTGGATCGTGCTGGCCGTCCTTGCCGTGGTCGTGTTGATGCAGGTCGTCGGTTCGTCCGGCGGCTACAAGACGGTGGACACCGGCCAGGTTGTGCAGGCGATCAACGACGACAAGGTCGAATCCGCCAAGCTCACGACCGGTGACGAGCGGACCATCAAGGTCGAGCTCAAGGACGGCCAGAAGGTCAAGGACAGCAGCAAGATCCAGGCGAGCTACATCGGCGACCAAGGTGTCGCCATCGCCAACACCTTGCAGGAGAAGTTCGAGGACAAGAAGATCCCGGACGGTTACACCGTCTCGGAGTCGAAGCAGAACCCGTTCGTCGGCATCCTGCTCTCCCTGCTCCCCTTCGTACTCATCGTCGTCGTCTTCCTGTTCCTGATGAATCAGATGCAGGGCGGCGGCTCCCGGGTCATGCAGTTCGGGAAGTCCAAGGCCAAGCTCATCACCAAGGACACCCCGAAGACGACGTTCTCCGACGTCGCCGGCTCGGACGAGGCCGTCGAGGAACTCCACGAGATCAAGGAGTTCCTCCAGGAGCCTGCGAAGTTCCAGGCCGTCGGAGCCAAGATCCCCAAGGGCGTACTCCTGTACGGGCCGCCCGGTACGGGCAAGACGCTCCTCGCGCGCGCTGTCGCGGGTGAGGCCGGCGTCCCCTTCTACTCGATCTCCGGTTCCGACTTCGTCGAGATGTTCGTCGGTGTCGGTGCGTCGCGTGTGCGTGACCTCTTCGAGCAGGCCAAGGCGAACGCCCCGGCGATCGTCTTCGTCGACGAGATCGACGCCGTCGGCCGGCACCGCGGTGCCGGTATGGGCGGCGGGCACGACGAGCGCGAGCAGACGCTCAACCAGCTGCTCGTCGAGATGGACGGGTTCGACGTGAAGGGCGGCGTCATCCTGATCGCCGCCACGAACCGCCCCGACATCCTCGACCCGGCGCTGCTCCGTCCCGGCCGTTTCGACCGCCAGATCGCGGTCGACCGCCCGGACATGCAGGGCCGTCTGGAGATCCTCAAGGTTCACCAGAAGGGCAAGCCGGTCGCCCCGGACGTCGACCTGGGCGCGGTTTCCCGGCGTACGCCGGGCTTCACGGGTGCCGACCTGTCGAACGTGCTGAACGAAGCGGCGCTCCTCACGGCGCGCGGCGACAAGAAGCTGATCGACAATCACGCACTGGACGAGGCGATCGACCGCGTCGTGGCGGGTCCGCAGAAGCGGACGCGGATCATGTCCGACAAGGAGAAGAAGATCACCGCGTACCACGAGGGCGGACACGCCCTGGTCGCGGCGGCGTCTCCGAACTCGGACCCGGTCCACAAGATCACGATCCTGTCGCGCGGCCGGGCCCTGGGTTACACCATGGTCCTGCCCGAAGAGGACAAGTACTCGACCACGCGCAACGAAATGCTCGACCAGCTCGCGTACATGCTGGGCGGGCGCGCGGCCGAGGAGCTCGTCTTCCACGACCCGACGACGGGCGCGGCGAACGACATCGAGAAGGCCACCGCGACCGCACGGGCCATGGTCACGCAGTACGGCATGACCGAGCGGCTCGGCGCGATCAAGTTCGGCGGCGACAACACCGAGCCGTTCCTGGGCCGCGAGATGGGTCACCCGCGCGACTACTCGGAAGAGGTCGCGGCGCTGGTCGACGAAGAGGTCAAGAAGCTCATCGAGACCGCGCACAACGAAGCCTGGGAGATCCTCGTCGAGAACCGCGACGTTCTCGACAACCTGGTTCTGCAGCTCCTCGAGAAGGAGACGCTGAACAAGGAGCAGATCGCCGAGGTCTTCGCCGGCATCGTGAAGCGTCCGGCCCGCCCGGCGTGGACCGGTTCCTCGCGGCGTACGCCCTCGACCCGCCCGCCGGTGCTCTCCCCCCGGGAGCTGTCACTGACGAACGGTGCGAACGGCGCCACGCCCGCGGTGACCGCGGGACCGACGGAGACGCCGATCGACGTGACCAAGGAGGATCGCCCCGAAGGCTGATCCCCCCGGTCGCCTCAACAGGCCCGGAATGGAAGCTGCGCCCCCCTGGTTCTAGCCTGGGGGGCGCAGTTTTTTCGTACGCAGCAGCGCTTTCGTACGCAGTGACGCATGAAACGCAAGGAACGAGGCACAGATGACCGACCCCGTGACGCTGGACGGCGAGGGCACGATCGGCGTTTTCGACGAGAAGCGGGCCGAGAACGCCGTGCGCGAGCTGTTGATCGCGGTCGGGGAGGACCCGGACCGCGAGGGCCTGCGGGAGACTCCGGGCCGCGTGGCACGCGCGTACAAGGAGATATTCGCCGGTCTGTGGCTCAAGCCCGAGGACGTCCTGACGACGACGTTCGACCTGGGCCACGACGAGATGGTCCTGGTGAAGGACATCGAGGTGACCTCGTGCTGCGAACATCATCTGGTCCCGTTCAGGGGCGTCGCACATGTCGGATACATTCCGGCGGTCAGTGGCAAGATCACCGGTTTGTCCAAGCTGGCCCGCCTGGTGGACGTGTACGCCCGCCGTCCTCAGGTGCAGGAACGGATGACCACCCAGATCGCCGACTCTCTGATGGAGATCTTGGAGCCCCGTGGAGTGATCGTCGTCGTCGAGTGCGAGCACATGTGCATGTCGATGCGCGGCATCCGCAAGCCGGGCGCCAAGACGATCACCTCCGCGGTGCGCGGCCAGCTCCGTGACCCCGCGACGCGCAACGAGGCGATGAGCCTGATCATGGCGCGCTAGCGGATACGCGGACGCCCCGGCCCGCGCCCGCCCGCTTCAGGCGGCCGCGGCCGTTCCGCCGGTCTCGTCGTCGTCCTCCGGGAGCCTGCAGACGCGCTCCAGGAAGAAGGCGGCCGCTATGACCGCGATGCCGGCCACGAGCGAGGAGCCGGCGTAGATCGCCTGGTCGCGGCGTGAGGGGACGTCCAGGTGCTCCAGGAGGAAGGCGCCCGTGCCGCCGTACATCCCGGCGACCAGGGCGGCCACCAGGGCGCTCGCCTGGCCGAAGACGACCGCGCGGGCGGCCATCATCGGCTCGACGCCCTTGGCTCCGGGGCGCCGCTCGCGCTGTGCGCGCAGCCGGGCGCGCAGGGAGAGGGCCGTGGCGAGCAGGACCACGGCGATCACCGCGAGCACGATGGGCGCGGCCAGCGGGACCCGCGGCAGGGTGCCCACGGAGTCCCACAGCCGGGCGCCCGCCCAGGACAGCACGCCGGCCACCAGGAAGAGGCCGGCCAGTGTCCTGATGCGCAGCTGCTTCACGGATGACCCTTCATCGTCGTACGGACTGCTTCTTGCCGAGCTTCTTGTCGATCTCGATCGTGCGGGTCCGATAGACCCTAACGATTACTCGGGCAGGCGGAGTTCCAGGTCGACACGGGGCGTGACGCCTTCGCGGGTGACCTTGGCGAGCAGGTCGGCCACCTCACCGCGTCCCGCCAGCTGGGCCTCGGGCTCCACGTCGTGCCAGGGGGCCAGGACGAAGGCACGTTCGTGTGCCCGCGGGTGGGGGAGTGTGAGGTCGGGGTCGTCCGAGACGACGTCCGCGTACGCCACGATGTCGACATCGATCGTGCGGGCGGCCCAGCGCTCGTCCCGTACGCGGTGGAAGGCCTCCTCGATGGCGTGCGCCCGCTCTAGGAGCGAGGAGGGCGGCAGCGTCGTCTTCACCACGACCACCGCGTTGAAGTACGACGGCTGAGTGCCGGGATCGACGCCCCAGGGCTCCGTCTCGTACACCGGGGAGACGGCCTTGACGCGCAGGCCGGGGGTGTCCTCCAGGGCGTCGACGGCGCCCTGCAGCGTCTCCAGGCGGTTGCCGAGATTGCTGCCGAGGGAGATCACGGCGCGTTTGGGGTTGGAGAGGGTGGTGTCGGCGGCGTCGACCTGCTCCACGACGGCGGTGGGCACCGGCTGGACGGTCGGGTCGCTCTGCCCTTGCGTGGAAAACGCGGTCATACTCGGCTCCGGGTGATGGTGACGGTCACGTCGTCGAAGGGGACGGTGATCGGGGCGTCCGGTTTGTGGACGCACACCTCGACCTCCAGGACCCCTTCGTGCTTCAGACACGTCTGTGCGATGCGCTCGGCGAGGGTCTCGATGAGGTCCACCGGGTCGCCTTCGACGGCGGCCACGACCTCCTCGGCCACGACGCCGTAGTGCACGGTCTTCGCCAGGTCGTCGTCGGCGGCGGCCGCACGGGTGTCCAGGCCAAGAACCAGGTCCACGATGAAGGTCTGGCCCTCTTCGCGTTCCCGCGGAAAGACACCGTGGTGTCCACGGGCCTTGAGGCCGCGCAGCGCGACACGATCCACGCGAATCACTCCTGCAATCGTCGTTATCGGCAGGCTGCACCGAGTGCGGTCGGCACACCAGCCTCGATCGAATCTACCTGCGCGCACTGACAGCCCTCGTCCGCGGGGGCTCCCGGAATCGCCCCTACCCACTCAGGAGGGTGTGTCCTCGCCCTCTTCGTCGTCGGTTTCGGCGAGTACGGGTGAGGCGTGGTGCGACCAGAGCTTCCAACCGTCGACTGTGCGGCGGAACACATTGGTGGCGACGACGAGCTGGCCGACGAGCGGACCGAGCTCGCCGCCCGCCTCGGGGGGCGGGCCGCCGCTGAGGATGTTCTCCGTGCAGGTCACCAGGGCGGTGTCACCGGCCACACCGACGTGCACGTCGGTCAGGAAGAACTGGATGTACTCGGTGTTCGCCATGATCAGTGCGTACGACCTGAGGACCTCGCCGCGGCCCGTGAGCACCGGCCAGCCGGGGTGGACGCAGGAGATCGCGGCTTCGGCGCCGTCCTCCGCGATGTCCTCGTCGTCCCGGGCTTCGGGGTCGTGCGGCTCGGGGGCGGCGTCCGCGTCCAGCCAGAGGTCGGAGAGCTCGTCGAAGTCGCCGCGCTCCAGTGCTTCGTAGAAGGCCGTGTTGGCCAGCTCGACCTGTTCGACGTCCGTCCTGGCCCCGGTCACCGAGGACCGCCCGCCGCGCTGGTCACGGCGTGTGCGACACGGACGGCGTCGGCGGTGGCCCGCACCTCGTGCACACGGACCGCCCACGCGCCCTGGTGGGCGGCGATGGCGGAGACCGCGGCGGTGGCCGCGTCGCGCTCGCGGGCGGGCGGCGGGGAGCCCTCGGGTCCTGCGAGGACGCGGCCGAGGAAACGCTTGCGCGACGCGGCGACCAGGATCGGGTGGCCGAGCTCGCGCAGGCGGTCGATGCGGGCCAGGAGCGCCAGGTCGTGCTCCGCGTTCTTGGAGAAGCCGAGGCCGGGGTCGACGACGATGCGCTCGGGGGCGATGCCGCCCTCGATGGCGGCCGCCACGCGCGCGTGGAGCTCGTCGACCACTTCGGAGACCACGTCCTCGTACACGGGCGTGGCGTGGATGTCGGCGAGGAAGCCGCGCCAGTGCATCACCACGAAGGGCGCACCCGCGGCGGCGACCGCGGGGACCATGCGCTCGTCGGCGAGGCCGCCGCTGACGTCGTTGACCAGGACGGCGCCCGCGGCCAGTGCCTGCTCGGCGACGGTGGCGCGCATGGTGTCCACGGAGACCGTCACGCCTTCGGCGGCCAGGCCCCGCACGACGGGGACCACGCGCCGCAGCTCCTCGTCCTCGTCCACGCGCGTGGCGCCGGGACGGGTGGACTCACCGCCCACGTCGACCAGGTCGGCGCCCTGGGCGACCAGATCGATGCCGTGCTTGACGGCGGCCGTGGTGTCGAACCAGCGGCCCCCGTCGGAGAAGGAGTCGGGGGTCACGTTCACGACCCCCATGACCGCACAGCGGCCCCATTCCGGCAGCCCCTCGACCGATCCCCGCCCACGCAACGTACTCATGCCTCCAGCCTAGGCCCGAGCGGGCTGGCGCTACGCCGCCCGGACCTCACGCTCTGCGGTCCGGTGCGGGCAGGGGCGGCGCTGTGTGCCCGCCCGGCGCAGGACGCGGGGCAGCGCGAGGGTCACGAAGCCCTCGGCCTGCATCGCCGCGAAGCCGATGCGGGGGAGGTCCTTGGAGGAGCGGTAGACGACGAAGCGGGGCTCCCAGCGGGGGCGGAACTTCGCGTTGAACTTGTACAGGGACTCGATCTGGAACCAGCGCGAGAGGAAGACGAGCAGGCCCCTCCAGGCGCGCAGGACGGGCCCCGCGCCGATCTTCTCGCCGCGGGCGAGAGCCGCGCGGAACATCGCGAAGTTGAGGGACACGCGCGCGATGCCGAGCTTCGGGGCGGCCTGCAGGGCGGCCACGATGAGCAACTCGTTCATGCCGGGGTCGGCGGCGCGGTCGCGGCGCATGAGGTCCAGGGAGACGCCGTCCTTGCCCCAGGGGACGAAGTGGAGGACGGCCTTGAGGTCTCCGTAGGGGCCCGGTTCGTCGTCGGCCTTGTGGGCGGTAGCGATCAGGCAGTCGCCGTCGTCCGGGTCGCCGACGCGGCCGAGCGCCATGGAGAAGCCGCGTTCCGTGTCGGTGCCGCGCCAGTCGCCGGCCACGCGCTGTATCCGCTCCAGTTCGCGCTCCCCGAGGTCACGCACGCGCCGCACGCGCGTCTCGTAGCCATTGCGCTCGATCCGCTTGACCATCTGGCGTACGTTGCGCATCGCACGCCCGGCCAGGGAGAAATCCGCGACGTCCACCACCGCCTCGTCGCCCAGTTCGAGGGCGTCAAGGCCGGTCTCGCGGGTCCAGACCTCGCCGCCGGTCTCGGAGCAGCCCATCACGGCGGGCGTCCAGGAGTGCGCCTTGGCCTCGTCCATGAAGCGTTCGATGGCGCCGGGCCAGGCCTCCACGTCCCCGATGGGGTCGCCGCTCGCGAGCATCACCCCGGAGACGACGCGGTAGGTGACCGCGGCCTTGCCGCTGGGGGAGAAGACGGCGCCCTTGTCGCGGCGGAGCGCGAAGTGGCCGAGCGAGTCGCGGGCGCCGTGCTTGTCGAGCAGGGCGCGCAGCTTGGCCTCGTCGTCTTCAGTGAGGCGTGCGGCCGGGTGTTCGGGGCGGAAGGCCAGGTAGACGGTGGTGAGGGCGGTGAGCATGCCGAGCGCGCCCAGCGAGTAGGCGACGGTCCAGGACGTCGTCCCGTAGTAGTCGACCGGGCCCTCGAAGCCGAACAGGCCGTACAGGACGTGGGTGAGGCGGTCCGTGATGCTCGGGTCCCCGATGACCTTGCCCGGGTGGGCACTGACGATCACCAGGCCGAGGGCGAGGGAACCGGCCCCGAGGAGGACGAAGTTGGCGACCGCGCGCCAGCGGCTGCGCGGATCGGGCAGCGCGGCGAACTCGCCCCGGTGGCGAAGGAGCAGCGTCAGGAGGGCGAGTGAGATCAGCACGCCGATGACCGAGTGCCGGTAGGCGAACTGCGCGACGGCACCGGCCGGGAGCAGCACCACGGCGGCCCGCCAGGCCCGCCGCTTGTGGCGCCGCAGGCCGTGCGCGAGAAGCAGCAGGAGGACGCCGGAGCTGAGCGCGAGTGCGGCGGCGAAGGGGCCGAGCGCGCCGGGCAGGACCTCGGCGATGGCGTGCATGCGGCTGTACCGGAAGCGCGGGAAGACCCCGGCGGCTACGTTCAGCAGGCCCACGAGGGTGCAGGCGCGGGCGACGAGGGCCGGTACGGACTCGGGGCGCGGGCCGCGGAACAGCCGACTGAGTCTGCCGAGTCTGCCGTCACGGAGCCCGCCGGTACGGCGCCGTCCCTCGGGGCGGCTGCCCTCACTGTCCGGAACCCCACCCGACATTTCCGCATCTATCCTGACAGACATCGCATCCCGTGGTTCTGCGAGAGACCTTGATTCCGGCACCAAAACGGCATCCGGCGACATTGCGCCCTCTAGGACGGTCCTTCTGGGAGTCGGGTTCACTCCCGACCGGAAAACCGCCGGAAAAGAACTACGGAACAGGCAGAAAGCGCAGGCAGAACGTTCCATGGGTCTGACGAGCAACAAGCTCCTCGTGTTGGCGGTCCTCCTCGCCGTCCTGCTGTTCATCGGCACGGTCTGGCTCTGGCCGCGCCTGGCCCGCCGGTCCTGGCGGGCCGTCACCGGCCGCATCGGGCTGCTCATCGCCACCCAGTTGGCGATCTTCGCCGCGGTCGGCCTCGCCGCCAACCAGGCGTTCGGCTTCTACGCCACGTGGGCGGACCTCTTCGGCCAGGAGACGAGCCCCGGTGTCGTCGTCGACCACGATCCGGCGACGGGCGGGACGCCGGTCGACGTACGCAGCACCCGGCCGGTGAACGTCCCCGGCGGCGGCAGGCCGTCGACCGGCGGCCAGATCCAGAAGGTGGTCGTCAGCGGCAAGGAGGCGGACATAGCCAGCCCCGCGTACGTCTATCTGCCGCCCGAGTACTTCCAGCCGCGGTACAAGAAGCGTACGTTCCCCGTGTCTGTGGTGCTCACCGGCTACCCCGGCACCGCCGAGGCGCTGATCAAGGGCCTGCACTACCCGCAGACCGCCCACGGCCTCGCCAGGCGGGACAAGATGCAGCCGATGATCCTGGTCATGATGCGGCCCACCGTGGCGCCGCCGCGCGACACCGAGTGCGTGGACATCCCCGGGGGCCCACAGGCCGAGACGTTCTTCGCCAAGGACCTGCCGGGCGCCATCTCCGAGCACTACAGAGTGGGCCGTAACGCGAGCAGTTGGGGCGTCATCGGTGACTCCACGGGCGGCTACTGCGCCCTGAAGCTCGCCATGCACCACCCCGATGTGTACGCCGCGGGGGCGGGCCTCTCCGCGTACTACAAGGCGCCCATCGACGTGACGACGGGCGATCTCTTCCACGGCGACAAGGAGTTGGAGGAGCGTGCCGACCTCATGTGGTACCTCGACCACATGCCGGCGCCCAAGACGTCCCTCCTTGTCACCACCAGCCGACAAGGAGAGGACAACTTCGCGGACACCGAGAAGTTCATCGGCAAGGTGAAGTCGCCCACCAGGGTCTCGTCCATCATGCTCGACAGCGGCGGGCACAACTTCAACACCTGGCGCCGGGAGATCCCCGCGACCCTGGAGTGGATCAGCGGCCGGCTGAACGGCAAGTAGCGCCACAGCACGTGGCGCCTCAGAGCTTGCTGATGGCGGTGATGGTCTCCAACTCGACCTCCCCGCGCGCGATGTCGCGCGCGTCGGCCGCCGTCGACCTGCGCAGCGCCTCGTGCAGCCGGGCCGGGGTGAGAACGCCGAGGAAGCGGCCCTCGCTGTCCTTGTCGATCACCGCGATCCAGCCCGCGTCGTGCTGGAGCATCGTGGCGAACGCCTGCTTGAGGGTGGCGCCCACCGGGAGCCATGCCTCCATGCGGCGGGCGTGGTCCCTGACGGTCCCCTTCGCGCCGTGCGCGTGCTCGGTGGAGATCCAGCCGTGCAGGTTGTTCTCGCCGTCCAGGACGACCGCCCACTGGGCGTCGAGCCGTGCGGGCAGCGGGTCGTCCAGGTGCACGACGGGGGGCTGCTCCAGGTCGCCCTCCTCGATGGGCGTCACGGAGAGGCGCTTGAGGCCGCGGTCGGCGCCGACGAAGTCCGCGACGTACTCGTTGGCCGGTGCGCCCAGGATGGTCGACGGGGTGTCGAACTGCTCGATGCGCCCGTCTCCGTAGACCGCCATGCGATCACCCAGGCGGACGGCCTCCTCGATGTCGTGCGTGACGAAGAGGACCGTCTTGCGGACGGCCTGCTGGAGGCGGAGGAACTCGTTCTGCAGGTGCTCGCGCACCACCGGGTCGACCGCGCCGAACGGCTCGTCCATCAGGAGCACGGGCGGATCGGCCGCCAGCGCGCGGGCCACGCCGACCCGCTGGCGCTGTCCTCCGGAGAGCTGCTCGGGGTAGCGGTCGCCGAAGGTGGCGGGGTCGAGGCCGACCAGGTCGAGGAGTTCGGCGGCGCGCTCGCGGGCCCTGCCGCGCTTCACGCCGAGCAGGTGCGGGACGGTCGCCGTGTTCTCCAGGACCGTCTTGTGCGGAAAGAGGCCGATCTGCTGGATGACATAGCCGATGCGGCGCCGGAGTTGCACCGGATCGGTGGTGGATATGTCATCACCTTCGACGAATATCCGGCCCTCGGACGGCTCGATGAGGCGGTTCACCATCTTCATCGTCGTCGTCTTGCCGCAGCCCGACGGGCCGACGAGCGTGACCAGTTCACCCTCGGCGACCTCGAAGGACAGGTCGTCGACGGCCGTGGTGCCGTCCTCGTACCGTTTGGTGACGTGCTCGAACCGGATCATGATTCCCCATTGTTGCGGGCGTTGTGTAAAGCCCATGTTGCGCCAGTACGACGAGTCTCGGCGATTGTCGGTGCTGCGCGTTAGGGTCGCCAGAGCGCCTCAGGAAACGGGACTCGGGGGGAGTGGGGCGGGATGAGCGAACAGAACTGTCTGGTGACGAACGACTGGATCTGCGGGGAGTACGTCAGCTCCCGCAGCCAGGAGCTGATCGACGCCACCGTGCAGCACGTGGGCATCACCGCCGCCTCGGTCGCCATCGGTGTCGCCGTCTCGCTGCCGCTCGCGCTGCTCGCCCGGCGCTGGCGCTTCCTGGCGGGACCGATCCTCGGCGTGACGACCGTGCTCTACACCGTTCCGTCGCTTGCGATGTTCTCGCTGCTGCTGCCGTTCTTCGGTCTCTCGGCGTCGCTGGTCGTCACGGGCCTCGTCCTGTACTCGCTGACGATCCTGGTGCGGAACATCCTGGCGGGGCTCCAGGCCGTGCCGGACGAGGCCAGGGACGCGGCCAAGGGGATGGGGTACGGCCCGCTGAGGCTGCTGTGGGAGGTGGAACTGCCGCTCGCGCTGCCCGCCTTGCTCGCAGGGGTCCGCATCACCACGGTCTCGACGGTGGCCCTGACGACGGTCGGCGCGATCGTCGACTACGGAGGCCTCGGATCGCTGATCCTCGACGGCCTCGACACGACCTTCAAGGCGCAGGTGCTCACCGCGTCCGCGCTCTGCGTGGTGCTCGCGGTCGTCGCCGACCTGCTCCTCCTCGCGCTACAGCGGTGGCTGACTCCGTGGACCCGCGTCCATCGCATACGTACGAAGCGTCCCGCCCCGGCGGAACGCACGGCCAAGGTGGCTGAACCTGCATGAACGCGATAACCGGCGCGTACGACTGGTTGACCACGAGCGCCAACTGGCAGGGCGAGAAGGGGGTGTGGCACCGCCTCGCCGAGCACCTCTACTTCAGCGGTGTCTGCCTCGCCGTCGCGTGCCTGATCGCGCTGCCGATCGCCCTGTACCTCGGCCACATCGGCAAGGGCGGCGCCCTCGCGGTGAACATCTCGAACATCGGCCGCGCGGTGCCGACGCTCGCGGTGCTCGTGCTGCTCACGCTCACCCCGCTCGGCGAGCACGGGGACATTCCGACGCTCATCGCGCTCGTGCTCTTCGCGGTGCCGCCGCTGCTGACCAACGCGTACATCGGGATGCGTGAGGTCGACCGGGCGGTGGTGGAGGCGGCCCGGGGGATGGGCATGAGCGGCCGCCAGCTGTTCGCGCGGGTCGAACTGCCCCTCGCGTACCCACTGATCATGACCGGCGTGCGGTCCGCGGGCGTGCAGGTCGTCGCCACGGCGACGCTGGCCGCGATGGCGGGCGAGGGGGGCCTCGGCCGGATCATCACCGCCGGGTTCAACCTGCAGAACACGCCTCAGGTGGTGGCGGGCGCGCTTCTTGTGGCGCTTCTCGCGCTCTTCGTGGAGGTGGTGCTCGTCGTGGTGGGGAAGGTGTTCAGTCCCATGCGAGGGCGCTCGGGGGTCGCGCAGTGATCTCCGGTATCCCCATGTTTTCCAGTTTTCCCGGGTCTTTCGAAATGGTGGTTCACCCATGAACAGCACAACGCGTCGCGCACGACGGATGGCAGGGGCGGCCGTGGCCGTCGTGGCGCTGACCGCGGGGCTCACCGCGTGCGGCGGGGACAGCCTGGAGAAGGACGGCAAGGGCGAAGGGGACAAGGCGGGCGGCAAGGGCAAGATCGTGGTCGGGTCGGCCCGTTTCACCGAGCAGAAGGTGCTCGCCGAGCTCTATGTGGGCGTCCTTGAGGACGCCGGATACGACGCCGAGGTCAAGACCGTCCAGAACCGCGAGGTGTACGAACCCGAGCTCAAGAAGGGCTCGATCGATGTCGCTCCCGAATACGCGGCGACACTCGCTGAGTTCCTCAACCTCGGCAAGAACGGCCCGAAGGCGAAGCCGGTCGCCTCGAATGACGTGGACGACACGGTGGCCGCGCTGAAGAAGCTCGCGGAACCGCAGGGCCTGAAGGTGCTGCCCGCCGGCGGGGCGGTCGACCAGAACGCGTTCGCGGTGAGCAAGGAATACGCGAAGGAGCACAAGCTCAAGACGCTTTCGGATCTCGGTAAGTCCGGCGAGAAGGTCAAGATCGCCGCGAGTGACGAATGCGAGTCGCGTCCGTTCTGCGCCCCGGGACTCAAGAAGACGTACGGCATCGATGTCGCGGGAATCGATCCCAAGGGCGTCGGCACCACGCAGTCCAAGCAGGCCGTGAAGAACGGCACGGACCAGGTGGTGCTGACCACGACCACCGACGCGACGCTCGACAGCTTCGGTCTTGTGGCCCTTGAGGACGACAAGAAGCTGCAGAACGCGGACAACATCCTTCCGGTTGTGAACGCGAAGGAAGCGGGCGACAAGGAGATAGCCGACGCGCTCGGGAAGCTGACCAAGACACTGACGACGGAAGATCTCGCGGAACTCGACCGGAAGGTCGATGTGGAGCGGCAGAAGGAAGCCGATGTCGCCAAGGAGTATCTGGAGTCGAAGGGATTGATCAAGAAGTAGCGCGGGAAGGAGGAGCATCCTCGAAGTCGCACGGCCAAAAGTGGAGTTGAGTGGCCGAAGAGGATCGTGAAGGGTGGGGAGTTAGCGCTGTGACGTTCTCATTTTGGCGGGCGGGGCACCATAGTTCGCCTACGCGCGGTAAGTTTCTGGCCATGCCACGTGGACGTCACCGCCATTCCCCACCCCTGCACAGGCTGCTGCCTCCCTCGACGGTCGCAGGTCTCTCCCTTGTCTGCGCCGGCGGCGCCTGGCTGTTCGCGGAACCCGTCGTGCTCCGCGGCCTGGTCGCCGCCGCGGCGGCGGCTGCCGTCGTGGGCTCGGTCGTCATGCGCCGCTGGGACCTGGCGGCCGGCAAGCAGGTCGCCGAGCTGGGCCGGGCCCGCAAGAGCGACGAGTGGCGCTACGAGGAACGCATAGCCGAGTGCGAGTCCGACCTCGACGAGTCCCGCGAGATCCGGGGCCGTCTGGAGACGAAGCTGCGCTCCAAGCGGGCCGAGCTGGCCGCCCTGCGCAACGAACACGCGGCACTCCTGCGGCGGTACGCGACGGCGGAGACCGAGCGCGCGAGCGCCCTCGAGGGGCGGCGGCTGCTCGCCATCGAGGCGTCCACCCCGGCGCGGGCGTTGCCGCCGGCCCCCACGCGCGCGGAGCCCGCGGCCCGTGCCGAGGCGCCGGCTCCCGTCGTACGCCCGGGGTCGATCGCGCCTCCGTCGCTGTACGACAGGGCGAACATGGCCCTTGACCGGCTGACCCCGAAGCCTTCTCCCGAGGGCGATGCCTCCCGGCAGCGCGCGGACGGGGACGAAGCGCGGGGGAAGTCCGGGGCGGCCGAGGGGTACGGCGGGCATGAGCGCGCGGTCGCCGTCGCGCCGCCCGCGCACAGGCGCCGCCAGACCGCCCAGGGCGGCTTCGACTTCTTCGGCACGAAGAGCGAGGCGACCGCCGGTGCGCTGGAGTCCGTGCAGAACGTGGACCTCGCGGACGTCGTGGGCGAGGAGGCACTCGCCGTGCACAAGGCGGAGTCCGAGGCGGAGTTCAAGGCCCCCGCGGAGGGCTCGGACCGCGCCGTGGGCCAGGTCATCGACCTGACGGCGCACGACGAGACCGAGCAGATCGACGTGGCGGAGCTGCGGACGGCGTTGCGGGCGTAGGCGGGCCCCGGGCCTTGGCTGCCGTCATCACCGGCTCCGCCGAGTTCGTCCTCAAACTTCCCCAAGCTCTTTAAGAGCAGGGGGACCCCCACGACGGGCTGAACTCCAGCCCCGTCAAGCCATCCACCGATCCGGCCGCGCCGTCCTCCGTCCCGTACGTGACCTCTCCGCCTGCGCGGACAGCAGCGCAACCGCCTCCTCCGTGGGACGCAACCGTGCCGTCACCGTCTTGTTGGCCCCCGTGTCGACGTGCACGTCCGCCACGCCCTTGAAGCGCTCCCAGGGCCCCTGCGTGAGCCGCACGCTCTGCACCTTCGCGTGCGGGACCAGGGACAGGCGGCGGCGCAGAAGGCCGTGCCGCGCCGCGAACACCGTGTCCGTCACCGTCAGGCCGTACCCCTTCCACCACACCGGAAGGCACCACGCGGCCCGCGCGGGCGGGCGGACGAGCTCGGCGGCGTCCGGCACCCGCACCCCCGGCAGGATGCGCGCGATCACGGCCTCCGCGACCTCCCGCGGCGCGACCGGCACCAGGACGCTGTTGGACGATCCCGCGACATCCAGCTCCACCCGAACCCAGCCGCGCCGCCGCCACAGCCACGGCTCCACGACGCGCACCGTCTGCACGCGTCCCGGGGGCACCGTCTCGTGTGCCTTGTCGAGCAGTCCGTGGTCGATGCGCAGGCCGTCGGGGGACTCGCCCACCTTCCAGTCGTACTCCCCGATGTACCGCCCCACGCTGCCGGCGAACGCGCCGCCCAGCATGGGCAGTCCCGTCGCGAGCACCGTCCACAGGTTGTGGGTGACGAACCACAGGAAGGGCGGCACGATGAGCGTGGCGACGAGCATGGCCCACGTCGTGCCGGTCAGGAGCAGGGCGATAGCGAGCATGCGCGGCTGAACGTGCACCAGGTTGTTGACCGGCGCCTCGCCGACCTCGTGGGCCGTCTCGGGCGCGAAACCGGCCGCGCGCGCGAGGAGTTCGGCCCGCAGGACGGAAGCCTCCTCCTGCCCCAGATAGGCCAGTTCGTCCTTCTTCTCCGCCCCGACGACGTCCAGCTTGAGCTTGGCGACGCCGACGATCCGGGCCGCGAGCGGCTGCGTCACGTCCACCGCCTGGAGCCGGTCGAGCCGGATGTGCGCGGTACGCCGGAAGATCAGGCCGGTACGGATGCGCAGTTCGGTGTCGGTGACGGCGAAGTGCGTGAACCACCAGCTCATGAAGCCGTAGAGGGCGCCGCCCAGGAGGACGGCGGCGACGCCCGCGAGCAGCCCGGTCACGGGGAGCTCGGAGACCCGCCGCTGAGTGCCGCCCGGGTCGTGCACCGCGAAGCCCACGAGGACCGCGACCGGGGCCCAGGCCCGGCGCAGGGGCGTGACGGGGTGCAGACGCCTCTCTCGTACGACCTCGACGCCGGGGACGTGTTCCTCCCCCGCCACTTCCCGTACGCCGCTCACAGCCCCGCCGAGCGGGCCTCGCCCAGTTCGGTGAGCCGGTCGCGCAGCCGCTCGGCCTCTTCGGGGACGAGGCCGGGGATGCGGGCGTCCGTGGCGGCGGCCGCCGTGTGCAGCTGGACCCCGGCGAGGCCGAAGTAGCGCTCCATGGGCCCCGATGTCACCTCGACGAGCTGCATCCGCCCGTACGGGACGACGGTCTCCTCGCGCCAGAGCACGCCCCGGCTGATCAGGAGGTCGTCCACCCGCTCCGCGTACCGCCACGAGCGCCAGTTGCGCCCCAGCATCGGCCAGCCCCACGCGACGAACGCCAGCGGGACGGCCGCGAACGCCGCCCACGCGGGCCCAGCGAAGATCCACAGCAGCACTCCGACGGCCGCCGCGAGCGGCACGAGCCACACCACGAGGAGCAGTCGCCGCATCCGCAGCACCCCCCGCGGCAGCCCGGTCCACACCGGCTCCGCGTCTGACTCTCCCGGCCGCGCCGGCCGTGCCGGTCCCGCCGTCCCCGTTTCCATGCCTCAAGCGTACGTAGCCGATGTGACAGTCGCGTAGGAGCGCGCGTACGAGAGAATGCGCGCATGAGCCCCACGACGGAGACCACCCTCGGCATCGGCGGCGCCGCGGAGAGCACCGACATGGTGCTCAACATCGGCCCGCAGCACCCGTCCACGCACGGCGTGCTGCGGCTGCGCCTCGTCCTCGACGGCGAGCGGATCCAGCAGGCCGAGCCGGTCATCGGCTATATGCACCGCGGTGCGGAGAAGCTCTTCGAGGCGCGTGACTACCGGCAGATCGTGGTGCTCGCCAACCGGCACGACTGGCTGTCCGCGTTCTCGAACGAGCTCGGGGTCGTCCTCGCCGTGGAGCGGATGCTCGGCATGGAGGTGCCCGAGCGCGCCGTCTGGATGCGCACGCTCCTCGCCGAGCTGAACCGCGTCCTCAACCACCTGATGTTCCTCGGCTCCTATCCCCTCGAACTGGGCGGAATCACCCCGGTGTTCCACGCTTTCCGGGAGCGCGAGGAGCTCCAGAACGTGATGGAGGAGATCTCCGGCGGCCGCATGCACTACATGTTCAACCGCGTGGGCGGCCTCAAGGAGGACCTGCCCGCCGGCTGGGCCGCACGCGCGCGTGCGGCCGTCGCATCGGTCCGCTCCCGCATGGACGTGTACGACAAGCTCGTGCTCGGCAACGAGATCTTCCGGGGGCGTACGCGCGGCGTCGGCGTGCTGTCCCCTCAGGCGGTGCACGCCTACGGAGTGAGCGGTCCCATCGCCCGCGCCTCCGGAGTCGACTTCGACCTGCGCCGTGACGAGCCCTACCTCGCGTACGGGGAGCTCCAGGACACCCTGAAGGTCGTCACGCGGCAGGAGGGCGACTGCCTGGCCCGCTTCGAGTGCCTCCTGGAGCAGACCCACAACGCCCTGGACCTCGCCGACGCCTGCCTGGAGCGGCTCGCCGAGCTGCCGCAGGGGCCGGTCAACCAGCGCCTCCCGAAGGTGCTCAAGGCCCCCGAGGGCCACACGTACGCGTGGACCGAGAACCCCCTGGGCATCAACGGCTACTACCTGGTCTCCAAGGGCGAGAAGACCCCGTACCGCCTGAAGCTCCGCTCGGCGTCGTACAACAACATCCAGGCCCTCGCCGAACTGCTCCCGGGGCAGTTGGTCGCCGACATGGTGGCGATCCTGGGGTCACTGTTCTTCGTGGTCGGCGACATCGACAAGTAGCGGCCCGCCGGGCGCGGCATCGATCCCCATGGGCTGGATCAGCCACCCGAAGTCGCCGAGCCCACCCGCGGCGGTCAGTTCTGCCGCCTCTCCCGCGCGCGTGAGGGCGTGTACGTACGCCTTCGGATCACTGGAGGCCAGGGAGAGCGGCGGGCGGCCACCGCTCACGCCGAGCGCCCGCAGGGCCGCCCGCTGGGTGAGCAGACGGGCTCCGGGCAGCGCGCACGCGTCGAGGGCCACATGGGCGGTGATGTCGCAGGTGCCGTCGGGCACGGGCGCCGTCTCGCGGCCCGCGCGGAAGCCGGTCAGTGTCCCGAAGGGCGGCCGTGCGGCGCGGTCGTGCGCGTAGTCCACGGCGACCGCGAGGCCGCGCGTCAGCGTCGCCGCGGCCGTCGCCCACGCCTCGTCCCGGGGGTGGCCGGTCTCCGCGCGCAGGCCGGGCTCCGGGGCGAGCGGCCACCAGCGCGCGAGCCAGGAGGCGTCCGCGCCCTCCACCGGGCCGCCGAGGGACTCGGAGCCGTCGTCGCCGACGAGCACGTGCCGCGCCACGCCTTCGGAGTCCACCTCGACGACGTCCAGGGGGACGTTGTCGAGCCATTCGTTGGCGAAGAGCAGGCCGGTGACGCCGGTGGGCGGCAGGTCGCGCCACTCGACGCGCGGATCGAGGCCCGCCGGGCGACCGGCCCGCTCGACCGCGCAGGCACGCACGCGTGGCGCCACGTCGACGGGCAGCGCGGCAAGGACGGCGGCGGTCAACTCGCCGCGGCCCGCGCCAAGATCGACGAAGGCGAACTCGTCCGGGTGGTCGAGTGCCGCGTCCACGCGGCACAGCAGCCGGGCCACCGCGCCCGCGAAGAGGGGCGATGCGTGCACCGACGTCCGGAAGTGTCCCGCGGGTCCTTCGGGGCGCAGATAGAAGCCGTCGGGCCCGTAGAGAGCGGCCTCCATGGCGTCCCGCCAGCCACGCCGCGCGTCTTTCCGCTCACCTCGGACCTCGTTCGTCACGCGAGAAGGCTAAGCGGGCCTCCACCTTGGGGAGTACACGCGAGCGGTACGGATCGGACCTCCGGTTGACCCCGGAGGGCCGTCTCGCTGCCTACGCTGGGTTACGTGCAGCGCGTCTATGACTTCTTCCGCAGACACCCGACCGGGGTCGATGGCTTCTGGGCCCTCGCCCTGCTCGGGATGTCCGGCATCGGTCTGGTCTCCATGGCCGAGGGGGAAGGCCGTGACCCGAAGGTCGCGGCCGCCGTCATCGTCCTCGGCATGTCCGTCGTGGTGGCGCTGCGCCGCAAGTACGTCGAGAAGATGCTCATCCTCGCCGTCGTGCTCGGCGTCGCCCAGCTGATCTTCGACGTGGAGACGATGCCGGCCGACTTCGCGATGCTGGTGATCATCTACACCGCGTCGGCCGACGGCGCGAAGTGGGCCTCGCGGTTCGCCCTCATCGGCGGTCTGTGTGCGGCTCCGCTGTCGTCGCTGCGCTGGCCGGAGGAGAGCATAGGCACCTTCGGCAGCATCTTCTTCACGATCTTCCAGATGGTGCCGTTCGCCCTGGCCTGGGTGCTCGGCGACTCCATCCGCACCCGCCGCGCGTACTTCGCGCAGCTGGAGGAGCGCGCCGACCGCCTGGAGAAGGAGCGGGCGGCGCAGTCCAAGGTCGCGGTGGCCGCCGAGCGGGCCCGGATCGCGCGCGAGCTGCACGACGTCGTGGCGCACAACGTCTCGGTGATGGTCGTCCAGGCGGACGGCGCCGCGTACGTACTCGACGCGGCCCCCGAGCAGGCCAAGCAGGCCCTGGAGACCATCTCCGGCACCGGGCGGCAGGCACTGGCCGAGATGCGCAGGCTGCTGGGCGTGCTGCGCACCGGCGAGCACCAGGAGGGCGGTGAGTACGTCCCGCAGCCCGACGTCGAGCAGCTCGACGAGCTCATCGAGCAGGTGCGCACGGCGGGCCTCCCGGTCGACTTCAAGGTCGAGGGGACCCCGCGCCCGCTGCCCAGCGGCGTCGAGCTCACGGCGTACCGCATCGTGCAGGAGGCGCTCACCAACACCCGCAAGCACGGCGGTGAGAACACCGGCGCGAGCGTGCGCCTCGTCTACTTCGACGACGGCCTGGGGCTGCTCGTCGAGGACGACGGCAAGGGCGCGCCCCACGAGCTGTACGAGGACGGCGGCGCGGACGGCAGCGGGCACGGCCTGATCGGCATGCGGGAGCGCGTCGGCATGGTCGGCGGCACGCTGGACGCGGGGCCGCGGCCGGGCGGCGGCTTCCGCATCAGTGCGCTGCTCCCGCTCAAGCCCGCAAACTGACACCTGTCACCGAAACGAAAGGGCCTTTGATGTCGATCCGCGTCATGCTCGTCGACGACCAGGCGCTGCTGCGCACGGGGTTCCGGATGGTGCTCGCCGCACAGCCGGACATGGAGGTCGTAGCGGAGGCGGGCGACGGGGTCGAGGCGCTCCAGGCGCTGCGGACGACCGAGGTCGACGTGGTGCTCATGGACGTACGCATGCCGAAACTGGACGGCGTGGAGACGACCCGGCGCATCTGCCAGGACGCGAACCCGCCGAAGGTCCTGATCCTGACGACCTTCGACCTTGACGAGTACGCCTTCTCGGGGCTGAAGGCGGGCGCCTCCGGTTTCATGCTGAAGGACGTGCCTCCGGGCGAGCTGCTCGCCGCGATCCGCTCCGTGCACAGCGGTGACGCGGTGGTCGCGCCCTCCACGACGAGGCGCCTCCTCGACCGCTTCGCGCCGATGCTGCCGAACGCGGGCGGGCAGCCGCAGCACAAGGAGCTGGAGCGGCTCACCGACCGCGAGCGCGAGGTCATGATCCTGGTCGCCCAGGGGCTCTCGAACGGGGAGATCGCGGCGCGGCTCGTCCTGTCGGAGGCCACGGTGAAGACCCATGTGGGCCGCATCCTGACGAAGCTCGGCCTGCGGGACCGGGTGCAGGTGGTGGTTCTCGCGTACGAGACGGGTCTCGTACGGGCGGGCGGTGGCGGGGCCTGAGGACGGGGCGGCCCGACGGCTGCTCACGGGGCCGCCGACCCGCGGGGTCAGCGCAGGATGCCCTCCAGGAAGTCGCTGCCCAGGCGGGCCACCACGGAGACGTCCAGCTGGTGCATCACGTACCGCCCACGCCGAGCCGTGGTCACCAGGCCCGCCTTCTTGAGGAGGGTGAGGTGCCGGGAGACCTCGGGGGCCGTCAGACCGGTCGCGTGGGCCAGTTCGCCGGTGGTGAAGGGCGCGCGGGCCATGTCGCGGCACAACCGCAGGCGTACGGGGTGGGCGAGGGCCGTGAGCCGCTTCTCCAGGGTCTCCACCGAAGTGGGCTTGGCCAGGTCCGGCGCGGACACGGGGTAGTGGATCACCGGGCGCCAGCCGGGCGCGTGCAGGACCATCAGGTGCGGCCAGGCGAAGTGGGACGGCACGAACGTGAGGCCCGCGCCCAGGGAGTGGTCCAGGGCGGTCGTCCGGCCCGGCACGAGCTTGTCCGCGGTGATGCGACGGCTGTCCGCGTCCACGGAGAGGGCGGCCGAGACTGAGGTCAGTACTTCGGCGAGGCCCTTGTGGCGCAATATCTCGGTCTTGTGCCGTGCGTCGGCGGCCAGTTGGACGCGGACCCGCCGCCAGGTGTCGGCGAAGAACGCCTCGTCACAGTCCTCCAGGAGGCGGCGCAGCCAGGCCCGGACGGTGTGCGGATCGCTCAGCAGGCGCCGCGCGAAGTCCAGTTGGCGCGTGCCGCGGGTGGCGGCGAGCTCCAGGGCGCGCGCACCGCGGACCGGGTCGGTGAGCGGCGAGGGGCCGCCTTCGTTGTACGTCGTGCCGCAGGTGAACTCCAGGGCCGCCATGACGAATCGCTCGTCGTCCAGGCGGTCGAGCAGGTCCAGTTCGTCGGCGAGTGTGGCGCCCGGCCTGCCGTCGCCGTCGACGAGACCGGCGAACGGCATGAAGACGTCCGAGAACGTGTTCCGCCACAGGAAGTCCGCCTCGTGCAGCCGGTCGGCGAGGTCCGGCTTGAGGCAGGCGGTGGTCGCCGTGGCCCAGCCGTGCAGCCCCGGGTGATGCCCGGGCTCGGACAGCGCGTGCAGGGCGACGCCCAGCTCCGCCAGGGGCGAAGGGTCGAAGAAGATCCGCTCCGGCGGCAGGCCCGCGATCTCGATGTGCACGCTCATGGACCCATCGTGCACCGCGCCACCGACATCCCGGCCGCCGATTGACGCCCGGTGTCAATCGGCGCGACGACGGCGTGACGGCGGGAGCAGTCTGTGGTGACAGGGCCGGACGACGAACCGACCGGGCCCGGACATCCACCCCCTTGTGCCGACTGCTTCCCCGTCGACCCAAGGGTGCCCGATAAGTAACAATTTTCCTGAGAGGCGAACCCGTCATGAGCATCACCCAGCAGTACCTGCTCGACAGTTACCGCGCCGCCCAGCACGACGAACGCACCCCGCCGGCCCCCGGTCAGCAGGACTGGCAGGTCATCCGCGAGGTGCGCGATTACGGCCGCTTCCGTGCCGTCGTCGAGGAACGCCCCGCCCACGGAAGGATCCGGGCAGCCGTGGCCCGGCTCATCCGGGGATCCGTCGCACGAACTCCGCGACCGCATCATTGACGTCGCCGGACGACCACTCCAGGCCCGCCTCGGTCACGGTGACCTCCGTGACCGAGAGGCCGGGTGGCCCGTCCGCGAACCAGCGGCCGAACAGCTGGGTCCTGGTCTCCTCGGCCTGGCCGAGCGCCGCCTCCGTGAGGACTTCGGCGTCGTACGGCAGCCAGACCTGGAACTGGTGCGTGTGCGGCTGCTCGGGGTGCACGCGCGACCAGGGCACCCCTGCCGCCGCGAACCCTTCCCGCAGCGCGTCGGCGACCACGCGCGCGTGGGCGACGTAGTCCGGCAGCCGGGGGAGGGTGTTCTTCAGGCCGAGCAGAGCGGCGACGGCGGCCGGGAACTGCTGGAAGACCTGGCCCCCGTAGCGGTGACGCCAGGTCCGCGCCTCGTCGACCAGGGTGCGCGGACCCGCGAGCACCGCGCCGCTCAGGCCGTCCAGGGACTTGTAGAACGACACGTAGACGGTGTCCGCCAGGCCGGCGATCTCCGCCAGGGAGCGGCCGAAGTGCGGTGTGCACTCCCACAGGCGCGCACCGTCGAAGTGCACGACGGCGTCGCGTTCCCTGGCCGCCTCCACGACCTCTTCGAGCTCCTCCCAGGACGGCAGCACGAAACCGGCGTCCCGGAGCGGCAGTTCGAGCATCAGCGTCCCGAAGGGCTCCTCGAAGTCCCGCACTTCGTCGGCCGTGGGCAGCCGGGGCTCCCTCGTCGGATGCACCGTGCGCAGCCCGCTCACCGCGGAGAGGGCGCCCCCTTCGTGCACCTCGGGGTGCGCCTTCGGGTGGAGGGCGACGGTCGCGTTGCCGGTGCGGCCGGCCCAGCAGCGCAGGGCCACCTGCTGGGCCATCGTGCCGGTCGGGAAGAAGGCGGCCGACTCCTTGCCGAGCAGCCGCGCGACCTCGTCCTCCAGGCGCGCGACGACCGCGCTGCCGTAGATGTCGACGGGCTCGTCCGGGTCCACGACCTCCGACGCCGCGTCCGCGAGCGCGGAGAGCCGCGCCGCGAGCGGGAGGTGCGCGGACCAGCGGTGCAGGGTGCGGGTGGCGCCGAGGGCGGCGGACCGGCGGCGGGCGGCGAGCAGGTCCTGCTCGCTCACCTCGGATTCCCCGTCGTGTGAAGTCATCCCAGAAGTCATCCCCCGAGCATGGCGTGCGGTCGGCCGCCGGTCAGCCACCAGTCGGCCACCGGTCATATGAATACCCACAGCCTGTGGACAGCCGAGGACGCGGCGCCGACCAATCGCGTTAGCATGACGAGAAATCGTCCGGTACCCCGAGCGGACTGGAACGGGAAGGCGTCATCGCGTGAACGCACCTCATCAGCCAGACCCGCGGGACCGCCCCGCGAGGCTCACGGTGGGCGTCGTGGGAGCGGGCCGAGTCGGCCCCGCGCTCGCCGCGGCACTCCAGCTCGCCGGGCACCGCCCGGTCGCCGCCTCCGGGGTCTCCGACGCGTCCGTACGACGCGCGGCCACCCTGCTGCCCGACGTGCCCCTCGTCCCGCCCGCCCAGGTCCTGGAGCGCGCCGACCTGGTACTCCTGACCGTTCCGGACGACGCCCTTGTCGGCCTCGTCGAGGGCCTCGCCGAGACCGGCGCCATCCGCCCCGGCCAGCTCCTGGTGCACACCTCCGGGCGGTACGGCACCCAGGTCCTTGAACCCGCGCTGCGCGCCGGCGCCCTGCCGCTCGCGCTGCACCCCGCCATGACGTTCACCGGCACCCCCGTCGACGTCCAGCGCCTGGCGGGCTGCTCCTTCGGCGTGACCGCCCCCGAGGAGCTGCGCCTCGCCGCCGAGGCCCTGGTCATCGAGATGGGCGGCGAGCCCGAGTGGATCGCCGAGGAGGCCAGGCCGCTGTACCACGCGGCGCTCGCGCTCGGCGCGAACCACCTGGTCACGCTGGTCGCCGAGTCCATGGACCTGCTCAAGGAAGCGGGCGTCTCCGCCCCGGACCGGATGCTCGGCCCGCTGCTCGGCGCAGCCCTGGACAACGCGCTGCGGTCCGGCGACGCCGCCCTCACCGGCCCCGTCGCGCGCGGGGACGCGGGCACCGTCGCCGCGCACGTCGCCGAGCTGCGCAAGCACGCCCCGCAGACCGTCGCCGGCTATCTGGCGATGGCCCGCGCGACCGCCGACCGCGCCCTCGCCCACGGACTGCTCAAGCCCGAGCTGGCCGAGGACCTCCTGGGGGTCCTGGCCAACGGCGGGACCGGGAGCGGCGACGCCGAGGGAGGCGCCCGATGACCCGCCTGGTGCACACCGCCGAGCCGCTGCGCACCCGTAAGCGCGCCGGGCGCCGCGTCGTCGTCATGACCATGGGCGCCCTGCACGAGGGCCACGGCACCCTGATCCGCACCGCGCGCCGCATCGCGGGCGACGAGGGCGAAGTCGTCGTCACGGTCTTCGTTAACCCCCTCCAGTTCGGGGCGAACGAGGACCTCGACCGCTACCCCCGCACCCTGGACGCCGACGTCAAGATCGCCGAACAGGAAGGCGCGGACTTCGTGTTCGCCCCCTCCGTGGACGAGGTCTACCCCGGCGGCGAACCGCAGGTCCGGATCAGCGCCGGACCCATGGGCGCCCTCCTCGAAGGGGCCACACGCCCCGGACACTTCGACGGCATGCTCACGGTCGTCGCCAAGCTGCTTCACCTCACCCGGCCCGACGTCGCGCTGTACGGCCAGAAGGACGCCCAGCAGCTCGCCCTCATCCGCCGCATGGTGCGGGACCTGAACTTCGGCGTCGAGATCGTCGGCGTACCCACGGTGCGCGAGGACGACGGCCTGGCGCTCTCCAGCCGCAACCGCTACCTCTCCCCGGCCGAGCGGCGCACCGCGCTCGCGCTCTCCCAGGCCCTCTTCGCGGGCCGCGACCGGCACGCCGCGCAGGAGGCCCTCCACGCGCGAGCGGCGCTCGCCCCCGTCACGCACGCGCGCGCCCACGCCCTGAACGCCCTCGGGGAATCCCGCGCAGCGGCCGACACCCACGCGGTCGCCCAGTCCGTCACGCCGTCCGTGCCCGGCGGCCCCGCGGCCGTCCGCGCCGCCGCCCGCCACGTCCTCGACCAGGCGGCCCGCAGCAGGCCCCCGCTCGAACTGGACTACCTGGCGCTGGTCGACCCCGCCGACTTCACGGACGTACAACCGGGCCACACCGGTGAGGCGGTCCTCGCCGTCGCGGCCAAGGTCGGCGCGACCCGGCTGATCGACAACATCCCGCTCACGTTCGGAGCCACCCCATGAGCGCCACCGGAATACGGCTGCACGCCCCCGCGCCCGGCTGGTCCCTGGAAGCCGACATCGTCGTCGTCGGCTCCGGAGTGGCCGGTCTCACCACGGCCCTGCGCTGCTCGGCGGCGGGCCTGAAGACCGTCGTGGTCACCAAGGCGCGCCTGGACGACGGCTCCACGCGCTGGGCCCAGGGCGGCATCGCCGCGGCACTCGGCGAGGGCGACACCCCCGAGCAGCACCTGGACGACACCCTCGTGGCGGGCGCGGGCCTGTGCGACGAGGAAGCCGTGCGCACCCTGGTCACCGAGGGCCCCGACGCGGTGCGCCGCCTCATCGAGACCGGCGCCCACTTCGACACAGGACCCGAAGGCGCCATCGAGCTGACCCGCGAGGGCGGCCACCACCGCCGCCGCATCGCCCACGCGGGCGGCGACGCGACCGGCCTGGAAATCTCCCGCGCCCTGGTCGAAGCGGTGCGCGCGCGGGCCATACCGACAGTCGAGAACGCCCTCGTACTGGACCTGCTCACGGACGCCGACGGCCGCACCGCCGGTGTCTCCCTGCACGTCATGGGAGAGGGCCAGCACGACGGCGTGGGCGCGGTGCACGCCCCCGCGGTCGTCCTCGCCACCGGCGGCATGGGCCAGGTCTTCTCGGCGACCACGAACCCCTCCGTGTCGACGGGCGACGGCGTCGCGCTGGCCCTGCGCGCGGGCGCCGAGGTCAGCGACCTGGAGTTCGTGCAGTTCCACCCCACCGTGCTCTTCCTTGGCGCCGACGCGGAGGGCCAGCAGCCGCTGGTCTCCGAGGCGGTACGCGGCGAGGGCGCCCACCTCGTGGACACCGACGGCGTGCGCTTCATGGTCGGCCAGCACGAGCTCGCCGAGCTCGCGCCCCGGGACATCGTCGCCAAGGGCATCACACGGCGCATGCAGGAAAAGGGCGCCGAGCACATGTACTTGGACGCCCGGCACTTCGGCGCCGAGATGTGGGAGAACCGCTTCCCGACGATCCTCGCCGCCTGCCGCGCCCACGGCATCGACCCGGTGACCGAGCCCATCCCCGTCGCCCCGGCCGCGCACTACGCCTCCGGCGGCGTCCGCACCGACCCGCACGGCCGCACCACGGTCCCGGGCCTCTACGCCTGCGGAGAGGTCGCCTGCACCGGCGTGCACGGAGCGAACCGCCTCGCCTCCAACTCCCTTTTGGAAGGCCTGGTCTACGCCGAGCGCATCGCCGCCGACATCGCGACGCTGCACGCGGGCAAGACGCTCCACGCGCGCGTGCCCGCACCCGTCTCCCACCCCGACACCCCCGCGCACCCCCTGCTGCCCCCCGAGGCCCGCTTCGCCATCCAGCGCGTGATGACCGACGGCGCCGGAGTGCTCAGGTCCGCCGACTCCCTCTCCGAGGCCGCGGCCCGGCTCGCCCGCATCCACGCCGAGGCCGCGGGCGCGCTCGCCGAGGACGGCAAGACCGCCGAGCCGGGCGTCGACACCTGGGAGACCACCAACCTCCTGTGCGTCGCACGCGTCCTGGTGGCCGCCGCGCAGCGCCGCGAGGAGACCCGCGGCTGCCACTGGCGCGAGGACCGCCCCGACCGCGACGACGAGGCCTGGCGGCGCCACATCGTCGTACGCCTCAACGCGGACCGGACCCTGGCCCTGCGGACCACCGAGACCGCAGACTTCCCCCCGACGACCAGCCTTCAGGAGAAGTGACCGTGAGCACCCCCGACGACCTCCCTCTCGCCCCCACGGGCGGCGGCTGCGGCGATGCCTGCGGCTGCGGCGGAGACGACGCGTACGACCCCATGGAGTGCGGCCTCGACCCCGCTCTCGCGCAGCTCCTGACCGAGGCGGGGCTCGACCCCGTGCAGGTCGAGGACATCGCGCACATGGCGATCGAGGAGGACCTGGCGGGCGGCGTTGACGTCACCTCGGTCGCCACGATCCCCGAAGAGGCCGTCGCCACCGCCGACTTCACCGCGCGCGAGGCCGGCACCGCGGCGGGCCTGCGCATCGCCGAAGCCGTCATCTCCATCGTCTGCACGGACACCTTCGAGGTGGAGCGGCACGTCGAGGACGGCGACCGGGTGGCGGCGGGCGACAAGCTGCTCAGCGTCACCACCCGCACCCGCGACCTGCTCACCGCCGAGCGCAGCGCGCTCAACCTCCTGTGCCGCCTCTCCGGCGTGGCGACGGCCACGCGCGCGTGGGCCGACGCACTGGAGGGCACCAAGGCCGAGGTCCGCGACACCCGCAAGACGACCGCGGGTCTGCGCGCCCTGGAGAAGTACGCGGTGCGGATGGGCGGCGGCGTGAACCACCGCATGTCGCTCTCCGACGCGGCCCTGGTGAAGGACAACCACGTGGTGGCCGCAGGAGGCGTGGAGCAGGCCTTCAAGGCCGTCCGCGAGGCCTTCCCCGACCTGGCCGTCGAGGTCGAGGTCGACACCCTGCACCAGCTGCGCGAGGTCGTGGACGCGGGCGCCGACCTGATCCTCCTGGACAACTTCACGCCGGGCGAGACCGCGGAGGCCGTGGCCATCGTGGACGGCCGCGCGATCCTGGAGTCCTCGGGCCGCCTGACCCTGGAGAACGCCCGGGCGTACGCGGAGACGGGCGTGGACTTCCTCGCCGTGGGCGCCCTCACCCACTCCTCGCCGATCCTGGACATCGGCCTCGACCTGCGCGCGGCGGAGTGACGACGACATGCTGCTGACCATCGACGTCGGAAACACCCACACCGTCCTCGGCCTCTTCGACGGCGAGGAGATCGTCGAGCACTGGCGCATCTCCACCGAGGCCCGCCGCACCGCCGACGAACTCGCCGTCCTGCTCAACGGCCTGATGGGCATGCACCCGCTGCTCGGCGACGAACTGGGCGACGGCATCGACGGCATCGCCATCTGCTCGACCGTCCCCTCCGTCCTGCACGAACTGCGCGAGGTCACCAGGCGGTACTACGGAGACGTGCCCGCCGTCCTGGTGGAGCCCGGCATCAAGACCGGCGTGCCGATCCTCATGGACAACCCCAAGGAGGTCGGCGCCGACCGCATCATCAACGCGGTCGCGGCGGTCGAGCTCTACGGAGGCCCCGCCATCGTCGTCGACTTCGGCACGGCGACGACGTTCGACGCGGTCTCCGCGCGCGGGGAGTACACCGGCGGCGTCATCGCCCCCGGCATCGAGATCTCCGTCGAGGCCCTCGGCGTACGCGGCGCCCAGCTCCGCAAGATCGAGCTGGCCCGGCCGCGCAGCGTCATCGGCAAGAACACCGTGGAGGCCATGCAGTCCGGCATCCTGTACGGCTTCGCGGGCCAGGTCGACGGCGTCGTGCAGCGCATGGCCCGCGAACTGGCGGGCCCGGGCGGCAACCCGGACGACGTGACGGTCATCGCGACCGGCGGCCTCGCGCCCATGGTGCTCGGCGAGGCCACGGTCATCGACGAGCACGAGCCGTGGCTGACCCTCATCGGCCTCCGCCTGGTCTACGAGCGGAACGTGTCCCGGAGTTGATGCCCCGGAGCTGAGCCCCGCCAAAGCCGTCGGCTCATAACCGGCGGCTCATAAGCGGGGCTTGCGCACACAACCCTGCGCCCCATAGAAGAGTCTGCGCAGGGACGGGACTTGAGAAGGTTCGAGCGGGCGTGGAGCAAATGGGGCGTAGGGGAAGACTGGCCGCGGCAGTGGCGGCCGGGGTGCTGGCCGGCCTCGCCGGTCCTGCCGCGACGGCGCACACGGCCACCGGGCTCGACGAGGCACGTCCCGCGTACGCGGTGAGTGTCCCGGCCGCGACGGCCTCACCGTCCACGACCTCCAGCACGTCGCCCTCCGCTGCGACCCCCACCTCCACCACGTCACCGGACGCCGAGGAGCACGGTCCCGACGCCCGCGAAGCCTCCGAGGACCCTGACGCCCCTGACGGCAAGATGGCGGAGACCGGTGCGACGAACGTCGTCTCCTGGATAGCCACCGCCGCGGCCGGCGCCCTCGGGGTCGGCGCGGTCGTCTTCGCGATGATCCGCCGCCGCTCCGAGTAAACGCGTGAGCAAACAGAGCCACGCCACATATTGGCGTTAAACGGATTTTGTCCACTTTGCACGTATCGTCAGGCCATGCCCACGCCATTCGGATCTCGCGGCGGCATGGCCTTCGGTGCGGAGGAACTGCGTGTGCTCCGCCGCGCTCTGGCCCTCGCCCTGCATCCCAGCCCCGTCTCCGCCGAAGACGTCCAGGACTGCCTGCGCCTGGCCGACGCCGTCGACCAGGCAGTGAGCGAGGGCGCCAGGCTCCGCGCCTTCCTGCTGGCCGACCTCGCCCGCTACCGGGCGGCCCTGCCCGGCACCGCAACCGGCTACCTCGCACTCCTCGAGGACGTCCTCGGTACCGGCTACCAACCCGGCGCCGACGATCTCGCCGCGCTGCGCGCCCTGCGCGGCAACCCGGTGGCCGCCGCCCTCCTCGACCGCTGCCGGACCGTCGCCGAACAGGCTGTACGCGCCCGTCTCGCGGGCCGGTCGCAGTCGGCCGTCCCGGCGCCGCGCCCCCTCGTCCCCGCCTCGCGCACCCGCCTGCTCGCCCTCCCCGGCGGCCGGAGCGAGGCCGGCGACCGGGCGGCGCCCAAGCCCAAGACGCCGCACACCCCTCCGGCGAAACCGGCCGCCCCGGAGCCGCCACGCCCCGTCCCGACCCCGGCCGAGGTCTTCCCTCCCAAGCGCCGCCCGACGGACCCGCCGCACCAGCTCGCCGCGGGCTAGCTACTCTGGGGGGCATGGAATACGTCTCCGCGCTCCTGCCCCCCGTAGTGATGGCCGTGTTCTTCGGCGGTCTCATCGTGACGATCGTGAAGACCCAGGGCGGCGCCAACAAGGCCAAGGAGGACGCGGCCGTCGACGCCGTGATCTCCAGCGCCGAAGGCGCCCGGCAGACCCCCAAGGCCTGACTGTTCCGCTCTCCGGTGACCTGAGGGTGACCGGCGGATGACCTGAGGTCACCACCCGCACATCCTTGGCGTACGACTCGCTCCCATTCCGAGTCGTACGCCCTTTTTGTTGGGGAAATGGCGCCTCCGCCACGTCCGTCACGTCATTAGTGACATCTCCCACTATTGTTCTCGTGTGCCTCGCCCCTTGGGAGAACTCGAAGACTCAGTCATGACACGGGTGTGGAAGTGGAACCGCCCCGTGACCGTTCGAGAAGTCCTGGAAGACCTTCAGCAGGAACGGTCCATCGCGTACACCACCGTCATGACCGTTTTGGACAATCTTCATCAGAAGGGCTGGGTGCGCCGTGAAGCGGAAGGCCGCGCCTATCGATATGAGGCGGTCTCCACTCGGGCCGCCTACGCCGCCGCACTGATGAACGAAGCTTGGTCGCAGAGCGACAACCCCGCGGCCGCTCTCGTCGCGTTCTTCGGGATGATGTCGGCGGAACAGCGCGAAGCACTCAGTGACGCGATGCGGATCGTGGGCCCGATCTCTCAGCCCTCGATCTCCGAAGCCCCGATCTCCGAAGGCCCCGCCACTCAAGCCCCGCTCAACCCCGGCGAGGCGGAGCCCGAAGCAGAACGATAGCGTCCGGTCATGCCAGCAGAACCCCCTGAACTCAGCGCTAAAGCAGTCTCCGTACGCCGGGCGCGCACAGCCGATGTGCCGGTCGTACGCAACCTCCTGGACTCCTACGCCCGTCAGGGGATCCTGCTCGACAAAGCGACGGTCGCCCTTTACGAGTCCATCCAGGAGTTCTGGGTGGCGGAACGCGACGACAACGCCGAGGTCGTCGCCTGCGGTGCACTGCACGTGATGTGGGAAGACCTCGCGGAAGTTCGCACTCTCGCGGTGAACCCCGACGTCAAGGGCGTCGGAGTAGGGCATCAGGTGTTGGGGAAGTTGCTGCAGACCGCTCGCTGGCTCGGTGTCCGCAGGGTTTTCTGTCTCACCTTCGAAGTCGACTTCTTCGCGAAGCACGGCTTCGTGGAGATCGGTGAGACACCTGTCGACGGAGATGTCTACAGCGAGCTGCTGCGTTCCAAAGATGAGGGCGTCGCGGAGTTCCTGGGCCTCGAACGAGTGAAACCGAACACCTTGGGCAACAGCCGGATGCTTCTGCATCTGTGATCGTCGCCGGTATTCCGGACTGCCTGCTGCCCCGGTTCCCTATGTCCGAAACGCGCATGTTTCCTGGGTTCTCGGGGTCCCCGGTCTCTCCCGGGGGTTTGTGTTTTCCCAGCAAAAGCGGTTTGCTTTCCGACGTACTGCAGTACTGCATATAACAGGGGGCGGCGATTCCACGGCTCACGCCGTGCGATCCGGCCCTAAGTTATCGATGAAAGGAAATCCGGTGGCACAGAAGGTTCAGGTCCTTCTTGTCGATGACCTCGACGGTGGCGAGGCAGACGAGACCGTGACGTTTGCGCTGGACGGCAAGTCGTACGAGATCGACCTCACCACGTCGAACGCGGACAAGCTCCGCGGTCTTCTTGAGCCTTACCTCAAGGGCGGTCGTCGCACCGGTGGCCGTGGTTCGGCCGGGCGTTCCAAAGCCCGCGCCTCCGCCACGAGCGGCGGTCAGGACACCGCTGCGATCCGTGCCTGGGCCAAGGACAACGGTTTCGAGGTCAACGACCGCGGCCGCGTCCCCGCGTCCATCCGCGAGGCCTACGAGAAGGCCAACGGCTGACGTCGGGTCCGTTGCAGCCGGACCCGGTGGACTTGCGTTGCCGCCGTGTCCACGAGTCGTACGAGACCGGAGCCCACGGCGGGGTCGCTGTGAGGCATGGCGCCACCCCCCACGCAGGACAGGGACGGCAATGCCGGCAGCGTCGGCTCCACCTCGCACCCGGGCTCCGGGGGTCGCAGCCATACGGCGGCCCCCTGCGTGCCGGGCCACCCCGGAGGCGTGGGCGCGTCGGTCCGTCCGCCCGCCCCGACGGCCGTGAGGTCCAGGGGGATGCCGCCCCACTCCAGCCAGTCCAGGAGCCCCGGCAGCTCGTCGGCGCTCCCCGCGGCCACGAAGAGCCGCATCGATTCTCCTCGCAGGGCCACCGGCGCCTTCGGCCCGAGATGTCTCAGCGCGGCGAAGCCGGCCTCGGCGGGCAGCTGCAGTACGTCGAAGCGGAGCCCCGTCAGGAGCTGCACCGGCAGCCCTGGGCGGCGCTCGTCCGTCGCCCAGCCGAGTTCGTTCGCGTACCACTGCCGCACCGGGTCGCTCTGCTCGACCGGTACGCGGGGCTGGGGAACGGTGAAGGCCATGCATGGAGCAACCGGCCGGAAGCGTCTTGGGTTACGCAGAGTGCCCGGATGATTGCTCTGGGTGTCCGGAAATAGGGCGTAAGGGCGTGTTCGGCCGCGCAAGGGTGTTCGCCCGTAGCGGAGGGAACCGGCGCGCGCCGCATGGACTGTCAGTCCTTGCGGGTAAGACATCCCTAGTGGGGAGGGGCGACACACGCGCGAGGCCGTCTCACGTTCGCCATCGGCGTAGTGGTGGTGAGGGTAAGTGCTTGGCCTGCGGGAACATCGTCTCGCACCATCGGGTTGGAGCAGTTGTCGGCGTTCGGGGTCAGGAGGCACCTCTTGTTCTCGGCCGGGTGTCGGCAGTTGGAATGAGCGGTCCCCGCTTGCGGGACTAAGCTGCGGAAGGACAGGGAGGGGACAGCCCCCTTACTGCCTGACCGCTCTGAGGAGCGATTAACGATGTTCGAGAGGTTCACCGACCGCGCGCGGCGGGTTGTCGTCCTGGCTCAGGAAGAAGCCCGGATGCTCAACCACAACTACATCGGCACCGAGCACATCCTCCTGGGCTTGATCCACGAGGGCGAGGGTGTCGCCGCTAAGGCCCTGGAGAGCCTCGGGATTTCGCTCGAGGCGGTCCGCCAGCAGGTGGAGGAGATCATCGGTCAGGGCCAGCAGGCCCCGTCCGGCCACATCCCCTTCACCCCCCGTGCCAAGAAGGTCCTGGAGCTTTCGCTCCGCGAGGCCCTTCAGCTGGGCCACAACTACATCGGCACGGAGCACATCCTGCTCGGCCTGATCCGCGAGGGCGAGGGCGTCGCCGCCCAGGTCCTCGTGAAGCTCGGCGCCGATCTCAACCGGGTGCGGCAGCAGGTCATCCAGCTGCTCTCCGGATACCAGGGCAAGGAGACCGCCACCGCCGGCGGTCCTGCGGAGGGCACGCCTTCCACGTCCCTGGTGCTCGACCAGTTCGGCCGGAACCTCACCCAGGCCGCTCGTGAGTCCAAGCTCGACCCGGTCATCGGGCGCGAGAAGGAGATCGAGCGGGTCATGCAGGTGCTGTCCCGCCGTACGAAGAACAACCCCGTGCTCATCGGCGAGCCCGGCGTCGGCAAGACCGCCGTCGTCGAGGGCCTGGCGCAGGCCATCGTCAAGGGCGAGGTGCCCGAGACGCTGAAGGACAAGCACCTCTACACGCTTGACCTCGGCGCGCTGGTCGCCGGCTCCCGCTACCGCGGTGACTTCGAGGAGCGCCTGAAGAAGGTCCTCAAGGAGATCCGCACCCGCGGCGACATCATCCTGTTCATCGACGAGCTCCACACCCTGGTGGGTGCCGGCGCCGCCGAGGGCGCGATCGACGCCGCGAGCATCCTCAAGCCGATGCTGGCGCGAGGCGAGCTGCAGACCATCGGTGCCACGACGCTGGACGAGTACCGCAAGCACCTGGAGAAGGACGCGGCCCTCGAGCGCCGCTTCCAGCCCATCCAGGTCGCGGAGCCGTCCCTGCCGCACACCATCGAGATCCTCAAGGGTCTGCGCGACCGTTACGAGGCCCACCACAGGGTCTCCATCACGGACGAGGCGCTGGTCCAGGCCGCCACCCTGGCCGACCGGTACATCTCGGACCGCTTCCTGCCGGACAAGGCGATCGACCTGATCGACGAGGCCGGTTCCCGGATGCGCATCCGCCGGATGACCGCGCCGCCGGACCTCCGCGAGTTCGACGAGAAGATCGCGGGCGTGCGTCGCGACAAGGAGTCGGCCATCGACTCCCAGGACTTCGAGAAGGCGGCCTCTCTCCGCGACAAGGAGAAGCAGCTGCTCGCGGCGAAGGCCAAGCGCGAGAAGGAATGGAAGGCCGGCGACATGGACGTCGTCGCCGAGGTCGACGGCGAGCTCATCGCCGAGGTCCTGGCCACGGCCACCGGCATTCCGGTCTTCAAGCTGACCGAGGAGGAGTCCTCGCGTCTGCTGCGCATGGAGGACGAGCTCCACAAGCGGGTCATCGGCCAGAAGGACGCCATCAAGGCGCTTTCGCAGGCGATTCGTCGTACGCGAGCGGGTCTGAAGGACCCGAAGCGTCCCGGTGGCTCGTTCATCTTCGCCGGCCCGTCCGGTGTCGGTAAGACGGAGCTTTCCAAGACGCTCGCCGAATTCCTCTTCGGCGACGAGGACGCCCTGATCTCCCTCGACATGTCGGAGTTCAGCGAGAAGCACACGGTCTCGCGTCTCTTCGGTTCGCCGCCCGGATATGTCGGTTACGAAGAGGGCGGTCAGCTGACGGAGAAGGTCCGTCGCAAGCCGTTCTCGGTCGTGCTCTTCGACGAGGTCGAGAAGGCGCACCCGGATATCTTCAACTCGCTGTTGCAGATCCTGGAGGACGGTCGTCTGACCGACTCCCAGGGCCGGGTCGTGGACTTCAAGAACACGGTCATCATCATGACGACCAACCTCGGCACGCGTGACATCTCCAAGGGCTTCAACCTCGGATTTGCCGCCGCGGGTGACGTCAAGACGAACTACGAGCGCATGAAGACCAAGGTCAACGACGAGCTGAAGCAGCACTTCCGCCCGGAGTTCCTGAACCGTGTCGACGACACGGTGGTCTTCCACCAGCTCACCGAGGAAGACATCATCCAGATCGTCGACCTCATGATCGCCAAGGTGGACGAGCGTCTCAAGGACCGCGACATGGGCATCGAGCTCAGCGGTGACGCGAAGAAGCTGCTTGCCAAGAAGGGTTACGACCCGGTCATGGGCGCCCGGCCGCTGCGCCGGACGATCCAGCGCGAGGTCGAGGACATCCTGTCGGAGAAGATCCTCTTCGGCGAGCTCCGCCCCGGCCACATCGTGGTCGTCGGCACGGAGGGTGAGGGCGAGGAAGCCAAGTTCACCTTCCGCGGCGAGGAGAAGGCGGCGCTTCCGGATGTCCCGCCGATCGAGCAGGCCGCTGGTGGCGCGGGGCCTAACCTGAGCAAGGAGGCGTAGCCCTTCGGGCTCGCCAGGCTCACTGGGGCTGCCCCGGACCGTTTCGTACGGTCCGGGGCAGCCCTTTTTGCTTTGACCTTTGGCTGCACGTACTTCGTGGCTGGTCGCGCAGTTCCCCGCGCCCCTACGGGGCGCCCCTCGGCTTACGACGTGATCGTTACGCCCTCCGGTACGTTCCGCACTCGCGGCAGGCGGGGGTTCACTCGCAGCACGCTCAGGTTCGGGAAGCGGGCGAGCCAGGACATGTCCGTGTCGGCGAGTTCGGCCGTGATCCACAGGTGGGTCAGCTGGTCGTGTTCCAGGCCGTCCAGGAGTTCCTCGGTGCGCATGACGCCGACGACCTGGATCCACGGGCGTCCGCCGAGGTGCCGTAGCGCCGCGAGCTCGGCCGTGTCGGACACCGGGAAGTACAGGCCGAGCGGGTCGAGGTGGGCGATGATCTCGCGCGCGTACCGCTCCGTGTCGAAGTGCCGCCACGGGCGGACCAGCTCGACCCGGATGGACAGGGCCGAGCGGTGGCGCATACGGGCGAGGTAGTCGATGGCGGCGTCGTCCTGGACGCGGGTGGCCGTGATCGCCAGGAGGAGCGCCTGCTGGTCGCTCGGCACCTGCTCGGGGTCCGGCAGCTGCTCCAGGACGATGGGGCCGACCCAGCCGAGGCTGCGGGCGGCCAGTTCCGTGGTGGGGCGCACGAGGTTCTTCGTACGGTCGTGGACGAGCTGCTGCACCTCGGGGTCGAGCTCGGTGACGTGCTCCAGGCAGGCCGCGGCCATCAGGCGCCGATGGTTCACGTGTGGGCGGCGCAGGTTCGGGGCGGCGGCAAGGAGCCGCTCGAGGAAGTCGGCGCACTCCTCGGGGCGTGCGTGGGCGGCGGCCATGCGGATGACCTCCTCCCACTCGGCGCGGTGCGCGTGCTCGACGAGGGTGCGGAACTGACCGCGAGCCACTATCTCCTTGGCGGCGAGGTAGTCCTGGAAGGTGCGGTGGATGAAGTCCACCGAGAGGCCCGCCTGCTCGCGCAGCAGCCCCGTGCGGTGCAGCAGATGACGGAAGATCTTCTCGCCGTCGCCCTCGGCGCGCGCGGAGGGGATGGCGGGCAGCGCGCTGTCCAGGATCGCGACCACGCGCTCGCGCGGCAGCTCCGAGACGCCCTCCTCCACCATCGCGTGGGCCAGCTTGCGCAGGAGCAGCTCGCGCGGGCCCTGCTGCAGGCGCACGTCATCGGCGTACAGCACGTCACGCTCAGGGTCGCGGCGCTGGAGCAGCATCTCCAGAGCCGCGTCGTACAGCTCCTTGCGCCCCTTGGGGAGCGAACCGGAGCGGTCGCGGTTCAGGGCGCAGATCAGGCCGCACATCAGCGGATTCGTGGCGAGCTGGCGCAGCTCGCGGTAGATGCGGACGGAGTGCAGGAGACGCTCCTCGTACTCCCGCAGCTTGTCGCGCTCCGACTGCTCCTTGCACTGGTCGTCGCTCATCGCCGCGGCGTGCCAGTCGTGGATGAAGTGGGTGACCTGGTCGCGTGACATCGGCGCGAGGGAGAGTTCCTTGAAGCCCTCTTCGGCGAGGCGTTCCTGGGCGAGCCAGCCGTCCTCGACGGCGGAGGGGCGGGACGTCACCAGGCAGCCGTTGCCGGAGAAGATGCGAAGGAGGCGGCGCAATTGGTTGCGCAGCTCGCCGCGGGTCGCCTCCGGGGCCTCGTCGATCCCGTCGACCAGGAGCATGGCGCGGCCCGCGAGCAGGGTGCGTACGACCCAGCCCTCGGGTGCCTGGTCGGCCAGCGGGTGGCTGATGGCGTGCAGGAAGTCGTCCGGAGCGGGGAAGCCCTCGCGGGCGAAGCGGCGTACGGGCAGGACGAAGGGCACGCGGGTGCCCTCGCGCGCCGCGGCCACGGCGAGCCACTGGACGAGCGTCGTCTTGCCCGAGCCGGCGACACCGCGCAGCAGGACCCGCTCGTGCCCCTCCAGGGCCCGGTCGGCGAGCAGCACGGTGCGCGGTTCGCCCGGTACGCCGCTGCCGCTGCTCTCCTCGGCCTCCAGGCTGAGGTAGGTGTCCTCCAGGGGCCAGCGGTCGGGCGCGTTGGCGAGGTCCACGCCGACGATGGTGAGCCAGCCGTGCTGCCGTACGACCTCTTCGGCGTACGCGGCCTCGAAGTCGCGGTCCTCCTGCGAGCGTTCGGGCTGGCGGGCGGCGGCCTCCGCGTCGTTCAGGTCGATGAGCTGGCGGATACGGCTGGCGCGCTCGGCCATGTCCTGCTGGATGTGCGGGGAGCGGCGGACGAAGTGGTACAGGAGATGCAGGCAGACGGCCACGAGCAGCTCGTCGTGGAACGAGGCGGCGCCGGGGGACAGCGCACGGTCCGCGCCCTGCACGGCGCCCCTCAGACGCCGCGCGTAGTCCTGCGGGCCGAGGCGCACGGCGTCCACGTCCGTGAGGTCGAGCTCGCCGACCGCGAGGAGGGTCCGCGTCAATACGTCACTCACGGCGCCCAGTTCGGCTGACTGGGCGGAGCGCGCCTCGGCGGCGAGGTGGACGAAGTCTGCGGCGGTGCGGTGTACGTCGTCCGGGGTCGCGGGGGCGCCGGCGCCGCGCCAGGTGGTGAGGGCGGCGATCAGGTCGGGCGCGGCGGGCGGCTGTGGCGGGGGCGTGCGGATGAGCCGTTGTACAAGGGGTGCTGCGAGCGTCGAGGGGATACGGACAACGGGCTCCATGGACATGGGGGGTCCCTGCGGGTGGGATTTCTTGTGTCGTGGAGGGTCAAGGGTAGGTCAACTCAGCCGCGGGGGAGGGGGCTTGGGGAGCGTGAGAGGGATGGTCTGCAAGAAGATCCCAACGGGGGCGGCGCACGCCGGGGGCTCACGCGAGCTCCGCGTGCCGGGGCTCAGGTGAGCTCCGTGCCGTACACCTTCTCGACCGTGATCGTGATCAGCACCCGGCGGTCGTCGACCATGACCCGGCGGTACTCGTCCCAGTCCGGGTGCTCACCGGCGGCGGCCCGGTAGTAGTCCACGAGGGCCTGCACCTCAGGGCCTTGCGGGTCGGTGCCGGGCCCGATGAGCTTGGCGTCGCCCTCGGCCGTGGCCCAGGCGCGGCCGTCGGGGCTGGTCACCTCGAGTGCGGCGCGGGGGTCGCGACGCAGGTTCGCGAACTTCGCGGTCTTCGCGGTCGTCGAGATGCGGATGACGCCCGCGGAGTGGTCGTACGACGGCATCACGGGCGAGAGCTGGGGCCGCCCGTCGGCCTTGATGGTCGCCAGTACGCCGAGGCTGCCGGCGGCGAGCAGGGCGTGGGGATCGAAGGGTGCGTCAGTCGTCATGTGGGGGCCAACCCGGGGGCGGGGGCGGGGTATTCCGTCGCGGCGGGCGGATGGGCGGTCCGCTGACTTTCCGGGGTCTTTTCGCAGCTCAGCAGGGTTCGTTAGGCGGATGTTAGTCGGGTGGGAGTTCGGCATTAGTGGGCTCGACCAGAGTCGGTCTTGTTCCCGAGGAGGGGACGCCACCTACTACCTACGGGGGACCCCGCCATGCGTTCCAACACCACCACCGCCGCTCGTCGCCGCACTCTCCGCATCGCCGCCGCGGCCCTGACCGTCGCCGCGAGCCTCTCGCTCACGGCCTGTAACGGCGATGACGTCACGGGGCAGGGTGACCCGTCGGCCGCCTCCAGCGCATCCTCCTCGGGCGGCTCCGGCTCGGGCGGCGGCTCCGGTTCGGACGGTGGTTCGGAGCAGGGCGGCGGTTCGGAGCAGGGCGGCGGGAAGGACTCGGCCGGCAAGACCTCCGGCGGGCAGGGCACTGCGGCCGGAAGCGGTGCGGGCAACGTCGAGCGGGCCGAGAAGTGCCGTACGGATGATCTCGACATCTCGGCGTCGGACAGCACCATCGACGGTGACGACAAGGGTTCGGTCGCGGTGACGTTCAAGAACCCCGGTGACCGGGGCTGCCTGCTCTCCGGGTTCGCGGGCATCGACCTGAAGACCAACGCGGGGGATCTGTCCGCCACGCGTGAGGGGAAGCCTGCCGAGCAGATGGTCCTCACGGGCGGGGAGTCGGTGTCCTTCTACGTCAGCTACCCGATGAACGACACGGGCGGCTCCGGTGTCCGCGTCACGGGCCTCGTGGTGACGCCTCCCGGTGAGACGAAGTCGTACTCCCTGGAGTGGCCGGGCGCCGCCACGCTGCCCGTCAGCGATGGCACGGGCTCCTCGGTCAAGGTCGGCCCGATCGGCAGCGCGGGCCAGGGCGGCGCGCAGTAAGCCGCCTGGCTTTGAGCGGCAACCAACATCACGCCGGGCCCCGACAGCTCACGAGGGTACGTATCAGAGCTGCGAGGGCCCCGGGCGTTGTGGTGAGGATTGCCTCCGGGGCGTCGCTCTCCCGGAGGTGGATGGTCGCCTTCGGTCCGTGGGTGGCGGCCAAGTAGACGCAGTTGGCGCCTGCTGCCTCGCTGAAGGTGGATTTCTGCCAGTGGAGTTCAGCCATGGTCTCTTCCCTGGTGGGTGTAGAGCAGATGCTGGATGAGCCCCCACGAGTCACGCTTCCCGTGCGCTTCGGAACGCTCGTTCGACACGACCGCTGGGAGTGCGCTGTGGCTCAGCTCTTCGAAGGTAGCCCGGTACTGGTCCAGGGCCGCTTCGTCGTCGAGGACGACACGGGAGCCTGGGTGCTCCAGTACCACCGTTCCCAAGCGGCCGATCACAGGCTCGACTTGGAGAAACGGCGCACAGCGCCAAGCCCCGGGTCCGGCGTCGAACGGCAGGATCTGGATCGTCACGTTGGGCAGCGCCGCCACGCGCACGAGGTGGGTCAACTGCTCGCGCATGACGCGCGAATCGCCGACCACCACGTGCAGGGCAGCTTCGTGAATGACCGCGTGGAAGTCGATGGAGTGAGGCGCGTCGAGGATGGGCTGTCGCGCCAAGCGGAATCGGACTGACGTCTCGACCTCGTCGCGCGAGGCCTCGGGCAGGCCCGTGCTGACAAGCGCGCGGATGTAGGACGCAGTCTGGAGCAGGCTCGGGATGAGCAGAGTCTCGTGGCTTCGGATGGACGTGGACGTGGCCTCGAGTTCAGCAAGGTCGAGCCACGCCTGGGGGCGTGACTTGCGGTACTCGGACCACCAGCCCTTGCCGTTGCTCTCGGACATGCGGATGAGCTCTTCGATGTAGGGCTCATCCTTGCATCCGTACCCGTGGACCAGGTCGCGGAGGCGCGCAGTGGGAATGGCGGTTCGCGCCGCCTCGATGTGGCTGAGGTGGGGTGCACCCATCTCGATCAGCCGACCGCCTTCGGCGACGGACAACCCCGCCGTTATGCGCAACTTGCGCAGCTCATGGCCGAGTCGACGCTGTCGTTCAGTGATCAGCGTTCTTAGTGCCACGCGTCGGCCTCCCCGGGGTTTCGATCAGAGTCTGCCCCCGTAGGGGTGCTTGGTCCACTTGATTCGCCGATTGGGTTGCACGATTGCTGAGCGTATCGCTACTTTAAGTGCGGCGGTGCTCACGCAGAGATGCCGGAAGCCTCGCTGTCGACGCAATAACCCCTGCTCAGCCGCAGAAGCGCACTGTCCGATCCAAGTCCCCGTACCGGGCGGCGACTTGTTCGCGAAGGGCAGTAGGCCACTGCGGCCGGGCCACCCGTCACCGTCACAGCGAACGAACCCCTACGCGCGCCTTGGAGGCGTCTCATGGGCGTAACCGTGCATGACTCCGTATGCGGTCCCGAGCAACCCGAGCGCCCCGAACTCCCGCTCGCCTACACCCTGTTCGCCCCCGCCGACTCCAGCTCACCCAAGATCTGCCGCGACTTCGTACGCAGCGCGCTGCTCACGCTGGGGCTGGGCAACCTCGCCGAAACCGCCGCGCTCTGTACGTCCGAGCTGGTGACCAACGTGCATCAGCACACGAAGGGTGACGTGCACCTGAGAGCGGCCATTGCGCCCACGCACGTACGGGTCGCCGTGTATGACGGGAGCGATCAACTGCCGTCCCCTCGAAGGGCTCCCGCGGAAGACGAAGGTGGGCGGGGGCTTTTCCTCGTGACGGCGTTGTCGGATGTGTGCGGGGTGACGCCTACCGGGGGTGGCAAAGGGGTGTGGTTTCAGCTCAATCGGTGAAAAGGGCGCGAGGCTCTCGTATCTCGACGTGCGGGGGAAGGGCGTCGATGTCGGTCACGTGGCGCCTGGAGATCGTCAGGTGCCGCAGGGCGGTGAGCTGGGTCAAGGGGGCGACGCTGACCCGCTCCCGGCCGCTGAACCCGTATACGGACAGGTGTGTGATGTCAGGGAAGAGCCGCGTGACGTGCAGTGCCGTCGATGCCCAGTCGGGGCTTCCGTGCGGCCCCTCGTGCAGCAGGGACAGTTCCGTCACACCGGACAACGTCAGCCCTTCCGGTGCGTGGGGGAGTGCGCTGGATGTCAGGTCCAGCCGGATGAGGTGCGGGAGGCGTGTGAGAGCTTCCCAGACGGCGGGTGACCTGGGACCGTCCGTTTCGCCGAAGAGGACCCACTCCAGTTCCCGCCACTTGTCCAGGCCTTGCAGATCGTCTGCGGCTTCCGTGGAGGCGAACACTCCCAGCATGCGCAGCGGAGCGTCAGTGGGGAACAAGTCGAGGCTCCAGCGCTCGGTGATGCCGGCGAGGCGGAGCTGATTCAGGTCGCGCAGCCCGTGGAGCGCGGCCGGGGAGAGTCGGCTGGGTGGCACCTTCATGGCGAGGAACGAGGGGGCGCACGCCGCGATCAGCCGGGAGGCGGCTGTGGGGGTCACGCCCTCGCGGATGTCCAGCAGCTTCGGGCGGATCGCCAGCCGTTCCAGCTCCACGACCTGGTCGTCGCTGCGGAGCGTGAAGTACGTTTCGCCGTCGTCGAGTTGAGTGATCACGGCTTCCGCGTACCTACGGCAGTCGTAGCGACTCCACCCCCACATGAGCTGGCTGCGAACCGCGAGCGCGGGATGGCGTGCCAAGCGCGCGAGGAAGGGGATCGCCGCGTCCGACGGGATACTCGTCGCGGTGATCGCGACGTTGCTCGCTGCCTGCTCGTCCAGCCCGTCCGGGCCCGGCAGCAGGTCCAGGACCATGGGCCCGACCATCGCCAGCTCGCGGGCATCCTCCGGGGTGCGGGGCGGAATCACCTCCGCCACCCGTAGCTCCACCTGCTCACGCACCTCCGGGGCGAGCTCCGCCGCGTGCTCCAGGCAGGTTGCCGCCAGCAGATGGACTCGCACCCGCGCCCGCTCCTCGGCGTGACCATCACCGAACGCAAGCAACTCCCGGAAGAGTTCGACCCGTTCGCGAGGGCGCGCGTGCGCCACCGCCATACGGATGACGTCCTCCCACTGGTCGTCCGCCGCGTGACGTGCCAGCACGCCGAAGTCGCCCTCGTCGACCGCCGCCCGCGCGCCCAGGAAATCCTGGAACGTGCGGTGGATGAAATCGACCGTGCCCGGTCCTGGTTCGCGGAGAAGACCGCTTCGGTGGAGGAAGTGCTCGAAGACTGCCTTGGCGTCTCCGAGGGCTGCCACCTCCGGGACCGCGGGGAGCAGGTCCGCGATGATCGTCTCCGCCCGCTGACGGTCCATGGTCGTACGGCCGTTGCGGATCAGCCAGTAGGCGAGGCGCTGGAGGAGCTGGAGCTGCGGCTCCTCCCGCAGGTCGGGCACGTCCATGTGCCGCTCTCGGTCCCGGCGGATCAGGAGCATGGACAGGGCCGCCGTGTAGAGATCCTTGCGGCCGAGTGGGAGGAAGCCCCTGCGGTCGCGGTGCAGCGCACAGATCAGGCCGCACATGAGGGGGTTGGTCGCCAACAGGCCCAGGTCGGGCTTCGTGTGGACCGCGTTGAGGAGCTGACGCTCGTACGAGCCGAGCGTGGCGTCCTCGTCCGCCGCGCCCGTACGTGCGGCCACGTGCCAGCGCTTGATGAACGCCGCGGCGTCCGTCCTGCTCATCGGGGAGAGCGTCAGCAGGGTGAAGTCCTCCTCGGCGAGCCAGTCCTCGCGTACGGCCGAGGGGCGTGACGTGACCAGCCAACGGTTGCCGGGGAAGGCGTCGATCAGGTCGCTCAGCCAGGCGCGGGTGCGGGAGCGCTCGGCGTCGGGGACCTCGTCGATGCCGTCCACCAGGACCAGGCCGCGCCCCGCCGCCAGGACGCGGGACTCCCAGCCTCTGGGTTGTGTGCCTGCGAGGGGGGAGCGGACCGCCGAGAGAAACTCCGAAGGTGCCGGAAGGCGCTCGCCGTGCCGGGTGAGGGTACGCAGGGGCAGGACATAAGGGATGCGGTCGTAGAGGTACGTCATGTGGTCGTCGCCCGGGGTGGGGCGCGCGGCGCTCACCGCCAGCCACTGGATGAGCGTGGTCTTGCCGGAGCCGGCCTCGCCCCGCAGGAGGACGCGGTCGTGGGTGGCGAGGGCTTGGTCGGCGGGCGCGGGGGCGGGGGCGTCGGCCGCCGCGATGCGCGCGGATTCCGCGATTCTGCGGACTGCGTCCTGGGTGCTGCGGGAAGTGATGTCAACTGGGACGAACTTGGACCATGCGACCGGGCCGGTGGCGGACTCCGTGACGGGCGGCGGCAGGAGGTCTCTCCAGCGCGTCCCGGACGCCGTTGCCTCCAACCGCATGTACGCCGCATCCAGCGGCCACTTCCCCGGCGTCCGGGTCAGATCGATCCCGAAGATCGTCAGCTTCCCGTGCTTCTTCGCGACGTACGCGAGGTACCGCTGCTCGAAGGCCACGTCCTCCGCCCCGGGCAGGGGGCTGCGGGCGATCAGTTCGTCGATCTTGGTGATCAGTTCCGACTGGCGGCGGCTCTGTTCCACCAGGGTCCGGGCCACGAAGGCCGACCGCTGCGTGAAGAAGTGCAGGATGTGCAGGCACGTCGTGTCGAGCAGGCGGTCGTAGAAATACGCCGCGTCGGCGGACAGGTCACGGTCGGGGTTGCCGCTCGCCCGGCGCAGGCGCAGGGCCAGGGCGTTGTGGCCGAGCTCGACCGCCTGCACGTCCGTGAGGGTGAGATCGCCCAGCGCGTGCAGGGTGCGGGCCAGCGCGTCGACCACCGCCTGTTCTTCGTCCGCGGGGACGGCGCTCTCGCCGGAGGCCCGTACCGCCTGGCGCACCAGCTCCGCCGCGAGCTTCGCCAGGTCCTTGTCGGTCAGCTTCCGCTTCTCGCCCCTGAAGGACACGAGCCCCGAGAGACGGACCGGTTTCTCCACCAGGTCAGCGCCCGGCCCCTCACGTACGAAAAGGCGCTTGACCAGGGGAGTGACGACGCTCGACGCGAGTCGGGTGACGGAGCCTATGGCCGCGGGATCCATGCGCCGCAGCGTAGCGCCGGTCACATTCGGAAGGTTGTGGATCTCGGGAGCCGGTGACATGACGCACAGGCGATATGTCCGGTACTAGGCGGAATAGTGGTGCTGGTCGGAGGGGTGGCCGGGACCTTCGGCACGCACCCCGCGGGACCTTGGGCGGGTCGGGAGGGTCCCTCCGCGGAACGTGCCAGTGCTGGCCCGAGATGTCCTTTCGAAGTGTGGTTAAACCTGACTCCGAACGCCAATTCCGGCAGATGGTTGAAGGGGGAATTGTCGGAATTTGTCGGTGTCAAGGGGTCGAAAGAGGGTCGGTTGGCTACGGTATTAGGTAGTAGATGGGGGGTTTGAGCAGGGGGCGGGGTGCGGGTTACCAAGGTGGGGCCCCGGCGGAAACGCAGCGAAGCGTGTGCCGGGTCCCTCTGTGTCTCAGGCACAGGTCCAGTCCCAGCCCCACGTGCCACGCGGCGACAGCGGCGGTGTCACGTACACGCTCCCCATCCCGGAGGTCATCCGCCATGTCGAAGCGCGCCACGTCCACCCAGTCCGGCCTGTCCCTGCTCCGTACGCGGACGGCCGTCGTCACCATCGCGGGCCTCGGGCTCGGAGCGTCGGCCGTTCTCGGTTCCGGCGTCGCATCCGCCGCGGACGCCAAGAACAGTGCGCTGCCCGGCGTCTCCGCCAACTCGATAGCCGCGCAGGCCGACGCGCAGGCCAAGGCCGCGTCCAAGGCCAAGCAGGCCGCCACCAAGAAGGCCGAGCAGGCCAAGAAGGCCGCCGCCAAGAAGGCAGCCTCCTGGCAGGACCCGGTCGACAAGTACACGCTCTCCGCGTCCTTCGGGCTCGGCGGCAACATGTGGTCCAGCAAGCACTCCGGCCAGGACTTCGCCGTGGCGATCGGCACCTCCGTCGAGGCCGTGCACAACGGCACCGTCGTCAAGGCCGGCGGCAACGGCGCCGGTGACGGTCCCGCGTACGGCAACGCCATCGTGATCAAGCACGACAACGGCACGTTCTCGCAGTACGCGCACCTGTCGAAGATCGACGTCCGCGTCGGCCAGACCGTCGGCACCGGCCAGCACATCGCCGCCTCCGGCAACACCGGAAACTCCAGCGGTCCGCACCTGCACTTCGAGATCCGTACGACCCCGAACTACGGCACGGCGGTCGACCCGGTCGCGTTCCTGCGCTCGAACGGCGTCAGCGTCTGACCCAGCAGCTAGTCGCTCAGGCGCCCTCGTGCGCCTGTGTCACCAGATCGATGGCGACCTCCAGGATGGCCTTGCGCTTCTCCTCGGGGTCGCCTTCGGTGTCTCTCAGCACGAAAATCCCGCCGTGCATCGTGAACAGTGCGCTGATGCAGCGCACTTGAGACGTCATCGGTGCGTCCGGCTCCCTCAGGGTGTCGAGCAGGCCGAGCATGCGGTCCTTGAAGTGCTCGCCCGTCTTCAGGTCCCGCACGGTCGCCTGGTTCTCCTGCATGAAGCGGAAGAGGGGGGCCGCGTCCGTCAGGATCACGCTGTAGCGGGTCAGGATCGTCCGCTTCACGTCCAGCGTGTGCGGCTGCTCCCTGCCCCACTCGACCAGCTCTTCGATGGGCCGGGTCATGTCCTCGAAGACGCTGGTGAGGATGTCTTCCTTCGTCTTGAAGTGGTAGTAGAGCGCCGCCTTCGTGACGTCCAGACGCTCCGCGATCTCGCGCAGTGACGTCTTCTCGTACCCCTGCTCGGCGAAGAGTTCGAGGGCCACGTCCTGGATGCGCTGGCGGGTGTCCCCGCGGCGCTGCTGCTTGCCCGTGACCATCTTTTTGCTCCTCGGCTCCCTCGACTCGAATCCTTGGATCCGATTTTACTTACTTGACGCCCGGCTAGTTGGGGGTCTACTTTCCCTCAGTGTAGTCAGCTTGCCGGTCGGCAAGTAAGTGCCGGCAGGCGGCAATACGCAGTCGGGGTAACCGGGGAGTGGGGAACATGGCCGAGACAGAGATACAGCCGGGGGAGAAGGCGATACCAGCCGGATCGGAGCAGGCGACACCAGCCGTATCGGAGAAGGTGTCACCGGCCGGATCGGCGAAGGAAGCGCCGCAGCCGCGCAGCGTGCGCGTCGTGATGATGGCGCTGATGGTCACCATCCTGCTCGCGATGCTCGACAACATGATCGTCAGCCCCGCGATGCCGACGATCGTCGGTGACCTCGGCGGCATGGAGCACCTGTCGTGGGTCGTCACCGCGTACATGCTCGCCACCGCCGCATCGACCCCCATCTGGGGCAAGCTCGGCGACATGTACGGGCGTAAGGGCGTCTTCCTCACCTCCATAGTGATCTTCCTGCTCGGTTCCGTGCTCAGCGGCATGGCGCAGGACATGGGCCAGCTGATCGGTTTCCGTGCCGTCCAGGGGCTCGGCGCGGGCGGTCTGATGGTCGGCGTCATGGCGATCATCGGTGAACTCGTCTCCCCGCGGGAGCGCGGCAAGTACATGGGCATGATGACCGGCGTCATGGCGGTCGCCATGATCGGCGGGCCGCTCGTCGGCGGCACCATCACCGACCACCTCGGCTGGCGCTGGGCCTTCTACATCAACCTGCCGCTCGGCGCCGTCGCGCTCGCCATGGTCACCGTGGTCCTTCACCTGCCGAAGAAGAAGGCGAAGGGGCGCATCGACTACCTCGGTGCGGCGCTGCTGACCGTGGGCATCAGCGCGCTCGTGCTCGTCACCACCTGGGGCGGCACGGAGTACGCCTGGACCTCGACCGTGATCATGGAACTCATCGCGATCGGCGTCGTCTCGCTCATCAGCTTCGTCATCGTGCAGAAGAAGGCCGCCGAGCCGATCCTGCCGCTGCACATCTTCCGCAGCCTCAACTTCACGCTCATGTCGGTGATCGGCTTCATCACCGGCTTCGTGATGTTCGGCGCGATACTGTTCCTGCCGCTCTACCAGCAGGCGGTGCAGGGGGCCTCGGCCACCAACTCCGGGCTCCTTCTCCTGCCGATGCTGCTCTCGATGATGGTCGTCTCGTTCTTTTCGGGGCGGTTCACCACCTCCACCGGCAAGTACAAGATCTTCCCGATCGCCGGCACCATCCTGATGGTCCTCGGGCTGTTCCTGCTGTCGCAGATGGACACCGACACCTCGCGGTTCACGTCGGGCCTCTATATGGCGGTGCTCGGTGCGGGCATGGGCTGCCTGATGCAGATCACCATGCTGGTCGCGCAGAACAGCGTCGAGATGAAGGACATGGGCGTCGCGTCGTCCTCGGCCACGCTCTTCCGTACGCTCGGTTCGTCGTTCGGCGTCGCGATCATGGGCGCGCTCTTCAACAGCCGCGTCGAGGACACGATGGCCTCGCGCGCCGGGGACCTTGGCGGCAAGGTCACCGAGCAGTCGGCGCAGCTGGACGCGGACAGCCTGGCGAAGCTGCCGGAGGCGGTGCGGGACGCGTATCAGCACGCGGTCTCGGCCGGTACGCACTCGGCGTTCCTGCTGGGCGCGATCATCGGGGTCGCCGCGCTGATCGCCGCGTTCTTCGTCAAGGAGGTTCCCCTGCGGGGGGCGGGGCCGAAGGATGCGGTTGCGGAGTCCGTCTGACCTGCGGCCCTGCTCCCTCGCAACGGCCCTCGGCACCTTCTGGTGCCGGGGGCCCGTGCTTCTGCCCTGCTTATTCGTGCCCTGCAGCTTCGGTGTTGTGCCCACCCGTTCCGCCCCGCGGAACGCCTGCCCACAACAAACCGGCTACTTGTACTTGTCCGGCAGTTGCAGGATCGGGAAGCTGCCCGTGTTGGTCGGGGCGTGTTCCGGGAGCCAGAGGACCGCCACCGCGCCCTCTGCCGGGTCCTGCGGCCCCGCGCCCGCGGGGGTCACGTTGCGGAAGGTGAGCCGCGCGCCGAGGACCCTCGCCTGGCCCGCCGCGATCGTCAGGCCCAGGCCGTGGCCCACGCCCGCGCGGTCCGTGCTGCCGGTGCGGAAGCGGCTCGGGCCCTCCTCCAGGAGACCCGCGGGGAACCCGGGGCCGTGGTCGCGGACCCGCACCACGCGGCCCTCGACGCTGACCTCGACCGGCGGCTTGCCGTGCTTGGCCGCGTTGGCGAGGAGATTGCCGAGGATGCGCTCAAGGCGGCGCGGGTCGGTGGTCACCTCCGACTCGTGCACCACCGTCACGCGCACGTCCGAGTCAAGGATCGCGATCCGCCGCGTCACGAACTCGCCGAGCAGCAGATCCTGCAGCTCGGCACGCTCGGCCGCGCTGTCCAGACGCGCCACTTCGAGCACGTCCTCGACCAGCGTGCGCATCGCCTGCGCCCGATCCCTGACCAGCTCGGTCGGGCGGCCCGGCGGAAGCAGTTCGGCGGCCGTGAGCAGGCCCGTCACCGGCGTACGCAGCTCGTGCGCGATGTCCGCCGTCACGCGCCGCTCGGCTTCGAGGCGCTGCTTGAGTGCGTCCGCCATCGCGTCCACCGACCGCGCGAGGTCATCGGTCTCATCGCGTACGACGCCGCCGATGGCATCCCGTACGCTCACGTCCGTCTGCCCCTGGGCGACCTCCTGCGCCGCGGTCGCCGCCTTGCGCAGGCGCCGCGAGAGCTGGCCGCCGATGAGCACGCCGAGCGCGCAGCCGCCGAAGACGACCGAGATGGAGCCGATGACCAGGGCCTGGTCGAGGTCCTTCATGATGGTGGCGCTGCGGTCGGTGAAGCGGGTGTGCAGCGACAGGATGTGGCCGTCGCTCAGCGGCACCGCCGCCCAGATGTCGGGCACGCCGCCCTCGTGGTCCTCCACGTACGTCGCGCGCCGCCCGGCGAGCACCTTCGCCAGGAGGTCCTTGGGCATCTCCGGGTCGTCGATCTTCATGCCGAACTGGCCGGTGCGCCCGGACGTCTCGTAGATCCGCTGGGCGTACAGGATCCGCTCGTCCTGCACGTCGCGCGCGTTGTCGAGCATCGATACGCGCGCCGCGTTGTGCACGACCAGGCTCAGCGCCACCGCGACGAGCGCGCCGACCAGAGCGATCGCCGCGCTGATCTTCCAGCGCACGCCGGTGCGCAGGCCGGAGCCAAGGCGCGCGCGCAGCGCGGCCACCGTCCTCCTGCTCATATATGTCCCCCGAGACGCACCGAACCGTCCGGACCGTGCGGACCGTTCGTAACTTCAGCCCTGCCGTCAGCCATGCGGTCGGCTCACGCCTTGAGTTTGTAGCCGAAGCCGCGGACCGTCTCGATCCGGTCCTGGCCCACCTTGGTGCGCAGCCGCTGCACATGGACGTCGACGACGCGGGTGTCGCCGCCCCAGCCGTAGTCCCACACGCGCTCCAGGAGCTTGTCGCGGGAGAGGACCGTGCCGGGCGCGGACGAGAATTCGAGGAGCAGGCGCATCTCGGTCGGCGTCAGCGCCACCGGGGCGCCGTCCTTGCGGACCTCCATGCCCTCCGTGTCGATCTCCAGATCGCCGAAGTGCAGTACGCCGCCGTCCGGCGAACCGCCCTCGCCGCCGACGGGCGCCCCCGAGTCGGGGCCGCTCGCGTGCCCGAAGCGGCGAAGCACGGCGCGGATCCTGGCGACCAGGACGGCGCCGTCGAAGGGCTTGGTCACGTAGTCGTCGGCGCCCGCCTCCAGGCCGAGCACGACGTCGATGGAGTCGGCACGCGCCGAGAGCATGATCACCGGGACCGTCGACTCGTCGCGGATGCGGCGGCACAGCGAGACGCCGTCGAGGCCCGGCACCATCACGTCGAGCAGCGCGATGTCCGGGCGGTCGGCGCGGAAGGCCTCAAGGCCCTTCAGGCCGTCGGGCATCGCGGTGACGACGAAGCCGTCCCGTTCGAGCGCGAGCTGCGTCGCCTCGCGGATGACGTCGTCGTCCTCCACGAACAGGACATGCGTGTGCTCTGCCATCGGGGGCTCTCAGTTCTCTCAGTTCTCCGACGGAGCGGGTGTGTCGCCGCCCGCCGCGCTGCTGTAGTGACTGCGGGTGCGGTCCGTCTCGGTGAAGTGGTTCGTGGACCAGCGGTACGTGATGACTTCCTCGCCGGACGGATACGACACCGGGTCACCCTTCTCGTACACCTGCTTGGTCACCACCAGGTCGCCCCGGTCGATCTCCGCGTAGACGGGCGGCTCCTCGTCCTGGAAGACATTCTCGTACTTCTTGCCTTCGGCGCGATACACGTAACTGCTGGTTCCGACGGCATCGCTGCAGGTCATGATGTTCACCACGACATCGGAGCCGGCTCCTCCGGTCAGGTTGCCGTACGAGACGTCGACGGGGTAGTCGTCACCGACGCACGGCTTCAGGTCGCGCTTGACCGTCCGGCTCACCTTCGGGTCGTCCTTGACGAGCTCCACCGCCTCCAGGCTGGAGGGCGGCGACGGAGCGGACGTCGTCGACGGCGTCGGGGACGGCGAGGGGGTCATCACCGTCTCGCCGCGGTTGCCGGGACCCTCGTCGCGGGCGCCGGAGCCGCCGGTCGAGCAGGCGGTGAGGAAAAGGCCGATGGCGGCGAGTGCGACCGCCGCCGCGCTCCCCGCCCTGATCGCCTTGATCGTCCTGCCAGCCCGGGTGCTTAGGCCGCGCAACGCTCCCGCTCCTCACGTTCGAGCGCGCCGGTGGCGGGCTCCTCGCGGTCCCGGCTCTGGCGGTCCCGGCTCTCCAGCTCCTGGCGGAGCCGGGCGAGCGCGCGGTGCAGGGTGCTCTTTACCGTTCCCGCGGACATGCCGAGTGCCGCGGCCGTCTCCTCCGTGGACATCTGCTCCCAGTGTCGCAGCACGACGACGCTGCGCTGCTTGGGGGCGAGCACCTTCATGATGTCCATCAGGAGGGCACGGTCCGCGTGCTGTTCGGTGGAGTCCTCCACGCGGGCGTCGGGCATCTGCTCGGTGGGGACCTCTTCGAGTTTGCGGGCCCGCCACCACTCCGTACGCGTGTTGATCATGACGCGGCGCAGGTAGGCGTCCGCGAGCCGCTTGTCGGCTATGCCGTCCCAGCGGCCGTACGTCCGCACGAGCGCGGTCTGCAGCAGGTCCTGGGCGTCGACGGGGTCGGGGACCAGGCGCCGGGCACTGCGCAGCAGGGCGTCCTGCCGAGTGCGGACGTACTCTTCGAACTCGAGCACCTCGCCGTGCGCCATACCCAACCGCCTCCGTTCACCGACCACCGCTGCTTGTGCGGTACGGCTATGAAGCTACGGAGGCGTTGTCACGAGGCTGTGCGGAGCAGCCGCCGGGGGGCGCACGGCCTTCCGTCGGTTGTGTAACAGAAGTAGGCGCGGCGTAAAGCTAGGTCAGAGGGAGTCGGTAGAGCCCTTCGGGGAGCGGCTCGACGAGGCCGTCGGAGACGAGTCCGTCCAGGGCGCGGGCCCGCTGCACGGGCTCGTCCCACACGCGGTCGAGGGCCGCCTGCGGTACGGGGGTGACGGCCTCGCGGAGCACCGCGAGCAGCTTGCCGCGGACCTGGCGGTCCGTGCCCGCGTACGTCTGACCCCGGCGGGTCGGCCCCTGATGCGCCGGCTTGCCTGCCGCCTGCCACGCACACTGCGCGGCGATGGGGCACCGTCCACAGCTCTCGTTCTTGGCGGTGCAGACGAGGGCGCCGAGCTCCATGGAGGCGGCGGCCCAGCGGGATGCCGTGCGCTCCTCCTCGGGGAGGAGGGCGCGGGCCAGCTTGCGCTCGGCGGCGGTGGTGGCGTTCGGCGGGTACTGGACGCCGGTCACGGCCCGAGCGAAGACCCGACGGACGTTCGTGTCGAGCACGGCGTGCCGCTGTCCGTACGCGAACGACGCCACGGCGGCGGCGGTGTACTCGCCGATGCCGGGCAGCGCGAGGAGCTGCGCGTGCTTGGCCGGTACGTCGCCGCCGTGCCGTTCCGTTATGGCGACGGCGGCGCCGTGCAGGCGGAGCGCCCGGCGGGGGTAGCCGAGGCGTCCCCAGGCGCGGACGGCCTCACCCGGGGCTTCCTTGGCGAGGTCGGCGGGGCGGGGCCAGCGGGCGATCCACTGCTCGTACACGGGCAGGACGCGGTTGACCGGCGTCTGCTGCAGCATGAACTCACTGACCATCACGCCCCAGGGCCCGGCGTCGGACCGACGCCACGGCAGATCACGGGCGTTGGCGTCGAACCAGGCGATGACGGGACCGTGCAGGGCCTCGCCGACGGGCTCGGGGCTGTCTGACATGGGCATGGGCGGCATGGGCTTCGTGGGCGCAGTCATGGCAAGACGATCCTGCCACGGACCCACCGGGGGGCGGGCCAGGCGGGGCCGTTCCATCCCACGCACCGGTCCCCCCCCACCCAAGCCGACAGCTCCCCTCCACCCGCCGCCACCTCCCTCCTGGCCCCGCCAACATCTCCTCCCCACCCCTACCGACGCCTCCCACCCCCTCCACGGCCGCCAGCCACCCGCCCAGACTGGCCCCCGGGCCCAAGCCACCGGTGCTGGCCAGCCCTCCCCCGCCCACCCCAGGCTGGCCCCCGGCTCGGCCCGCCGGTGCTTGCCGCCTCCCGCCCTCCCAGGCTGGCCCCCCGGGGCCCGGCCCGCCCGTGCTTGCCCCCGGCCCGACCCAGGCTGGCCCCCTGGAGCCTGGCCCGCCGGTGCTTGCCGCCCTGCCCTCTCAGGCTGGCCCCCCGGGCCCGGCCCACTGGCGCTTGCCGCTCTCACCCACCCCCAGGCTGGCCGTCGGCCGGGCCCACCGCTGCTAGCCAGCCCCCCGCCCCTCCCAGACTGGCCCCCCCCCCGAGCCCGGCCCACCGGCGTTTGCCGCTCCCACTCACCCCCAGGCTGGCCCCATGGAGCCTGGCCCGCCGGTGCTTGCCGACCCCGCCCTCCAGGCTGACGGGCCTAACCCACCCGCGCGCGGACCCCCATGTCTGTACGCGCTTCCCACCCACCCCCCTTGCCCACCCCCCTTTGGCACCGCGGGGCGATCGGGTGGGTGGGTGGGAAAGGTTCGTTCGTGCAGGGGTGGCTGCCGGGTGATCGGGCGGGTGGGCGGGAAAGGCTTGTTCGTTCAGGAGGGATGCGGGGTTCCAGGAACGCGGGTGGGGGAGTGCAGCGGCCCGGGGAGGACCTGACGATCGGCAGGGGTGGATGCCGGGGAGGGGGACGTAGCTTCGGGGGGTGAAAAGTGATCGGGGGCGCGGAGCCCTCCTCTGGGCGGCCCTGGCGATACCCGCGGTGAGCGCAGCTCCGCTGGGGCTGAGCGAGCCGCACCCGGCATGGCTGCAGGCAGCCGGAGCCACCGCGCTCACCCTGGCCGTGGCCACCCGCCACCACCGCCCGGCCACAGCCTTCGCCGCCGCCGCAACACTCGGCCTCGCCACGGCACCTTCCCTGTTCACCGTCTCGTACGGCCCCGCCCTGGCCGTCTTCGCACTGCTGATGGGCCGCCGGTCCACCCAACTCCGCCCCGCGGCAATCGCCTTCGGGGCCACCGCCCTCATCGGCACGGCCAAGATCCTCGTACGCGGCGTGGACCCCGTCGTGGAGTGGCTCGTCCTCATGGGAACCCTGCTCTTCGGGGCCGTCTTCCCCTGGCTCGCCGGGCGCTACCTCCGCCAGGCCCGCGAACTCTCCGCCGCGGGCTGGACCCGCGCCGCCCAACTGGAGCGCGAGCAGCGCATCGTCGCCGACCGGGCCCGACTGCGGGAACGCGCCCGCATCGCCCAGGACATGCACGACTCCCTCGGCCACGAGCTGAGCCTCATCGCGGTGCGGGCAGGCGCCCTCCAGGTGGCCGCCGACCTGCCGGAACGGCACCGCACCGCCGCCGCCGACCTTCGCGTGGCCGCTTCGGACGCCACCGACCGGCTGCACGAGATCATCGGGCTGCTGAGGGAGGAGGGAGACGAGGCCGCACCCCTCGGCCCGGCGGGCGAAAGCGTGCGCGCCCTCGTCGAACGGGCCGCCGACTCGGGGCTGCCGGTCCGGTACACGCAGGACGGCGGGGAAGGGGAGCGTACGGACATGAGAAGGCCTAAACCCGCAGAAGCCACAGAAGCCACAGAAGCCACAGAATCCGCGAAAACTGCAGAAGCCGCCGCGCGCACCTTCTACCGCGTCGTCCAAGAAGCCCTCACCAACGCCGCCAGACACGCCCCCGGCGCCCCCGTCACCGTAGAAGTGCGCGAAACGGCGGTCGTCGTCACCAACGGCGTTCCCCGGCGCCCGGGTTCCGGACCCGGCGCGGGCTCCGGCCTCGCCCATCTGCGGGCCAGGGTCGAAGACCTCGGCGGCACCTTCGACGCGGGCCCGCACGGCGACGGCTTCCGAGTCGAAGCCCGCGTCGAGCCCCGGACCGAAGCACCGCGCCCCCCGCACCCCACCGGTCCAGGACGACTCGCCTACGCCCGCCACCGCACCCTCCTCGCCTTCGGTGCCGCCCTGGCCACCGGAGTCCTGCTGGTCGGCGGCGCCTTCGCCTGGTACGCGTACTCGCGGTCGCACGCCGTCCTGCAACCGGCCGACTTCGCACGCCTGTCGGTCGGCCAGGCCCAGGCCGACGCCGAACGACTGCTCCCTGACCTGGCCGCATCCGACCCGCCCGCGGAGCGCGCCCCGTCCCCGCCCCCCGAAGGAGCCGACTGCCGCTACTACCGCGCCAGCGGTGAACTCTTCGTCACCGTCCGGCACTTCAGGGTCTGCTTCAAGGACGGGACCCTCGTGGAGAAAAGCGTGATCCCCACAGCAGGGGCCCGGTACGAGAGAGAGGGGACGCGGTGATCCGCGTACTGCTGGCCGATGACGAGGCGATGATCCGCGCCGGCGTCCGCGCGATCCTCGGCGCGGGCGAGGACATCGAGGTCGTCGCGGAGGCGGGCGACGGGAGAGAGGCCATCGTTCTGACCCAGGCCCACCGGCCCGACGTCGTGCTGCTCGACATCCGTATGCCGGGGCTCGACGGCCTGGCCGCGGGCGAGGAGATCGTACGGACGATGCCCGGCACCGCGGTCGCGATGCTGACGACCTTCTCGGAGGACGCGTACGTCGCGCGAGCGCTGAGCGGGGGAGCCACCGGCTTCCTGCTGAAGTCCGGCGACCCGCACGAACTCATCGCGGGAGTACGCGCGGTGGCCGGCGGCGCCGCCTTCCTCTCGCCCAAGGTGGCCCGCCACGTCATCGACGGCTACGGCGCCCAGCGCATGGGTCGCGGCGCGGACGCCCGCGCGAGGACCGCGGCCCTCACCCCGCGCGAGCGTGAAGTGCTCGGGCTCGTCGGCGAGGGCCTGTCCAACCCGGAGATCGCCGCTCGGCTCCACCTGGTGGAGGGCACGGTCAAGGCGTACGTGAGCGCGGTCCTCGACCGGCTCGGGGTCAAGAACCGCGTCCAGGCGGCGATCGTGGCCTACGAGGCGGGACTTGTGCGCCTCTGACGCCCTCTCGCCAACCTCAGCGGCGGTGAGAAGCGGGCCGCCGGTGCGACCCGGCATGCGGGCCCGCCTGGGATGCCGGCACCGGGGCCCCCGGCCCCGCGAACCACCTGACGACTCCCGTCGACGAACCGCGCATCGCCTCGACGACCCGCCCCACGGGACGAGTCGTCAGACGTACGAGGACGAGGGCGAGCACGGCGCCGAGGAGCAGGCCCACTGCCACGTCATGCGGATAGTGCACGCCCACGAAGACCCGCGAGGCCGCCATGAGGACGGCCATCGGCAGCGTCAGCGCCGCGATCCGCTGCCAGGCGAGCGCCAGGCCCACGGCGGCGGCACCGGCGATCGTCGAGTGGTTGCTGGGAAAGGACCAGTCGCCGTACGCGGGGCACTCGACGATCGAGGTGACCGCGCCGGCGACGGCCCGGCACGGACGCTCCTCGTCCACCGCGGACTTGAGCGCCTCGCTGCAGACGTAGGCCACCGCCGTGACGAGGGGCGCGAGGACAGCTATCGCGAGGGCGCGGGGGTCAGAGCGCCGCGCCCGCCACCAGGCGACGATGAAGAGCGCACCGAAAAGCAGCAGTCCGAGTTCCGTCCACACCTCGGCGAGATGCTGGAACCAGGTAGGGGTGTCGTTGGCGAAGTCGGTGACATCGCGATAGAGATCGTCGGTCATGGTGTCCATGATTACGGACGGTACGTAGTGGGGCCCAATCGTCACACCCGGCGATCGACCGGTCACGCCCCCTGACGAAAGACAGGGGTGCGGAAGCGGAGTTGATCGTTCCGTGATGATGATCCGCAAAGTTTGTGGCTCTGGGCGGCGGGTGGGGCAGGACAAGGCCCGGATCTCTCGTAAGGTTTGGGCCGTGGGATCTCTGCGCAATCCGGTCGGGCCGCTTCCCTCCACCATCTACTGGCGTCGGAGGGCCGTTCTGCTGTCCTTGATCGGACTGCTGGCGCTCCTTGCCGTGTGGGTACTCACCATGGGCGGTGGGGGCAAGAACGACGGCGCCGACGGCCCGTCGGGCTCCGGGCCCGCCACATCCATCACGCCAGGACCTTCCAGTTCCGGGCCCGCCATCAGTCAAAACCCGGGCGGGCGCGACGAGTCGGGCGACGGGGGCGACTCCGGCTCGGGCGGCTCCGGTGGCTCAGGTGACTCCGAGGGGTCCAACGGCTCGGGCGACGGGGGCGACTCCGGCGGCGGTGACGGCAGCGGATCGGACGACGGCGCCAAGGGCGGCGGCGGTGCGGGCGGACAACTGCCTGCCGGGTCGAGCCTGCCCAACTGCGTCAGCGGCGACGTGAAGTTGAAGCTGAAGAGCGTCCACAACCGGTACGAGGTCGGCGAGAAGCCGAAGTTCGAACTCGTCGCCCAGAACAGCGCGGGCAAAGCCTGCAAGGTGGATCTCGGCGCCAAGAAGACGGTGCTGACGATCACTCAGGCCGACGGCGACAAGGAGATCTGGTCCTCGGCGGACTGCCCCGCGGGCGGCGGGAGCCTCCTGCTGCGGGTGCCGGGCGACGGGCGCGTCACGCACACCGTGGAGTGGGACCGCCGGGGGAGCGAGCCGAACTGCGCGACGCCTTCGGCGGGCAGTGCGTCTCCCGGCACGTATCTGGTGGAGGCCAAGTCCCCGGGCCTCGGTTCGGTGAAGACGTCGTTCGTGCTTGAGGACAGCTGACCGCTGAGTAACGGGTGGGTGGGCGGGCAAAAATCCCACCCACTCAGCAGCACCCGCTAGACGTACCGCTCCAGAATCGACGACTCGGCAAGCCGCGAGAGCCCCTCGCGCACACTCCGGGCCCGCGCTTCTCCCACACCGTCCACGGTCTGCAGGTCATCGACGCTCGCGGCGAGAAGCTTCTGCAGCCCCCCGAAGTGCTCGACAAGCCGGTCGATGATCGCGCCGGGCAGCCGCGGCACCTTGGCCAGCAGCCGGAATCCCCGCGGGGAGACCGCGGAGTCCAGCGCCTCGGGGGAGCCGGTGTAACCCAACGCCCGCGCCACGGTGGGCAGTTCGAGCAGCTCGGCGTGCGAGAGCGCGTCCAGTTCGAAGAGCGCCTCCTCGACCGTGCGGGAGCGCTTGGCGGTCGGCTCGGGGACGTAGTCCCGGACGACCAGCTCGCGCTCGGGCTCGACGCCCGCGATCAACTCGTCCAGCTGGAGGGCGAGGAGACGACCGTCGGTGCCAAGCTCCACCACGTACTCGGCGATCTCCGTGGCGATGCGGCGCACCATCTCCAGGCGCTGGGCGACGGCGGTGACATCCCGCACCGTCACCAAGTCCTCGATCTCCAGGGCGGACAGGGTGCCCGCCACCTCGTCGAGGCGCAGCTTGTACCGCTCCAGGGTCGCGAGGGCCTGGTTCGCGCGGGACAGGATCGCCGCCGAGTCCTCCAGGACCTTGCGCTGCCCGTCCACGTAGAGCGCGATGAGGCGCATCGACTGGGAGACGGAGACGATGGGGAAACCCACCTGCTTGGACACGCGGTCCGCGGTGCGGTGCCGGGTGCCCGTCTCCTCCGTGGGGATCGTCGGGTCGGGGACGAGCTGCACGCCCGCCCGCAGGATCTTGGTGATGTCCTTGTCGACGACGATGCCACCGTCGAGCTTGCACAGCTCGCGCAGCCGCGTCGCCGTGAACTCGACGTCCAGGATGAATCCGCCCGTACACATCGATTCGACGGTTTTGTCCCAGCCGAGGACGATGAGCCCTCCGGTGTTGCCGCGGAGGATGCGCTCAAGGCCGTCGCGCAGGCCCGTGCCGGGCGCGACCGCGCTCAGGGAGGCGCGCATCAGCCCGTCGGCGCCGGAACTCCCACCGGGCTTGCCGGGAGCTGACGCCCGGTCGTTGGCTGCCACTGCACTCCTCGGGTCGCGGGTTGTCCAAGCCCCGGTCCGTACGACCGCTTCGTACGGATGGGCGAGACCAGGGCAAAGTCTACCGGCGCTCTTCGGCCTCCCGTGGGGCCTCTCTGCGACGCGACCTCGGAAGGACTCGCAGCGCGTCCCCCATGTCGGCGACTTCGGTGACCTTCATACCGGCCGGGATCTTGCCCGGGTCGGCCGGGACAAGGGCGTGCGTGAAGCCCAGACGGTGCGCTTCGGCGAGTCTGCGCTGGACTCCCGTGACCCGTCTGACCTCGCCCGCCAGGCCCACTTCGCCGATCGCGACGAGATTTTTCGGCAGCGGGGTGTCGCTCGCCGCACTGGCCAGGGCGAGGGCGACCGCGAGGTCCGCGGCGGGCTCGGAGAGCTTCACGCCGCCGACCGTCGCGCTGTAGATGTCGCGCTTGCCGAGTGCGGTGATGCGGCCCCGCTGTTCGAGGACGGCCAGCATCATCGAGACGCGGGAGGTCTCGAGGCCGGACGTGGTGCGCCGGGGCGAGGGGATCTGCGATTCGACGGTGAGCGCCTGGACCTCGGCCACCAGGGGGCGGCGGCCTTCGAGCGTGACCGTCAGACAGGTGCCGGGGACGGGCTCCGTGCGGCGGGTGAGGAAGAGACCGCTGGGGTCGGCGAGGCCGGTGATGCCCTCGTCGTGCAGTTCGAAGCAGCCGACCTCGTCCGTCGTGCCGTACCGGTTCTTGACGCCTCGGACCAGGCGCAGGCGCGCGTGGCGGTCGCCCTCGAAGGACAGGACGACGTCCACGAGGTGTTCCAGGAGGCGCGGTCCCGCGATGGCGCCGTCCTTGGTGACGTGGCCGACCAGGAGCGTGGACATGCCGCGCTCCTTGGAGGCGCGGATCAGCGCGCCCGCCACCTCGCGGACCTGGGCCATGCCGCCCGGCGCTCCGTCGATCTCCGGGGACGCGATCGTCTGGACCGAGTCGAGGATGAGGAGCGAGGGCTTCACCGCGTCCAAGTGGCCGAGGACGGCGGCCAGATCGGTCTCCGCCGCGAGATAGAGGTGGTCGTCGATCGCCTTGATGCGGTCGGCGCGCAGCCGGACCTGGCTGGCGGACTCCTCACCCGTCACGTACAACGTGCGGTGCTCGTCGCTCGCCGACTTCGCCGCGACGTCCAGGAGCAGCGTCGACTTGCCGACGCCGGGCTCGCCCGCGAGCAGGACCACGGCGCCGGGCACCAGGCCGCCGCCCAGGACGCGGTCGAACTCGGGGACGCCGGTGGAGCGTGCGGTGGCCCGGCGGCCGTCGACCTCGCCGATGGGCAGGGCGGTGGAGGTGACGCGGCCGGGGGCGGTGGTGCGGACCGCGGGCGCGCCGTACTCCTCGACCGTCCCCCAGGCCTGGCACTCGGGGCAGCGGCCGAGCCACTTGGCCGTCTGCCAGCCGCACTCGGTGCAGCGATAGGACGGCCGGTCTTTGCCGGACTTCGTACGGGTGGCCATGAACCGAACCGTAGCGGGCCCCACTGACATTCACCGACGGCGGCCGACTGTGCGAGAGGCGAACCGTTTCGGGCGCGTGCGCGGGTCACGGAATCATGGGTTCCTGTCCCCTTTTGAGGGATCTGTTCACCCGTAAGGATTAAATGTGCTCAAGTGGGAGGAGAGGCCCGGCATCATCCGCCTAACTTCGCACGGGTGATGAGCAGCAGGCCGGAAACCACCACCCAAGCAACCGGCGCACACCGGGCGCATCGTGACGCGCGCCAGCGCGTTGTGCCCCGCTCGGTGCCGCAGGCGCCGCCCGCACGCTATGAGCCCTGTCTGGACGGCCTGTTCACGTACTGCCTGTCCGTGCTCTGCGATCACGACACCGCGACCGCCGCCCTGGGCGACGTGCTCGCCATCGCCGAGCGCCGCGGCTCGCGCGGCCCCGCCACCGAGGCGGAGCTGCGGTCCTGGCTGTACGCACTCGCCCGCTGGGTCTGCCTGCGCGCCCTCGCCGAGGCCAAGCGCAAGCGGCAGGGAGGCGCCCACGCCTCCGGAGCGGCTCCCCGCGCCCCGCAGCCGGACGGACCCACCAACGGCCCCGACACCCTCCCGGACGAGACGGAGCGGCAGCGGCGCCGCGAACTCGCCCAGCTGGCCTGGCCCGAGGCCGCGGGGACGACGCCCGAACAGCGCGAGGCCCTGGAGCTCGCCGTACGCCACCAGCTCACCGCCAAGGAAGTCGCCGCCGTCATCGGCATGGACCTCGTGAAGACCCGCGACCTCCTCGCCTCCGCTGCCTGCGAGGTGGAGCGCACCCGGGCCGCGCTCGCCGTCGTGGAGACCGGCACGTGCCCGATCGTCGCCCGCCTCACCGGTGACAACCAACTCCTGCTGGGCACGGCCCTGCGCCGCGAGCTCGTCCGGCACGTCGACGACTGCCCGCGCTGCCGCCGCACCGCCGAGCGCGCCGGGTCCTCGGCCTGGCCCGGCACTGCCGCGTCCCCCGCCGCCCTGCCGGTCATCGAGGCCCCCCGGGCCGCCGTGCACGTGGCGATGGCGCACGTCCCGCGCGCGCGGGGCGGCGGTCCGCGCTTCGACCGGCACGGGTTCCCGATGGACCCCAAGGACCACGCGGCCCGCCGCGACCGGATGCGCGCGCGTGCCGTGACGACGACGGTCGTCGCCACGGTGGTGGCCGCCCCGGTGCTCGCGCTCTGGGCCGCGTACCGGGGAGCGCCCCTCACCGGAGAGGGTCAGGACGGCCGCTCGGTCAGCGCGAGCGAGGCCGGGGACGACGGAATGAACGGCGACCGGCGGCGCGAGGACTACGAGAACGCGGGCAACGCCCACATGCCGCCCGATCCCCGCTTCACCGCCGGCAGCCGCTCACCGGACGTCTCCGTAGAGGTCATCAGCGCCGGATCACCCCCCTCCCGTTCCGGGACCGGAGCGGGCCGCCTCACCGTCCAGGCGCAGCCGAGCGGCGGCACGACCTTGATCACGCTCTCCGCGTCAGGGGGCGAGCCGGTCCACTGGTCGGCGAGCACGGGGGCGTCCTGGCTCTACCTGAGCCGGTCCTCCGGGACGCTCGCACCGGGGGAGACGTTCACGATCCGGGTGTACGTCGACCATGCGCGCGAGCCCGCCGGGCACTGGAGCGCACGGGTCTCCATCGCGCCCTCGGGGGCGATCATCTCGATCGAGGGGTACGGCAACGGATCGGGGCGCCCGACGCATCCCGGCCCCAGACCGACCCCGAAGCCGACCCCGCCGAAGCCGACACCGACGCCCTCGACCCCGGACCCGACCCCCACGCCGACGACCCCGGACCCGACCCCGAGTTCCCCGGACCCGACGCCCACCCCGTCCGACCCGGGCAACTCGACACCGCCGCCGAGCAACAGTGGCGACCCGAGCCCGAGCGAGGGCTGACCCCGCTACTTCGAAGGATCCGCCGGATGCGGTGCAAGCAACGGCAGCTGCGACGCGAGTCGCTCCTCGCACAGCTCCGCGAGCCGGTCGTAGCCCTCCTTGCCCATCAGCTCCATCAGCTCGGGGCGGTAGGAGACGTACACCGGATCGCCCGCGCCGTGCGCCGACGTCGCCGACGTGCACCACCAGTGCAGGTCATGGCCACCGGGGCCCCAGCCCCGCCGGTCGTACTCCCCGATGGACACCTGCAGGATGCGCGTGTCGTCGGGCCTGTCGATCCACTCGTACGTCCGGCGCACCGGCAGCTGCCAGCAGACGTCCGGCTTCGTCTCCAGCGGCTCGCGGCCCTCCTTCAGCGCCAGGATGTGCAGCGAGCACCCCATGCCCCCGGCGAAACCGGGGCGGTTCTGGAAGATGCAGGAGCCGTTGTACGGGCGGGTCTGGCGCTCGCCGTCGTCGTCCGTCGACACCCAGCCGCTCACCGTGCCGATGTCGTGGTGCTGCCAGATGTCCGGCGTGAGCCGCGCCACGGACTCGGCGACCCGCTTCTCGTCGTCCTCGTCCGAGAAGTGCGCGCCCAGCGTGCAGCAGCCGTCGTCCGCCCGGCCCGCCTGGATGCCCTGGCAGCCGCTGCCGAAGATGCAGGTCCACCGAGAGGTCAGCCATGTCAGATCGCAGCGGAAGACCTGCTCGTCGTCCGCGGGATCCGGGAACTCCACCCAGGCGCGGGCGAAGTCGAGGCCCTTCTCGTCCGGCTGCACCTTCCCCGGCTTCCCCGACATCTTTTTCGTCTTCGTTTTGTCGGTCTTCGCCTTTTTCGTCTTTGGCACGTCTCTAGGGTATGCGCGCGGTACCCGATCCGAGGACCAGCGACCGCCGTACGCGCAGTAGCGTTCCGTATATGAGACTCGGTGTCCTCGACGTAGGTTCGAACACGGTGCATCTGCTGGTGGTGGACGCCCACCCCGGCGCGCGCCCCCTGCCCGCGTATTCGCACAAGGCGGACCTGCGCCTCGCCCAACTCCTCGACGAGGCCGGGGCGATCGGCCCCGAAGGCGTCGACCTGCTCGTCGGCACCGTCCGTGACGCGATGGAGGCCGCGGAGGACAAGGGCGTGGAGGATCTGCTGCCGTTCGCCACCTCCGCCGTACGCGAGGCCAGCAACGCCGATCAGGTCCTGGCCCGCGTCAAGGAGGAGACCGGCGTCGATCTGCAGGTCCTCACCGGCGCCGAGGAAGCCCGCCTCACCTTCCTCGCGGCCCGCCGCTGGTTCGGCTGGTCGGCGGGAAAGCTCCTGGTCATCGACATCGGCGGCGGCTCCCTGGAGATCGCGTACGGGATAGACGAGGAGCCGGACGCGGCGGTCAGCCTGCCGCTCGGCGCCGGCCGTCTGACGTCCGCCTGGTTCAGCCAGGACCCGCCGGACCCGGCCGACGTGAAGGCGTTGCGGCGGCACGCACGCGCCCAGATCGCGCGCACGGTGGGCGAGTTCAGCCGCTTCGGCGCCCCGGACCACGTCGTGGCGACGTCGAAGACGTTCAAGCAGCTGGCCAGGCTCGCGGGCGCCGCACGCTCCGCCGACGGCCTCTACGTCCAGCGAGAGCTGAAGCGGAAGTCCCTTGAGGACTGGGTCCCGCAGCTGGCGGCGATGACGACGGCCGAGCGCTCCGAGCTGCCCGGAGTCTCCGAGGGACGGGCCGGGCAACTGCTCGCGGGGGCGCTCGTCGCCGAGGGCGCCATGGACCTCTTCGGGGTCGAGACGCTGGAGATCTGCCCCTGGGCACTGCGCGAGGGCGTGATCCTGCGCAGGCTCGACCACCTTCCGGCCACCGAGGTGGCTCCCACCGACGACGGCGCGTAGACGTACGACTCAGCGGTTGGGGACATACGTCACATACGACCCGGGTGTGGGGGAGACCACCTCCCCCGTGCCCAGGCGTGGCCCGTACGCTGTCCCTCGTGGCAGAACCAGTGGTGCGCATCCCGGATGCGAAGGTCGCCCTGTCGACGGCCTCGGTCTATCCGGAGTCGACGGCGACGGCCTTCGAGATCGCCGCGCGCCTCGGCTACGACGGCGTCGAGGTCATGGTCTGGACGGATCCCGTCAGCCAGGACATCGAAGCCCTGCGCAGACTCAGCGACTACCACCAGATCCCGATCCTCGCCGTTCACGCGCCATGTCTCCTGATCACGCAGCGCGTGTGGTCCACGGACCCGTGGGTGAAGCTCCAGCGCGCGCAGGTCGCCGCCGAGAAGCTGGGCGCGTCGACCGTCGTCGTGCATCCGCCCTTCCGCTGGCAGCGGGGGTACGCGAACGCCTTCGTCGACGGCATCTGGCGGATGGCGGACGAGACCGACGTCCGGTTCGCCGTCGAAAACATGTACCCCTGGCGCTACCGCGACCGCGAAATGCTCGCCTACGCCCCCGACTGGGACGTCACCAAGGACGACTACCGCCACTTCACGGTCGACCTCAGCCACACCGCGACCGCCCGCACGGACGCGATGCAGATGATCGACCGCATGGGCGACCGCCTGGGGCACGTCCACCTCGCCGACGGCAAGGGCTCCGCGAAGGACGAGCACCTGGTGCCGGGCCGCGGCACCCAGCCGTGCGCCGAACTCCTGGAGCGCCTCGCGACGAGCGGCTTCGACGGCCATGTCGTCATCGAGGTCAACACCCGGCGCGCGATGTCCAGCGCCGAACGGGAGGCGGACCTCGCCGAGGCCCTCGCCTATACGCGGCTGCATCTGGCGTCCGCGGTGAAGGTGCCCCGCTCGTGACCGCTCAGGCGCCCGGCGGTGCGGCTCCGCGCCGCAGGGGACGCCCGTCCCGTACGCAGTCGGCCGAGGGCCCCGCGATGCGGGACCGCATCCTGGAGGCGGCCCGCACCGAGTTCTCCGCACGGGGGTACGAGAAGACGTCCGTGCGCGGGATCGCCAAGGCCGCCGGGGTGGACTCGGCCCTGGTGCACCACTACTTCGGCACGAAGGACCAGGTCTTCGCCTCGGCGATCGAGGTGGCCTTCGCGCCCGCCCTCGAAGCGCCCTCGGCGATCGAGGACGGCCCGCTCGACGGCGTCGGCGAGCGCCTGACCCGCTTCGTCTTCGGCGTCTGGGAGAACCCCGCCACCCGCGTCCCGCTCCTCGCGATCGTGCGTTCGGCGGTGAACAACGACACGGCGGCGGCCGTCTTCCGCCGCCTCATCGCGGCGCAGCTGCTCGGCAGGATGGCGAGCAGGATCGACCAGCCGGACGCCGAGCTGCGGGCGGAACTGGCGGCCGCGCAGCTGGTGGGCACGGCGATGCTGCGCTACGTGATCCAGGTGGAGCCGCTCGCGTCGGCCGACCCGGAGGCGATCATCGCGCGGATCGCGCCGGTGGTGCAGGGGCATCTGACCGGGCCCTGAGCCTGCCTCGTACGGCGTCACCAGCGGCCGCTCACCGAGACGGCCGTCCCGCTATCCGGACAGGCTGTCCAGATCGTGGAGCGTCGGCGTACGCTCGAGAACAGTCGATCCTTATGTCTCTCCCGATCCTGAAGGAGCGAGCGACGATGCCCGAGCTCAGGTCCCGCACAGTCACCCACGGCCGCAACATGGCGGGCGCACGCGCCCTTATGCGTGCCTCCGGTGTACCCGGCGCGGACATCGGGCGTAAGCCGATCATCGCCGTCGCCAACTCCTTCACCGAGTTCGTCCCGGGCCACACCCACCTGCAGCCGGTCGGCCGCATCGTCTCCGAGGCGATCACGGCGGCGGGCGCCATCCCCCGCGAGTTCAACACCATCGCGGTGGACGACGGCATCGCGATGGGCCACGGCGGCATGCTCTACTCCCTGCCCTCCCGCGACCTCATCGCGGACTCGGTGGAGTACATGGTGGAGGCGCACTGCGCTGACGCGCTGATCTGCATCTCCAACTGCGACAAGATCACCCCCGGCATGCTGAACGCGGCCCTGCGCCTCAACATCCCGACGGTCTTCGTCTCCGGCGGCCCGATGGAGGCCGGCAAGGCCACACTGGTCGACGGCACGGTCCGAAAACTCGACCTGGTCGACGCGATGAGCGACGCGGTCAACGAGAAGATCTCGGACGCGGACATCCTCCGTATCGAGGAGAACGCCTGCCCGACCTGCGGCAGCTGTTCCGGCATGTTCACCGCCAACTCGATGAACTGCCTGACCGAGGCCATCGGCCTCTCCCTGCCGGGCAACGGCTCGATGCTCGCCACGCACACCGGCCGCAAGGCCCTGTACGAGCGGGCGGGCGCGACGGTCGTCGAGATCGCCAAGCGGTACTACGACGGGGACGACGACTCGGTCCTGCCGCGCAACATCGCCACCCGCGCCGCCTTCGACAACGCCATGGCGCTCGACATCTCCATGGGCGGCTCCACGAACACGATCCTGCACCTGCTCGCCGCCGCCCAGGAGGCCGAGCTGGACTACGACCTCGCCGACATGGACGAGGTCTCGCGCCGCGTCCCCTGCCTGGCCAAGGTCGCCCCGAACGTCGCCCCCGGCGGCACGTACTACATGGAGGACGTGCACCGCGCCGGCGGCATCCCCGCGATCCTCGGCGAGCTGTACCGCGCGGGCCTCCTGAACGAGGACGTGCACTCCGTCCACTCCGCGTCCATCAAGGACTGGCTGGACACGTGGGACGTGCGCGGCGGTTCCCCGTCGGACGAGGCGGTCGACCTCTGGTACGCGGCACCGGGCTGCGAGCGCTCGGCGACGGCCTTCTCCCAGTCGAAGCGCTGGGACACCCTGGACACGGACGCCGCGGGCGGCTGCATCAGGGACGCGGCGCACGCGTACTCGAAGGACGGCGGTCTCGCGGTCCTCAAGGGCAACCTCGCCGTGGACGGCTGCGTCGTGAAGACGGCGGGCGTCGACGAGTCGATCTGGACGTTCGAGGGCCCGGCGGTGGTCTGCGAATCGCAGGAAGAAGCGGTCGACAAGATCCTCAAGAAGCAGGTGAAGGAAGGCGACGTCGTCGTCATCCGCTACGAGGGCCCCAAGGGCGGCCCCGGCATGCAGGAAATGCTCTACCCCACGTCCTTCCTCAAGGGCCGCGGCCTCGGCAAGGCCTGCGCACTGGTCACGGACGGCCGCTTCTCCGGCGGCACGTCGGGCCTCTCGATCGGCCACGCGTCGCCCGAGGCGGCGTCCGGCGGCACGATCGCCCTGGTCGAGGACGGCGACCGCATCCGCATCGACATCCCGAACCGCGGCATCGAACTCCTGGTGGACGAGGCCGAGTTGACCCGCCGCCGGGAGGCCCTCGGTGGCGTCTACGCCCCCAAGTCCCGCGAACGCAAGGTCTCGGCAGCGCTGCGGGCCTACGCCGCAATGGCCACGAGCGCGGACCGCGGCGCGGTGCGCGATGTGTCGAAGCTGGGCTAGCGCTCGCGTTCTGTTGGTGGGCCCGGCCCGGTTCTTTTCCCTGCCCGCCCGGCGGGATATTTTTCAGCCCGTCCGGCGTTTGAGGACGAACTCGGCGGAGCCGGTGATGACGGCACGTACAAGGCAGTACAGGGCCCTCGCGCCGAGCGAGTTTTCGGGAAGGGGCGGGGTCGGGGAAAGGAACCCCCGACTCCGCAACCACCCCAACCCACCCACGCGTCCCCCCAGTGACGAACATGCCAAGGGCGGCCATCACAGGCCATGAGCCGCCGCTTTCACGGGGGAGAGAAGCATGAGCGAGAACGTCATGGCACCGGAATCCGCGGAGGCAATCGAAGCCGCCGCGGCAACGACGTACCCGATCGTCGCGGACGTCAACGTCCGCTCCGGTCCGGGCACGTCGTACGGCAAGGTGGGCCGCCTCTCGGCGGGAACGCGCGTGACGATCCACTGCCAGAAGCCGGGCGAGAAGGTCACGGGCCCGACCGGCACATCGAAGCTCTGGGACCGCATCGGCAGCGGCCGCTACGTCTCCGACACATACGTCCGCACGGGCAGCGACGGCTACGTGGCGCCCCGCTGCTGATCCACACCCGTACGGGATTCAGGAGCCGCCGAAGTTCACCCGGACTTCGGCGGCTTCGTCGCGTCGAACGAGAACACGGTGTTCTTGGCCGCCGCCACGAAGATCACCCGCCCCGAGACCGCGACCCGCGGACTCGCGTTCACCTCACCGCCAAGGCCCTCGGCACGCGGATCGGTGCTCCACAGAGTCCTGCCCCGCGGTGAAACGGCGACCACACGCCCACTGGGCGAGCTGAAGTACAGCGCACCGCCGCTCGCCGTCGGCCCGGACGCCCCTTCCACACCCGTCTGCCGGGACCACTTCTGGCGCCCGGTCGCGGGATCCACCGCGCTGATCCGCCCGGTCGGCTCCGCGAAGTAGACCGTGCCGTCGGCGATGCCGGGCGTGGCGTTGTACGTCGACTTCAGCGGCCGGGCCGAGACGCGACCGCTGCCCGGCTCGACCCGCAGCACCTTGTCGTACCCGAGGAACTCGGGACCCTTCAACCGCTGGTGGAGGAGCACGAGCCTGCCGTCGTCACCGCCCACCGGGTGCACGGGCCCCTCGACCGGAATGCCCTTGCCGAACGTCCCCGAGGTGAGGCCGAGGGTGTGGAGAACGGGATTGCGCACCTCGACGTTCGCGACCTGCGCGGACGGCGCGCACATCGCGTACATCCGCTGACCGGCCGGGACCGGCGTGCACTCCGAGCCCGCGGGGAACGGCGTCGACCAGAGCATGCGCCCGCTGTGCGCGTCCCTGGCCTCGACCCGCGTACGCCCCGGCTCGACCGACAGGACCGTCGAACCGGAGAGAACCGCGTCCTGCGACCGGCCGGTGTAGATCTGGGACTGGCCGCTGATCGGGCGGGACCACAGTTCCTTGCTGGTCCTCGCGTCCAACGCCACCAGCTGGACGGGCTTTCCGGACGAGGCGGCCTCGGGCGGGATGCGGTAGCCGAGGACGGTGTCGTTCGTGGCGCCCACGATGTGCATGCCCTGCATGGGCACACCGGGGCTCTTCACCTTCCAGATCTCCTTGCCGTCGGAGATCCGCAGCCGGGTCGCGACGACTCCGCCGCCCCCGCAGAACAACGCGTCCCCGCGAGGCACGCACCGCACCTCGTCCGGGATGCCCTTGTCGTTGGGCACACTCGTGCGCCACGGCCGGTAGCCGTCGGGCAGGGGAGCCTCGGCGGCCGCGACGGTGTCGTCCTTGCCGTCGCCACCACCGTCACCGTCCGCGCCGGTGGACTCGTCGGACGAGCCGAGCTGGAGTGCCGCGATGCCACCCCCGAGGGCGGCCACGGCGACGGCGGCGGCGAGCACGGAACGCCAACGGCGGCGCGGACGAGGGCTGCCGGGGGCGCTCTTGGTCCCCTCACCCAAGGAGGGCTGATGGTGATGCTGCGTATCGATGTCCCGCGTACGGCTGGCCCGCACCCCCGCCGCGTCCCCCATCTCGACCGGCAGGTCCCGCAAGCGCTCCAGGAGCTGGTCCGCCGAGGGGCGGGCGTCGGGGTCCTTGGCGAGGCACGGCTCGACCACCGCGCGCAGGGCGGCCGGGACGGCGTCCAACGCCGGCGCCTCGTGCACCACTTGATACGCCGTCATGTACGGGCTGTCCGCGTCGAACGGCCCCTGCCCCGTCGCCGCGTACACCAGCAACGTGCCCAGCGAGAAGACGTCGGAGCGTGGCCCGACCCCGCGCGGTGCCTGCAACTGCTCCGGAGACATGAACGGCGGCGTACCGATGACCCGCCCCGTCATCGTCAGCGTCTGCTGGTCCGCGGCGCGCGAGATGCCGAAGTCGATGACGCGTGGCCCCTCGGGCGAGAGCACGACGTTCGAGGGCTTCAGGTCGCGGTGCACGACACCCACGCGGTGGATGTCCCGCAGCGCCTCCGTCAGACCGATGGCGAGCGTGCGCAGCTCCGCGCCGGTCAGCGGGCCCTTCTTGGCGATCTCCTGGGCGAGCGTGCGCCCCTCTATATAGGCCGTCGCCATCCACGGATACTCGGCCTCAGGGTCGGCGTCGACCACGGCGGCGGTGAACGCGCCGCTCACCCGCCGCGCCGCGGCCACCTCCTGCCGGAAGCGGATGCGGAACTCCTCGTCCCCCGCGAACTGCTGGTGGATCAGCTTGATCGCCACGGGTCGCCCCGAAGCCGTACGCGCCAGATAGACCGTGCCCATGCCGCCCGAGCCGAGGCGCGCCTCAAGCGGGTAGCCGCCGATCTCGGCCGGGTCACCTCCGCGGAGCGACACTCTCTCGACCTCCTCGTCCCGCGTGCACCAGTTTGCGCAGCTCTCGCATGAGCCCGTTTATCTGTCCCGCACCACAAACTAGTCGCCAAGTGGTACGGCAGGGCAAGGCGGGGGACGAATAGGGCGCGCCTGCCCGGCGCCGCCGCGCCGCGGCCACGCCGGGCGATACTCGAGGGGTGAGCGCAGATTCCAGCACCCCCGACCGCGCGGACGCGAAAGCCGGGCCGTCCCCGTCGGCCGCGACGGCCCCCGGCCCGCAGCCCGAGCCCCTCCGCTTCTTCGGCACGACCTGGGTCGGCCACGACAACGGCTACGGGGCGCGCCGCGCGGGCGTAGCGGTGGGCTCGCTGCTCGCGGCGGCGGCCGGCTGCTTCGTGCTGCGGTTCGCGTACGAGGGCATGGCCATCGCGGACGTGGGGACGTTCGTGAACTTCCTGGTCCTCATCATGTTCTCGGTCTGCAGCGCGATCGCCTTCCGCCGCACCTGGGAGGGCTTCACCCGCCGCCACGACCCGGCGTCCCAGTCCTCGATGCGCGGCCTCCTGACGATCGGCTTCGTCGGCGTACTACTCGCCTACTTCGTCCGCTCCCTCACCGAGGCCCCCGGCGAAGAACTCCACCGCGAGGAGTACGAGGCGGCCCGCCAGCAGTACGCGAAGCGCACGTCCCGCCGCACGGGCAACCCCTCCCGCAAGAAGAAGAGGGCCTGACCCCGGGCAAGAACCGGGCCCGCCCCCCAGAGCCACGCACGCACAGTGCGTGGCTCTTCCCTTGTCCCTTGACGTTCCCGGCACCCGGGGCGCCATAATCATCACATGATGAATATTAAGGAGCCGCCCGCCGTCGAGGCGCGCGACCTGACCGTCGTCCGAGGCCCCCGCACAGTCCTCCGCGGCCTGAACTTCACCGTCCCGAAGGGACAGATCACCGGCCTCCTCGGCCCCTCGGGCTGCGGCAAATCCACCCTCATGCGCGCCACGGTCGGCACCCAGGCCAAGGTCACCGGCACCCTGAAGGTCCTCGACCAGCCGGCCGGCGCCCCCGCCCTCCGCTCCCGCATCGGCTACGTCACCCAGAGCCCATCCGTCTACGACGACCTGACCGTCCGCCAGAACCTGGACTACTTCGCCGCCGTCCTCGACCCCGGCCGAGGCCCCGCCGCCCACCGCCGCCACGAACACGTCACCCGCGCCATCGCCGACGTCGACCTGACGACCCACGTCGACGCCCTCGCGGGCAACCTCTCCGGCGGCCAGCGCAGCCGCGTCTCCCTGGCCGTGGCCCTCCTCGGCGCCCCCGAACTCCTCGTGCTCGACGAACCCACCGTCGGCCTCGACCCCGTACTCCGCCGCGACCTGTGGAACCTCTTCCACTCCATCGCCGCCGACCGAGGCACCACGATCCTCGTCTCCTCCCACGTCATGGACGAGGCCGAACGCTGCCACCGCCTCCTCCTGATGCGCGAAGGCGAACTCCTCGGCGACGACACCCCCGAAGCCCTCCGCACCCGCACCGCCACCCCGACCGTCGAAGCGGCCTTCCTCCACCTGGTCGACGAGGCCGCCGCCGCGCAGGGCGACACCCCCACCGGCAGCACCGCCCCCACCGGGAGCCCCCGATGAACGCCTACCGCACCCTCGCCACCGCGGCCCGTGTCCTGCGCCAGCTCCGCCACGACCCCCGCTCCATCGCCCTGATGCTGCTCGTCCCCTGCGTGATGCTGTTGCTCCTGCGCTACGTCTTCGACGGCAGCCCGGCGACCTTCGACTCCATCGGCGCCTCGCTCCTCGGCATCTTCCCCCTCATCACGATGTTCCTGGTGACCTCCATCGCCACCCTCCGCGAACGCACCTCCGGCACCCTCGAACGCCTCCTCGCCATGCCCCTGGCCAAGGGCGACCTCATCGCGGGCTACGCCCTCGCCTTCGGCTTCCTCGCCGTCATCCAGTCCGTCCTCGCCACCGGCCTCGCCCTCTGGGCCCTCGGCCTTGACGTCACCGGCTCCGCCTGGCTGCTGCTCCTGGTCGCGCTCCTCGACGCCCTGCTCGGCACGGCACTCGGCCTCTTCGTCTCCGCCTTCGCGGCATCCGAGTTCCAGGCCGTCCAGTTCATGCCGGCCGTGATCTTCCCCCAGCTGCTCCTCTGCGGCCTGTTCACCCCACGCGACAAAATGCAGCCGGTCCTCGAAGCGATCTCCAACGCCCTCCCCATGTCGTACGCCGTCGACGGCATGAACGAAGTCCTGCGCCACCCCTCCGTCACCGGCGACTTCGTACGCGACGCGGTCATCGTCGCGGGCTGCGCCGTACTCGTCCTCGCCCTGGGCGCCGCGACCCTCCGCCGCCGCACGGCCTGACCCACCAATGCGAGGATGGCCCCACCTGGCCGAGGCGCTGCCCCGCTCCCGGCCGAAGCGCCGACCCGCACCCGGAGGGTGACCTCACATGCCCCAGCCCGTCGCAGTCCTCGGCACCGGCAAGATCGGCGAAGCCCTCCTCAGCGGCATGATCCGGGCCGGCTGGGCCCCAGCCGACCTCCTGGTCACCACCCGCCGCTCCGAACGTGCCACGGAACTGCGCACCCGCTACGGCGTCGACCCTGTCAGCAACGCCGAGGCCGCCAAGCAGGCCGACACCCTCATCCTCGCCGTCAAGCCGCAGGACATGGGCCGCCTCCTCGAAGAGCTCGCCCCGCACATCACCCCCGATCGCCTGGTCATCAGCGCCGCCGCCGGCATCACCACCTCCTTCATCGAGGAGCACCTCGCCGACGGCACGCCTGTCGTCCGCGTCATGCCCAACACCCCGGTCCTCGTGGACGAGGGCATGTCCGTCATCTCCGCGGGCAGCCAGGCCACAGCCGCTCACCTCGCCCACGCCGAGGAGATCTTCGGCGCCGTCGGCAAGACCCTCCGCGTCCCCGAGACCCAGCAGGACGCCTGCACCGCCCTCTCCGGCTCAGGACCGGCGTACTTCTTCTACCTGGTCGAAGCCATGACCGACGCGGGCATCCTGCTCGGCCTGCCCCGCGACAAGGCCCACGACCTCATCGTCCAGGCCGCGATCGGCGCCGCCGTGATGCTCCGCGACAGCGGCGAACACCCGGTCAAGCTCCGCGAGAACGTCACCTCCCCTGCCGGCACCACCATCAACGCCATCCGCGAACTCGAGAACCACGGCGTACGAGCAGCCCTCATCGCCGCCCTCGAAGCCGCCCGCGACCGCAGCCGCGAACTGGCCTCCGGCAACAACAGCTGACCCCCCGGTGCCGGGGCGCGCACCGGCCGCACCCACCCTGGCCGCGCCCCGACACCGGCCCCGTCACCTCGCCTACGGCCCCTCCTCCACCGGAGGCAGCAGGCCGATCGCGCGATAGGCGGTGTCCACCGTCGGCCTGGACATCTCCCTGGCCCGCTCGGCTCCCCGCCGCAACACCCCCGCCACATACGCGGGATCAGCAACCAGCTCCTTGTGCTTCGCCTGCAGGGGCCTCAGCATCTCCACCACGGCGTCGGCGGTGTCCTTCTTCAAAGCCCCGTACGACTCATATACACCGCTCAACCCCTCGGGGTTCCCACCCTCACAGGCCGCGAGGATCTCCAGCAGATTCGAGATCCCCGGCTTGGCCTCACGGTCGTACTCGACCTCGGACCCGCTGTCGGTCACGGCCCGCAGGACCTTCTTCCGCACGACGTCCGGCTCGTCCAGCAGATAGACGATCCCGGCGCCGGCACCGCCGGACTTCCCCATCTTCGACATCGGGTCCTGCAGATCCATGACCCTGGCCGCCACCTTGGGATACGTGGCCCGCGGCACCACGAACGTGTGTCCGTACCGCTGGTTGAACCGCACCGCCAGATCCCGGGTGAGCTCCACGTGCTGCACCTGGTCGTCCCCGACCGGCACCTCGTCCGCCCCGTAGGCCAGGATGTCCGCCGCCATGAGCACGGGATAGGTGAGCAGCGAAAGCCGCACACTCCCGCCGCGAGCCCGCTCCAGCGCAGACTTCTCCTTGTACTGGATCATCCGCCGCATCTCGCCGTCCGTCGCGACGCACTCCAACAGATACGAGAGCCTGGCGTGCTCATCCACATGACTCTGTACGAACACCGTGGCCCGCTCGGGATCGATCCCCGACGCGAGCAAGAGCGTCGCCGCCTGCCGACTGAGCCGGCGCACCCGGCCGGGATCGTGGTCGACGGTCAGGGCGTGCAGGTCGACGACGCTGAACAGCGACTCGGCCCGGTGCTGATCAACTTCTGCCCACTGGCGCACGGCGCCCAGGTAGTTGCCCAGGGTCAGGTGCCCGGTCGGCTTGATCCCGCTGAAGATCCTCGTCATCTCTCCACCTCATGGTCAGAACCGCCGGCCCGACGACCGGGCTCCGGGTCCTCCAGGGGAGAAACACGAAACGGCCGCCGAGTCGGCAGCCGTTGAGTACATGCGTGTGTACGGCCGCCGTCAGGCGGCCCACCACTGTTGGGTGTGCGCATGTGTGGTCACGCCTCCTACGGTAGCCCCAGGGGGTCACCGTGGACCAGGGTTGACACGCCCAGAGCGCGTACGTAGTGTTCTCCGAGTTGTCCGGCGTGAGCGCCGACCCCTGGTCGGTCCGCGGGCAACCATTCCGCACAGCCATTCAAACGATCGATGCCGTGTCATCTTCGATGCCTCGTCGTCTGCTCGTTTTCATGCGCTTTTGCGAAATGAGGAATCCGCGTTCGAAAGGGCGCCCCCGATTAGGTCAGGGAGCAGGATTCCGCTAATGTCTCACTCGTCGGAACGGCCCAACAGCCGGGAAGACAAGCCCCGCTGACTGGGAATCAGGCCCGAAAGGATCTGGTAGAGTCGGACTCGCCGGAAAGGGAAACGCGAAAGCCGAAAGGCCGGAGCGGGAACCGGA
>NZ_JBVIPS010000009.1:0-500711 GCF_055577715.1 Streptomyces sp. NPDC033177 | reverse complement strand
CCTCGGGCAAGCACACGACCCCGGCGTCCCCCTCCGGGTCCGCCGCCATCGCCTCAAGCACCGACCGGTACATCGACCCAAGCCGCCGCAGATTCCCCCCGCTGATCACATCCGTCGTGGAGCCCAGCTGAACAGCCCCGTCAGCAGCCACCACGTTCAGCGGGAACTCGTTGCCGCCGATGTCCCAGGACGCGCCGCTGCCGTACGTCTGCGCACCGGACGGACGGAAGTCCTGGTGCTCGAAGAGCACGGAGACAAGCCGCTCACCAATGCCGCAGTCGCGCTGAATCTCGGGAAGCGGGTATCGGCGGTGGGCCCAGATGTCCGACTCCTGGGCGTGGACCCGCTCGACCATCTCCAGCCAGGTGCCGGAGGGGCGGGTCGAGGGGAACGGCAGGGTGTTGAGGTGCATGCCCAACACCCGGTCTGATCCCGGCGCCTCCAGACGGCCGTGGAAGACGACACCCGCGTGAAAGGCGTCCTCCGTCATGAGGGACGACAGCACCTTCAGGTGCGCCGCCAAGAGCACGCTCTTCAGCGAAGTCGCGGCCTTCCCCGCCAGCTCCCGCAGAGCCACTTCCAGATCCGCGAACGGGACCTGCAGGCCGACCCGCTGCGCGCCGCTCCCCGCCGGGTCGCCCCACACCTCCGGCAGCCGCACCGGCGCATGCGCATCCGTCACCGCCCGCCAGAAGGTCCGGTCGACCTCGCTCGCCACCGACGCCAACTCGGCCGCGACGAAGTCCGCGTACCGGACGGAAGGCGCCTCGTACTCCGGCGCCTCCCCGCTGTCCCGCAGGTGGCGATAGCAGTCCAGCAGCTCCACCAGCAGCGTGTTGAGGGTCCAGCCCTCGGTCACCGCATGGCAGTGGCTGAGCGTCAGGCACCAGCCGTTGTCGGATTCGATGTGCACACCGAGCCGCAGCAGCGGGGCGGTGGTCAGGTCGAAGTGGCGGTCGCGTTCACTCCGTACATAGGTGGCGACGGCCTGTTCCCGCTCCGGGGTGCCGTCGGTCCGTACGTCGTGGATCTCTACGCCGATACGAGCCTCGGCATGGACGAGTTGCAGCGGCAGGGAGTGGCCGGACAGGTGCATCGACGTGCGCAGGACGTCATGGCGGGCGACGACCGTGTCCACTGCGGTCCGGAAGGCCTCCGGTGAGAAGGGCTGCCCGTCGGGGACGCGGAAGGAGTTGACGTTGTGGTAGACGTCCTTCGTGTCGGGGCCTGCGGCCAGCATCTCGACGAGCATGCCGGTCTGGATCTGTGACAGCGGGTACGCGTCCACCACGTCCGTCGGCAGCAGGGCCCGGTCTTCCTCGCCGAGCAGCGCGAACGGCGCCACCCGTGACACCAGTGAGCCCGAGCCCCCCGTCTCCTGGCCGTCCAGGAAGGCGGCGAGGTCGGCGACCGTGCGGTGTTCGAAGATATCGCGGACGGTGACGTCTTCGCCCGCCTCGCGCAGGGCGCCCACGAGGCGTACGGCCGCGATGGAGTCGCCGCCGAGTACGAAGAAGCTGTCCTCGACGCCGAGTTCGTCCAGGCCGAGGACGTCGGCCCAGACGCGGGCGAGGCGTTCCTCGGCCGGTGAGCGCGGTGCCGTGCCACGGATTTCGGTGGGGGAGACTTGGTCGAGGGCGGCGAGCGCGCGGTGGTCGACCTTGCCGTTGCGCGTCAGGGGAACGGCGTCGATGGGGACGTAGACCGTGGGCACCATGTAGTCGGGCAGGGCCGCCGACAGGTGGGCGCGCAGGGCGGGCTGGTCGGGGGCAGCGCCGTCGGCCGTGACGACGTAGGCGACCAGGCGCTCCACGCCGTGTGTCGTGCGCCGTACGGCGGCGATCGCCTCCGAGACGGTCGGGTGCTGACGCAGGCCGGCCTCGATCTCGCCCAGCTCGATGCGGTAGCCGCGCAGCTTGACCTGGTTGTCGATACGGCCGAGGAAGTCGAGGGAGCCGTCGGACAGGCGGCGGCCCAGGTCCCCGGTGCGGTAGAGGCGGGATCCTGCCGGGCCGATCGGGTCGGGGAGGAACTTCTCGGCGGTCAGGTCGGGGCGGCCGAGGTAGCCGCGGGCAAGGCCGTCGCCCGCGATGTAGACCTCGCCAGCGACGCCGGTGGGGGCGGGCCTGAGGTCGTCGGTGAGGACGTACATCGCGGAGTTGGGGATGGGATCGCCGAGCGGGATCAGTTCGCCGTCCGGGAGCGTGTCGATCAGCTGGCCGGAGTTGCCGATGGTGATTTCCGTCGGGCCGTACTCGGTGGCGAGCCGGGTGCCCTGTGGCCCGGCGAGGGCACGCCAGCGGGCGACCAGGTCGGTGGTGAAGCTGTCTCCGGCGGCGATGACGAGTCCGGCGAGATCCCTGGCCTGGGCGGGAGTGAGCTGGTGGGTGAGCAGGTCGAGGTGGCCGGGGGTGAGCTTGATGAAGCTGAAGGGGGCGTGGGCGGCGAGCGTGCTGCCGAGGGCTGCGGTGTCGAGGTCGGTGGGCAGCAGGGTGACCGGCTGGCCGGTGATGAGGGGGGTGAAGAGGTCGGGGATGCCGAGGTCGAAGGAGATGGAGGAGAACAGCGGGGCGCCGCCGGTGCCCTGGGCGGCGTACGAGCCGGTGGTCCAGGAGAGGTAGTTGGCCAGGCCGCTGTGGTGGATCATCACGCCCTTGGGGCGGCCGGTGGAGCCCGATGTGTAGATGACGTACGCCAGCTGGCACGGGTCGGGGGAGGTGGCGGGCGGTGTGGTGGGCTGATCGTCGATGAGCCAGGCGTCCTGGTCGAGGACGGTGAGGGTGCCGTGGTGGACGGCGGACAGGGTGGGCAGGTGGGCGCCGGTGGTGAGGACGAGTTCGGCGCGGGTGTCGGTGAGCATGTAGCCCAGGCGCTCGCTGGGGACGCTCGGGTCGAGGGGGAGATAGGCCGCGGAGGCTTTCCAGATGCCGAGGAGGGCGGGCACGAGGTGGACGTCGCGGTCCAGGCAGACGCCGACGAGGGTGTCGGGGCCGACGCCGTTCTCCAGCAGGTAGTGGGCCACCTGATTGGCCCGCTCGTCGACTTGGCGGTAGGTCAGCTCGCTGTCGCCCGCCCTCACCGCCACCGCATCGGGGGTGGCGGCGGCCTGCCGGGTGAACAGGTCCACGGTGCCCGCGTTGCCTCGGTCGATGCTCTCGCCCGCCGCCCACGCGCCGATGACCAGGTCGCGTTCGTCGTCGGAGAGCATCTCGACGGTGGAGACCCGGGCCTCGGGTGCGGCGGTGAGGCCGTCGAGGAGGCGGAGGTAGTGGCCTGCCATGCGGTCGGCGGTCGTGCGGTCGAACAGGGCGGTGGCGAACAGCAGGTGGGCGTCGAGCGGCCCGTCCTTGGCGTCGGCGACGTCGAGGGTGAGGTCGGTCTTGGCGATGCGGTGGCCCGTTTCGGGCGTCACCGTCAGGCCGGGCAGCGCGAGGTCGGGGGCCTGTCGCTCGCGCAGGATGAAGTCCGCCTGGTAGAGCGGGGTACGGGACAGGTCACGCTCGGGCTGGAGTTCGTCCACGAGGGTGGCGAACGGCACGGCCTGGTGGTCGAAGGCGTCGAGGACCGTGGTGCGGCCGGCGGCGAGCAGCCCGGCGAACGTGGGGTCGCCGTGCCAATGCGCGCGGGCCACCAGCACGTTGATGCCGTACCCGATGAGCTGCTGCAGCTCGGGGCGGCTTCGGCCGGAGACGGTCACGCCGACCGGGATGTCGGTGGTGCCGCTGTGGCGGGCCAGCATGAGCTGGTAGGCGGTGAGCAGGACGGTGAAGCGTGTGACGCCGTGGGCGCGGGCCACCTCACTGACACGCCGGGCCAGGTCGGCGGGGACGCTGAAGGCGACGGCGTCGCCGTGTGGGTCCCGGCGTGCGGGGCGGGGCCGGTCGGTGGGCAGTTCGAGGACCGGCAGATCGGCCAACTGCTGTCGCCAGTAGGCCAGATGGCCTTCCAGGGAGGCTCCGGTGAGTTCGGCGCGCTGCCAGGCCGCGTAGTCCGCGTACTGCACGGTCAGCGGCTCTGCGGTGTGGGGCCTGCCGGTGCGGTACGCGGTGTAGAAGGCGCCGAGCTCCTGGGCGAAGACGCCCATCGACCAGGCGTCGCAGGCGATGTGGTGGAAGGTGACGACGAACAGGTGCTCTTCGTCATCGAGCCGGTAGAGGCGGGCCCGGATCGGCCACTCCCCTTCCAGGTCGAAGGGGCGGGCGGCGTCGGCCTCGGCGCGGGCACGGGCCTCGGCGGCACCAGCGTCCGAGAGGTCGGTGACGGGCAGCTCGACGGCGCCGGGTTCGTCGACGACCTGGACCGGTTCCCGCCCGGCCAGCGAGTAGCGGGTGCGCAGGATCTCGTGCCGCTCGACGATCCGGGTCAGCGCGGCCCGCAGCGCCTCGGGGTCGAGGGCGCCGCGCAGTCGCATCGCGAGCGGTACGGCGTACTCGGTGCTCGCGGGGTCCATGCGGTGAAGGAACCACAGCTGCTGCTGCCCGAATGACAGCGGCAGCTCCCGATCCCGCGGGACCCGCGGGATCGGGGCCCGGCGTCCGCCCCGCCGACCGGCCAGCCTGCTCCGCAGCAGCTCCTCCCGCAGTGCAGCTTCCCGGTCGTTCGTGGACGGCGCGTCACCGATGCTCATGGTCTTTCCGCTCCTCAACGGGTCTTTCAATGGGCCCGGGTCATCGGGCGGTACTGGTGGTACTTCAACTACTCGCGCGGTCAGGCGAGTTCGCGTTCGGCCAGCTGGTCGATCTCGGCCCGGATCCGCTCCTCGATCGCCTGGGCGAGTCCACCGACGGTGGGCTGCTCGAAGACCGCCCGGATGGTCAGGTCGACGTCGAAGGCGTCCTGGAGGCGGGAGGTCATCCGGATGGCGAGGATGGAGTGTCCGCCCAGTCCGAAGAAGTCGTCGTGTACGCCGATCCGCTCCAGGCCGAGGATCTCGCCCCAGATCTCGGCGATGCGTTCCTCGGTCGGCGTGGACGGCGCCCGGTAGGCACCCGTGGCCAGGTCGAGGACGGGCAGGGCCCGGTGGTCAACCTTGCCGTTGGAGGTCAGCGGGATCGCGGGGACGACGGCGTAGGCGGTGGGCAGCATGTACTCGGGGAGCACGGCCGCGAGCCCCGCGCGTGCGGTCGTCAGGTCTGGGTCGGCGGGGCCGTCCGGGACGAGGTAGGCGGCCAGGGACTTCTCGCCCGCGTCGTCGGTGCGTAGCACGACGGCGGCGTCGAGGACGCCCGGCTGCTCCGTCAACGCGGCGCGGATCTCGCCGAGTTCGATCCGGTAGCCGCGGAGCTTGACCTGGTCGTCGATGCGGCCGAGGAATTCGATGCTGCCGTCGGCCAGGCGGCGGGCCAGGTCGCCGGTGCGGTAGAGGCGGGATCCCGCGGGGCCGAACGGATCAGGCACGAAGCGTTCCGCGGTCAGTGCCGGGCGGGCCAGATAGCCGCGGGCCACGCCGTGCCCGCCGACGTGCAGTTCGCCCGCCACGCCGACGGGGAGGGGGTGCCCTGCGGGGTCGAGGATGTGGGCGGTCGTGTTGGGCAGGGGGCCGCCGAGCGGGACCGGGCGGTCGTAGGACTCGGTGACCGGATGGGCGGTGGAGCCGATCGACGCCTCGGTGGGGCCGTACTCGTTGATGAGCCGGTGACCGTCGAGGGCGGTCAGCCAGTGGTTGGCGGTCCGTGCGGACAGCGCCTCGCCCGCGACCAGCACGGTCTTCGCGAGACGGGCCGTCTGTTCGGCGTCGAGCTGGTGGGCGAGCAGGTCCAGGTGGCCGGGGGTGAGCTTGACGAAGTCGAACGGTCCGGCGGCGGCCAGGGCCCCGCCCAGCCCCGCGAGGTCCAGGTCGGCCGGCAGGACGTGCACGGGGCCGCCGGTCATCAGCGGCACGTACACGTTCGTGGCGGGCAGGTCGAAGGCGATGGAGGAGAACAGGGGCGCTCCGCCGTCGGCGCTGGACGTCAGCTCCCGTGCCGCCCAGCCGAGGTGGTTGGCCAGGCCGCCGTGGGTGACCATCACGCCCTTGGGAGTGCCCGTCGAGCCGGAGGTGTAGATGACGTAGGCGAGGGCGTCCGGGTCGCCGCACCGCGGCGGGGCGTCGGCGGGGTGTGCCGCGACCGCCGCGCGCTCGTGGTCCAGGAGGACACGGGTGCCCGTGAAGCCGTCGGCGGCGGGCGCGAGGGCGGAGTCGGTGAGCAGCAGCGCCGCCCCGCTGTCGGTGAGGACGTGGCGCAGCCGCTCGGCCGGGTTGGTCGCGTCGAGCGGGACGTAGGCGGCGCCCGCCTTCCATACGGCGAGGAGGGCGGCAATCAGGTCGGGCCCGCGGTCGAGGCAGACGCCGACGACGGTCTGCGGTCCTGCGCCGCGCGCGGCGAGATGGTGGGCGATGCGGTTGGCGTACGCGTCGAGTTCGCCGTACGTCAGCCGTGCCTCACCGGCCAGGACGGCCGGGGCGTCGGGGCGGGCGGTGGCCATGGCCTCGATCCGGTCGAGGACCGTGCCGGCGGGGAACTCCTCGGCGGTGGCGTTCCACTTCTCCAGGAGCTGGGCGCGCTCGTTGTCGGGCAGGATGTCCGCCTCGGCGAGCGGGGTGGCGGGGGCGGCAGTCACGGAGGCCAGCAGGCGTACGAAATGGTCCGCGAAGCGCTCGATGGTGGCGTGCTCGAACAGAGCGGTGGCGTATTCGAGGGCGCCGGTCCAGGTTCCGTCGGCCTCGCGCCGTACGTACAGGGTGAGATCGGTCTTGGAGACCTGGCGGGCGCCGCGCAGGTAGTCGAGGTCGGTGCGGTCGGGCATGCCGCCGGTGAGCTGCTCGTCGTGCATGTTGAAGGCGACCTGGTAGAGCGGAGTGCGGGAGAGGTCGCGTTCGGGGCGCAGTTCCTCGACGAGGTGCTCGAACGGCACATCCTGGTGGGCGAACGCGTCTAGGCAGGCACCGCGCACCCGGCCGAGGGCATCCTGGAAGGACTGCCCGGCGTCCAAGGGACAGCGCAGGACCAGGGAGTTGAGGAAGAAGCCAACCATGGGGCGCAGCTCGGGCCGGGTGCGGCCGGCGACAGGGGCGCCGACTGCGACGTCCCACTGCCCGGTGTGCCGGGCGAGCAGGGTACCGAAGGCGGTCAGGAGCGTCATGAACGGCGTGGCCTCGTGGCGGCGGCCGAGTGCGGTCGTGGCGTCGACGAGGGGCCGCGGGATGCTGAAGGTGACGGCGGAACCGTGCGGGTCGCGCTCCGGGGGGCGCGGGTGGTCGGTGGGAAGTTCGAGCGGGACCATACCGTCGAGCGTGCGGCGCCAGAAGTCCAGGTCGTCGGCGAGCAGCTCGGTGGTGCGCCACTGCTGTTGCCAGGCCGCGAAGTCCGCGTACTGAACCGGGAGTTCGGGCAGCTCGGGGTGCTCACCGGCGCCCAGGGCGCGGCACAGGGTGCGGAACTCGTCCTCAAGGACGGCCGAGGACCAGCCGTCGCAGGCGATGTGGTGGATGGTGACAAGGAGCAGCTGGTCCTCGCCGGGGGCCCGGCCGAGCAGTGCCCGCCAGACCTGACCGCCCTCCAGGTCGAATCCTGCCTCGAACTGCTCGGTGTAGGCGGGAAGGAGGTCGTCGCGCTCGCCGTCGACGACACGCAGCTCGATCGGCGTGTACGGCTCGACGATCTGTACGGGTTCGCCGTCGCGGGAGGCGTAACGGGTGCGCAGCGCCTCGTGCCGCTCGCCGAGGACGTCGAGGGCGCGGCGGACGGTGTCGGCGGAGGTGTCCGGGGAGAGCCGGATGAAGAGGGGAGCCGTCCACTCCGGGCTCTTGGGGTGCATCGTGTTCATGAACCACAGCCGACGCTGGCCGAAGGACAGCGGGAGTTCCCCGTCGCGGGACACGGGAGTGACGCCGGGCTCGGCGGTGGCCGCGGAGTCGAGCAGCGCAGCCTGCTCGCGGACCGTGACTGCGGCGAAGAGGTCGGCGAGCACCACCTGCCGACCGGTGGCCCGGTGCAGCATTTCGGCGAGCTGGGTGAGGACGAGGGAGTGTCCGCCGAGCTGGAAGAAGTTGTCGTCGAGGCCGACGTCGGCGGTACCGAGCAGCTCCGCCCACGTCCGGCAGACGGTGTGTTCGACGGGGGTCACGGGGGCCACATGGGCCGGCCGCCCGGGAAGTTCGGCGGCGGAGACAGCAGGTGCTTCTGCCCCCTCGGAGACCCGGCCGAGGAGTTCCAGGGCGCCGTCCGCGCGCCAGCGGACCTCGTCGCCCGTCCGGTACATGCGTGAGCCCGGCGCCCCGAGGGGGGCGGGTCGCAGCCGCTCGGCCGTGGCATGCGGGTCGCCGAGGATCCCGCGCGCCACCGTAGGACCAACTACATGCAGCTCGCCCGGAACGCCGGGAGGCACCGGGTCTCCGTACGCGTCGAGCACGAGCACCCGCACCTTGTCGATCGGACGCCCGAGGGATACGGCGGCCGTGGCGTCGTCGGCCCCGCCTTCCACGGGGCGCGCGGTGACGGCGAGGGCGCCGCCGTCGGCGCCGTAAACCTGCCAGGCCTGGGCACCGGCCGCGGTGACGACGGCGGTGGCGGCGGGGTCAGCGGGGCTTCCTGCGGCGAGGACGAGACGCAGAGAATCGCAAGCGGCCCACTCACCCTCTGCGGCAACGGTGTTGAGGCCGGAGGCGGTGACCGGCATGACGGTGACACCGTGGGCGGCGACGGTGTCGGCGAGGGGGGCCTTCTCCGTGGCCGTCACCACGCTCGCACCGGCGGTGAGGGCGGTGAACAACGGCCAATAGGCGGGAAGGCCGGTGGGCGTGCACAGCACGCGGTCCGCGTCGGACACACCGAAGCGCCGGGTGGTCCAGCGGACGTGGTGCGCCAGGGCCGCATGACTGGCCGTCAGGTGCTCTCCGCTGTCGGCCAATTGGATCACCCAGGCCAGGTCGCCGCCTTCGACAGTGACTTCGGGCGCAGTGGCGGCCTGGGAGCGCAGGGTGTCGCGCTCGGCGTCGAGGTCGATCACCTGAGCCGGTCCGGCTTCGGAGCGCAGGACGGCCGCCGCGTGGCCATCGGTCAGGACGGCCGTCGGCTCGGCGTACCGGCGCACCGCCCGCAGCCCCTCCCCCGGCCTGTCGGCCGACAGCGGCAGGACCACCGCACCCGCCCGCCAGACCGCAAGCAGTGCCGTCGGCAGGTCCGCGGAGAGCGGCAGGTGCACGGCGACGAGCGATCCCCGGCCCACACCGGACGCGCGCAACAGGTGCGCCAGCCGATTGGCGTCCGCGTCGAGTTCCGCGTATCCGATCCCGCGCCCGCCACCGCCGTCGACGAGGGCGGTCCGGTCCGGGGCCTGGGCTGCCAGGTCCGAGAAGAGAAGGTGGAGGGGCGACTGACGTGCCACAAGTGCTCCCCGTGGGGTCGTGTGCGGTGGGTGGGCGGAGTGAGGTGCGGGCCGGACGTGGGGGGGGCGGAAGAAGCCCGGGCCGGTGGGGCTGCTGGGGCAGGGACGGAGCGGGTGCTCGGCGGCGAGCGAGTGGGCGAGCCGTGCCAGTGACGGGGGTGAGCCGTGCGGCGCCGGGAGGGGGTGAGCCGTGTCGGCGACGGCACGAAGCCCGGGTGCGGGGCGGGCGCCTCCGCTCAACCCCGGGCCTCCGGATCCGCACGGGCCTCGGCGGTCAGCCCGCCGCCTCCGCCATCCGGCGGCGCAGGCTGAGCGGCCGCATGTCGGTCCAGATCTCGCCGATGTGCGCGAGGCACTCCTCCTTGGTGCCGCGGGTGCCATCGGCGCGCCAGCCCGCCGGGAGTTCCCGCTCGGCCCACCAGATGGAGTACTGCTCCTCGTCGTTGAGGACGACGAGGTAGGTCTGCGCGTCGGTGTTCTGCTCGGCCATGTCGCTCCCTGATCGGTTGGTTTCGAACGTGTCGTGTCTGCTCGTATCGGTGTTCGGGAGTCTGTGAACCGGCGCTATAGGGCTTCTATATCGAGCGGCCCCGGCATGTAGAGCCGGTATAGAAACGCTCCGCAAGCTGTCCGGCGAATCGCATTCACACGCCTCGGCACGGGCGCAGAAGGGAAGGCCGGGATGACGGACCACCGGAACTGGAAACCACTGGAGATCACCCCGTCGAGCGTGGGCGCGAAACCGGGCGCCGAAGGACTCGCCGCACATCTTGACGCCCTGCCCGACCTCGCCGAACTGCTCACGGCAGAACGGGCGTTGGTCTTCCGGGGCTTCGGTGTCGACCCCGACGAACTCGACACCGTGATGGACCGCTTGCTGCCCGATCGCGCGGCCTACGTACACGGGAATTCCCCGCGCACCAAGGTCGGACGGAACGTCTACACGTCGACGGAATATCCGCCGGAATTCGTCATCTCGATGCACAACGAGCTTTCGTACGCGCACCGTTGGCCGTCCCGGCTGCTGTTCTTCTGCCACACCGCACCGGAAACAGGTGGTGCCACCCCCGTGGTGAACGGCGCGCTGTGGCTCGCGTCACTGGACGACGAGGTGCGTGACGCGTTCAGCGACGGGGTGCGCTACACGCAGAACCTGCACGGTGGCCGCGGCCTCGGCAAGAGCTGGCAGGAGACCTTCGAGACGGAGGAGCGCGACGTCGTCGAGGAGTTCCTCTCCACGACCGCCTCGGACTGGAAGTGGCTCCCGGGCGACGCCCTCCGCGTCACCCAGGACCGCCCGGCCACCCTGTGCCACCCGGTGACCGGCGAGGAGGTGTGGTTCAACCAGTCCGATCAGTGGCACCCGGCGGCGCTCGGCGAGGACGCGGCCGCGCTGGCCCGGGTGCTGCCCGCCGACGAACTGCCGCAGTCCGTCTGCTTCGCCGACGGCAGCCCCATCCCCGACGCGTACGTGCTGCAGGTCCGTGACCGCGGCCTGGCTGCCGCCGTCGACGTCGACTGGCACGCCGGTGACCTGCTGCTGATCGACAACATGCTGGTCGCCCACGGCCGCCGCTCGTTCACCGGCAGCCGCCGGGTGCTCGTAGCCATGTCCAGCTGACCTCCCGCTCCCGCCCACCCGAACGGCCACCGAGGCCCCGTACGGCGACGCAATCCGCAAGCACAGGCCCGAAGGAGACGCATGTCCATCGCGACCCCCGCCCCGGGGACGATCCGGCCCGAAGCCGATGCCCCGCACTCGCTGACCCTGACCGACCCCGAGCGCCGTGAGTTCGATGCTGTGGCACGCCAGTTGGCCGCCACCGCACCGGGGTTGATCGACGACGCCAAGTGGGTGGCCGCGGCCCGCGAACTCTCCGCCCACCTGCCGCCGAGGCTGCGCCAGACCGTACGGGCCTACCGGCACGACCCCGGCGAGGACGGCACCCTCGTGCTGCGCAACCTGCCGGTGGACCCGGAGGTGCTGCCCCCGACACCCACGGTTCCGGAGTCGGTTGAGCGGGAGGCCACACTCCCGGCCGCCATCGCCGTACTGATCGCGGCGGAGCTGGGCGAGATCGCCGCCTACCGCAACGAGAAGTCGGGCGCCCTCGTACAGAACGTGGTGCCGGTCCCGGGCCGTGAGACGTCGCAGAGCAACGCCGGCTCCACACCCCTGGAGCTGCACGTCGAGAACGCCTTCCACCCGCACCGCCCCGACTTCGTGGGCCTGCTGTGCTTGCGCGGCGACCCTGACAACGCGGCAGGCACCCTCACCTCGTCGATCAGACGCGCGCTGCGGCTGCTCGCCCCCGCGACCCGGGAGGTGCTGCACCAGGAACGCTTCACCACCGTGCCGCCGCCGTCGTTCCAGTCGGGGGACTCGGGCGTCGCCCACGCGGTGCTCACGGGAGACCCTGAAGACCCCAACGTCAAGGTGGACTTCCATGCCACCGCCGCCGTCGACGCGGAGGCCGCGGAGGCCCTTGAGCGGCTGCGGGAGGCGTTCATCGAAGCCTCGACGTCGGTTCCGCTGCGCTCGGGGGAGATGGTGTTCGTCGACAACCGCCTGACCATTCACGGGCGTTCGGCCTTCACCCCGCGCTACGACGGCCAGGACCGCTGGCTGCACCGCACGTTCGTCCTCCTGGACAACCGCCGCACCCGCGGCGACCGCCCCGGCAACGGCAGCGTTCTCGACTGAGCCGCAAGACGTAGCCCCTGGCCCCGCGGCTGTCATGCCCGCAGAAAGGCCAGACCCACGAGGACCCGCCGGTGGCCCGCGGCGCCCACGGGCAGGTCCAGCTCGTTGAAGATGGCTACAGCCCGACCGGGCGTTCGCGCAACAGAACGGCCTCCTTGGCCACGATCAGGCGAAACGACACGGAAGCTCCACATGCAGCAGGATGGGACCGCCGACCGGCTCGACAGTGCATCCGGCCGTCGAGCACCGCGACCCGGTCCGCGAAACCCGGTCCCGCCGCTGCCCGCCTCCGGGACGGCCCCGCCGTGGCCGTCGTCGGTGATCTCGAGGATCAACAGGCCCGCATGGCATCTCCCGCGCACCTGGGCGCTGGTGGCAGCATCTTATGACGGCTCGTCAGCTCAATTGGTGGTCCCATACGCGTGGTCCGATGACGAGGCGGACGGCGCGAAGGGCGGTCGCGTAGTTCCTGACACACTCATTGAAGATCCCCCGGATCTGATCACGTCGCAACCGTCGGCGTACCACCTCAGAGTGAGAGACGTGCGAGGGGTGGACGGAACCCGGACCCGGCGCTGCGCCTTCGGCTCGGCACTGTGAGTAACGGCCCAGCCTTGTCCGAGCAAGCCTTCAGCCCTCCCCACCGAAACCGCCGGGGAGAGTCTGGGGAGAACGAAGCCCCGTTGGGGAGCGCCTGGGGAGAACCGACCGCGCAGATGGGAGGCACGGCGAAAGTCCGGGAAATGCTCTTCGCCTCAGGCCAAAGTGGGTAGCGGCCATTTTCCGCAGGTCAGCGAAGTGCGGACGACGTCTTCAAGAAGATCTCCTCGTGGGCCGCCATCCTCTTCGCCCCGACCCTCGTCGGAACGATCTACGGCATGAACTTCGACGAGATGCCCGAACTGCACTGGGCATTCGGCTACCCCTTCGCGATCGGCCTGATGGCCATGGTCTGCGTCAGCCTGTACTTCATCTTCAAGCGGCGGGACTGGTTGTAGGCGGCCGTCCGCCCAATGGCATGATCGGCCTCGCGACCAGCGCCCTCGATCCGCTCCTCCACATCGACCACCACAGGATCGACCACCACAGCATCGACCACATCGGCCAGACAATTGATACCTATATCGACGCGGTCATTTCCGCGAATAAGCCGCAGAACCATCCTCTGGGCCACCGCGGCCGCGGTGGCCCTGGGGTTTCTCGTCGTCCTGGAGATCGTCGCGCGTCGTTACGGCGGTGTGCCGGGGCCGGTCACCAATCAGGTGCGCGAGGTTATCTTTCCGCCCAAGCCGGGGCCGTTGTACGGCGGGCTCGCCTTGATGATGGTGGTGCTCAGCTGGCGGCAGCGGTTCATCGCCGCTGGGTTCGCGGTCGGCGTCGATGTCGTCTTCGTGGCGGTGCGGTGGGCGGTGGACGCCGATGTGCCCGAGGGGCAGTTCTTCGGCAACGGGGCGTTGTGGGCGATGCTGGGCTGCGCGGTCTTCGCGCTCACGCGCCGCACCGGTGAGGAGCGGATTCTGCTGCTCAAGGGCGTCGGGCTCGGGCTCCTGCTCGTGGCCGGGCGTAAGACCGGTGACACCTGGCTGCTCATCACGTCGAAGACCCGCCCGGCCGTGCTCGACCCCTATGTGGCGATGGCCGATCACGCGCTCGGCAATCCGTCGTGGCTGGCGGGACGGCTGCTTGAGGCCTCCGGGCCGGTCAGCACCTATGTGCTCGACCTGGTCTACGCCCAGCTCGCGGTGGCGGCGGTCGCCGTCGCGCTCTACCAACTGCGCAACGTGGCGGCCGAGCGCGCCTTTCCGCGCCACCACCTCGTACGCACCTTCCTGCTGATCGGCCTCCTGGGGCCCGCCTTCTACATGATCTTCCCGGTGGTCGGGCCGATCTTCGCCTACGGTCCCGGCACCTCCGGCACCGGCGGCGTGCAGTGGGCCGTGGCCGACCTGTGGCCGCACACCTTGCCGCCGGTCAGCCTCCCGCACCCGGTGACGTACGACGGGATCACCCCGCGCAACTGCATGCCGAGCCTGCACACGGCGTGGGCCACCGCGATTTTCATCCACTCCCGCAAGGGTCCGCGCCTGCTGCGGTACGCGGGAACGTTCTGGCTGGTCTGCACGCTCAGCGCGACGCTGGGCTTCGGTTACCACTACGGCGTGGATCTCGTCGCCGGTGTGGTGTTCGCGCTCACCGTCGAGGCGGGGCTGCGCACGTACGACCGCGGCTGGCACCGGTCGGGCGTCCAGCTGATCGCCTACGGCACGGCCGTCTTCGCCGCGCTCCTGGTGGCGTACCGCTGGCTGCCGATGGAGATGGCCGCCCACCCGTGGGTGTTCGGCCCTCTCGTCATCCTGTCGATGCTCTCGGTGATCTACGGCTACGTACGGACCACCGGGGCGTGGGAACCGAAGCCCGCACCGGTGCTCCGGCCGCCGGACCCGCAGCCCGAGATGGTGTGAGTTTCGATGAGTGTTGGAGTGGTGTGCGTCATTTCAGCGGGCGGTCCTGCCTCAGGGCAGCGAAGAGCCTGGCCGATTTCTCCGCGTCCCACTTCAGTACGTTGCCCTTGGAGGTCGGGACGCCGAAGCCGGACACGGGCACGTTGAGCCGGGTGCCCTTGCCGCCCGAGACGCTCTGCACGGCGCGGAACATCTCGCTGAGGTCCCGCAGGCTCATGTCCTTGTCGACGATGAGCGTGTCCAGCCCGGCCCGCATCGCGGGACCGATCTCCGTCGGGTCGAAGAGGGTGCCGGGACGGGCGGCCTGGTGGGCGAGGGTGGACAGGAACTTCTGCTGGTTCTTCGACCGGCCCAGGTCGCCCTCCCTCTCCTGGTGACGTTGCCGGACGAAGGCCAGGGCCCGTTTGCCGTCCAGGGTGTGGCAGCCCTTGCGCAGGTCGGCGCCCGACTTCTTGTCCTTGATGTCGCGGTCCAGGCACATGCGGACACCGCCGATGGCGTCGACGATGTTCACGAACCCGGCGAAGCCGATCTCCGCGTAGTGGTCGATGCGCAGGCCGGTGTTGCGCTCGACGGTGTGCACCAGGAGCTCGGGGCCGCCGTAGGCGAAAGCGGCGTTCAGCTTGTCCCCCTCAGGCCGCTTCGTCTTGCCGGTCAGCGTGTCGAGACGGCCCGGCACGGTGACCCAGGAGTCGCGCGGCAGGCTGACCATGCTGGATCCGTTGGCGCCGGTGTGCAGCAGCATCATCGAGTCGGTGCGCCGCCCGCCGCCCCCGCCGGCACGCAGATCCTGCACGGCGTCCTCCGAGAGCCCGTCGCGGCTGTCGGAGCCCACGATGAGGTAGTTGGTGCCCGCGCCGGGTGCCGGGCGGTTCCCGTACTTGCCGAGGTCGACCTCGCGCTGGAGGCTCGTCTCGGCCCAGCCGTACGTGCCGCCCGCGGCGACGAGCGCGCCGGTCAGCAGGACGAGCACCGCCCGCCGCAGTCTCCTGCGCTTCTTCGGCTGCCGGGCGTGGGCGCGCCGGGGGCCGTAGTGCGAGCTGGGGCGCTCGGCGAAACGGAGGGGGTCTGTCATCGTCCACTCCCTTGCAGACTCGGCCGCGCCTCTTCAGGCGGCGCTTCCACCAGGTACGGGTCGGCGGTGCCGGTCCGCTTCATGCTGTGCCACTTCAGGCGGGTGCCGAGCAGCGCCGTGGTGACGGAGTGGATGACCACCAGGTACATCAACTGCCGGTACACGAACTGCTGGAGGGGCAGCACCCACAGGACGCGCAACCGTTCGCGGTCGAGGCGCAAGGCGTACGCGGCGGTCACCAACTGCACGGCGAGGAAGCCGAACCAGACGAGGGCCGCCTCCACGGGATCGCGGAACAGCGCCCCGAACAGGGCGAACATGTCCACCACCGGCGCGCACAGCGGCAGCACGATCTGGAAGAGCGTGACGTAGAGCATGACCCGGCGTCCGAAGCGTCCGGCGGGGCCGACCTCCACCGCGGCGTGCCGGTGCTTCCACATCGCCTGGAGGGTGCCGTAGCACCAGCGGTAGCGCTGGCGCCACAACTGCCGGACGCTGCTGGGGACTTCGGTCCAGGCGACAGCCGACTGCTCGTAGACGACGCGCCAGCCGGCCCGCCAGAGCGCCATCGTCAGGTCGGTGTCCTCGGCCAGGGTCTCGTCGCTGACACCGCCGACGCCCATCAGCGCGTCCCTGCGGTACGCCCCGATCGCCCCCGGCACCGTCGGCATGCACTCCAGGACCTCGAACATCCGCCGGTCGAGGTTGAAGCCGAGCACGTACTCCAGGTGCTGCCATTTGCCGAGCAGACGGCGCCTGTTGCCGACCTTGGTGTTGCCGCTGACCGCGCCGACCGCGGGGTGGGCGAGCGGCTGGACGAGCCGGGCCAGCGCCTCGGGTTCGAAGATGGTGTCCGCGTCGACCATCACGACGATGTCGTGCCGGGCATGCGCGAGGCCGGTGTTGAGGGCGCCCGGCTTGCCGCCGTTGGGCTGCCGGATCACCGTCACCCGGGGGTCGTCGATCTCCTCGGCGATGTCGGCGGTGGCGTCGGTGGAGCCGTCGTCGATCACGATGACCTGGAAGTGCGGGTGGGTGGAGGCGAGCAGCGAGTACACGGTGGAGGCGATGCCGGCCTCCTCGTTGTACGCGGGCACCAGGACCGTCACCGGGTCCCGCACCTCGCGCAGCCGTGGCGCGCCGGGCCGGAACCGGTGCAGCCTGCGCACGTGCAGCCGGGCGAACAGCGCGAACAGGAGCATCCGCAGGACGCCGAGTACGCCCGCGAGGGTCAGCGTCCACACCATCACGGTGAGGAAGGCTTTGCCGAGCCGCTGCGACCAGATGAGACCCTGACCCTCGATCTCCTCGGCGACCGGGACCCCTTCGCTGAAAGAGGGCCGGCCGAGGCCGGCGCTGACGGTGGTGAACGACTTCACCCGGCGGTCCCGCAGCAACTCCTCGGCCTCGCGGTAGCCGAGGTCGGTCTGGCTGTGCTGCGTCACCACCCCTTTCCAGGGCTTGCGGTCCTTGCGGTCCGACGCGACCACCAGGTACCCCTGTTCGGCCGCGCGCTTCGCGGCCGGCCACTGGGGGCCGCAGAGGGTGTCCGCTGCCGTGGTGTGCGGCAGCCGCAGCAGGGTGGTGTTGACGCCCGCCGCGCCCGCGAGGGCGGTCTGGGTGAGGGACAGTTCGAGGCGGGCGCGCAGCGGCGAGGCGACACCGAAGTCGCCCCCGGTGTAGGTGTACGAACCGACCTCGTGGCCCTCGCGCAGGATCCGCCGCATCAGTTCGGGGTGCCGGGCCGCGTCCTTGCCGTGGACGAAGAAGGTCGCCGGCGCGCGGTGTTCGCGCAGCAGGGCGAGCAGGCGCGGCGTCCACACCGGGTCGGGCCCGCCGTCGAAGGTGAGCGCGACGGTCCCCGGTGGCATGGCCTCGGTGGTGACCCCGCGCGGGCCGAACCGCAGCAGTGGTTTCCCGTCGTCCGCCGCGCGCGGGATCGGCCGGGTGCACGGCGGTTTGGTGCGTGCGGCGTCGACCTGGTGTGTCGTCCAGCCCTCGAAGAGGAGGGCGACGGCGACCACCAGGAGGACGAGCAGGAGCACGAGCCAGTGACCGCGCGGCGGGCGGCGGACATCAGCAGCGCCCCGGCTCACTGCTTCGGGCCTCCGGCCGACGGGTCGGATCTGGAGGAGCCCGCGGAGGAGCCCGCGGAGGAGCCCCCTGAGGTGCCCGCGGCGGTGTCCGCGCCGGAGGATGCCGGTGCGTCCGTGCTGGGCGGGTGCGTGCCGACGGGCTGCCAGAGGCCGCTGATCAGCGTGCCCGCGAACAGCAGATAGCCGACGCAGGCGCAGCCCACGAGCAGCCCGAGGCCTTGCAGGGTCCGTCTGCGCCAGCCGGATCGGTCGATGAACACCGGGAGTTGCGGGGCGGCTGCCGGGGGACGCCGTGCGGCCGGGACGGCGTCGTCCGGCGGGTACGGCGACACGGACGGCAATCGCCCGTCGTGCGGTGTGCTGGCTATGTGGGGGGTGCCCTGCACTGATGCTCCTGATCTGCGGCCGCGCACGCGCGACTCTTTGTGTGGGGGGTACGGGCCCGGGGGCCCGCCGTTCTGCCCGCGGCTCACCGGGTGGGGCCGGTGTGGCCGTTGGTCTCACGCAGCCCCCGACCCTACTCGGGCGCGCGGTGGCGGTCACGTGAGAAATGCCATGCCCGGCTCGCGCCCCTTGGGGGTACTGGGCTCCCATGGGCGACATTCTGGTGGGGACGTGCTCGTGGACCGATCCGGCACTGGTGCGCAGCGGGTGGTATCCGAAGGGGCGGCGTGACGCGGAGGGGCGGCTGCGGTACTACGCCGAGCGGTTTCCGGTCGTCGAGGTCGACTCGACGTACTACGCGCTGCCCGGCGAACGCAACAGCCACCTGTGGGCCGAACGCACCCCGGACACCTTCACGTTCGACGTGAAGGCCTTCTCACTGCTCACCGGGCACCCCACACGCCCCGCCGCGCTACCCGGTGACCTGCGGGAAAGAGGGCCGGTCGACGCCCGGGACCCGGGTGTACTCGACGAGGTGTGGAAGCGGTTCGCCGCCGGGATCGAGCCGCTGCGACAGGCGGGCCGTCTGGGCAGTGTGCTGTTCCAGTTCCCGCCGTGGCTGCGGCCCGGCGAACGGGCCGCGGAGATCCTCGCCCTGACCGCCCGGCGGACCCAAGGGTGGCCGGTGGCCGTCGAGTTCAGGCACCCCGACTGGTGGCGTGCGGAGCAGGCAGAGGCCACCAGGAGCCTGCTGGCCGGCCACGGCATGGCGGCGGTCGGCGTCGACATGAACGCGACGCTGCCGTCCTCACTGCCTCCCTGCGCACCGGTGACCTCGCCCCGGCTGTCCGTCGTACGCTTCCACGGCCGCAGTACGGCATGGGGGCGGGGCAGCAAGGAGGACCGCTTCCGGTACGCGTACACCGACGACGAACTCGCCGAGTGGGTACCCCGGTTGCGCTCGCTCGCCGAGCGGACCGAGCAGGTCCACGTCCTGTTCAACAACTGCTGCGCGGACGCCGCCGTGCGCGCGGCCGAGGCCATGACGCGGCTGCTGGGGCCGTCACTCGCCTCGCAGGTCCGGCGCACCTGACCCGCCCGCCGCCCGGTCGGGCACGGCGGCAGCAGTGAGGTGGTCGAAGGTGCAGGTGAGCCGCAGCAGGCGGTCCAGGCAGTCGGGGCGTCGGTTGAGCCGGAGGGTGACACCGCGGGCGTCCGTGACGCGCCGGGCCATCAGCAGGGATGCCAGGCCCATGGAGTCGACGAACGTCAACTCCGCGAGTTCCAGGTCGAGTCGGTGCACCGCACGGCCTCCCGCGTGGGCCGGGTCGAGTTGCCCGGTGACGGCGGCGACGAGGCTGTCGGCCACCCCGTACTCCAGACTGCCGCCGACGTGGACGGTCACGACGCCCTGCTGGAACTCGGTGCGCAGGTCGAGGCGGGAGACGGGGCCGGACGCGAGGCGGGTCATACGGTGTCTCCGGTCCTGGGGCACGCCTGCCGAGCGCCGAGGGCATCGCGGGCGGTGCCGAGAACGCGCGTGGCGCGCGGGAAGTCGGCCAGTCTTCGGCCCAGGACGTCCAGGGCGAGGAGGAGGCTGCGGGCGGGGACGTGCCGCGCGGTGAGGATGTCCGCCGTCCAGTCGAGGAACCGGGTGAAGAGGCCGTCGTCGTCCAGGTAGAGCGCCGTGGCCAGGTAGTCCACGATGTGTGCGATGTCCTCCGCGGTGTGCTGCCGCTGCTGCACCGTGTAGTGGGCCATCGGGGGGAAGAGCTCCTCCAGTTCGCGGAGCACCTCCCTGACCAGCTCACCCCGGCTGCGGGCGACCATCGAGTACTCCTGGTCGCTGAGGTGCGGCAGGTCGTCCACGGCCTGATGGAGCGTCATCTTGGGCCGCGCGAGGCCCTGTTCGAGCAGGCCGGCGGCGTCCCGGGCGTCGGCCGCCCAGGCATCGGCGCCGAGGGCCTCGGCGTACCGCCCGTCCGGGCCGAAGGCCGCGCCGCCCACGAGCACCGGGGTGCCGACGGCCTGGCAGGCGGTGAGCGCGGCGTGGGCGACCGGGAGGTTCGTCGGGATCGACGAGGAGAGCGCCACCACGTCGGGCACGTGCTGATGCAGGTGCCGCACCAGGTGCGGGGTGGGGGTGTGGGCGCCGAGGAAGTCGACCTGCCAGCCGCGCAGGCGAAGCACCTCGGCGAGCAGCCGCGCGGGCAGGGCGTGCCACTCACCGTCCACGCAGGCGACGGTGACGCGTCCGCGCCGCCGTGCGGCGTCCGGGACCGGCAGACCGGCGTCCGCGGTGAGGGTGATGACCCGGTCGTTGATGGCCGTCGCGGCGTGCTCCTGGGCGACGCTGATGCGGTTCGCCGCCCATTCGACGCCGACCCGGGCCTGCACGGGGGCGATGAGGTCGAGCAGGACGCTCTCGAATCCGCTGCCCGCCTCGACCGCGGCCCGCACCGTGCGGGTGGCCCCGAGTTCGTCGCCCTCGCGCACGTCGTCCCACAGCTGGGCGCGGGCCGATTCGAGGGGATCGACCGTCGCGGACGTGACAAGTCCCTCGGTCAGATCAGGGGTGGGAGCGATCATCCGGTGTACCTGCCTCGGGTGTGTCCGTCCACGGCACTGAGGTGCTGGTGGCGCGGTGCGGCTATGGCGACCACCGCCATGTCGTCGTGCGGCCCCCGGCCCACCCACTGCGACGCCAGCATCTGCACGCGCTCCACGACGGCTTCGGCCACCATGCCGAAGCACTCCGAGAGCGCCCGCGACAGCCGCTCCTCACCGAACAACTCCGTCCCCAACGGCCCTCCCTTGGCCTCGACGATGCCGTCGCTGAACAGCAGACACACCTCCCCCGGCTTGAGCCGGACGTGCGCGGTGCTGGACGCGACCTGCGGCAGGGCGCCGATCAGGGTGCCCCTCGTGTCGGCCTCGTCGACGCTGCCGTCCGCGCGGGCGATCAGCGGCGGGGGGTGGCCCGCGCTGGTGACGCGGAGATCCACGGAGTTCCCGCGGCGGACCACGGAGGCTAGCGCCAGCGTGGCGAACCGGGTGTGGTCGGACCGCAGCAGCGATTCGTTGAGCAAGCCGAGCAGCTGCTGGTGGTCGTGGCCCATGGGCCGCAGCGCCTGCACCGTGTTGCGGATCTTGCCGGTGAGGGCCGCCGCTTCCAGGCCCTTGCCGCAGACGTCACCGAGGACGACGAGCGTCTCGTCCTCCGGGGTCTTCCCGGGGTGTACGTCGTAGAAGTCGCCGCCGACGTGCTCCCCAGCGCCCGCGGCGATGTACCCCCCGGCGAACTCCACGCCGTTCACGGGACGCAGGTCGGGCGGCAGCAGATCACGCATGAGCGTGCGGGAGATGCCGCTCTGTTCGGCGTAGAGCCGCGCCGCGGAGACCGCCGCGCCGGCGCGAGCGGCGAAGACCCGGGCGAATACCTCCTCGGCTTCGCTGAACGCACTGCGTTCGGTGGACCTCAACAGCATCAGGACGCCCGCCGGCACGCCGTGGCCGGGCAGCGGGGTGATCAGCACCGAGCAGACCGGGCCGGTGAAATGGGCGGGCACGGCCCACTCCGGAAGCGTCGCGGGGTCGATCCACCGCGAGGGCACCGGCGGGAAGCCCTGCATCGCCTCGCTGAGCCCCGGCACCTCCGCCAGGTCGATCTCCACGGTGGAGTGGGTGACCTTCCCCGCCGGCCCGGTGCTGGTCATGGGGTGCACGTTGCCGCGGCCCGGCGCGATCACTGTCGCCGCGTCGCAGAGATGCCCCGCTGCCATGGTGGCCGTCACCTCCATGCACCGCTCGATGTTGAGGGACGCGAGCAACTGCTGGGAGGCGTCCGCCAGTAGCGCCGTACGTCTTCGTTCGGCGCGGAGGTCGTCCTCCGCCGTGCGCCGGTACGTGTCCTCCGCCAGCCACCATGCCCAGTGCGCGTCGTCCAGCCGGGCGGGGCGTGCCTCGAAGCTCCGCTCGCCGATCTCGCCGCGTACGACGTCCGGCACACCGTCGTCGGACGCCCGGGGGTCCTGTGCGGTCAGCCGGGTGTGCGCCTCGGCGAGCCATCGCGGTGCGGCCTCGCGAAGGGCCGTGCCGTTCGCCGCGGTCGGCAGGAGAAGCCGCACGGCCTCGTTCGTGGCCGCCACCCGGCCCGCGCCGTCGGCGACGACCACGGGGTGCGGCGCGGTGGCCCAGGCGTCGGCCAGGACCGTTGGTGCGATACGCGTCTTCGTTCCCAGCTGTTCCGGTGCGTTCATGACGATGGGCACGCGAGGCGAACCCCACCTCCCTCCCTGCGGGGATTCCGCCCCACCAACGACTCTGTGCGGCACTCGGCCCTGAGGGCGCACGGGTACCACGCGTACGTTCGGCCAAACAGGGAAGCCGGGATCAGTTGAGAGCTGTTCAGTTCAGAGGCAGTGTCACGGTGATGAGCTTGCCGCCGCCGCGCTCCAGGACGAGGTCGACCTCGGTGGCCAGTTCGCGGATGAGGGGCCACCCGTATCCGCCCGCCACGCCCGTCCGCGTCCCCGGGGCGACGGTGTGCCGCTGCTGGGGCAGGTCCGCCGAGCGGTCGCCCACGGTCACCCGCAGCACGTCGGCCGCCACGCTGACCTCGAACCGGGTGACGCCGCCGCCGTGCCGCAGCGCGTTGGTGAACAGCTCCGAGACCACGAGGAGGACGTCGGTCAGGGCACGCTCGCAGACCGTGCCCTCGCCTCGGTCCGCGCGGTGCCGCAGGACGCAGCGCACGTGTCCGCGCGCCGCGGCCGCCGTGGGCGGCACGGACGAGGCAGCCGGGAACGACGGAGCGGCCGGCAGCGGCGCCGGACGCCCGTTCTCGCGGGGCCAGTCGGACGGTGCGTCGGGACTCACACGCAAGACTCCTTCACCTGGGCCGTGGGCAGCGCCGTACCGACGCCTCGGCCGACCCGCGTTGCTCCGAGACGTATCTCACCTCGAACAGCCGGTTTACCACCTGCCATTAGAGGTCGCACATTCTACGAACACGTACGTGCCCGGCGACACACTCCGTTCACTTCGCGGACCGCCGGGCGAGGCACCATCCGACGGCAAGTCTTCACAGCAAGATCACAGAGTGGATTCGTCATGCGGTACCCATGACAGAAAGGGATCCCTTCATGGCCAAGCCCCGCAGACCCCGCCCCGCCCTCGCACTTCCCTTCCTCGCCCGCCCCGCCCTCACCCGCATCGCTCTCGTCGCGGCCCTCGCGGCGGTGGCGGCGACCGCTCCCCCGGGTCCGGGCGCCCTCGCGGCCACGGCGCTGCCCGCCGTCCAGCCGCGCGCCGAGACCACCGCCCTGCACGACGACGACGCGGGCGGCAACGCCGACGCCGACGATCCGGCGATCTGGCGCAACCCCGCCGACCCGGGCCGCAGCCTGGTCGTCGCCACCGCCAAGCAGGGCGGTCTTCGCGTGTACGACCTCTCCGCGCGCGAGGTCCAGTCCGTTCCGGCACCCGCGGCGCCCGGCCCCGACGACGCGCCCGGCCGCTTCAACAACGTCGACCTGGTGCACGGCCTGCGGCTGCCGTCGGGCCGCGCCGACCTGGCCGTGACGAGCGACCGCGGCAACGACCGGCTGCGCGTCTACCGCATCGACCGCGAGCGCCCCGGGGGCCCGCTCACCGACGTCACCGACCCTTCGGCGGCGCCCGTCTTCTCCTCCTCGCAGGAGGAGATAAACGAGCAGCGCACCGCGTACGGCCTCGCGACCTGGACCGACCGCCGCTCGGGCCGGTCGTACGCACTGGTCAGCCAACGGGAGCGGACCCGTCTCGCGCTCCTCGAACTGACCCCGAAGAGCGACGGCACCGTCGGCTACCGCAAGGTCCGCACCCTCGAACTGCCCGCCGACTTCCGCCTGCCGAACGGCACTTCATGGACGCCGTGCGGCGAGCCGGGCGAACTGCCGCAGGTGGAGGGCATGGTCGTGGACCCCGCCTCCGGCACGCTCTACGCGGGCCAGGAGGACGTCGGCATCTGGCGGCTGCACGCCGACCTGACCGGCAAGCCCCAACTGGTCGACAAGGTGCATGAGTACGGTGTTCCCGGGACGTACGACCCCGCGACCGAGGAGTGCACCGCGGGCGCCGACCCCGGTTACGGCGGCAAGCGCCTCAAGGCCGACGTCGAGGGTCTGACGCTGCTCGACGAAGGCGACGGCGACGGCTATCTGCTGGTCTCCAGCCAGGGTGACGACACCTTCGCCGCCTACGACCGTGAGGTGTCCGACCGCAACGCGTACGAGGGCGGCTTCCGCGTCACCGCCGCCTCCGCAGCGCTCGACGGCTCCGAGGAGTGTGACGGCGCCGCGGTCCTCAACAAGCCGCTCGGCGCCGCGTTCCCGCACGGCCTTCTCGTCGTGCAGGACGGCCATGACACGCCCGGCGACGCCGAACGCCCGTCCACGGGCTTCAAGTTCGTGGATCTGGGCGACGTGCTCGACGCCGTCGATGACTGACACGGCGTAACCCTCGCCGGAACGACAGGCGGCACATGAGGCACAGGGCCGCCGGGCCGGACATCGGTCTGGCGGTCCTGTGGTGCCGGGCGTGGAGAGGGAGGCTCACGCCAGGGTGATCGTGTCCGGCCGGGGCTATTCGGCCGCCCACAGTCCGCGCACATGACCGAGGTGGCGGGTCATCACCGCGTGTACGGCGTCCGCGTCGCGGGCGAGCAGCGCGTCGAGGATCTCCAGGTGCTCCTCCGCCGACGCCGCGAGGCGGCCCGCGTCGACGAGCGCCTGGAGTCCGTACAGGCGGGACCGCTTGCGCAGGTCGCCGACCACCTCGACGAGGTGGTCGTTGCCGCAGAGCGCGAGCAGACCGAGGTGGAAGCGGATGTCGGCCTCGACGTACGCGATGAGGTCGCCGTCCGCCGCCGCGGTGACGATCGCCTGCGCGGTGGGCCGCAGTGTTTCGAGGTCGGCGGGGTCCGCCGAGCCGGCGAGCTCCACCGTGGTGGGGATCTCGATCAGTGCGCGGATGTGCTTGTACTCGTCGAGCTGCTTCTCGGAGACCGCGGTGACCCGGAAGCCCTTGTTCGGCACGGTGTCGACGAGCCCCTCCTTGGCGAGGTCGAGCATGGCCTCGCGGACCGGGGTCGCGGACACGCCGAAGCGCACGGCCAGGGTGGGGGCCGAGTAGACCTCGCCCGCGCGCAGCTCCCCCGCGATGAGCGCGGCGCGCAGCGCGTCCGCGACCCGTTCGCGGTAGCTGCTGCGCGTGCCGCCCAGGCTGGGCAGGGCGGCAGGGGCGGCGGACGGGGCGGGGTTGCGCCGGGCGGCCATGGGGACGGTTCCTCCTGGGTGCACTGTCAGGGTGCAATGTCACGTGCTACGAGTGGCCATTATCCCGGTCGGCTAGAGCACGAAGCCCGCGGGGAAGGGGTCGTCCGGGTCGAGGAGGTACTGCGCGGTGCCGGTCACCCAGGCCCGGCCGGTGAAGCTGGGCAGGACCGCGGGGGTGCCGGCGACCTCGGTGGTCCCCAGGAGCCGCCCGCTGAAGCGCGTGCCGATGAAGGACTCGTTGACGAACTCCGTGTCCAGGGGCAGCTCTCCGCGCGCGTGCAGCTGGGCCATGCGCGCGCTCGTGCCCGTGCCGCACGGCGAGCGGTCGAACCAGCCGGGGTGGATGGCCATCGCATGCCGGGAGTACCGGGCGGTGGCGCCGGGCGCGTAGAGGTGGACGTGGTGGCAGCCGCGGATGGACGGGTCATCGGGGTGCAGCGGCTCGTCCTCGGCGTTGATCGCCGCCATCAGCGAGAGGCCCGCCGCGAGGATCTCGTCCTTGCGCCCGCGCTCGAAGGGCAGGCCGAACTGGTCCAGGGGCAGGATCGCGTAGAAGTTGCCGCCGTAGGCCAGGTCGTACGTCACCGAACGGCCGTCGGGCAGGGTGATCTTGCGGTCGAGTCCGAAGGCGAAGGACGGCACGTTCTGGAGCGTGACGGCCTTCGCCGCGCCGTCCTCGACGGCGACCTCGGCGACGACGAGGCCCGCCGGGGTGTCCAGGCGGATCGTGGTGACCGGCTCGACGGCCTCGACCATGCCGGTCTCGACGAGGACGGTGGCGACGCCGATGGTGCCGTGCCCGCACATCGGCAGATAGCCGGAGACCTCGATGTAGATCACGCCGTAGTCGCAGTCGGGCCGGATGGGCGGCTGGAGGATCGCGCCGCTCATGGCCGCGTGACCGCGCGGTTCGTTCATCAGGAGCTGCTTGATGTCGTCGCGATGCTCGCGGAAGTGGAGCCTGCGCTCGTTCATCGTCGCGCCGGGTACGGTGCCGATGCCGCCGGTGATCACCCGCGTCGGCATGCCTTCGGTGTGCGAGTCGACCGCGTGCAGGACGAGTTTGCTGCGCATGGCGGAGCCCTTTCGTAGGTGGCCGTGCGGGGGCGTCAGCCGAGCCCGGCGGCGGCCGTCCGCTCGGTGGCGGCGCGCACCGCCTTCTCCTGCTCCGGAAGCAGCGGCACCCGCGGCGGACGGCAGGGGCCGCCGTGCCGTCCGACGAGGTCCATGGACAACTTGATGGCCTGCACGAACTCGGGCCTGGAGTCCCAGCGCAGCAGGGGGTGCAGTTCCCGGTACAGCTCCTGCGCCGTGGTCAGCTCTCCGGTCGTGGCGGCACGGTAGAGCTCGACGCAGGCGGCGGGCAGCGCGTTCGGGTAGCCCGCGACCCAGCCCTTGGCGCCCGCGAGGGCGAGTTCGAGCAGGACGTCGTCCGCGCCGACCAACAGATCGAGTTCCGGGGCCAGTTCGGCGATGCGGTAAGCGCGGCGGACGTCGCCGGAGAACTCCTTGACGGCGTGGATGTATCCCTCGCCGTGCAGCTTCGCGAGGAGTTCGGGCTCCAGGTCGACCTTGGTGTCGATGGGGTTGTTGTACGCGACTACGGGGAGGCCCGCCTTCGCGACCTCCTCGTAGTGGGCGAGCACGGAGCGCTCGTCGGCGCGGTAGGCGTTCGGCGGGAGCAGCATCACCGAGGCGCAGCCCGCGTCCTTGGCCTGCTCGGCCCAGCGGCGGGCCTCGGCGGAGCCGTAGGCGGCGACGCCGGGCATCACCCGCGTGCCGCCGACCGCCGCGACGGCGGTCTCCACGACCTTGGCGCGCTCCTCGGGGGTGAGCACCTGGTACTCGCCGAGCGAGCCGTTGGGCACGACGCCGTCGCAGCCGTTCTCGACGAGCCAGGCGCAGTGCTCGGCGTAGCGGTCGTGGTCGACGGAGAGGTCGTCGTCGTTCAGGGGCAGGGCGGTGGCGACGAGAACGCCGTGCCAGGGGCGGCGGTCGGGGGTTGTGGTCATCGGTGTTGTCCCTTCGTTGCAGGTCAGGAGGAGGGGGTCGGCTCGTCTTCGTCGGTGGTCCGCGCGAGCACGCCGAGCGGTACCGGTCTGGCGAACGGCCGCCGCGCGGACCGCTCCTCGCAGCCCGCGAGCCCGGCGACGGCCGCCGAGCACATGCGGCCCTGGCACCAGCCCATGCCGGCCCGGGTCAGGAGTTTCACCGTCCGCGCGTCGGTGGCGCCGAGTTCCTCGACGGCCTCGCGGACCGCCGACGCGGGAACCTCCTCGCAGCGGCAGACGAGGGTGTCGTCGCGGAGTTGCTCCGCCCAGTGCGCGGGCGGCGCGTATACGGCGCCGATGGCCGCTGCGAACTCTCGCATTCTCGTACGGGACTTGGCGGCGGCGGCCCATGTGCGCGGGTCGGGTGTGCTCCCCCGGAGCCGGGCGGCGGCCGAGCACCCGGCGATGTGCCCCTCGGCGAGGGAGAGAGCCGCGCCGCCGATTCCTGTCGCCTCGCCTGCGGCCCAGACGCCGGGGACGTCGGTGCGCTGCTCGGCGTCGACGGCGACATCCACCCCGTCGATACGGCAGCCGAGGCCCTCGGCGAGATCGGTGTGCGGCAGCATGCCGTGGCCGACGGCGAGGGTGTCGCAGGGGATGCGCCGCTCGGTGCCGGGCCGCACCCGCCCCGCCGTGTCGAGCGCGGCGACGGTCACCGCCTCCAGTACGTTCTTGCCGTGCGCTTCGACGACCGTGTGGCCGGTGGTCAACGGAACGCGGTGGCGCAGGAGTTGAGCGGCGTACTGAGCGCCCTCGGCGAGCTGGTCCGGATGGGCGGCGAGGGTGGCCGCGTGCCGCGCGAAGGCCTTGGGGTCGGCGGACTCGACCAGCGCGGCCACCTCGGCCCCGGCCGCCGCGAGCCCGGCGGCGACGGGCATGAGCAGTGGCCCGGTTCCGGCCACGACGACGGTACGGCCCGGGAGGACCAGCCCTCCCTTGAGCATGGCCTGGGCGCCGCCGGCGGTGATCACCCCGGGGAGGGTCCAGCCGGGGAACGGCAGGACTTTCTCGTACCCCCCGGTCGCGAGGAGCACGGCGTCGGCACGCAGGGCTACGGTCTCCTGCTGCTCGGGTCCGAGGAGGGCCTGTACGGCGAAGCCACCGTCTCCCTCTTCGCGCTCCACGAACCAGACGTGATGTTCCGTCAGGTGCGTGATGCGGCCCGCCTCGATCTGTTCCGCGAGCCCGTCCCGCAGCCGTTCCCACGTACGCCACTGGTGATGCAACGCCTGCGGACGGCGTGCGCCGAGCGCGACTGCGGGCTGCCGGTAGAACTGTCCGCCTGCCTGCGGGGCGGAGTCGAGAACCGTGACCCGTACGTCCCGCTGCGCGGCGGCCAGCGCTGCGGCGAGCCCGGCGGGGCCCGCGCCGATCACCGCCAGCGTGCGGGGCGGTTTCGCCTCCGGCGTCACCGCCCGCCCCCCGGCATTCGCCCCTTGCCGAACGGGCCTCTCCCGCCTCTCCCGCCCACCCACCCGTAACCCCGTATCCCACCCTGGACGAACAAGCCTTCCCGCCCACCCACCCGATTGCCCCGCAGCGACCAGCGAACAGCCGCAGTCGGTAGCGGACGCGAGGGGACGTGCCGGTATGTCTGCCCGGAGCACGGTTCGCGGCACTCCGGGGCCGAAGCAGCCCCGGAGCCACCGGACGATAGCGAGGACGGACATACCGGCGCGGCCCCGCACCCAGGCCGGACCGGTCCCGCAGCTCCGCCGCCGTCACACAACGTCCCCACCCCCGCTCCTGATCACATCTCCGGGAGCCGCCGGTACAAGGCAAGCGCGTTGATTCGGCTGACCGTTGATCTCCACCAGGCAGTCGAAGCAGGCGCCGATCCCGCAGAAGGCGCCCCTTGGTTCGCCGCCCCGTCTCGTGGTGCGCCACGCCGTGATTCCCGCCGACCAGAGCGCCGCGGCCACCGTCTGGCCCGGCAAGGCCGGGATTTCCCGGCCGTCGAACGTGACGGTGTGCGGTGGCCCCGGGCGGGCGTGGACGAGGTTCAGGGGGGTGCGTTTGCTCATGGCGCCTCCTCTGGCGGGCGGGCGGCGAAACGGTCGGGGAGGAAGGGGGTCAGGTTCAGGTCCGGTGGCGCGCCGCTCAGCAGCTGGGCGATCAAGTGGCCCGTGCCCGTGGCGAGTCCGATCCCCGCGCCCTCGTGACCGCAGGCGTGGATCAGCCCCGGCACCCGGGCGTCGGGGCCGATGGCGGGGAGGTGGTCCGGCATGTAGGGGCGGAAGCCGACGTACGCGCGCATGGCCCGGACCTCGGCGAGGAACGGGAAGAGCCGCGTCGCGCCCGCCGCCAGGGCCCGCATGACCGGCAGCGAGAAGCTCCGGTCGAAGCCGACCCGCTCGCGGCTCGCGCCGATCAGGATCGGCCCCGCCGCCGTGCCCTCGACCACCGGCGACGTCTGCAGCGCGGCGGACCCGCTGGCCACGTCCGCCACGTAGTCGGCGGCGTACACCTTGTGCCGGACCCTGCGCGGCAGCGGCTCGGTGACCAGGACGAAGCCCCGCCTCGGCAGCACGGGCAGGGTGACTCCGGCGAGGGCGGCGAGCTCGCCGCCCCAGGTGCCCGCCGCGTTCACGACGTACGGGGCGTGGATCTCACCCCGGTCGGTGCGAACCCCGCGTATCTCCCCGCCCGCGGTCCGCAGCACGGCGATGACCTCCCACCCTGTGCGGAGTTCGGCACCCAATCCCCTGGCCAGGCGTGCCAGTTGGGCCGCGGCCAGCGACGGCATCACCTGGGCGTCCTGCGGGTAGTGGACGCCGCCCGCCGTCCCGGGAGCGAGGTGCGGTTCCAGGTCGTACAGCTCATCGGACGCCACCGTCCGCGCCTCGACCCCGGCTTCTCGCTGCCCGGCAGCGAACTCCCCCAGTGCGTCGAGACCTTGCTCGGATGAGGCGACGACCACGCCGCCTTTGGCCTCGTACTCGATGCGCGTGCCCACGCCCGGCTCCGCGGCGAGCTTCGTCCACAAACGCCCTGACAACAGGGCGAGTTCGAGCTCGGGGCCGGGTTCCTTGTCGGAGACGAGGATGTTCCCCTCGCCGGATCCAGTCGTGCCGCCGGCCACCGGACCGCGGTCCACCAGGACGACGGAGAGTCCGGCGCGCGCCGCGTACAGGGCACAGGCGGCGCCCACCATCCCGGCGCCGACCACCACAACATCGCAGGTCAGCCGCTTTGTCACGCCAGTACTATGTCACATGTTCCCTTACGGGCCAAGGGTCTCTACGCTGACTGAACCGCCCCAGAGCACTCCACCACGAGCCCCGGAACGGGGAAGAAAAGGTGAATCCGATGGCCAAGAAGAAGGCGTCCGGCGTACGCAAGAACGGTCTGTATCCCGAGATCTCCGAGGAGCTCTCCGCCCTGATGCGGACGGGCTGGGCCGACACCGAGCAGCGCGACCTGCGCCCGGCGGAACAGACCCCACACGCGGCGCGCCGCCGCGCCGCCCTGTCCGCGCTGTTCCCGGGCGAGCGTCTGGTGATCCCCTCGGGAAAGCTCAAGATCCGCTCGAACGACAGCCATTACCCCTTCCGCCCGTACTCCGGTTACGTCCACATGACCGGCGACCAGGCACGGGACTGCGCCCTGGTCCTCGAACCCCGCGCCGGGGGTGAGGGCCACGACGCGCACCTCTACCAACTCCCCCGCGACAGCAGGGACAGCGACGAGTTCTGGACCGGCATGACAGCCGAGCTGTGGATGGGCCGCAGGCGCAGCCTCGCCGAGTCCGAGCTGCTGCTCGGCCTGCCCTGCCGCGACGTCCGCGACGCCCCGGCCGAACTGGCCGCGTCACCCGGCGTGCCGACCCGCATCGTGCGCGGCCACGACCCGGAGCTGGAGGCGTCGGTGACGACCGACGAGGAAAGCGACGCCGAACTGGAGGAGGCACTCTCGGGCCTGCGCCTGGTCAAGGACGGCTGGGAGATCGGCGAGCTGCGCAAGGCGGTGGACTCCACGGTCCGCGGATTCACTGATGTCGTACGGGAGTTGGCGACCGCCGTCGCCACGTCGGAGCGGTGGATCGAGGGGACCTTCTTCCGCCGCGCCCGCCTGGAGGGCAACCACATCGGCTACGGCTCGATCTGCGCGGCGGGCGAACACGCCACGATCATGCACTGGCAGGACAACGACGGTCCGGTGCGCCCCGGCGAACTCCTGCTCCTGGACGCGGGCGTGGAGACCCACACCCTCTACACCGCCGACGTCACCCGCACCCTCCCGGTCGACGGCACCTTCACCCCGCTCCAGCGCAAGATCTACGACGCGGTGTTCGAGGCGCAGGAGGCGGGCATCGCCGCCGTGAAGCCGGGCGCCGCCTACCGCGACTTCCATGACGCGGCGCAGCGGCACCTCGCGTACAAGCTCGTCGAGTGGGGTCTTCTCGACGGTGACCCGGAGCGGGTCTTCGAGCTCGCGCTGCAACGGCGCTTCACCATGGCGGGCACGGGCCACATGCTCGGCCTCGACGTCCACGACTGCGCCCAGGCGCGCACCGAGGAGTACGTCGGCGGAGTACTGGAGGCGGGCATGGTGCTCACCGTCGAACCGGGCCTGTACTTCCAGCCGGACGACCTCACCGTGCCCGAGGAGTACCGGGGCATCGGGGTCCGCATCGAGGACGACATCCTCGTCACCGCGGACGGCAACGAGAACCTGTCGGCGGGTCTGCCGCGTGACTCCGCCGCGGTCGAGGCCTGGATGGACGGCCTGGTGAGCGACCGTTAGAGCGGCCGCCGACCCGGACACAACAAGGCAAGCGAGCTCCCGGGAGCCCTCTATACACTCGGTATATACACACTGTGTATAGTGCTCGCATGTCCGCTGCGAAAAGCAAGATGAAGAGATCCGCCCCGGGGTTCCGTCGAGCCGCTTACATGACGGCCATGACCGCCGCGGTCATGGCCGTCGCCCTCACGGGTTGCACCAAGGTGGACACCACCTCCCCCAGCTCCGTGCGCAAGGACGCGGCATCGGTGGGCGTGAAGGGCAGGGCGAAGGTCGGGACGGTCGACTGCCGCAGCACCAAGTGCGTGGCCCTGACGTTCGACGCGGGGCCGAGCGAGAACTCGGCGCGGCTGCTCGACATCCTCAAGGAGGAGAAGGTGCCCGCCACCTTCTTCCTGCTCGGCAAGAACCACATAGCCGAGCACCCCGAGCTCGTGAAGCGCATGGACGCCGAAGGGCACGAGGTGGCGAGCCACACCTGGTCGCACAAGATCCTCACCGACATCACGCCGGACGAGGCGCGCGAGGAACTGCGCAGGGCCGACGAGGCGATAGAGAAACTGATCGGCCGCAAGCCGACGCTGATGCGCCCTCCGCAGGGCCGCACGAACCCGGACGTCAACAAGATCTCGCGCGAGGAGGGCCTCTCGGAGGTCCTGTGGAGCGTGACCGCCAAGGACTACACGACCAACGACTCCGCGCTGATCAAGAAGCGCGTCATCGACCAGACCGAGCGGGACGGCATCATCCTGCTGCACGACATCTACAAGGGGACGGTGCCCGCGGTGCCGGGCATCATCGACGAGTTGAAGAAGCGCGGCTACGTCTTCGTGACGGTTCCGCAGCTGCTCGCGCCGGGGAAGGCCGAGCCGGGCAAGGTCTACCGCCCGTAGGACCCGCAGGACTCGCATCCGTGGCTCCGTAGAAGGCGCGTTTCGCCGCCGGGGCCTGGCAGGATCGCCGTGTGGCTCTCTTCCGTATCGACCGGGAATCATCCCTGCCCGCCGACGACGTCTGGCGCCGGCTCACCACCTGGGAGCGGCATGCCGACGTGGTCCCGCTGACGCGGGTCGTCGTGCGGACACCGCCGCCCCACAGGGAGGGCACGGTCTTCGTCGCCCGCAGCGGGCTCGGCCCCGTCGGCTTCGACGACGTGATGGAGGTCGTGACGTGGCGCCCGGCCGAGGCGGGCGGCGGCCTGTGCCGGCTGGAGAAGCGGGGGTCGTTCGTGACGGGGTGGGCGGAGATCGAGGTGTCTCCGCGAGCCGGAGCGACTGGTTCGACGGTGCTCTGGCGGGAGGAACTGCGCGTGCGGTGGCTGCCGGCGGTCTTCGACAGGGTGCTCGCGGCCGCCGGACGACGGATGTTCGGGCGGGCGGTGGACGGGCTGCTCTCCGCTCCTCCGCCCCGCCCCTTCGCGTAAGGGGCGCGCGGCCCGCCGGTTCAGCCCCGCGAGTCCCGTACCCGTCCGTGCAGCGTCCGCGCCACCCTCGGGCCCAGCCACCGCTTCATCCGGCGCAGGGGCTCCAACTGCTCGGCGGCGCGGTCGATCCGGTAGTAGAGCTGCGGGGGGATGTGCGGCAGCAGCGGTGAGTGGCGCTGGCCGAGGAGCGCGAACATCTGGGCCGGGTCGAGGCCGATGTAGCGCGGCAGGTTCTCGTACCACTGGGCGCTGTAGCGGGCCGCGCTCTGGACGGAGAGAAGGGCGGAACGCCGCTCCCGTTCGTAGCCCGTGAGGGCGGCGGTGAGGTCGGTGTTTCCCCGCAGGGCGTCCGCCAGGGCGATGGCGTCCTCCAGGGCGAGCGTCGTGCCCGCCCCGATCGAGTAGTGCGTGGTGTGCGCGGCGTCGCCGAGCAGGACCACGTTGCCGCGGTGCCACGTCCGGTTGGTCAGCGTCCGGAAGTTGAGCCACTGCGCGCTGCCGTCGGCCTGCGCGCGGCCGATCAGGCGGTGCCCGTCCAGGGGCCCGGCGAAGAGCCGCTCAAGGAGGGCGAGCCCTTCGGCCTCGCTCACCTCGTGCAGGCGAAGGCCCGTCCAGGTCTCCGGGGAGCACTCGATGACGCAGGTGCTCTTCTCGTCGCTGAAGCGGTAGCCGTAGCACCAGATCCAGCCGTGCGCGGTCTCCACGAAGGCGAAGGTGAAGGAGTCGAAGACCTTCGTGGTGCCGAGCCAGATGTACTTGTTGCGGCCGAGCGTGATCTCGGCGCCGAAGTGGTCGGTGTGGCGCTCGCGCAGGGCGCTCCTGACGCCGTCGCCCGCGACGACGAGGTCGGCGTCGGGCAGCTGGGCCGCGTCGGTGATTTCGCTCTCGAACTCGACGCGTACGCCGAGGGAGCGGGCCCGGCTCGTGAGGATGTCGAGAAGCCGGTGGCGCCCGATGCCGTGGCCCTCGTCGCCGTGGTGGACCGTCGTGCGGTCGCCGACGTGCGCGACGCCGTCGCTCCAGCGGACCGAGTGCTCGCTGATGGCGCGCGCGGACTCGGGGTCGCCGGCCCGGAGTTTGTCGAGCAGGCCGCCCCAGTAGGTGACCCCCCAGCCGTACGTCGATCCTGCCGGGTTGCGTTCGTGGACGGTGATGTCGTGGGACGGGTCCTGCCGCTTGAGCAGGATCGAGAGGTAGAGGGCGGCGGGCCCGCCACCGACGCAGGCGACCTTCACGAATGCTCCTATTGCGTAACAAAGTGATCAACTCGTGACGCAAGGTAACAGCAGGGGCCCCTCAGGCCACGGACCCGATACGCCCGGCGGGCCGCCGCGAGGCGTCGTGGTGGATCGGCGTGTGCGCGCCCGTCAACGAGACGCCGCTGCCGCCCCGCCGGTTCGCGACGATCTCCGCGGCGATGGAGAGGGCCGTCTCCTCCGGGGTGCGCGCGCCGAGGTCGAGACCGATGGGCGAGCGCAGCCTGGCCAGTTCCAGCTCGCTCACGCCGACTTCACGCAGCCGCTCGTTGCGGTCCTCGTGCGTGCGGCGCGAACCCATCGCGCCCACGTAGGCGACCGGGAGGCGCAGGGCGAGTTCGAGCAACGGCACGTCGAACTTGGCGTCGTGCGTCAGGACGCACACGACGGTGCGGGCGTCGACGTCCGTGCGCTTCAGGTACTCGTGCGGCCACTCGACGACGATCTCGTCCGCGTCCGGGAACCGCGCCGCCGTGGCGAACACGGGCCGCGCGTCGCAGACGGTCACGCGGTAGCCGAGGAACTTGCCGACCCTGACGAGCGCGGACGCGAAGTCGATCGCGCCGAACACGATCATGCGGGGCGGCGGAACGCTCGACTCGACGAGGAGGGTGAGCGGCTGCCCGCAGCGCGAGCCGTCCTCGCCGATCTCCACCGTGCCAGTGCGCCCCGCGTCCAGCAGGGCGCGGGCCTCGCCCGCGGCGGTGCGGTCCAGCTCGGGATGCCCGCCGAGCCCGCCCTCATGAGGGGCGTCGGCGTCCGCCCGTACGAGAAGGGCGCGGCCCACGAGTTCCGCGGGGCCGGAAGTGATGCGGGCGACGGCCGCGGCCTCGCCCGATGCCGCCGCCGCGAGCGCGGCGGCGATGACCGGTCGCGCGGCGGAGTCCGCGCGGACCGGGGTGACGAGGATGTCGATGATGCCGCCGCAGGTCAGTCCCACGGCGAAGGCGTCCTCGTCGCTGTATCCGAAGCGTTCGAGGACGCTTTCGCCGTCTTGCAGGGCCTGTTGGCACAGTTCGTAGACGGCGCCTTCCACACACCCGCCGGAGACGGAGCCGATGGCCGTGCCGTCGGAGTCGACGGCCAGGGCCGCACCGGGCTGCCGGGGCGCGCTGCCGCCGACCGCCACCACGGTGGCGACGGCGAAGTCGCGTCCCTGCTCGACCCACCGGTTCAGCTCTTCGGCGATGTCCAGCATGTCCGTCTCCTAACGGGTGTGTGAGGACCTGGACGGGCTACTTGACGCCCATCCAGTTCTCGATCGGGTGGAGCGCGAAGAAGGCCAGGAACACGAGGGCGAGCACCCACATGAGCCAGCCGATCTCACGTGCCCTGCCCTGCGCGGCCTTGATCAGGACGTGGGCGATGACACCGGCCGCGATACCCACCGTGATGGAGTACGTGAACGGCATCAGGACCGTGGTGAGGAACACCGGGATGGCGGTGGCCTGGTCGGTCCAGTCGATGTGCCGGGCGTTGCTCAGCATCATCGCGCCGATGACGACGAGGGCGGCGGAGGCGACCTGGGTCGGGATGAGCTGGGCGAGCGGGGTGAAGAAGAGGCACAGCGCGAACGCGAGGCCGGTGATGACGCTCGCGAAGCCGGTGCGCGCGCCGTCGCCGACGCCCGCGGTGGACTCGACGAAGACGGTCTGGCCGGACGCGCCGGCGACACCACCGACGACGCCGCCGGCACCGTCGATCGCCAGGGCCTTGTTCAGGCCCGGCATCTTGCCGTCCTTGTCGGCGAGGTTGGCCTGCTGGCCGATGCCGATGATGGTGCCCATGGCGTCGAAGAAGCCGGCCAGGACCAGGGTGAAGACGATGACACCGACGGTGATGGCGCCGATGTCCCCGACGCCGCTGAAGGACACCTCGCCGAAGAGGCCGAAGTCGGGCGACGAGACGACGGAGCCGTCGAGCTCCGGGGCGTTCAGACCCCAGTCCTTGGGGCTCATGCCCGCGAGCTGGTGGACGATCGCCGCGAAGACGGTGCCGCCGACGATGCCGATGAGGATCGCGCCGGGGACCTTGCGGACCTGGAGCAGGAAGATCAGCAGGACGGTGACGGCGAAGCAGAGGACGGGCCAGCCCATGAGCTTGTCGTCGACGCCCAGCTGGATCGGCTTCGCGTACATGTCGCCGTGCTTGGACGGCATGGAGGTGACGAAGCCCGCCTGGACCAGGCCGATCAGCGTGACGAACATGCCGATGCCCATGGTGATGGCGTGCTTCAGCGCCAGGGGGATCGCGTCCATGATCAGGGTCCGCAGGCCGGTGAGGACCAGCAGGATGATGATGGCGCCGTAGATGATGCACATCGCCATCGCGTTGCCCCAGGTCATCTCCGGGGCGACCTGGAAGGCCATCACGGCGGAGACGCTGAGTCCCGCCGCGAGGGCAAGCGGCACATTGCCGAGGATGCCCATGACGATGGTGGTGGCGGCAGCCGCGAAGACGGTGGCGGTGGTCAGCTGATCACCGTCGAGGCGGTGTCCCGTGGCGTCGGGAACCGAGAGGATCACCGGGTTGAGCAGGATGATGTAGGCCATCGCCATGAAGGTGGTGATGCCGCCGCGCACCTCCCGGCCGACGGTCGATCCTCTGCGCGTTATGTGGAAATAGCGGTCCAGCCAAGACCTGCCGGCGGGGACGCGTGAGCCGTTGCCCGCGTCCTCTGCGGTGGTCTTCGGCTCCGTTGACTGCTGGGTCATGGTGCCTAACTCCCAAGGTTCAAAGGGGCACCCGCAACAGGCGGTTCACAAGAGGGTCGGGCCTGTGGAGACTGCGGGATTTGGGATGGTGCGTTGGGCGCACGACCCGGGGGACGGCCCGAGACGAACTGGGGCTCCGAAGAGCGTGGGTGCTGCGTAGGTACTGCGATGACCGCGAGCGGTGCGGTACTGGGGTTCTCCGGGCGGCACGGGCGACGGGAAGTGTGACGTTCCGTGGGAGGCACGCGCCGCCCGGAGAGATCTTGGGATCAGGTACCGGTGAGGTGTTCGGGGCGTACCGGCGTCTTGTTCAGCTCCAGGCCCGTCGCGTTCCGGATCGCCGCGAGGACGGCCGGAGTCGAGGAGAGGGTCGGGGCCTCGCCCATGCCGCGAAGGCCGTAGGGCGCGTTCGGGTCGGCCAGTTCGAGCACGTCGACCGGGATGGTCGGGGTGTCGAGGATGGTCGGGATGAGGTAGTCCGTGAAGGAGGGGTTGCGCACCTTCGCGGTCTTCGGGTCGACGATGATCTCCTCCATCACCGCGACGCCCAGGCCCTGGGTGGTGCCACCCTGGATCTGGCCGACGACGGAGAGCGGGTTGAGCGCCTTGCCGACGTCCTGCGCGGTGGCGAGCTCGATGACCTTGACCAGGCCGAGCTCGGTGTCCACCTCGACGACCGCGCGGTGCGCGGCGAACGAGTACTGGACGTGGCCGTTGCCCTGACCGGTCTTCTTGTCGAAGGCCACGGTCGGGCGGTGCCGCCACTCGGCCTCGACCTCGACGCTCTCGCCTTCGAGCAGCTCGGCCAGGTCCGCGAGGGCCTCGCCGCCGTCGGTGACGACCTTGCCGCCCTCCAGGAGGAGTTCGGCGGTGGCCCACGCCGGGTGGTACGAGCCGAACTTGCGGCGGCCGATCTCCAGGACCTTCTCGCGGACGAGCTCGCAGGAGTTCTTGACGGCGCCACCGGTGACGTACGTCTGACGCGACGCGGACGTCGAACCGGCGCTGCCCACCTGGGTGTCGGCGGGGTGGATCGTCACCTGCTGGACGCCGAGCTCGGTGCGGGCGATCTGCGCGTGGACGGTGATGCCGCCCTGGCCGACCTCCGCCATCGCGGTGTGCACGGTCGCGACCGGCTCGCCGTTGATGACCTCCATGCGCACCTTGGCGGTGGAGTAGTCGTCGAAGCCCTCGGAGAAGCCGACGTTCTTGATGCCGACCGCGTAGCCGACGCCTCGTACGACGCCTTCGCCGTGCGTGGTGTTGGAGAGGCCGCCGGGCAGCGCGCGGACGTCCGCGCCCTCGCTGGACTCCCACTGGCGCTCGGGCGGCAGCGGGCGGGCCTTGACGCGGCGCAGGATCTCGGCGACCGGGGCCGGCGAGTCGACGGGCTGTCCCGTCGGCAGGAGCGTGCCCTGCGACATGGCGTTGAGCTGGCGGAACTCGACCCGGTCCATGCCCACCTTGTCGGCGAGCTTGTCCATCTGCGCCTCGTAGGCGAAGCAGGCCTGAACGGCGCCGAAGCCGCGCATCGCGCCGCAGGGCGGGTTGTTCGAGTAGAGGGCGATCGCCTCGATGTCGACGTCCTCGATCACGTACGGACCGACCGACAGGGACGAGGCGTTGCCCACGACCGCCGGGGAGGCCGACGCGTAGGCGCCGCCGTCCAGGACGATCTTGCACTTCATGTGCGTGAGCTTGCCGTCCTTGGTGGCGCCGTGCTCGTAGTAGAGCTTCGCCGGGTGGCGGTGCACGTGGCCGAAGAAGGACTCGAAGCGGTTGTAGACGATCTTGACCGGCTTGCCGGTGCGCAGCGCCAGGAGGCAGGCGTGGATCTGCATCGAGATGTCCTCGCGACCGCCGAACGCGCCGCCGACGCCGGAGAGCGTCATGCGCACCTTGTCCTCGGGCAGGCCGAGGACGGGGGCGATCTGTTCGAGGTCCGAGTGCAGCCACTGGGTGGCGACGTACAGGTCGACGCCGCCGTCCTCGGCCGGTACGGCGAGGCCGGACTCCGGGCCGAGGAAGGCCTGGTCCTGCATGCCGAAGGTGTACTCGCCCTTGACGATGAAGTCGGCCTTCTTGGCGGCCTCTTCGGCGTTGCCCCGGATGATCGGCTGGTTGTGCACGATGTTCGGGTGCGGGACGTGCTTGATGTACTCGTCGCTGCGGCCCTCGTGGACGAGGACGGCGTCCGGAGCGGTCGCCGACGCCTCGTCGGTGATGACGGGCAGTTCCCTGTACTCGACCACGATCTTCGCGGCGGCACGGCGTGCGGTCTCCGGGTGGTCGGCGGCCACGAGGGCGACCGGCTCACCGTGGTGACGGACCTTGCCGTGGGCGAGGACCGGGGTGTCCTGGAGCTCCAGGCCGTAGTTCTTCATCTCGGCGGGCAGGTCGTCGTACGTCAGAACGGCGTACACGCCCGGCGTCTTGAGCGCCTCGACGGTGTCGATCGAGACGATCTCGGCGTGCGCGACGGTGCTGCGCAGCGTCTGGCCCCAGAGCATGTCCTCGTGCCACATGTCCGAGGAGTAGGCGAACTCGCCGGTGACCTTGAGGGTGCCGTCCGGGCGGAGCGTGGACTCGCCGATGCCACCCTTGTTGTGCTTCTGGGTGACCTCGGTGGGCGCGCCCGTGGTGGTCTTGGTTCCAGCCATGATCAGACCGTCTCTTCCTGACGGGCGGCCGCCAGGCGGACCGCGTCCAGGATCTTCTCGTAACCGGTGCAGCGGCAGAGGTTGCCGGAGAGCGCCTCACGGATGTCGGCGTCCGACGGCGAGGCGTTGCGCTCCAGGAGCTCGTCGGCCGCGACGAGGAGACCGGGGGTGCAGAAACCGCACTGGACGGCGCCGGCGTCGATGAACGCCTGCTGGATCTGGGAGAGTTCGCCGCCCTCACCGGTCTGGCCGTCGGTGCCCTTCGCCTGCCACTGGCGGGCTTCCTGGAGGCTGGTGCCGCCGCAGACGGAGCCGCAGGCGCCGCCCGGGTGGGAGTCCTCGCGGTGCTTGGCGTAGTCCGCGAGGCCCTCGACGGTGACGACCTCTCGGTCCTGGACCTGACCGGCGGCGACGAGACACGAGCAGACCGGTACGCCGTCGAGGCGGACGGTGCAGGATCCGCACTCGCCCTGCTCGCAGGCGTTCTTCGAACCGGGAAGCCCCATGCGCTCGCGCAGGACGTAGAGGAGGGACTCGCCCTCCCAGACGTCGTCGGCTTCCTGCTGACGGCCGTTGACCGTGAAGTTCACGCGCATTATGCGACTCCCTCAGTGCTGCGGCCGTTGCCGCGGTACGACTCCCAGGTCCAGCCGAGCGTGCGGCGGGCCATGATGCCGACGGCGTGCCGGCGGTAGTTCGCCGTGCCGCGGACGTCGTCGATCGGGTTGGCGGCACCGGAGGCGAGCTCCGCGAACTGCTTGGCGATCGAGGGGGTGATGATCTTCTTGCTGTCCCAGAAGCCGCCCTCTTCGAGCGCCGCGTTCAGGAATTCCTCGGCCGCCTTGGCCCGAATGGGGGTCGGGGCCGCGGAGCCGATGCCGGTCCGTACGGTCCGGGTCTCGGGGTGCAGGGCGATGCCGAAGGCGCACACGGCGATGACCATCGCGTTGCGGGTGCCGACCTTCGAGTACTGCTGGGGGCCGTCCGCCTTCTTGATGTGGACGGACTTGATCAGCTCGTCCTGGGCGAGGGCGTTGCGCTTCACGCCGGTGTAGAAGTCGTCGATCGGGATGAGGCGCGAGCCGCGTACGGACTCCACCTCGACCTCGCAGTCGGCGGCGAGCAGCGCGGGGTGGGCGTCACCGGCCGGGGACGCCGTGCCGAGGTTGCCGCCGACGCCGCCGCGGTTGCGGATCTGCGGGGACGCGACGGTGTGGGAGGCCAGTGCGAGACCGGGGAGCTCGGTGCGCAGCTCCTCCATGATCGTGGTGTAGGGAACCGAGGCGCCCAGCTGGACCGTCTCCTCGCCCACCGACCACTCGCGCAGCTCGGCGATGCGGTTGAGGTCAAGCAGGTACTCGGGACGACGGTGGTCGAAGTTGATCTCGACCATCACGTCGGTGCCACCCGCAATCGGCACAGCTGTCGGGTGCTCGGCCTTGGCGGCGAGCGCCTCCTCCCAGCTGGCGGGGCGAAGGAAGTCCATGAGGCTCTCTTCTTCGTATCGTGGGTCGTTCGCTTCAAGGGACTTCGTTCCGGCCACAGGTGCCATTCGTCCCTCGACTGCTCGTTCATGTGCTGTTAACGCGGAGTGGGGCAAGTACACCGCTCCGCCGTCCCATGGGGTCAGTCACCGAAACCATGAAGGAGTTGGCTGGCCAAGGCGCGCGTCTTGTAGATTCGTATGAAGAACGGGCCTCAGTAACCTCGCGGCTTCCCCCTGGAAACCGGAGGCACCCCAGGACACGGGGGCTCCGGTCCACACAGAGTCGACAGACACGGACTGTCTGTACATCCCATTCGAGACAAGATCGGCGGCGACCACCATGCGGCTGCGCGCACTCCTTGACACCGACGCGCTGGGCCTGCGGCTGCTCGGCGGTGAGGAAGAGCTCGACCGCACCGTGCGCGGTGTGATGACCACCGACCTGCGCGACCCCAGCCGGTATCTGGCGGGCGGCGAGCTGGTCCTGACCGGTCTCGCCTGGCGCCGCGACGCCACGGACACCGAACCCTTCGTACGGACCCTCGCGAGCGCCGGAGTGGCGGCCCTCGCGGCGGGCGAGGCCGAGTTGGGCGATGTCCCCGACGACATCGTCGAGGCCTGTGCACGGCACCGTCTGCCGCTGTTCGCCGTGAACGAGTCGGTCGCCTTCGCGACGATCACCGAGCACGTCGTGCGCCAGGTGTCCGGCGAGCGTGCCGGTGACCTGGCGGCCGTCGTCGACCGGCACCGCCGCCTGATGACCTCGGGCCCCACGGGCGGCGGCCCCGACGTCGTCCTGGACCTGCTGGGCTCCGACCTGGACCTGCGGGCCTGGGTCCTGTCCCCCGCGGGCCGCGCCATCGCGGGGTCGAGCGCCGCGGGCCCCGCCCTGCCCGCGGCCGTCTGCGCGCGTCTGGCGGGCGAACACCTGGCCGCGGCCCGCACGGGTCGCCGGGGCCCCCACCGGGTCCAGGTGGACGGCTCGACGTACTCCCTGTTCCCCATCCGGAGCAGTGGGCGCGGTTCGGGTTCCGCGTCGGCTTCGGCGGCGGCCGCTGCGAGCACGGCCGCGCTGCGCGACGTGCGCGAGACGGTCCTTTCCGACTGGTTCCTCGCGGTCGAGGCCGACGCGGGCGACTGGCCCGAGGAGCGGCTGGACCTGCTGCAGGGCGTCACCCAGCTGATCGCGGTGGAGCGCGACCGGCGCGACGCCGCCCGCACGGTCCGGCGCAGGCTGGCGCAGGAGGTCCTCGAACTGGTCCAGACGGGCGCGGCACCGGCGGAGATCGCGGCGCGCCTGCGGGTCGCCGCCCCCGTGCTCCTTCCCGGCCTGGGCGCGGCACCGCACTGGCAGGTCGTGGTGGCCCGCGTGGAGTGGGACGGGGGCGAGATCGACGGCGGCCCGGTGGCCCAGTCCCTCCTGGAGGAGATCCTCGTGGACCCCCTGTCGGCGGGCCCCGAACCGTCCGACCGCATCGCGGTGGCCCATACGGGTGACGAGGCGATCGCGCTCGTGCCGCTGCCCGCGGTCTCCACGGAGCACGACGGCTCGGAGACGGGCCTCCTTGCCGACTCCCTCCTGGAGTCCGTCCGCGACCCGCTCTCGGCGGGTCTCGACGGCGACGGGCGCCTCACGCTCGGCGTCAGCGCGTCCGTGCACTCGGCCGAGGGCCTGCGCGGCGCCCTGGAGGAGGCCCGGCACGCCCGCCGGGTCGCGGCGGCGCGTCCGGGGCGCGTCTGCGCCGCGGGCCACCAGGAGCTGGCCTCGCACGTCCTGCTGCTGCCCTTCGTCCCGGACGACGTGCGCCGCGCGTTCACGGCCCGCCTCCTGGACCCGCTGCGGGACTACGACCGGCGCCACCGGGCGGAGCTCATCCCGACCCTGGAGGCGTTCCTCGACTGCGACGGTTCCTGGACGCGGTGCGCGGCGCGGCTGCACCTGCACGTCAACACGTTGCGCTACCGAGTGGGCCGTATCGAGCAGTTGACGAGTCGTGACCTCTCACGCCTCGAGGACAAGCTCGATTTCTTCCTGGCACTGCGGATGAGCTGACGCGAGCGACCTCCCTCAAACCCCTTTCATGGTCGGCCCTTTGTGAAATCTTTCACCCAGCCTCTTGGCCGGGTGCGCCGATCCATGCTGAGATGCGCCCACGACTCAACAGCTCAATGGCGTGCTCGGGGAGGGCAACGTGGCGCATACCGCCATGTCTGGTTCCGGAACGACTGCAGGGGACGATCCACTCCAGACCGCGGTATGGCGGCTGCGCTCGCGCGGCTGTTGGACCGACGCGGCAGCACTGCTCGCCTCGCGGGAGGGACCGGGGCCGGCCCTGCAGAGAACCTCACTCCTGGTGGAGCGGTGCCTGTTCACGGGCGAGGGCTGGGCGGAGGCGGAGGACGGACTGCGGACCGCCGAGGCGCTGGCCGTCGAGGACGAGGACCGCGGGGCGGCGGCCTGCGAGCGCGGCCAGCTCGCGTACGCCTCCACGGTGCTCGCCGTACGGGACCGGGCCGACGAGGCGCGTACGGCGCTGGGGCGGGCGGCGGCGCTGCTTGCCCCGAATGCTTCGGGGCGGCCTCTGCTCGACTTCCGCCGGGGTCTGATCGCCGAGCACATCTCGGACTCGCCCCAGGCGGCGCGGGCCGCCTACCGGCGGGCGCATGCGGGGGCGACGGCGCATTCCGATCCTCTGCTGCTCTCCTTCACCTGGCGTCACCTGGCCGGACTCGCCCTGCGGGAGGGCGAGTTGGCGGAGGCGCGGCACGGGTTCGCGGAATCGCTGCGGATCCGGGAGGAGCTGGGGTATCTGGTCGGTACGGCGCCTGCGCTGGCGGCTCTCGCCGACACGGAACCCGAACCGGAGGCGGGCCGCCTCCGGGCCGAGGCGGCTCGCCTTTTCCGCCTGATGGGCGGGGTGCCGTCATGGCTGTCACAGCATTTGTCGCCACCGGCGCCGGCGGCGTAGGCCTCCGGCCCTGATGGCCATCATCACCGGCTTCGCCGAGTTCGTCCTCAAACGCCGGACGGGCTGAAAAATTCAGCCCGTCCGGCGTTTGAGGACATCTTGTCGGGGGTCCAGGGGGCGGAGCCCCTTGGTTTCGGGGAGGGGTGGGATTGGGGAGAGCCCCGCAGGGAACGCCCGAACCTAGCCCCCGGCACCGGCAAAGTGCTCCCGCACCAACGTCTGGACGACCCCCAGGTCCTGCACCACCAACGCCTCCAGCAGAGCCATATGCTCCGCCGCATCAGCGACAAGATCGGCGCGCCGGGCATGGACGGGCCCGCTGACGAGGGGCCACTGCGACCGGCGGTGCAGATCGTCCGCCACCTGCACCAGCTGCTGGTTGCCCGAGAGGGCTAGGACCGCCCCGTGAAAGGCCCGGTCCGCCTCCGCGTACCGGGCAAGGTCCCCGCCCGCCGCAGCCACCGCACTCGCCTCCGCCAGCGGACGCAACTCACACCACCGCGCCGCAGGCACCGTACGGGCGAGCCGCAGCATCACCGGCACCTCGATCAGCGCCCGCACCTCCGCAAGCTCCCCCAGCTCCCGCGCGCTCCGCTCGGTGACCCGGAAGCCGCGGTTCGGCACGACCTCCACGGCGCCCTCGATCGCCAGCTGCTGCATCGCCTCGCGCACCGGAGTCGCCGAGACCCCGAAGCGTTCGCCGAGCACGGGCGCCGAGTACACCTCGCCGGGCGCGAGGTCGCCCCCGACGAGCGCGTCCCGCAGAGCGTCCAGGATCTGCCCGCGTACCGAGTTCCGCTGCACCGTCTTGCGGGGCGCGGGAACCGGCGCCCGTACGGCCGCTTCCCCGTGCGTGTGCTCACCGCGGGCCACGGGGGCGACCGCGTCCCGGGCCGTCGCCGCCCGCATCTGCTCCGGAACACGGACGGCGAGGCGGTACGCGTCATGCGCTCTGGCCTGCTCCACGAGGTCCACCCCAAAGTCCGCTCGGTCCGAAAGGTACGAGAGGCACCATAGGCGGACAGCCCCGCAGTTGAAACCTCGATCATTCTGGGTAAGGTTAGGCTTACCTGTAATCGATCGTGATTCGGTGGTCCTCGCATGTCCGTTCCCACCTTGGCGAAGCCCGCCCCGAGCGTCCTCGCGGACGCCTACGCCCGCCTCACCGAGGTGTTCCCCGGACTGCTCGTGAGCGAGCTCGGCGAACACGAGAAGGCCCCACAGGGCGACGGCTGGGTCACCGCCGCCCGGCTCGCGGAGGGCGGGGCCGACCTCGACGCGTTCATGGCGTGGGACGAGGCACAGGTACTGAGGGACTACGGACAGGCGGGGCGCCCGGACGTCATCGCGAGCTTCGCGCTGCACCGCTACGCCTGGCCCGCCACCCTCCTCATCACCATGCCGTGGTTCCTGCACCGCCGTGTGCCGCGCTATCCCGTGGAGAACGTGTCCTTCCAGCGCACGCTCGGCCGCCTCGCCGTACGCAGCGCGGGCTTCGCCTGCTTGCCCGGCGATCCCGCCGCCTCGCTCCCGGGCACCCGCGTCGTGCCGGACGAGGAGGCCCTGCGCGCGGAGGTGCGGGCCTCCGTCGCCGAGCACCTGGGACCGCTCCTCGACGCCTTCGGCCCCCGGATGCGTCGCCGCTCGCGCGCCCTGTGGAGCGTCGCCACGGACGAGATCGTCGAGGGGCTCTGGTACATCGCCCATCTGCTCGGCGAGGAGCAGCGCGCCACGACGGAACTGGAGCGGCTGCTCCCCGGCGCCACCAAGCCGTACGTGGGCACGGCGGGGTTCCGTGAGCTGCGGGGGCCGAACGGCGAGTCCCTGCCGACGCGGGACCGCGCGAGCTGCTGCATGTTCTACACGCTGCGCCCCGAGGACACCTGTGTGACCTGTCCGCGCACCTGTGACGCGGAACGCGTCGCGCGCCTCAGCGCCGCCGCGGCCGCCTGATCCGCGGCTCGCTCCGAGCCCAAATCGCACCCCCTCCTCCTCGAACCACCCTTTCGTGTCCGTTTAATCGAACCCAACTTCCCACGCCGGGGCCCTAGTTCGAGCAAAACGGCGCGCGCCGCACCCCTATGCACCCCCCTTGGCGTCTTCTTGCGCAAAAACCCCTCTGGGGGTCATCGGGATTGGGCCACTATGGCGCCCGAACGCCCTACCGCGACGCAAGGGACCCCAGATGAGACTGACCGACATATCGCTGGACTGGCTGCTTCCGGGTGGCGTCCTGCTCCTGGGCATGCTGGTGGCGGTGGCGGTACTCGCACGCGGCAAGCGCGCCGGGCAGAAGGCGGCCACCGGAGCCTCCGGAGACGACTCCTGGGAACGCAGCGAGGAGCGCCGCAGGCGCAAGGAAGCAATCTATGGAACGGCCTCGTACGTCCTGCTGTTCTGCTGTGCGGCGGTCGCCGCCGCACTCTCCTTCCACGGCCTCGTCGGCTTCGGTCGGCAGAATCTCAACCTCACGGGCGGCTGGGAGTACCTGGTCCCGTTCGGGCTCGACGGCGCGGCGATGTTCTGCTCCGTGCTCGCCGTGCGCGAGGCCAGCCATGGTGACGCGGCGCTCGGCTCGCGCCTCCTGGTGTGGACGTTCGCGGGCGCGGCCGCCTGGTTCAACTGGGTGCACGCGCCCAGGGGCCTCGGCCACGCGGGCGCCCCGCAGTTCTTCGCCGGAATGTCGCTGTCGGCGGCGGTGCTCTTCGACCGCGCGCTGAAGCAGACCCGCCGCGCGGCGCTGCGTGAACAGGGCCTGGTGCCAAGGCCGTTGCCGCAGATCCGGATCGTACGGTGGCTGCGCGCACCGCGGGAGACCTTCGGCGCCTGGTCGCTGATGCTCCTCGAAGGCGTACGCAGTCTGGACGAGGCGGTCGAGGAGGTCCGCGAGGACCGGCGCGAGAAGGAGCGCACCCGGACCCGCAGGAAGGACCGGGAGAAGCTGGAACGTGCGCAGCTCAAGGCGATCAGCAGGGGCCACCGCAGCCTGCCGGGCCGCGGCGGCGGACGTCAGGTCGATCTGCCGGCGGTCGCGCCGGCGACCGGGTCCGCGCAGGCCGGCGCGGACCCTGCCATAGCGCCGCAAGAACTGGAACAGGACCAGCTGCCGCTGCGCTCCCGTCCCGCTCTCCAGGCCGTGAAGAACGGCGCTGAACCCGTCACCGTCGACCTCACGGCCGAGGACGACACCCAGGCGCTGCCGCGGCTCGACTCCCTTGAGCGCAAGCTCAAGGATCTGGAGCAGCAGTTCGGCTGATGTCAGCGGCGCAGGACGGGAGTTGACCGGCGGTCCGGCTCATGCCGGGCCGCCGTCCAGCTCGAACCACACCACCTTTCCGACCCCGTGGACCCGCACACCCCACGCGTCGGCGAGGGACTGCACGAGCATCAGGCCGCGGCCATGCGTGCTGTCGTCGGCATTCGGCCCGCAGAGCTCCGGGCGGCGCCCAACGAAGTCCCTGACCTCGACGCGCAGCCCGCCGGGCCGCACGGTCGCCGTCAGAATGGCGTCGCGATCGGTGTGCACCAGTGCGTTCGTGACGAGCTCGCTGGTCAGCAGCTCGGCCACCTCGGGCCTTCCGGGCGTCCCCCAGGCCCGGAGCAGTTCACGCAGGGCGCCCCTGACCTCAGGGACCGCCCTCAGGTCGGATCTCCCCAATCTGCGCCGGAGTTGAGCCCTATGGAGCTCCACCGGCTTGTCGTCGATCGGCCCGTCCCTTGCTATCGGCGAAGACGTCCCGAACTGGATGGGACTGCCCCCTCTTGCTTGCCTTGTCATGACCCCCGCCCACAAACGAGTCAATTCCTCCCTGCTCGAACACCCTCACGGCATTCATGCCCCACTCGGTTGGCGGCACTCATGTCCATTCGTCAAGCATTGGAGTGGGTGCGCCCGAGCCCGACGGGGAAGTGAAGCCGTGGACCGTTTCTGCTTGATCCCGACCGGGCCCGATCGCGTCACATCGGTCCCGCCCGAGCGCTTTGAGGAGCCGCCGTGCACGACGACCGACTGCTGGTGGAGGGTCGCCTGGAGCGCGCCCTGCGGCAGTTCATCCGCCCCGCCCAGTACGCGGACCGTGTGCCGCTCAGCCTCTCCGTCTGGCACGCGCCCGGCGAACCCGTGCCCGTCGCCGCGGCCCTCGATGCCACGTACGAACCCTTCGAGACGGGCACGGCGTGGGGAAAACCCTGGTCAACCAGTTGGTTCCGGCTGCGCGGTCAGGTGCCCGACGACTGGCGCGGGCGCCACGTCGAGGTGGTCGTCGACCCCGGCTTCACCGGTGAGGGCCCCGGCTTCCAGGCGGAAGGTCTGGTGTACGACGCCTCGGGCGTCCCCCTCAAGGGCATTCACCCGCGCAACCGGCACATTCCCGTGGCAGCCTCCGCACGGGGCGGCGAGCCGGTGCACCTCCTCCTGGAGGCGGCGGCCAACCCCGCGATCCTGCACGACTTCGAACCGACACCCCTGGGCGACGTACTGACCGCGGGTGATGGTCCCATCTACCGATTCGCGTCTGCCGATCTCGCCGTACTGGACGAGGACGTATGGCAGTTGACCCTGGACATCGAGGTCCTTTCCGAGCTGATGTACGAACTGGACGCGGCCCGTCCGCGGCGTCACGAGATCCTGCGCGCCCTGGAGCGTTCGCTCGACGCACTCGATCTGCACGACGTGTCGGGCACGGCGGCGGCGGCGCGGGCCGAGCTGACGGAGGTCCTCGCAAGTCCCGCCCACGCGAGCGCGCACCGGGTCTCGGCCACCGGGCACGCCCACATCGACTCGGCCTGGCTGTGGCCGCTGCGCGAGACGGTACGCAAGGCATCGCGCACCTTTGCCAATGTGACGGCGCTCGCGAAGGACTATCCCGAGCTGGTCTTCGCCTGTTCACAGGCCCAGCAGTACGCCTGGGTCAAGGAGCACCAGCCGCACATCTGGGAGCGCATCAAGAAGGCGGTCGCGGACGGCAACTGGGCCCCGGTGGGCTCCATGTGGGTCGAGTCGGACGCCAACATGCCGGGTGGCGAGGCACTGGCCCGGCAGATCACGCACGGGATGCGGTTCTTCCGTGAGGAGCTCGGCGTGGAGACGGAGGAGATCTGGCTGCCGGATTCCTTCGGATACACCGCCGCGTTCCCGCAGTTGGCGAAGCTCGCGGGCGTCCGCTGGTTCCTCACCCAGAAACTGAGCTGGAACCAGTCCAACAAGATGCCGCACCACACCTTCTGGTGGGAGGGCATCGACGGCACCCGTGTCTTCACGCACTTCCCGCCGGTCGACACCTACAACTCCCAGATCCATGGCGCCGAACTCGCGCACGCAGAGCGGAACTTCACCGAGAAGGGCCGCGCGTCCCGCTCACTGGTGCCGTTCGGCTGGGGCGACGGCGGCGGCGGTCCGACCCGCGAGATGCTGGAGAAGGCACGGCGGCTGCGGTCCCTTGAAGGGTCGCCGCGCGTCGAGGTCGAGAAGCCGTCGACGTTCTTCGCCGCCGCCGAGGAGGAGTACGGGGCGGGGGCGCCGGTCTGGTCCGGCGAGCTCTATCTGGAGCTGCACCGCGCCACGTACACGACACAGGCGGCCACCAAGCGCGGCAACCGGCGGACCGAACACGCGCTGCGCGAGGCGGAGTTGTGGTGCACGGCCGCCGCGGTCCGCGACCCCGCGTACGTCTACCCGTACAGCACCCTCGACCGGCTGTGGAAGACGGTGCTCCTGCACCAGTTCCACGACATCCTGCCGGGCTCGTCGATCGCCTGGGTGCACCGCGAGGCGCGTGACACCTACGGGCGCGTGCTCGCCGAGCTGGACGAGATCACCGCGGCGGCGGTCCGTTCCCTCGGTGCGGGCGGGCCCGTCGCGCTCAACGCGTCGCCGTACGCCCGCAGCGAGGTCGTCACGGCCGACGACGGCTCCCTCGTGCACGTGAACGTCCCGGCCCTGGGAAGCAAGAGTCTGGAGGAGGCCGCCTCCTACACGCGGGAGACCGGGGCGACGGCGCTGCTCGCCGACGGCGAGATCCAGTTGCTGAACGAGCATCTGCGCGTCGCCATCGACGCGGACGGCCTGCTGACCTCCGTGCACGACATCGACGCGCACCGCGAGGTCCTGTCCCCCGGATCGCGCGGCAATCTCCTCCAGCTGCACCCCGACCACCCCACGCACTACGACGCCTGGGACCTGGACAAGCACTACCGCAACACGCACACCGACCTCACCGGGGCCGAGTCCGTCGAGTTGGTCGAGGACGGGCCGCTGCGGGTCGCCGTCCGCGTGGTGCGGGCCTTCGGGAAGTCGCGGATCACCCAGGAGATCCGGCTCGCGGCGGGCAGCCGACGCATCGACGTCGTCACGGAGGTCGACTGGCAGGAGTCGGAGAAGGTGCTCAAGGCCGCCTTCCCGCTGGACGTGCACGCCGAACGGTCCGCCGCCGAGATCCAGTTCGGACATGTGCACCGCTCCACGCACGCCAACACGGGCTGGGACGCGGCACGTTTCGAGATCTGCGCGCACCGCTGGCTGCGGGTCACCGAGGACGCGTACGGCGTGGCGGTGCTCAACGACTCGACGTACGGCCACGACGTGACGCGCGCCCCGCACGGCGAAGGGCTCGGCACCACCCTGCGGCTCACGCTGCTGCGCGCCCCGCACAGCCCGGACCCGGAGACGGACCTGGGCGTGCACCGCTTCACGTACGCCCTGCTGCCCGGCGCGACGACGGGCGACGCGGTCGCGGAGGGCCTCGCCCTGAACCTGCCGCTGCGGGTCGCCGCCGCGCCTGCCCTGCCCTCGCTGGTCAGCGTCGACAATCCGGCGGTGACCGTGGAGTCGGTGAAGCTCGCGGACGACGGGAGCGGCGATGTCGTGGTGCGGCTCTACGAGTCGCGGGGCGGCCGCGCGGCGGCCACGCTCACCACGTCGTTCGCGGTGGGCGCGGCCGAGGTGACCGACCTCCTGGAGCGTCCGCTCGAACCGGCCCACACCGATGAAGCGGGGCTCGTGCTCGCGCTGCGTCCGTTCCAAATCGTGACGCTGCGGCTGCGGCCCGTTCGCTGACCGTACGTCAGGGGCGTGGCACGTTCCGCAGGTTGGAGCGTGCCATCTGGACCATGCGGCCGACGCCCCCGTCCAGGACGATCTTGCTGGCGGAGAGCGCGAAGCCCGTCACCATCTCGGAGCTGATCTTGGGCGGGATGGAGAGGGCGTTCGGGTCCGTGACGATGTCGACGAGGGCGGGGCCCTTGTGCGCGAAGGCGTCCTTCAGGGCGCCGGCGAGCTGCTTGGGCTTCTCGACCCGTACTCCATAAGCACCGGCAGCGCGGGCGACGGCGGCGAAATCGGGGTTGTGGTTGGCCGTGCCGAACGAAGGGAGCCCGGCCACCAGCATCTCCAGCTCGACCATGCCGAGGGATGAGTTGTTGAAGAGGACGATTTTCACCGGCAGGTCGTACTGGACGAGGGTGAGGAAGTCGCCCATCAGCATGGAGAATCCGCCGTCGCCGGACAGGGAGATGACCTGCCGCTTGCGGTCGGTGAACTGGGCGCCGATCGCCTGCGGCAGGGCGTTGGCCATCGAGCCGTGGCTGAAGGAACCAATGATGCGGCGCCTGCCGTTCGGCGAGAGATAGCGGGCCGCCCAGACATTGCACATGCCGGTGTCGACGGTGAACACGGCGTCATCCGCGGCGAGTTCGTCGACGACGGACGCGACGTACTCGGGGTGGATCGGGATGTGCTTGTCGACCTTGCGCGTGTAGGCCTTGATGACGCCCTCCAGGGCGTCCGCGTGCTTCTTCAGCATCTTGTCGAGGAACTTGCGGTTGCTCTTGGGCGCGACGCGCGGGGTGAGACAGCGCAGCGTCTCGCGTACGTCGCCCCAGACGGCGAGGTCCAGCTTGGAGCGGCGGCCGAGGCGTTCGGGCCGCACGTCGACCTGGGCGATCTTGACGTCGTCGGGCAGGAAGGCGTTGTACGGGAAGTCGGTGCCGAGCAGGATCAGGAGGTCGCACTCGTGGGTGGCCTCGTACGCGGCGCCGTAGCCGAGCAGCCCGCTCATGCCGACGTCGAAGGGGTTGTCGTACTGGATGAACTCTTTCCCTCGCAGGGCGTGGCCCACCGGGGACTTGATCTTCTCGGCGAACTCCATGACCTCGGCGTGCGCGCCGGCTGTGCCGCTGCCGCAGAAGAGGGTGACCTTGTCCGCCTTGTCGATCATCGCGGCGAGCTTGTCGATCTCCGTGTCGCCGGGGCGCACGGTGGGGCGCGAGGTGACGAGGGCGCTCTCCGGGGACTTGTCGGGGGCGGGCTGGTCGGCGATGTCTCCGGGCAGGGTGACGACACTGACGCCGGACTGCCCGATCGCGTGCTGGATGGCGGTCTGGAGCAGCCGCGGCATCTGCTGCGGGCTGGAGATCATCTCGCTGTAGTGACTGCAGTCCTGGAAGAGCCGGTCGGGGTGGGTCTCCTGGAAGAAGGAGAGACCGATCTCGCTGGAGGGGATGTGCGAGGCCAGGGCGAGGACGGGCGCCATGGAGCGGTGGGCGTCGTAGAGGCCGTTGATCAGGTGGAGGTTGCCGGGGCCGCAGGAACCGGCGCAGACGGCGAGGCTGCCGGTGATCTGGGCCTCGGCACCCGCCGCGAAGGCGGCGGTCTCCTCGTGCCTGACCTGCACCCACTCCATGCCCTTGGTGCGCCTGATCGCGTCCACGACCGGGTTGAGGCTGTCGCCCACGACTCCGTACATGCGGCGCACACCGGCGCGATGGAGGATGTCGACGAACTGTTCGGCGACGTTCTGCTTGGCCATGGCTTCACGAACCCTTCAGTCCCCTTGACTCTCTTGGGTCCATGAATTCACAGGGCGGGCGCTCACGCCTCCCAAACGGCGGCCGCCGTCCGGTCGTCCGCGTATCCCTTGACCCTGACCTGGATGTCCGCGAGGAAGGTCGCGAGGCCCGGGGGGCCGCCCTTCGCCCACCGCTGGGTGAGGTGGGCGGCCAGCTCGGGCTCGCCGCGCAGGGGCTCGGCGAGGCCGCCGCTGCAGAGCATCAGGGCGTCACCCGGGCGGGCTACGGAGGCCCGGAAGCGGAAGGGTTCGCGGGGCGGGGGCTCGGGCGCGGGCTCGTACGGACTCGGGGGCGTGACGATCCCCATGTCCATGGTGAGCCGGTCGCCGTCGGGGGTCTGAGGCGGCACCGACCCGAACCCGACCACGGGCGGTCCCGGGTCCCCGGCGGCGTCGCTGACCTGGGGCTCGATGTCCTGCCACGCACCGTCCCTGAGCCGGAAGAGTCCGCCGCCGCCGACGCCGAAGAAGACGCGGGTACGGCATTCGGGGTCGGCCGTCAGGAGGAGGCAGCGCAGGGACGCCGCGTACTCCTCGGGTTCGATGCCGAGGTCGGCGGCGTGCGCGCGGAGCTTGCCGAGGCTGCGGTCCGTGAGCCGGTGCAGCCCGCTCTTGAGGTCCCCGCGCCGGGCGGCCCTGATGTCCTCGGAGAGCCGCTGATGGCTGCGGCCCACGGCCCGCCCGATCCAGGCGCACGCCTCGGCGGCGGCACGGTGAGCGCCGGGTGTGGCCCGCGCGCCGGTGGCCATGGCGACCAGGACGAGGGCGCCATCCCCGGTCCCGAAGCGCGCGGTGAGCAGCGAGTCGCGGCGGGGTTCGCCCCGATAGCGCGCGGAGTCCCCGCGCACGGAGACGGCCCGCAGGGTGGAGGTGCCGTACCGGGCGCCGTCGAGCACGGTGTCGGCGACCAGATCGCCCAGGTCGTCGGGGTCGGCGACGGGCAGGACGGTGGGCTCGGCGTCGTAGGTGGGCGGCCCGTCGCCGACGTACGCCACGGCAGTCACCGCGGACGCCGAGACGACCGCTTCCCGCGGCGGTCCCACGGGGGCAGGCGCCTGCGGGTCCGGACCCGCGGATTCCTCGGGCGCGCGGGGCGCGGGGACGGCGGTCGTGCGGCTCGGATCATCGGCCGGCTTCGACGGCCCCGACAGAAAGGTGACAGGCCCCCCGGCCCCGGCGGACGGCTCCCAGGGGGCGGTGTCGGGCCGGACACGGACGGGCGGCGAGAGCGGCTCGTATGAGGGCGGGGGCGGGGGTGGCGGCGAGGGGGCGCGGGGGGTGACGGGGTCGTGGGGCGTGCTCCGCTCCCCCGGCGGCTCGGGATCCGGCGGCCGCGGAGGCGGGTTCGGGGTGGCGTCCGGCGCCGCAGTCCGCCGGGACTGGAAATCCGGGGGCGGCGATGGGTCGCGGGGTGTGGCTGAGTCGTGGGGTGTGATCCGCTCCCCCGCTGCGGCCGCGGGGCCACGGGTGGGGGGCTCTCCCGGCGGCGCGGGAATGGGCGCCCGATGAGGCGGGTCCGGGGTAGCGTCCGGCGGCGCACTCCACCGGGATCGGAAATCCGGGGGCGGCGGCTCCGGGTCGTGGAGCGTTGCCGGGTCGCGGGGTGCGACCTGCTCCCCCGGCGGCTCGGAATCCGCCGGCCGAGGAGTCAGGGCAGGGGTAGCGTCCGGCAGCGCACCCTGCCGGGATCGGAAATCCGGGGGCGGCGGCTCCGGGTCGTGGAGCGTTGCCGGGTCGTGGGGTGTGACCTGCTCCCCCGGCGGCTCGGGATCCGGCGGCCGAGGAGTCAGGGCCGGGGTGGCGTCCGGCGGCGCGCTCCGCTGGGGCCGGAAATCCGAGGGCGGCGGCTCCGGGTTGGGGAAACGGCCGGGGCGCGGGGGTGTTCCCTCCGCGCCCTCGCTCGCCGGGGAGGGATCAGCCGGGCCCTCCCCCGCCGCCGCGGAAGCCGAGGCGAACCTGTCGTCGAGGGTGTCGGCCGCCTCGGCCGGACCCGTGTCATGAGCGGAGTCGTCGTAGAGCTGACCCCACCAGTCGTCCTCCTGGCCGGAAGCTCCGTCGTGCCTCTCCCCCTGCTGGCTCATGCCCCTATTGTCCACCGCGGAGGCCGTACGAAAACGGTGCATCCGGAAAATCCGGCCACCGGAAGAGTGATGAGGGCCGCCGGGCGGGCCCACCCCCCACGGGAGGACCGCCCGGCGGTGTCTGTGTGTTTATCGCACGTCGTAGGCGCGGGCCACCGTCTGAGTGATGGAACTTCCGTTCGTATCCGTCAGTTCGGTCCTGAGCCAGACCTGCTTCCCCGAGGCGCCCGCATGGTTCACGGTGGCGGTCCACTTGCCGCCGGAAGCGGACGTCTTGGCCTCGGTCCAGGTCTTGCCCTCGTCGTACGAGTAGGACAGGGCCGCCGACTTGACCGCGCCCGGCTTGTAGCCCGCGTGCCCTGTCACTGAAAGCTCAATCCGTCGGCCGTCCTTCGCCGCCAGTGTCTTCATGCCGTCCTCCGGCAGCCGGTAGCGCGGGAACAGCATCGGGATGCCCTGCGAGTAGACCTCCTCGTCGAGGTGCGAGCGGAACGCCCACGTGGTCTGCGTCTCCGTGGACCGGTGCCAGACCTTCGAGCCGATCTTCCGGGTGCTGAGCGTGAGTTCGTACGCGGAGTCCTCGGCCGGGACGGAGAACACGCCGGACGGCCAGCCGGACTCGCCCACGACCTCGCCGTTCCGCTTCAGCTCGACGCTGCCGATGTCACCGAACCCGCCCTGGATCCCCGCGTGTTCACTGTCGGCCCAGAATCCGGGCGCGACTCCGATCAGGTTGCCCTGCCGCTCCCCCGCGAGGCCGAGGCCGCCGTCGGCGTCGCGTGGCGCGGCGGGGGTGAGCACGCCCTCGTACCAACTCTCGCTACGCCGCTCCCCCTTCTCGTACGTCCGCACCGGGTCGATCATGAACTCGCCGAACGGGAAGCTGCTGGAGACCTGGTGGCCCCAGCCGGTCGTGCCCGCCGAGTAGTACTCGGTGCGCTTGCCGGGGGCCGGGACCGACTCGATGTCGGCGAAGTACACCTCGAGACCCGAGGGGCGGACGGCGGACGGCAGGTCCACGTAGTCCGTGGCCGTGCCCATCGCGCGGTAGGTGGCCTCGTTCGCGGCGAGGTCCTTGTCGCGTACGCGGTAGGTGCGGTCGTCGCGGACCTGACCGGTCTCGGGGAAGGCCAGGTTGTAGACGTACGGGCTCTTGGCCGTGCCCTTCCACTTCAACTCCACCGCCCCAGCGGCCAGTTGTGCGAGCAGCGAGTTCGCCTCGGCCGTCTGGACACCGAGGACCGGCAGCGGGGAGCCGCCGAGGCCGGCCGAGGGGTACCAACGGCCTGGTGCCGTGCGGTGGGCGAGGACCGCGAGCGCGCCCGCCGCCTTCGCGTTCGTGGCGACGGCGGAGGCGGCACCGCTGTCCGGCACCTTGACGAGGGCGATCTTGCCCTTGACCCCGGCGGCCTCCAGCTCCTCCGGCGTACCGGACCCGGCGTCCACGAGGGTCGCCCTGCCCGTGCCGTCGAGGTTGGCCGAACCGGTGGATGCGGTCACTGGGTGCAGCGATTTGCCGCCCACGACGGCGAGTTCGGAGAGCAGGGGTGCGGCGGCGCGCCAGTAGCTGCCGGACTCGAAGGTGCCGTCGGTGGCCTTGCCCTCCACGGACTGGTAGAAGCCGCGGATCGAGCGCGGTCCGGCCGCCGTGCCCGCGTGCAGCCAGTTGTCGGTGCCCCAGGTGCGGGCGAACCCGAGGGTGGCCCCGCGCACCTCGCACTTCTTGTCCGTCCTGACGGTGAGGCGGTGTGCCTTGCGGGCGTCGAGCGTGACGGTCATGTCCTTCTTCACCTCGACCTGGGGCCGGGCGATGTGCGTGAGCGAGTCGGTCAAGGTGCCGCCGTCCGCGTCCGGCGTGGCGACGAAGCCGGTCAAGAAGTAGGCACCGGGGCGGACTTGGTACGTCTGGTCGTTCGCGCCCTCGTTGAAGCGCCGCTCGCCGGTGGCGTCGTCGGTGCCGATGAGGTCGAGGGACGAAGGGCCGTCGGCGGGCTTCCCGTCACGGTCGACGAGCTTCACGCGCAGGCTGACGGTCTCCGGCTGCACGTAGAGGGAGAAGGGGGTGGAGACCGCGACGCCGCCGCCCTTCGCCAGGACGCGTCCGGTCACGTCGCCGTACTGGGAGCGCTTGAGGTGCACGTCGGGATCGAGCTTCAGCGGGACCTTGACCGTGGCCCCGGCGGCGACCTTCACCGAGCGCGCGCCGAGCTCGGCGACGCCCGACCTCACCGACGAGCCGTCGTTGCCCGTGACGCCCTGCACGGACAGCTTCAACTCCACGGCTTTGTCCGTGGTGTTGGTGTACGGCACGTCGACCGTCGTACGGTCCGAGGTGTCCTGGGGCCAGCCGAAGCTGCCGCCCTGCACCGCGGGCGAGCCGAGCACCTTCTGGTCGACGGCGGCCTTCACGTCGAGCCGTCCGCCACCGGTCTCGGTCACGTCGCCGGGGATGGCGCTGTCCGCGGACGACACGAGGGCCGCCTTAATCTGCTGCGCGCTCCAGTCCGGATGGCGCTGCTTGACCAGGGCGGCGGCGCCCGCGACGTGCGGGGCAGCCATCGACGTGCCGCTCATGGACTGGTAGGCGTACACGCCCCTGCCGCCCGCCGCGGCCGCGGATATGTCGACGCCGGGGGCGGCGATCTCCGGCTTGAGGGTGTGCGAGCCGTATGCGGGCCCGCGGCTGGAGAAGGAGGCCGTCGAGTCGTCGCGGTCGACGGCGCCGACGGTCAGGACGCTCGGCGCGCAGCCGGGCGAGGAGACGGAGTTGAGGCTCGGCCCGGTGTTGCCCGCGGCGAGGACGAAGAGGGTGTCCTTGCTCGACTGCGCGAGCTCCTCCGTGGCGGTGCTCATGGGGTCGGTGCAGTCGGTGCGGGCCGGGTTGCCGAGGCTCATGGAGACGACGTCGGCGTTCTCGTCGACGGCCCACTGCATGCCCGCGATGATCCACGAAGTGGCGCCGGAGCCGCTGTCGTCGAGGACCTTGCCGTGCAGCAGCTCGGTGCCGGGCGCGACGCCCTTCTTCTTGCCGCCGCTCGCGGCGCCGCTGCCGCCGACGGTGGAGGTGGTGTGGGTGCCGTGGCCCTGGCGGTCCTCGTTGTCCGGCGATTCGGTGAAGTTCTCGACCGCGCCGATCCGGCCCTTCAGGTCGGGGTGCTCCGCGTCGGCGCCGGTGTCGAGGACGGCGACCTTGGTGCCCTTGCCGTCGTAGCCCGCGGCCCACGCCTCGGGGGCGTGCACCTGCTTCGTCGACCTGTCCAGGGTGGCCTTGACCTTGGAGTCGAGCCACAACTTCTTCAGGTCGGACGCGGCACGGGACTTGGGTGAGGTGATGTCCGCCCAGAAGTCCGCGGCCTTCTTCTTGTCCGCCTTCATCGCGACCCCGTCGACGGGGTCGAGGACGAGCCCGCGTTCGGCACCGCGCGGAGTGGCGGGCACCGCGCGCGTGACGTCGACGGACGTGTCGTACACGGCGATCAGCGGAAGCTGCTCGGCGTGCGCGTCGTCGTAACCCTGGCGGACGAGCCCGGTGACGTTGAAGAGCTCCTCGTCGACCTTGCCGTCGGCGATCGCGTGGACGGCGCCCTCCGGGTAGACGTACAGGTCCTTGCCGGACTGTCTGGTCTGCACGAGGGGCACCGTGCCGTCGGCGCCGGGCAGTGCGCTCGCGCCCGCGCGGTCCTTGCCGTCGGTCGTGACGAGGACGCGATCGCCGGTGACGAGGGTGACGACGGAGCTGCCCTCGCCGCGCGGCCCACTCCCCACCGGCGGACTCGTGTCCGCCGTGGCCGTGCGCGGCTCGGCCACGGACGGGACGGCCGCGGTGACGGCGAGGACGACGGCGGACGCCGCCCCCAAGGCCGTACGCGCTATCGGGCGCATCGCTCTCCCCAGGGTTGATGGGCATGCGGAACCACAGCCGAAAAGGGACCAAAGGCCCTAATCGCGGCTGCCGTTGGTGCTGCGGTGGCGTCACCTTGGCAGAGAGGCGGGGGGTACGGGGATGATGTCCTGGGGCGGGTTTACGCCGTGGCTGTTTCCCGCCAGGGCTCCGTCGGATCGGATCTCTGGGGAGGGACGTCGCCGCATGCTGGCTGCGATAGGTCTGGACGAGCTGCACGAGGCGGCGTACCGCGCGCTGGTCGCGGTGGGCGCCGCCGACGTGCCCGATCTCGCGCGGCGGCTCTCGCTCGGCGAGCCGGAGACGGTCCGCGCGCTGCGCCGCCTCGAACTGCACGGCCTCGCGGCTCAGGCGTCCGGCAAGGCGGGCCGGTGGGTGGCGGCCCCGCCCGGCGTCGCGCTCGGCGCCCTGTTGACCCAGCAGCGGCACGAACTGGAGAAGGCGGAGCTCGCGGCGAAGCTGCTCGCCGAGGAGTACCGCGCGCAGGCCGCCGAACCCACGGTGCACGACCTGGTCGAGGTGGTCACCGGCGCGGGCGCGGTCTCGCAGCGCTTCCTCCAGCTCCAGCTGGGCGCGAGCTCCGAGGTGTGCGCCCTGGTGACCGGTAACCCCGTGGTGATCACCGGTACGGAGAACGACGCCGAGGAGCAGGCCGCGGGCCGTGGCGTCACCTACCGGGTGGTGGTCGAACGCTCCGTGCTCGCGCTCCCCACCGGCCTCACCGAACTGTCGACGGCGATCGGCCGCGACGAACAGGTGCGCGTCGTGGACCGCGTCCCGACGAAGCTGGTGATCGCCGACGGCTCGCTCGCGATGGTGCCGCTGACCTCGCGCAGGGCGGAGCCCGCCGCGCTCGTGGTGCACGCCAGCGGCCTGCTCGAATCCCTGACGGGGCTCTTCGAGGCGGTGTGGCGGGACGCGCTGCCGCTGCGGCTCGGCGAGGCCGGCCACGCGGTCACCGAGGACGCCCCCGAGGGCCCCGACGGCGCGGATCTGGAGATCCTGTCGCTGCTGCTCGCGGGCCTGACGGACGCGAGCGTCGCCAAGCAGCTCGATCTGGGCCTTCGGACGGTGCAGCGCCGGGTCAAGCGCCTGATGGAGCTGACGGGCGTGACGACGCGGCTGCAGCTGGGCTGGCACGCGTACGAGCGGGGCTGGGTGGCGCGCTAGGACCGGGCCCCGCGGGCTGCTACGGGGGCTCGCGCGAGCTGCGGGGACTTGCGCGACCTGCGGTTTTCTCCCGTTTCCGGCACGCTTGACAGATGGGAGCCTGGGAACTCCTGCTGGTCGGAGTCGTACTGCTGCTCGGGATCGGCGGAGTGCTTGTACCCGGCGTGCCGGGGCCGTGGCTGGTGTGGGCCGCGGTGCTGTGGTGGGCGCTGAAGGATCCGGAGCCGGTCACCTGGTGGGTCCTGGTCGGCGCGTCCGTCGTGCTCCTCGTGGCGCAGGGCATCCGATGGCTGCTGCCGCCGCGGCGCTTCCGCCAGAGCGGCGCCACGCGCCGGACCGCCGTGTACGCGGGGGCCGGGGCGCTTGTCGGGTTCTGTGTGGTGCCGGTGATCGGTGCGCTGCCGGGATTCATCGGAGGGATCTACGTGAGCGAGCGGCTGCGGCTCGGCGGCCACGGCCGGGCGGCGACGGCGACGAGGGCGGCCATGCGGGCGGGTGGCTGGAGCGTACTGACCGAGTTGTTCGCGTGCCTGCTCATCGCGGGGGCGTGGCTGGGGGCCGTGATCTGGGGCTGAACCGGATCGGCGGATCGCTCCCTCGGAACCGGACGAGGAGGCCCGGCGCCGGGCCCTGCCCGCGGCTTAGGCTCGCGCCATGACCGAATTCAGCGAGGCCGAGCGGGCGTACCTCAAGTCACAGCGTCTGGGCCGGATGGCCAGCGTGGACGCGACGGGGCAGCCGCAAGCCAATCCTGTCGGGTTCTTCCCGCAGGACGACGGGACGATCCTGATCGGCGGGTACGCGCTGGGGGCCACCAAGAAGTGGCGCAACCTCCAGAAGAATCCGAAGGTGTCGCTGGTCGTGGACGACGTCGTGAGTGAGCGGCCGTGGAAGGTGCGGGGTGTCGACATCCGCGGCGAGGCGGAACTTCTCACGGGGCCGCATGAGTTGGGCCCTCACTTCAGCGAGGAGCTGATCCGGATCCATCCTCGGCGGATCCATAGCTGGGGGCTGGAGCAGTAAGTTCTCCCCAACCCCGCCCCTTCCCGAAAACCGTGCCCGCGCCCCGGGCCTACCTGGGGCTCCGCCCCAGACCCCGCTCCTCAAACGCCGGAGAGGCTGAAGATTCAGCCTCTCCGGCGTTTGAGGAGGGCCCTCGCGCCGAGCGGGGTCGGGGAAACTTCCTTACCCCGCCGCCAGCACATGCCGCACCCCATACGACCGCCAAGGCCGCCACCCCTCAGGCACCGGCTCACCCGGCAGCCCCACATCCGGATCACCCAACGCCCGCATCCGAATCAAGGCGACGGCCCCCGCATCCACCCCGCCCAAGGCCGCGAGGCCAGCCTCCGCATCGTCCCGGTCCGCCCCCGCATCAAGGCGAACCCGGCCATCGGCGAGCGCGGCGGCAAGCACCCCCAAGGACCCCGGCTCCCCGGCAAGCGCGCCGGGCTCCGGGAACACATGGGTCAGCGTCCCGCACGGCGCGTCCAGCGCCTTCCCGTACCGCTCCACCAGCAGGGAAGCCTCCCCCCGCCCCACGAGCGCCCGCACCGCGAACTCCTCGGGATCGGCCGCGCCCGGCGACCGGAGGCCCGGCCGCGCCGCGACCAGCGGGGCAAGGCGGGGATCGGAGCCGAGCCGCTCGTCGACGGCGTACGGATCCGCGTCGAGGTCGAAGAGGCGGCGCAATCGCTGCACGGCGGTCGTGAGGTCCCGCAGGTCGGTCAGATGGAGCCGCGCGTCCAGCCACCCGCCGACCCCGTGGTCACTCTCCTCGACGGCCACGATCCCCGTCCCGTACGGCAGCCGCAACGTACGCCGATAGGTCCGCCCACCAGTCGCTCCACCCGGCTCCCCGCTGACCTGCTCGATCCCGGCGACGGCCTCCTCGGCGAGCAGGTCGAAGACGGCGCCCGCCTGATAGGCACCCCGGTAGGCGAGCCGCAGCGGCACCCCGGCCGCCGGGGTCGCCTGCCCGGCGCCCCCGCCACGCGGCGCGGCGGCCCGCAGCGCGGTGGGCGTCAGGGCGTACACCGCGCGGATCGTGTCGTTGAACTGCCGGACGCTCGCGAACCCCGCCGCGAACGCGATCTCCGTGATCGGCAGAGCCGTGGTCTGCAGCAACACCCGCGCAGTGTGCGCCCGTTGGGCCCGCGCGAGGGCGACGGGCCCGGCCCCCAGTTCGGCGGTGAGCTGGCGCTGCACCTGCCGGGAGCTGTAGCCGAGCCGCACGGCGAGACCGGAGACGCCCTCGCGGTCGACGACACCGTCACCGATCATGCGCATGGCGCGCCCCACGACGTCCGCGCGTACGTTCCACTCCGCGGACCCCGGCACGGCGTCCGGGCGGCAGCGCCGGCAGGCCCGGAATCCGGAGCCCTGGGCGGCGGCCGCGGTGGTGTAGTAGCGGACGTTCTTGCGCTTCGGGGTGACGGCAGGGCAGCTGGGGCGGCAGTAGATGCCGGTGGTCTCGACGGCGAAGAAGAACTCTCCGTCGAAGCGCGCGTCGCGGCTGCGCACCGCCTCGTACCTGGTCTCTTCATCGATCACGTGGTCCAGTGTGCGGGGTGGCGACCGCTTCGGCTGGCGGAATTCGGACATCGCATCGCGGGGGCGCGGACACACGCCCCCGCGACGCGGCTGCCCCTAGCGGATGCGGCCCCGCTTGGCCTCCATGGCCGCCTTGCCCTCCGCGCCCCGCAGCTTCCACATGCGCCGCATGTCCGCCCGGAGCTTCGCGTCCGTCTTGGCGACGATGCGCTGGTTCTCACGGATCAGCTTGCGGTAGCTGTCGAGGCGGCGGTCAGGGAGCGTGCCGTCCTCCACGGCCGCGAGCACCGCACAGCCGGGCTCGGCGGTGTGGGCGCAGTCCTGGAAGCGGCAGTCGGCGGCCAGCTCCTCGATCTCGGAGAAGACCTGGCCGACGCCCGACCCCGCATCGAAGAGGCCGACACCTCGCAGGCCCGGCGTGTCGATGAGGACACCGCCCGCCGGGAGCACGAGCAGATTGCGGGTCGTCGTGGTGTGGCGGCCCTTGCCGTCCACGTCACGGGCGGCGTTGACGAGCATGACGTCCTCACCGATCAGCGCGTTGGCCAGCGTCGACTTGCCCGCTCCGGACTGGCCGAGCAGGACCGACGTACCGCCGGCGACGACGGCGCACAGGATGTCGACGCCTTCCCCGGTGGTGGCGCTGACCGGGAGCACCTGGACGCCGGGGGCCGACGTCTCGACGTCCTCGACGAGGTAGGACAGGCCGGTGGCGTCCGGGACGAGGTCGGCCTTGGTGAGGACGACCAACGGCTGGGCCCCGGACTCCCAGGCCAGGGCCAGGAACCGCTCGATCCGGCCGAGGTCGAGCTCGACGGCGAGCGACACCGCGATGATCGCGTGGTCGACGTTGGCCGCGAGGATCTGCCCCTCGGACCGCTTGGACGAGGTGGAGCGGACGAAGGCGGTACGGCGCGGCAGCAGCGTCCGTACGTACCGCGGATCGCCGCCGTCGGGGTCGAGCGCTACCCAGTCCCCCGTGCACACGACCTTCATCGGGTCGCGGGGCACGACGAACTCGGTGTCCGCACGCACCGTGCCGTCCGGCGTGACGACATCGCACTGACCGCGGTCGACACGCAGCACACGGCCGGGCAGCAGACCCTGCGCCGCGTACGGGGCGAACTCGGCCTCCCAGTTCTCGTCCCAGCCGTAGGGCGCGAGCGGGTTCGAGGACGAGGGAGAAGCCTGAGGTGAAGAGGATGAAGAAGGTGATGCGGAAAAGGAGAAGGAGGAGGAAGACAAGGGGTGACCCTTCACAGGGTGGCCCCGGCGCACGCGCGCACTGGCGCGTGGAAGAAAGGAAGGTCAGCCGGTGGCCACGTAGGTGGAATGGACGGACTTCTCGATGCGGGCAGCGCCCATCTCAACGACAGCCATCGGTCACACCTCCTGGATCACACTCAACCGGCACCGGCGGCCAACAAACCGCCGGACGAACGGGACCAACCCTAGCCCCGCCCTCAGGCGGAGCGCCAACCTTTTTCGCTCCCGGCAGCGACGGGCTGTTCGGCCGCCGCCACACCACTGTCCGCCGTACGGGTCCGACTGTCCGACGTACGGGCCCGGCGCACGGCGGACAGCGGGGTGGGGGCGAGCGTCTTGCGCAGATTGGTGCGCATCGTCGACGCGGCGTCGAGCACGTAGTTCTGCCGGACCTTCCAGGGGCCTCGGTCGCCCTGGCGGGGGAAGGCGTCGATGGAGCGCTGGACGTACCCCGACGCGAGGTCGAGCAGCGGGCGTTCGTCGAGTGTGCTCGTCGGCCTCGGCTCCACCGCCGCGTAGTCGTTGTCGCGCATGTGGTTGAGCACCTTGCAGACGAGGCGGGACGTGAGGTCGGCGCGCAGCGTCCAGGAGGCGTTGGTGTAGCCGATGCACACGGCGAAGTTCGGGACGCCCGTCATCATCGCGCCGCGCCACACGAACTGCTTGTTCAGCTCGACCGGCCGGCCGTCGACGCGCGGGGCGATGCCGCCGAAGGCGAGCAGTTGGAGCCCGGTGGCGGTCACGACGACGTCCGCCTCAAGGACACGGCCGGACGCGAGGCGGATGCCCTCGGGGACGAAGCGGTCGATGTGGTCGGTGACGATCTCCGCGTCGCCCGACTTCAGGACCTCGAAGAGATCGGCGTCCGGAATCGCGCACAGCCGCTGGTCCCACGGGTCGTACGACGGAGTGAGGTGGTCGGCCACCAGTTGGTCGTCCTTGACGATGCGCTTGTTGAGGCCGGTGAGCAGGCGTCGCGCGGCCTTCGGGCTGCGGCGGCAGAACTGGTAGAGGCCGATGGCGAAGAGGATGTTCTTCGTCCGCACTACCCGGTGGGCCACGCCCGCGGGCAGTACGGCGCGGACGCCGTCGGCCAGCCTGTCCCGCGAGGGGAGCGAGCCGATCCAGGTGGGGCTGCGCTGCAGCATGGTGACGTGGGCCGCGGTCCGCGCCATCGCGGGGACCAGGGTGACGGCGGTGGCGCCGCTGCCGATGACGACCACGCGCTTGCCCGCATGGTCCAGGTCCTCGGGCCAGAACTGCGGGTGCACGACCGTGCCGGTGAAGGATTCGGCTCCCTCGAACTCGGGGGCGTGGCCCTGGTCGTAGTTGTAGTAGCCCGCGCAGGAGTACAGGAAGTCGCAGGTGACGGTGGTCAGGGTGCGGCTGCCGTCCTCGTCGGTGCGCTCCAGGGTCACCGTCCAGCGTGCCGTCGCCGTGGACCAGTCGGCGCCGACGACCTTGGTCCCGTAGCGGATCCTGCGGTCGATGCCGAACTCCGCGGCCGTCTCCTTGATGTAGCTCAGGATGGACCGGCCGTCGGCGAGCACCTTCGAGTCGCGCCAGGGCTTGAAGGCGTAGCCGAGGGTGAACATGTCGGAGTCCGAGCGCACACCCGGGTACCGGAACAGGTCCCACGTCCCGCCCATGGACTGCCGCGCCTCGATGATCGCGTACGAACGCTCCGGGCATGCGGTCTGCAGCCGGTAGGCGGCACCGACACCGGACAGGCCGGCGCCCACGATCACGACGTCGATGTGCTCGACCGGGGCAGCGGTGTCGTCAGCGGCGGTCCTTGAGTTGTGTGCGGAGTACGTCATTCCTTCAGTGTCCGGAACCACACCCGGCAGGAATTGACCCGGCGCGACAGATCTTTGACCCTGGACGACATGTCCGTGATCAGATCGGCGGGGCTGCGGGGTTTCCGCGCCACGGTGGCGGAGCTCGGGGGCGACGCAGAGGCGTACGCCCGGCAGGCGGGCTGCCCCACGGCCGCTCTGGACGCGGACGACGTCCTGGTGCCCGAGGAGGCGATGGCCACCGTACTCGAGCTGGCCGCCGCGGACCTCGGCTGCCCCGATCTCGGCCTGCGGATCGCGGCCCGGCAGGACCTGGGCATGCTCGGCGCCCTCGCCCTGGCCATCCAGAACTCCGAGACGCTCGGGGACGCCCTGGAGTGCACCACGCGCTATCTGTTCGTCCACGCGCGCTCGCTGAGCCTGAGCCTGGACCCCGATCCGTACGGCACTCCGGGGGTGGCCGCCCTGCGGTACGGCGTGCGCGAGGGGGTCGAGGCGCCGCCGCAGGGCATCGACCTCTCCCTGGGGTTCATGCACCGGGCGATCGTCTACCTGGTCGGCCCGTACGGCCTCGGCTCGGTCGAACTCCCGCACCCCCTGCTCGCCCCGCTCTCGGTGTACGAGGACTTCTTCGGCGTACCGGTGAAGGCGGACCGCCCCGCGGCACTGCTACGGGTCCCCCTGAGCCTGGCCGACCGGCCACTCGGCGGCGGCAACGCGCATCTGCGGCGCCTCGCACTCGCGTACCTGGACGAGCAACTCCTCAAAGAGGGGGCGGACGTGGTCGGCAGTGTCCGTGCGGTCGTGGCCAGGTCGCTCGGCACCACGCCGCCCGAGATCGGCACGGTGGCCCGCCTGCTCAACGTCCACCCCCGGACACTCCAGCGAAGGCTGCGGGACGAGGGCACGACGTTCGCCCGGATCACCGACGAGGAACGCCGCGAGGCCGCCCACCGCTACCTCACCACCACCGAACTCCCGCTGGGCCAGGTGTCCTTGCTCCTAGGCCTCTCCGAACAGTCAGCCCTGAACCGCTGCTGCAGGCGGTGGTGGGGGGCAACTCCGCGGGATGTGCGGCGGGGACAGGCGGCGGAGTCCTGACACAGCCCGGCCGCCAACTCGATGACGACAGGGCGCAGTTTCGGACGAACCCGCCATGCTGACGGGGTGACACTGAATCCGGCCACTGCGGCGATCATCGGTACGACTCTGGGAGCGATCGCCTCCATCTCCGGCGTCTTGCTCACCCAGATCGCGACGAGCAGGCGTGAGCGCGAGAACCGCGTCTGGTCGCGGTGCATGACCGTTTACGAAGACGCCATGATCACCGTCCACCGGCTGGCCGTACTGCGTTCGGGTCTGAGCGAGACCGGTACCTGGCCGGGCGGCACCGGCGCCGCGGAGACCGACAGTCACGCCCTGGCGGCGCGCCTCGAGATCTACGCCACGACCGAGGTTCTCGAAGCGCACTGGGCCACGTTCACGACGATGCGGGCGTGGATGCACGCGTGGGAGGAGTGGGACAGCCAGGAGGGGGATCCTCGGGTGTCCGAATCCGACGAGCTGTGGCGTGAATTCATCAGGTGCGTCAAGGCGTCGGAGGCATCAGACCGCCAGTTCTGGATCAAGCTGCGAAAGGAGGTGCGCGGCATGAAAGGAGAAACACGCCCACCGTGACCAGCGCGACCTCGGGGCGCCTCTCCGTGGCGCCCACCTCGTAAGGGATCTTCGCAACTCACGTCCTGGCAAAGATACTTGTGTGGTCACTCCCGATCCGGAGCCCCTCGTGGCTACCATTGCATATTCCACGCGCAATGGCGCGATTCGTTCTTGGGATCGGACGGGGGGACGAACCCATGACGCACCCCAAGCACTTGATCCAGATATTCCGGGGAAACCGTCGCATCGCATCCGGTGTGCGGTTGACGAAGTACTTCGCCTTGACCGTGGCGCACCGCCTGGGAGACGACCGGGAGCAGCGTCAGCGGCCGGTCATCGTCCGGCTGCCGGGTGGAAGGCGCCTGGAAGGCAAGGTCGCGGACTGCGACCTCCTGACCGACATGGCACTCGTGCGGATCATTTTCCGCAAGGGTGAGAGCGTGCCGCTGCCCGGCATCGACTTCGACGTGGCGCAGCCGGGCGAATCATGGACGGCGGCCCACCGGGCGCCGGGAAATGGCGTCGTGTTGCGGGGAACCGTGAGCGACGCGTCAGTCATCTATCAGAGCACGCGCGACAACCAAGTCGTCAACTGCCATCAGCTTCGGCACGACGGTTCGTGCGACAACGTACAGAAGTACGCGGGCAGCCCCATCGACCGGGAGCACCACGACCCCGACCGCCCGTCGGTCGTGCTCGGCCTCCTCGTCGCGCGGCCCGCCGCCACGACCGCTCCGGCGGACACGCTCTTCGCCGGGGTGATCAAAGAGGCGGTGCGCAGGTTCGACTCCTTCAGGTTTCGTCCCGAGCCATCGCGGCCGCTGTCCGAGTCCGAACGGATCTATACGGTCCTCCAGGATCCGCTGGCGGAGGCCGCGGCCCGCAAGGACGAGACGGTCCGGGCCGGCCTGCAGCGGGCCGGCGTGTCCAGCTACGTGAACCTGCGCTGGAACCACCGGCCGTGAAGAGCGCGCGCGCACCGGGCGGCCCGCCTCCTGGAGGGGACATGACGACGATCGCACATATCGGCGAGGCACTGACCGCGGCCGAGGACGCACTCGAAGCGCAGGGAAGTGCCCGCGCGGATCTCAAGGAGTCGCTCGCCGGCTACGTGAAACGCCTCACGAGCCCCGAAGCGTCGTCCGTACCGCTGCGGACCACCGCCCGGCAGCACATCACGCTCGCGCAGCTCCTTCTCGCGCTCGGGATGACGGAGCGGTCATTCTCCGTGGCGGATGTGGCCCTGCGGCACATGGAGATCGCCGAGGTGGACAGGGAGGTGTTCGCGCCCGACACCTGGAACGAACTGGGCTCGCTGCTCGCGGAGCACGACGATCTCGACCGGGCCCGCATGGTCCTGAACTACGCCCTGAACAGGGCGCAGCGCAGGGCGGCTCCCGAGCACGCCAGGATCCTCGCCAACCTGAGCGCGGTGAGCCTGCGGGCCGGGCACTTGGAGGATGCCTCGGTCTGGGCACAGAAGGCGGTCACCGTCCTCGGCCAGTCCTACGGCGGCGACCCGGAGGCCCGGCTGACCGCCGACTGGGTGCGTGTGGAGGTGGCATCGATCCGGCGGGACACGACAGAGCTGAAGCGTGCCATCAGCGAATTCGCCGCGTCCGTCGACTGGTTCATCACCAGCCTCACGGACGACGACGACCCCAAGGCCATTGCCGCCCGGTCCGCGCTGGCCCAGGCACGGTTCCAACTGGCAAGGGCCACACACAACGACGAGCGAGCCGAAGAGCAGCTCGGCGAGTTGGAGATCGCCCATCTGCGCGCGGTCGCGCTGCTCGGCCCCGACCACCAGCAGACACTGATCGCCCAGGCCGCCCTCGCCGCGGCGGAATACGACGCCGCCGACGGCGCCATGCTCAGCGCGACGCGCAAACAGCAGGCCGTGGCCCTGCTCGACTCGGCCACCACCACGGCTGCCCGAACCTTGGGCCGTGACCACTCCCAGACGATCGCGTTGCGTGCGGCGCTCGCGGTCGTACGGAGCGACTCGGCCCCGCCCGATGAACTCCCGTACGACATCGACCATGTCTACACACCTCAGGAGAGCACCACTCGCAACAAGGCCAAGGGCGAGGCGGTCAAACGTGAGCGCAATATGATCAGGCTGATTGCGCATGCGGGGGCGTCCTTCTTCCTGAAGGACCTGAAGCGCTTCCACCCGCAGGTGGTCCACGCCCTGAATCACGGCAGCAACTTCTACGCCATCATCAGCAGCCCCTGGAACTCCCTCGCCATGTTCACCAAACACGATGCGACGGCCGAGCGGCCCAATTCCCACAACATCGTCGACATCGTCGCGGCAAGCGATTACTACGACAAGACTTTCCTTCCGGTGATCGACTCCTACCGTACGCTCGCGGAGACGTACCCCGGACAGATCGAATTGCGTCTCACCCATATCGATATACCTGGTTCGACGCTCCTCACGACGCGCAAGGGCTTCTTCGAGCCCTACATCACGTCCAACCCCGAGCGCAGGACCCGACGCAAGTTCAATGTGTTCGAGGTGGAGTTCCACAAGGACAGCAGGTATTACACGGACAGCGACTACGAATTCGGGATCCAGTGGGAGCTGGCCAGCCCTCTCGACCAGTTCGAGGCGAACGAGAAGCAGCACAAGAAGGCTCTGCGGGACGCCGTGCGCGCGCAGGCCGACGACCGCCTGATCAAGGCGACCGGGTTACCGCAGACCGTCACGGAAGATGGAGAGCACCGTCCCTGACGCTGCGCAGCACCCCCGCCGATCCCACGAACAGCGCGTCGGGCAGCTCGTCCAGGTGCCAGAATTCCCAGCGCAGACACCGCTCGGGCTCCAGCACCCGCGGCTCTCCGGTGAAGTCGAGGATCTCCACGCCGACCTGCATGTGGTGATTGGCCGCCGGGTCGGGATCGGTGACGCAGGCGACGCGCGTGCCGATGGCGCGGAGGCCCGTCTCCTCCGCCAGCTCCCGGCAGGCGGCGCCGGCCAGGGACTCCCCCACTTCGAGATGCCCGCCGGGCAGTCCCCAGGTGCCGTCGCCGAAGGTGTTGGCTCGCAGACCGAGCAGCACGCGGCCGCCCGCGCGGACGATCGCCTGGACCCCTACACGTACCTGTGCCGTCACCGCGGGCTCCTCACGCGTCCGGGTAAGTGCCGGTGAAATTCTCGATGTTGCGCGTTCCCTCGACCGGCGGGGGCAGCTCGCCGAAGCTCTCCGCGAGCCTCTCGAAGAAGTTCCCGATCCTGCGCTCCCCACCCTCGTCGACGACGACGACCTCGCAGTCCGGGTCGATGAAGAAGTAGCTGCCGGTGCGGGTTCTGTTCCGGTAGACCCTCAGCGTGACTCCGCGCTTCTCGGCCGCGATCTCGCACCGGTGCACGACGTCCTCGAACTCGTCGTCCCCGATGGCGAGCCAATCCCTGTTGTCCGCCCCGTAGTTGGTCTCCGACATCTGGTAGAGCTTCCAGACGTCGGGCCTGCAGGCGTCGTCGATGAGGTTCAGGACGTCGGGCGCGCCCCGCACGTTCAACCGTGTGACGACCGTGCCGAGCTTGACCTTGACGTGCCGGTGGTTCTTGCGCACCTCTCCGAGCAGCGCCAGCATCTTGTCGCGGTGTGGCGCGACGCCGGTACGCATCGCCCGATGCTCGTCCGCGTCGGCGGACTCCAGGGGCAGCGCGATCCAGGAGAGGCTGGGCAGGATGCGTTCCATCGTGCGCATCGGAGCCAGACCGTTGGTGCTCAGCACGACTCGCGGTGCGCTGCCGTCCTCTCCGGGCTCACGCAATGCGGCCGCGAGCTCGTCGAGATAGGGGAGCAGGGTCGGCTCGCCGCCGGAGATGACGACGCCGCGCACACCCCCGTCCTTCAGAGCTGCCGCGACCTTGAGCGCGACGCCCCGGGACATGGAGGGGACCTCGTGCCTCGGCCCGAAGCAGAAAGGGCAACTGAGATTGCACTTTCCGATGGGCCGCATGTCGACGAAGGCGGGGATGAGCATGGGGGGACTTTAGAGCAAAGAGGGCTCTGGTGAGCCGCCGTTGACCGGGGCGGCGCGCTCGAACTCGTATCGGGGCGCGTACGCAAACGCACGCCAGGGCGGAAGGGTCGGTTCCGGCCAGATCCTGGCGCCGAACAGGCAGCGATCTGGCTTGTCTTGTCGTGGACCAAGTAGATGCCCCAGGCATCCAATGGGAGAGGTAAGAGGAGCCACTCCGCTTGTGAGGTCAGTCCATGACGGAATCAGTCGCGTCCGAACCGATCGCCTCCGAACCCACCGACTCCGACCCCATCACCCCCGACCCCATCCCCTTCCCGCAGGACCGCACCTGCCCCTACCACCCCCCGGAGTCGTACGCCCCGCTCCGCGAGGCCCGGCCTCTCTCTCGCGTACGCCTCTTCGACGGGCGTTCCGTCTGGGTGGTCACCGGGCAGGGGGCCGCACGTGACCTGCTCGTCGACCCGCGGCTGTCCACCGATCGGGAGAACGAGGCGTTCCCGGCCCCCACCGAGCGCTTCGCGAACGTACGCAACCGCCGTGTCGCCCTGCTCGGCGTCGACGACCCCGTGCACAACACGCAGCGCCGCATGCTCATCCCCAGCTTCTCCGTCAAGCGGATCGCCGCGCTGCGGCCCCGTATCCAGGAGACCGTCGACGGACTCCTCGACGCCATGGAGGCACAGGGTCCGCCCGCCGAGCTGGTCGGCGCGTTCGCGCTGCCGGTTCCGTCCATGGTGATCTGCGCGCTGCTCGGCGTGCCCTACGCCGACCACGAGTTCTTCGAGGAGCAGTCGCGGCGCCTGCTGCGTGGCCCTCTCGCCGAGGACATCGAACGAGCCCGGGACGAACTCGACGCCTACTTCCACGCGTTGATCGAACGCAAGCAGCGTGAGCCGGACGGGGGGCTGCTCGACGAACTCATCCACCGGCAGCTCGCCGAGGGTGCGCTCGACCCCGAGGAGCTCGTCAGCCTGGCGACGATCCTGCTGGTCGCGGGGCACGAGACCACGGCGAACATGATCTCCCTGGGGACCTTCACCCTGCTCCAGCACCCCGAGCAACTCGCCGAACTGCGCGCCGACGGGGCGCTGATGCCCGCCGTGGTCGAGGAGTTGCTGCGCTTCCTGTCCATCGCGGACGGGCTGCTGCGGGTGGCCAAGGAGGACATCGACGTCGCCGGCAGCAGCATCCGCTCGGGCGACGGCGTCATCTTCTCCACCTCCCTCATCAACCGCGACGCCGCGGCCCACGCGGCCCCGGAGGAACTGGACTTCCACCGCGCCGACCGCCACCACCTCGCCTTCGGCTTCGGCATCCACCAGTGCCTCGGCCAGAACCTCGCCCGAGCCGAGATCGACATCGCCCTGCGGACGCTCTTCGCACGCATGCCGGGGCTTCGCCTCGCCGTGCCCGCGCGGGAGATCCCGTTCAAGCCCGGCGACACCATTCAGGGGATGCTCGAACTCCCCGTGACCTGGTAGGAGTTGAGATGAGCGTGCGTGTGACGGTGGACACGGAGCGGTGCGTCGGCGCGGGGATGTGCGCGCTCACCGCTCCGAGCGTCTTCACCCAGGACGACGACGGCTTCAGCGAGGTGCTCCCCGGCCGTGAGGACGGCGGCGGCGATCCCCTCGTACGTGAGGCCGTGCGGGCCTGTCCGGTACGGGCCGTCACCGTGGAGGACTGACGGCCCGCACGAGGCAGGCAGGCAGCTGTCAGCCTCGTAGCGTCACCGTGAAGCTTCGGCCGTACGCGTGGTGCGTGTCCACGTCGATACGGGTACCGCCATGGGTCCGGCTCACGCGTACCCCCTCGTCCGCCGTCACCTGCCGCAGGGAACTCCCCCGGACCAGCACGCTGATCCTGTCGCGGTCCATCGTCGGATCGGACACCGCCACGGTGGTCGTGCCGCGCCGCTCGCGCTTCACGAGCACCGAGGCGGGGCCGTCGATCCGCAGTCCGGCGGCCTCGTGCCGCCCCGTGGTGAAGCTGTTCGCGGCGGTCAGGCCGAGGCCCGCGTGGCTGACGGCCTGCAGCCGCACCGTGTTCGCGAGGACCTTCAGCGGCTGCCCTGAGCGGTAGGAGCGCAGAGCGGCCTCCCCGGCGTTCGGCACCAGCGCGTAGGCCAGCGAGGCGGGCTTGGCCCCGGCCGCTCCGTCCACCGTCACGCCGAGGACCCTGCGCGTCACGGCGGTGTCCGGGTTGGCGGTGCGGACAACCCGGCGGCTTCGGGTGACCTCGTCCAGGGTGACGCGCACCTTCGGGGTGTCCAGGAAGAGGTAGCCGACGGAGGTGCGCCGCGTGGCGTTGGCGTACCGCAGCCACCGGAGGTCGCCCGTGCCCGCCCCGGTCCACGCGCGGCCGTCACGCGACCGCCCCGTCACGGAGACCTCGTCGTCCGGCGCCGCGATCCTGGCGTCGATCGTGGTCGTCACGGCCCGCCCCGCGCGGTCACCCACCCCGGCGGCGAGCACCACGATCTCCTCGTCGAGCAGGAACCACGACTTCGTCGCCGTCGCGTTGCGGTACACGACGAAGTCGTCCGGCAGCAACTCCCGCTCCTGGAAGGGGACATCGTTCGACTGCACGGCCCCCGCCGCGCCGTACGCCCCGAGGACGGCGCCCCCGGAGTGCTGGTTGGTGCCGCGCGGGAAGTAGACGTACTTGTTCTGCGACTCGGAGGAGGAGGTGAAGTTCAAGGGGTGGGCCGGGTTGTCGTAGTACGGCTTTCCGTACAGGTCGGGCACGGTGCGCCGCTGCTCGACGGGCGCGGTGACCCCCGCGAGGCCGTACGGCGAGACCGTGGTGAAGTAGTCGACCCCGTACGCCTGCGTCTGGTCCTGCCCGGAGAGGTAGAGGTAGTACGCGCCGTCGCCCTGGAACCACGGCATGAGGTTCTCGCCGCTCATGTACTCGTACTTGCTGATCCGGTCCGAGCTGCGGGCCAGGGCGAACGCGTAACCCGGTCTGCGGTGGACGTTCTTGTCCATGGCGTTGAAGGCGACGCTGCGCGAGGCGGGGTTGAGGTCCGCGGCGGGCAGCGAGGTGTCGCCGATGATGTCGGTGTAGCGCACGATGCTGACGGGCGAGACGAATCCCGCCGGGTTGAGCGCGGCGCGCGAGGTGGCGCGGATGTGCTTCACATAGCTCTTCAGGGCGGTGGCGTCGGCGCCCGTCGAGAGTGAGGAGAGGTCGACGACGGCCTCCACGACCACCGCGACGTCGACGTAGCCGCCGTCCGGCCGCGACACCGCGCGCCCCTTCACGATTTCCATCATCCAGCCCTCGAAGATGAGCGGCGCGAAGCCGTCGCGCACCCATCTCCGCACGGTCGGCACCAGCTCCTCGCCGTGCGCGAAACCCGTGCCGTCGAGGATCTTGAGGGTCTGCACGACCCGGGTGAGCAGGGCCTTCCCGTACGAGCCCGTGTACGCGACGGAGGCGTGCTGGATGAACGAACCGTCCGCGTAGTGGCCGTCCGTCACCCCGTGCACTAGGTGGTAGGGGTCGACGGTGACGAAGACCGTCAGCTGGTCGACGAGGGCCTTGCGGATGCGGGCTTCACCGCTCGCGCCCAGGAGCGCGCCCTGCAGGATCCGGTTGGTGGTGATGTCGGCGAGATTGGCACCGGTGTGGAACCGCGAGTCGAGGTTCACGTCGCCGTCGGTGCCGTTGCGCAGATAGGCGTCCATCGAGGCCACGTAGGTGGCGATGAGCTCGGGTTGGTAGGTCCGCACCTCGTCGACGAGGAGGACGAGGGTCTTGCTGACGTGCTGGGAGATGCCGATCTCCCAGTTGAACCAGTTGCCGTAGTAGCCCTTGGCCTGATCCCCGTAGTAGCGCTCGTGCAGCCACACGAGGCCGTCGATGACGCGGCGCTGCACGGTGGTGTTGCCGTAGAGGTCCGAGGGGGCGGTGGGGTTCGGTGCGCGGGTGGCGAGGGCGATCTCGTACAGACGCTTGTAGGCCGTGTTGAGGTTGGCGTCGTCGGTGCCGAGCGGCAGACCGGCGAAGAGTTCGCCCTCGGCCGCGTCGTCCATCGCCTTCAGGTTCGTCCGCGCGGTCCTGTCGATCGCGGTGAGCTTGGCTGCGGTCTCGGGGCGCGCGTTGGACTCGGCGGTCCCGGCGAAGACGTGCACGGTGTTGGCCAGCAGTCGGGCGCTGTCCGCCGGGGCCTCGGCGGCGCTCGCCGGAAGCATGGGGATCACCGCCAGGAGGCCGGCGGCCGAGAGGGCGGACAGCAGGCGTCTGCGGGTGATCTCCATGGCGTCCTCCGCCGATACGTTGGCGTGATGGGGGATCTGGCGTGCTGGGGGGGATCTGGCGTGCCGGCGGGCGGAGTCAAGCAGATGACCCGACCGGCGACAAGGGTGTTGCCGTCCCGCGCCGCTACGCCCCGTGACCGGTCACCGGATAGGCGCAGTAAATGCCGTCCGCGCAGCGCGCCCCAGAGGACTACGCCGTCGTCACCCTCGCGTCGTCGGCCGGAGGCGTCCAGGCTCTGATCACGCTTCTCGGGGAGTCGGACTCCGACCTGCCGGTGCCTCTTCGATCCCGGGTCGCCGCTGGCCCGGCATGACACGTTCCACACGGTCGCCCGCGCCCTCCTGAACGGCGTACTGCTCGGCCCCGACGGAGACCTCGATCTGTACGGCGGTGCCGACATCCGGTCGGTGGTCCATCAGGCTGCGGGCGCGCTGTCCGCGCAGGCGGGCCGGTCGATCTCGGATTCCCTCGCGCTGATCAAGGCCCGCGCGTTCGCGTTCGGCGTGCCCCCCCGAAGCGGTCGCCCGGCGATATCTGACCGGGCCGATGGAGCTCTAGCCGGCCCGGTTGGTAGCGTCTCCTCTCCGATCTTGGAAGGGGGGCCATGCCGGGAATCCGTGACGTCCGCAGGCGTACGTGGCTTCTGGCCACCGGGGTGGCCGTCCTGGCTCTGGTGGTGGCAGGAACCGGGATCGCCGTGTCGCGGTCCCAGGAGCGCGACGACCGTCTCGCGGCCAATCAAGACCAGTTGACCCGCGCCTGCGCGGGCCTGCTCCCCGAGGAGCTGCGTTCCTACGTTCCGGACGACTCGGCGGGCGTACTGGACGAGTACGGCACGCTCCTCGCGCCGAGGCAGCAGAGCCGGGCGCTGCTCGACTGCACGCTGTCGTGGGGCGGTGGCGACGCACGCTGGGAGCCGGACGCGCAGGTGAGGGTGCGGGCCCAGGCCGTGCTCGGCCGGGCCGACGCGCCGGTCGGCGGCTTCGAACTGCCGCTGCCGAGCAGCGCGTTGGGCGGGGTGTCCACCGATGACCGGCTGCACGCCAGCCAGGTGTCGGCCACGCTGCTCACGGAGTGCCGGAAGGGGCTGAGCGGCCGGGTCAGGCCGTCGAAGGATCTGCTCGTCTCCGTGGACCTTCCCTCGCGCGCCGACAGCGAGTACGACGTCCCGAAGTCCGACCGGCTCCTCGCGTCCCGCACCGCGGTACGGGTCGCCGACTGGGTGAGCCGGGAACAGGGCTGCGGCGGACGGCCGTTGGCCGGCGTGAAGGAGGCGGAGAGGGCTGGCGCGCTCTGCGAGTGGCTCTCGCCCGAGGCGCTGAAGTTCGCGGCCGGAAACTGGAAGTTCGACGCGAACGACACCGCGTACAACAAACGCGCCGGGACCTGCGGCGGGCAGTGGGACGACACGGCGGGGCAGGCGACCGAGCCACGGACCAAGGCCGCGAGCGCGCAGAGCTGGTCCGGCGTCCTCGCGCCCGGCGCGTACGAGAGGTTCGGCGGCAGCGGTGTCGTCCCCGGGACCGGCCAGAGCCGCCACAAGCGGGGTCCCGAGGGGCAGTTGACCTTCGGCCGGTCGGGCGACGATCCGCTGCTCGCGCTCTGGGCGCGGTCGGTGTGCGACGGCGGGCCGACGTTCCACCGCGTCACGGTGACACCCGCGCTCGACTTCCGGCACCAGGACGAGGTCGTCCTGGACAAGAAGGAGTGGCGGCGGGTGTCGGCGGACGCGCGGGCGCTGCTCGACCGGTATCTGGTGGCGGACGACGGCTGGCCGCGACGCGCGCACTGCCGCAGCACCGAGATCATGGGAGAGGTGGAGGAGTGGCGGGACTGACCTGGCGTTCCGGTGCCGGACGAGGACTCACCACGGCTGCCGGGGCGGTGCTCGCCCTCGCGTTGGTGGCGGGCGGCTACTTCTGGTTCGGCGGGGGTTACGACCGGTGGGTGGCGCAGCGCCTGGTGGGCGGGGCCTGCGACGGGGTGCTCCCGGCCGCCGAAGTGCGTGACGTACTGGGCGAGGGGCCGTTCAAGGACGAGACGCGCGACCGGGTGGAGGGCGAGCTGGGCGACGCCTCCCTGCGCGTGGACTGCACGATCACCCGTGACGCCGAGGGCAGTCCGGCCCGCGACGGCTCGGTGACGGTCAACGTGCGGGCGGTGCCCGAGCGGCCCGCGAAGGGCGACGAGGGCCCGGAGGCCCGGAGGTGGCGGCGGGACACCTTCAGCGGCGAGTACGACGGGGTGTATCCGGACGTGCACTCCGCACTGCCGCCGGTGGCGGTCGGGTCCGGGTGGAACGGCACCTTCACGGCGAGCGGATCGAGCGGATCGAGCGGTGGGGGCGTGTCGTCCGATGTGTCGGCCACCACCGCGGTCCTCCTCGACTGTGCGCGCGGCCGTGGCGGACTCCTGGTCACGGTGGACACCGAGGGCGAGGACGCGACCGTAAACGACCCCGGGCAGCGCACCGCATACGCCCGGATCGCCACCGCCACGGCGGCGAACGCCTCCGCGCACTGGAACTGCGACGCCGACCTGGGGAAGCCGCCGCGCACGGTGCCGCTGCCCGTGGACACGGACGAGGCCGTGCCGCTCGCCGACGCCGCCGCGTCCTGCCGTGGCGTACCCGGGCGTGGCTCCGAGGTGGCACGCGCGTGGGAGGGCGGGCGGCGCGGGACGCCGGTCGAGGTGTGCGTGCTGGGTCCCGGCACCGTGACGCGGGGCGGGCTGCCGGTGGCCGTGTCGTCCGAGGACGTGGGTGGGCGGTATCGGCTGACCGCGTCCTACGGCCCGTACGCGCAGGACGAGCGCTACCGCTACCAGGACCACTACGACTTCCTGGGCCGGAACGCCATCCCCGGCGTGCGGCCGTCGGGCCGGCTACCGGACGGCGGCTACTGGGTGAGCGCGGCATGCGAGAAGGGCGGCGAGCGCGCCCTGTTCACCGTCGAGCCACCTGGGTCCGGCGACGCCTCGTACGAACAGGACGAGAAGGACGAGAAGGACGAGAAGGACGAGAGGGGCGAGAGGGGCGAGCCCGCGCCCGCCGATCGCGCCTACCAGCGCGCCGCGCTCACGGCGTTCGCACAGGGCTCGGCGAAGGCGCACGGCTGCGGGACGCCCTCCGCCGCGAAACCCTGACCCGCCTCAGCCGCCGCCTCAACCCCGACCCTCCTCAGCTCTGCCGCGTACCACCGCGCGCGGCGATGTGAGGCGGGACCGCGATGCCCGGCGGGAGCAGCGGATCGGCGAGCGGAGTACCCCAACTGGCGGTCAGGGGAAGGTTTCCGGCCCAGATGCCGAGCTCGGCATCTGGGCCTTCACCGTCGTCCGGTGGGCCCGCGCTCGTCTTGACCGACGCCTCCTCCAGGGAGAGGGCGAGCAGTGTCGTGGCAGCGAGTTCCTTGTGGCTGGGGCGTCGGGCGTAATCCCACTGGCCCGGGGCCGCGTGCTCGGTGAGCAGGCGCAGGCCGGTCAGTTTCTCCTGCGGGTCGGTGACCTCGCGCGGGACGCCGTAGATCATCGCGCTGCGGTAGCTGACGCCGTGCTCGAAGACCGAGCGGGCCAGGATCAGGCCGTCCACGTGGGTCACGGTCACGCAGATCTCGGCGGCCGGGTCGGCGGCCAGGCTGCGGCTCGCGACCGAGCCGTGCAGATACATCTGGGTGTCGTCGCGACCGTAGACGGTGGGGACCACCATCGGATGGCCGTCGACCACGACACCCAGATGACAGACGAACCCGGCGTCGAGTATCGCCTCCAGGTCGGCGCGGTCCAGGCTGCCCTGCTCGCGCAGACGGCTGTGGCGGGTGCGATCGGTCTGCGGGAGCGTGGCGGGCAGACGCGGTGGCGACGGCACGTGCGGCTTGCTGGGTTGCTGGCTGGTGGTCACGCCTCCGCAAGCTACCGATAACGCGGCCGAAATGCCATGCCTCAACGAATAACGACTAACCGATCGGCGCCACACGACGAAATCCGCAACCCCTGCGCCTTTTGTCCAACTCGGTCTCCGAGAATCCAACAACCTCCGCCGTGTGACGGTTGTGGCGCCTCACCTCCCCCCTGTCTGATGGAGGTCATGGAGCTCCCCTACCTTGAGGACGTATCCCCCGGCACCGGCAGCCTCCCGCCCCGCGCGTGGTATGCGAAGTCGGACGCCATCTCCCTCTCGCTGAACGGCAGTTGGAACTTCCGTCTCTCCCCGGCCGCCGACACGGCCGATGACTCCTTCGCCTCGGAGGGCTACGACGCCCGGGGCTGGGACACCGTGGCGGTGCCCGGCCACTGGGTGCTGCAGGGCCACGGCGCGCCCATCTACACGAACATGGTCTATCCCTTCCCGGTCGATCCGCCCCGGGTGCCCACCGAGAACCCGACCGGCGATCACCTGCGCACCTTCGACCTGCCGGACGGCTGGCCGGAGACCGGCGACGGCACACTCCGCTTCGACGGCGTCGAGTCCTGCGCCCGCGTCTGGCTGAACGGCACGGAGCTTGGCGAGTTCAAGGGCTCCCGGCTCCCGCACGAGTTCTCGGTCGGCCACCTCCTGAAGCCGTCGGACAACGTCCTCGCGGTCCGCGTCCACCAGTGGTCGTCCGGTTCCTATCTGGAGGACCAGGACCAGTGGTGGCTGCCGGGCATCTTCCGGGACGTGACCCTGCTGCACCGCCCGGAGGGTTGCGCCCTCGACTTCTTCACGCACGCCTCGTACGACCATCGCGCGGGGACGGGAACCTTGCGCGTCGACTCGGACGTCGAGGGGCGGATCAGCGTGCCCGAGCTGGGGATCGATGTCGCCACGGGCGAGTCCGTGACGGTGGCCGTCGAACCCTGGACCGCCGAGATGCCACGCCTTTACGACGGGGTCCTGGCCACGCCGGGCGAGCTCGTCCCGCTGCGGATCGGCTTCCGCACGGTCGTGGTCGAGGACGGCGTCATCAAGGTCAACGGACGGCGAATCCTGTTCCGGGGCGTGAACCGGCACGAGTTCCATCCGGACACGGGCCGCGCCCTCGACCTCGCCACGATGCGCACCGACGTGCTCCTGATGAAGCAGCACAACATCAACGCGGTCCGCACCAGCCACTACCCGCCGCACCCGGCCTTCCTCGACCTCTGCGACGAGCTCGGACTGTGGGTCGTCGACGAGTGCGACCTGGAGACCCACGGCTTCACCGAGCAAGGGTGGCGCGGCAACCCCGTCGACGACGAGCGCTGGACGCCCGCCCTCCTGGACCGCGCGGCCCGCATGGTCGAGCGCGACAAGAACCACGCCTCGGTGATCATCTGGTCCCTCGGCAACGAGTGCGGGACGGGCCGCGGCCTGACCGCCATGGCCCGCTGGATCCGCGTGCGGGACGCGGGGCGCCTGATCCACTACGAGGGCGACCCGTCCTGCGCGGACACCGACATGTACTCGCGCATGTACGCCGACCATGCCGAGGTGGAGCGCATCGGCCACCGGGCGGACACCGGAGGACCCGAGGCGCGGCGCCAACTCCCCTTCATCCTCTGCGAGTACGGGCACGCGATGGGCAACGGCCCCGGCGGCCTGAGCGAGTACCAGGAGCTGTTCGACGCGCACGAACGCAATCAGGGCGGCTTCATCTGGGAGTGGATCGACCACGGCCTCAGCCACCCGGAGTTCGGTTACGCCTACGGCGGCGACTTCGGCGAGGAGCTGCACGACGGGAACTTCGTCTGCGACGGCCTGGTCTTCCCCGACCGGCTGCCGTCGCCCGGACTCGACGCGTACAAGCGGGTCATCCAGCCCGTGCGTTTCGCGTACGACGACGATGCGGGGACGGTCAAGGTCACCAATCTGCACGACTTCGCGGACCTGTCCCATCTGTCCTTCGAGTGGCAGTACATCAGCGACGACGAAGAGGCCCCCTTCGCGGCCGGGGAGCTGGCCGTGCCGCCGGAGCTCGGGCCCGGTGAATCCGTCGAGCTGAAAGTGCCCGACGCGCCGGCCGCGAGCCGCGACGCCGAGACCTTCCTGCATTTCACGGCCACGGTGGGCGTCGAGACGAGCTGGACGAAGCTGGACCATGTAGTCGCGCGGGCCGAGTTCGCGGTCGCACCACGTCCTGCGGCCCGTCCCGCCACAGGTGCACGCCCCGTGCCCGACGGTGACCTCATCACGCTCGGCCCCGGCACCTTCGACGCCCGCAGCGGCGAGCTGCGCACGCTGAACGACGTCCCGCTGACCAGCGCCCCGCGCCTGGACATCTGGCGCGCGCCCACCGACAACGACAACGGGGCGTCCTGGCAGGGCGGGCAGCGCAACGGCCTCGTCTGGCGCGAGCTGGGCCTGCACCGGATGCAACACCGCCTCGATTCGGTCCAGTTGACGGACGACACGCTCATCGTCCGCACCCGTGCGGCACCCGCCGCACGCGACATCGGCCTGCGCACGGTCTACCGCTGGACGTCCGACGGCGCCCGCCTGCGCCTCACGGTGTCCGTGGTGCCCGAGGGTGAGTGGACGGTGCCGCTGCCCCGGCTCGGCATCCGGCTCGGTCTGCCCGCCGCGTACGGGTACGCGCACTGGTTCGGCGGCTCCGGCGAGGCGTACCCGGACACGGCGGCGGCGTCCGACATCGGTCGCCACTTCGCGCCGGTCGACCGCATGCAGACCCCGTATGTGTGCCCGCAGGAGAACGGCGCCCGCGCGGACGTCCGTTGGGCCGAGCTGCGGACCGACTTCACGGGCGTCGGACTACGGGTGGTCGGTGAGCCCGCCTTCTGGTTCACGGCACGCCGCTGGACCACCGAGCAGCTCGACGCGGCCACGCACCGCACGGATCTCGTCGCCGGAGACACCGTGTGGGTCCACCTCGATCACGGGCAGCACGGCATCGGCTCGCAGGCGTGCGGTCCCGGGGTTCTGCCGCGGTACGAACTCCACGCCGCCCCGGCGGAGTTCGCGTTCACCTTCTCGCGCCAGGAAGGGACCTCGTAGGACGGTCAGTCGATGGGGCACACACGGCGTGGCGCGTCGTCCGATTCCTTCAAGACGGGCGGACGGCGGCTGTCTACGCTCGAAGCATGAACACGAACATCACACCCCGCTTCGACCTGATCGGCATCGTCGTCGCCGACATGGCCGCCACACTCGCCTTCTACCGCCGCCTCGGCCTGGAGTTCGCCGAGGGTTCGGAGGAGCAGCCGCACGTCGAGGCGGCGCTCCCCGGCGGTCTGCGCCTCGCGTTCGACACGGAGGAAACCATCCGTTCCTTCACCGAGAACTGGGAGCCGCCGCAGAGCTCGGGCCGCATCGGGCTCGCGTTCCACTGCGAGACCCCCGAGGGTGTCGACGCGGTGTACGCGGAGCTGGTGAACGCCGGGTACCGCGGCGAGCTGAAGCCGTGGGACGCCTTCTGGGGCCAGCGGTACGCCGCTGTCCTCGACCCGGACGGGAACGGCGTCGACCTGTTCGCGCCGCTGCCTACACCGCCGGGTCCGGCCGCGGGCTGAGCAGCTCGCCCAGCGGTACGCCCGTCAACTCCTTGACGTCACGCGCCAGATGGGCCTGGTCGGCGAAGCCCGCGACGACCGCAGTCTCCGCGTACGCCAGGCCTCCCCTGGCCAGGGCGAGCGCGCGCTGCAGGCGCAGGACCCGGGCCAGCGTCTTGGGGCCGTAGCCGAACGCGGTTAGTGAACGCCGGTGCAGGAGACGGGCGTTGATGCCCACCTCCTCGGCGGTGGACGCGATGGACCGCCCCGAGTCCAGGGACGTGACGACGTGGGTGAGCAGCGGGTCCGGCGGCCCCGCCACGTCCGCCCGCGCCAGGGCTGCGGACTCCAGGACGGCGGCCGGATCGCGGGCCGCGTCCATGCGCTCGGTCAGCCGGCGCACCTCGGCGGACGGCCACAGGTCGGCGAGGTCGACACGCCGGTCACGCAGTTCGTGCGCGGGCACGCCGAGGAAGGCGGGGGCGGTGCCGGGATAGAAGCGGATGCCCACATAACGTGCGGCGCCGTTCGACTCGGGGCGGTACGCGCGGGTGTCGGGGCCCGCGACCAGGAGCCTGCCGCCGGTCCAGAGCAGGTCCATGCAACCGTCGGGCAGGACGGGGTACACGGGGCCGGTCCGGGCGCCCCCGGCACGGGTCCACAGGACCGCGCCGGTGACCAGGGACGGCCGCTCCGCGTACTGGACAGGCGTGAACGACACGCCTCAAGGCTACGCCGCCCGGGGTCACGCGGCCCGTGAGCGGTGCTCCTGCGGGCTGACCCCGTACACCCGCTTGAAGGCGCTGGACAGCGCGAACGCGCTGCCGTACCCGACGCGGCGGGCGATCGCGGCGATCGTCTGCTCGCCGTCCCGCAGCAGGTCGGCGGCGAGCGCGAGCCGCCAGCCCGTCAGGTACGCCATCGGCGGCTCGCCCACGAGTTCGGTGAACCGCCGGGCGAGCGCGGCCCGTGAGACGCCCGCCTTCGCGGCGAGTCCGGCGATCGTCCACGGGTGTGCGGGGTCGTCCTGGAGCAGCCGGATCGCCTGCCCGACCACCGGGTCCCCCATCGCCCGGTACCAGGCGGGTGCCTCCGCCTCCGGCCGGGAGAACCAGGCCCGCAGCGTCGCGATCATCAGCAGGTCGAGCAGCCGGTCGAGCACGACCTCCTGCCCGGGTTCGTCCTTGGTGATCTCGTCGGCGAGCAGCGGGGTGAGCGGGCAGTCCCACACCTCGATGGGCAGGACGAGGAGCGGGGGCAGCGCGTCGAGCAGGCGGCCGGTGATCTCGCCGCGCGCCTGGTAGGTGCCGATCAGCATCTCGGAGGCGCCGTCGAGCGATTGGCCCCAGGTGCGCGGGCCGAGGTCGCGGTACTGGTCGGCGGGGGTGTCACCGAGGGGCATGCAGTGTTCGCCGGGCCGGATCTCCACGCGGGGCGGCGCCGCCTGCTCGTCGGCGACGGTGTAGTGGTCGGGGCCGCGGGCGACGGCGACGTCACCGGGGCGGATCAGCTGGGGTTCGCCGTCCTCGGGCACGATCCAGGCGGTGCCCCGCACCATGATCATGACCGACAGGGGTGCCTCGTCCGCGATGCGGACGGACCAGGGCGGGTCGAAGCACGCGCGGATCATGAAGGCTCCTCGCGCGCGGGGGCCTTCCAGCAAGCCTGCGAGTACATCCATGCGGGAAGCGTAGACGTACGCGTATGGGGGCGAGTCCCTGGCGGATGGTTCCTTGTGGCGCGGGCCAGTTCACTGGAGTCATGACAGAGACCGCAGTGAACACGCAGCACAATCAGCACACGCCGAAGATGACGGTGCTGGTCACCGGGGCCACCGGCAGGACCGGGCGCCGGGTCGCGGAGGCCGTGCGGGCCGCGGGCCACACGGTGCGGGCCGCGTCGCGGTCGGGCGCCGTGCGCTTCGACTGGTACGACCCCTCGACGTGGGAGGACGCGCTGCGGGGCGCGGACGCCGCCTACCTCGCCTACATGCCGGACGTCGGCGCGCCCGGCGCGGGCGAGACGGTGGGCGCGCTGGCCCGGCAGGCGGTGGCGCTCGGTGTGCGGCGGCTCGTGCTGCTCTCTGCGCGGGGCGAGGACCAGGCGGAGCCGACCGAGCGGGCGGTGCGGGAGTCCGGGGCCGAGTGGACGGTCGTACGGGCGAGTTGGTTCGCCCAGAACCTCAGCGAGGGGCCGCTGCTCGACGGGATGCGCGCCGGGGAGCTGGTGTTCCCCGCCGGTGAGGTGCTCGAACCGTTCATCGACGCGCGGGACATCGCCGATGTGGTGGTGGCGGTACTGCGTCCCGATTCGGGCTACGCGGGCCGGGTTCTGGAGATCTCGGGGCCGCGGCTTCTTTCGTTCCGCGACGCCGTGGCCGAGGTGTCGGCGGCCGCGGGGCGGGAGATTCGATATGTCCCCGTCTCGGCGAGGGAGTACGGGGGTGCTCTCGCCGAGTACGGGGCGCCTGCGGAGGAGGTCGAGTTCCTGATCGAGCTCTTCGAGACGAACCTGGACGGCCGCAACGCGTATCTCTCCGAGGGGGTGCGGGAGGTACTGGGGCGGGCGCCGCGGGACTTCGCCGATTTTGCTCGGGAGCAGGGGGAGGCGGGCGTCTGGAAGGGGTGACTACTCCCCAACCCCGCCCCTTCCCACAAACTCGCTCGGCGCGAGGGCCTTGTCCTCCAACGCCGGACGGGCTGGAAATCCAGCCCGTCCGGCGTTTGAGGACATCTTGTAGCCCCCTACTCCGGCGGCTTCTCCCCGTTCCCCCCAGATTTCTTCACGTGCGTCCGCAGTCGCGAAGAGACGTCATCCGGCGGCAGGAAGCGGGACCACCGCTCGGGGAACTCGGACGGCATGTCGGGGTCGTCCGGGTCCGCGGAAGCCTCCCGCGCGGCGGCCGCCCGCGCCACCATCTCCACCGCCCGCGCCTCCCGGATCCGGTCGTTGGCCGCTCGCGCGGCCGCCGTGGCGACGGAGGGCCACACCCGGTCGATCGCGGCGTTCACCGCCGCCCCCACGAGGACCGCGAACGCCGACACACCGATCCACAGAAGCACCGCCACCGGCGCCGCCAACGAGCCGTAGATCGTGGGCCCTTCGACCGTGCTCGTGAGGTAGATCCGGAGCAGGAAGCTGCCGAGGACCCACATCCCCAGGGCGATGAGCGCGCCCGGCATGTCCTCCACCCAGGGCGAGCGCACCGGCACGGACACGTGGTACAGCGTCGTCAGGAACACCACCGAGAGCAGCGTCACCACCGGCCAGTACAGGATCTGCACGACCGTCGTGGAGCCGGGCACCAGCTTCACCACCGCGTCGGGGCCCGCCACCATCAGCGGCAGCGCCACCGACCCGATCAGCAGCGCCACGATGAACAGGCCGAACGCCAGGAGGCGGGTCTTGACGATGCCGCGCGCGCCGTCCAGGCCGTACATCACCGTGATCGTGTCGATGAAGACGTTCACGGCGCGCGAGCCCGACCACAGGGCGAAGACGAAACCGATGGAGATGACGTCGGGCCTGCCGACCCGCATGACGTCCTCCAGTATCGGCTGCGCGATCTGGCTGACGCCCCGGTCGGAGAGGACCGTGCGGGAGGCCTCGAGGATGTTGTTCTCGACGCTGGCGATCGTGTTCGCGCCGGTCCACCGGTCCACGTACGCGAGGAGCCCGATCAGGCTCAGGAGCAGCGGCGGCACCGAGAGCAGCGTGAAGAACGCCGCTTCGGCGGCAAGGCCCAGGATGCGGTACTCCACGCATGAGTTGACCGTGTCCTTGAGCAGCAGCCAGGCGGTCCTGCGCTTGGAGACGTTGCTGTAGAGAGCGCGGGCCCGGTTCCAGCGGCCCGACGGCCTCCCGGGTGTTTCATTTGCCTGGTGCACCTCCTTACCGTAGCGGCATGGCAGCCACCACCCACACAGTGACCAACCAGGCTCCGCCCCTGGTGGGATATGACGTCTTTACGTCTGACCGCGCGCTCGCGGAAGGGGTCGAACGGCATCTCGACCCCGCGCTCCTCGACACCGCGCGCGAGCAACTCTCGGAACTCGGGCGGACCGCGGGCTCGGAGCAGGCGCGCGAATGGGGGTTCCTCGCCAACGAGAATCCGCCCGTTCTGCACACCCATGACCGCTATGGGAATCGTATCGACGAGGTCGCCTTCCACCCCGCGTGGCACCGGCTGCTCGGCAAGGCGGTGTCGTCGGGTCTGACCACCGCCTGGTCGCGTCCGGGCGGGCATCTGCGGCGCGCCGCCGGGTTCCTGGTGTGGTCGCAGGTCGAGGCGGGGCACGGCTGCCCGGTGTCGATGACGCACGCGGCCGTTCCCGCCCTGCGGGCCGATCCCGCGCTCGCCGCCGTGTGGGAGCCCCGGCTCACCTCCCTCGTCTACGACGAAGGCATGCGGCCCGCCTCGCAGAAGGCCGGAGCGCTCTTCGGGATGGGCATGACGGAGAAGCAGGGCGGCAGCGACGTCCGGGCGAACACGACGCGTGCGCGTGCCCTCGCGGAGGAAGGTGCCTATGAACTCACCGGGCACAAGTGGTTCTGCTCCGCACCCATGTCCGACGGTTTCCTGGTGCTCGGGCAGACCGACGCGGGGCTCACGTGCTTCCTCGTGCCACGGGTCCTTGAGGACGGCACGAGGAATGCCTTCGCCATTCAGCGCCTGAAGGACAAACTGGGCAACAAGTCGAACGCGTCGAGCGAGGTCGAGTTCGACGGGACGTGGGCGCGCCGGGTCGGGGACGAGGGGCGCGGGGTGCGCACCATCATCGAGATGGTGGCGGCCACGCGGCTCGACTGCGTCATCGGCTCCGCGTCGCTCATGCGGCAGGCCGTCGCGCAGGCCGTGCACCACGCCACGTACCGCGAGGCGTTCGGCGGCAAGCTCGTCGACAAGCCGCTCATGCGCAACGTACTGGCGGATCTCGCCCTGGAGTCGGAGGCCGCCACGACCCTCGCGCTGCGCCTCGCGGCCGCGTACGACGACGGGAGCGAGCAGGAGCGGGCGTTCCTGCGCATCGCGGTGCCGGCCGCGAAGTACTGGGTGACCAAGCGCTGCACGCCGCTCGTGGTGGAGGCCCTCGAGGTGCTCGGCGGCAACGGCTACGTCGAGGAGTCGGGGATGCCGCGGCTCCTTCGCGAGTCGCCGCTCAACTCCATCTGGGAGGGCTCGGGGAACGTACAGGCGCTCGACGTGCTGCGTGCGCTGCAGCGGGAGCCGCTGGCCCTGAACGCCTTCCTCCAGGAGGTCGGCCTCGCCCGCGGCGCCGACCACCGCCTGGACGGCGCGATCAAGGGTCTGCTGACCGAACTGGCCGACCTGGACGGCGTGGAGGCGCGGGCGCGCCGCCTCGTGGAGCGGATGGCCCTGGTGCTCCAGGGTTCGCTGCTCGTGCGGTACGCGCCCCCGGAGGTGGCCGACGCGTTCTGTGCCTCGCGGCTCGGCGGGGACTGGGGCTCGGCGTTCGGGACGCTGCCGCACACCCTCGATCTGGCCTCCGTGGTGGAACGGGCGGCTCCGCGCGACGCCTAGTCACCTCCCCCACACGCCCCGGGCATCCGGAGAGTCGCGGGGGTGGTGCTGCGCCGACACGGCACCACCCCCGCTCCCAAGCCCCGTTGAGGAGCGTCAACGCCGCGAACGGCGTTGAACATCAGCTTCGATCTCCGTACGGCCGTTCGCGAGGGTTGCAGACGGTTGCAAGCCAGAGGATGCTCCCGACGCACTGGCTCCGCTCGGGAAGGACCGGTCATGAACGTGACTTCGACGATCGACCTCGCGAGGATCTCCGCCATGGACTGTGCTCAGGCCGCGCGACTGCTCGCGGGTGTCCGCCAGGCGTCGCTCGCGGGGCAGCGGCCGCGCATGCTGCCGCGTCCCGTGATCGAGGAGTCCTGGGAGCGCATGAAGCTCGTCGGGGTCGACCCCGACCACGACTTCCGCTCCCGGCTGCTCAGCGTCGAGGAGGTGGAGGAACGCAGGCGCGCGTCGCCGCTGACGGAGATCATGCCGATGCTGCGGGACGCGCTGGTCACGGTGGCGGACGCGGCGCACCACATCATGGTCGTCTGTGACGCGGACGGCCGGGTGCTGTGGCGCGAGGGCAACTCCCCGGTGCTGCGCAAGGCGGACTCGCTCGGCTTCGAACTGGGCGCGGACTGGAACGAGGGCGTCGTCGGCACCAACGGCGTAGGGACACCGCTCGTCGTCCGCCGTCCCGTGCAGGTGTTCTCCGCCGAGCACTTCGTGGAGACGCATCACGCGTGGACGTGCACGGGTGCGCCCATCACCGATCCCCGTGACGGCCGCCTCCTCGGCGTGGTCGACATCAGCGGTCCGCTGAACACGATGCACCCGGCGACGCTCGCCCTGGTCGACTCGGTGGCCAAGCTCGCCGAGGCCCGGCTTCGGGAGACCCACGTCGCGGCGCTCGACCGGCTGCGCTCAGTGGCGGCGCCGGTCCTCGCGCGCCTCGGCGGGCGCGCCGTGGCGGTGGACGTCCACGGGTGGACGGCGGCGGTCACCGGAATGCCGCCCACGGACCGACTGTCCCTGCCCAAGGCCATGACCGCGGGCCACATATGGCTGCCCTCGCTCGGCACCTGCGCGGTGGAGCCGCTGCCCGGCGGCTGGCTGCTGCGCGCCGAGGAGGAGCCGCAGCCGCTGGCCGCAACGCGCGTCATCCTGGACGTGAGCGGGCCGCGCCGCTGGGCGGTCACCGTCGAGGGCGGCGGGGCGGGCGGCTGGACGCGTGAACTGAGCCCGCGGCACGCGGAGTTGCTCTACCTCCTCGCCACCCATCGCAAGGGCCGCAGCGCTTCGGGCCTCGCCGAGGACATGTTCGGCGACCCGGCGCGCACGGTCACGGTCCGCGCGGAGATCTCCCGTATCCGGCGCTACCTGGGCTGCCTCCTGGCCCACCGCCCCTACCGCTTCCCCGAGGACGTGGACGTGAAGGTGATCCTCCCCGAGCACCCGGCGAACCTGCTCCCGCACTCGACGGCACCGGCGGTGCGGGAGGCACGCAGGGTGCCGGAGCCTTGAGTGCGGTCGTGCCCGCCTTGGCCACCACCCTGGCCCCATGATTCTCTGACCGGCATGAGCCTCACTGTCACCACCTGGTCGCTCGAGCAGACCGCTCCCACCGACCTGCTGCCCGCCGCCGCACCCGAGGGCGACGGCGTACGGATCGTCCGGGCCGAGATCCCCTCCCCGGAGTTCAGCCGCTTCCTCTACGCCTCCGTCGGCGGCGACATCCGCTGGACGGACCGGCTGTCCCTGTCCTACGCCCAGTGGCAGGAGGAGCTCGGCAGGCCGGGCGTCGAGACCTGGGTGGCGTACGAGAAGGGGACACCCGCGGGCTACGTGGAACTCGCGGCGCGGGAGGAGGGCGTCGTCGAGATCGTCTACTTCGGCCTCATCCCCGCCTTCCGTGGCCGCCGCATCGGCGGCCACCTGCTCTCGCACGCGGTGCGGCGCGCCTGGGACCTCGCGGACCGCTGGCCCGACCTCACCCCGACGAAGCGGGTGTGGCTGCACACGTGCTCCAAGGACGGCGCACACGCGATGGACAATTACCTGCGGCGCGGCTTCAAGCTCTTCGACACGAAGGTCGAGGAGGAGGCGGACGTGGCCTCGCCGGGGCCTTGGCCGGGCGCGTGAGGTTCCACCTCCCCCAAGCTTCCAGAGTGACCCACATCACGCGTCTCATCAGATGGGACAACAACGTCCATACTTCGGACAGTGGTGGACTGGGTCGAAAGTCCCGTGACACGCTTCCGTCATGGATCGCACTGGAATTGCCTTGGTGAGTCGGCGTCACGTCGATCTCTGCCGCATGTCCAGCGCCATGTGTCCGGCGAGCTGACAGCAACAGCGCCGACGACTCCCCCTGCTTGACCATCCCCTTGCGCACCGCCGCGCCCTCTGCGCGAAGTGCGCAGGTCAAAGTTGCCCTCAGCCCGCCTTGAAGGACGTATAGCCATGGCTGCCACCCCTGAAAAACCCACGACTGCCGCGCCCCGGCGCAAGGCGAGCCGTCACCGTGGTGAGGGCCAGTGGGCCGTAGGCCACTTCACGCCGCTCAACGGCAACGAACAGTTCAAGAAGGACGACGACGGTCTCAATGTGCGGACACGCATTGAGACGATCTACTCCAAGCGTGGGTTCGATTCCATCGACCCGAACGATCTTCGTGGGCGTATGCGCTGGTGGGGGCTCTACACCCAGCGCCGGCAGGGCATCGACGGCGGCAAGACCGCGATCCTGGAGCCGGAGGAGCTCGACGACGAGTACTTCATGCTGCGGGTCCGGATCGACGGCGGGCGCCTCACCACCGAGCAGCTGCGGGTCATCGGCGAGATCTCGCAGGAGTTCGCGCGCGGGACCGCCGACCTCACCGACCGGCAGAACGTGCAGTACCACTGGATTCGCATCGAGGACGTTCCCGCCATCTGGGAGCGGCTCGAGGCGGTCGGCCTTTCGACGACCGAGGCTTGCGGTGACACGCCCCGCGTCATCCTCGGTTCGCCCGTCGCCGGTGTAGCCGAGAACGAGATCATCGACGGCTCGCCCGCCATCGATGAGATCCAGCGCCGCTTCATCGGCAGTCCCGAGTTCTCGAACCTGCCCCGTAAGTTCAAGACGGCCATCTCGGGGTCGCCGCAGCTCGATGTCGCGCATGAGATCAACGACGTCGCTTTTGTGGGTGTCAATCATCCTGAGCACGGGCCCGGCTTCGATCTCTGGGTCGGCGGCGGGCTCTCGACCAACCCCAAGCTGGGTGTGCGGCTCGGTGCCTGGGTGCCGATCGACGAGGTGCCCGAGGTGTGGACCGGCGTCATCGGCATCTTCCGTGACTACGGCTACCGGCGGCTGCGCAACCGCGCCCGGTTGAAGTTCCTCGTCGCCGACTGGGGTCCCGAGAAGTTCCGGCAGATCCTGGAGGACGAGTACCTCAAGCGCGGGCTCCTCGACGGGCCCGCGCCCGAGCAGCCCGCCGGCACCTGGCGCGACCACCTCGGTGTGCACAAGCAGAAGGACGGCCGCTTCTACGTCGGGTTCGCCCCGCGCGTCGGCCGCGTGGACGGCACGACGCTGACGAAGATCGCCGATGTGGCCGCCGCCCACGGCTCCGGCCGGCTGCGCACCACCGCCGAGCAGAAGATGATCGTGCTCGACGTGGAGGAGGCTCAGGTCGAGTCCCTCGTCGCCGGGCTCGAAGCCCTCGATCTGCGGGTCAGCCCCTCTCCCTTCCGGCGCGGCACCATGGCCTGCACCGGCATCGAGTTCTGCAAGCTGGCAATCGTCGAGACCAAAGCGCGCGGCTCTCAGCTCATCGACGAACTGGAGCGCCGCATCCCGGAGTTCGACCAGCCGATCACCATCAACATCAACGGCTGCCCGAACGCCTGCGCCCGCATCCAGGTCGCCGACATCGGCCTGAAGGGGCAGTTGGTCCTCGACGGCGACGGCAACCAGGTCGAGGGCTTCCAGGTGCACCTGGGCGGCGCGCTCGGCCTGGAGGCCGGGTTCGGCCGCAAGGTCCGTGGCCTGAAGGTCACTTCGGCCGAGCTGCCCGACTATGTGGAGCGGGTCCTCAAGCGCTTCGAGGAGGAGCGCGCGGACGACGAGCGCTTCGCCACCTGGGTGGCACGCGCCAGCGAGGAGGCACTCTCGTGAGCGAGCGTGCCGCCCCCTTCCACTGCCCCTACTGCGGTGACGAGGACCTGCGCCCGAACGAGACCGGTCACGGCGCCTGGGAATGCGCCGCATGCAATCGAGCCTTCCAGTTGAAGTTCCTCGGGCTGCTCGCCCAGGGAGTTCAGCGCGACAACGGTGGAGGGGAACAGATATGACGACCGCTCAGGAGCAGGAACAGCGCACGGACGACGAGTTGAAGGCTCTCGCCGAGCAGGCCGGGCGCGACCTGGAGGACGCCTCCGCCCTGGAGATCCTCCGGTGGGCCGTCGACACCTTCGGCGAGCGCTTCTGCGTGACCTCCTCCATGGAGGACGCCGTCGTCGCCCACCTCGCCTCGCGCGCCCGCCCCGGCGTGGACGTCGTGTTCCTCGACACCGGCTACCACTTCCCGGAGACCATCGGCACTCGTGACGCCGTCGCCGCCGTGATGGACGTCAACGTCATCACGCTCACGCCGAAGCAGACGGTCGCCGAGCAGGACGCCGAGTTCGGTGCGAAGCTGCACGACCGCAACCCCGACCTGTGCTGCGCCATGCGGAAGGTCAAGCCCCTTGAGGAGGGCCTGACTTCGTACTCCGCGTGGGCGACGGGTCTGCGCCGCGACGAGTCCCCCACCCGGGCGAACACCCCCGTCGTCGGCTGGGACGAGAAGCGCCGCAAGGTCAAGGTCTCGCCGATCGCCCGCTGGACGCAGGACGACGTGGACGCGTACGTCGACGAGCACGGCGTCCTCACCAACCCCCTCCTCATGGACGGCTACGGCTCCGTGGGCTGCGCGCCCTGCACCCGCCGCCTCCTGGAGGGCGAGGACGCCCGCGCCGGACGCTGGTCGGGCAACGCCAAGACCGAGTGCGGGATCCACTGATGCCAGAGCCGCGGACAGAGCCGCAGAATGAATCGGAGAAGCACGTGACCACCGGAGCCACCATCTGGCTCACCGGCCTGCCCAGCGCGGGCAAGACCACCATCGCCTACGAACTCGCGGGCAAGCTGGGCGAGGACGGCCACCGGGTCGAGGTGCTCGACGGCGACGAGATCCGCGAGTTCCTCTCGGCGGGCCTCGGCTTCAGCCGCGAGGACCGGCACACGAACGTGCAGCGCATCGGCTTCGTCGCCGAACTGCTCGCCCGTAACGGCGTGAAGGTCCTGGTGCCGGTGATCGCGCCCTTCGCGGACAGCCGCGAGGCCGTGCGCAAGCGCCACCAGACGGGCGGCACGCCCTACCTGGAGGTCCACGTGGCCACACCGGTGGAGGTCTGCTCCGTACGTGACGTGAAGGGTCTGTACGCCAAGCAGGCGGCCGGCGAGATCTCCGGGCTCACGGGGGTCGACGACCCGTACGAGGCACCCGAGTCACCCGATCTGCGCATCGAGTCCCAGGACCAGACCGTGCAGGAGTCCGCGGCGGCCGTGCGCGCGCTGCTCATCGAAAGGGGTCTGGCATGACGACCACCGTGGCCACAGTGACCGAGGAGACGGACAGCCCGTACGCGCTGTCCCACCTGGACGCCCTGGAGTCCGAGGCGGTGCACATCTTCCGCGAGGTGGCGGGCGAGTTCGAGCGGCCGGTGATCCTCTTCTCCGGCGGCAAGGACTCGATCGTCATGCTGCACCTCGCGTTGAAGGCGTTCGCCCCCGCGGCGATCCCTTTCTCGCTCCTTCACGTCGACACCGGGCACAACTTCCCCGAGGTTCTCGAGTACCGCGACCGCGTCGTCGCCGAGCACGGCCTGCGGCTGCACGTCGCCTCCGTGCAGGAGTACATCGACGCGGGCAAGCTGCGCGAGCGCCCGGACGGGACGCGCAACCCGCTCCAGACCGTGCCGCTCACGGAGAAGATCCAGAGCGAGAAGTTCGACGCGGTCTTCGGCGGCGGACGCCGTGACGAGGAGAAGGCCCGCGCCAAGGAGCGGGTGTTCTCGCTGCGGGACGAGTTCTCGCAGTGGGACCCGCGCCGCCAGCGCCCCGAGCTGTGGCAGCTCTACAACGGCCGCCACGCCCCGGGCGAGCACGTCCGCGTGTTCCCGCTGTCCAACTGGACCGAGCTGGACGTGTGGCAGTACATCGCCCGCGAGGGCATCGAGCTGCCGCAGATCTACTTCGCGCACGAGCGGGACGTGTTCCGCCGCTCGGGCATGTGGCTGACGGCCGGCGAGTGGGGCGGCCCCAAGGACGACGAGACGGTCGAGAAGCGGCTCGTGCGCTACCGCACCGTCGGCGACATGTCCTGCACCGGAGCCGTCGACTCCGACGCCACCACGCTGGACGCCGTCATCACCGAGATCGCCGCGTCCCGGCTGACCGAGCGCGGCGCCACCCGCGCCGACGACAAGATGTCCGAGGCCGCGATGGAAGACCGCAAGCGCGAGGGGTACTTCTAAACATGACCAGCACCACCGAACCAGACAAGGCGCAGCCGCTCTCCGCCGAGCATCTTTCGGCCACCACCCTGCTGCGCTTCGCCACCGCGGGCTCCGTCGACGACGGCAAGTCCACCCTCGTGGGCCGTCTTCTGCACGACTCCAAGTCGGTCCTCACCGACCAGCTGGAGGCCGTGGAGCGCGTGTCCCTCGGCCGTGGCCAGGAGGCGCCCGACCTGGCGCTGCTCACCGACGGCCTGCGGGCCGAGCGCGAGCAGGGCATCACCATCGACGTCGCCTACCGCTACTTCGCGACCCCGCAGCGCCGGTTCATCCTCGCCGACACCCCCGGGCACGTGCAGTACACCCGGAACATGGTCACCGGCGCCTCGACGGCCGACCTCGCGGTGGTCCTCGTCGACGCCCGCAACGGCGTCATCGAGCAGACCCGCAGGCACGCCGCCGTCGCCGCGCTGCTGCGCGTCCCGCACGTGGTGCTCGCCGTGAACAAGATGGACCTCGTCGACTTCGAGGAGACCGTCTTCGCGAAGATCGCCGAGGAATTCACCGCGTACGCCAGCGAGTTGGGCGTCCCGGAGATCACCGCCATCCCGATCTCGGCGCTCGCCGGTGACAATGTCGTCGAGCCGTCGTCCAACATGGACTGGTACGGCGGCCCCACCGTCCTCGAGCACCTGGAGACGGTCCCGGTCAGCCACGACCTGACCTCCTGCCACGCGCGCCTGCCCGTCCAGTACGTGATCCGCCCGCAGACCGCGGAGCACCCCGACTACCGGGGCTACGCGGGACAGATCGCGGCGGGCACCTTCCGGGTCGGCGAGTCCGTGACCGTGCTTCCCTCGGGCAAGACGTCGAAGATCGCGGGCATCGACCTCCTCGGCACGCCGGTGGACGTCGCGTGGACGCCGCAGTCCGTGACGCTGCTCCTGGAGAGCGACATCGACATCGCGCGCGGCGACCTGATCGTGCCGAGCGGTGACCAGCCGGGGACCTCGCAGGACCTCACGGCGACGGTCTGCCACGTCGCGGACACCGCGCTGACCGTCGGCCAGCGGGTACTGCTCAAGCACACCACCCGCACGGTCAAGGCGATCGTCAAGGAGATCCCCTCGCGGCTCACCCTGGACGACCTCTCCCAGCACCCGGAGCCGGGGCAGCTGGTCGCCAACGACATCGGCCGCGTCGTGATCCGCACCGCCGAGCCGATCGCCGTCGACTCGTACGCCGCCTCGCGCCGCACCGGTTCGTTCCTCTTGATCGACCCGGCCGACGGCACCACGCTCGCGGCCGGCATGGCGGGTGACGCGTTCGCCGAAACCGTCGAGACGGTCGAAGAGGCCAAGAAGGCGGCGGACGACGAGGGCTGGGACTTCTGACCATGACCACGATCGACTATTTCTCGACCTTCGCGAAGGAGGGCGGCCGCGTCGGCAGCGGCGCCCTCGGCGCGGGGCAGGGCGGAGTCGGGCGATGTGCGCAGTGACGTACGCGCACCGCTTGCGCGCCCACACCCCCCGCGAGTTCCACCTGCGAAGACGAAAACCCGCCGATCTCCCGGCCACGCCCTGAGGGCGTAGGGACCGGGCCGACGAGAGGACCACCTCCCGTGTCTGCCAGCTTCCGCACTCCACGCACCACCGGGGGCCGACGTGCCCTGGCCGCCGTCGCCGCTCTGCCGTTGCTCGCCGTGGTGCTCACTTCCTGCGGGTACGGGTCCTCCGCTGACGACAAGGACGACAAGGCCGAGGTGGCCGCGGGTGCGAAGAAGATCGAGGGCCTCGACGAGGTGAAGATCGGGTACTTCCCGAACCTCACGCACGCCACCGCCCTCGTCGGTGATCAGGAGGGCCTGTTCCAGAAGGAACTGGGCGCGACGAAGGCCAAGTACACGCAGTTCAACGCGGGCCCGTCGGAGATCGAGGCACTGAACTCGAAGTCGATCGACATCGGCTGGATCGGCCCGTCGCCCGCCATCAACGGCTACACCAAGGCCCAGGGCAAGAACCTGCGCATCATCGGCGGCTCGGCGTCCGGTGGCGTGAAGCTGGTGGTCAACCCGGACAAGATCAAGTCCCTGGACGACGTCAAGGGCAAGAAGATCGCGACGCCTCAGCTCGGCAACACCCAGGATGTGGCCTTCCTCAACTGGATCAAGGAAAAGGGCTGGAAGGTCGACGCGGAGAGCGGCAAGGGCGACGTCTCGGTGGTCCGCACCGACAACAAGATCACCCCTGACGCCTACAGGTCCGGCTCCATCGACGGCGCCTGGGTGCCCGAGCCGACCGCGTCGAAGCTGGTCGCCGAGGGCGGCAAGGCGATCCTCGACGAGGCCGACCTGTGGCCGGACAAGAAGTTCGTGATCACGAACATCATCGTGTCGCAGGAGTTCCTCAAGGAGCACCCGAAGGTCGTCGAGGCCGTCCTGCGCGGTTCGGTGAAGACCAACCAGTGGATCAAGGACAACCCCGACAAGGCGAAGGCCTCCGCGAACGCCGCCCTCAAGGAGGCGTCCGGCAAGGAGCTGCCCGCCGAGGTCATCGACCCGGCGTGGAAGTCCATCCAGACCACGGACGACCCGCTGGCCTCGACGCTGGACTCCGAGGCCGAGCACGCGGTCAAGGCGGGTCTCCTCGACAAGCCGAACCTCAAGGGCATCTACGACCTGAGGCCGCTGAACAAGGTCCTCAAGGGCGAGGGCAAGTCCGCTGTCGACGACGCCGGCCTCGGCGTCAAGTAACCCCGGAATCAGACCAGTTCCCAGGAGGTGACGACCATGGCGACCACGACCCTCGCCAAGGCGGCGGACGAGATCACGGCCGCCCCGCACGCAGCCCGGATCGAGCATGTCTCGAAGTCCTTCAGCACGCCCGCCGGGCAGCAGCTCGTCCTGGACGACATCACGCTCGATGTCGCTCCGGGCGAGTTCGTCACCCTCCTGGGAGCCTCGGGCTGCGGCAAGTCGACGCTGCTCAATCTGGTGGCAGGACTCGACAAGCCGTCGGCGGGTGACATCGCCACCGACGGCCGCCCGGCCCTGATGTTCCAGGAGCACGCGCTGTTCCCGTGGCTGACCGCGGGCAAGAACATCGAGCTCGCCCTGAAGCTGCGCGGCGTCGCGAAGGCCGAGCGGCGCGAGCGGGCCGAGGAGCTCCTGGGGCTCGTACGGCTGCAAGGGGCGTACGGCAAGCGGGTGCACGAGCTGTCCGGCGGCATGCGCCAGCGGGTGGCGCTTGCCCGCGCGCTCGCGCAGGACGCCAAGATCCTGCTGATGGACGAGCCGTTCGCGGCGCTCGACGCGATCACGCGTGACGTCCTGCACGACGAGCTGACCCGCATCTGGCGCGAGACGAACGTCTCCGTCCTCTTCGTCACGCACAACGTGCGCGAGGCCGTCCGCCTCGCCGAGCGCGTCGTGCTCCTCTCGTCGCGTCCCGGCCGGGTGGCGCACGAGTGGCGTGTCGACATCCCCCACCCGCGCCGCATCGAGGACTCCGCCGTCGCGGAACTGTCCGTCGAGATCACCGAACAACTGCGTGGGGAGATCCGCCGACATGGCCAGCACTGACACTCCGGTCGACAAGACCGAGAGGGACAGCAGTCAGGACCTGGCAGGTCTGGAGGCGGGCCTGGACGCGCTTGACGCGGTCCAGACCCGGCGCGTCCCCTTCCGCCAGACCTTCGTCCAGAAGATCCTGCCGCCGGTCACCGCCATCGTGCTGGTGCTCGTGGTGTGGCAGGTCCTGGTGTGGGCGAAGGTCACCGACTCCTACAAGCTGCCCGCGCCCTCCGCCGTCTGGGACGAGGTCGAGGAAGCCTGGCTGCAGGGCACGCTCCTGGAGTACATCTGGACGTCCGTTTCGCGGGGTCTGCTCGGCTTCCTGATGGCGCTCGCCATCGGTACGCCGCTCGGTCTGATCGTGGCCCGGGTGCGGTTCGTCAGGGCCGCGATCGGCCCCATCCTTTCTGGTCTGCAGTCGCTGCCTTCGGTGGCATGGGTGCCGCCGGCCGTGATCTGGCTGGGTCTCAACGACCAGATGATGTTCGCGGTGATCCTGCTCGGCGCGGTCCCCTCGATCGCCAACGGCCTGGTCGCGGGCGTCGACCAGGTGCCCCCGCTGTTCCTGCGGGCCGGCCGCACGCTGGGCGCGACGGGCCTGCGTCACACCTGGCACATCGTCATGCCCGCCGCGCTGCCCGGCTATCTGGCGGGCCTGAAGCAGGGCTGGGCGTTCTCCTGGCGCTCGCTGATGGCCGCGGAGATCATCGCGCAGTCACCCGACCTGGGCATGGGGCTCGGCCAGCTCCTAGAGGCGGGCCGCACGAACAGCAGCATGTCGCAGGTGTTCTTCGCGATCCTCCTCATCCTGATCGTCGGCATCGCCATCGACCTGCTGATCTTCAGCCCCCTTGAGCGGCGCGTGCTGCGCAGCCGCGGACTCCTCGTGAGGAGCTGACTCACCATGTACGGCCGTCCCACTCGCCCCGTCCTGTTCGTCGTCGCCCACGGCAGCCGCGACCCGCGGCATGCCGCGACGGTGCGCGCCCTGGTGCGCCGGGTGCGGGAACAGCGGCCGGGGCTGCGGGTGGAGACGGGCTTCCTGGACTTCAACTCGCCCTCGGTTCCCGAGGTCCTGGAGTCCCTGGACGCCGAGGGAGTACGCGACGTGATCGCGCTTCCCCTGCTCCTGACGCGGGCGTTCCACGCGAAGTCGGACATCCCGGCGGTCCTGAGCCAGGCACCGCCCCGCCTGCGCATCCGGCAGGCGGCGGTGCTCGGCCCCTCTCCCCTGCTCCTGACCGCTCTGGACCAGCGGTTGTACGAGGCGGGGCTCACCCCCGCCGACAAGTCCTCGACCGGGGTCGTGCTGGCCTCGGCGGGGTCATCGGACCCGGAGGCGATCGCAGTGATCGCTGAAATCGCGCGGGAGTGGCGGCACACCGGTTGGTGCGCCGTGCGGCCTGCGTTCGCCTCCGCATCTCTGCCCCGCACGGAGGACGCCGTGCGGGAACTACGCGCGCTCGGGGTGCGCAGGGTGGCGGTGGCTCCCTATGTCATCGCGCCCGGTTTCCTGCCCGACCGCATCGAGCGCGGCGCCGCCGAAGCCGACGTACTGGCCCAAGTCCTCGGCCCCTCGGCGGGGTTGGCACGGCTGCTCGTACGGCGTTACGACGAGGCATGTGCCGCAAACGGTGTGGTCGGGCGGGTGGCGCGGGTTCCCGTGCTGGCCTAGTTTGTGGGTTCATGACGCTCTCCAGATCCCGCACGCTCTGGCTGCGGACCGAGCCCCTGCACGCCGTGATCTACTTCGAGGAGCGCTGCCGGGACCTGGGCAGGGCGCTGGGCCTCAAGGGCTTCTGGATGGGATATTTCGCCGCCCGCACGGCTCCCATGGGCCCGGTCGAGTCGGGCCCTGCGACGGCCGCGCTCGGCGTTTTCGCCCCGGGCATGATCGAGCGGGCGCTGCCGTCCGCCTGGCAGTACGTGTCGCCGGGCCGGATAGTGGAGGAGCGCGCGGTCTACACGGCGCGGGCCCTGCGCGCGCTGGTCCCGGACATCGACGATCAGGCCATCGCGCTCTGTCCGCCGCTCGCCGCGATGGTCGAGGACGCCCCGTCGCTGGCCCGGCCGCTGTTCACGGCCAACCGTGCCGTCAGCGAGCGTGCCGACCCGGTGCAGCGGCTGTGGCAACTGGTCACGTGCGTACGGGAGTTCAGGGGCGACGCGCATGTCGCCGCGCTCGCCGACCATGGCCTCGACGCCTGCGAGGCGCTGGTGCTCGCCGCCGCCACGGGCCGTGTGGACCACGGCACCATCCGGCACGACCGGGGGTGGGAGGAGCAGGAGTGGGAGCAGGCGGTGGACCGGTTGCGCGGGCGCGGCCTGGTGGACGGCGACGGGCACATCACCGAACACGGCCGCACCGAGCGAGAGTTGATCGAGGACGCCACGGACCGCCTGTCGGCGCGGCTGCTCAGACCGCTGGCCGCACGCGACGCGGACACGCTCCTGGCGGCACTGGAACGGCCGGTGCGGCAGGTACTGGCGGCGGGGGTCCTCCCCTTCCCCAACCCGATCGGGCTGCCCCGGCCCACGAGTTAGTCAATCGGGTTGCTGAAGTAGCGCTCGTGCGCCTACCGTCACGCCGATGACCCCCGTACTCCGTTCCGAGCGCCTGAGTCTGTCCCCCTATGTCGCCGCCGATGAGGAACAGTTCGTCGCGCTCCTCCAGGATGAGGCCGTGGGCCGCTGGTTCGGGGACGGGATGCAGAGCGTGGAACAGACCCACGCGCTGTTCCGCCGGATCTTCGGCCTCATATACGCCGAGAACCAGTTCCCGGTGTGGGCGGTGCGGCACGAGGGGCGCTACATCGGCCACGCGGAGATAAAGCCGTCACCCGAGCCCTGGCTCGACGGCCACGAGATCGTCTACGGCCTCTTCCGGGGCAGCTGGGGCATGGGCCTGGGGACGGAGCTTGCCCGACTGCTCACCGCGTACGGCCATCAGACGCTGGCCCTGAGCGAGGTGCACGCGACGGTGGACGCGGAAAACATCGCCTCCCTCACCGTCCTCAAGCGCCTCGGCTTCACCCAGGGCCGCTCGGTCGCGGAGGACAACGGCCGCACCACGCTCCTGATGACCTCGGTGCTCAGCTGACCCGCTCCTGCCGCTCCTCCGCGCGGGCCACAAGCCCCAGGAGTTCGCTCACCGGCATCGATCCCGCCGCGCGCCGCTCCCGCGCGAACGCGTTGGCCACCGCCTGGAGGGCGTCGTTCACCGGCGTCGGCACTCCGTGCAGGCGGCCGAGGAGGGCGATCTCGCCGTTGAGGTAGTCCGCCTCGATGGTGCCCGTGCCCCGGCTCAGGCTCTGCCAGGACGAACCGCCGCCGCGTTCCGAGCCGTCGAAGGGCTCGAAGCGGATGCGGTCGCCGCGGGCCTCCTTCTGCTCCTGCTCGCCGACCGCCTCGATGCCGGCGGCGGCGAGCACCGCCTCGCCCTCCGCGCGGGCCCTGCGGTAGAGGGCGATGGCTTCGTTGCCGGAGAGCACGCCCGTGACGGCCTCGACGGCGTTGGCCAGGTTCGCGAGCAGCTTGCCGTACTTCCAGCGCATCACGTCCGCCACGACGGGCGCGAGCAGCTTCGACTCCTCCAGGTCGGCGGAGATGAGCCGGGCGGTGTCGTCCGTGCCGTGCGGGTAGCGGCCGATGTGCAGCATGCCCGTGTAAGGGGCACCTGCCGCCGATACCGAGCCCGGCTCGACGTGGGTCGCGGGCAGCCATACGCACATCCCGTACACCCGCCGGAAGCGGCGCAGCGCGATGCGCTCGCTCTCCACGCCGTTCTGCGCGCAGACCAGCGGAAGGAGCTCACCCGCCGTCCCGCCGCCCGCCACCGGGCGTCCGCCCCAGCTGTCCAGCGCGGCAGCGCAGTCCTGTGTCTTCACGGCGAGGAACAGCACGTCGTCCGCCCGCAACTCACCAAGCTCTGAGGGCTCTTGGACGACGGGGAGCCGGTGTGTCAGCTCCCCGTCGGGCGTCCTGACCCGGAGGCCGCCCTCCCGCACCGCCTCGCAATGCGCACCTCGCGCGACGAGGACCACGTCGTGTCCGCTCTCGGCGAGGCGTCCGCCCACCGTGCCGCCGATCGCCCCTGCTCCGATGATGATGTAGCGCATGGAGCCGAGCCTCGCACATCGCGCCGGGAAGATCAGGCGTCCGGCGGCCTCAGGCTCCGGGCGGTCCGTCCGCGCCGAACGGCGTCCCCTGGTGGAACCAGAGCAGCCACTCGCCGTCGCACCGCCGCCACAGCGAACTGCGGTGCGCCAGGCGGCCGTTGCTCTCGGTGTCGAAGGTGAGGTGCACGAGGTCGTCGGCGAGCTGGACGCCGCGCATCCGGGAGGTCATGATCGGGCGGCCCGTTTTGTTCGTGCTCTCGGTCAGGGCCTTGATGATCGACGCACGGTCCCAGTGCGTGCCGGAGGTGCCGAACTCGGTGAACTCCGGGTGCAGAAGCTGCCCGAGCAGCTCGGGCGACGCGCGCACCTCGGGGGCGAGCAGGCGCAGTTCGGCCTCGATGGCCGCGTCGACGGCGGGGGTGCGGTCAGCCACGGTCCAACTCCTGGGTCAGCTCGACCAGTTTGGTGACGGTGTTCCAGTTGCGGCTGGTGGCGATGACGCCCTTGAACAGTGCGGGGCGCGAGAGGACCTCGCCGAGCTTGGAGCGGCCGAGGCCGTCCGGCGCGTAGAGGTAGAGCGCGCGGTCACCGAGCCGGAACTCCTCGGGCAGGAACGCCCTCTGGTCGATCGATGCGAGCCGGGTCGCGTCGACCGGCTCGGAGAAGTACGTGACGTGCAGCTGCTTGCCTTCGAGTGAGGCGGCGGGGAAGGGGCAGGCATCGGCGACCGCCTTCAGGTAGGCGCCGTCGCGCACCAGGACGCTCACGTCGAAGCCGAAGTGCCCTTGGATGGCCTCGCCCACCCGCGCGGCCAGTGCGTCCTCGTCGGTGTCCGCGCTGGTGAAGACCGCGTTGCCGCTCTGCAGATGGGTGCGCACGTCCCCGAACCCGAGACCGGAGAGCAGCGGACGCAACTCCCCCATCGGCACCTTCTTGTTGCCGCCCACATTGATGCCGCGCAGGAGCGCCGCGTATGCCTTGACCGTCATCCGCACACCATAAGACGGCCGTCGCACCCCGTGGGGGTGGGCGCGACGGCCGTCGGTCCTGTGGGTGTTGCCAGGCGGAGTGTTACTCGACGACCTTGAGCAGCTTGTTCGGCGTGCCCTCGCTCGGGTTCGAGATCTTGTCCGCGGTCGCGCCGTCGGTCAGCGCCTTGGCGACGGCGTCCGGCTTGGCGTCCGGGTGGGCCGCGACGTAGACGGCGGCGGCGCCCACGACGTGCGGGGTCGCCATCGACGTACCGGAGATGGTGTTGGTGGCGTTGTCGTCCGTGTTCCAGGCGGACGTGATGTCCGAGCCCGGGGCGTAGATGTCCACGACCGAGCCGAAGTTGGAGAAGTCCGACTGCTCGTCGTCCTTGGTGGAGGAGGCGACCGTGATGGCCTCCTTCACGCGGGACGGGGAGCCCTGACCGGCGTCCGAGGACTCGTTGCCGGCCGCGACCGCGAAGGTGACGCCGGAGGCGATCGCCTTCTGGACCGCCGCGTCGAGCGCTTCGTCGGCGCCGCCGCCCAGGCTCATGTTGGCGACCGAGGGGCCCTGGTGGTTCTTGGTGACCCAGTCGATGCCCGCGACGACCTGCTCGGTGGTGCCGGAGCCCTGGTCGTCGAGGACGCGGACCGCGACGATCTTCGCCTTCTTGGCGACACCGTGCGCGTCACCGGCGATGGTGCCCGCGACGTGCGTGCCGTGGCCGTTGCCGTCGTCCGCGTTGTCGTCGTTGTCGATGGCGTCGAAGCCGGACGTGGCGCGGCCGCCGAAGTCCTTGTGGCTGACGCGGACGCCGGTGTCGATGACGTACGCCGTGGCGCCCTCACCGGCCGCGTCCGGGTACGTGAACTTCTTGTCGCCCGCGGTGTCCGCCTGGTCGATGCGGTCCAGGCCCCACGACGGCGGGTTGTCCTGGGTGGCGTCGATGGAGAACTTCTTCGACTGGACGACCTTGCCGACGGCCGGGTCGGCGGCCAGGCGCTTGGCCTCGGTCTCGGTGAGGCTCTTCGCCGAGAAGCCGTTGATCGCGGACGAGTAGTTCCGCTTGAGCTCGCCGCCGTACTCCTCGGCCAGGTCCGTCTTGGCGCCCTTGTCGGCCTTCTCGTCGAGCATGACGATGTAGCTGCCGGAGACGGCGCCCTCGGCGTTCGCTCCGTACACCTTGCCCTCGGCGGGGGTTGCCGCACCGGCGAACGAGGTGGCGAAGACGGTGACGCCGACCGCGGTGGCCGCCGTGGCTATCGCCGCGACGAGCTTCACCGAGCGGACACGCTTGTGAGTTGCCATGAAGAGGGGTCTCCTCGTGGTGATGTGGGGGGATGTGGGGGGTTTCAAAAACTCGCTGCAACGGTCCCCGAGATCCGGAAGATCTCCGGGCGTTGGGACGAAACCCTGTCTGATTGACGCGCGCAGATCAATACCTACATACACCTGTGACTTGTTCAACAAGGTTCTGTAATAACAAAACGGGCCCCCGTCGGCAGAACGGACACCGCGTGGCCAGATCCCTCAAGTCGTCATAGATGTAAGGGGCTTGTGACGGCCGGAGTCCTTCTTGACGAGGAGGCCTCCCGGTCCCAAGGGAGGAGATCGCGCCGGCCCGGTTCGTCGGCCGGCAGGACGAGCACTCCCCACACCCCGCCCTAGCTTCGAGCCATGGCGAATCAGAACACGCGAGTACGGGGGATAGCCGCTCGGGCCGGCGGATGGAGTGCCAGGCACCGATGGGCGGCCGTGGGCATCTGGGTGCTCTTCGTCGTCGTGTCGATGGCGCTCGGCTCAGCCGTGGGCCGGACCGACGTCGACCAGAACGATCTCAAGGGTGAGATCAACCAGGCGACACAGATCGTGGACGACGCCGGAATCAGGGAGCCGGTCGGCGAGAGCGTCCTGATCCAGACCAAGGACAGCGGCGACAACGCCCTCAAGGCGACCGACCCGCGCTTCCGCGAGGCCGTCGACGACGTCATGAAGGCGGTCGAGGCCACCAGCGAGGTGACGGCGGTGACCTCGCCGTACAAGAGCGACTCGGTCTCCAAGGACGGCCGGAGCGCGCTGGTGCGCTTCGACATGCGCGGCGACGACAAGACGGCGGGCGACCGCGTCGGGCCCGTCCTGGACGCGGTCGGCAAGGTGGCGGACGCACACGAGCGCGACGGGCTGCGGATCGAGGAGATCGGCGGCGCGAGCATGCAGAAGACGTTCGACGACGCCTTCGGCGAGGACTTCCAGCAGGCCGAGTACTCGGCGGTGCCCGTCGCCTTCGGCATCCTGCTCATCGCGTTCGGCGCGCTTGTCGCCGCGCTGCTCCCGGTGGCCCTGGCCGTCACCGCGATCATGGCGACGATGGGCCTGATGGCCGTGGTGAGCCAGGTCCAGCCGATGAGCGAGACGGCGAACTCGGTGATGCTCCTGGTGGGCCTCGCCGTCGGCGTCGACTACTGCCTCTTCTATCTGCGGCGCGAACGCGAGGAACGCGCCAAGGGCCATGACGCGCAGACCGCGCTGAACATCGCGGCGGCCACCAGTGGCCGGGCCGTGGTCGTCTCGGGCATCACGGTGTGTGTGGCGATGGCGGGCATGCTGTTCACCGGCATCGGCGAGTTCGAGGCGATGGGCGTCGCCTCACTGATGGTGGTCGCGGTCGCCATGGTGGGTTCGGTGACGGTCCTGCCGGCGCTGCTCTCGCTCCTGGGCGAGCGGGTGGAGAAGGGCCGCGTGCCGTTCCTGCGCCGCCGGGAGCGGGCGGGCGGTGTGCCCAGCGAGAGCAAACTGTGGCGCGCGGTCGTCGGCCGGGTCCTGCGGCGCCCGGTGGTCTCGGTGGCGATCTCGGCGGGCGTCCTCGCCGCTGTCGCGCTGCCCGCGCTCGGCATGAAGACGCAGCAGCTCACCCTTGACCAGGAGTTCGGCGACTCGCTGCCGATCGTGGCGACGTACGAGCGGGTGAACGAGGCGTTCCCGGGCGGCTCGGAACCGGCCGAGGTCGTGGTGAAGGCCGATGACATCGACGCTGCTCCGGTACGGGCGGCGATCGCGGACTTCCGCAAGCAGGCGGTGAGTTCGGGGGCGTCCGGCGGGCCGGTCGAGGTGAAGGTGCACGAGCGGCAGAACGTCGCGTTCCTGACCGTGCCGCTGGTCGGCGGCTCGGACCAGACGAAGGCGGAGAAGAGTCTCGACCTGCTGCGGGACGAGGTGCGGCCCGCGACGCTCGGTGAGGTCGACGGGGTCGAGGCGCCGGTGACCGGGCAGGTGGCGGGCTCGAAGGACTTCAACGACCAGCTCTCCTCGTCGGTCCCGCCGGTCTTCGCGTTCGTGGTCGTCTTCGCCTTCGTGCTGATGCTGCTGTCGTTCCGTTCGCTGACGATCGCGGTCACGTCGATCGTCCTCAACCTGCTGTCGGTGGGGGCGGCCTACGGAATCCTGGTGATGGTCTTCCAGCACGGCTGGGGCGCGTCCCTGGTGGGCGCGGAGGGAGTGGGGGCGATCATCGCGTGGCTGCCGCTGTTCCTGTTCGTGATCCTGTTCGGTCTCTCGATGGACTACCACGTGTTCGTCGTCTCCCGGATCCGGGAGGCACGGCTTCAGGGGCGTACGACGAAGGATGCGATCAGCCATGGGGTGGTGACCACGGCGGGTGTCGTCACGAGCGCGGCCGTGATCATGGTCGCCGTCTTTGCGATCTTCGGGACGCTGTCCATGCAGTCCATGAAACAGATGGGCGTCGGCCTCGCGGCGGCGGTCCTGATCGACGCGACGGTCATCCGCGGGGTGCTGCTCCCGGCGGTGATGGCCCTGCTCGGGGAGCGGAACTGGTACCTGCCGCGGTGGCTGCGATGGATGCCGGACCTGACGCACGACGAGTCCCCTGCGGGGGAGGCGCCGGTCGCTCCGCGAGGGGAGCGGGTGCGGGCGTGACGTACGCCTGAAAACGCCGGCCGGGCTGGAAGCATCCAGCCCGGCCGGATGGTTTCAGTGATTCCTAGGCCGCAGCCATGAGCTTCCGCTCCTCGAACGAGTCGATCGTCCGCGTGAAGTCCCGCGTCGAGAGCAGCAGCTTGTAGATGATCGCCAGCTCGAAGACGAGGAGCAGGGCGCCGGAGACGATCGTCGCGGGCAGCACCACGTCGAACAGCGGGCCGATCATGAAGACGCCCATCTGGAACTCGATGCCGCTCACCAGGTGCGTACGGATGCGGTGCCGCAGCAGGAAGGAACGGGCCCGCAGGTACGCGGGGAACTTGCCGCGGAACTCCTGATGCAGGTCGATGACCTGCCGCTTGGTCGCGGGCGCCGGAGCCTCGGGCGCCTGCTGAATCCCCTGCTCCGACTGCGCCTTCTGCATGTCCTGCTCGATGTCCGCCTCGGGGTTCTCCCGCAGCAGGTCCTCCATGAACTCCAGCTCGGCCTCGTTCTCGGCCCGGCGGGCGGCCCTCATGCGGACCTTGATCTGCTTGCGCATGGTGTGCCGGATCTTGAAGATCTCGAGGCCGTTGATGTAGCGCAGGGTGTCGAGGGCGACCACGGCGACCGCGGCCCAGATGTAGAAGGCGTCCCCGGTGCGGTGGAACTGGCCGCCCATCAGGGCCACCGCGCACGCCATGACGCGGATGCGGTCGAAGACGAAGTCGAGCCACGCGCCGAACACCGAGCCGGTGCCGGTGAGGCGGGCGACCTTGCCGTCCATGCAGTCGAGGATGAAGCTGAAGTGGTAGACGATCGCACCGACGACGAGCCACTGCCAGTCACCCATGGCGAAGAACGCGGCCGAGACAAGGCCCAACAGGAACGCGCCCCAGGTGATCTGGTTGGGCGTGATTCTGGTCCGCATCGCCGTCCACCGCACGAGCGGCGTGGCGACCGGATCGACCAGGATCACGGTCCACCACGCGTCGCGCTTCTTCTGGGTGATGCGGCGCACCTCGTCGAGGGGCGGTATGTCTCGTCGCATGTGGGGTCAACTTCCTGGCGTTCGCGGAACGTTCACCTCACGCTAAGAAGGTATTGGTTCAAGGAACAAGAACCTACCCGTGCAACCTTTGGCCGGGGGTAACGGTCAACCTTTCAGGACGAGTCAATACCCATGCCAGAACCACCCTGCGTTACCTGAGCGTTATCGAGCGACAGGTATGTAACAGAAACACCCCACGAAGCAACGGAAACGCCTCACGGAGTGTCACACCCCGGCCGCCTTCGCGAGCTCCTCCTCGATCAGGTCCGCCGCCATCTTCGTGCCGCCCTCCCCCGCCATCGAGGCCCGCGCCTCAGCCAGCCGGCGCGCCACCTCCGGGTCGCCGACCAGGCCGAGCACGGCCTCCCGCAGCGTCCGCGCGTCGGCCTCCTCCATCGGTACATGCCGGGCCACCCCGAGGGCCTGGAGCATGTCCGCGTTGCCGAACTGGTCGACGGCCTGCGGCACCGCGACCATCGGAGTCCCGGTGGCGAGCCCCTCCTGGCTGCCGCCCGCGCCGGCGTGCGTGATGAAGGCGTCGGCCTGCTTGAGCACCGCGAGCTGCGGCACCCACGGGTGGACCTCCACGTTCGCGGGGATCTCCCCCAGCTCGCCCGCCTCGACGTGCTTGCCGACCTGGAGCACCACATGCCACCCGGGCAGATCCCCGAACGCCTCGATGCACGCGCGGTAGAAGGCGGGCTGCTTGGTGAACGACGAGCCGAGCGAGACGAGCAGCACCTTCTCCGCACCGGCGGGACGCCGCCAGTCACCCTGCGCGGAGCGATCCCCCTGGCAGGCGCCGACGAATGTGTGAATCGTCTCGTCGACGCGGTCGGCGTTCGGCTGCAACGCCTTGGGGATCAGGACGAGCGAGCGCGGCGGACGCCCGACGAAGGGGTCGCAGTGCTGGGTGATCCCGTTCTCCTCCAGCCAGGCGTGGAAGCGCGCGTAGTAGGCCTTGCCGCGCTCGGTCTCCTTCAGTTCCGCGTACATCGGCTCGGCGACCTCCTCCTCGTACCCCTCCCAGGCGACCAGGTTCGGCGAGAGCGAGATCTCGGGGACGCCCCACCGGCGGGCGAGCACGCGTGCGGGGTAGGAGGTGATGTCGTGCAGGACGAGGTCCGGTTCGTCACCTTCGTACGCCGCCGCCAGCTGCGGCAGCGTCTCGATCGCCTCGGTGAGGAACGGCTCGATGTTGTCGATCAGTTCGGTCCCCCAGGCCTCGGGGTCGTCGTCGGGGCCCGGCAGCGTCGTCTCGAAGAGGACGGGCTCGGCGCCGGTCTCGGCGACCTTCTCGGCGAAGAGGTGCGGGATCGCGTACGTGACGCGGTGGCCGCGGGCGACGAGCTCGCGGATCACTTCGAGGCTCGGGTTGACGTGCCCGTGCGCGGCGATCGAGAACATGGCGATGTGGGCACGCTGGCGTGAGGTCATGCACCGACCTTAAGCGAGACGAGACGTCTCGTGCAACCTCTCGGCCCGTTTTCTTCCCACGGCCTCCCGTGCCCTACTCGACGTCCGGACCGCTCCGCGACGCGGCGTCGTTGTAGCGCAGCAAGCACTCGGCGAACTTCTCCAGGTCGGGCGCGCTCCAGTCGGTCAGCCGCTCATGGAACGCGACCCGGCGCGCGTCGGTGACCTGCCCGAGCACCTCGATGCCCCGGTCCGTGAGGTGCAGCACGTGCACCCGGTGGTCGGTCGGGTCGAGCCGTCGCTCCACGAGGCCGGCCTTCTCGAGCGCGCCCACCTGCCTGCTGATCGTCGACTTGTCCAGCGTGTAGTGCGCCGCGAGGTCCGTGGCCCGGCATCCGCCCTGGTACTCCAGGTGACTCAGGAGCGTGTACGAGACGAGCGACAGCTCGGGGTGCATGCGCGCGGCGGACGCGCGGGCCCGCCGGGCGAACGCCGTCATCTCCCGCTGAATGATCTCGATGGACCCGTCCCTGTCGGCCACGATTTCTCCCTCTCCGCGAATGGTTGTACAGTACAACATCGAGATTGAGTGTATAAGCCAACTATTGCGAGAGGTCTCCCGATGACCGCCACCTCGGCGCCCGCCCACAAGGCATCAGCCGGCCCGGCAACCGCCTCCGGACCACTCCGCCACGTCCTGCTGCACCTGGTCACGCCCCTGCTGATGTGCCTCGGCATGGGCCTCGCCTACATGGGCGCGTTCGTCACGCCGGAGCCGCACGACCTGCCGATCGCCGTCGTCGGATCGGGCGAGCAGACGCAGGCCCTCGCGCAGACCGTCAAGGACAAGGCGGGTGACGCCCTCGACGTCCGGACCGTGGGCTCCCGCGCGCAGGCGGTCGACGAACTCAAGGCGATGGACATATCGGGGGCCTACGTCCCCGACGCCAGGACACCCGAGGTGATCGTCGCCACCGCGGGCTCCGACATGAGCGCCATGGCGGTCGAGAAGATCTTCACGCCCGTCGCGGCGGAGCGGGGCGTACCGCTGAAGGTCTCCGATGTGGCGCCGACGGTGGACGACGATCCCACGGGGCAGGGCCTGTTCTTCCTGCTCGTCGCGGTGAGCATCGGCTCGTACGCGTCGGTGGCGGCGCTGGGGGCCGCGGGCGCCGGGATGCGGATGCGGGCCAGGGCCGGGCTGGTCGTCGGTGTCTCGTTCGCCGTGAGCCTGATCGGCGCGGCGCTCGCCGGACCCGTCTTCCACCTGGCGCACCAGGGCCTGTGGGGCGTGTGGGCCATGGCGTGGCTGTACGCCGCCGGCATCCTCTTCATCGGCATCGGACTGCACACGTTCCTGAAGCGCTGGACGACGCTGGCGATGATGGTCCTCTTCGTGATGCTCAACTTCACGTCGTCCGGCGGCCTGTTCAGGCCGGAACTGCAGAACGGCTTCTTCGGCTCGCTGCACGCCTTCTGGAACGGCGCCGGATTCGTCGAGGGCATCCGCAGCCACCTCTACTTCGGCGGCCACGCACTCGGCGGGCACGTGTGGACACTGGCCGCGTGGCTGCTGCTCGGCCTGGTGATCACCGGCATCGCGGCGCTCTGGGAGCGGCGTGCGCGGGCAGCGGTGGACGCACCCGTGCCCGGCCGCGAGGCCGGGCACGGACAGCGGGAGCAGGAGGAGGAGATGGAGGAGTCGGTGGCCGTCTGACGGCGACGGCCACCGACTCCGTGGCAGCGGCGCGCCTATCGGCGTTCGGAGTACTCCGAAGCTGAGTACTCCGGAGCTGAGTACTCCGGAGGAGCTGACGCGTACGGCCGGTGCTGCTCAGGTGCGGCCATCGGCCCCACCGGTGCGTACCGGTGGCCCGGGGTCCGACCGCCCTTGCGCGGCCACCACAGCCCGCGGCCCAGGAGCGCGGCGAGCGCGGGCACCAGGACGAGGGAGAGCACGAGCGAGGACAGGAGAATCCCCAGGCCGGTGGCGAAGCCGATCTCCTGCGTTGCCGGGCTCGCGGCGAGGCTGGCGAAGGAACCGGCGAGCACGATGCCGGCCGTGGCGACGGCGGGCGCGGTGTGCCGGACCGCCTCGGCCACCGCGTGCCGCGCCGGGACCGGCTTCTCCATCTCCTCCCTGATCCGGTCGGTGATCAGGATGTTGTAGTCGGTGCCGAGGGCGACGACGAACAGGAAGAGCACCAGGGGCAGCGTGAACGACACCCCGGGCCGGTCGAGCCCGTGCTGGAAGAGCAGCGTGCTCGCGCCGAGGGTGGCCACGAACCCGAGCCCCACGGCGATCATCAGCACGACCGGTGCGAGCAGGGAACGCAGCAACAGGAAGAGGATCACGGCGATCAGCAGGGCCGCGACCGGGAACACAAGGCGCAGGTCCTTCTCCACGGCCGTCGAGATGTCGGCGAAGACGGCGGCCGTTCCCGTGACGTACGCCTCGGTGCCCTGCGGGGCGGTCCGCGCGGCCGTGTCCCTGACGGGCCCGGCAACCAGGTCGCGCGCCTTCTGCGTATCGGACTTGACGCTCAGGAACAGGTCGACCCGTGCGGCCGTACGGTCCTTGCTGAACACCGGCTTGCCCACCTCGCCGACGCCTTCGGCCTTGGCGAGGGCACGGGTCATGCGGGTGAGTGAACCCTCCTTGATGCCACTGCCGTCAGTGCTCCGTACGTAGACGCTGTGCGGGTCCGAGACACCCGCGGGCAGGCTCCGGGAGATCTGTTCGGCCGTCCTGACCGCCGCGGTCTCGTGCAGACCCTGCTGGTCGTAGCTCATCTTCATGCCCACCGCGCCGGCGCCTAGGGCGCCGAGCAGCACCAGGCTGCCCAGTGCGTACCGCACCGGTCGTGCGCTCACCGCCTGTCCGAGGCGTGCGCTGATGCCGCCGGTGCGCTCCTTCTTCCAGGCGCGGGCGGGCCAGAACATGCCGCGGCCGAGCACGGCGAGGAGGGCGGGCATCAGCGTGAGGCTGGCGAGGAGCATCACCAGGACGGAGATCGCGATGGCGGGGCCGAGGACCCGGAACTGCCCGAAGCTCGCCAGGCCGAGCGTCGCGAACGCCGCCACGATCGTCAGGGCCGCGGACGTGATCGCGCTGCCCACCCGCCCTGTCGTCTCGGCCGCGGCCGTACGGGCGTTCTGCTCGGGGTGGTTCCGCAGGTGTTCCCTGAACCGGAACATCAGGAAGAGGAAGTAGTCGATGCCGATTCCCAGGAGTACGACACCGATCAGCGAGGGGGTCGACGGGTCGAGGTCTATGCCGAAGAGCTTCGCCGCGCCGACCACCGCTCCCGACGCGACACCGCCGATCAGCGCCACCGCGATCAACGGCACGAACGCGGCCGCGAGGCTGCGGAACACCAGCACGTTCAGCAGGACGATGAGGCCCATCGTCAGGCTGGCGACGACTTTCCCGGTGGGCTCCTCTGCGTCCGTGTCGTCGACCGTGGAGGCTATTCCGCCGGTGAATCCCACGCGCAGGCCGTCCGCGGCGAATTCGTCCTTCGCGCCGTCACGGAATTCCTTGTAGACGTCCTGCAGGCCCGGGTCACTCGGATTTCCGGAGAGGGACACCGTCAGGAGCCGGAAGGACTTGTCCGGGGCCACGGCACCCGGCGACACCCGCGGGGTCTGGGAGTGGTCCTTCATGAGCGGTTCGGGCTTCGGCGCGGTGATCCGCTCCCGGCCCAGGTCGGCCGCCGTGGCGGCGATCCGCCGCTGGTCGGACGGCGTGAGCTTCTTGCCGTCGTCCCTGCCGACCAGCACGGTCAGGGCGTTGGGATCGGGCTTGTGGCCGAACTCGTCCTCCGCGATGCGCAGCGCCACGGCCGAGTCGTACTTCTTGGGCAGGAAATCCCCGGCCTGGGAGTCGGTGACGTCGTACATCATCGAGTTCCCCACGAACGACAGGGCCGCTCCGAGGATGGTCCAGACGACGATCGTCAGCCATCGGTGCCGGGTGGACAAGGAGGTCAGCTTGCGGATCATGCCAACAGGTCATCACGCGGAACCCCTTGAGGTCGTCGGCCGCCGGAAGGGGACGCACCCGTGACTCAAGTCCGGTTCGTCGTCGTGGGCAGTACTCCAGTACTGGGTAAGAGAACCGCCCCCACGCCGATTCCCGGTGCCGCGGGGCGGGATGTAATGGAGCGGAAAGACGGGCACATCTGAGCCCCCCGCACCGCTCCACCAGGAGGCGCCCGGATGGGCCGCGACTTCTTCCCTCCGGCACCGCACACGAGCGGGCCGCGGCCGACCCCGGGTGACATGGTGGTCGCCGCCGTGGCGGTGGGACTCGACGTACTTGCCTACCTCGCCCCGGGCGAGGAGGGCCCGGGGGCGCCCGTCACCGTGCTCGGAGTGCTGCTGGTCGCCGTTTCTTTCGTGCCGTTGCTCTTCCGGCGCCATCACCCCGTGCCGGTGCTCGGCGCGGTCCTCGCCGTGCAGCTGGCCGTGAACCTGGGTCTCGCCGTCGACCCGGGCTCGCCGATGTCGAACAGCTACGGCGGCGCCGTCGCGGTGGCGCTCTACACCGTGGCCCGGTACTGCGGGCGGCGCGCCGTGATCCTGGGCGTCCTGGCCACCGTGCCCGTACAGCTCACGCGGTATCTGAACAACGACGTGCCCTTCCTGGGGGTGGGCATCACCGATGTGGCGGTCACGCCCTGCCTCATCGTCGCCATCAGCCTGGCCGTGCGGCAGTGGAAGCACCAACTGGACATCAACCGCAAGCTCCTCGCCGACCGCGCGGTGACCGAGGAACGGCGCCGTATCGCACGGGAGCTGCACGACATCGTGGCGCACCACATCACCACCATGTACCTGATGTCCGGCGGGGCCAGGTCGACCCTGGACCGCGACCCCGACACGGCCCGCGATGCGCTGGTGACCCTGGAGGAGTCCGGCCGCACGGCGCTGCGCGAGATGCGGCAGCTCCTCGGGGTGCTGCGCAGCACCGACACTCCGGAGGAGGCGCCGTCGGAGCCCCAGCCGGGGGTGGACGGCATCGACCGGCTCGTCGCCGATTCGACCGCCGCGGGCCTGCCGGCCGAACTCCACGTCACCGGGCACCCCGTGGCGCTCCCGATGCCGGTCGGCCTCACCCTCTACCGGATCGTCCAGGAGGCGCTGACCAACGCCCGCAAGCACGCGGGGCCCGCCCGCGCCACGGTGCGGCTCACCTATCAACAGGGCCGCGTCACCGTCGAGGTGGCCGACGACGGCGGCGGTGACGGCAGGGCGCCCGGCGGGAAGGGCGAGGGCGGTGGGTACGGTCTGCTGGGCATGCGGGAGCGCGTCGCCCTGCATGACGGCTCCTTGCGGGCCGGTAATCGCGAGGAAGGCGGGTTCGCGGTGATCGCGAGTGTGCCGCTGTCCACCGACACGTACGAGAAGGACAGGATTCGATGACATCCGCAGCTGAATCCGGGCCCGGAACCGAACCCGAACCCGAACCCGGAGCCGGGGCCGAGTCCGACGGCATCACCGTGCTCATCGCGGACGATCAGCCGCTGGTGCGCAGGGGCCTGTCGCTGATCCTGCTCTCGGACCCCTCCATCAGGGTCGTCGGCGAAGTGGGTGACGGCGAACAGGCCATCGCGTCGGCGCTCGAACTGCGCCCCGACGTGGTCCTGATGGACATCCGCATGCCCGTGCTCGACGGCGTCCGGGCCACCGAGCGCCTGAGCGCCGAGCTGCCCGGATGCCGGGTCCTCGCGCTCAGCACCTTCGACATGGACGAGCACGTGGTCGGTGCCCTGCGGGCGGGGGCCTCGGGGTTCCTGCCCAAGGACGTCTCCCCCGAGGAGCTGGTGGCCGCCCTTCGCACCGTCCACCGCGGCGAGGCCGTCGTCGCCCCGCGGCTCCTGACCCGGCTGCTCGCCACCTTCGTGACGCCGGCCCCGGCCTCGCGCCCGCCGGCGGCGGACCTCGCCGGGCTCACCCCGCGCGAGGTCGACGTACTGCGCCTGATCGCCGCGGGACTCGACAACTCCGAGATCGCGCAGCGGATGGAGATCGGCGTCCAGACCGTGAAGAACCACGCCACCGGCATCTTCGCCAAGCTGGGCGTGCGTGACCGCGCGCAGGCGGTCATCGCCGCGTACGAGTCTGGGCTCGTTCGGGCGGGAGAGGGGAATGGGCCCTCCCGCTGACCCGTGACCTGGTGACGGCCTAGCGCTGGTACCTCTTGAGCACCAGATTCCCGTCCTTCACCAGCCGTTTGCGCAGCTCCTCCAGGTCGATCGCCCCGCTGTAGTACTCCTGGAGCGCCGGTGTCGCCACCTTGTCCTTCCACTCCGGGTAGCCGCGCACCGACTGGGCCGGGGCCGAGCGGAGGTCCTTCGCCAGGGCCGTGCCCGTCGCCCAGTCGTTCTTCTCGGTGCGCAGCGCCGGGTCCTTCAGGGCCTCCGTGCCGGTGGGAAGCATCCAGTCGCCCTGCGCGAGGCGCACCATGTTCTCGGGCTGGAGGAGGAAGTCGATGAACTCGACCGCCTCCTTCTTGTGTTCGGTGTCCTCGGAGACCGAGAGCGTCTGCGGGCTGACGCCCTGGGCGAGGCCCTCCGCTCCGGCCGGTGCGGGCAGCACCTGCCAGTCGAAGCCCTTGGGCGCCTGCTGGACGATCTGCTGGCGGTAGGAGAAGCCGAGCGGCACCATCGCGTACTTGCCGCCGAAGAACCCCGGCAGCGTGTCGGAGCCGCCCATGCCGAGGGTGGTGCTCGACGCGCTCTTGTCGACGTTGACCTGGTCGTGGACCGTGCGCGGCATGGTCTCGTCGGCCTTGCCGAAGCGGATGTCGACCTTGCCGTCGTCGCCGCGGTGGAACATCGTGCCGCCGGTGGAGAGCGAGAGGTTGAGCGTCGCGGAGACCGGTTCCTTGAGCGGCCAGGCCACGCCGTATTTGCCCTTCCCGTCGCTCAGGTCCTTGGTGACCGCCCGGAACTTCGCCCAGGACCAGGGCTTCTCGGGGGTCGGGATCCGTACGCCCGACTCCTTCAGCCACTTCGCGTTGGCGATCAGGACGCGGGGTTCCTGGAGGAACGGCACGCCGTACACGCCGTCCCCGAACGTCGTCGTCCGCCAACTCCGCTCGGGAATGTCGGACTTGAGCCGCTCGGGGAGCAGCTCGTCCAGGTCCGCGAGATAGCCGCCGTACGCGAAGTCGGCGAGGTCGTCCGATGCGTCGTGGATGATGTCCGGCGCCTCGCCGCCCTCGAAGGAGGTGAGGAGCTGGTCGTGGACGCTGTCCCAACTGCCCTGGACGTATTCGACCTTGACGTCGGGGTGGGTGGCGTTCCACTCCTTGACGAGCGCCTTGTTGGCGTCGACGGACTCCTTCTGCCAGGCCAGGGACTGGAACTGGAGGGTGATCTTCCCGTCGTCGTCACCCGAGTCGCCGCTGCAGCCGGAGAGCAGCAGAGCGAGAACCGCGGTGGCGGCGGTCACGAGCCGTGGTGCTGCGCGCATCAGGCCTTCACCGCCCCTGCCATCATGCCGCCCGTGATCCGTTTCTGGATGATCGCGAAGATGACGAGCGAGGGAATGGTCGCGAGGAAGGCCGCCGCGGCGAGCGGTCCGAGGTCGGCGACGCCCTCGGTGCCGATGAAGCGGTTGAGGATGACCGGCAAGGTCTGCTTCTCCGGGGTCTTGAGCAGGACGAGCGCGAAGAAGAACTCGTTCCATGCGGTGATGAAGGCGAACATCGCCGTGGCGACGATGCCGGGGGCGAGCAGGGGCGCGACGACCGAGACGAACGTGCGCACCTTGCTCGCGCCGTCGACCGCGGCCGCCTCCTCCAGTTCGGTGGGCACGGCGCGGACGTACCCGACGAGCATCCACAGCGCGAAGGGCAGCGACCAGACGACGTAGACCATGATCAGGCCGACCAGCGAATTGATCAGGTGCAGGTTCTTCAGGATCAGGAACAGCGGGATGATGATCAGGACGAAGGGGAACGCCTGGCTGATCACCACCCAGCCCGTCGCCGCCTTCGAGACGCGATTGCGGTGCCGCGCCATGACGTACGCCATGGGGGTCGCGATGACGACCGCGATCAGGGAGGCGCTGAGCGCCGCGATCAGGGAGTTGCCCGCGGCCTGGAGCAGCGGCTGCTCGTCGAAAGCCTGGCGGAAGTTCTCCAGGGTCGGGTCCTTGGGAATCCAGGTGGGGTCCAGGCTGCCCAGTTCCCGTGCGGGCTTGAAGGCCGTGGAGATCAGCCAGAGGAACGGGAAGGCGAGGAAGACGAGATAGGCGGCGAGCGCCACGTACTGCGCGGTGCGCGTGGACTTCTTCGTGCGCATCATGACTCGTCGGCTCCCTTCAGGCGGCCGACGAGGTAGAAGGCGAGGATCACGGAGATCACCGCGACCATCACGCAGCCCATGGCCGCGGCGTAGCCGAACTGGCCGTAGCGGAAGGCTTGTTCGTAGGCGAAGAGCATGGGCAGGCGGGTGCGGCCGCCGGGGCCGCCCTGGGTGAGGACGTAGACCAGGGCGAAGGAGTTGAAGTTCCAGATGAAGTTGAGCGCCGTGATGGCGAGGGCGATCGGCTTGATCGCGGGCCAGGTGACGGTGCGGAAGCGGCGCCAGGCGCCCGCGCCGTCCATCGCGGCGGCCTCGTGCAGTTCGCGCGGGGTGTTCTGCAGCCCGGCGAGCAGCGCGACGGTGGTCTGCGGCATGCCGGCCCAGATGCCCACGACGATGACCGCGAAGAGCGCGGTGGCCGTCCCGGTGAGCCAGTCCTTGCCCTCCCCCAGGCCGAAGTTGGAGAGCGTCTCGTTCAGCACACCCGCGTCCGGGTGGTAGACGAGCCGCCACATGATGCCGACGACCACCTCGGGCATCGCCCACGGGATGATCGCGAGCGCCCGCGCCAGCCAGCGCATCCGCAGCGGCTGGTTGAGCAGGAGGGCGAGGCCGAGGGCGAGGAAGAACTGCGGCACGGTGACGCCGAACGCCCAGATCAGGCCGATGCGGAACGAGTCCCAGAAGAGGGTGTCGTGCAGCAGGTCCTGGAAGTTCAGGACGCCGATCCACTCGGTGGGCTCGGTGCGGCCCGACTGGGAGTCGGTGAACGCGAGCGCGATGCCGTAGAGGAGCGGGCCGACGCTCAGGATCAGGATCGGGATCAGCGCGGGCAGCACCAGGAACCAGGCGCCGTGGTCCGCGCCTCTGCGGGCGGACGCGCCGTTCGCTGACCGCTTTGTCGCGGTCGCCAATGTCACGGAATCGGCTCCTTTGGGCGGCTCATCGGGGTTTGGCCGCCCAGGCGGCCCCCGTCATCGTGCTGATGGGATCTTGATACGTCAAGCAGCTACGCAGGCCTCGCAGCCGCTTGGCCTGTACGAATGGGAGACTGTGCCGGGCCGCGTGGAGAACGCGGCAAGCGGTGCGGGAGGCAATGGATGGACGAGGCGCGGGCACGGGACGTACTGGGCGCCGCGGGTCTCGATCGGGACGCGACGCTGCTCGCGCTCGGCGAGAACGCGGTGTTCGGCGGTGGTGGAACGGTGGTCAAGGTCGGGCGTGCGGCGCCCGAGCTTCTCGACCGCGCGCGCCGGGAGTTGCGGATCGCGCACTGGCTGGAGGAGTCGGGCGTGCCCGCGGTGCGGGCCGCCGAGGGCGAACCCCGCCTTGTGGACGGGCATCCGGTGACGGTGTGGCACCGGCTGCCGGAGGCCGTGCGCCCCGCCGAGCCGCGCGACCTCGCCGCACTCCTCCGGCTTGTGCACGCCCTTCCCGCCCCGGACTTCGAGCTGCCCCGGCGCGAGCTGCTCGGCGGGGTCGAGCGGTGGCTGCGGCTCGCGGGCGAGGCGATCGACGTCGAGGACGCGGACTACCTGCGCGAGCGCAGGGACGGGTTCGAGGCCGCGGCGTCGGCGCTCACCCCTCGGCTCGCTCCCGGTCCCATCCACGGTGACGCGCTGCCCCGGAACGTCCTCGTGGGCGCGGACGGGCCGGTTCTCGTGGATCTTGAGACGTTCTCCTCCGATCTGCGCGAGCACGACCTGGTCGTCATGGCGCTCTCCCGGGACCGCTACGGGCTCCCTGCCGACGCGTACGACGGGTTCGTCGCGGAGTACGGCTGGGACGTGCGGGAATGGGAAGGGTGCGCGGTGCTCCGGGGTGCCCGGGAGACGGCCAGCTGCGCGTGGGTCGCCCAGCATGCGCCCACCAACCCCCAAGCCCTGGCCGAGTTCCGCCGCCGGGTCGCGTCGCTGCGTGACGGTGACACGAGTGTGCGGTGGTACCCCTTCTGAGGTCGGCGGCCTCTGGAGAGAGGCCGACCTCTGGAGGGAGTCAGACGCCGGACGCGCTGAACTCCTCCTTGAGCGGCCACGTGCCGTCCACCACCGCGTCCGTTTCGCCCTTCTTCCGGAGGTACTTCTGGAAGTCCGCGGCCCACTGCGCATACCAGTCGATCTGACGGCGATGCAGCTCCGCGGGGCCGAACGCGGCCAGCTTGGGGTGCCGCTCGGCTATGGCGGTGGCCAGGCGGGCCGCGGCCAGGGCGTCCGACATGGCGTCGTGCGCCGATTCCAGGAGCACGCCGTACTCGGTGCAGACCGCTTCCAGGTTCCGCTTGCCCTTGCGGTAGCGCTCGACCGAGCGGTCGATGGTGTACGGGTCGATGACCGGAGCCGGCTCCGCGCCGCCCAGGCGCTCACGCAGGGACGGCAGGCCGTACCTGTGCAACTCGGCGGAGAGCAAGGACAGGTCGAAGGTGGCGTTGTAGGCGACGACCGGGACGCCCGCCTGCCAGTACGACACGAGCACCGCCGCTATCGCGTCGGCGACCTCCGCGGCGGGTCTGCCGTGCGAGGCGGCCCGTTCGTTCGAGATGCCGTGCACCGCCACAGCCTCCGCGGGGATCTCGACCCCCGGGTCGGCGAGCCACTCCTTGCGGCCCAGCGTCTCGCCGGCCCTGACCTCGACGACCGCCGCCGTGACGATGCGCGCCTCGCGCGGGTCCGTCCCGGTCGTCTCCAGGTCGAATCCGATCAGCAGCTCCCGGTGCCAGCCCATGGCCGCCCCCTTCTCTGTGGTGCTTTCCCCCATTGACCACCACGATCCCACGCGCCACTGACAATCCGAGGCGCGCGTTCCGCTTGCTCAGGAGACCGCTCAGGAGACCGCTCGCTCAGGAGACCGGCCGCGAGTCCGCCCAGGCCAGCTCGAACTCCTCCCGGTACGTCTCGAAGAGTCCGCTCTCGTCCGGCTCGTCCGCCTTCACCACCCGGCGGCCGCCGCGCAGCACGAGCACCGGCGCCTCCATCCCGCGCGTCCGGCGCAGATACGACTGGACGACCGCGATGCCGTCCGCGCCGTCCCCGTCGACCAGATACGCGGTGAAGCGCGGCGTCTCGTCGAAGACCTGGATCTCGAAGGCGCCGGGGTCACGCAGGCGGGCCCGCACCCGGCGCATGTGCAGGATGTTCATCTCGACGCTGCGGCTCAGCTCGCCCCGCTTCAGGCCCAGTTCACGCTCCCTGCGCTTGACCGCGCTGCTCGCCGGGTTGAGGAAGAGCAGCCGCACCCGGCAGCCGGACTCGGCCAGGCGCACCAGGCGGCGCCCGGAGAAGTTCTGGACCAGGAGGTTCAGGCCTATGCCGATCGCGTCGAGGCGCCGTGCCCCGCCGAAGATGTCCTCGGCCGGGAACTGCCGCAGCAGCCGCACCCGGTCCGAGTGGACGCCCACCACGTCGGCGTACCGGTCGCCGACCAGGGACTCGACGGCGTCCACGGGCAGCCTGCGCGCGGACGGTGTGTCGGTGCCCGCGCCGAGGATGTCCAGGAGCTTCGCCGACGCGCGCTCCGCCTGGGCGAGCACGGCGGTGGACAGGGCGCGGTTGCGGGAGACGACGTTCCGGGTGACCTCCAGCTCGTCCAGGGCCAGTTCGACGTCCCTGCGGTCGTCGAGGTACGGCTCGAAGCACGGCCAGTGCTGCACCATCAGCTCCCGCAGCTGGGGCAGCGTGAGGAAGCTGAGGACGTTGTCGTCGGCCGGGTCGAGCAAGTACCCCTTGCGGCGGCTCACTTCGCGTACGGCGACGGCCCGCTGCACCCACTCCTGCCCCGCGGGCCCGGCGGCGGCGACCACCCAGTCGTCGGCGTGGACCGGTTCGTAGATGGGGCGCAGAACAGCGGCCACGACCGCGCGCAGCCGCTGCTCCACGAGATTCAGCCAGATGTAGGCCCGCCCGGCGCGCTGGGCGCGTGTGCGCACCTCGCGCCAGGCGTCGGCGCCCCAGTCCAGTTCGGGTCCGATCTGAGATCCCATCTCCATCGGCCGCGCCAGGGACACCGCTCCGGGCGGGCCGTCCACGGAACTCCCCTCGTGACCCTCGTCACCAGGGGGCAGTTCCCGCCCTCCCGAGCTCACCCGACGCACCCCTTCCGCTCCCCCGAGCACTCCCCCGTTCAACGATCAAGGAAGGGTACTCCGGGAGCGGCGGCCGGTGCAGCCGGATGGGGAGGGTGGATTCTCAACCACCCAGCGGCGGCTGGCCGTTCTGGTCGGCGAGGTCCTGCGGAGTGAGCGGGCTCATAGCGGTCACGTCGCGCGCGGCCAGCGAGAAGCCCTGCCAGTGGACCGGCATCGGCTGCTGGTCCTCGTCACGGGCGATGTGGTGGAAGCCGACGTGCACCCAGGTGATGGGGTGCTTGAGGGTCTGACCGTTCACCCACTTGTCGACGCTGTCCGGTACGCCGTCGGCGCATCCCGGGTTGTCGCTCGCGTACTGCTCGCACTTCTTGTACTCGGTGAAGTACACGTCGTGCTTGGTGAAGGGGCGTCCGGCGTGCTTGGTGCTGGCCCCGGGCACGATCTCGTACGAACGGGGGTGGCCGTCCTTGTTCTTGCCCGCCCCGCTGACCACGCGCCACCAGCGCATGTCCTTGCGGTCACCGGCGAGTTCCTTGGTGACCTTGGTGCGGGTGGTCTTCGTGGTGGGGCTGCCCTGGCCGGTGGGCGGGGTGACCTTGGAGTCGTACTGCTCGACCTTGGCCTTCGGGGAGCCGTCCAGGCCGAAGTTGAGCCGCCAGAAGACGTTGTGGGCGTGGCTCTCGGCCTTGGCCTGGTCGCCCTTGCCGATGGGCCAGCCGCGGCTGTCGCCGCCGTCGTAGTCGTACGGCGAGAGGCTGCCGGTCGCGCCGACCTGGGAGGTGATGGTGCCGTCCGAGGAGAAGCGCCACTCGGTGATGTACTCGTACCAGGAGGCCTTGTTCACGGTGTAGACGAGCAGGTCCTTGCCCTGGCCGGTGAAGACCTTGCCGGTGCCGCCGGTGCTCTCGTCGTCGTTGAGGCGGTAAGCGTGCCCACGCGCGCGCGTGGTGGTGCACAGGCCCTTCACGTTGCCCCGCTGCGGGACTTTCACGGTCTTGATGGTGCCGCCGGGGCACTCGCCGGGGTTCAGGTTCTGCAGGGCCTGGCCGAAGTCGGTGCCGGTGACGTCGTCGTACTCGGCCTCGCCGTCGTCGTAGGGGACGTGGACCTGCGCGAGGCGGGCGCTGGTCAGGACGGGTATCGGCTTGGCCTCGTCCTTGGGCTGGTAGCTGATCTTGTCGAGGATCAGGCCGGACAGCGTGTTGTAGTGCCAGCACATGCGCCAGGTCGTGCCGCCGTCGACGGTCTGCTCGATCTTGTAGGCGTCACTGCAGTCGGCGGCCGCCTCGGGGGCGCTCGGCGCCTGGGGGGTGGCCGATGCGGGCGAGGTGACGGTGACGAAGCCGCCGATCAGCGCGGAGACCGCGAGGGCCAGGCCGGCCCTTTTGCGGGCGCGCGAAAGTCTGTTGACGTGCATGGTGGTGAGAACTCCCTCGTACGAGGAGAAGCAGAAGTGTGGAGTCGTGCGGGACCGGCCCGGATCAGCCGAGGCGGCCCACGGAGCGGGTGCTCAGGTCGACGACGAGGGACCGGGTGTCGATCCACGGGCCGTTCTTGACCTTGGTGACGACCTGCAGGCACCGGTGTTTGCCGCACGCGTCGAGGCCGGACGGCACGCGCTCGACGGTCTCCTTGCGGAAGACCATGCCGCTCAGCTGAAGCTGTCCGGGGCCGGTCAGCGCCTTGCCCGTGGCGTGCTTGAAGTCCTGTTTCAGGCCCTTGCCGAGCGGGTCGGCGATCAGCAGCTGGGCGCCCTCGGCGAGCTCCTCCTGGCTGGGCGGCGGCTGGACGTTCTGCGCGGTGGTCGTGTTCTCCACCTTGCCGGTCTCCACATTGACCGTCTTGGTGATGACCGCGTCCTTCTTGTAGTCGTAGTAGACGACCTCCGCGCGGCGCGGGGCCGCGGCGTCCGCGGCACCGGGGTCCGGCTCACTGAGGTTCGTCGACAGGAGCTGCGGGCCGCGGTCGCCCTCGACGTCCCTGGCACTGGAGCGCAGGGCGCCCGACACCGACGCCTTCTCGGCCCGCTCCATCTCCGCGTCGGTCAGCGGGTCGCTGCCTATGCCCTTCTCGCCCTCGTCGGGCGCGGCCTCGACGACGCCGTCCTTCGCGATCGCGTTCTGCTGCGCGTCCGCCGCGTTGGCCTGGCCGCCCCCCGGCTCACCCGCCCCCGGCAGTGTGACGCCCACCAGCACCGCGGTGGCGGCCACGGCGACCGCCGTGCCCCCCACCACCTTCCCCAGGTGGCGTCTGACTAGCTCTCTCACTTACTCCCCTTTTCCCCCACGAGCCCCAAGAAGGGGCATACCGAGTAGTGGTCGGTCGGTTAGACGGCTTCAACTCCCGCGTGGTTGCCCCACTTTCGGGGAGACTCTGACCAAAGTCACCCCGAGCCGAGGGGGCGATAGTGGAAGAGTCGTATGCATGCAGGTGTGGCCAGGGCAGGCGTATCCACTCGGTGCCACGTACGACGGCGCCGGCACGAACTTCGCGGTCTTCTCCGAGGCCGCCGACCGCATAGAGCTCTGTTTGTTGCACGACGACGGCTCGGAGACAGCCGTCGAGATGCGTGAGTCCGACGCGTTCGTGCTGCACGCGTACCTGCCCGGCGTGATGCCGGGCCAGCGGTACGGCTTTCGTGTGCACGGTCCGTACGACCCCGCGCAGGGGCACCGCTGCAACTCGGCGAAGCTGCTGCTCGATCCGTACGCCCGCGCGGTCAGCGGCAAGATCGACTGGGGCGAGGAGGTGTACGGCTATCGCTTCGGCGCCCCGGACAAGCGCAACGACATGGACTCGGCGCCCCACATGATGACCTCCGTGGTGGTCAACCCGTACTTCGACTGGGGTGACGACCGGCCGCCGCGCACCCCGTACAACGAGACGGTGCTCTACGAGGCGCACGTCAAGGGCCTGACCATGCTCCACCCCGACCTGCCGGACGAGCTGCGCGGGTCGTACGCGGCGCTCGCGCATCCGGCGGTCATCGATCACCTCGTGCAGCTGGGGGTGACGGCCCTGGAGCTGATGCCGGTGCACCAGTTCGTGAACGACCACCGCCTGGTGGACATGGGCCTGAACAACTACTGGGGCTACAACACGATCGGCTTCTTCGCGCCCCACAACGCGTACGCCTCATGGGGCGACCGGGGCGAGCAGGTCCTGGAGTTCAAGCAGGCCGTGAAGGCGCTGCACGAGGCGGGCATCGAGGTGATCCTCGACGTCGTCTACAACCACACGGCCGAGGGCAACCACCTGGGTCCGACGCTCTCCTACAAGGGTCTGGACAACGCCTCGTACTACCGCCTCACCGACGATCCCCGCTACTACATGGACACCACGGGGACGGGCAACTCGCTCCTGATGCGGTCGCCGCACGTACTCCAAATGATCATGGATTCGCTGCGGCACTGGGTCACCGACATGCACGTGGACGGCTTCCGCTTCGATCTCGCGGCGACGCTCGCCCGCCAGTTCCACGAGGTGGACCGCCTGTCGTCGTTCTTCGACCTCGTGCAGCAGGACCCGGTCGTCAGCCAGGTGAAACTGATCGCCGAGCCCTGGGACGTCGGCGAGGGCGGCTATCAGGTGGGCAACTTCCCGCCCCTGTGGACCGAGTGGAACGGCATGTACCGCGACACCGTGCGCGACCTGTGGCGGGGCGAACCGCGCACCCTCGCGGAGTTCGCGTCCCGGCTCACCGGCTCGTCCGACCTCTACCAGGACGACGGGCGGCGCCCCTTGGCGTCGATCAACTTCACCACCTGCCACGACGGTTTCACCCTGCACGACCTCGTCTCGTACAACGAGAAGCACAACGAGGACAACGGCGAGGGCAACCAGGACGGCGAGAGCCACAACCGCTCCTGGAACTGCGGGGCCGAGGGCGAGACCGAGGACCCGGACGTCCGGGAGCTGCGCGAGCGGCAGATGCGCAACTTCATCGCGACGCTGATGCTCTCGCAGGGCGTCCCGATGCTCAGCCACGGCGACGAGTTCGCCCGGACGCAGAAGGGCAACAACAACGCCTACTGCCAGGACAACGAGATCGCGTGGGTGCGTTGGCCCCAGGGCGAGAGCGCCCAGCTGGAGTTCACGCGCGCGATGGCGTGGCTGCGGCGCGACCACCCCGTCTTCCGCAGGCGGCGCTTCTTCCACGGCCGTCCGGTGGAGGGCACGCACGACGAGCTCTCCGACATCGCCTGGTTCACGCCGGAGGGCGAGGAGATGGCGCAGGAGGACTGGGACGCGTCGCACGCGCGGGCGCTGACGGTGTTCCTGAACGGCAACGCGATCTCCGAGCCGGGCACCCGGGGCGAGCGGATCTCCGACGACTCGTTCCTGATGATGTTCAACGCCTCCCCCGAGCCGCTGGACTTCGTGATCCCGGTCAACCACGGCCGTCAGTGGCAGGTGGTCGTGGACACCTCGCGGGCGGAGGGGGTGCCGCCGGACTCGGGGCCGAAGGCGGGGGCCGGTGAGCGCCTGACGCTCACCGACCGGAGCCTCACCGTTCTGCGGCGCCCGGCGTGACCTGGGGCCTGCCCTCTGCCGGAGGGCGGGCCACCAGCGCGACGAGGAACGCGACGGCGGCGGCCGCGCTGCCGAGTGCGAACGCCGCTCCGGGGCCGTGGGACTCGGCCAGACGCCCCGCCACTGCGAGGGTGACCGCCTGACCGCCGACGAAGGCACTGGCCGCCCACGTCATCCCCTCGGCCAGGCGCTGGGGCGGGCAGGAGCGCTCGGTGAGCGCGAAGCCGGTGATCAGGTTCGGGGCATAGATGGCGCCGAAGACGGTCACCACGAGGTACAGGGCCGTCATGCTGTCCGTCCACACCAGCGGCAGCGAGAGCAGCGCGGCGGCGGCCGTCGCCACGCGCCAGCGCGCGTACAGGCCGAACCGCTCGGGCAGCGCGGCCATGGAGAGCCCCACGACGGCGCTCATGACGCCCATGGCGGCGTAGACGAGGCCCGCCTGCCCCGGCTTCCCCAACTCCTCGGTGAGGGCCGTGATGCCCGCTCCGCAGGCGCCGAGCAGGACACCGACGAAGACGAGCCCGACACGTACGACGACGACCTGGCGCGGGAGGCGCTCGCGGGCGCCACGCGCGCGTGGCGCCTGCCTCGTCGCCCGGGTGGTCCGGCCCGTGGGGTGCAGCGCGAAGCCGGAGCCGCAGACGGCGACCAGGAGCGCTGCGGCGCCGAAGGCGTACGCCGGGTGGCCCGCCACCGCGGCCAGACCCACGAAGGCCGGGCCGAGCACGAAGGACAGCTCGTCCATCGTGCTCTCCAGGGAGAGCACGGTGTTGACCAGGCGGTCGTCTCCGCCCGCCTTGCGGACCAGCGGGACGGCGCGAGCGCGGGCCAGCGGGCCGATCCCGGGGATGCTCGCGCCGGCGAGGACGGCCAGGGCGACGAGCGCGGGCGTGGGCAGTTCGAGCAGGGCGCCGAGCGTGTAGACCGCGATGGCCACGGCGTTGAGCAGCGAGAAGCCGAGGACGACGGGGCGCTGACCGAGGCGGTCGGCGAGGCGTCCGACGAGCGGGCCCATGGTCACCTGGCCGAGCGCGAGCGCGCAGGCGACCACGCCGCCCGTGGCGAGCGATCCGCTGGTCTCGGTGACCAGCAGGACGCTGCCGAACTGGATCATGGCGACGGGGAGCCTGCCGAGGAACGAGATCACCGGCAGGAGCGCTCCGGTGTGGCCGATCACTTCCCGGTAGGTGTCCAGGAGTCCGGGTGCGTCCCGGTCCTCCTTCCGCCCCTCGTGCGCGTCCTGTGCGACCTGTGCTTTTGCAGCCATCGTCCGAAGCTAGTCACACCATGACGCCCAGAAGCATGAGTCGATGGCACGAAACCCCGCCAGGCGGGTACGTACGTTCGCATGACGCCTGAGCGCTCAGAGCCCGCGGTCCCGCCGCCGCCCACCGCCACGTACCGGCTGCAGCTTCAGCCGGAGTTTCCGTTCGACGCCGCCGAGGCGGCCGTCCCGTACCTGGCATCGCTGGGGGTCTCGCACCTGCACCTGTCGCCGGTCCTCGAGGCCGTCCCGGGGTCCACGCACGGCTATGACGTCGTGGACCACGCGCGCGTGCGGGGCGAGCTGGGCGGCGAGGAAGGGCTGCGGTCACTCTCGCGCACCGCGCGGGCGCACGGTCTCGGCCTTGTCGTGGACATCGTGCCGAACCACATGGCGGCGGTCCCGCGCCACAACCACGCCCTCTGGGAGGTGCTGCGGGAGGGTCCCGGTTCGCCGTACGCGCGGTGGTTCGACATCGACTGGGACGCGGGCGACGGACGCGTGCTGCTCCCGGTGCTCGGGCGCGGGGTCGGGGACGAGCTGGCGAGCCTGCGGGTCGACGGCGACGTGCTGCGCTACCACGAACACGCGTTCCCGCTGCGGGAAGGCACCGGCGAGCTGCCGCTGCCCCGGCTCCTGGACGCCCAGTGGTACCGGCTCGCGTGGTGGCGCCTTGCCCGTACGGAACTCAACTACCGGCGCTTCTTCACCATCTCGGACCTCATCGGGGTGCGTGTCGAGGACCCCGAGGTGTTCGACGCGACCCACGCGAAGATCCTTGAACTGCTGCGCGAAGGGGTCGTGGAGGGGCTGCGGATCGACCACCCCGACGGGCTCGCGGACCCTGGGGCCTACCTGCAGCGGCTCCAGGAGGCCACGCACGGGCGCTGGACGGTCGTGGAGAAGATCCTCGCCGACGGGGAGCAGCTGCCCGCCGCGTGGCCCGTCGCGGGCACCACCGGGTACGACGCGCTGCGCCACCTCGACGGCCTCTTCACGGACCCGGCGGGGGCGGGCGAGCTCCTCGGCCAGTACCGGCGGTTCACGGCCCCCGCGGTGGACCGGGGCGGCGACTGGGACGCGACGGTGCGGCGCGCGGCGTACAAGGTGCTCACCCACGAGCTGGCCGCCGAGACCGACCGCCTCACGCGCGAGGCGACCGCCCTCTGCGCCGCGGACCCCGCCCTGCGCGACCACGCGCCGTGGGCCCTGCGCACCGCGCTCCTGGAACTGCTCGTGCGGCTTCCCGTCTACCGGCCCTACGTCTCCGGGGGCGCCGAACCGGCTTCGGTGCTCACGGTGGGGGCCGCCGAGGAGGCCAAGGCCGCCTTCGCGGTGCGGGAGGAGGCCGAGGCGGTCGACGTCGTACGGGACCTGGTCCTCGGGCGTCTTGGATCGGGGCCCGAGGTCGACGGTTTCCGCGCGCGGTTCGCGCAGATCTCGTCGGCGCTGCGGGCCAAGGCGGTCGAGGACACGGCGTTCTACCGGCACGCGCCGCTCCTTTCGGCCGCCGAGGTGGGCGGCTCCCCCGAGCGCCCCGCCATCACCCCGGAGTCCTTTCACGCGTACTGCGCGCGCGTGCAGCGCGACTGGCCGTACTCGGGGACGGTGCTCACCACGCACGACACGAAGCGCAGCGCCGACGTGCGGGCGGGCATCGCCGTCCTCACGCAGTGCCCCGAGCAGTGGGCCGACCTCCTGGTCGACGTGACCGAGCAGACCGCGCGGATGGGCGGCGCGAGCGCGCCGGACCCCCAACTGGCCTGGGCGGCCTGGCAGACGGCTGTCGGCTTCGGCTTCCCCTACGACGAGCGGCTGCAGAAGGCGCTGCTCAAGCACGTGCGCGAGGCGGGCCTGCACACGAGCTGGACCGAGCCGAACGAGGCGTACGAGAAGGCCGTGACGGCGTTCGTGGAGGCGGGGCCCTGCGGACCGCCGCTCTACACCGTGGCGGAGTTCGCGAACGGGCTGCGGCCCCATGTGCGGGCGAACGTTCTCGGGGCCACGCTGCTCCAGCTGACGATGCCCGGGGTGCCCGACCTCTACCAGGGCACGGAGGGCGAGTACCGGGCCCTGGTGGACCCGGACAACCGGCGGCCCGTGCGGTTCCAGCCGCATGTCCTTGAGTACCTGGAGCAGCACCGTGACCGCTGGGACCTCTCTGAGGAGAAGCTGGCCCTGACGGCGGCCGCGCTACGGCTGCGCAGGCGCCGCCCGGAGCTGTTCGGCGGCGCCGCGACGTACGAGCCGCTGGCGGCGCGGGGTCCCGGAGCCGCGCACTGCGTGGCGTTCACGCGCTCCGGAGAGGTGATCGCGGCGGTGAGCCGGCTCTCCCTGCGGCTGGCGGAGGCGGGCGGCTGGCGCGCCACGGAACTGGAGCTTCCGCAGGGGCGGTGGGCTGATCTGCTCACCCCGGGGCGGGAGTTCACCGGGCACGCGCGCGTGGAGGAGCTTTTCGGGGAGCTGCCGGTGGTGCTCCTTGAGCGGGTCCCGACGGGGCAGGGTTCACATGAGAAAGCAGGCGAGGGCTCAGCAGGGGCGGACGAGTAGCCGGCGCGGGGCCCTTGCCATCAGGCCCTGCGGCGCGGGCCTGGAGCCGGGTGCCCAGCGCAGGCCCGGCATGGCGTCGAGGAGGGCCCGCAGGCCGCATTCGGCGGTGAGCGCGGCCAGGGCGGCGGCCGGGCAGAAGTGCTGTCCCGCGCCGAACGCCAGGTGCGCCGGGTCCGGTCGGAAGATGTCGTAGCGGTCGGGGTCGGCGAAGCGGAACGGGTCGCGCCCCGCGGAGCCGACGAGGCAGGCCACCAGGGCGCCCGCGGGCAGCGTGGTGCCGCCCAGGGATATCGGCGCGAGTGCGTGGCGCAGCACGACCTGGGCGGGCGGGTCACGGCGCAGGGATTCCGCCCAGGCGCCGGGTATCAGCCCCGGGCGGGCACGTACGAGCGTCAACTGGGCAGGGTGGTCGAGGAGGTTGGCGAGGAAGGACGCCAGCGCCAGGCCGGTGGCCTCGCCGCCGCCGGCGAGCAGCGTCCCGGCGACAGCGGTGACCGCCTCGTCGGAGAGGGCCCGCCCGTCCACCCGGGCGCCGCACAGCACGGAGAGCAGGTCGCGGCCGGGGTGGGCGCGCCGCCTCGCTACGTGGGGGTGCAGCAGCGCGCCCAACTCCGGGTGCGGGCCGCCGGTGTGCGCGGGCGCCGTACGGCACCACTCCCGCACCCGCGCGGCGTCCTCCCAGGGCAGCCCGAGCGCGGCGACGGCGGCGGCCGCGGGCAGCCAGGCGCTGAACTCGGCGACGAGGTCGACCTCGCGCCGCCCGGCCACCCGCCGCGCGAGGACGAAGGCGGTGCGTTCGGCGGCGGCCCGCAGCGCGGGCTCGACGAGCCCCCGCTGGACTCGGCACTTTGGGCTCGGCCCGGCCCCCGCCGCACCGAGCCGTACGTCGACCAGCGCGGCCCGCACATCCGCGTACCGACTGAGCAGCCAGGCCCCGAGCAGCTCGTCGCGGACGAGGGGGTGGCGCTCACGGAGGAGGCGGTAGTGCGGGTAGGGGTCGCGCGCCACGGCGGCGGACAAGAGGCTGGGCAGCGAAGCTGCCGGGGTGTCACCGGGCCGTCCCGAACCTGCGGGCGGAGCCGGTGGCAGAAAGTGCCCGTGGGGGGCCGAGCTCGACAACACGGCAGACTCCCCGTTCCTCTTGGGCACCCCCGCCGGAACGGGCGTAGTCGGTGGGTTTCAGGGGATCACCGCGGGGCGGCGCACGCAGTCCGCATACACCCATTCGAGTGACGCTGCGGGACAACGCCGACGTGGGCTGACATCCCTCGGGCCGCACGCTTGACACGTGCCCGACCCCGTGGCGTACTGCGGATTGCGTCAGCGGACAAGACGGGGGTGAGTCAACTGGCGGACCAGCGCTATCCCAATGTGGCCGAACTCGTGCTGTCCGCCCGCGAGTTGGCGGCCCACCGCCCCGAGCTCAGCGCCCTGCGTCAAGTGGGCGCCTCGCGCGCGGGAAGACCTCTGCACCTGCTGTCCGTCGGCCGCTCCCCGCGTGCCGTCCTGGTCGTCGCGGGCGCGCACTCGAACGAACCCACGGGTGGCTCGACGCTGTTGCACCTCGCGGAATGGGCCCTGCGGGACGAGGACCTGCGCGCCGACACCTCCTGGCACTTCCTGCTGTGCGCCGACCCGGACGGGGCGAACCTGCACCGCACGCCCGCCCCGCGCACCCTGTTCGACTACCACCGGCACTTCTTCCGCCCCGCGGGCCCCGAGCAGCCGGAGTGGTCCCCCTCGGTCCTTCCGCCCGACCGGCTGCCTCCCGAGACGCGCGCCCTGACCGGCGTCATCGACGAACTGCGGCCCTACCTGCAGGTGTCGCTGCACGGCACCGACCTCGGCGGCAGCTGGGTGCAGCTGACGCGGGACATCCCGGGGCTCGCGGAGCCGTTCGCCAAGTCCGCGGCCGAGCTGCACATACCGGTGGAGACAGGGGCCTCGGACGCCGCGGGCTGGCCGGTCTCGGGGCCGGGGGTCCATGTGCTGCCGGGGCCCGGCTCGGCGGCCGCCTACCCGAGCCTCCCCGAGGACGCCCGGCACACGACCTGGCACCACGCCCACCGGTACGGCGGCCTGACCGCCATCGTCGAGGTCCCCATGTGGGCAAGCGACCTCGTGGACGACGCGGCCGCGCATCCCTCCCCGGTGCGCGCTCTGCGCGGCTTCTCACGGCGTCTTCGCCACGACGCGGGGCTGGTCGAGGACATCCTCCGGGAGGCGCTGCCGCGGCTTCCGGAGGCGCAGGGGCCGCTGCTGCGCGCGGCGCGCTGGGCACTCGACCTGGTGCCCGGCCTCGCCGACGACTGGGCCAGGCTGCCGCCCGCGGGGACATCGATGGCGTACATCGGGAGCGTCGACGCCTTCGGGCGCCGCCTACCGCTGCGGGCTGCCGCGATGCTGCTGCGGGTCCTCGTCACGGCGGGCGATCCGGCGGCGCCCCGCCTGGAGCGGCTCGTCCTGCGGTGGAGCGACGCGTTCGCCGAGCGGTTCAGGGCGCGCTGGGTGCCTCTGGAGGACCAGGTCGAACACCAGTCACGGACGACCGTCGCGGCCGCGCGCCACGCGCGCGTGGGGACCGATCAGCCCTGAAGCGGCTTCACGAACCGGAGAGGCGGAAGCCCATCTTCCCGAAGCTGACCTGATCGCCGTCCTGGACGACGGCCGCGCCGATCACCCTGCGGCCGTTCACGGACGTGCCGTTGGTCGACCCGAGGTCGCGCAGCACCCACATTCCGCCCTGCCTGCTCAGCTCGGCGTGCACCCGGGAGACCGTCTCGTGGCTGAGCCTGAGGCCGTTCGCGGGGTCGCGGCCGATCCGCAGCGGGTACGGGTTTCCCTGCACCGGCAGGAGCAGCTTCGGGAGCTTCTCGGCCTGCCAGGCCCTGCGCAGCCGGACCGTGAACCCGGAGACCGCGCCGACGGTCCCGAACACCGCCCGCGAGAGGCGGCCCTCGGCCCGCAGATCCGCGGTGAGCGCGGCGAGTTCGTCCGGCTGGCGGGCGGCGAGTGCCAGCTCCATGCGCCGCACGAAGGTGTCGTGCGACAGCTTGCCGAGGGCAGCGCCCTCCCTGAGCACCTGCAGCGCCCTGTCGCGCTCGGCGTCGGTCAGCCGCGCGGGGTAACTGTGGATCTCAAAGGACGACGTCACCCTGGTGATTGTCGGTCAGCTCGGCCGGGGTGTCCAGAAAACGCGTAACGACCGCGAACCGATCACTTCTGCAGCACGATGGACACGACGGACGAACGGACGACGGACGACGGACTACGGACGACGGCGGATGGCGGACAAGGGGGAACTGTCGGTGGAGTTCGAGGTGTGGGCACCGGGAGCCGAACGCGTCGCACTGCTGTGCGATGGCGCCACGCGTGCGCTGGAGCGTGCCGAGGGCCGGGCCGGGTGGTGGACGGGGGACGCGGAAGCCGCCGACGGGGCGCGGTACGGCTTCTCGCTCGACGACGGCCCCGTGCTGCCCGATCCCCGCTCACGGCGCCAGCCGGACGGCCCCGACGGGCTCAGCGCCGTCGTGGACCACGACCGGTACGCGTGGCGGGCGCCCTGGGCGGGGCGCGGGATGCGGGACGCGGTCCTGTACGAGCTGCACGTGGGGACGTACACACCGGACGGCACGCTCGACTCGGCGGCGGGGCGGCTCGGCCACCTCGCGGAGCTCGGCATCACCCATGTGGAGCTGATGCCGCTCTGTCCTTTCCCCGGCCGGCACGGCTGGGGGTACGAAGGTGTCTCCCTGTGGGCCGTGCACGAGCCGTACGGCGGCCCTGAAGCGCTGAAACGATTTGTCGACGCCGCGCACGCGCACGGCATCGGCGTCGTGCTCGACGTGGTCCACAACCACCTCGGCCCGTCCGGCAATTACCTGCCCGCGTTCGGGCCCTACTTCACGGAGACCCACCAGACCCCCTGGGGCGCGGCGGTCAACCTCGACGCCCCGGGCTCGGACGAGGTGCGCGCGTATCTGATCGGCAGCGCGCTCGCCTGGCTGCGCGACTACCGCCTGGACGGCCTGCGCCTGGACGCGGTGCACGCGCTGCGGGACACGCGCGCGTGCCACTTCCTGGAGGAGCTGTCGGCGGCCGTGGACGAGCTGTCCGACGAGCTCGGCAGGCCGCTCTCGCTGATCGCCGAGTCCGACCAGGGAGATCCGCGGGTCATCACCCCGCGCGCTCAGGGCGGTCTGGGCCTGCACGCGCAGTGGAACGACGACTTCCACCACGCGCTGCACTCCACGCTTACCGGGGAAGCACACGGCTACTACGAAGACTTCGCCCGGGCCCCCTTCGCCGCGCTCGCCAAGACGCTGACGGGCGGCTTCTTCCACGACGGGACGTACTCGACCTTCCGGGGCCGCCGGCACGGCCGACCCGTGGACCGCGCCCGCACGCCCGCGTACCGATTCCTCGGCTACACGCAGACCCACGACCAGATCGGCAATCGCGCGCAAGGGGACCGGCTCTCCGCCACCCTCTCCCCCGGGCTGCTCGCCTGCGCCGCCGCGCTCACCCTCACCGGACCGTTCACGCCGATGCTCTTCATGGGCGAGGAGTGGGGCGCCGCGACGCCCTGGCAGTTCTTCACGGACCACACCGATCCGGAGCTCGCGGAGGCCGTGCGCCGGGGCAGGCGGCGGGAGTTCGCGGCGCACGGCTGGGCCGAGGATGACATCCCCGATCCGCAGGACCCGGCCACCAGGGACCGCTCCTGTCTCGACTGGGCCGAGCCTCTGACCGACCCCCACGCGCGCGTGCTGGCCTGGTATCGCGAACTGATCGCCCTGCGCCGCGCCCGCGGTGACCTCCTCGACCCCGATCTGGCGGCGCTGCGGGTCGCGTACGACGAGGAGGGGCGCTGGTTCGCGGTCCGGCGCGGCGATCTGCGGATCGCGGTGAACATCGGCAAGGAGCCGGCCGACATCCCGTTGGGCGGCCGGGGCGCCCGGGTGCTCGCGGCCTGGGAGCCGGTCACCGCGCCCGGGGCGGACGGAGTACTGCGGCTGCCCGCCGAGTCGTGCGCGGTGCTCGCGACACCATGAGGCCGAGGCGGCGCATGAGGCCTACGGAGGCGGTCAGTTGACGATCGCCAGCTCGCGCGGCGTGGAGTTGAGGCGCCGTACGCCGTCCTCGGTGACCGTCACTATGTCCTCGATGCGCACTCCGAAGCGGCCCGGCAGATAGATGCCGGGCTCCACGGAGAAGCACATGCCGGGCACGAGCGGCAGCTCCTCGCCCTCGATCATGTAGGGCGGCTCGTGGGTGGTGACGCCGATGCCGTGCCCGGTGCGGTGGATGAAGTTCTCGCCGTACCCGGCCTCGGTGATCACCGCCCGTGCCGCCCTGTCGACGTCCTGGCAGGCGGCATTGGGCCGTACCGCGCCGCAGCCCGCCTCCTGTGCCTCGCGCACGATGTCGTGCACACGCCGTTCCTCGGCGCCGGGCTCGCCCACGTGCACCGTGCGCGAGGTGTCCGAGCCGTAGCCGTGCAGCAGGCCGCCGAAGTCGAGGACGACCATGTCGCCGTTCTCGATGACGCGGGCGCCCGCCTCGTGATGCGGGTTGGCGCCGTTCGGCCCGGAGCCGACGACGGTGAAGTCCACCTGGGAGTGCCCGAACCGCCGCAGCAGATCGGCGAGGTCGGCGGCTATGTCCGTCTCCTTGCGGCCCGCGAAGGGGACCTTCTTGATCTCTTCGTACGCCGAGTCCGCGGCGGCTCCGGCCGCCGCGAGGCGCTCGAGCTCGGCGGCGTCCTTGACGGCGCGCAGCATGGGGAGCGCTTCGGTCAGGGACACGTAGGACGTGTTCGGCAGCTCCTTCTGGAAGCCCAGGAGATGCATGGCCCAGGAGTTGTCGCTGATCCCGAAGCGGCCGTCGACGTCAAGGAGCGGCGCGGTCGCGGCATAGGGGTCCTTGCCGTCGGTCCAGTCCCGCAGGGAGAGCGCCCGCGCGCCCGCGGCCAGTTCCGCGTCCGGGGCCTCCAGAGTGGGCACCACCAGCACCGGCTCCTGGCCCGCGGCGAGCACGAGGACGGTGAGGCGCTCGGTGGCGGCCGTCGGCGCGTATCCCGTGAGCCAGACCATGTCGGGGCCCGGCGCGACGAGCAGTCCGGCGAGCCCCGCGTCCGCCGCGGCTGCCGCGGCGCGGTCCATGCGGGCCTTGTAGTCGTCGGCGGTGAAGGGCGCGGGGATGCCGGTCATGGGGACCTCCAGGGCTGTTCGCTGCGGCGTGTACGGCGCGGTGCCGGTGCTGCCGATCCTGCCCCTGCCCCAGACCATGCGCGAGCCGATTACGGCGGCCCTGGTCACGTCACCTCATGCCCTCCCACCTCACGTCACCTCGCGTCAGCTCACCTCACGTCACGAAGCCCGGCGTCACCGACAAGGACTGCCGCCCCCCGTTCGCGTGGCGGACGGTCACGGTGACGTCCCTTCCCGGGGCAGCGGCGGCGACCGCGGCCGCCAGTGCCTTGGCCGACGCGATGCGGGTCTTGCCGAAGGCGAGCAGTACGTCACCGCGTACGAGCCCCGCGGTGTAGCCGGGACCCGGGCTGTGCACGCCGACGAGCAGGGCCCCGGCGCCCCTGGGGGCATCGACGGCCTCCACGCCGAGCGTGGGGCGCGCGGCCGGCTCCCCGACCCCGCCCGGCTCCTTCCGCGGCGGCTTCGGTGGGGCGGCGGTCTCGGACGCCCGGCCCGGAGCGACGGGCGTGCCGGGCCCGGCCTGACCGCCCGGGTCCGCTTGCCCACCGGGGGCCGCCTGGCCCCCCTGCCCCTTGGCGCCGCCCTGGGCGGTCTGCGCCTGCTTCTGCATGTCGGCGAGTTTGCTCATGCCGATGACGGTGGCGCTCACGGTGCCGAGCCCCACCCCCACCAGCACGAGGACGACCGAGAAGAGCACCCCGAAGAGCAGGGTGCCAAGCCGCCGCCCGCGCCGCCGCGCGGCATGCGGACGGTGACCGGGCCCGGATCCGCGGCCCGTGCCGGATGTTTGCCCGGTGCGGTTCTTCCGCCCGATACCAAGCCTTCGCCCGGTGCCGGACTTCGGGTCGGCACCGAATGCGCCGCCTCTGCCGCCTCTGCCGAACTTGCCGCCTGTACCGAACTTGCCTGTGCCTGGCTCCTGTCCGGGCATCGGCTTGGGACGCAACGCAGTCTGTTCCATGGCTCGCCTCCGGCCACAGCCCTACCCGGCGTGATGCGGCGCGACGATTCACGAACGAGTGACGTCCACGTGTGCGGCCTTACAGTTGACAGAAGACTCCCGGCGCCCGGCCCGCGTTCCACGAATCCCCCATTCCGCAGGAAAAGCACCGGAAAGCACATAGGGAATCGGTAAGTCCTGTTGTGGGTCTGCTGTCAGTGACCGCTGTTACTTTCGAAGCATGACCGAACGTGCACTCCGTCTGCTGCGTCAGGACCCACACCTGGCCGAGCTGGCCGCGTTCCCTTTCGCATTCGACCTGTCCCGCGCGGACCACGTCGAAGAGGTCCGCCTGGCGTCGGGTGGTCCGCTGGAACCGGTCGCGGGGGACGATTCCGGGGGCACGTACTTCGTGTGCGGGGACGGCTCCGTGCTGTACGCCGATTCCGAGGGGTCCGCCGGGACCATCGGGGACAGCGTGGACGAAGCCCTGGAGATTCTTGTCGGCCTGCCCGGCTGGCAGGACTACGTGGGCTTGTCACCGACCGACGGCGAGGCGCGGATACTCGCCGAGATCGCCGACACGGAGGGCGACTTCCGCGAGGACTGCGTGCCCGATCTCGACGCGCGCCGCACCGAACTGCGGGCCGGGCTCGGGCTTCCCGAGCGCTCCCCCTTGCAGCTCGTCGCGCGCCTGCACGCCGCACTCCTGCGCACCGAACCGGACCACCTCCTCCTCAACGCCGTCGAGCACGTGGCGTACAGGCGTCTCGACCCGCATCCGCGCCCGCCCCTGTGGGAGCTGGTGCTCGCCAGAGGCCGCACCGACCTGGCCCTGCTGCGGACGGGCGACCGCACGGTCTGGGACGCCGTGGCGGAGGACCGGGCCCGCAGGGTGGCGGCCCTGCGGGCCGCGCAGTACGACCGGCGGAACACGGACCGCGCCCTCCTGCGCCACCTCCTCAAGCATGAGGCGGACGCCCCCATGTCCGACGAACTGCGGCTCGCCGTCGTCCTCGTGGGGCTCTACGGCCTGGCGGAGGACCTGCCGCTGCTGCGCGAGGTCCATGAGACGACGTACGACACCTGGTGCGGCCTTGCCGGTCTTCCGCAGGAGGCCGGTCAGGTGCGCGAGTGGGCGCGCTCGTTCGATGATTCCAACTACGGGGTGGATCCCGACGACGAACCGGAATCCACCTGGCTGGAGCTCGCACGGGAGCAGGGAATGGTGGAGGCGGCCCGCGCCTATCTGATCCGCGAACTTGACGACACCGGTCCAGACCCGGCTCAACTGGCGCTGCTGCGGAACGAGTTGGCACTGATCGGTGACTACACCCAGGCGATGCGGGCAGCGCGTCTGCACCGGTCGCTGCAGGACACCGAGCACGGCCGGGCGGCCGCCGACGCACGCCTCGCCGAGCTGGAGCGGAAGGCCGTGGACGCCGCGGCCGCGGAGTCGTAGGGCCCCACCCGGCTCAGGCTCCGGTCCGCCCCGTCCCGCGGCGGCACCACGCACCCTTGCGGCCCCGGAGGGTTGGGGCCACCGTGGTCCCGGGCCGCCACGAACGGCCCTCCCCCAAGGCGATCGGAGTCGACGTGGCCTCCTCCCCCTTCCAGCTCCCCCATACCCTCCTGGGCGACGGCCCCCACAAGGTGATCGCCGTGCACGGCTGGTTCGCCGACCGGTCGGCGTACGCGCCTGTGCTCGCGGACCTCGACCTCGCCTCGTTCCAGTACGCGGTGGTCGATCTGCGCGGGTACGGCGATGCGAAGGACGCGCCGGGCGCGTACACGACTTCCGAGGGGGCCGCCGATGTCGTCGCCCTCGCGGACCGCCTCGGCTGGGACCGCTTCTCGCTGATCGGCCACTCCATGGGCGGCAGCGTCGCCCAGCGGGTCCTCGCGATCGCGCCGCACCGGGTCCGCAGGCTGGTCGGCGTCTCCCCCGTGCCCGCCTCCGGCCTCGCGCTGCCGCCGGAGCAGTGGGAGCTGTTCGCCGAGGCCGACCGGCTGCCGGGAAACCGTCGCGCGATCATCGACATCACCACCGGCGGCACCCGGCCCGCGGCCTGGCTCGACCGCATGGTGCAGCGCTCGCTCGACGTCAGCGACGCGAAGGCCTTCCGCGCCTGGCTCGACTCCTGGGCGCGCGAGGACTTCCACGGCCGGGTCGAGGGCTCGACCGTCCCGGCGCTCGCGGTGGTCGGGGCGCTGGATCCCGCGCTGGGGGCGGAGCTGATGCGCGCGACCTGGCTGCGCTGGTACGCCCGCGCGGAACTCGCCGAACTGGGACAGGCGGGCCATTACGCGATGGACGAGACACCGCTCGCCCTCATCCGCGCGGTGGAGGACTTCCTGCGGTCCGACAAGGACGGCATCGAGGACGGCGCCGAGGGCAACGCCGGCCACCGCTCGTCGTGAGCAGCGGACCCTCCGCCGCGCCCGATCCGCCGGACGTACCCGACGCACACGACGTGCCCGATGTACCCGACGTGCCCGACGTCTTCGACCCCAGGCAGTACGCGGCCGGGGTGCCGTACGACCGCTACCGCGTCCTGCGCGACCGGCACCCCGTCGCCTGGCAGGACGAGCCGCAGGTGCTCGACTGGCCCGCGGGGCCCGGTTTCTGGGCGGTGACCCGGCACGCGGACGTCGTCCGCGTGCTCAGGGACTCCGCCACCTACTCCTCGCATCTGGGCGCCACCCAGATCCGTGATCCCGACCCGGCCGACCTGCCGTTCATCCGCCGCATGATGCTCAATCAGGACCCTTCCCCAAGCTCTCAACTTCGTTCGAGCAGGGGAGACCCCAATGGCCACGGCCGGTTGCGGCGCCTGGTGAGCCGCGCCTTCACGCCCAGGCGCGTGGAACGCTTCGAGTCCCTGGCCCGCGACCGGGCCCGCGGCCTGCTGGACACGGCGGTGACCCGCGCCCGGAACGGCGACGACGGCGCCCCCGACCCCGACGGCGGCAACACCTGCGATCTCGTCCGCGACGTCACCGACGACTACGCGCTGCTCAACCTCTCCGACCTCCTCGGCGTACCGGAGAGCGACCGCGGCCTGCTACTGAACTGGACGCAACGCGTGATCGGCTACCAAGACCCGGACGAGGCGGGCGAGTTGAAACTCGGCCCGGACGGCAAGCCGCTCAACCCGCGCTCCCCCGCGATGCTGCAGGACATGTTCGACTACGCGCAGGAACTCGCGGCACACAAGCGGCGCGTGCCCGCCGACGACATCATGACCACCCTCGCGACCGACCCCGAACTCAGGCCCGCCGAGCTGGAGATGTTCTTCTTCCTGCTCACCGTCGCCGGAAACGACACCGTACGCGGCGCGGCACCCGGCGGCCTCCTCGCGCTCATGGAGAACCCGCGGGAGTACCGCCGCCTCCGCGAGGGCGCTGTCCCCGTCCCCACGGCGGTGGACGAACTGCTGCGCCGGCACCCTCCCGTGCTCACGTTCCGACGCACGGCCACCCGGGACACGGTCCTGGCCGGCCGGACCGTCCGGGGCGGGGACAAGGTGGTCGTCTTCCACGCGTCGGCCAACCACGACGAACGCGTCTTCACCGACCCGCACCGACTCAACCTGTCCCGCTCCCCCAACCCCCACGTCTCTTTCGGCGAGGGCCCGCACGTCTGCCTGGGCGCTCACTTCGCGCGGCTCCAACTACGCGTTCTGTACGAGGAGTTCCGCGCCGTGAACGCCGGGCCGTTCGAACCGGTGGGGCCGCCGCGGCGCCTTGTCTCCAACTTCATCAACGGGTTGAAGTCGCTGCCGGTCCGGGTGCCGGGGGCGCGGTAGCCATCGGATACGGTTCAAGATCTACCGCGAGCCCCGCGCGCGCCCGCGCGCCCTTGACCACGGAGACCCCCGCATGCACGGCGCAGCCGCCCCCGCAGCCGAGGACGAGAACCACGACGACGTCTTCCCGAGCGTCGAGGCACCCGAGGACGGCTCACCCTGGCAGGCGCCCGCCGACCTCGAAGAGCACCTGTACGAACTGTGCGAGGCCGACGACGCGTACACCTACCTGCGGGCGATAGCCGTCACCGGTCTGTACCGCCCGGTCGCGGTGACCGACGTCGAGCCGGGCGCGACCGAGCGCCCGGTCCTCACCGTCGACATCCCCGACGGCCGCCGGATCGCGCAGATGTACACCGTCGGGCTGCTCCCTCGCCCGCACCCCGAGGTGGTGTACGAATTCGTCACGCTCGGCACGCTCGCGGACCAACTGCCCGACGACATCGACATCTTGGTGGTCAACGCGGCGACGCCCTGCCAGCAGTTCTATCTGACGACCGAGGAGGAGCGGGACGTCTGGGCGGACCTGCACGCGGATCTCTACGTCGACGGCCGCCTGCACGATCGCGTCGAGACCCGTCGCACCGGCGCCCCGGAGTCCCCCGCCCTGCTGCACGGCCTGGCCTGCGGCGCCCACCTCTGCTTCGCCAACGGCGACGCCTGGAACACCCTCGACTGGCACGGCGCGGGCTATAACTCCGAGGTCGAGCGCCTCGCGGAGTGGTGGGACGTGCACAGCCGCGAGGACTGGCTCGCCACTCAGGAGCGGCTCCTGCGGCGTGAAGTCAGCCCGTGGCACTGGGACTTCGTGCTCAGCGCCCGTACGTCGCTGATCGAGCAGTTCGGGCCGCGCGTCGACCCCGAGCTGTGGCGCGAGTGCGTGGAGGTGACGATCCGTGATCGCATGGCCGAGTCCGGCGGCCCCGATTCCCCGCACAAGCCGGGAGACGATCCCGACCTGGACGACTTCGTCGCCGCGCTGCGCGGCCTCGTCGGCAAGGTCATCCGGTACGAGTCCCGCTTCCGCGCCGACGGGCTCCTGCCGCCCGACGGCCACGTCCGTTCCGTCGCGGCCTGGGATCTCGGGCGCGCCTCGAAGATGGCCCGTTGGGGGCGCGGCGCCCGGTACGCGACCCATGCGGAGCTGGAGGCGGCGGTCGAGCGCGCGAGCCATGCGGCCAGGTCGTCGGCGTACGCCTCGTGGGAGGAGTTCTCCGCCGGGTACATCCTGGGCCGCTGCCTGCACTTCGACGAGGAGCACTTCGGCGACTGGTACACGACGGTGCTCCAGGCCCACCGCGAGCTGGTCTCCGATCCGGACAGCCCGTGGCTGACGGTGCCTTTCAAGTGATCCGGTAGCGATCCTGGGGGCGCCTCTCCGACACCCCGGACCACTCCGCTCACCTGAGCACCCCGCATCACAATCTGGTCTCGCTGCCCCCTCAGGGTCTTGCCACCCGTCCATGTAATCGATTCCAATCCTCCGTGTAATCGATTCCACGAGGAGGTGGACCGGCGATGGCGAGCATCAAGGACGTCGCGGCCGAGGCAGGCGTATCCGTCGCCACGGTCTCGCGCGTCCTGAACAGTCACCCCTCGGTCAGCCCGGCCGCCCGCGCCCGCGTCATCGCCGCGGTGGAGAGCCTCGGCTACCGCCCGAACGCCGTCGCCCGCTCGCTGCGCACCGACCAGACCCGCACCCTCGGCCTGGTCATCAGCGATGTGCTGAACCCGTACTTCACGGCCCTGGCCCGTTCCGTCGAGGAGGCGGCCCGCGCGCTCGGCTACAGCGTGATCATCGGCAACGCCGACGAGCGGCCCGATCTTCAGGACCACCATGTGCGCACGCTCCTGGACCGCAGGATCGACGGGCTCCTGGTCTCCCCCACCGACGGCGGCTCCCCGCTGATGCTCGACACCGCGCGCTCCAGCACCCCGATGGTCTTCGTGGACCGCTGGATCCCGGGTGTGGACGTCCCCGTCGTCCGCGCCGACGGCCGCGAGGCCGTCCGTGACCTGGTCGCCCATCTGCACGCCGTCGGCCACCGCAGGCTCGCGATCATCGCCGGGCCCGCTGCCACCACCACCGGCAGCGAGCGCGTCGAGGCCTTCCGCGAGGCGCTCGGCGCGTACGGGCTCCCGCTGCCCGACGACCACATCGGGCAGGGCGACTTCCAGGCCGACAGCGGCCGCCGGGCCACCGAGCGGTTCCTGGCGCTGCCGGAGCCGCCCCAGGTCATCTTCGCCGCGGACAACCTGATGGCGCTCGGCGCGCTCGACGCGATCCGCGCCCGCGGTCTACGCGTGCCGCACGACATCGCGCTCGCCGCCTTCGACGACATCCCGTGGTTCGTGCACACCGATCCGCCGATCACCGCCATCGCCCAGCCGACCGGAGAGCTGGGCCGGGCGGCCGTGCAGGCCCTGGTGGACCGGATCGAGGGCAGGCGCCCGCAGTCCGTGACCCTGCCCGCCCGTCTCGTCGTACGCCGCTCCTGCGGCGCGTCCCCCACCGACCGGAGGAGCAACACGTGAGTACCGCAGACGAGTTGCCGCGCGGCGCCGACCGCGGCCCCGACGAGTTGCTGCGCATCGAAGGGATTCGCAAGACCTTCCCCGGCGTCGTCGCGCTCGACTCGGTCGACTTCGACCTGCGCCGCGGCGAGGTGCATGTCCTGCTCGGCGAGAACGGCGCGGGCAAGAGCACGCTCATCAAGATGCTCTCCGGCGCCTACCGGCCCGACAGCGGCCGCATCCTCGTGGACGGCAAGGAAACCCGCATCCACGGGGCGCAGGACGCCGAGCGGCTCGGCATCGCCACGATCTACCAGGAGTTCAACCTCGTACCCGACCTCACCGTCGCCGAGAACATCTTCCTGGGCCGCCAGCCGCGCCGCTTCGGGATGATCGACCGTAAGGCGATGGAGTCGGCCGCCCAGAAGCTCCTGAAGCGGGTCGGCGTCCAGGTGTCGCCGCGCGCCAAGGTGCGCGAACTGGGCATCGCCCGGCTCCAGATGGTGGAGATCGCCAAGGCGCTCAGCCTGGAGGCCCGCGTCCTGATCATGGACGAGCCGACGGCGGTCCTGACGAGCGAGGAGGTCGACAAACTCTTCGCGATCGTGCGGCAGTTGCGCGCGGACGGCGTCGGCGTCGTCTTCATCACCCACCACCTGGAGGAGATCGCGGCGCTCGGCGACCGCGTGACCGTCCTGCGCGACGGCCGCAGCATCGACCAGGTGCCCGCCTCGACCCCCGAGGACGAGCTCGTACGTCTGATGGTGGGCCGCAGCATCGAGCAGCAGTACCCGCGTGAACGTCCCGACGCTGGGGGCGAGTTGCTCACGGTCAAGGGCCTCACCCGCGACGGCGTCTTCCATGACGTCAGCTTCGAGGTGCGGGCCGGAGAGGTCGTCGGCCTCGCGGGACTCGTCGGCGCTGGACGGACCGAGGTGGCGCGTGCCGTCTTCGGCGCCGATCCGTACGACGCGGGCTCCGTCGACGTACGCGGTGAACGGCTGCCTCGGCACGACGTGATCGCCGCGATGGGCGCCGGCATCGGCCTCGTACCGGAGGACCGCAAGGGCCAGGGGCTCCTGCTCGACGCCTCCGTGCAGGAGAACCTCGGTCTGGTGACGCTGCGTTCGGCGACGCGCTCCGGGCTCGTGGACCTCAAGGGCCAGCGCGTTGCGGCGGCCCGCATCGCCGAGCAGCTCGGGGTGCGGATGGCCGGGCTCGGCCAGCACGTGCGCACGCTGTCCGGCGGCAATCAGCAGAAGGTCGTCATCGGCAAGTGGCTGCTCGCCGACACCAAGGTCCTCATCCTCGACGAACCGACCCGCGGCATCGACGTGGGCGCGAAGGTCGAGATCTACCAGCTCATCAACGAACTGACGGCCTCCGGGCACGCGGTCCTGATGATCTCCAGCGATCTGCCCGAGGTCCTCGGCATGAGCGACCGGGTGCTCGTCATGGCGCAGGGCCGTATCGCGGGTGAACTCGCGGCGGACGACGCGACGCAGGACGCGGTGATGGCGCTGGCAGTCAGCAGTACGCCGGCGGACACCCCAGCGGCGGACACCTCCGCGGCGACAGAGAACGAAGCAACCGAAGGGAAGGCCTCCCGTGGCCACTGAAACGCTGAAGAGCAACGCGGGTGGCGCCACCGGTCTGCGCCGCGTACTGCTCGACAACGGCGCGCTGAGCGCCCTGGTCGTCCTCCTGGTGGCGATGTCGCTGCTGTCCGGCGACTTCCTCACCACCCAGAACCTGCTCAATGTGGGCGTGCAGGCCGCCGTCACCGCGATCCTCGCGTTCGGCGTCACCTTCGTGATCGTCTCGGCGGGCATCGACCTGTCGGTCGGCTCGGTGGCCGCGCTCTCGGCCACCGTCCTTGCCTGGACGGCGACTTCGCAAGGGCTGCCGGTATGGCTGGCGATCATCCTCGCCGTCGGCACCGGCATTGCGTGTGGATTCGTCAACGGCCTGCTCGTCTCGTACGGCAAACTCCCGTCGTTCATCGCGACATTGGCGATGCTGTCGGTGGCCCGCGGTCTCTCCCTGGTCATCTCGCAGGGCAGCCCGATCCCGTTCCCCGACTCGGTCTCCAACCTGGGTGACACCATCGGCGGCTGGCTGCCGGTCCCGGTCATCGTGATGATCGCGATGGGTCTGGTCACCGCCCTCATCCTGGGCCGTACGTACATCGGCCGTTCCATGTACGCGATCGGCGGCAACGAAGAGGCGGCCCGACTCTCCGGGCTTCGTGTGAAGCGGCAGAAGCTCGTCATCTACGGCCTGTCCGGCCTCTTCGCCGCCGTCGCGGGCATCGTCCTCGCCTCGCGCCTGGTGTCCGCGCAGCCGCAGGCCGCGCAGGGTTACGAACTGGACGCGATCGCCGCGGTCGTCATCGGCGGCGCGAGCCTTGCGGGCGGGGTCGGCAAGGCGTCCGGCACTCTCATCGGCGCGCTGATCCTGGCGGTCCTGCGCAACGGCCTCAACCTCCTTTCCGTGTCGGCCTTCTGGCAGCAGGTCGTGATCGGCGTCGTCATCGCCCTCGCGGTTCTGCTCGACACGTTGCGCCGCAAGGCCGGGGCGACTCCCGGCGCCTCGACGGGCGCGGCGGCCGGTGGCGGGAAGAAGGGGCCGCAGCTCCTGAAGATGGGGCTCGCAGCCGTACTGGTGGCGGCCGTCATCGGCGGCATCTCCTTCTTCAACAAGGACTCCTCCTCCGGCACGACGACGAAGGTCGGCATGTCGCTCTCCACCCTCAACAACCCCTTCTTCGTCCAGATGAAGGAGGGCGCGCAGGCGGAGGCCAAGAAGGCGGGCATCGACCTGACCGTGACCGACGCGCAGAACGACGCCTCGCAGCAGACCAACCAGCTGCAGAACTTCACCGGCGAAGGCATGAAGTCGATCATCGTCAACCCCGTCGACTCGGACGCGGTGGGCCCGGCGGTGCGCGGCGCCAACAAGTCGGACATCCCGGTGATCGCCGCCGACCGCGGGGTGAACAAGGCGAAGGCCGCGACGCTCGTCGCCTCCGACAACGTCGCGGGCGGCAAGCTCGCGGCGAAGACCCTCGCGGAGAAGCTGGGCGGCAAGGGCAAGATCGTCACACTGCAGGGTGTCGCGGGCACGTCGGCGAGCCGCGAGCGCGGCAAGGGCTTCGCCGAGGGCATCAAGGAGTACCCCGGCATCAAGGTCGTCGCCTCGCAGCCCGCGGACTTCGACCGCACCAAGGGCCTGGACGTCATGACGAACCTCATACAGTCCAACCCCGGCATCGACGGCGTCTTCGCCGAGAACGACGAGATGGCCCTCGGCGCCGCGAAGGCGCTCGGCAGCAAGGCGGGCAAGTCCGTCTCGGTGGTCGGCTTCGACGGAACTCCCGACGGTCTCAAGGCCGTTGAGGGGGGCACGCTGTACGCGTCCGTGGCGCAGCAGCCGAAGGAGCTGGGCAGGATCGCCGTGCGGAACGCGGTGAAGGCGGTGCGCGGCAAGGACGTCGAGTCAATGGTGAAGGTCCCGGTGAAGGTGGTCACGAAGAAGAACGTGGCCGACTTCTCCTGACCGCACCTCCATGCACCGCGCCCCCCGTTGCCGTTACACCGTACGAGCAGGAGTTGGACCCGCTGATGCACGACCAAGACCACGACGACGCCACGTACGACCTCCTGGTCGTCGGGTCGGCCAACGCCGACCTGGTGATCGGTGTCGAGCGCCGCCCCGCCCCCGGCGAGACGGTCCTCGGCTCCGACCTCGCCACGCATCCCGGTGGCAAGGGGGCGAACCAGTCGGTCGCGGCGGCCCGCCTCGGCGCCCGCACCGCCCTGCTCGCACGGGTCGGTGACGACGCGCACGGCAGGCTGCTGCTCGACTCGCAGCGCGCGGCGGGCGCGGACACGGTCGGCGTCCTGGTCGGTGGGGCGCCCACGGGCGTCGCGCTGATCACCGTCGACCCGTCCGGCGACAACAGCATCGTGGTCTCGCCGGGTGCCAACGCCCGTCTTACGCCCGACGACATCCGCGCGGCGGGCAGCCTGCTCGCCGCGTCGCGGGTGGTCTCGACACAGTTGGAGATCCCCGTCGAGTCCGTGACGGAACTCGTACGCACCCTGCCGGACGCCGCACGCTTCGTCCTGAACCCCTCGCCGCCGGCCCCGTTGGCGCCCGAAGTCCTCGCGGCGTGCGACCCGTTGGTGGTGAACGAGCACGAGGCGCGATACATCCTGGGCGGGACTTCCTCGGACCTTCCCGAGGACTGGGCGCGCGAGCTCCTCGCCCTCGGCCCCCACTCGGTGGTGATCACCCTGGGCGCGGACGGAGCCCTGACGGCGGACGGCGACGGCTCCCCCGTCACGGTGCCGAGCCCGAAGGTGGACGCGGTGGACACGACCGGCGCGGGCGACGCGTTCACGGCGGCGCTGGCCTGGCGCCTCGGCCTGGGCGAAGACCTCGCGACGGCGGCGGCGTACGCGGCGCGCGTGGGGGCCGCTTCGGTCACCCGGCGCGGCGCGCAGGAGTCGTACCCGACGGCGGACGAGGTCGCGACCCGGGAAGAGAGCGCCTCCGCATGAAGAAGGCCGGCATACTCAACCGCCATCTCTCCGGCGCCCTGGCCGAGTTGGGCCACGGGGACACGGTCCTGATCTGCGACGCGGGCATGCCCATCCCGTCCGGGCCCCGCGTCGTCGACCTGGCCTTCCGGGCGGGCGTACCGTCCTTCGCCGAGGTACTGGACGGGCTGCTCGCCGAGCTGGTGACGGAGGGCGGTACGGCGGCGACGGAGGTCCAGGAGGCGAACCCGCGGACGGCCCGCCTGCTCTCCGCCCGAGTCACGCCCCTCACCCTGATCCCGCACGAGGAACTGAAGCGCCGCACGGCCACGGCCCGCCTGGTGGTACGCACCGGCGAGGCCACGCCGTACGCGAACGTGCTGCTGCGGTGCGGGGTGTTCTTCTGACCCCCGTGCCGTCGCTCCCCTAGCCCCGCATCGCCACGGACCCGGCCCCCGCCCTGCCGGGAAAGCTCAGCGTCCGGTACACCGTCACCCCGCCCGCCAGCTCCCCGCACGCCTGTGCCGCCGCGGTGACGCGCTGGGTGTACGAGGGGTCGGCGGTGTCGAGGAGGATGCCCAGCGTGGTGCCGCTGTGGGCGACGGCGACGCCCAGGCCGCCGACCTCCCGGCAGATCTCCCGCATCGGCTCCAACGACCACTTGTGGCGCAGGAGTTGGTTCATCTGGGCGCTACGGGTCGCGACCCTGCCGACCTCCGCCAAGTCGCGGCGGCGGACCGCGCACGCGAGCCGGTCGAGAAGGCGCGCGTACTCGTGGCGGTCGGCCAGGGTGAACGGCTTCGGGATGCGGTTGAAGTCGACGGTGTCGACCGATCCGCCCTCGTCGATGCCCACCACGGCCATGACCGGAAGCGATCCGAGGATGCCGCGCAGGCGCACGGTGCGGTGGTGGAAGGCGACGATCGCCGGGTAGAGCACTCCGTCCGTGGGCTCGATGTCCGCGAGCAGCCGCTCGATGCGCGCCGGCGGCATCGCGACGCCCAGCGCCTGCCCGACCGCCCGCGCGGTCGCCACCAGGTCGGCCGATGAGCTCGCCAGGCCCTTGCCCTCGGGGATGACGCTGTTGACGTGAAGGGTTCCCCCGCTCGGCACGCCCGTCCGTCGCTCCGCCAACTCCCCGATCGTGCGCGCCAGTTGGAGTGCCTTCGATTTGCCGCCCGGCCGGACCACCACATCCCCGAAGCCGGGCTCCGGCCGGAACGTGGCCATCGTCCACCGGGCGACGGGCAGCGTCACCAGGAAGTCCCCGTCCTCCTCCGGCAGCACGCCCTGAAGCAGCTCACCGAAGGTCCCGAAGGCGGCGCCCACCCCGATTCCGGCCGCCCTCGCACCCGCCGCGCGGGGCCTTGGCCCGGCCTCCTGGGACAGCTTCACAAGTCTCCTCCCGACGTCCCGGCGCCGACGTCCCGACGCCTCCAGCGCCCACAGGCTGCCACAACCCAATCCGTCTTGACAATCATTTTCATCTAGTGTGATGCTCCTGGCTCGGCGACCGAACACAGGGGGCAGAGGGCTGACATGTACGACCACATAGCTGAAGCAGTGAAGAAACCCGATCTCATAGCCCTTGAGCCGGACTTGGTCTGTCTCCGGTTCGAGACGATGAAGATCTATTCGGCTCTGGGAGCGGTCCGTCACCTTCTTGACTCCGGCGCCGTGAAACCCGGCGACACCCTCATCGACAGTTCCAGCGGCATCTACGCGCAGGCCCTCGCACTCGCCTGCCACCGCTACGGAATGAAATGCCACATCGTGGGTTCCACGACCGTGGACCACACCTTGCGCGTCCAGCTGGACATTCTCGGCGCCACGCTGGAACAGGTGCGGCCGTCGAAGAATCTCCGGCTCGACCAGGAGCTGAGAGTGCGGCGCATCGCCGAGATACTCAAGGTGAATCCCTCGTACCACTGGATGCGGCAATATCACGACAGCATTCATTACCTCGGCTACCGCGACGTGGCGGAGACGATCGACTCCGAGGTGCCCGCGGGGCCGCTCGCCCTGGTGGGCGGGGTCGGCTCGGGCGCTTCCACCGGTGCCATCGCCGGTTATCTGCGGGACGCGGGCCGCGATGTGTCACTGGTAGGCGTGCAGCCTTTCGGCAGCGTCACCTTCGGCTCGGAACACGTGGCCGACCCCGACATGATCATCGCCGGGATCGGCAGCGCCATCGCATTCGAGAATGTCCGGCACGAGGCTTACGACCGCGTGCACTGGGTGAATTTCGACTGCGCGGTGTCCGGCGCGGTCTCGCTCCTCCGGACCAGCGGAATCTTCGCCGGCCTTTCCACCGGCGCCGCCTATCTGACGACCCTCTGGGAACAGCGCCGCGACGCTTCCCGTACGTATGTCTTCATCGCCGCGGACACGGGCCATCGCTATGTCGAGAGCGCTTATGCGCAACACGCTCAGGCACCGGACATCGACACCTTGAAGCCCCACGAGATCACCTCGCTCGACGAGCTGAGGCACCCCTGGTCGACCACTTCCTGGCCCGACCTTCCCTGACCGCGTCCGGTCCACCACCACTCCACCACCCCACCACTCCGAAGGCACACCACATGTCACACCCCGATCCGCGCACACCGCACAACGTCGCGGAGCTCATCGACGCCGTCCTGGCGGGCGAGTACGGCCCCCACCCCAAGGACCTCTCCGTCACCAGCGCCTTCTGGCTGTACAACACCACCCGCCTCGCGGGCAGCCAAGTGACGTACCACAACCACTACTTGCTGCTGCGGGTCGGCACGGCGTTCGGCGCCTGCTCCTTCGAGGCCGGTGAACTCACCCCGGACTTCTGCGAGAACGCATCGGGCCACAGCCTCGACAAGCTGCTGCGCGCCGAGTCGACGCCCGTCCGCATCGCCGCCCTTGACGCCTATCTCGCGCAGGTCGGCCCGCACCGCGATGCCGCCGACGCCGAGCGGGTCACGCTGCCCACCGGCACCCCGGAGGTCCGGGCGAAGGCCCGCGACGCGGCCATAGCCGGGCTCCTCGACATCGAGCCCGGCGCGAAGGTGGCGCTCATCGGCGTGGTCAATCCGCTGGTCGAGGCGATACGCGAGCGGGGCGGCGTCTGTCTGCCCTGCGATCTCAACCTCCGTACGACCCAGTGGGGCGACCGGATCACGGACGACATGACCGAGGTGCTCGCAGAGGCCGACGCCGTGGTCGCCACCGGCATGACGCTGAGCAACGGCACCTTCGACCTGATCCTCGCCCACTGCCGCGAGCACGGGGTGCCGCTGGTGGTGTACGCGCAGAGCGGCAGCGCCGTGGCCCGCGCCTTCCTGCCCGCCGGGGTGACCGGGCTCTCCGCCGAGCCCTTCGCGTTCTCGCAGTTCAGCGCAGACGAGACGCCGCTCTACCGCTACAGGGAGGCGGCGTGAGCGTCGACTCCAAGTCCACGGGCTCTGGCGTGAGTTCGCCGTCCCCCGCCTCCGAGGAGGCACTGCCCGGTGACCTGCGGATGGCCCGCACGCTGTGGCCCGTCCTGGTCGCGTCCGCGGTCGGCCTGCTGCCGTTCACCGTCTTCAGCACGTATCTGGTGCCGATGGCCGAGGACGCCGACAGCAGTGTCGCCACGCTGGGCGGGCTGCGCGGGCTCGGCGGCCTCGCGGCCCTGCTGGTGGGCACCGCGCTCGCTCCGCTGATCGACCGCGTGCGCAAGGAGTGGGCGGCGGCGGGCGGCCTCGCCGCGCTCGGCGTGTCCGCCGCCCTCGGCGCGAGCGGGGACTTCATCCTGCTCGCCGTGTTCTGCCTGCTGGTCGGCGCCAGTACGTCGGTACTGAACCCGGCGCTGACCGCGGCCGCCGCCGACCGCTTCGGTTCCGGTAAGGCGGCCGGGCGCGCGGCGACGCTCGTGACGGCCACCCAGTCGATGACCGCGATGCTGGCGGCGCCGGTCATCGCGCTGCCCGCGCTGTTCTGGGGTTGGCAGGGTGATCTGTTCGCGGTGACAGGGGTGTCGCTGCTGCTCGCCGCGGTCTTCTTCGTGCGCGGCAAGAACAAGCCGGTGGAGGAGCGGGACGAAACCCAACGCCTGGGCTACGTCGCTTCGTTCAAGGCGCTCGGGGCCATCCCCGGGGTCGTGCCGCTGCTGCTCATCGCCCTGCTGCGCACCGCCGTCTTCATGGGCTACCTGTCCTACCTGGCGGCCTACTACGACGACCGGTTCCAGCTCGACCCCGGGCTCTTCGCGTTCGTGTGGACGCTCAGCGGCGCGTCGTTCTTCGTGAGCAACCTCCTCACGGGGCGGATCACGAACTCCGATGAGCCGCGGATCGGCACCGAGCGGATGCTGGCCATCGGCCTGGTCGCCGCGCTCGTCTCGGTCGTGGGTTTCTACTTCACGCACTGGCTGCCGCTCGCGCTCGCCATGACGTCCCTGCACGCCGCGAGCCACGCCGTCGTGGCCGCCTGCGTGGTCAGCCTCCTCGTCCGACGCTGCGGCACGCAACGCGGCGCGGCCCTGAGCGTGAACGCCGCGGGAATGAGCCTCGGCGTCTTCGTGGGCGCGGGCCTCGGCGGGCTGGGCCTGGGCCTGGCCGGTTACCCGGGCATCGCCGCGGCCTTCGGCGCGCTGGTGGTCGTGGCGCTCGTGGCCGCGGTGCTCGTGCTGCGGGCCGGACCGGTGGACGAGGAGCCCGCCCCCGCCCCCTAGCTCAAGGCCGGTCCTCTCCGTCCACCACCGCTCCGGCGCCCGGCGCCCGACGCACCCACCAGAAAGGCCCGACCGCCATGCCCCCGCCCGCGCTCTCCCCCACGGCAGGCACAGCCACGGCAGGCACAGCCGCAGCAGCCACTGCCATGGCGTCCGACGCGCCCCCGCCGGATCCCCCGGCGCAAGGTGCGCGGAACCGGCTCGCCTCCCGCGCGGGCCTGGCGGCGGCCTGCGCCGTGCTCCTGCTCGTTCTTCTCGTCTCCGTCGTCGTGGCCATCGGCCTCGGCTCCGCCGTCGTCCCGCCGGGCGACACCGCCCGGCTGCTGTGGGCGGCGCTGACCGGCGGGAGCATCGACGCGGACGAGGTGACGACGTATCAGATCATCTGGCAGATCCGCACACCTCGCGTGCTCCTGGCGGCACTTGTGGGCGCCGGCCTCAGCGCGGTCGGCGTCGCCATCCAGGCGCTGGTGCGCAACGCGCTCGCCGATCCGTTCGTCCTGGGCGTCTCCTCGGGCGCCTCGGTCGGCGCGGTCGCGGTCACGGTGACCGGCGGGCTCGCGGCCCTCGGCATCTACGCGGTGTCGGCGGGCGCGTTCATCGGGGCGCTGGTCGCCTCCCTCCTCGTATACGTCGCCTCGGCGACCCGCGGCGGCGGGCTCTCCCCGCTGCGGCTCGTCCTGACCGGCGTGGCCATGGCGCTCGGCTTCCAGGCCGTGATGAGCGTGATCATCTACTTCGCGCCGGACAGCGAGGCGACCAGCATGGTCCTCTACTGGACGATGGGCAGCTTCGGCGCCGCGAGCTGGGGGACTCTGCCCGTCGTGGCCGTCTGCGTCCTGCTCGGCACGGCTGTGCTCCACCGGTACAGCAGGGCGCTGGACGTCCTGGCGCTCGGCGACGAGACCGCGACGAGCCTGGGCGTCAGCCCCGACCGGCACCGCAAGGGCCTGCTGCTGCTCGCCTCGCTGATCACCGGGGTGATGGTCGCCGTCAGCGGCGCGATCAGTTTCGTCGGCCTGGTGATGCCCCATCTCGTACGCATGGTGGTCGGCGCCGCGCACGCCCGGGTGCTGGCCGTCGCGCCGCTGGTCGGGGCGGTGTTCATGGTCTGGGTCGACCTGGTCTCACGCACCCTGGTGGCGCCGCGCGAGCTGCCGCTCGGGGTCATCACGGCGCTGGTCGGAGTGCCGGTGTTCGTCGCGCTGATGCGGCGCAAGGGCTATATGTTCGGGGGCCGTTGAGATGGAGCTCGTACTCGACGGCCTGTCCGTGACGATCGACGGCAAGCTCCTCGTCCGGGACCTGTCCCTGGAGGTGGGCAGCGGCGAGATCGTGGGCCTGGTCGGCCCGAACGGCAGCGGCAAGTCCACCGCGCTCAAGTGTGTCTACCGCGCGCTGCGCCCGAGTTCCGGCGTGGTCCGGGTGGGCGCCGACGACCTCTCACGCCTCTCGCCGCGCCGCAGTGCGCGGGTCATCGCCGCGATGGCCCAGGACGGTGCGGTGGACCTCGACTTGACGGTGGAGGAGGTCGTCGCGCTGGGCCGCGCGCCCCATCTGCGCGGCAACCAGGCGCTCGGCGAGCGCGAACGGGACCTGTGCGCGCGGACCATGGCCCGACTCGACCTCACCCGCCTCGCCCACCGCGGCGTACTCACCCTGTCGGGCGGCGAACGCCAACGTGTGCTGCTGGCACGGGCGTTGGTGCAGGAGCCGCAGATCCTGGTCCTGGACGAACCGACGAACCACCTCGACGTGCGTCACCAGATCGAGCTCCTCTCGCTCCTGAAGGGCTCGGGCCTGACCGTCCTCGTGGTCCTGCACGACCTCAACCTCGCGGCGGCCGCGTGCGACCGCATCGGCGTGCTGTCGCAGGGCGCGCTGGTGGCCGCCGGAACGCCGGAAGAGGTGCTCACCACGGGCCTCGTGGACGAGGTGTTCGGCGTCAAGGCCAGCGTCATCGCCCATCCCCTGACCGGTGACCCCCAACTCCTCTACGCGCTCAGCCCTCCCCCTCCCCTTTGAAAGGCACCGCCAGACCATGCCCAGAACACGTACCACCATCGGATCGGCGCTCGCGGCGGCCCTGCTGCTCGGCGGCTGCGGCGCGGAGGTCGACTCGGACTCCAAGGCCGCCGGCGCGTCGAAGAAGGTCACCGTCAAGCGTTGCGGTGAGCCGGTCACGTACAGGACTCCGCAGCGCGTGGTGGTCTACGAAGGCGGCAGCGCCGACAAGATGTTCAGCCTCGGCCTGACGAAGCACGTCCACGGCTACGTCATGCCGCCGGCCAACCCGCCGGTGAGCGAGTCCCCTTGGGCGTCGGAGTACGCCAAGGTGAAGATGCTCAGCGACGACCTGCTCAACAAGGAACTCGTCGTGGAGGCCAAGTCGGACTTCGTCGTCGCGGGCTGGAACTCGGGCTTCAGCGACCAGCGCGGCATCACGCCGAAGATCCTGGACAAGCTCGGCATCCAGAGCTTCATGCACACGGAGAGCTGCTTCAACTATCCCAAGTACCCGGAGAAAGTGACCCCGTTCAAGGCCCTCTACTCGGACCTGGACCGCCTGGGCAAGATCTTCAAGGTCGAGAAGAAGGCGGACGAGGTCGTGGGCGGCCTCAAGAAGCGCGTGGCCGCCGTCGAGTCCAAGGCTCCCAAGTCCCTCAAGAGCGACCCGCTCCCCGTCTTCCTCTACGACTCCGGCACGGACCAGCCCTTCACGGCGGGCAGCCAGGTCCCGCCCAACGACATCATCAAGTCGGCCGGCGCCGAGAACATCTTCGACGGGCTCGACGAGCGCTGGACCCAGGTGAACTGGGAGGCCGTCGCCAAGGCGGAGCCCGAGGTCATCATCATCTTCGACTACGGCGACATGCCCGCCAAGAAGAAGATCGACTTCCTGAAGAAGTCCCCGCACACCAAGGAACTGCCCGCCGTGAAGAAGAACAACTTCTTCGTCCTTGACTACAACGAGGGCATCAGCGGGCCGCGCAACATCGACGGCCTGGAGAAGTTCGGGAAGTACGTGCGGGAGCTGAAGCGATGACCCCTCGGGGGTCTTAGCGTGCGGCCCGGTCGAGCGCGCCGGTCAGGCGGCCGAGGAGCCCTTGCAGGGCACGGGCCTCATCGACCGTCAGGCCGCTTGCCTCCATGATCCGGCGTGGGACGCATACGGCCTGCTCCCGCAGCTCCGCTCCCGCGTCGGTCAGCTGGACGGTCACGGAGCGCTCATCGGCGGCGCTGCGCTCGCGCCGCACGAGCCCCGCGGTCTCCAGCCGCTTGAGGAGCGGCGAGAGCGTGCCGGAGTCGAGGCGCAGCCGCTCGCCGATGGCCTTGACGGGCTGGGGGCCGTGTTCCCAGATCACCAGCATGACCAGGTACTGGGGATACGTGAGGCCCAGGTCCCTGAGGGCGTCGCGGTAGACGCCGCCGAAGGCGCGGGAGGCGGCGTGCAGCGAGAAGCAGACCTGGTGATCGAGGCGGAGGAGCTCGGTGCCGTCGGGTACATCGGGCAGCTCGCGTCCGGGCGGGGTCGGTGCGGCGGTCGGCGATGAGGTCATGGCTCCAGGATACCCCGCACACACCATTCAGTTGTGCACAACTAAATGGTGTGCAACCATAACGGCAGAGCCAACAAGCCGCACCAACGGAAGAGGCACCCCATGAACGCGCTGTACACCGCCGTCGCCACCGCGAACGGCCGCGAGGGCCGCGCCGTCAGCTCCGACGGCCAGATCGACCTCGCGCTCGCCATGCCCCCGGCCCTCGGCGGCAACGGACAGGGCACCAACCCCGAGCAGCTCTTCGCCGCCGGGTACGCGGCCTGTTTCGCCAGCGCCATGGGGGCGGTCGCCCGTGAGATGAAGGTCGACACGAAGGACGTCTCGGTGACCGCCGAGGTCTCCATCGGCAAGGACGACGCGGGCTTCGGGCTCGCGGTCGTGATGCGCGTCGAGCTGCCGGACTCCCTGGCGGGCGAGACCGGGCAGCAGCTGGTCGAGGCCACGCACGCGTACTGCCCGTACTCCAAGGCCACCCGCGGAAACATCGAGGTCGACCTCGTCATCGAGTAGGCGTTCCAGGGCGGTGCCCGGCGGCAGGTACCGTAGGAGGACCGATCTCATGGGCCTCCTGGTGGGCTGCGTGAACCCCAGGAGGCCCCAGCATGACGACGAACCGCGGACGCAAGGACGTGATCCGGAACCGGATGACGTCGACCGGCGAGTCGTACAACGTCGCCGCCCGCAACCTCAAGGCCATGAAGGACATGGGCGCCACCCGTGAGGCCGTCGTCACGCAGCGCTGGCAGCCCGCCGAGACCCTTGACGTGCCGTGCCCCTGCGGCGGCACCTGCGAGCCGGGCGAGAAGTGCGACCGCTGCCACGCCCGCCACCGGCACGTGGCCCGATACCCCGGCAGCCGCACCGAGGTCGAGACCTGGGCGGACCGCTACGACTGCATGGGCTGCGCCTCTTCGTACACCATCCTCGTCGTCCTGCTGGGCCGCCCCTGGGGCATCGCCGAGACGGTGATCCAGGGCGCGGACGCCGAGCCGGTGATCAAGGCCCGCGTGTTCCCGGGCGTGAAGCACCCGCTGCTGCGTCCGGAAACGCCGGAAGAGGACTGACCCCCTCTCCCCCTACGCCGACCATGGCAGGGCGTCCGATATCCGAAACTGGCTGACCGGCATCTGACCGGTTTCCTCTCTTGACGGTGGGTCGTCCCAGCTTCAATATCAGGCAACGCACACGCCCCACCCCTCTGCTCAGTACAGCTCCAGCGCCCTGCGGCATCCGCGTCGCAGGGCGTCAGTACGTTCCGTCCCCCTCGCTGTTCGGAATTCGGAGCCCCACATGAGAATCTCCATACCCGCCCTGCCCCGCACCCTGAGACGGGCCACCGCGGGCGTCGCCACGCTGGCCGCCGCCGGCCTGATCGCGGCCACTGCGCCAGGGGCCATGGCAGCCCCCTCCCCGACGCTCGCGGCCCCCGACATCCCCCTCGCCAACGTCAAGGCGCACCTCTCCCAGTTCCAGTCCATCGCCACGGCCAACGGCGGCAACCGCGCCCACGGACGCCCCGGCTACAAGGCCTCCATCGACTACGCGAAGGCCAAGCTGGACGCGGCAGGGTTCACCACCACCGTGCAGCAGTTCACCTCCAGCGGCGCGACCGGCTACAACCTCATCGCGGACTGGCCCGGCGGCGACCCGAACAAGGTCCTGATGGCGGGCGCCCACCTCGACAGCGTCAGCTCGGGCCCCGGAATCAATGACAACGGCTCGGGCTCGGCAGGAGTCCTGGAGACCGCACTCGCGGTGTCACGCGCGCAGTTGCAGCCGACGAAGCACCTGCGGTTCGCCTGGTGGGGCGCGGAGGAGCTGGGCCTGGTCGGCTCAAAGCACTACGTCAACAACCTCCCCAGCACCGAGCGTTCGAAGGTCTCCGGCTACCTGAACTTCGACATGATCGGTTCGCCGAACCCCGGCTACTTCGTCTACGACGACGACCCCACGATCGAGAAGACCTTCAAGGACTACTACGCGGGTCTGAACGTCCCCACGGAGATAGAGACCGAGGGCGACGGCCGCTCCGACCACGCGAGCTTCAAGAACGTGGGCATCCCGGTCGGCGGACTCTTCACCGGCGCGAGCCGTACGAAGTCCAGCGCCCAGGCCCAGAAGTGGGGCGGCACGGCGGGCCAGGCCTTCGACCGCTGCTACCACTCGTCGTGCGACACCACGTCGAACATCAATGACACGGCCCTGGACCGCAACAGCGACGCCATCGCCCACGCCGTCTGGACCCTCGGCACGGAGACGCCCGTCCCGCCGGGCGACACGTACGAGAACACCGCTGACGTCGCCATCCCGGACAACGGCGCGGCAGTGACCTCGACGGTGAACGTCACCGGCCGCACCGGCAACGCCCCCGCCACCCTCAAGGCGGACGTCGACATCCGGCACACCTGGCGCGGAGACGTGGTCGTCGACCTGCTCGCCCCCGACGGCACGGCGTACCGCCTGAAGAACTCCAGCGGCAACGACTCGGCGGACAACGTCATCGCGACGTACACGGTCAACGCATCGAGCGAGCCGGCCAACGGCGCCTGGAAGCTGCGCGTACAGGACGTGGCAGCGCAGGACACCGGCTACATCAACAGCTGGAAGCTGACGTTCTGAGGCGTTGGGGATTGAACACGCGTCGGGGCCCGGCAGCGTTCCTCCGCTGCCGGGCCCCGACGACGTGAACTCCCGCTCAGCCCTCCGCAGGCGCCAGCGTCAGTGAGATCGAGTTGATGCAGTACCGCTGGTCCGTCGGCGTCGCGTAGCCCTCGCCCTCGAAGACGTGGCCGAGGTGCGAGCCGCAGCGGGCGCAGCGGACCTCCGTGCGGACCATGCCGTGCGAGGCGTCCTGGAGGAGTTCGACCGCGTCCGTGTCCTTGGGGTCGAAGAAACTCGGCCAGCCGCAGTGCGACTCGAACTTCTCCTCCGAGGTGAACAGCTCCGCGCCGCAGGCGCGACAGGAGTAGACGCCCTTGGTCTTGGTGTCGGTGTACTCACCCACGAACGCGGGCTCGGTGCCCGCCTGGCGCAGCACCGCGTACTCCGAGGGGCTGAGCTCCGCGCGCCACTGCTCGTCCGGCTTCTCGACGTCGTACGACATGAGACTGAACCCCTTACTTCGAAAGCTCTGCCAAGATCTGCGGGCCGAGGTCCGTGACGTCGCCCGCTCCCATGGTGAGAACGAGATCACCGGGCCTCGTCATTCCCGCGATGACCGCGGCGGCTTCGCCCTTGTCGTGTACGGGCCGTACGTCGGCGCCCGCATCGACCGCCGCGTCGATGATCAGGGCGCTGGTGATGCCGGGGATCGGGTCCTCGCGCGCGGGGTAGATGTCGAGGACCACGGAGGCGTCCGCGAGGCCCAGGGCCTGGCCCATCTCCTTGCCGAGCTCCTGCGTGCGGGAGAAGAGGTGGGGCTGGAAGAGGACGAGGATGCGCGCGTCACCGGCGGCGGAGCGCATCGCCTCCAGGTCCGCGGTCATCTCCGTGGGGTGATGCGCGTACGAGTCGATGACCTGGACGCCCGCCGCCTCGCCCTTGAGCTGGAGACGGCGCTTGACTCCGGTGTACGAGCCGATGGCCGACGCGAGGTTGTGCGCCGGGATGCCGAGGGCGATGCCCGCGGCCAGGGCGGCGACCGCGTTGTGGGCGTAGTGGCGGCCGGGGACCGAGACCGTGAAGGTCAGGAACTTGCCGTTAAGGACGACCGTGACCTCGCTGGTCAGGCCGCGCGGGGTGATCTTGTGGATGCGGAGGTCGGAGCCCTCGGACTCCCCGTACGTGACGACCTTCAGCTCGCCCAGGTCGCGGACGCGCTTCGTCAGCTCGGCCGCGCCCTCCTGGTCCGCCGCGATCACCAGCGTGCCGCCGGGGACGATCTTGCCCGCGAAGGTCTCGAAGGACTCGTAGATCTCGTCCATCGACGCGTAGTTGGCGTGGTGGTCGAGCTCCACGTTCAGGACGATGGCGACCTCGGGCGCGTACTTGTGGAAGCTGCGGTCGCTTTCGTCCGCCTCGGCCACGAAGATGTCGCCGTCGCCGTGCAGCGCGTTCGAGCCCGGGGCGTCCAGGTCGCCGCCGATCGCGTACGACGGGTCGAGGCCCAGGGTGGAGAGGGTGACGGCGAGCATCGAGGTCGTCGTGGTCTTGCCGTGCGTGCCGGCCACCGCGATCGGCCGCAGGCCCTCCATGAGGGAGGCGAGCGCGTCCGAGCGGTGGACGACCGGAATGCCGAGCTCCGTGGCGCGGGCCAGCTCGGGGTTGTCGGCGCGGATCGCGGAGGAGACGACGACGCAGGTGGCGTCGGACGCGAGGTGCGCGGCGTCGTGGCCGATGTGGACCGTGGCGCCCAGGGTCCGAAGGGCCTCGGCCGTGGCCGACTCCCGCGCGTCGCTGCCGGCGACCTTGGCCCCGCGCTGGGCCAGGATCTTGGCGATGCCCGACATTCCGGCGCCGCCGATGCCGATGAAGTGCGGTCGGTCCATGGCGGTGGGCAGGCCGGGTGCCATACGTGTGTCTCCCCAAGATCCAAGAGTTACGGCAGATGAGCGGCTGAGCAGGGTACGCACAGCTGAGCAGGGCCCAGACTATTGCCTCGGGCGGACACCCGGCACACCTGAGCCCCGCCTGCCCCCTGCCGGACGCCGCCGCGCCTAGTCCTTCGCGTGCGAGAACAACTTCAGGACCGGTACGCCCACCTTGTGCCGCGCCCGCGAGGCCCAGTCGCGGTGGAAGAACTCCTCCACGTAGTGCGGGTCGGTCAGCACGATGACCTCGTCCGCGTTCGACTCCTCGACCAGCTGCTTGAGCGCGTCGAGCGGGTGGTCCTCGATCAGCTGTCCCGATGCCTCGCAGCCCGCCGCCCGCAGCGCCGTCAGCGAGACCTCCAGGGCCTTCTGCGCGGGGGCCGTGGCGTCCTGCCCCTCGGGTACGTCGCCTTCCTTCGCCGCGTCGTCGAGCTCCCCCAGAGCCACGTCGTCGATGGCCCGAAGGAGGCGGTCCGCCTGATCGCCGCGGGGCTGGAGCAGCACCCGGAAGCTGACCGTCTCGTCGCCGTGCAAGGTGGTGACGAACTCCACGTCGGCGGACGTCAGGGCCTTCTCGATCATCAATACGCTTCTGAACACGACAGGCGCCCTTCTCATCCGTGGGCTGCCGAGTGTCTGTCTCGACAGGCCCCTGCGGAAACCATCCTGCCCCGTGGCCGCACGGGGTCTGCGACTTTTAGTGTGCCCAACGGAAGCGAAACGGAACGGCTGATTCCGCTGATTGTCAGGTCCGACGGTATCGGGTGAAGAGAAACCCGGCCTCCTCCAGTACCGAAGCGAGGGCGAATCGTTCCGGCACCGCCAGAGCGGACCCCCAGGCGATCCGCTGCGCGTCCCCCGCGGTGAGCATCGGGGACACCGTCAGACAGAGCTCGTCCAGGGCTCCCGCCGCCACGAACTGGCCGAGCAGCCGGGGCCCGCCCTCCGTGAGCAGCCGGGTCAGGCCACGCCCGGCCAGGGCGGGCGCGACCCGCTCCGGCTCGACCGCGGTGCCCTCCCCCGCGACCACCACCACGGCGCCCGCCTTCTCGGCCGCCGCGACCCGTTCGACGGGCGCCGCGGCACCCGTCACCACGAGCGTGGGCACCAGCGGCGAGGTGAAGAGCGGAAGGCTGAAATCCAGGTCGAGGCTCGCGCTGACCACGGCGATCGCGGGCGCCACCGACTGTCCGGCCGCCGCCCTGCGCTCCGCGAAGGCCTCACGCGCGCGTGCCGGGCGGTAACCCTCCTGGCGGACCGTTTCGGCACCCACGACCACGACATCGGCGACCGCACGCAGGGTGCCGAAGATCCGCATGTCCGTGTCGTTCGAGATGGGGTGGGAGCGGCCGTCGTGCTGGGCCGCCCCGTCCAGCGTGGAGACCATGTTGGCGCGCAGCCAGGAGGTCGCGTCCGGGGGGTAGGCGTACGCGTCGGCCAGCTCCCCCAGCCCCCACTCTCGTACTGATGTTTCGTCTGTCTGGTCGGTCACAGGGAACAGGCGTCGCATGTCCAGCAGTCTTGCACGGCGCTTAGAGTTAGGAACCGTGTCGTCCTCCACCGCCGCCCCCGGGCAGAGCCCCATAGCCGAAGCGGCTCCCCTGTCGCTGTGCGCCCGCGAGCCCCATGTCCCCGCCGACCGCCTGGTCGCCGAGATGGTGCCGCCGCCGCGCTTCGACTCCGTCCGCTTCGATACGTACATCCCGGACCCGAACCAGCCGAGCCAGACCGAGGCCGTGCGGGTCCTGAGCGGCTTCGCGGCCGGGCTCGGCGGGGCGCACGCCTCCGGCACGGGCAAGAAGCGCTGGTTCGGCCGCGCCAAGCCCGCGGCTCCCACCGGCCCCCGCGGCGTCTACCTCGACGGTGGCTATGGAGTGGGCAAGACCCACCTCCTCGCCTCCCTCTGGCACGCGACGCCCGCGGCACCCGAGCAGAAGGCGTTCGGCACCTTCGTCGAGCTGACGAACCTGGTCGGCGCCCTCGGCTTCCAGCAGACCGTGCGTACCCTCAGCGGCCACCGGCTGCTCTGCATCGACGAGTTCGAGCTCGACGACCCGGGCGACACGGTGCTCGTCTCCTCGCTGCTCGCGCGGCTCGTCGACGAGGGCGTGGCGCTCGCCGCCACCTCGAACACGCTGCCGGGCAAGCTCGGCGAGGGAAGGTTCGCCTCCGCCGATTTCCTGCGCGAGATCCAGGGTCTGGCCACCCACTTCAAGTCGCTGCGCATCGACGGCGAGGACTACCGCCACCGGGGCCTTCCGGAAGCTCCCGCTCCGTACTCGGAGGCGCAGGTCACGAAGGCCGCGTACGCGACCGAGGGCGCGAGCCTCGACGACTTCCCGCACCTGCTCGACCACCTCGCGCGCGTCCACCCCAGCCGGTACGGGGCGCTCACCGACGACCTCCGGGCCGTCTGCCTCACCGACGTGACGCCGGTCCCCGACCAGTCGACCGCCCTGCGCCTGGTCGTGCTCGCCGACCGCCTCTACGACCGCGAGGTCCCGGTGCTCGCCTCGGGCATGCCCTTCGACCAGCTGTTCAGCGAGGAGATGCTGAACGGTGGCTACCGGAAGAAGTACTTCCGGGCGATCTCCCGGCTCACGGCATTGGCGCGGGACGCGAAGAGCCTCGTCAAGCCGTAGCGACTCACCGCTACGCGCGTGGTTCCCGCACGCCTAGGCGCGTGGTACACACATCCGGTCATGTTCCTGTCCGCCAGCAGGAGGTCGACCTTTTATGTCCACGACACGACGTCAGGTGCTAGCCCGTACGGGAGCGGTGGGTGCGGGAATCGCCTTCACCGGCGCCCTCACGGAACTCTTCGCGGGCAGCGCCGCCGCGCAGGGCAAGGCCGGATACGGGCCGTTGGTGCCCGATCCCGCCGGTCTTCTCGATCTGCCGAAAGGTTTCCGCTACAAGGTGCTCTCGCGGGAGGGCAGCGATCTGTCCTCCGGTGAGGGCAAGGTACCGAGCAACTTCGACGGCATGGACGCGTTCCGCGGCAAGCGCGGGGGCGTGCACCTCGTCCGCAACCACGAGAACCGCCACAACGGAAGAACCCCCGTGCCCACGGTCAAGGGCCTCACCTACGACCCGATGGGCAAGGGCGGCTGTACGGCGCTCGCGCTCGACCGCCACAACAACGTCCTGGGTGAGCGCGTCGCCATCGCCGGCACCGCGGTCAACTGCGCGGGCGGGCCCACCCCTTGGGGCACCTGGCTCACCTGCGAGGAGACCGAGGACAAGGCCGGCACGAACGGCTACACCAAGGACCACGGCTTCATCTTCGAGGTCGACCCCGTCGACCCGCACCGCACCGGAGCCGTGCCGCTCACCGCGATGGGCCGCTTCCAGCACGAGGCGATCGCCGTCGATCCCCGGCGGGGCGTGGTCTACGAGACCGAGGACGCCTTCGAGAAGCCCTTCGGCCTTTTCTACCGCTTCCTGCCCAAGAAGCCCGAGGGCGGCCGCGGTTCGCTCCGCGCGGGCGGCAGGCTGCAGGCCATGCGCGTACCCGGCGTGCCCGACCTGTCCGCGATCCAGGAGACGGGCGCGTGCTTCACGGGCATCGAATGGGTCGACGTACCGGACCCGCTCGCCGCCCAAACCCCCATCCGCCACCAGGACTTCGGGAAGAAGGGCATCACGCACGCGCAGAAGCTGGAGGGCTGCTACTGGGGCGGCAGCTCCGTCTACTTCGTGTCGTCCTTCGCGCACAGCGCGGAGGGTTCGGCAGCCGACCACTTCGGGCAGATCTGGCGCTACGAACCGTCGAAGCGCCGCCTCACCCTGGTGATCGTCTTCGGCCCGAACACCGACATCCAGCTGCCCGGCGAGTCCCCCGACAACATCTGCCTCGCGCCCAGCGGCGGCCTGATGGTGGCCGAGGACGGCGGTGGCGCACAGCACGTGTACGGCGTGACGCGCCGGGGCGAGGTCTACGCGATGGCCCGCGGCCGGCAGAACATCGGCACCCCCGAGGAGCCCGAATGGGGCGAGTTCGCGGGCGTCTCGTTCTCCCCGGACCGCGACACGATGTACGTCAACTGCTACAACCCCGGCACGACGTTCGCCGTGACGGGACCCTGGCACCGGACCTGACGAGACACCTTGCGGGGTGCGCGGCGACCGGCCGCGCACCCCGCGCCCCCTTGCTAGGAGCCGATCAGCGGGTAGTGGTCGGACAGGTTGGTGTACGTGTACTGCTTGCCCCAACTGGACACCGTCCAGGGCGCGCTCTGCTCCTTGACCACCTCGTTGCGCCAGGTGGCGGGGCGGGCGTGGCCCTTGCGGTGCAGGACGTAGTCGAGGTCCTCGCGGGGGTCGTCCGGGTAGCGCTCGGCCGCGATGGAGTTGTCCTGGGTGTCGAAGGAGTACGGGTGGCCACTGCGGGCGTCGGCAGGGGCGAAGTTGCCGTCGGCGAGCATCGAGGCGTACTCACCGCTGTGCGAGTCGACGTTCAAGTCCCCCGCCACGATGACCTGTTCGCCCGCGGGGATGTTCTTGGCGGCCAGGAAGGCGTCCATCTCCTTGAACTGCAGGGCGCGCGTCGCGGCCGCCTCGCCGGAGCCGCAGCCCGGGTCGGTGGACTGGGCGTGGGTGCCGACGACGTGCACCTTCGTGCCGTTGACATTCAACTGGGCATAGACGAAGCCCTTGTTGGAGTACGAGTCGGAGCCGCAGGCGTCCTTGTAGACGTACTGCTCCTTGCGCAGGATCGGCCACTTGCTCAGGACGGTCACGCCGCCGTCCTCCGGGGTCACCGCCGAGTACGCGCCGCCGGTGGCGTCCCAGCCGCTCTTGCTGCGGCCCATGACGGGGGTCTGGTGCGGGTAACGGCCCGCCGCGTTGGCCTTCAGCGCGTCGGACGAGGAGTTGTCGAACGCCTCCTGGAGGACGACGACGTCCTTGCCCTGGAAGAAGTCCGCGGCCGGTATGGCCTTGGCGCGGTGGTCCTGACCCCAGTTCGGGTAGAGGGTCTTGCTGAACAGGAACGCGTTGTACGAGAGCACCTTGAGTGCGGGAGTGTCGACGGCGGCGGCAGGCGTGTCGGCGGCGGTCGCGGCCGGCGCGACGGTGGTGAGCGTGGCCGCGGCGAGCACGGTGGTGATCGCGACGGCGTGGGTCCTGCGCAGCGCTGGGTGCGGCACTGAATCTCCTGAAGGGTGGGGGGTTGGGCGTCGCACATCCAATCAGCCGTGATTACTTCTGGGGATACTTCACGTGAACAAAGAACGCGCGCCCGGAGAGCGATGATTTTGTGCGTCCCACCAGGACGCGATGCGACCCGCCAGGACGCGAACGACCAGGAACCGGCCTGGTGTTCACAGGTCGGCGAGCGTGCTCTCCACCGTGTCGAGCAGCGCCTGCCGGTCACCCTGGACGCGGGCGAGGACGCGCAAGCCGTAGTACGTGCTCTGCAGCCGGCGGGCGACGGTCCGCGCCTCGGCCGTCGACCGCAGCTCACCCGTCCGCCGGCCGGTCGCCACGAGCACGCGCAGCTCCTCCTCCACCAGGTCGAAGTTGCGCCGCACCGCGTCCTTGACCTCCGGGTCGAGCCCGCCGATCTCCACGGCCGCGTTGATCGCGAAGCAGCCGCGACCGTCCGCCTCGTCGAGATCGGCGTCCAGGGCATGGACCATCATGTCCCGCAGCCGCTCCTTGGCCGTGCCTTCGCCCCGCAGGATCGCGACCTGCTCGGCGGTGCTCGTCTCGTGGTAGCGCCGCAGGCGGCGCCCCCGGTCGCAGCCGCCCGATTCGCCCGCCGCGCCCGCCTCGCGCTCCGCCGCACTGCGCAGCACGCAGAACTCGTTGCCCTCGGGGTCGGTGAAGACCACCCAGCCTGTGCCGTCGGGATTCCGGCGGTCCGACGCCACCGTGGCGCCCACCGACAGGAGCCGTTCCACTTCCGCGTCGCGGGGGCTGTCGGGCTGGAGACAGAGGTGGACGCGGTTCTTGTGGGTCTTGGGCTCGGCGACCTGGGCGAAGTAGAGGTGAAGGCCAGTAGGCAGGGCGATGGCCGCCGTCGATTCATCGGGCTGGTCCTCGGCGTCGAGCGGGTGGCCCACCACCTTGCTCCAGAACTGGGCGAGTTCGTACGCGTCGGCGCAGTCGAAGGCGACGTTGAAGAGAGTCGAGCGCATGGGTGGGCCCTTCGTTCTTGGCGAGGTGAGCCACGGGGTTGTGGCCTCTGCTGCCTGCCCGCACACCCTTACGGCCACGGGCACCGCCGCCAAGGGAATTAGGCGCGCGGGCGCCCGTGCACGAGAAGCGGGTCCGGGCGGGAGGCGGGTCCGGAGGTTCGGCCGTCCGGGGTTGGCGTGGAGCGGTACGGGCCGCACCTCACCATTTCATCCTTTTTATGTCGATACGTTCGCCAGATGATGCCCCTGACACGAACGCTGACCGCTCGAACACTGACCGCACTGAGACCGGCCACGCAGGGACGGAGGGCGCGCAGGCTCACCGCCCGCTGCGTCCTGAGCGCCCTCGCCCTCACCACGCTCGCCGCCTGCGGCGCCACCGACCCCGCGCCGGGCAGCCGCGACCGGACCGAGCTCCCCAAGGCGGACGCCTCGCCCCGCCCCGCGACTCTCGCCCCCGGCCCCGCCGGCCTCACCCCCGTCTTCAAGAACGCCCCCCGTACCCCGGCGTCCGCATCCCCCACCGTCGCGCTGACCTTCGACGCCGACATGACGGCCGACCAAGGGCCACGTGCCGCAGCGGGCGAGCGGTTCGACAATCCGGCACTGGTGTCGACGCTGCGGCGGCTGAAGGTGCCCTCGACGTTCTTCATGACGGGGCGGTGGGCCGAGGAGTACCCGGCGCAGGCCAAGGACATCGGCCGGGATCCGCTCTTCGAGGTCGCCAACCACTCGTACAGCCATTACGCCTTCACCGACCGCTGCTACGGGCTGCCGACCGTGCCCGCCTCCCGTATGCGTGCCGACGTGGAGCGCGCCTTCGCCGCCTTCCGCAAGGCGGGCGTCGAGCATCAGGTGCCGTACTTCCGCTTCCCCGGCGGCTGCTACGACAAGCGGGCGCTGCGCGCGATCGCCCCCGGCGGTGTCACGGCCGTGCAGTGGGACGTGGTCAGCGGCGACGCCTTCGCGACGGACGCCGACGCCGTGGCCCGGCAGGTGCTCGACGGGGTGCGTCCCGGCTCGGTGGTCGTCATGCACTGCACGCGCAGCGCGGCGCCCACGACGGAGCGCGCCCTGCGGACGATCGTCCCGAAGCTGCGCGAGCGCGGTTTCCGGTTCGTGCGGGTGTCGGAGCAGATCAGGGCGGCGAGCACGCGCGCCCATAGCCTTGGGGACCAAGGGTCCTAATCTGGCGGGCATGGACGACACCACCACCGGACCCGCCGGACCCGCCGGACCCGCCGCCACCGGTGACTCCACCGAGCCCGCCGCAGGCCCGTTCGCCGAATGTGTGCTGTGCCGCGAGCCCACCGAGTACCCGGAGACGCACAAGGGCGTGACGCTGTGCCCCGTGTGTGAGTGGCACGAGGCACAGCGCACGGCCTGCTCGGGCTGAGCCCCGCCCCCTCTCCGGCATCCGGGCGTACTCAACCCCTGCGCGAGGCCAGCCCGCAGGCCGCTCCCACGGCCGCCACAGCCAGCGCCGCCGCCCCCGCGACCGGCAGCACCGGCACCGGCACCACGCCGTCCCGCGCCCCGGAGACGAGTTCGGTCATGACCGCCTTCGCGGGGGAACCGGTGGTCACCAAGGAGAGCAGCGAGGCGAGCAGCAGCACCGGGATCGCCCTGCCCGGCGAGCGCATCAGCGGCCAACTGGTGATGGCACCGATGGCGGTGCCCACGAGCGCGCTCACGAGCATCGCGAGCAGCCCCGCACCGCTCGCCGCCAGCCGGTTCACGGCGGTCCGGTGATCGGTGCTCGCCGGGTCGCTGATCACCGCCACGACGAGCGTGGCGACGGCGCCGAGCACGGCCGTGGCGAGGAACGCGGAGAGCAGACAGGCCAGCAGGGCTCGCCAGGGACCGGCCGCCGCGGCCGAGCAACTTCGGACGGCGGGCGGCTCGTTGGTGACGCATATCCGTACCAGCCAGGCGGCAACGGGCAGCAGCGCGGCGGCCGCGTACGCGAGGGAGTCGAGGATCGGCTGCCCGCTCTGTACACCGACGGCGAGGAACGCGGCGTACAGGATGACGGGCGCGAGCCAGCGCTGGGAACGCAGTAGCAGGGCGGACTGATAGCTGAGCAGGGCGTTCATCGCTCGCCCACCTCGCCCACCTCGCCCACCTCGCTCGCCTCGGGACGCACGTCATCCGTCACGGGGAGCACATCACTCGCCGAGGGGCCCGGTGCGGGGCTCAACGCGGGCTCCCGCACCGACACCACATGCCACGGCGGTCGCGCCGCCAGCAGCGCGCGCAGTGCGATGTCCGAGTGGGTCGACGCCACCGTGAGCCGCAGTGCCCCTTCCGGGGTGTGCCCGGTGACGGTGCCGGGGAGGGAAGGCGGCGCGGCACCCGGCGGGCCCTGCGCCTCGATCACGGTCACGGGGGTTCCCGCGGCGGCCGATTCCGGTGAAGTGCTCCCGGCGGTACGGGCGTTCACCGACGACCCGACCACCGCGTACGTCACGTCGACCGCCCCCGGGAGCCGCCGCGGGTCGTGGTCCACGAAGACCACGGCGCCACCCTCCGCGACCCGCTCGGCGACGGCCCGGTCGAGTTCGTCGCGGGCCGCAGCGTCCAGGCCGGTCCAGGCCTCATCGAGGACGAGCAGCTCCGGCCCCGCGAGGAGCGCCTGGGCCACGGCGACCTTCTGACTGCTGCCCTTGGACAGTTCTGACAAGGGCGTACGGACGTAACTCCCGGCCCCGAAGCGCTCAAGCCACTCCTCAGCGCCCCGCGCGGCCGCACCCTTCGCCAGGCCGTGAATGCGACCCATGTGCGTGAGGTAGCCGACGGCCGTGAACGGCAACGCCGCAGGGAAGCGTTCGGGGACGTACGCCGTGCGCGGACGGCCGACGAGGCGGCCCTCGGTCGGGGCGTCGATCCCGGCGAGCAGCCGCAGCAGGGTCGACTTGCCGGTGCCGTTCGCGCCCTCGATCCGCACCAGCGTGCCCGCGCCTATGCCGAAGGTGACGCTTCTCAGCACCCAAGGCCCTCCCAACGCGTAGCGCCGCCCCGCCCCGTCGAGCCGCAGCACGGCCCCCACAAGATCACTGTCCATGCCGCTATCCTCGCGCAGGCGTCCGACACCGTGGCAAGGAACGGAGTCATCGGGCAAAGCCCCTGACGGGCCCGATCTTCCGCCTGGCAGACTGGACGCGTGAGCAGCGACCAGACCGCCGGGAACTCCCAGCCGCAGGACACCCCAGACCCCCAGGACAGCCCCTTCCGCGTGGAGAAGACGACACGCGACGAGGCACCGCAGTACGTACTGCCGCTGGTGGCCCGCATCGAGCGCGCCGAGCCTCCGCACCGTACGGACGCCCTGGAGACCGCGGCCCGCGCGGTGCTCGTCATGCTCGGCGACGAGCGGTCCACCGGCGACGGCGAGTGGGCGCAGGCCATGCGTGACTGGCAGGACGCCAGGATCCGCAAGGTGGTCCGGCGGGCCCGCGGCGCCGAGTGGCGGCGGGCCGAGGCGCTGCCCGGCATCACGGTCACCGGCAAGTCGGCGGAGGTCCGCGTCTTTCCCCCCGTGCCGCTGGACGGCTGGCCCAAGGATCTGGCCCGGCTCCAGGTCTCGGGCACGGACCTGGACGACCCGGAGGCGGTGCCGCCCGCCGACGCGACCGCGCCGGTCCTGTGGATGAGCCCCGACGTCGACATGTCGGCAGGCAAGGCGATGGCGCAGGCCGGGCACGGCGCCCAACTCGCCTGGTGGGAGCTGTCGGACGAGGAGCGCGGGGCCTGGCGGGACGCCGGTTACCCACTGTCCGTCCGCACCCCGGACGCCGCACGTTGGAACGAGCTCGTGGCGAGCGGCCTGCCGGTGGTACGGGACGCGGGCTTCACGGAGATCGCCCCCGGCTCCTGCACCGTGGTCGCCGACCACCCCGCCCTGCACTGAGCCGACCGGACACGGCGTCGAGGAGATCCACATGTCGAGCGAGCCCCGTGTGAGTGTGAGCGCCGGTGCGGCGGGTGCGGCGGGTGCGGCGGGTGCGGCGGGTGCGGCGGGTGCCAAGCTTGACGGGCGCGTCGAGCGCGGCAATCAGACCCGGCGTCTCGTCCTGCGCCGTACGGTCGACGTCGCCTCGGTCGAGGGCCTGGACGCGCTCTCCGTCGGCCGCCTCGCCACCGAGCTGAAGCTCAGCAAGAGCGGGGTCTTCGCGCTCTTCGGCTCCAAGGAGGAACTGCAGCTCGCGACGGTACGCGCGGCGGGCCGCATCTTCCTGGACGCCGTGGTGGAACCCGCCAAGCAGTCGCCGCCCGGCCTCGATCGCGTACGGCAGCTGTGCGCGCGCTGGCTCGACTACTCGGAGCAGCGGGTCTTTCCCGGTGGCTGCTTCTTCTACGGGGTGATCGCCGAGTTCGACGCCCGCGAGGGCGCCGTGCACGACGCGCTGGTCCGCGCCAACCGCGACTGGACCGGCCAGGTGGAGCGCTGCGTCGCCGAGGCGCGCGACACCGGCGAACTGCTCCCGGACACCGACGTCCCCCAGCTCGCCTTCGAGCTCATCGCCCCGATGGAGACGGCGAACGCGCACTCGGTGCTGCACGACGAGCCGGACGCCTACCGCAGGGCGGGCGTCGCCATCACGGCACGGCTGCGCGCGGCGGCGACAGATCCGTCACGGGTACCCCAACTCTCCTGAGCAGCCCACTGGTTGACGCCTGCCGCCCATCCGGCAGCGCGGCCATCAGATCAGGAAAACTAGTAGCACGACCGTTCGTTTAGATTTATGCTCTGCGCATGCCTTCACTGATCCCGCGATCGATCTCCCGCTCTCCCTGGCAGCCCGGCCCCGAGGCAACCACGCCGGGCCAAGTCCTGGTGAGCCTCACGGAGTTCACCGCCCGCCGTCACTCCCAGACCCTCCCGATCGCCCTGGCGGGGCTGCGGTTGCGACGGAGCTGGCCTCGCACGCCCGGCGCCGTCGGCATGTGGCTCTGGACCGACCCTTGGCGCAAGCGCTCGGGTTCCGTCTCGGTCTGGACCGACGAGCGCTCGCTGTACGCGTTCGTCGGGCGCCCCGACCACGTACGGATCGTCCGCGCGCACCAGGACCGGGGCGAGATGCGCGCCACCGCCTGGGCGGTGGACCGATTCGATCCCGACGACGTCTGGGCCGCCGCTCACTCCCTGCTGACCGGCCCGGACCCCATCGGCTCAACTTCCACGCCAGTCGGCGCCGTTCACGCCACGGAAAGTGAGTGACACCCGCATGACGGACCTCATCGCACTCGACCGCACCGCCCTCCAGGAATCTCTCCGCGTCCTGCGCGCGGCCAGCGACACCGACTGGGAGCGCCCCTCCCCCTGCGCCGGCTGGACGCTGCGCGACCTGGTGGCGCACATGACCGCTCAGCACCACGGGTTCGCGGCAGCGGCTCGCGGCTCGGGCGCCGACCGTACGTACTGGATCGCGCCGGACCTCGGCCGCAACCCGTACAAGGTCTACGACGAGTCGGTGCGCCACGTGCTGGCCGCGTTCGCCGAAGAGGGCGTCATGGAAAGGGGGTTCACGCTTCCCGAGATCGGCGGGACGTTCACGGGACGGATCGCCGTCGGCTTCCATCTCCTGGATTACGTGGTGCACACCTGGGATGTGGCGACGACCGTCGGCGTCGGCCTCGATCTCCCCGGGCCGGTCGTGGATGCCGCGCTCGACATCGCCCGCCGGGTGCCGAAGGATCCCGAACTCCGGGGGCCGGGCTCGGCGTTCGCTCCGGCCCTGTCCACGCCGGAGGACGCCTCGCCGCTGGAGGAGATGCTGGCGCTCCTGGGGAGGTCGCCCACGTCACACGAAGGCCGGGCAAAGCGTTGAACATCACGCACGCATCTTCCGTATCCCCTGGTACCAGGAAGTAGCTTGCCTCACGGCAGGTTGACGGGCAGGTCGACGGGCAGGAAGGCACGGCACATTGCGGCGCATCAACGGCACGGCTCTGATCATCGCGGCACTCGTGGTCACACTGGGCGCGCTCGCGTTCCCCATGTGGTCCTACGCGGACCGTTCGGGCACGGGGCCCGCCAATCTGGCCGCCGGTTCGGTGGCCACCCAGTGGGGTCCCCTCTCGGCAGCCGACCGCGATCTGCTGGTGAAGGTGCGGCTCGCCGGACTGTGGGAGCTGCCCGCGGGCCAGCAGGCCGTCGAGCGGGCGCCGACCGAGGCGATCAAGGAGGCCGGTGACCATCTGATCGTCGGCCACACGGACCTCGACAAGCGGGCGCGCGCGGTCGCCGCGCAGCTCGGCGTGGAGCTTCCGAACCAACCCACCGCCCAACAGCAGGGCTGGCTGCAGGAGTTGACCGAGGCCGAAGGAATGGAGTACCAGCGGAAGTTCGCGAATCTGCTGCGGGTCGCGCACGGCAAGGTGTTCAGCGTGATCGCGCAGGTGCGGGACAGCACCCGCAACACGCTGATACGGCAGCTGGCCAGCGACTCCAACCAGACGGTCCTCGACCACATCACGATGCTGGAGGCCACCGGACTCGTGGACTTCGACGACATCGCCAACGGCGGCGCCGCCACCGCCACGGCCAGCCCCAGCGGTCCTCCGCCGCCCTCCGGCGTCCCTCCGGTACCCCCGGCGGCCGGCCCGACCGGCGATGTGTCCACGACGTCACGCCCCTCGCCCGCGCCGCCCGGCGAGGTCAACACGGACCGGCCGGAACCTCAAATGTAGCTCTGAACGTCCCTCCTCAGGGGTTCGGCCGCTTCGGCCGGGGCCATGACTCCTGCACACGTTCACAAGACACGGGCGCGACGCGGGGTCTTGGCGGAGGAGGGGGATCATGAAACATCTGGGGACCGGAATCGGGTGGCGTCCGGAGATAGCGGACGCCGTGGAAGGCATGCCCGGCATCGACTGGGTCGAGGCCGTGTCAGAGAACCTGTGCCCCGGGCACCTCCCCGATTCCCTGCTGCGGCTGCGGGAACGCGGGGTCACGGTGGTGCCGCACGGCGTCTCGCTCGGCCTCGGCGGCGCCGACCGCCCCGACGAGACGCGCCTCGCCGCGCTCGCCGAGCGCGCGCAGGTGCTCGGCTCGCCACTGGTCACCGAACACATCGCGTTCGTACGCGCCGGAGGCCCGCTGACGGCCTCGCAGCCACTGGAGGCCGGCCATCTGCTTCCGGTGCCGCGCACCCGCGACGCCCTCGACGTGCTGTGCGAGAACGTGCGCATCGCGCAGGACGCGCTGCCGGTGCCGCTCGCCGTGGAGAACATCGCGGCGCTGATCTCCTGGCCCGGCGAGGAGATGACGGAGGGGCAGTTCCTGTACGAGCTCGTCGAGCGCACCGGCGTACGTCTCCTCATCGACGTCGCCAACCTGCACACAAACCACGTCAACCGCGGCGAGGACCCGTCGAAGGCCCTGGACGAGCTGCCGGTCGAGGCCATCGCGTACGTCCATGTCGCGGGCGGCTTCGAGCGGGACGGCGTCTGGCACGACAGTCACGCCCACCCGGTGCCCGAGCCGGTCCTGGCGATCCTGTCGGACCTGGCGGCCCGGGTGAGCCCGCCGGGTGTCCTGCTGGAACGGGACGAGAACTTCCCGGCACCGAAGGATCTTGAGTGGGAGCTGGACGCGATACGGGAGAGGGTGCGGACGAAGGCGCCCGCGTCCGGTGAGTGCGCTGTCGGCACGGCGCAGGACACGGGAGAGCCCGACACGGCCACGGCGCCCGCCGCCGTCCCCGCCGCCACCCGGCAGCGGCTCGCCCTCGCGCAGACCGCGCTCCTTTCCGCCCTGGTGGCCAAGACGCCCGCACCCGAGGGCTTCGACCGGGCCCGGCTGACCGTGCAGAGCCGGGCGTTGACCGGCAAGCGGGCGGACGTCGTGGCGAAGGTGGCGCCCGAGCTGCCGGAGATCCTCGGCGCGCGCTATCGCCCGGAGTTCTTCGCGTACGCGCAGTCGCGGCCGATGTCCGGCGGCTACCGGCGTGACGCGCTGGACTTCGCCGAGCGGCTGCTGCTTGCCGGGCTGCCCGAGGACGCCGAGGCGCGGGGCAGACTGACCCGGTGGTGGCTCGACCGTTCCGGGCCCGCGCCGCTGGACGGGCGGCCGGTCACCCGGTGGCTGCGGGCGGCGCGCTTCGCGCTGCGCCGGGGCTAAGGGGCGGCAGCCGTGGAGATCCTGTCCCTCTGTTTCGCCTTGCTGGTCGCGGTCTCGTCGGGCGCTCTCCTCGTCGGCGTCTCCCGTATCCGGCAGGCCGGGCCGCCGCAGTCGGACGCCCGGCACGGCGCGGTGTTCGACCCCTTGGAGGCCGCCTTCCTCGGCGGTGGCCCCGGCCGGGTCGCCGACGCCGCGATCGCGGCCATGCACGAGGACGGACGCCTGGTGGTCGCGTTCCCCGGCATCGTCGCGTTCCAGTCGACCGAGGTCCGCAACCCGGTGGAAGGTGCGGTGCTCCAGGCGCACGAGGCCGCGCCGAGCGGCGCCCTGCACTGGCTGCGCATCGGCGTGATGCGCAGCCCGGCCGTGCAGGCGATCGGTGACACGCTGGCCCGGCGCGGGCTGATGGTGCGGCCCGAGGCCGTCGACCGTCTCCGGCGCCGCAAGAACCGGCACCACGCCCTCAGCTTCGCCGGGGTCTTCCTCGTCATCGGCCTCATCGCCGTCGAGGACGGTGACGGCCCCTCGTGGGATCCCGTGAGCCCGGCGACGATCGTGCTGATCGTGGCCTGGGTACTCGGCGCCCTGGTCGGTCTGCTCGGCGGCCGCGCCACCCGCACGCGGGTGACCGCCACGGGCCGGACCGCTCTGGCGGAGTACCGCGCCGCGGGCGCGCTCGCGCCGGGCGCGGCCTACCGCGTGGCCGTCGAGGGGCTGGTCGGCGTCCTCGACCCCGACCTGCGCGCCCAGCTCCAGGCCGCGCACCGCGTCCGGCCGGGGCGTACGGCGGCGACATCCTCGTCGTACGCGAGCTCCGGATCGGGCACCATCGCGTGGTGCGGGGGCACGGGAGGCAGCTCGGCGTGCGGCGGCGCGAGCTGCGGAAGCTCCGGCGGCGGCTGCGGAGGCGGGAGCGGCTCTTCGTCCTGCGGCGGCGGAGGGGGCGGCGGCTGCGGAGGCGGCGGAGGGAGCAGCTCCTAGGGGGTCGGGGTCCCCGCGCCCCCCGCCCCGCATCCGATGCCCCTTACCCGTACGGCAGTTGACGTACTCCTCGCCGTATGGCGGAGGTCCCTCCCTGTGGCGCACTAACGTGCGGTGCCGCAACAGGAGGCGTCATGCGATCCATCAACGGCACCGGCCTCATCGTCGCGGGGCTCGTCGCGACCCTGGCCGCGCTGCTCTTTCCCGTCTGGTCGTACGAGGACAGGTCGGGCACCGGTCAGGACGTCCTCGACGCGGAGACCGTGTCGACGGAGTTCGGCCCGCTCTCCGCGCTCGACCGGGACTTCATCACCAAGGTGCGGCTCGCGGGCCTCTGGGAGCTGCCGGCCGGACAGCAGGCCGAGGCGCGTGGCACCACCAAGGCCGTGCAGACGGCGGGCGAGCACCTGGTCGAGGGCCATACGTTCCTGGACGCGCGCGTACGCGAGGTGGCGACGCAGCTCAACCTGGAACTGCCCAACCAACCGACCGCGCAGCAGCGGGACTGGCTCGACGAGATGAGCGACGCGCACGGCGGCGCGTACGACGAGAAGTTCGCCAACATCTTGCGCGTCGCCCACGGCAAGGTCTTCTCGGTGGTCGCCGAGGTCCGCGCGACCACCCGCAACTCGCTGGTGCGCACGCTCGCGGACGACGCGAACACGACGGTCCTCGACCACATCACGGTCCTCGAAGGCACGGGCCTGGTCGACTTCGACGACCTGGCGCGCGACGCGGCGTCGGCGGGCCCCGTCCCGGCGACCCGCTCCCCCGCCCCGCCGGGACCGACCGAGTCCCCGGCTCCGGCGACCCCGGTCTCTCCCTCCCCCACCTTCTCGCTGCCTCCGCCCGCCTCCCGCCCCAAGCCGGTCGCGCCGTGACACGGCGCATCGGAGTCATTGAGCCCGACACGCCCGACACCGGCGGGGCGGTGCTTTACTTCGCCTATTACCAAACGAATCATCCCTTTTGTTCGAGCAACGCACGGCCGAATGAAGGGATGAAGAGCGATGAGAGCAGCAGCCGCCCTCTACGGAACCGCCGGATCCTTGGTCCTGACCGCACTCGTCGCCGCTCCCACGGGAAGCGCGTCCGCGGCCGACACCACCCCGTACCCGGAAACGCAGGGCACCCATATCGCGGCCCAGCGCGCGCAGGCGGCCGGCCTGCGCTTCGCCGCCTGCCCGAAGGCCGAGGGCCTGCCCCCCTCGGTCAAGTGCGCCACGGTGACCGTGCCGCTGGACTACGCGGACCCGAGCGGCAAGCAGATCAGACTGACCGTCAGCCGCACCAAGGCCACGGAGCGGGCCGAACCGCGGCGCGGCAAGTCCGTCAAACGGCAGGGCGCCCTCGTGTTCAACCCCGGCGGCCCCGGCGGCTCCGGCATGTACTTCCCGATGGTCGGCATGCTCCCCGAGTGGAAGCGCATCGCGGCGGCGTACGACCTCGTGGGCTACGCCCCGCGCGGTGTCGGCCGCTCGGCGCCGATCTCCTGCCAGGACCCCAAGGAGTTCGCCAAGGCCCCGACACAGTCACCGACCCACCCCGACACCGCGTACAAACTGGAGCGCGTCAAGCAGGCGAAGGCGTACGCGGAGGGCTGCGTCAAGCGTTCCGGCACGGCGGTGCGGCACTACACGAGCCTGAACAACGCCCGTGACCTGGACGTCCTTCGGGCGGCGCTCGGCGAGCAGAAGCTGACCTTCATGGGCGCCTCGTACGGCACCTACTTCGGCGCGGTGTACGCCTCGCTCTTCCCCTCGCACGTGCGCCGCATGGTCTTCGACTCGGCGGTCAACCCCGACCCCGCGCAGATCTGGTACCGCAACAACCTCGACCAGTCCGCGGCCTTCGAGCGGCGCTGGGCCGACTTCCGCGCCTGGGTGGCCAAGCACGACAAGACGTACCACCTGGGCAAGACGCCCGAAGCGGTCCTGCGCAGCTACGAGAAAGTGCGCGACAAGCTGGCGGACAAGCCCGCGGGCGGCAAGGTCGGCCCCGGCCAGCTGCAGTCGGCGTACCTCCAGGCCGGGTACTACGACGACTACTGGCCGGCGCGCGCCTCGGCGCTCTCGGCGTACGTGAAGGGCAACCCGAAGCCGCTGATCGAGCAGGCGGCGCCCGAACCGAAGGCGGCCAAGGAGCAGGAGAACGGCAACGCGGTCTACACCGCGGTCGAGTGCAACGACGCGCCCTGGCCGACGGACTTCAAGACCTGGAACCGCGACAACTCGATGCTCGCGCGCGTGGCACCCTTCGAGACCTGGGACAACGCCTGGATGAACCTGCCGTGCGCCTACTGGCCCGAGACCCGCAGGCAGCCCCTGGACGTCCGCACCGAGGCGGGTGAGCTTCCCCCGACGCTGATCCTGGCCGCCGAGCGGGACGCGGCGACACCGTACGAGGGCGCGCGGGAGCTGAACCGCAGGCTGGGCGGTTCGGTCCTGGTGACCGAGCGCGACGCGGGCACCCATGGCATCGGCGCCGGGCCCAACAAGTGCGTCAACGGCCACATGGAGGCCTACCTCCTCGAGGGCAGGCTCCCCGTGCGGAGCGCGGCGTGCGCACCGCACAAGGAGCCCGAGCCGCTGTCCGGCGAGCGGGCGGCGGCTCTCCCCGAGAAGCACTAGGTGCCGGCTACAGGGCGCTGAGCCGCTCCAGCGGGAACGGCGGCTGGGCCAGCGGGCGCACCGCGAGCCGGGTCAGCGGCAGGGCGTTGTCGTCGCCCGCCGTGCGGTTGGCGTGCAGGACACCGCAGTGCGTGCAGCGGTGGACGAGGACCCACTCGCCGTCTCCTCGTACGGAGATGGCGAGGGGCTCCATCCTGGCGCCGCAGTCAGCGTCCCGGTCGCCCGGGGTGTCGTCGAGGTGACGGCTCCACAGACAATTCGGACAGTGATTGCGGTGGTCGGTGCCGGGGGCGGTCATCGATACGTCGAGACCGCACTGCAGGCAGCGGAAGGACTGGGCGCGCGCTTCAGTGCGGGCCCGCCGGGAGGTGTTGCGGGACATGGTGAGGATGACTCCTGAGCGTTGCGGAAGGGGATGACTCCGAGCTGTTCCGCAGGGCCCTGGGCATACATTCACCGTTCTCTCTGTCCTTGGCTTCGACCTCTCGATGAAACCCGCACCGGGCAGGGCGCGGCAACCGAATTAACAGCGCACCGAATGAACTAGGCGAGGCCCGCCACGAGGTCCGCCACCGACTTGCGGCGGCCGGTGTAGAAGGGCACCTCTTCACGGACGTGCATACGGGCCTCGGAGGCACGCAGGTGCCGCATCAGGTCGACGATGCGGTACAGCTCGTCCGCCTCGAAGGCGAGCATCCACTCGTAGTCGCCGAGCGAGAACGAGGCGACGGTGTTGGCGCGCACGTCGGGGTAGCCGCGGGCCATCATGCCGTGGTCCTTGAGCATGCGGCGACGGTCCTCGTCGGGCAGCAGGTACCAGTCGTAGGAGCGCACGAAGGGGTAGACGCTGATGTAGTTGCGCGGCGTCTCGTCGGCGAGGAAGGCCGGGATGTGCGACTTGTTGAACTCGGCGGGGCGGTGCAGCGCCATGTTCGACCAGACCGGCTCCAGGGCGCGGCCCAGCTTGGTGCGCCGGAAGAGGTTGTAGGCCTCCTGCAGCTCGTCGGAGGTCTCGGCGTGCCACCAGATCATGACGTCGGCGTCGGCGCGCAGGCCCGACACGTCGTACGTGCCGCGGACGGTGATGTCCTTGGCGGCAAGCTGGTCGAACAGCTCCTGGACCTCGTCGGCGTAGCCGGCCCGGTCCTCGGGGAGCAGGTCGCGCAGCTTGAAGACGGACCACAGCGTGTAGCGGATGACCTCGTTGAGGTCCTTGGCCTTCTTGCCCGCGTTCGGGCTCTTGGCGGGGGCGTCGTCACTCATGGCCCTATTCTCCTCCGCCGCCGTGCAGACTCTGCACCGGGTTGGCGGTGAGCTCCTGCACACCGGCCAGGTCACCGCCCAGCTGGTCGACGGCCGCGTAAGCGCTCGCGATGCACGCGGGGATGCCCACTCCGTCGTACGCCGCTCCGCACACCGCGAGGCCGGGCAGCTTGCTCACGTGCTCGCGGATGCGGGCCACGCGTGCGTGGTGGCCGACGGGGTACTGCGGCAGGCCGTCGTGCCAGCGGGTGACGCGAGTGGCGACGGGCTGGGCGTCCAGTCCGGTGGCCGCGCGCAGGTCGTGCCGCGACAGCTCGATGAGCTCGGCGTCCTCGCGCTTGAGGATCTCCGTCTCGCCGTAGCGCCCCACCGACGTACGCAGCACAAGGAGGTCAGGGTCTTCCTCGGCGATCCAGCCCCACTTGCGTGACGCGAAGGTGGACGCCTTGATGGTGTGCCCGTCGACGGGCGGCACGAGAAAACCGCTGCCTTCGGGGAGGTCGGTCTCGCCGCGGCGGTAGGCGAGGGTCATCAGGGCCATGGAGGCGTACTCGACGCCCGCGAGCTGGGCTGCGGCGGCGGGTGCCTCGACGCCGAGCAGCGCCGCGGCGGCGTACGCGGGCACGGCGACGACCACGGCGTCGGCGTCGATGGTCTGCTCGCCCGTGCCGACCTGCCAGCCCTCAGCGGCGCGGCGCAGCTCGGTGACCGGCGCCCCGGTGCGGATCTCACCCCCCCGCGCGCGGACCGACTCCGCGACGGCGAGCGGCAGTTGGCCGACGCCGCCCTCGATGCCCATGAAGACGGGCCCGGTCTGCTGGTTCCGCGCGGCCCTGGCCTGGATGGCGCGGACGCCCTCCGTGAGGGAGTCGTGGGCGCGGGCGGCCTCGAAGAGCTGCGGGACCGCCGAGCGCATCGAGATGCGGTAGGCGTCGCCCGCGTACACGCCGCCGAGCAGCGGCTCCACGAGGCGGTCGACGACCTCGCGGCCGAGACGCGCGGCCACGTACTCACCGACCGCGACGTCGTCCCCGACCTCGGTGGGCGGCAGGTCACGGTCCTGCTCGATGCGCCGGAGACCCTCGTCGGAGAGCACCCCGGCCAGCGCCGACGCGTCGCCGGGCACGCCCATGACGTGACCCTTGGGCATCGGCCGCAGGGCCCCGCGGGTCCAGATCGCCGCGGTCGCCGTGGCGGGCGGCTGCAGCCGGTCGGCGAGGCCCACCTCGCGGGCGAGGGCGACGGCCTCAGGGCGGCGGGCCAGCATCGACTCGGCGCCGAGGTCGACGCGTACGCCCTCGATCTCGCCGGGGAGCAGCTTGCCGCCGAGCCGGTCGGAGGCTTCCAGGACGGTCACGCGGGCGCCGGTGCCGAGCAATCGGTGGGCGGCGGCCAGTCCGGCGATCCCGCCGCCGATGACTACGACATGACCCGTACGTGTGTCCGTTTCGCGCATGCCTCCACTCTACGAGTCGTGCTCCACGCGTCGCGCGAGTCCCGACCGTGACCCCATCGGGACCGGTCGGCAACCATCGTTCTGCCCCTCCCCTGCGTCAAAGGAGCATCAGTCACCACGACTCTCGGGGGTACGTCGAGATGCACGCGTCCAGCGAAAGCACGTCAAGGCGCCGCACGGCCCAGGCGCTCTCGGCCCTCCTGCTGGCCGTCGCCCTCGCGCTCACCGGGTGCACCGCGGGCGGCGACTCCGGCGGCGACACCGACAAGGCGGCGGGCGCCGCGCGCGAGGACGCGTACGCGTCCGGCAACAAGGACGACAAGGGGGTGGGCGGCGGCAGCCAGGAGGACAAGTCCGGCAAGAAGAAGCCCCCCGAGCTCACCGGCACCCACATCATCCGCACCGCCACCCTGACCGTCCGCGTCAAGGACGTGCCGAAGGCCCTGGACGAGGCGCGCGCGGTGGCCGTCGACGCGGGCGGCGTCCTCGGCGACGAGACCACGGACCGCGACGGCCGCGGCCACGAGCGCTCCCGCGTCGTGCTGCGCGTCCCGCAGGACCGGTACGACGAGGTCCTGACGTCACTGGAGGGGACAGGCAAGCTGATCGAACGCAAGGCCAAGGCGCAGGACGTCACCGATCAGGTCGTCGACGTCGAGAGCCGGATCAAGTCGCAGCGGGCGAGCGTGGCGCGGGTGCGGGAGCTGATGGACAAGGCGACGAAGCTGAGCGATGTGGTGACCCTGGAAGGGGAGTTGAGCTCCCGTCAGTCGGAGCTGGAGGCGCTGCTCGCCCGGCAGTCCTCGCTCAAGGACCGTACGAGCATGTCCACGATCACGCTGTCGCTCAGCGAGACGGCGGTGAAGAAGCCGGACGCGGACGACGACCCCACGTTCGTGGACGCGCTGTCCGGCGGCTGGAGTGCCTTCGTGACGATGCTGCGCTGGGTGGCCGTGGCCCTCGGCGCGATCCTGCCGTTCGTGGCGGTGGCGGCCCTGCTGTTCCTGCTGTGGCAGCGCCTGGTGCGGCCACGGCTTTCGCGGCGGCCCGCTGCGGCGACGGCTCCCGCGGTCCCGGAGCGGAAGGGCGACGAAGACTAGCGGCCCGTCAACTGCCGCCGAGTCGTAGCGTGTCCGTATGAGGAGCGCGAAAGAACGACTGGTGATCATCGGGGGCGACGCGGCGGGGATGTCCGCCGCGTCGCAGGCACGCAGGCTCAAGGGCCCGGAGGAGCTGGAGATCGTCGCGTTCGAGCGCGGCCACTTCACGTCGTACTCGGCGTGTGGCATCCCCTACTGGGTCGGCGGTGACGTCCCCTCGCGGGACGAGCTGATCGCGCGTACGCCCGAGGAGCACCGGGCCCGCGACATCGACCTGCGGATGCGTACGGAGGTCGTGGAGATCGACGTCGAGGGCGCCCGGGTCCGCACGCGGGACCTGGAGTCCGGCGTGGAGGCCTGGACGGCGTACGACAAGCTCGTGATCGGCACCGGCGCCCGGCCGGTGCGCCCCTCCCTGCCCGGCATCGACGCCCCCGGCGTGCACGGCGTACAGACCCTGGACGACGGCCAGGCGCTCCTGGACACGCTGGCCAGCACGCCGGGCCGCAGGGCGGTCGTCATCGGCGCCGGTTACATCGGCGTCGAGATGGCCGAGGCCCTGATCCAGCGCCGGTACCAGGTCACGGTCGTCAACCGCGGCGCGGAACCGATGTCGACGCTCGACCCGGACATGGGCCGCCTCGTCCACGACGCGATGTCCGGCATGGGCATCGAGATGGTGAACGGCGCCGAGGTCACCAAGATCCTCACCGGTGACGACGGCCGGGTCAGGGCAGTGGCCACGGAGGACGCCGAGTATCCGGCGGACGTGGTGGTGCTCGGCATCGGCGTGCGCCCCGAGACGGAGCTGGCCCGCGCGGCGGGTCTTCCGCTCGGTGCGTACGGCGGGCTGCTCACGGATCTCGCGATGCGGGTCCGGGGCCACGAGAACATCTGGGCGGGCGGCGACTGCGTCGAGGTCCTCGACCTGGTCTCAGGCCGCGAGCGCCACATCGCGCTCGGCACCCACGCCAACAAGCACGGCCAGGTCATCGGCTCGAACGTGGGCGGCAGTTACGCGACGTTCCCCGGTGTCGTCGGCACGGCCGTCAGCAAGGTCTGCGACCTGGAGATCGCCCGCACCGGTCTGCGCGAGAAGGAGGCGCGGGCGGCGGGACTGCAGTTTGTGACGGTGACCATCGAGTCGACGAGCCGCGCGGGCTATTACCCCGGCGCGGCCGTGATGACCGTGAAGATGCTCGCCGAGCGCCTCTCGGGACGGCTGCTCGGCGTCCAGATCGTCGGCCGCGAGGGCGCGGGCAAGCGCGTGGACATCGCCGCCGTGGCCCTGACGGCCCGGATGACGGTCGACCAGATGACGGCGCTGGACCTCGGCTACGCGCCGCCGTTCTCACCGGTGTGGGACCCGGTTCTGGTGGCGGCACGCAAGGCGGTCGCGGCGGTGCGGGCGGCGGGGTAGGCCGCCGGGTGGGCCCGGGCTGGTCCCGAGCCGGGCTCACCCCTCACATTCAGGCGAGATTTTCAGCCAACTACGAGCCAATCGCGAAACGACTTCGTCAGCGTGCGGTCCGCGTGTGGACATGCTCCACGAGCCGCGTCAGGGCGTCGGGGTCCGTGGTCGGCAGGACACCGTGGCCGAGGTTGAAGATGTGCCCCTCGAGCCCCGCGGCAGCGTCCAGGACCTCGTCCGTCTTGGTCTCGATCGCCTCCCGCGTGGAGAAGAGGACCGCCGGGTCGAGGTTGCCCTGCAGCGCCTTGCCGGGACCGACCCGCCGCACGGCCTCGTCCATCGGCACGCGCCAGTCGACGCCCATCACATCGGCGCCCGCCTCGCCCATCAGACCGAGCAGTTCGCCCGTGCCGACACCGAAGTGGATGCGCGGGACGCCGTACGAGGCCACGGCGTCGAAGACCTTCTGCGACGCGGGCATCACGGAGCGGCGGTAGTCGGCGGGGGCCAGCGCGCCCACCCACGAGTCGAAGAGCTGCACGGCGCTCGCGCCCGCCTCGATCTGCACCTTGAGGAAGGCGCCGGTGATCTCCGCGAGCCGGTCGAGCAGGTCGGCCCACAGCTGCGGGTCGCCGTACATGAGCGCCTTGGTGTTCTCGTGGTTACGGCTCGGACCGCCCTCGACCAGGTAACTCGCGAGAGTGAAAGGCGCCCCGGCGAATCCGATGAGCGGGGTCGACCCCAGCTCGGCCGTCAGCATGCCCATCGCCTCGGTCACGTAACTCACGTCGTCCGGCGTCAGATCCCGCAGCTGGGCGAGGTCGGCGCGCGAGCGGATGGGGTTCGCGACCACCGGGCCGATGCCCGGCTTGATGTCCAGGTCGATGCCGATGGCCTTGAGGGGGACCACGATGTCGCTGAAGTAGATCGCGGCGTCGACCTTGTGCCGGCGCACCGGCTGCAACGTGATCTCCGTGACCAGCTCCGGCATCATGCAGGACTCCAGCATGGCCGTGCCCTCGCGCACCTTGCGGTACTCGGGAAGTGAGCGCCCCGCCTGCCGCATGAACCAGACCGGCGTGTGCGGCACGGGCTCGCGCCTGCAGGCCTTCATGAAGGCTGAGTCGTACGTCGCTGCGTTCTGCTGGCCCGCGGGGCTGCTGCTGTTGGCACTCACGCGGAAAGTCTCGCACGGGCCCGCACGCCCCCCGCCCGGAGGGACACCCTGGCTTGACCGGGGCCCCCCTCACGGGTGTCTCTCCCTGCGCGAAGCCGCCGTTCCCCTTAATCTTCCCCGCATGGCTGCGGCTCAGGGACAACGGTCGGACGGCGCTGGCGAGATGGAAAGTACGGAGGGGAAGGTGGCGGATTCGGCTCCGTTGCCCTTTCGCGCGGCGGTCGACGCGCTGCGGGGGGCACGGCTTCGGCCCGAGATCGAGATCGACCCGACGCGGCCGCCACAGCGCCTCGCCCCGCATGCGTACGCCCTGGAGGCGGCGGTGGTCGAAGGCGACGAGGACCTGGCGGACGGCCGGCTCGTCCTGCTGCACGATCCGGCGGGACACGACGCATGGCAGGGCACCTTCCGCCTCGTCACGCTCGTCCGCGCGGAGCTGGAACCGGAGATGGCGGCGGACCCGCTGCTCCCCGAGGTCTGCTGGTCCTGGCTGACGGGTGCGCTGCAGGCGCGCGGTCTGGCCTGCGGGGAGCCGAGCGGCACCGTCACGCGTGCGGGCTCGCACTACTTCGGCGGGCTCGCCGAGCGGCCGCCCGCGTCGCAGATCGAGATCCGGGCGTCCTGGACGCCGCGCGAGGGGCACGGCGGGGTGCCGGACACGGCGGCGCATCTCGCGGCGTGGTGCGATCTGCTCTGCCAGATCGCGGGGCTGCCGCCGGTGAACCAGGGGCAGGGCGGTGACGGCTCGGTGGTGTCGCTGCCCCAGCGACGGGGGCCGCAGACGCCGTGAGGGGTGGCGGGGCTGGCGCGGGGGATGCACGGGGGCGATCACGCATGCGGATGAGCGATCGATTTTGAACGACTGCGATTCGGGTTGATCTTCGGATGATCGATCGCATGTCCGAATCGCCCGAATTGTTACTCACCAAATCGTGATCATTCTCTAAAGGCGGGCGGGTTTGATGCCGAAGAGGTTGGTGACCTTGAAAGCACGGTTCGTCCCGGCTTCACCCCCGAGCCGGTTCAGTCCCGCACCCCAGGAGGCCTGGTGTCCGTTCTCCTCGAGCAGCCCGCAAGCCTGGTCGCCTACCGCCCGAACAAGCCGACCGCCATGGTCGTCGTGGCCGACCCGCGCGTCCGCTCCACCGTCACCCGCCACCTGTGGGCCCTCGGTGTACGCGACGTGATCGAGGCCTCGTCGATCGCGGAGGCTCGTCCCCGCATCGGCAACCCCCGTGACATCTGCGTCGCAGACGTCCACCTCCCCGACGGCTCCGGCCTGACGCTCCTCTCGGAAACCCGCGCGGCGGGCTGGCCGAACGGCCTCGCCCTCTCCGCCGCCGATGACATCGGTGCCGTACGCAACGCCCTCGCGGGCGGCGTCAAGGGCTACGTCGTCACCGGCACCCGCAACAACGTCGGTCTCCCCACCCGCCCCGGCGCCGCGCCCATCGGCTCGGCCGCCGCCCGAATGCACCGCCGCCCGCCGGGCGCACCCAGCCACCCCGGTGGCTACCGTGAGCTGTCCGGCCGTGAGGTGGAGGTTCTCCGCCTCGTCGCGGAGGGTCAGTCGAACAAGGCCATCGGTGTCTCGATGGGGCTCTCCGCCCTGACCGTGAAGAGCCACCTCGCCCGCATCGCGCGCAAGCTCGGCACGGGTGACCGCGCCGGGATGGTGGCGGTGGCCCTGCGCACCGGAATCATCCACTGAGTCACTCACTGACTCATTTACACCCCTCGCGCGCCCGTCGACGGAACGTTCCGTCGACGGGTGCTGTGCATACACAGATACCCTTGACAGGTGACCGACGCCCAAGAGACCGCAGCAGACAGCTCACTGCGAACCACCGGAGGCGGCCCTCCGGACGACGTCGAAACGGCGCCGATCCCTTTGGACGAGCCGCGTGATGGCATCCCCCCGGTGGTCGCCGACGAGACCGCCCTCGCCGAGGTGATCGCCGCGTTCGCGGCAGGCAGTGGCCCCGTGGCCGTGGACGCCGAACGCGCGTCCGGCTATCGGTACGGCCAGCGTGCCTACCTCGTGCAGCTGCGCCGCGAAGGCGCGGGCAGCACCCTCATCGACCCCGTCGCCTGCCCCGACCTCTCCGGGCTCGGCGAGGCGATCTCCGGAGCCGAGTGGGTCCTCCACGCGGCCACGCAGGATCTTCCCTGCCTCCGCGAAATAGGCATGATCCCCACCAGCATCTTCGACACGGAGCTTGCGGGGCGCCTCGCGGGATTCCCCCGGGTCGGCCTCGGCGCGATGGTCGAGGGCGTACTCGGCTTCGTCCTGGAGAAGGGCCACTCGGCGGTCGACTGGTCGACACGCCCGCTGCCCGACCCCTGGCTTCGCTACGCGGCGCTGGACGTCGAGCTGCTCGTGGACCTGCGCGACGCGCTGGAGAAGGAGCTCGACCGGCAGGGCAAGCTGGAGTGGGCCCGCGAGGAGTTCGACGCGATCTCCTCCGCGCCGCCGGCGCCGCCGCGGGTCGATCCCTGGCGGCGTACGTCGGGCATGCACAAGGTACGGCGCCGTCGCCAGATGGCGGTCGTACGGGAACTCTGGACCGCGCGTGATCGCGTCGCGCAACGGCGTGACGTGTCCCCGGGCAAGGTGCTCAGTGACGGGGCGATCGTGGAGGCGGCGCTTGGTCTGCCGCCCAACGTGCACGCGCTCTCCGGGCTCACCGGCTTCGGGCACCGCATGGGGCGACGCCAGCTGGAGCAGTGGCAGGCCGCCGTGGACCGGGCCAGAGCCCTGCCCGACTCCGAGCTTCCGCAGCCCGGAGCGGCCGTCTCCGGGCCACCGCCGCCCCGCTCCTGGGCGGACCGCGACCCGGCCGCCGCGGCTCGCCTCTCCGCGGCGCGCGCGGCGGTCTCGGCGCTGGCCGAGGAGCTGAACATGCCTCAGGAGAACCTGATCACTCCGGACACGGTACGAAGGGTCTGCTGGGAGCCGCCGGCTCAGGTGGACGCGGAGTCGGTGACGGCCGCGCTGGCCTCGCACGGGGCACGGCGCTGGCAGATCACGCAGGTGACTCCGGCGCTGGTGACTGCGCTTACCGCGGAGTAGCCGGGGCGCGAGAGGGGTGGCCTTGCTGGGGCGGGGCAGGGTGGCCTTGGTGGGTCGGGGGCTTTGCTGCGTACCGGGGCCATCCGGTTGTCGCGAGGTTGGTGGTTCCGGGCCGGGAGTCAAGGGCGCTCCGCTGCGCTACGCGTCGGCTGCGCCGATTCCGCTGCGCTCCACCCTTGACACCCGTCCCTCCACCACGCGAGGGAAGACGACCGGACGGCCCAGGGGCGGGACTCTCGGGGACTCCTGGGGGCCGTGCAGGTTTCCTGCCGGGTGCGGACTAGTTCGTCGGGGGCGGCCGGCAGCGGGTGGGGTGCGCGGCTCGTTCGGGAAGTGGGCCCGGTCTCGTCAAGCGTCTGCCGACCGGATCTCCGGGGTGGACGGGAGGGGCGAGGTAGGGGGAGGGGTGAGGTGAGCAGCCGGGCGCGCTCCGGCCGGTGGGGGGGCCGGCCGGTGGGGGGTCCGGCACCTATTTCCGACAAGGCGCATCGGGCAACGCGCACGCCCCCCCAACCCCCAGAACACAACTTTGCCAAGTAGGTGCGCGCAGCACAGCGCCACCATCACGCGGAGTGCGGGAGTGCGGGAGTGCAGGGGTGCAGAAAAGTCCCGCAGATCCCGCCCCTGCTTGTGATGAAGCGGGATTTTCTTGCACCGGGCACTCCACCGAGCCCAAGCACACCTCCCAGCGCTTCCCGAAGGCCCCCGCGCACGTCTCCCCCTCCCTGACCCCCCGCGCACGTCTCCCCCTCCCTGACACCCCACGCACATCTCCCCCTCCCGGTCACCCCGGAAGATCCGGCCGGTAGACGCTTGACGAGACCGGGCTCCCTTCCCACACGTGCCGCGCACCCCACCCGCTGCCGGGTGCCCTCGACGAACCAGTCCGCACCCGGCACGGAAACCCCAAGAAGGTGACGGCAGTGGTCGAGAGTCCCGCCCCTGGGCCGTCCGGGCGTCTTCCCTCGCGTGGTGGAGGGGCGGGTGTCAAGGGTGGAGCGCAGCGGAATCGGCGTAGCCGACGCGTAGCGCAGCGGAGCGCCCTTGACTCCCGGACCGGAACCACCAACCTCGCGACAACCGGATGGCCCCGGTACGCAGCAAAGCCCCCGACCCAGCAAGGCCACCCCAAGTGTGACCTTCGCAACCCCGTAGCAGCGCGCGGCAGCTCTTGGCCGCATAGTTACCGGCAAGTAGCATGGAACCGGAAGCGCGCCGGCTGGCGCACCCGCACCCTGGAGGAGAGCCATCGTGCCTCGTACCGTCAGGGACGTCGTCTTCGTTGATGGCGTCCGCACCCCGTTCGGCAAGGCGGGCCCGAAGGGCATCTACCACGAGACCCGTGCGGATGACCTCATCGTGAAGGCCATCCGGGAGCTCCTTCGCCGCAACCCGGCCCTCGACCCCGCCAAGATCGACGAGGTCGCCATCGCCGCGACCACACAGATCGGCGACCAGGGTCTGACGCTGGGCCGCACGGCGGGGATCTTGGCCGGGCTTCCGCAGTCCGTGCCCGGATACTCCATCGACCGCATGTGTGCGGGCGCGCTCACCGCCGTCACGGCCACCGCCGGCTCCATCGCGTTCGGCGCGTACGACGCCGTCATCGCCGGTGGCGTCGAGCACATGGGCCGCCACCCCATGGGCGAGGGCGTCGACCCGAACCCCCGGTTCGTGAGCGAGAAGCTCGTCGACGAGTCCGCCCTCTTCATGGGCATGACCGCCGAGAACCTGCACGACCGGTATCCCACGATCACCAAGCAGCGTGCTGACGAGTACGCCGTGCGCTCGCAGGAGAAGGCCGCCAAGGCGTACGCCAACGGCAAGATCCAGCAGGACCTCGTGCCCGTCTCCGTACGGCGGACCAACGAGGAAGCCGGTGAGACCGGGTGGGGGCTCGCCACCGCCGATGAGCCGATGCGGCCGGGGACGACGCTCGAGAGCCTTGCCGGCCTCAAGACGCCGTTCCGTACGCACGGTCGCGTCACCGCCGGTAACGCCGCGGGCCTCAACGACGGCGCCACCGCGTCGATCATCGCCTCCGAGGACTTCGCCCGGGAGAACAACCTCCCGGTCAAGATGCGGCTTGTCTCGTACTCCTTCGCTGGTGTCGAGCCCGAGGTGATGGGTTATGGACCCATCCCTGCCACCGAGAAGGCGCTCGGTCAGGCCGGTCTCTCCATCTCCGACATCGGTCTCTTCGAGATCAATGAAGCCTTCGCCGTGCAGGTGCTCGCCTTCCTGGAGCACTACGGCATCGCGGACGACGACACGCGCGTGAACCAGTACGGCGGTGCCATCGCGTACGGCCACCCCCTCGCCTCCTCCGGCGTGCGTCTGATGACGCAGCTGGCGCGGCAGTTCGAGGAGCAGCCGGACGTCCGCTACGGCCTGACGACGATGTGCGTCGGCTTCGGCATGGGCGCCACCGTCATCTGGGAGAACCCGAACCACAAGGACGCCGGAGGCGACAAGTGAGCAGCTCCACCAGCTCCACCACGGAGCTTCTGAAGGGCGCGGCCGAGCTGTTCCCGGACGAGGTCGTCACGCAGGCGCACGTGCGCCACCTCGACCTGCCCGCGGGCGCCGGGCGCTTCGCGCTCATCACGCTCGACAACGGCTTCGACCACACGAAGCCGACCACCTTCGGCCCCGGCTCGCTCGCGAACCTGAACGCCGCGATCGACCAGGTCGAGAAGGAGGCGGCCGAGGGCACGATCGTCGGTGTCGGTGTCACCGGCAAGCCGTTCATCTTCGCCGTCGGCGCCGACCTCAAGGGCGTCGAGATCCTCAAGCGGCACGAGGACGCGCTCGCCATCGGCAAGGGTGGGCACGAGGTCTTCAAGCGGCTCTCCGGGCTCGCTGTTCCCTCCTTCGCGTACTACAACGGTGCCGCGATGGGCGGCGGTGTCGAGGTCGGTCTGCACTGCTCGTACCGCACCGTCTCCAAGGCGCTGCCCGCCTTCTCGCTGCCCGAGGTCTTCCTCGGTCTCGTACCGGGCTGGGGCGGCTGCGCGCTGCTTCCGAACCTCATCGGTGCGGACCGCGCGGTCTCGGTCATCATCGAGAACTCGCTCAACCAGAACCGTCAGCTCAAGGGCAAGCAGGTCTTCGAGCTCGGCATCGCCGACGCGCTCTTCGAGGGCGCTGACTTCCTGGAGCAGTCGCTGATCTGGACGGCCTCCGTCCTCAACGGCTCGGTCGAGGTCGTCCGTCCCGAGATCGACCGCGGCGAGGCCTGGGACGCCGCTGTGGCGCGTGGCCGTGGCATCGCGGACTCCAAGGTGCACGGCGCCGCCCCGGCCGCCTACCGCGCCCTGGAGATCATCGCGGCCGCCAAGGACGGCGATCTGCAGAAGGGCTTCGACGCGGAGGACGTCGCGCTCGCCGACCTCATCATGGGTGGCGAACTGCGCAGCGGCATCTACGCGTTCAACCTCGTCCAGAAGCGCGCCAAGCGCCCGGCGGGTGCCCCGGACAAGAACCTGGCGCGTCCGGTCACCAAGGTCGGCGTCGTCGGCGCCGGTCTGATGGCCTCGCAGCTGGCGCTGCTCTTCCTGCGCCGTCTTGAGGTGCCGGTCGTGCTGACCGACATCGACCAGGCGCGCGTCGACAAGGGTGTCGGTTACGTCCATGAGGAGATCGACAAGCTTCTCCTCAAGGGCCGCGTCAACCAGGACAAGGCCAACCGTCTGAAGGGGCTCGTCTCCGGCGTGCTCGACAAGGCCGAGGGCTTCTCCGACGCCGACTTCATCATCGAGGCCGTCTTCGAGGAGATCGGCGTCAAGCAGCAGGTGTTCGCGGAGGTGGAAGCCGTCGCTCCGGCGCACGCCATCCTCGCCACCAACACCTCCTCGCTCTCGGTCTCCGAGATGGCGTCGAAGCTGAAGCACCCCGAGCGGGTCGTCGGCTTCCACTTCTTCAACCCCGTCGCGATCCTTCCGCTCCTGGAGATCGTGCGCGGCGAGCAGACGGACGACGCCTCGCTGGCCACGGCCTTCGGTGTCGCCAAGAAGCTGAAGAAGACCGCGGTCCTGGTGAAGGACGCCCCGGCGTTCGTCGTGAACCGCATCCTCACCCGCTTCATGGGCGAGATCCAAAACGTCATCGACGAGGGCACCCCGGTCGCCGTCGCCGAGAAGGCCGTCGAGCCGCTCGGTCTGCCGATGTCGCCGCTGGTGCTCCTTGAGCTGGTCGGTCCGGCCATTGGTCTGCACGTGTCGGAGACCCTGAACCGCGCCTTCCCGGAGCGCTTCACGGTCTCGCCGAACCTCGCGGCGGTCGTCAAGGCCGGCAAGCGCGGCTTCTACGTCTACGACTCCGGCAAGCCGGAGCTTGACCCCGAGGTCGCCGCGCTCCTCAAGCAGGGCGACACCGTCCTGACCGAGGAGCAGACCCGCGACCGCGTGCTCGACGCCGTGGCGCAGGAGATCGGCCTGATGCTCGACGAGGGTGTCGTCGCCGAGGCGCAGGACATCGACCTGTGCCTGATCACCGGCGCCGGCTGGCCCTTCCACCTGGGCGGCATCACGCCGTACCTGGACCGTGAGGGTGTCAGCGAGCGTGTCACCGGCAAGCGGTTCCTGGCGCAGGGCGTGGCCAGCGTTCCCGCGTAGTACCTCCGCATACGGGCGATGCCCGGCCGCCCGAAAGGACGGCCGGGCATCGCCCGTTCTCCGTCCCTCAGACCCGCGTCCACGCTTCCAGCGCGAGCCCCGACTCCGCTTTCTGCCGCGCGAGGCGAAGCGTGCCGTCGAGGCCGATGGTCGCCATGACCACGCGGCCCTGCGCGTCAAGCGCCAACGCCGGGGAGCCCAGGCAGGGTTCACCGGTGGCGGCCCACCAGGCGCCCGCCTGCTCGTCCTGGGTGGGGTAGGCCGCGATGACCGGGCGGCCGTCGGCGCCCCGGTGGGCGAGGACCGTGCAGTCGTGGCCCTCTATCGTCGCGCGCAGGGCGGCCGTGGGGCCTGTCTCCGGAGCTCCGCCGAGCGGTCGCGCGTCCTCGTTGTCCGAGCGGTGGGCGAGGACTCCTCTGCCGCGGACGTCGGTGGCGTAGTACGTGAGGCGATCCGGGGCCGTCTCCAGGGCCGTGCCCGAGCCGGGGGCCGGGGGCAGCGGGATGTCGTCGGTGCGCTGGAACTCGGCGCCCTGCTTCTCCTGGGTCCAGTGCAGCGTCTTGTTCTCGGCCGGGCCGAAGACCTCCACCCGGCCGGTGGAGGTGGCGAGCGCGGTGATGCCGTCAAGGACCTCGCGGACCTTGAAGTCCTTCCAGCCCTCCCACTTGCCGCCCTTGCCCTCGCGCCGCAGCCGGACGCTGTTCACCGCGTCGCGCACGAAGACGTGGACCGTGCCGGAGGCGTCCACCGCGGCGGTCGGGGCGCCAAGGTGCGGGGCGCGCTCGACCATCTTGGTGTGCGGGTTGCCGAGGGAGCGCCAGTCCATGAGCGGGCGGCCCGACTGGTACTGGACGGCGTGCACGACGTCCACCTCCGTGCCGCCGCCGTCCTTGGGCAGCTTGCGCAGGGCGACGAAGTGGACGTACCCGTCGGCGCCTTGTGACAGGGTCAGGTGGGTCAGGTGCGGCGTCTCGAAGAGGTCGGGGCCCGTCCAGTCGGGGCCGCCGGGGCGGGTCTCCGTCCAGCGCAGCAGGCCGTCCGCCGAGCGGGCGTAGGCGGTGAGCCTGCCGTCCTTGCCGCGCAGCAGCCAGCGGGCGGTGGCGAGGGTGCCGCTCGCCACGTGGCCGGCGACGGCGGCCGTCGGGCGGGAGGATTCCCGCTCGGGCCTGGGGGCGGACCTCTGCGGCATGACTCGGCGCGGACCTTCCTGTGGGCGGGCGTTTTCTCCGGCTCGATCAGTCTACGTTTGCGGTGTGCCAGGGTGGCCCCATGAGAACTCTGCTCCTCGTCGACGCCGCCAACGTCGTCGGTTCGGTCCCCGACGGCTGGTGGCACGACCGGCGCGGGGCCGCCGAGCGGCTCCGGGACAGGCTCGTGGCGTACGCCGACGAGGGCATCGCGGGGCATCCGGGCCCGCTGGACGTCGTGCTCGTCGTCGAGGGCGCCGCCCGGGGTGTCGAGTCGGTCGAGGGCGTACGGGTGGTCTCCGCACCCGGCAGCGGCGACGACCGCCTCGTGGAACTGGCCGCCGAGGCCGCGGACCGCCCGTGCGTGGTGGTCACGGCCGACCGCGAGCTGCGCCGCAGGGTCGGCGAGTCGGGCGCGGAGTCCGTGGGCCCCCGGACGGTACGCGACAGCTGACCCCTCCGCGGCTCGGGCAGGCCGCGAGGCGCGGGGCGGCGCGCTCAGGTTCTGGTGGGGTCCGGTGGTTCTCGTACGGCTGCCCCGCAGGGGGTCGGCCAGTCGGGCGCGAAGTCCGTGGGCCCCCGGACGGTACGCGGCAGCTGCCCCCTTCCCGGCTCGGGCAGGCCGCCAGGCGCGGGGCGGCGCGCTCAGGTCCTGGTGGAGTACGTGGTTCTCGTACGGCAGACCCGCCGGGGGTCGGCGCGTCGGGTGCGAAGTCTGTGGGCCCCCCGGACGGTACACGGCAGCTAACCCCTCCGCGGCTCGGGCAGGCCGCCAGGCGTGGGGCCACGCGCTCAGGTTCTGGTGGGGTCCGGTGGTTCTCGTACGGCTGCCCCGCAGGGGGTCGGCCAGTCGGGCGCGAAGTCCGCCGCCCCCCGGACGGTACGCGGCAGCTGACCCCTCCGCGGCTCGGCCCAGCCGCCAGGCGCGGGGCCGCGCGCTCAGGTTCTGGTGGGGTACTTGGCTCTCGTGCGGCTGGTCCGGGGTGCGCCGCACGGGGGCGGGAGCGGTCCGCGGCGTCGGCAGGCGCAGGGTGGCGGCCTATCGGGGGGTTCCCGTCCGGCGGTCCCGCGTTCCCCTCACCGCTCGACGCGTGCGTACACCACCGCTCCCCCCACCCGCGCCACCGGCTCGTACCCGACGGCGAGGATTCGTTGCAGTGACGGCACCCGCGACGGGGTGAACGGCTTGCCTCGGGAGTCGTCGACGATGATCGCCGGTGGGTGCTCGGTCAGTTCCCGGCGGAAGATCTTCCAGGTGCCGTCGACCGCGTATCTCTCGCCCACCTGCGGACCGTTCCTGCCCCCGCTGTAGTTGGTGAGCAGCCCCGCCGTGAGGTAGCGGCTCGCGGGAGGGCGGTCGGCGAGCCAGTACGCCTCCGGGTGTATCCCCCAGAACAGCACCTTGTCCTGCGGTGATGTCAACGCCCGGACGCTCTCCGCAAGGCGCGTGGCGTGCGCCAGTTCGGGGCGCGGCGCCAGCATCCCCCAGGTCAGGAAGAGCGCGCACGCCCCCGCCGAGACCGAGAGCGCCGTCCACGTGCGCTCACGGGGCAGGATCTGGAGCGCCGCCGTACCCAACAGGGCCAGCGGCGGCGTCAGTTGCAGGTAGTAGTGGCCGAAGAAGTGGAACCCGACGAGGACGGCTCCCGCCGATGAGGCGAGCCAGAGCCACAGTTCCGTCGAGCCGGTGCGGGCGATGCGCAGGACCCGTACGACGGGCGGGATGATCCCGACGCAGGCCGCCGCGAGGATCGCCGCGTTGGTCAACCCCCTGAAGAGCACGTGGAGTTCGGAGCCGGTGAAGGAGGCGTACGCCCCCGAGCCCGTCACCGTCCAGAACAGGAACCCCGCGGGACTCGTGACCGCGGCCACCGCGAGGACCGGCCCGCACAGCCCGGCCCCGAGGCGCAGCACGTCCCTTCGGGCGCCGCCCGCTTGCCACAGCAGCCACGCCACCGGCACCAGGACCGCTCCCCCGGTCTGCTTGACCAGGAACGCGCAGGCCACCGCGGCGCCCGCCGCGCCCCACCGGCGCCGGTCCGCGCACCAGAGGGCGGCCGCGGTGCACGGCAGCATGAAGACCTCGAAGGTGGCCGCCTGGACGTCCTCGGGGTTCAGGCCGACCGAGACGAGAAGGTAGAGCACGCCTGCCGTGCGCCCCGCGCCGTCGCCCCAGCGGCGCCTCGCGACGCAGACGAGGAGGACGGCGGTCAGGAGCTGGGCCGCGACCGCGAGCACCTTCAGCGGGAGCAGCGTCGCGTCGCCGAAGAGCGCGAACGCCGCCTCGTACAGCCAGGGGACGAGCGGCGGCTTACGGTCGACGACCGTTTCATAGAGCTCTCCCCCATCGGCCAACATCCTTGCCTGGACGGCGAGATAGCCCTCGTCCGGGCTCCACAGCGGCCACCGGAAGGACGGGGCACGGGTGACGCAGGCCAGCGCGGCGAGGAGCGCCAGCAGCCGCGGCCAGTACGACGCGGGGGTTCGCTCCGTAAGCGGGCGTGGCAGCCGCGGCCCGTGTACGGAGCGTGGTGATGCGGAGGGCTCGGCGAGCATGAGGTGCACGCTATCCGGCCCCGCAGTTCCCATCGGATCGGGACATACGGGGCCGGACGATTGACCGGAAGTGACCGATGCGATTACCGGACGTCACCGGTCTGCTGCTTGCCCGCCCGGCCGAGCCGGCTGTGCGTGCGCCCGTACACGAAGTACACGACGAAACCGAGCGCCATCCAGATGCCGAACCGCAGCCAGGTCTCGGCGGGCAGGTTCAGCATCAGCCACACCGAGGCCGCCACCGACAGGATGGGTACCAGCGGCACCAGCGGGGTGCGGAAGGCGCGGGGCAGGTCGGGCCGGGTGCGGCGCAGGATGATGACGCTCAGGGCGACCACGACGAAGGCGAAGAGCGTTCCGATGTTCACCAGCTCGGCGAGTTCGTCGAGGCTGGTGAAGCCCGCCAGGATCGCGATGAGGACACCGAGCAGGATGGTCGGGCGGTGCGGCGTGCGGTACTTCGGGTGGACGTGGGAGAAGAACCGGGGCAGCAGTCCGTCGCGGCTCATCGCGAAGAAGACGCGGGTCTGGCCGAGCAGCAGGATCATGCAGACGGTGGTGAGGCCGACGGCGGCACCGAAGCTGATCACGCCCCCGTAGAAGGGATGCCCGGTGGCCTTGAAGGCGTCGGCGAGCGGGGCGTCCACGGACAGTTCGCTGTAGTGCTGCATGCCCGTGACGACGATCGACACGGCGACGTACAGGACCGTGCAGATGAGGAGCGACCCGAGGATGCCGCGCGGCATGTCCCGCTGGGGCAGCTTGGTCTCCTCGGCGGCGGTGGCCACGATGTCGAAGCCGATGAAGGCGAAGAAGACGATCGAGGCGGCCGTGAAGATGCCGAGGACACCGAAGTTGGTGGGCGCGTACCCGAACATCAGCTGGATGAGCGGGGAATCGATGCTGTTGCCCGCGGGCACTTCCTGCGCCTTGGGGATGAACGGCTTGTAGTTGTCCGTGTCGATGAAGAAGGCGCCCGCGATGATGACGATCAGGACGACGGCCACCTTGATGGCGACGATGACCGTGGTGACGCGCGCGGAGAGCTTCATCCCGAGGACCAGGACGACCGTCAGGACGAGCACCAGCGCGGTGGCGAGGATGTCGAAGCTGAAGCCGTCGGCGGCATCGGGCCCGGAGAGCGCCGCGGGCAGCTCCCAGCCCGCGTTGTCCATCAGCGAGCGCACATAGCCGGACCAGCCGACGGCGACCACCGCCGTGCCGAGCGCGAATTCGAGCACCAGGTCCCAGCCGATGGTCCAGGCGGGCAGCTCGCCGAGCGAGGCGTACGAGAAGGTGTACGCCGATCCCGCCACCGGCACGGTGGAGGCGAACTCCGCGTAGCAGAGCGCCGCGAGGGCGCAGACGACACCGGCGACGGCGAAGGCGATCGCTGTGGCGGGACCCGCGGTCTCCTTGGCCACCGCCCCGGTCAGGACGAAGATGCCGGTGCCGATGACGACGCCGACACCGAAGACCGTGAGGTCGAGGGCGGACAGCGACTTCTTGAGCGCGTGCTCCGGCTCCTCGGTGTCCTGGATGGACTGCTCGATGCTCTTCGTTCTGAATAGGCTGCTTGCCACGGACGTACCTCCACGCTTGTCGTCCTCGACATGATCGAGAGGGCGAGTACCCCGTAGGCGTCGGCGCGAGCCTATTCACGCGAATGGGCCGGTTCCACCACCCGTACAGGGTGTCGGAACCGGCCCATCGGCGGTGCTCGTTGACGTCAGTCGCGCGCGGGCTCCCCGGCCTCGACGGAGTCCACGGCCGCCGTGCGCTCGTACCGGCCGTCCAGCTTGGCCACGAGACCGGTCACCTGGCGGGAGATGTCCGGGGCGGTCAGGCCGATCTCGGCCAGGATCTCCTTGCGCGAGGCGTGGTCCAGGAAGCGCGGCGGGATGCCGAAGTCACGCAGCGGTACGTCGACGCCCGCGTCGCGCAGGGCCTGGGAGACGGCCGAACCGACGCCGCCCGCGCGGGAGTTGTCCTCGACGGTGACGACCACGCGGTGCTGCTCGGCGAGCGGGGCGAGCGCCTCGTCGACGGGCTTGACCCAGCGGGGGTCGACGACCGTCGTCGTGATGCCCTGCTTGTTCAGGAGGTCGGCGATCTCCAGGCACATCGGCGCGAGCGCGCCCACGGAGACGAGCAGCACGTCGGGACGGTTGGTGCCCGCCTTGCGCAGGACGTCCATGCCGCCGACCTTGCCGACGGCCTTGACCGCCGGGCCGACCGCGCCCTTGGAGTAGCGCACGACGGTCGGCGCGTCGTCGACCTCGACGGCCTCGCGCAGCTGGAGGCGGACCTGGTCGGCGTCGCGCGGGGCGGCGATGCGCAGGGTCGGCACGCACTGCAGGATCGACATGTCCCACATGCCGTTGTGCGAGGCGCCGTCCGTGCCGGTGACGCCCGCCCGGTCCAGGACGAAGGTGACGCCGCACTTGTGCAGGGCCACGTCCATCAGGAGCTGGTCGAAGGCGCGGTTGAGGAACGTCGCGTACACCGCGAAGACGGGGTGCAGGCCGCCGGTGGCCAGGCCCGCGGCGGAGACGGCCGCGTGCTGCTCGGCGATGCCGACGTCGTACACCCGGTCGGGGAACGCCTTGGCGAACTTCTGCAGGCCGACCGGCTGGAGCATGGCGGCCGTGATCGCGACGATGTCCTCGCGCTCGTGGCCGAGCTTGACCATCTCCTCGCCGAAGACGGACGTCCAGTCCATGCCGCCCGCGGCGATGGGCAGGCCCGTGTCGGGGTGGATGGGGCCGATACCGTGGAAGTGGTCGGCCTCGTCCTCCTCGGCGGGCTTGTAGCCGCGGCCCTTCTCGGTGATGCAGTGCACGATGACCGGGCCGCCGAAGCGCTTGGCGCGCACCAGGGCGGACTCCAGGGCCTCGATGTCGTGGCCGTCGATCGGGCCGACGTACTTCAGGCCGAGGTCCTCGAACATGCCCTGCGGGGCGATGAAGTCCTTGAGGCCCTTCTTCGCGCCGTGCAGCGTCTCGTACAGGGGCCTGCCGACGACCGGTGTGCGCTCCAGGAGGTCCTTGCCGCGGGCCAGGAAGCGCTCGTAGCCGTCGGTGGTGCGCAGGGTCGCCAGGTGGTTCGCGAGGCCGCCGATGGTGGGGGCGTACGAACGTTCGTTGTCGTTGACGACGATCACCAGGGGGCGGTCCTTGGCGGCGGCGATGTTGTTCAGCGCCTCCCAGGCCATGCCGCCGGTGAGCGCGCCGTCTCCGATGACGGCGACGACGTGGTCGTCCTTGCCCCGCACCTCGTTGGCCTTGGCGAGGCCGTCGGCCCAGCCGAGGACCGTCGAGGCGTGCGAGTTCTCGATCACGTCGTGGTCGGACTCGGCGCGCGCGGGGTAGCCGGAGATGCCGCCCTTGGTGCGCAGCTTGCCGAAGTCCTGGCGGCCGGTGAGCAGCTTGTGCACGTAGCTCTGGTGACCGGTGTCGAAGAGCACCTTGTCCTGCGGCGACTCGAAGACACGGTGCATGGCGATCGTGAGCTCGACCACGCCGAGGTTGGGGCCGAGGTGGCCGCCTGTCTTGGACACTGCGTCGACGAGGAAGGCGCGGATCTCTCCGGCCAGCTGGTTCAGCTCCTCCAGGCTGAGCCGGTCCAGATCGCGCGGTCCCCTGATGCGGGTCAGCAGCGGCACCCGTGCCTCCTTGCAGTAGAGCTGTTCGAGCGGTGACCGGAATGTTGCCGGGCCTGTTGAGTCTAATGTTCCGCGGTCGCGGACGGCGTCCGGGCCGTGAGTTCCGTGTCACGTGATCGGCTGTGTCCCACGGGCGCATGCGCCTGTTGTCCCACGGGCGCTCGCGCCCCCTGCCGTGGCATGACTGTGCCCGGCGTCTTCCTTGACGCCGGGCACAGGGTTCACGGGCGAGTGCTGCCGATCGGATGACGACGGCACACCTCGCCGGGGGTCAGGCGCGGCCCGCCGCCTTCTGGCTCCGGCGTGAGACGGAGTCGAGGACGACCGCGGCGAGGAGCACGGCGCCGGTGATCATCGACTGCACCGCCTTGCTGGAGCTGCCCGACATGTACAGGCCGGTCATGATCGACTGGATGACCAGGATGCCGAGCAGTGCCGACCAGGGGGTGCCCCGGCCACCGAAGAGGCTGGTGCCGCCGATGACCGCCGCGGCGATGGCCAGCATCAGGGTGTCGCCGCCGCCGAGGTTCGAGTCGGCGACGCCCGACTGGGAGGCGATGAAGAGACCGCCGAGACCGCCGAGGAGGCCGGAGATCGTGAACACGGAGATCCGGATCCACACGACGTTGATGCCGGCCCTGCGGGCGGCCTCGACGCCACCGCCGACCGCGAAGACCTGGCGCCCGTAGTTGGTGCGGCGCAGCACGAAGCTGGCCAGGACCACCACGCCGACGAAGACGGTCAGGCCGAGCGGAAGGCCGTCCTCCTGGTTCAGGACGAAGGCCACGACATAGGCGAGGACCGCGACGACCGCGGTGCGCAGGGCCAGCTCGCTGACCGGACGGTGCGGCAGGTCCGCGGCCTTGCGGCGCAGCCGCTGGCTCCACTGCGAGTAGCCGTACGCGGCGACCGCGACGGTCGCGAGGCCGTAGGCGGCGGCGACATCACTGAAGTAGTAGTTGTTCAGGTTGTAGATGATGCCGTCGGAGATGTTGTTCAGGCTCAGGGTGTTTCCGAGGACGTACAGCTGCAGGCCGCTCCACCCGAGGAAGCCCGCGAGCGTCACGACGAAGGCCGGTACGCCGATCTTGGCGAAGAAGAATCCGTGCAGAGCGCCGATCGCGGCAGCGGCGACCAGGCCGATGATGACGGCGAGGCCCTCGTTCACGTCCTGCTTGATCGCGAGCACCGAGCTGACCGCGGCGGTGAGACCGGCGACGGAGCCGACCGACAGGTCGATCTCGCCGAGCAGCAGGACGAAGACGATGCCGGTCGCGATGAGGCCGGGTCCGACGATGTACTGCGCGATGTTGCTGAGGTTGGACGGGTCGAGGAACCGCCCGGTGGTGATCTCGAAGATCGCCCAGATCACGATGAGGCCGGTGACGACCGGTATGGAGCCGAGCTCACCGCCCTTGATCTTGCGCTTGAACTCGGTGAGGTAACCGGCGAAGCCCTGCTCGCGGACGAGCAGGCGCGGGTCGACGGCCGGGATGGCGTCGGCGGCCGGGGCCTCGGCGTCCACCTTCTTCGAGGTGTTCACGGTGTCACTCACTTCGCGGCCTCCGCGTTGCGCGCCTTGCGCCGGGTCACGGCATTCTCCGTGGCTCCGGTGATCGCGGCGATGATCTCTTCGTTGCTGGTGTCCTTGACGCTGAAGACACCGTTGTTGCGACCGAGGCGCAGGACGGCCACCTCGTCGGCGACAGCCTTGACGTCGGCCATGTTGTGGCTGATGAGGAGCACGGCGAGACCGCGCTCCCGCAGCCGCTCGACCAGGTCGAGGACCTGTGCGGTCTGCTCGACGCCGAGCGCCGCGGTGGGCTCGTCGAGGATCACCAGCTTGGGGTCGCCGACCAGGGCTCGGGCGATCGCGACGACCTGGCGCTGACCGCCGGAGAGCGAGGCGATCGGGATACGCACGCTGGGGATGCGGATGGAGAGGGTGTCCAGGAGTTCCTTGGCGCGCTTCTCCATCGCCACCTCGTCGAGGACCTTGGCCCGGCCGAGCTCACGGCCGAGGAACAGGTTGGCGACGACGTCCAGGTTGTCGCAGAGCGCGAGGTCCTGGTAGACGGTGGCGACGCCCAGGCCCTGGGCGTCGTGCGGCCGCGAGATGGAGACGGGGTTGCCGTCCCACTCGATGGTGCCCTCGTCGATGGGGTGGACCCCCGCGATCGTCTTGACGAGGGTCGACTTACCGGCTCCGTTGTCGCCGACCAGGGCGACCACTTGACCTGCGTGTACTTCCAGTTCGACATCGGTGAGCGCTTGAACGGCACCGAAGCGCTTGGAGACGCCGCGCAACGCCAGCACGGGCGGAGCGGACATGTGAACCATCTCCTTCGTCCGCCAGGGGGTGGCGGAGGCCGTACGGGCATGGCGTACGGCGGGATGTGATGTGTGGGCTAAGGGGGGATCAGGCGGGCATGCGAGCAGACGTACGGCGTCTCGGCCCCCGACAGCGGGGCAAGCGTGATGGAGACCGAGACGCCGTACGAGTCCGTTGCCTGCAACTCGCCGCTACTTGATGCCGGCGTCCGCGCAGGCCTTGGCGAAGTCAGGGGTGCAGATCTCGCTCGTCTTGTAGAGCTTGTCCTTGACGACGGTGTCCTTGATGTCGTCCTTGGTGACGACGAACGCCTGGACGAGGGCCGACGGGATGCCCTTGTCGCTGGGGCTGTCGAGCTTGTCCGTGACCAGGGAGTCGATCTTCTCGCCCTTGAGGAGCTTCACCGCGACCTCGGCGGTCTTCTCCGCCTCGGGCTTGTACGGCTTGTAGATGGTGAAGGCCTGCGTGCCCTTCAGGATGCGCTGGATGCCCGCGAGTTCGGCGTCCTGACCGCCGACCGGGATCCCCTTGACCTTCGCCGACTGGAGCGCCGCGACGATGCCGCCCGCCATGCCGTCGTTGGCCGAGTAGACGGCGTCGAAGCCGTCCTTGCCGAGGGAGGTGATGGCGGTGCCCATCTTCTCGCCGGCGATCTTCGGGTCCCACTCACCCGTCTGCTCGTAGACGACCTTCTTGACCTTGCCGTCGAGGACCGAGTGCGCGCCCTTCTTGAAGAGAGCGGCGTTCGGGTCGGACTCCTTGCCGTTGATCATGACGACGTTGGAGTCCTTGGCCTTGTCCCCCAGGGCCTTGATGATGCCCTCGCCCTGGAGCTTGCCGATCTTCTCGTTGTCGAAGGAGACATACGCGGAGACGGGGCCCTCGGCGAGCCGGTCGTACGCCACGACCTTGATGTCCTTCTTCTTCGCCTCCTGCACCCACGCCTTGGTGGCACCGGAGTCGACCGCGTCCAGAATGATGACCTTGACGCCGGAGTCGACGAGGTCGTCGAACTGCTGCTTCTGGGTCGAGACGTTCTCGGAGGCGTTCTTGTAATTGATCTTGCAGTCGGAGCAGAGATCCTGGACCTTCGCCTTGATCAGCGGGTAGTCGAAGGACTCGTAACGCGTGGTCTTGCTCTCGGGCAGCAACAGACCGATGGTCTTGTTGTCCCCGTCTCCCTTGTCACCGCCACCGGCCTCACCGCAAGCGGCAAGGGAAACGGCCATCGCGGTAGCGGTCATGGCTATCGCGGCACGACGCAGATGGGTGTTCACTGTCCAACCTCCCTGACGTGGCCGCGTCGTTGCGGCCGAGGTGGCTCGAAGTCAACTCGGCCGCCACACCAGCGTCAAGGAGTAAATCCTTAACGAGATGACAACGGTGCCATGCGTTATCTAAGTGAAGGCAGGTGCAGTGGCAGGCAGAGAGCCGTCCAAAAGGGTCGAATCGCCCATTTCACTGAGTGCGAGAGCCAGCGCCCCGAGCACCTCCGCGCGGCCGCCCAGCGCCCCGGGAAGGACGGACAGCTGCCGGGCCGCGCTGGGGATGGCGTAGCGCCCCACGGACTCCCTGATGGGCCCCAGGACCAGCTCACCGGCCTCCGCGAGGTCACCGCCGAGGACGACCCTGCTGGGGTTCAGGAGGTTGCAGAGGTTGGCCACACCGCTGCCGATGTGGCGGCCGACGTCGGCGATCACGCGACGGCAGCCGGGGTCGCCCTCGCGCGCCAGGGCGACCACGCGCTCCATGGTCAGCTCGGTGCCGTGGCTGGACTGGAGCAGGGGCAGCACATAGCGGGCCGCCGCGAAGGTCTCCAGGCAGCCGCGGTTGCCGCAGCGGCAGACCGGACCCGACTCGTCCAGGGTGATGTGCCCGATCTCGCCGGCGGTGCCGCCGGGGCCGCGGTAGATCCGTCCGCTGATCACCAGACCGGCGCCTACACCGCTCGCGACCTTGATGTACGCCAGGTCCTTGACTCCGCGGCCGCTGCCCCAGACCAGCTCGCCGAGCGCGCCGAGGTTGGCGTCGTTGTCGACGTGCACGGGGACGCCGAGGCGGTCCTTGAGCTCCTCGGCGGGCTTGGTGCCGGCCCAGCCGGGCAGGATCGACGTCGAGCCGAGCGTCCCGGACTCCACGTCGATGGGCCCCGGCACGCCGAGGCCGATGCCCGCGATCTTCGCGCGGTCCACGCCGGTCACCCCGATCAGCCTGCTGACCAGCTGTTCGGCGCGGTCGAAGCCCTGCGCGGCCGACGCGTCCACGTCCAGCGGCTCGGACTCCTCGGCGAGCACCTGGTGGGCGAGGTTCCCCACCGCCACGCGCAGGTGCGTATGGCCGAAGTCCACGCCGATGACGATGCCCGCGTCGCCGCTGAGCGAGACGCTGCGGGCCCTGCGGCCGCCTGCCGAGGTGGGCGTGACCTCGACCGTTCCGCCGTCCTTGAGCTCCCGGACGATGTTGGAGACCGTGGCCGCGGACAGTCCCGTCGTCCTGGCGATCTCCGCCTGAGTGAGCGATCCGGCGAGCCGTACGGCACGTACGACCCGCTCGAGATTGGCCCGGTGCAGCGACGACTGCGACCCCGGAGTCTCCATTGACTCAGCCACCCTTTTCCGTATGACGTAAATGTAGAAGCAGCACCTTCGCCGCCCGTACAAGTTGTGAACTCCAAGCTCTGCTGAACGGGTTGGCGCAGTCAAGTCCTTGACCCAAATCGGCGCTCTTGAACAGCGGGACAGGCCGGGTCCAAGTGGCGAGGATGCACCCCAAACCACCCAGACCCGGCCTGTGCGGGCCGATCCGTTACTTGACCGAACCCGCGGTGAGACCCGAGACCACGTGCCGTTCGATGAAGGCGAACAGCACGATGACCGGCACGATCGCCACCACGGAGGCCGCGAAGAGGTAGTTCCACTCCACGGTGTAGGCGCCGATGAAGTTGTTGATGCCGACGGTCAGCGGCTGCTTGTCGGGCTCGGTGGTGAGCGTGAGGCCCATCACGAACTCGTTCCACGAGGTGATGAAAGTGAAGATCACCGCGGTCACCACGCCCGGCAGCGCGAGCGGCAGCGTCACCTTCACCATCGCCCCGAAGCGGCTGGTGCCGTCCACCATCGCCGCCTCCTCCAGCTCCTTCGGGATGGAGCCGATGTAGGCCGTCAGGATCCACACCGCGAACGCGAGGTTGAACGCCGCGTTCGTGATGATCAGCGTCCAGACCGAGTTGAGCATGTCCAGCTGGTGGAACTCGCGGTAGAGACCGACCAGGAGGGCGGTGGGCTGGAACATCTGGGTGATCAGGACGAGGAGCAGGAAGGCCTTGCGTCCGCGGTAGCGCATGCGCGCCGTGTAGTACGCGGCGGGCAGCGAGACCAGGAGCACCAGGAGCGTCGCGCCGCCCGCGACCAACAGGGTCACCTGCAGGTTCTGGCCGAGCTCCGACTCCTTCCAGACCTCGATGAAGTTCGACCACTCCAGGTTGCTCGGCAGATAGGTCCGGTCCCGCAGCTCGCTCTTGGGCCGGAGCGCGGTGATCACCATCTCCAGGTACGGGGCCAAGAAGATCGCCGCGAGTGCCCAGGCGACCACGGTGATGACCAGGGTGCGCGGCCGGAACGTGCGCTTGGCCTTGGGCCGGGGCGCGGGACTCTTCGGGGACCCCGCGCGGGTCTGGGTCGCGGTGGCCATCAGTCCTCCTCGTTCCATCGGCTGACCTTCAGGAAGATCAGCACGAGCACGACGACCATCGCGAAGTTGACCACGGACATGGCGGCGGATTCACCGATGTCGGTCTCCTTCAACTTGTACATGAACACCATGGTCGTGGAGGTGTCATAGCCGGGGCCGCCCTGCGTCATGGCCCAGATGATGGGGAAGGAGTTGAAGACGTTGATGAGGTTGATGACCACGCCGACCAGGAACGCGGGCCGCAGCATCGGCACCGTGATGTGCCGGTAGGTCTGCCAGGGGCTCGCCCCGTCGATCCGCGACGCCTCGTAGACCTCGTGCGGGATGGTCTGCAGACCGGCGAGCAGCGTGTACGTGGTGAAGGGCAGCGACACGAAGATCGCCACGGCCATCATCCAGGGCCAGGCCGTCTCCGGTGTGCCCAGCCAGTCCTTCGACTTGTCGATGAGGCCGAGGTCCAGCATCAGCGTGTTGAGCACGCCCGCCGTCTGGTTGAGCATCCACTTGAAGCCGATGGCGGTCATCAGGACGGATGCCGCCCAGGGCGCGATGAGCGCCCAGCGGGTGACGGTGCGGCCGGGGAACTTCTGGTTGAAGAGCTGGGCGAGGGCCAGCGAGAGGAGCATCGTCACGCTCACGACGACGACGGTCCAGATGACCGTCCAGAGCAGGACCGCCCCGAAGTCGGTCTCCTCGAAAAGCTTCTTGTACTTGTCGGTCCCCGCGCTGCCGCGCACGATGCCGGCGATGGAGATGTTGAGGAACGAGGTGCGGATCAGCTCGACGACCGGCCAGATGACCACGGCGAGGATCAGCAGGATGACGGGCGCTATCCAGGGCAGTGGGCCGAGCCGGGCGATGCCGCTGCGACGGCTCACCGGCCTGGGTGCGCGCCCGCTCCGTCCCCGGCCGGTGTCGGCCGGGGGCGGAGGGGCCTTCAGTGACACAAGGTCTCCTTGCGTACGGAGCGAACGGGAGCTGTCTGCCTGCTACTTGGCCTCGGCAGCCGCCGCTTCCGCCTTCTGCTGCAGGTCACCGAGGACCGTCTTCGGGTCGTCGCTCACGGCCTTGCCGCCGGTCTTCTTCATCTCGGCGGAGATGACGTCCCAGGAGGTGTCGCCGAGCGGGTAGAACTTGGCGTTCGGCAGGACCTCGAAGAACGGCTCCAGGTCCTTGTGCTTGCCGTTGGTCTGCATCGTCTTGAGCGCGTCCTGGGTGACGGGCATCAGGTTGTACATCTCGTCGAACTCCAGCATCTTCTTGGAGTACGTGAAGTCCAGGAACTTCTTGACGCCTTCCTTCTCGGCGCCGCCGTCCTTGAACGCCATCATCCAGTCGGCCACGCCGAGGGTGGACTCCAGCGGGGCGTCCTTGCCGGGGATCGGCGCGACGCCGTAGTCAACCTTGCCGTCCTTGGCCATCTGGATCAGGCTCGGGTGGCCGTTGAGCATGCCGACCTTGCCCGCCGCGAAGTCCGCGAAGGCCGTCTTGCGGTCGGTGGATGCCGGGTTGGAGTACGTGAGGCCGGGCTTGACGAGGTTCTTCTGCAGCCAGTCGAAGGTCTCGACGTTCTGCGCGCTGTCGAGCGTGTACTTGCCGCTCTCGTCGGTGTAGCCACCGCCGTTGCCGAGCTCCCACATCATCGTCTCGCCCTGGGTCTCCTCGGGGCCGAGCGGGAGGGCGTACGGGGTGTCGGCGGCCTTGGAGGACTTGATCTTCTTGGCGGCGGCGGCGACCTCGTCCCAGGTCTTGGGCGGCGTCTTGACGCCCGCCTTCTTCAGGACGGCCTTGTTGTAGAACATGACGCGGCTGGAGGAGACCCACGGGATGCCGTACTGCGTGCCCTTGACCTCGCCTGCCTTGGCGAAGGTGGGGATGAGGTTCTCCTGCGTCTTGGGGGAGAGGACCTCGTCCGCCTTGTAGAGCAGGTCGTCCGCGACCTTGTCGGCGTAGCCGCCGGTCTGCAGGAGGTCGGGCTGGTTGCCCGCCTGGATCATGTTCTTGACCTGCTTGTCGATCTCGTTCCAGTTGATGACCTGGACGTCGACCTTGTAGCCCTTGTTCTCCGCCTCGAAGTCCTTCTTCACGCCGTTCCAGTACTTCTTGGAGGCGTTGGAGGCCTTGTCGCCGTAGTCGGCGGCGACGATCTTGATGGTCTTGCCGTCGCCGCTGTCGCTGTCACCGCCGCAGGCGGTAACTCCCATGGCCATCGCGAGCGTTGCCGCACCGGTGGCGATCAATCGATTCCTCATGCTGTTCAACCCTTCGACATCGGTGTCGACTTGAACGCGGGCAAAAGGTTCCCCCCGCGGCGCCGTGGGGCCGACATTACTCACGGCCGGAATTGGCACAACAGGCCTAGACCACTTTCGTGGCCAAGCTGAAATCACCGGCGATCAGGGTCACTTGAGAGCGCCCGCGGTGAGCCCGGCCTGCACCTGGCGCTGGAAGACCGCGTACACGACGAGCACCGGCAGCATGGCGATCGTCAGGCCCGCGAAGAGTGCTCCCCAGTCGCCCCGGTAGCCCTGCGAGACCGCCAGCGAGGCGAGCCCCTGCGGCAGCACGTACCGGCCCTCTTCCTCGTTGTTGAGCAGCAGCGGAAGCAGGTACTGGTTCCACTGGCCGAGGAAGTTGAAGATGCCGATGCTCACCAGGCCGGGCTTGGCCATCGGCAGCATGATCTGGAAGAACGTGCGCGTGTGCGAGGCCCCGTCGACCATCGCCGCCTCCTGGACGCCGGTCGGCAGCGTACGGAAGAAGGACGTCAGGAAGAAGACGGTGAAGGGCAGCGAGTACGCGATGTACGCGATCATCAGACCGGGCCTGGTGTCCAGGAGACCGAAGTTCTCCATGACCGCGAAGAGCGGGACCAGGGCGAGGATGACGGGGAACATCATGCCGCCCGCGAAGAGCATGAAGATGAACCGGTTGCCCGGGAAGGTGAAGCGGGCGATCACGTACGCCGCCATCGAACCGAGCAGCATCGTGCCGGTCAGTGAACCCGCCAGGATGATCAGTGAGTTGAGGGCGTACTGCCCGATACTGGCCTCGGTCCACGCGTTGGTGAAGTTCTCCCAGTGGAAGGACGTCGGCCAGCCCATCGGGTCGCTGAGGATCTCGACCGAGGGGCGGAACGCGGTAAGGGCGACCCAGACGAGCGGGCCCGCCGCGAGCACCACCCACAGGACGAGGAAGGCGTGCGAGAAGACGTTGAGGGTCGCACCGCCGGCCGACTCGCCCTCCCGGCGGGGTACGTCGGCGGCGTCGGTGCGGGGCGCGGTGGTCGTGGTCATGATGCAGTGGCTCCCGCGGTCTCAGTATTCGATCCGGTCGCGATTCCCGATCCTCATGACGATCAGCGAGAACGCCATGCTGAGGACGAGGAGGACGACGCCGATGGAGGTGGCATAGCCGTACTGGCCGTCACGGAACCGTTCGTAGAGGAAGACCGGGGTCACCTTCAGGACGTGCTCGGGCACCATGACCAGGACGATCGCGAACGAGTCGAGCGCCTGGATGCCCATGTAGATCCAGCCGGTCCGTACGGTGTCCCAGATCAGCGGGAGCGTCACGCTGAAGAAGGTCCGTCCCCGGCCCGCGCCGTCGAGCAGCGCCGCCTCGTAGATGTCCCTGGGGATCGCGCCCATCGCGGCGGAGAACAGCACCACGTAGAAGCCGACGAAGCTCCAGGAGAGCACGATCATCACCGCGATGAGGGCGAGTGAGCGGTCGCCGCCCAGCCAGGCGGGGCCGTCGAAGCCCACCTTGTCGAGCCCGCCGTTGATCAGGCCGCTGTTGGTGTTGAAGACGCGGCCCCACACGACGGCGATGATCGCGACGGACAGGACCTGGGGGAAGAAGTAGACGACCTTGTAGAACGACGAGCCCGCGACACCCGCGATGGCCTGGCCCTTACGATGCCGGCCACCCGACGTGATCATGTACGCGAAGAACATGCCGAGCACGAGCGTGAGCACCGGGGCGACGACCGCCAGGGTGACGCTCACCTCCAGGGACTCCCAGAAGCGCTCGTCGTTCCACATCTTCGTGAAGTTGTCGAAGCCGATGAAGTTCGCCACCGGCCCGCCGGACCAGTCGGTGAACGAGTAGTAGATCGCCTGGACGAAGGGCGAGATGACGAACAGGGCGTAGAACGCGAGCGGCAGCGACAGGAAGCCCACGATGAAGCGGTACTTGTCGAGCGTCCGGTAGCGCCGGTCGTAACGCACGCTCTCCGGAGTGAAGCTGGGCGGCAGCAGCACTGCCAGGAGGAACAACAGCCGGTTCGGCGCCTTGGGCTTCCGGTCCGGTGCCTTCTTCGAAGGTGGGGATTCGTCCACCCGGGTGTCAGTCTTCACGCCACTCCGCCCCGCCTCGCTCACGTGCCCGCGTACTCGGTCGATCAGCCGCTGGTCAGGACTTCTTGACCTTGACGACGTCAGGGTCCTTGAGGATCCGGGCCCCGGCCTTCTCCATGATGTCCATGGCCTGCTTGGTGCCGATCTGGCCCAGCATGAACTTGGCGATCATGTTGTTGAAGTCCTCGCGGAACAGCTCGTTGTACCAGTCCATGTGCTTCGCGATGACGACGTTGTCGCCGGCGGCCTCGATCGCCTTCTGCACACTGGCCACACCCGAGGGCAGCTTCTGGCCGTCGATGGCTCCCTTGACCACCGGGAGGGCGGAGAGCTCCCTGAAGTTGTTGAGGGCGGCCTCCTTGCTGTACATCGCCCGCAGCCACTCCAGGCCGCCCTGCCGGTTCTTCGCCTTCTCGGGGACGACGTAGAACTCACCGGCCGGCGCGTTGATCGTGCCGAACGGCATCTTGTCGCCGGAGTCCAGTGACGGGCTGGGGCCGAACGACATCCCGAAGTCCTTCGGGGTGGTGTCCTTGGCCTCGTTCTCCACCCAGGAGCCGTTGGGCACGAAGACGCACTTGCCGCCCTTGGTCCAGGCGGTCTGCATCTCCGTGTGCGCCTCGGTGCCGTCGAAGCCGGTCAGGACGTACTTCTTGGCGACCAGTTCCTCCCAGGCCTCGAAGACGTCCTTGACCGCGTCGTTCTTCCAGGCGCCCGGCTCGAGGTGGTCCATGGCCGTGGCGATCTCGCGCCCGCCGCGCTGCGCGAACATCGTGTAGATGCTGAAGAACATGTACCGGGGGTGGCCGCCCGGGTAGCTCCAGCCGTGGATGCCCTTGGCCTTGGCCTTCTTGCAGACCGCGAGCATCTCGTCCCAGGTCTTGGGGTACTCGGAGTCCAGGCCCTCCTCAAGGAGCTTCTTGGAGTAGAAGGTGCCGTAGACCGTCAGCGAGATGCCGGCCTGCCAGGTGCCCGAGCCACCGAAGTTGCCGCTCGCCTCGACGGCCGGGGCGAGGATGTCGCGCACCTTGACGCTCGGGTCGTCCCACGACGGCGCGTCGAGCAGCTCGGTGAGGTCCGCCACCTGCTTGTTGGAGACCAGCTTGCCGGGGTTCATCTGGTCGGCGCCGGAGTTGTTGATGACGTCGGCCGTCGGGTTGCCGCGGACGATCTTCGGCTGCACCTGAGTGGCGATCTTCGTCGTCGACTTCTGGCCGGCGTCCGAGTCCGGGTACCGCTTCTTGTACATGTCGGTCACGAACTGGGCGTACTTGTCGCCGTAACCGCCGTTGAAGACGACCACGGCGAGCCCGGCGTCCGCCTTCACGCCCAGCGGGTTCTTCTTGGACTTCTCGCCCTTCTCCGCCTTGTTCTCGTCCCCGCCACCGCTCGCGCAGGAGCTCAGGGCGCCCACGGCCGGCACTGCGAGAAGGCTGGTGGCCGCCGCCCTCTTCATCACGTCACGACGGTTGATGCTGGTGGATCCCATGCTCAAGTCCTCGCCTTCTCCAGGACTCAGGCGGCGTACGGGGCTCCCGACAGCTCGCCAGTGGCGAAGGGCCCGACACCGCGGGTCAGTTGAAGCTTTCGTGGTGCGTTGCGTGCGACAACTACATGGCAAGGGCTCGCACCCGCCACTCAGGGTGCCGATAGGTATAGTCCACTTCTCGGCAGCAGAGCAAGATCGAACGCAGCTTGGGCCAGCAGTCTTTCCCGAGTTGAGACCTCGCGGAGACACGGCCTGGTTCGTTCACGGCGTGAGCAAATTCAGCCGAACGAATCAGCCGCATCTTGGACGCGCCGTCGCTCTCCTCCACTGATCTTCCCTGGCGCCCACTTGCACCTCATTGGACTTTCTCCCGAGTCCCCTTGGACTTTCCCCTGCGCCCCGTCTCCCCTTTCGGCTCCCCCGACGCTTCCAACAGCCTTGACACCACCCACCACTTGCCGCCCTACTGGACCCTGAGCAGCGACTTGACAACGTTGTCCAACTCGCAGGGAGGGGTTCGGGGATGCCGCACAGATCACGCAGACCTCGCTTCAGACACCACCGTTCGGCCGCGGTCCTCGGAGCCGCCGCGTTCACGCTCGTCGCGACCTCGCAGGGCGCGGCGGTGGCCAAACCGGACGCGCCGCCCAAAGCCGCGCGGGAGTTCGTCTCCTCGTTCGAGGAGGGCGACGCCCAGCCCGACTGGCTGAACACCGTGGACACCGGCGCCGACGGCAAGAAGCGCACCGCCGGCGTCAACGGCGCGTTCAGTGCGGGTATACCCGGAAGTGTGAACGACCACGTCACGGAGGTCCGCGCCAGCGGCGAGAACTCTGGCAGCGGCGAGGTCAAGGAGAACCTGATCGACGGTGAGCCCACCAGCAAGTGGCTCACCTTCGCGGCCACCGGCTGGGCCGAGTTCGACCTCGACGAGCCCGCCAAGGCCGTGACGTACGCGCTGACGTCGGCGAACGACCACGACGAGCGCGACCCCAAGGACTGGTCCCTGCAGGGCTCCACGGACGGCAAGGACTGGAAGGTCCTCGACACCCGCAAGGGTGAAACGTTCGACAAGCGTCACCAGACCAAGAAGTACGACTTCGAGAACGGCACCGCGTACGCCCACTACCGCCTGGAGGTCACCGCCAACAACGGCGCGTCCGACGCCCTCCAGCTCTCCGACGTCCAGCTCTCGGTCGGCGGCACCGAGTCGCCCGTCCCCGAGGACATGCTCTCCCTCGTGGACCGCGGCCCCAGCGGTTCCCCCACCGCGAAGTCGGGCGCCGGGTTCACCGGCAAGCGCGCGCTGCGCTACGCGGGCACCCACAAGGTGGACGGCCGCGGCTACTCGTACAACAAGGTCTTCGACGTGAACGTCTCGGTGCGCCGGGACACGGAGCTCTCCTACCGGATCTTCCCGTCCATGGCGGAGGGCGACCTCGACTACGACGCCACGAACGTGTCGGTGGACCTGGCCTTCACCGACGGCACCTATCTGAGTGACCTCAAGGCCGTGGACCAGAACGGTTTCGCGCTCTCCCCGCAGGGCCAGGGCGCCGCGAAGGGCCTCTACGTCAATCAGTGGAACAACGTGGCCTCGCGGATCGGGCAGGTCGCGCGCGGCAAGACCGTCGACCGGGTGCTCGTGGCGTACGACTCCCCCAAGGGCCCGGCGAAATTCCGTGGCTGGGTGGACGACGTCTCCCTGAAGGAGAAGGCCCCGGCCAAGCCGAAGGCCCACCCCTCGGACTACGCGGACACCACCCGCGGCACGAACTCCAGCGGCGCCTTCTCGCGCGGCAACACCTTCCCCGCGACCGCCGTGCCGCACGGCTTCAACTTCTGGACGCCCGTGACCAACGCGGGCTCCCTGAGCTGGCTCTACGACTACGCGCGCGGCAACAACGCGGACAACCTGCCGACGATCCAGGCGTTCAGCGCGAGCCACGAGCCGAGCCCCTGGATGGGTGACCGGCAGACCTTCCAGATGATGCCGTCGGTCGACAAGGACACCCCTTCCGCGTCCCGGACCAAGCGCGCGCTGCCCTTCAAGCACGAGAAGGAGACGGCACGCCCGCACTACTACGGCGTGACCTTCGAGAACGGTCTGAAGGCCGAGATGGCCCCGACCGATCACGCGGCGATGATGAAGTTCACCTATCCCGGTGACGACGCGAGCGTCATCTTCGACAACGTCTCGGAGAAGGGCGGCCTCACCCTCGACGAGGAGAAAGGGATCGTCAGCGGCTTCTCGGACGTGAAGTCCGGGCTCTCCACCGGCGCCACGCGTCTCTTCGTGTACGGCACCTTCGACTCCCCGGTCACCGCGGGCGGCAAGCTCGACGGCGGGGGCGGCGGCGACGTCACCGGCTACCTGCGCTTCAAGGCCGGCAAGGACCGCACGGTCAACCTGCGCCTCGCGACCTCGCTCATCAGCCTCGACCAGGCCAAGGCGAACCTGAACAGCGAGATTCCCTCCGGCACGTCCTTCGAGCGCGTGAAGAACCGCGCGCAGAAGAGCTGGGACGACATCCTCGGCAAGGTCGAGGTGCAGGGCGCGAGCGAAGGTCAGCGGACGTCGCTGTACTCCTCCCTCTACCGCCTCTACCTCTACCCCAACTCGGGCTTCGAGAAGGTCACTTCGGCGGACGGCAAGTCGAAGTACCAGTACGCGTCGCCCTTCTCGCCACAGACGGGTCCCGACACCCCGACGCACACCGGCGCGAAGATCGTCGACGGCAAGCCGTACGTCAACAACGGCTTCTGGGACACGTATCGCACGACCTGGCCCGCCTACTCGCTCCTCACGCCGAAGAAGGCGGGTGAACTCGTCGACGGCTTCGTGCAGCAGTACAAGGACGGCGGCTGGACGTCCCGTTGGTCGTCTCCCGGCTACGCGGACCTGATGACGGGCACCTCGTCGGACGTGGCGTTCGCCGACGCGTACGTCAAGGGCGTGGACTTCGACGCCAAGGACGCGTACGACGCGGCCCTGAAGAACGCGACGGTCGTGCCGCCGAGCAAGGGCGTCGGCCGCAAGGGCATGGAGACCTCCCCCTTCCTCGGCTACACCCCCAGCGAGACCCACGAGGGCCTGTCCTGGGCGCTCGAGGGCTACGTCAACGACTACGGCATCTCCCGCATGGGCGAGGCCCTCTACAAGAAGACGGGCGAGAAGCGCTACAAGGAGGAGTCCGAGTACTTCCTCAACCGCGCCCGCGACTACGTGCATCTCTTCGACGACAAGGCCGCCGGAGGAGGCACCGCACCGGGCTTCTTCCAGGGCAAGGACAAGAAGGGCGACTGGCGCGTCCCCTCCGACAAGTTCGACCCGCGCGTGTGGGGTCACGACTACACGGAGACCAACGCCTGGGGCTACGCCTTCACCGCCCCGCAGGACTCGCGCGGCCTCGCCAACCTGTACGGCGGCCGCAAGGGCCTCGGCGACAAGCTGGACACGTACTTCGCCACTCCGGAGACGGGCTCCGCGGAGTTCGCGGGCTCCTACGGTGGCGTCATCCACGAGATGACCGAGGCGCGCGACGTACGCATGGGCATGTACGGGCACTCCAACCAGGTCGCCCACCACGCCGCCTACATGTATGACGCGGCCGGTGAGCCGTCCAAGACGCAGGAGAAGGTCCGTGAGGTCCTCTCCCGCCTCTACACCGGCAGCGAGATCGGGCAGGGCTACCACGGCGACGAGGACAACGGCGAGCAGTCGGCCTGGTTCCTCTTCTCCTCGCTCGGCTTCTATCCGCTGGTGATGGGCAGCGGCGAATACGCGATCGGTTCGCCGCAGTTCACGAAGATGACCGTGCACCTGGACAACGGCCGCGACCTGGTCGTCAAGGCGCCGAAGAACAGCGCGAAGAACGTGTACGTCCAGGGCCTCAAGGTCAACGGCAAGAAGTGGACGTCAACCGCCCTCCCCCACAAGGAGATCGCACGCGGCGGTGTCCTGGAGTTCGACATGGGTCCGAAGCCCTCCTCGTGGGGCACGGGCAAGAACGCCCAGCCGACGTCGGTCACGCAGGACGACAAGGTGCCTTCGCCGCGCGGTGACGCCATCAAGGGTGACGGCCCGCTCTTCGACAACTCCTCGGACACGGACGCGACATCCGACGCGGCCGTCGACCTGCCGGTCACCAAGGAGACGAAGGCCGTGCAGTACACGCTCACGTCGTCCACCGACAAATCCAAGGCACCGGACGGCTGGGTCCTTCAGGGCTCCACCGACGGCGAGAAGTGGAAGGAGCTCGACAAGCGCTCCGGCGAGTCCTTCGCCTGGGACAAGCAGACCCGGGTGTTCACGGTCGCCCCGGGAACGTACGCGCACTACCGGCTCGTACCGGACGGCTCCGCGACACTCGCGGAGGTCGAGCTCCTGAGCTGATCCGTCCCGGGGACGGACCGTCCCCGGGAAACATCTCGACAGCGCGGTGTCGTCGTGCATAAGATCCACGGCGACATCGCGTGTCGGTCACCGGCTGGGTGAGGCATGGAGGTGTCGGGAGATGCCTTCTGGAGGCATTCCTTGTCGGTCGAACTGAATCACACGATCATCCATGCCCGGGACAACCGGGAGTCCGCCGAGTTCTTCGCGGATCTGCTGGGCCTTGAGATCACCTCGGAGTGGGGCCCGTTCATCGCGGTGGAGCTGAGCAACTCCGTCACCCTGGACTTCGCGTCCATCCCCGCGGACAAGATCACCCCGCAGCACTACGCCTTCCTGGTCTCCGAGGCTGAGTTCGACGCCGCGTACGAGAAGATCAGGGCCCGGGGCGTCGAGCACTGGGCCGATCCGCAGCAGAAGCTGCCGGGTGAGATCAACACCAATGACGGCGGCCGTGGCGTGTACTTCCTGGATCCGTCGCAGCACGCCATGGAGCTCATCACGGTGCCGTACGGCGGCTTCCCGGAGTAGTAGCCGATCCGGCGCTACGTCGGGCAGCTCTTCTCCTTGTCCCCCCGGTACGTCCGGTACAGCGGCAGCTTCTCCTTGTCGGAGCGGGCCACCGGGGGGAACTCGATGATCGGTACGGGTTTGCAGACGGACCATTGGTTGTTCTCGCCCGGCCCGGTGAACCCGTAGGTGCCGCCTGCCCCGACGAGACAGCCGGTGCAGGTGTCGTCGCTGAGGGTCGGGTGGGTGAGCGTGCTGTACACGTCCTTGGTGGAGGGCAGCCGGTGCGCGGGCGTCTTCTTGTGGTCCTCGCTGATCTCGCTGTACGTACGGTCGACGGCGGAGACGAGGAGAGCGAAGCCGTCGTAGTACATGGCCGCGTACCCGTCCGCCAGGGCCTTGGGCCCCAGCTTGTGTTCGTTGTCGATCGTGTTGAAGCGCGCCTGGAACGGGGAGAAACCCGAGGGCGCGCCGCCGGGGTCGTTCGCCCATGCGGGATCGAAGGCCGAGGCGTCGACGATCGTGGCGTTGGCCCTGCGCAGGCTGCGTTCGATGTCGGCGGAGGTGAGCGTCGGTTCGAGACCGATGCCGACCTTGAGGATCCGCAGCTTGCCGCTGCGGGTGCAACCGCCTTCATTGGCAAGGCGGTTGATGAACGCGGGCAGGTCCTGGTCGCGTCCCGCGAAGAACACGGTGTCCGACTTGTCGCGGCAGATCCTCGCCACGGCGTCGGCGAAGCGCTGCGGGACCCCCTGGTCCTTGCCGGACGAACCGATGTAGTGGGAGTTGTGGTTCTTCAGGTCGTAGGTCTTGCCGAAGGCCTTCTCGAAGGTCTTGCGCAGGTCCTTGGAGTACACGTCGCCCTCGCGGCTGTCCCAGAGCAGGAGGCCCTTCTTCTTCTGTGGGTAGCGGTCGACGTAGTGGGACAGGGCCTTGACGAACTCCTGGTTGTTGGGCGACGTCTTGAAGAAGTACCTGAAGTTCATGGAGGCGGCGGTGATGACCGGGCCGACCGTGGGGATCCGGCGTTTCGTGAGCTCGGCGACCGCCTCGCGGGTCTCCGTCGTACTGCTCGGGATGCCGGTGACGCCGACGAGGGGGGCGTCGGTGTCCTGCGTCATCTCGGCAAGACGGTCGACGACGGGCTCCCATTCACTGAGGTGTCTGCCGTCGGGGGCGAAGAGCAGCTGATAGTGCGGCCCGCTGGCGCTGTTCGCCTGCAGCTGTGCCGCGTGGGCGCCCGCGAGGGCACGCCGGATCATGTCGCCGGTCATCGCGCTGGAGGCGTCCGACGTGAAGGGCATCATCAGGGCGATGCGTACGTAGGGAATGCGGGCGCCGTCGCCCGGCGGGTTCTCCCAGTCCTCCTCGACGCGGGCGTTCTCCTCGGCCACGGCCTTGATGAGGCTCTCGGTCCTCTTGTCCGCGTCGAAAGCCTGGTCGGTGACCCCTATGCACTCCCCGGCGATCTCCCGCAGGCCGTCCTCGCACGGGCCGGGGCGCGAGCCGCTCCAGGTGATCACACCGGCGACGAGGGCGGCGGCCACCACCGCGGCCACCAGCCATTCGAGGGGGCCCCACTCCTTGGGCGGGTGGTTGAACATCATGACCCCTCACTGGCGGGGACGGGCAGGACCTGCCGCTTGCGGGCGGCCACCGGCCAGTCGCGGGCTGCCCTGCCAAGGGCTGCGTACCAGGTGGGGTGGCGACGGCAGAGGAAACCGAGTTCGTCGCCCACCGCCTGGCACAGGGTTTCGGCGTCCGGGTCGATCGCCGCGTCGGCGTACGGCTCGGACAGGTACCACAGGGCGTGCAGGAGCCGGTTGATGCTGCGGCCCGCCTCGTCGAGGTGGGTGTAGCGGGCCGCGTGCTCCCCGAGGGCGATCTCCACCCGGTGGTCGCTCCAACCGCCGGGCTCCTCAGGGGAGTTCGGGTCCGGGCCGGCCCTTCTGGCCGGCGGTGTCGGGGCGGTGGCGCAGTGCCGCAGGCAGAACAGCCAGTGCTGGACGCTCTGCTCCGCCTCCTCCGCGCCGAACTCGTCCGCCAGCATGTCCACCACCTGTGCCGCGTTCCCGGTGGCCAGGCTGTGCCGCAGCGCGTCCGCTTCCCCGGAGTCCTCGGTGTCGGAGCGCTGCACGTGGTGCGCATGCAGGAAGCGGTGGATCTCGTACCAGCTGTGCGGATCGTCGGACGGAGGCGAGGTGCGGCGCGCCTCGTGGACGAGGAGCGACTGCAGGAGGCGGCTCTCGACCAGCGGCGCGTCGACGGGGACGGACTGCTGCCACTGCCGCTCCACCAGATACTGCGCCGCCGCGTTGGCGGGCAGTTGCTCGGGCCCGTCGAGTCGCAGGTCCTCGGCGAGTGCCTCCGCGGTGGCGTTGTCCCGCGCCAGGCACAGCACGAGGAGCCGGTCGCGCTGGCGCCGGTCGGGCAGCAGGTCCTCCAGGAGCACCTGGGTGACGGGGCGCCCCTGCGGGGTGGGCAGGTCGAGCAAATCTTTGGGGGTCACCGCGCGGTTCTGCCGGGCCGCGTGCACCACGGCTTCACACAGCAGGGTGCTGGCCGCCGGGTGCCCTCCGGTCAGCGAGTGCAGCGCCGACGCGAGGTGGGGGTGGAGCAGCCGCACGGACGCCCGGTCGAGCATCGACAGGACGTCGTCCCTGCTCAGCGGTGTGAGCGGCACGACGAGGAGCCCGGCGGACGGATCGTGTCCGGTGCGCCGCCAGATGGCGGCGGCCTGTTTGCGCCGCGCACCGCCCGCGGCGGGCAGCAGATCGGCCAGTGCGCGGCGGACCGCGTGCGGGGCCTCATCCTGCGGTACGTCCCCGAGGCGGGTGGCGACGACGGTGATCCGGTCGCGGTGGGGCCGCTGCGCGCCGGCGCGGTGTTCGAGGAGCAGGTTCAGGAAGCGCTGCCCGGCGGGGGCGTGCGCCTCGTCGATGAGGATCAGCGGCCAGCGTTCGCGGTTCAGGTGCCGCACGATGCCGTAGGCGTCGGACAGTTCCTTGAGGAAGGCAGCCATGAGGGTGTTCTCGACGGCATGCCGGTAGTCGCCGCCCCGGTGGAAGCGCCGGCCGAGTTCGAGCAGGGCATCGGGCGTGCCGGTGACGCCGTCCGGTGTGGTGTGCCGCCGCCCGTACCAGTTCCGGGCCGGGCCGAGTCCCCGCAGGGACTGGAGCGCACGCAGGATCGCCGTGGTGACCGGCAGCGAACCGTCGTCGTCCTCCACGTCCCCGCCGGCGTCGGCCGCGCTCTGCGCCTCGGCGACGGCGGCACCGACCCGCTCCGACCACTGCCGCGCCACGTCCCGCTCACCCCCGGTGATGAGGCCGCAGGCGATCAGAAGCCGGGCGTGCCGGGCGCACACGGCGTCCCGCACGTCCGCGTCGTCCAGGGACCAGCCGGAGACCGCGAACAAGCCGGGCAGCAGTACGGGGAACAGGCCGACCCCGGGTGCGAGCGCGCACACGATCCGCTCAAGCACCTGGACGAAGTCGGCGGCGGGCGCGGCGGGCACGTCCCCGTCCTGCGCGGGGGCGAGAGGTACAGCGGCGGGCGCCCCCGGCACCACGGCCCGCACATGGGCCAGCGGGAGCCGCTTGTGGTAGTGCCGCGCGAGACCGTCGAGGACGGCACTGCGGCCGAGTCCGTGCTGCCCGGTGAGCAGCACGACGGGCACATCGTCCCCGAACTCCCGTTTCCTGCGCGCCCGTTCTCCGTACGCCAGTCCCGTGAGTGACGGGATGAGTGAGCCCACCAGTGGATCGCGACCGTACAGCAGTGGCGTTTGCGGCTTGCCCATCCGACGAGTTCCTGCTTCCCCCTGGGAGCCTTCGGCCACCACCGGGGCGAGGCGCAGCGCTCCCCCGGTGACCAGCCGCTGACTGTTGCTCCAACTCCCCTCGGAACAGTGGAACTTACCCCCCTTCGCTTCAGGGTTGCGGGTAAATCTCCAGATCGACCCGGTCCGGCAGATTTACCGCCGCCCGTACCTCACCCGGGTACGCGAGCCTGACCCGCCGCAGCCCTGACAGCCCTGCCAGGTGCGAGAGATCGATGTCGGAGCCCTGGGTGAGGTGTATTTCCACAAGTCCCGGCAGCCTCCGGGCGATGCGCCGCAACGTCACGGGCGCACCCGGTTTGGCGTACACGTAGAGATGCGTGACCTGTGAGACCTGCGCCTTGGGATCGAAGAGCAGCGTGCTCAGCTGCTCCGGGGAGAGGGTCAGCGTGCGCAGCTCGGGCAGGCGGCCGAGCAGGGCGCCCCACCCGTCCGGCAGCAGGCGCTCGCCCGCCTCGTGCAGGCGCAGTTCCTCGAGTGCCTGGAAGTTCCCGATTCCCGTCAGCTCGACCGTGCCCATCGGCAGCGCGAGAACGCGCAGGTCATCGAGGCGGGCCAGGTCGTCGAGGCCGCGCCAGGGCACTTGCAGCCCGAGGTGCAGGGCGGTCAGGCGCGGGCATTCCGCGAGCTTGGCCAGGGGCTCGAACTGCGGGAGATCCTCCAGGACGAGGGTGTGCAGCTGGGGCAGCCGGGTGAGCGGCGCGGGCTCCCTGATGTTTCGGCAGCCCTGCAGGGTGAGGCTCTCCAGGGCGGGGAAGTCCGCGAGCAGTCCGAGGTCCGCCAGTTGGAGCGCGCCCCGCAGCCGGAGCTCGCGAAGACGCCGCGGATCCAGTGCCGCGCGTACGGCCTCGGGGGCGAAGTCGCCGTGGATGCCGACGCGTTCGCAGCCGGGCAGCGTCGCGAGGGCGTCGAGCTCGGCGTCCGAGCGGACGGTGACGGGCTGCGAGGGGTCCGCGGTGAGGAGCGGCCGGAGGATCTCGTCGGCGTACACACCCGTCTCGAACCGGTCCCAGTGGCCCAGGAGTTGGGCCCGCACCACGGCCTGGCGGGTGTCAAGGAACTCCCGCAGGCGCGGGATGGCGGCGTCCCCGCCGATCTGGCAGATCGCGTGGACGGTCGCGAGCTCCTCGTCACCGTCCAGGTCCCGCGCCCTGGGCAGCAGGCCGAGCAGCAGCGGCCCCGTGCGCGCGAGGAGCCTGGCCTGGCGCAGGCTGCGCGGCGGGACCATGCGCGCCGCCTCGGTCTCGATGGTCCGTCGCACATCGGGGTCGAGTCGGGTGGCTTGTTCGAGCGACGCGAGGGCGAGCAGCCGCAGCCTGGCCTGGACCGTCGAGTCCTTCTCGCGGTGGGCGCGATCGCTGAGCCGGATGAGCAGATCGGCGCGTCCCTTGTGATCGCTGTGCGCGACGGCCATCTGCACCACGTCCTCCCACTCGTCCGCATGGGCGTTCTTCACCAGGATGCCGAAGTCCCGCTCTTCGAGCACCGCTTTGGCCCCGAGATAATCCTGAAAGGTGCGGTGGATGAAGTCGACGGCTCCCGAGGCGGGTTCACGGAGTACGCCGGTGCGCTCGATGAGGTACTGCAGGGCGTCCTCGGGCGCTCCCATCTTCGCCAGGCTCGGCACCTGGGGCTGGAGCCTGCGGACCAGGTCCACGGCGTCCGGGCGCTCGATCTGGGTGCGTTCGTTGCGGATCAGCCAGTACGCGAAGCGTTTGAGGGGTTCGGCGGCGGCCTCCTCGCTGAGGGTGGCGTCCGTCTCGCTGATCTTGGGCCGCAGGCCGCGCTCCTTGTCGCGCCGTTCGAGCAGCATGGAAAGGGCGGCTTTGTAGAGAGCGGCCCGCCCCTCGGGCAGGAAGCCGTGGCGCTCCTCGTGCAGGGCGCACATCAGGCTGCACATGAGCGGGTTGGTGGCGAGCCTGCTCAGTTCCGGCCGGGTGCGCAAGGACTCGATCAGTTCGTCGTCCTTGCCTTTGCGGGCCTTGGTCGCCGTGTGCCACCGCTGGATGAAGCGACGCAGGTCGTCGGGGCGCAGCGCGTTCAGGGTGAACTCGTGGAAGCCCTCGCGCTCCAGCCAGCCGGGGGCGAGCGCGGAGGGGCGGGTGGTGGCGAGCCACAGGTTGCCGGAGAAGGCGGCGAGGAGCCGGCGCAGCCACTCCCGGGTGCGCGCGCGGTCGGCCTTGGGGATCTCGTCGAGGCCGTCGATGAGCAGGAGCCCGCGGCCGTTCTGGAGCACGCGCGCCGTCCAGCCGTCGGGTTCGCTCCCCGAGTGCGGGCAGCCCGTCCGGCGCAGGAAGTCCTCGGGCAGGGGCAGTTCGGTGCCTTCGCGGACCAGGGTGCGCAGCGGGAGGACGAACGGGACGCGGCCGAGGAGCTGCGGCAGATGCCCCGGTACCGTGTCCTGCCGCGCGGTGGTCAGGGCCAGCCACTGGACGAGCGTCGTCTTGCCCGTGCCGGCGACCCCTTGGAGGAGTACGCGCCTATGACCGACGAGGACGGACTCGACGCTTTCCTCAAGCACCGCCGCCCTTCCCTCGGTGTCCAGGTCGGGTTCGTCGTCCGCGGCGGCCGTCGCAACCGCCCGCAGGCTCAGGTAGGCGCTCTCCAGAGGCCACACCTTGCGGTCGGTCTTGCGCAGATCGACTCCGTAGAGGGTGAGGCTGCCGTGCTCCTTGATGACGTAGTCGGAGTATTTCTCCTCGAAGCGCGCGTCCGCGGTCGTCCAGTCGTCGCCCGAGACCCGGCGCAGGATGACCTCCAACTGCTCGCTCTGCCGCTGCAGTTCCTGGAACTCCTCGAGCTGGGCGCGGGCCGCGAATCCGGGCCGCTGGGTGAAGAACCGCACGAGGTGCACGCAGGCCGTGCGCAGGAGTACGTCGTGGAAGAGCGCCGCGTCGCGGGTGAGCAGCCTGCGCGTCTCGGGCCCGGCCTCGCGGGACAGCGCGGTGGCGAGACCTTCGGGCCCGAGCTTGAAGACCCCCACGTCGTCCATGTCGAGCTCGCCGAGGGCGAAGAGCGTACGCGTCAGGGCCTGTCCGACGGCGTCGTGCTCGTCGTCCGCGATCGGCCGCTCGTGCGGCCCCGCCGACCGCACCGCGCGGCGCACCAGCTCCTGGGCGAGCCGGTGCATGTCGTCCTTGCTGAGCGAGGGGTGGTCCCCGGCGAAGGACAGCAACCCCTTGATGCGTACGGGCCGTTCGGAGTACTCGGCTCCCGGCGCCTTGGGCGGCGGCAGCAACAGCCGCTTCAGTAACGGCACCACGACCGAGGACGCCACCTTGATGCCCACTGCTCCAGCGTCCACAGAATCCCCCGTCGCCGCCGCGCGCTCTTGCCCTACAAAGGGTAGGGCCCGCACCCCCCGGCGAGGGGGATGCGGGCCCAACTGACCTACGGCAATGCCTACTTGCGGCAACGCTTACTTGCGGCTGTGTTTACTTCCGGATGAGCGAACGCAGCACGTACTGCATGATGCCGCCGTTGCGGTAGTAGTCCGCCTCGCCGGGGGTGTCGATGCGGACGACCGCGTCGAACTCCACACCCGTGTCGGTGGTGACCTTGACGGTGCGCGGCGTGCGGCCCTCGTTCAGCTCGGTCACGCCGGTGAAGGAGAAGGACTCCTCGCCGGTGAGGCCGAGGGTCTCGGCGGTCTGGCCCTCGGGGAACTGGAGCGGCAGGACGCCCATGCCGATGAGGTTCGAGCGGTGGATGCGCTCGTACGACTCGGCGATGACGGCCTTCACACCGAGGAGCGCGGTGCCCTTGGCGGCCCAGTCGCGGGACGAACCGGAGCCGTACTCCTTGCCCGCGAGGATCGCGAGCGGGGTGCCGGCCGCCTGGTAGTTCTGCGAGGCGTCGTAGATGAAGGAGACGGGGCCGTCCTCCTTCGTGAAGTCACGCGTGAAGCCGCCCTCGGTGCCCGGCGCGATCTGGTTGCGCAGGCGGATGTTGGCGAACGTGCCGCGGATCATGACCTCGTGGTTGCCACGGCGCGAGCCGTAGGAGTTGAAGTCGCGACGCTCGACGCCGTGCTCCGTGAGGTACTTGCCGGCCGGGGTGTCGGCCTTGATCGCACCGGCCGGGGAGATGTGGTCGGTGGTGACCGAGTCGCCCAGCTTGGCCAGGACGCGGGCGCCCTCGATGTCGGAGACCGGGGTGGTCTCCATCGTCATGCCCTCGAAGTAAGGGGGCTTGCGGACGTAGGTCGACTGCGGGTCCCACTCGAAGGTGTTGCCGGTCGGGATCGAGAGGGCCTGCCACTGGGCGTCGCCCGCGAAGACGTCCTGGTAGGACTTGTTGAACATGTCCTCGCCGATGGAGTTGGCGACGACGTCGTTCACCTCGGCCTCGGAGGGCCAGATGTCCTTCAGGTAGACGGGGTTGCCGTCCTGGTCGGCGCCGAGCGCGTCCTTGGTGATGTCGACCTTCATCGAACCCGCGATGGCGTACGCGACGACCAGCGGCGGGGACGCCAGGTAGTTCATCTTGACGTCGGGGTTGATGCGGCCCTCGAAGTTCCGGTTGCCGGAGAGGACGGACGTCACGGCCAGGTCGGCGTCGTTGACCGCCTTGGAGACCTCCTCGGGCAGCGGGCCCGAGTTGCCGATGCAGGTGGTGCAGCCGTAGCCGACGAGGTTGAAGCCGACCTTGTCGAGGTAGGGGGTGAGCCCCGCCTTGTCGAAGTAGTCGGTGACGACCTTGGAGCCCGGGGCAAGGGTGGTCTTGACCCACGGCTTGCGGGTCAGGCCCTTCTCGACGGCCTTCTTCGCGACGAGCGCGGCGGCGACCATCACGTACGGGTTCGAGGTGTTGGTGCAGGAGGTGATCGCGGCGACGGTGACGGCGCCGTGGTCGATCTCGTACGTCGAGCCGTCGGGGGCGGTGACCGTGGTCGGCTTCGTCGGGATGCCGTTGGAGAAGGCCGGGGCGTCGGACGCCGGGAAGGACTCCTTGCCGGCCTCCTCGTCGTCGTTGACGTAGTTGCGCACGTCCTGCGCGAACTGCTGCGAGGCGTTGGCGAGGACGATGCGGTCCTGCGGGCGCTTCGGACCTGCGATGGAGGGGACGACCGTGGAGAGGTCGAGCTCCAGCTTCTCGGAGAAGTCGGGCTCGGCGGCCGGGTCGAGCCAGAGGCCCTGCTCCTTGGCGTACGCCTCGACGAGCGCGACCTGCTGCTCGTCACGGCCGGTCAGGCGCAGGTACTTCAGCGTCTCGTCGTCGATCGGGAAGATCGCGGCGGTGGAGCCGAACTCCGGCGACATGTTGCCGATGGTGGCGCGGTTGGCGAGCGAGGTGGCGGCGACGCCCTCGCCGTAGAACTCGACGAACTTGCCGACGACGCCGTGCTTGCGCAGCATCTCGGTGATCGTGAGGACCAGGTCGGTGGCGGTGGTGCCGGCGGGCAGCTCACCGGTCAGCTTGAAGCCGACGACGCGCGGGATGAGCATCGAGACCGGCTGGCCCAGCATCGCGGCCTCGGCCTCGATGCCGCCGACGCCCCAGCCGAGGACGCCGAGGCCGTTGACCATGGTGGTGTGCGAGTCGGTGCCGACCAGGGTGTCGGGGTAGGCCTGGCCGTTACGGACCATGACCGTACGCGCCAGCTTCTCGATGTTGACCTGGTGGACGATGCCGGTGCCCGGGGGGACGACCTTGAAGTCGTCGAAGGCGGTCTGACCCCAGCGCAGGAACTGGTAGCGCTCCTTGTTGCGGCCGTACTCCAGCTCGACGTTCTGGCCGAAGGCCTCCGCCGTGCCGAACTTGTCGGCGATGACGGAGTGGTCGATGACCAGCTCGGCCGGGGAGAGCGGGTTGACCTTGTCCGCGTCGCCGCCGAGCTCCTTGACGGCCTCACGCATGGTGGCGAGGTCGACGACGCAGGGCACGCCGGTGAAGTCCTGCATGATCACGCGGGCCGGCGTGAACTGGATCTCCTGCGAGGGCTGGGCCTGGGAGTCCCACGAGCCGATCGCACGGATGTGGTCGGCGGTGATGTTCGCGCCGTCCTCGGTGCGGAGCAGGTTCTCAAGGAGGACCTTCAGGCTGTAGGGCAGCCGCTCGGCGCCCTCGACCTTGTCCAGCTTGAAGATCTCGTACGACTCGTCGCCCACGCGCAGCGTGCTGCGGGCGTCGAAGCTGTTCGCCGACACGACAGTCTCCTTCATATATGTGCGCGTTTCCGTCACATCCTGCCGCCACGACTCCTCGTCGATCCGCTAAGGTAAGGCTTAGTTAGGTAACCCTTACCGAGTGGCGGCTTCTGGTGCGCCTCGGCAGATATCTCGATGTCGAGATAACTCTAGTACATCACCCGCGCGGACGACGAGGCGCGCCCGCCTGCCCGTATGCCGAAGGGAGCACGGAGAACTCCAGAGCACGCAGCCGCACCGGATCCGCGACCACCTCGTACGCGGCGATCCGCTCGTCGTCGACCCTGATCAGCAGGGCGAGGACCAGTCGTCCGTACGGGGCCACGACCACGCCCACCGAGCCGTCGACGAGCGCGGGCTCCGCGAAGCGGGCGTTGCGCCGCAGGAGCACCGTCTCCTTGGCCACGGCTCGCGCGCCGCGGAGCACCGCGGTGAGGTCGGCGGTGCGCACCACGTCCGGGGCCAGGACCGTGAGCAGCTCCTCCAGGTCACCGCTGCGGGCTGCCGCGAGGAAGGCCTCGACGACACGCCGGTCCCCCGCGAGCCCGGGTGCGGCGAGGGCCTCGGGCGGGGCCTGCACCTTGTGGCGTGCGCGGCTCGCGAGCTTCTTGGTGGCGACCGGGGTGCGCTCCACGATCGGTGCGATCTGCGTGAACGGCACGGCGAACAGGTCGTGCAGCACGAAGGCGACCCGTTCGGCGGGCCCCAGTGTGTCGAGGACCACGAGCAGCGCGCGGCCCACCGAGTCGGCGAGGAGCACCTCCTCCTCCGGGTCCCCGCCGTCGCCCGGCTCCGGGATCCGGTCGGGCAGGTGCTCGCCCGCCGGTTGCTCGTGGCGTGCGGCAGCCGACCGGAGCATGTCCAGACAGAGGCGGGAGACGACCGTACGGAGCCAGCCGGTGAGGTTCTCGATCTCGGCCGCGTCGACGTCGGCCTCGGTGCGGCTGAGTCGCAGCCAGGCCTCCTGCACGGCGTCGTCGGCGTCGCTGAGCGAGCCGAGCATGCGGTAGGCGAGCCCGCGCAGATGGCCGCGGTGCGCCTCGAAGCGGTCCGCGAGGATCTCCTGCCGGTCCATCGGTCACCTTTCCCCGTCGTACGCCGTCACCTTCGTGTCCCCGGCGCCAGAGCCGCCGTGACAGTAACGCCACGAAGGAGAACCGCCATGACCGCCACCCTGCCCACCACCCTCGACCAGCCGCTCCTGCACGGCATGGACCTGGGCGAGCTCCGGCTGCCCAACCGCGTGGTGATGGCCCCGCTCACCCGCGCCCGCGCCGACAACCCCGGCCTCGTCCCCACCGAACTGCACGCCGCCTACTACGGGCAGCGGGCCGGCGCCGGGCTCATCGTCACCGAGGGGACCTGGGTCAGCGAACGGGCCGTCGGGTTCGTCAACGTCCCGGGCGTCCACAGCGCGGCCCAGGTCGCGGGGTGGCGCCGGGTCACCGATGTCGTCCACGCCCTCGGCGGCCGAATCGTGCAGCAGCTCTGGCACACCGGGGCCGCCTCGCACCCCGACCACCTCGGCGGTGAACTGCCCGCGGGGCCTTCGGCGATCGACCCTCGCGCCAAGACATTCACCGCCGGCGGGTTCAAGGAGACGCTCACGCCGCGCACGATGACCGCGGCCGACATCGAGGCGACCGTGGACGAATTCCGCCTGGCCGCGGCCAACGCGCGCCGTGCAGGCTTCGACGGCGTCGAGATCAACGCCCTCGGCGCGTTCCTCTTCGCCCAGTTCCTCAACCCGCGGCTCAACCACCGCAGCGACGCCTACGGCGGCGACCGCGCGGGACGGCGGCGGCTGCTGCTCGACGTCGTGGACGCGGTCAGCGCCGAGTGGGAGGGGCGGCGGGTGGGCGTGCGCCTTTCGCCGTACATGGCGGCGACCGAGCGCTTCGTCGTGGACGAGGAGCTGCTCGGTGACTTCGACGATCTTGTGACGGCGCTGAACGACCGCCCGCTGGCTTATCTCCACCTGCGCGGTCCCGACCTCACGGGCCCCGGGGAGAGCCCCGCCCCCGAGGCGTTCGCGCGCTACCGCAAACGGTTCGACGGACCGCTGATCGCGAACAACGGCTTCGGCAGGGACTCCGCGAACGCCCTCGTCGGCGCGGGATGCGCGGACGCCGTGTCCTTCGCCACGCACTTCGTCGCCAACCCCGACCTGGTGAGCCGGTTCGCCCTGGGCCGCGAACTGGCCGCCGGTGACCCCGCCACGTACTACCAGGGCGGCGCGCAGGGGTACGTCGACTATCCGGCCGCGGGCTGAGCGCGCGAGGAGTCACGCACCAGGAGGGCCGCCGGTACGACGACGGGGCCGGGCGTCATGTCGCCGGCGCCCTCGATCAGGTCGACGAGGAGGCCGACCGCGGCGCGCGCCGTCCGCTCCGGGTCGAGGGTCACCGTGGTCACGGGCGGGAGCGTCGCCGCGTACCCGGGGTCCTCGCTCGCGCACACCACCCGCAGCTCGTCCGGGACCCGCAGGCCGAGGCGGTCCGCGGCGGCCAGGAGCTGACGGCCGCCCGGGTCGTACGCCGCGTACACGGCGTCGGCGCGGTCCGGGCCCCGCAACAGCGCGTCGAACGCGCGCCCCTGGCCGTCCGTCACGTCGAAGGGCACGATCAGCGGATCGGTGCCTCGCTCCGCGCACCATCCGGCGTAGGCCGCGGTCACCGCGCGCGCGTAGTGCTCGTCGCCGTGGCCGGACTGCAGGGCGACGCGGCGGGCGCCGGACGCGGCGAGGTGGTCGAGGACCTCGCGGGTGGTGGCCATGTGGTCGTTGTCGACCCAGTGGTCGCCGGGGCGCGGGTCGCCGGGGGCGCCGTCGAAGACGAGCGGGACGCCGCGGGCGCGCAGCGCGTGCACCATCGGGTCGCCGCGCGGGCTGTCCATGATCAGCATGCCGTCGACGGCGAGGCTGTGCCAGGTGTCGTCGGCGGCTCGGTCGGCGGGCAGCGTGGTGAGGGCGTAGCCGCGTGCGTGGGCAGCGGAGGTGGCCGCGGTGACGGCGCGCGAGAAGTAGGCGACTTCCGTGTAGTTCCAGGCGGTGGCGAACGTGGTCACGGCGATGCCGAGCGTCCGTGTGCGCGGGGCGGTGCCGCGGGTGCCGTAGCCGAGGGCGGTGGCGGTCTCCCGCACCCTGCGGCGGGTGGCGGCGCCGAGGCGGCCCGTGCCGTTCAGGGCGTGCGAGACCGTCGCGGTCGATACCTCCGCAGCGCGGGCTATGTCGGTGAGGGTGGGCCCTGGCACGGCGGTCATCCTACGGATTCCCTGTGCCGGGGGGCAGTGTCTCCACGGAATCCGTTGTGGGGGGCGGCTTTTGGTTAACGCGTTACTCGCGGAGTGTGCCGGGTGCGGGTCGACGGTTCGTCCGTGCCGCCGCGTCGCGGCGGATTTTCCCGCCCGCCCACCTGGATACCCCGAGGAGCCCTCATGCCGTCCGCGAACCTCCCACGCCGCACTCTCCTCGCCGCCGCCGGCGCCACCGGCATCGTCGCCCTTGCCGGTGCGCCCGAGGCCGCCGCCTCGCCCCGCCGGTCCGCCGCGCTTGTCGTGCACAACTCCCGGGTGTTCAGCGGCACCCGGGGGCACGCACCCTGCCAGGCCGTCGCCGTCGGCCGGGACGGGAAGATCCTCGCCGTCGGGCGCGACGCCGCCCTCAAGCGGTTCATCGGGCGGGACACCGAGGTCGTCGACGGGCGTGGCGGCACCCTGATGAGCGGCATCCACGACGGGCACGCCCACCCGATGAGCGCCGGCGACCGTTCGCTGAAGCCGTCGCTTGCGGGGGCCGAGCAGACCGTCGAGGAGCTGCGCGAGACGCTCACCGGGTTCCTGAAGGACTCCAACGACCAGGAACCCGACGGGTGGCTCGTGGTGGAGGACTGGAATCCGGTGGGCCTGCTGCCGCACGGCACCGCGCCGCACCACTCGATGCTCGACGCCCTGCCGACCCGGCGGCCCGTGGCCCTGATCGGCGGCGACGGGCACAACCTGTGGGTCAACCGGCGTGGCCTGGACATCGCGGGGATCACCGCCACCACGCCGGACCCGGCTGGCGGCAAGATCGTCAAGGGCGCGGACGGCAAGCCCAGCGGTGTGCTCAAGGACGACGCGCAGCCCCTGGTGACCCGGCACATCCCCGAGCCGGATCGCGAGCAGCTCGTGGCCGCCGCCGCGAGGATCTTCGCCGAGGCCGCCGCATCGGGGATCACCACCTTCATGGAAGCGGTCGTCGGCAAGGGCGAGCTGAGCCTCTATCAGGCGCTCGCCGAACGGGGCGCCCTGCCGCAGCGCGTCGTGCCCGCGCTGCGGATCGACTCGGACCTGGCCAAGGACCCGGCGGCTGCCCTGGCGTTCGCGCGCGGGTTGCGCGGCGACTTCGGTGGCGTACGAGGACTTCGCTTCGGCACCGTGAAGGTGTTCCTCGACGGGGTCATCGAGTACCCGGCGCAGACCGCCGCGCTGCTCAAGCCCTACCTGGACAAGGACGGCAGGCCCACCGACAACCGCGGCGACCTGTACGTGTCGGCCGCGGACTACGGCCGGCTCACCGCCGCCTTCAACGAGGACGGCTGGCAGATGCACGCGCACGCCATCGGCGACCGCGCCGTCCGTACCTCCCTCGACGGGTACGCGTACGCCCTGCGCGCGACCGGGGCGCGCGGCCTGCGCAACACCACCGCCCACCTCCAACTCGTCGACCCCGCCGACCTGCCCCGCTTCGCCCGCCTCGGCGTCATCCCCTGCATGCAGCTCCAGTGGGCCACCCGCAACACCTGGACCATGGACGCCCTGCTGCCCTACATCGGTGCCGGGCGGCACCGTTGGCAGTACCCGGCGCGCAGCCTGGAGCGGCACGGGGCGCGGCTCGCCGGTGGCTCGGACTGGCCCGTCGATCCGCTTCAGGTGTGGAACCAGGTGCGTACGGCCGTCGACCGTTTCGGGGCCGAGGGCGAGGGGGCCCTGTACCGCGAGGAGGAGGGTCTCAGCCGCTCGTCCGCCCTGCTCATGCACACCCTCGGCTCAGCGCGACAGCTCCGCATGGACCACCTGACGGGGTCGGTGGAAACGGGGAAGTCGGCCGATCTCGTGTTGCTCGACCGCGATGTGACGCGGTGTCCGGTGGCCGATATCAGCTCCTCCGAGGTGCGTCTGACGTTGACCGGAGGCACAGTGGTGCATGACGCCGACTCGTCGGCCGGGCGCGCTGCCGCCGCCCGGGTGACGCGCGCGGCGGCCGGGCCGCGGCTCACGGCGCAGGCCGCGGTGCACGGCGGGCGGCACGCGTCGTGCGGATGCGGCTGACCGGGCACGGGCAAGTGGGGTACGCGAACGACGTACGGGAACTTCCGTACCGAATCGGTTGTTTCCCGCATCGAATCGGTTGTTTCCCGGATGGCCTACCCCAGCGCGTGCGTCATCTCATATCTGAGATAACCTGCGGAACATGGCAGACGATTACCTCGTACGTATCGGCAAGCTCATCCGCGACGCCCGTCAGCACAGGGGCTGGACGCAGTCGCAGCTCGCCGAGGCGCTCAGCACAAGTCAGAGCGCCGTGAACCGCATCGAGCGCGGCAACCAGAACATCAGTCTTGAGATGATCGCCCGTATCGGCGAGGCTCTCGACAGTGAAATCGTCTCGCTCGGGTACGCGGGCCCCATGCACCTGCGAGTGGTCGGCAACCGGCGGCTCTCCGGCTCCATCGACGTCAAGACGAGCAAGAACGCCTGCGTCGCGCTGCTCTGTGCCTCCCTGCTCAACAAGGGACGCACGGTGCTGCGCCGTGTGGCGCGCATCGAGGAGGTCTACCGCCTCCTCGAAGTGCTCGGCTCGATCGGCGTCCGCACCCGTTGGATCAACGACGGAGTCGACCTGGAGATCGTGCCGCCGGCCAAGCTCGACATGGAGGCGATCGACGCGGAAGCCGCGATCCGGACCCGCTCGATCATCATGTTCCTGGGCCCGCTGCTGCACCGCATGGACCGCTTCAAGCTGCCGTACGCGGGCGGTTGCGACCTCGGCACCCGCACGATCGAGCCGCACATGATCGCGCTGCGCCGCTTCGGGCTCGACATCGCGGCGACCGAGGGGCTCTACCACGCGGAGGTCGCGCGTGACGTCGTCCCCGACCGGCCGATCGTGCTGACCGAGCGCGGCGACACCGTGACCGAGAACGCCCTGCTCGCCGCGGCGCGCAGCGACTGCACGACGGTCATCCGCAACGCCTCGTCGAACTACATGGTCCAGGACCTGTGCTTCTTCCTGGAGGCGCTCGGCGTCAAGGTCGAGGGCATCGGCACGACGACCCTCACGGTGCACGGCGTGAAGAACATCGACGTCGACGTGGACTACTCGCCGTCCGAGGACCCGGTCGAGGCGATGAGCCTGCTCGCCGCGGCGGTCGTCACGGAGTCCGAACTGACCGTGAAGCGCGTCCCGATCGAGTTCCTGGAGATCGAGCTCGCGGTCCTGGAGGAGATGGGGCTCGACCACGACCGCACGGCGGAGTACTTCGCCGACAACGGCCGTACGCGCCTGATCGACCTCACCGTCCGGCCCTCCAAGCTGGAGGCGCCGATCGACAAGATCCACCCGATGCCGTTCCCCGGCCTGAACATCGACAACGTCCCCTTCTTCGCGGCCATCGCGGCTGCGGCGCAGGGCAAGACGCTGATCCACGACTGGGTCTACGACAACCGCGCGATCTATCTCACGGACCTGAACCGGCTCGGCGGTCGCCTCCAACTCCTGGACCCGCACCGGGTGTTGGTGGAGGGCCCGACCCGCTGGCGCGCCGCCGAGATGATGTGCCCGCCCGCGCTGCGGCCCGCCGTGGTCGTGCTGCTCGCGATGATGGCCGCCGAGGGCACGTCCGTCCTGCGCAACGTGTACGTGATCAACCGTGGCTACGAGGAACTGGCCGAGCGGCTCAACTCCGTGGGCGCGCAGATCGAGACGTTCCGGGACATCTAGCGCGGTCCGGGTGACTGCCTCTCCCGCTACGACTGGGCAACGATCGCCGGTCGTCACTGGAGACGTGTGAGGGCGCGGTGTTGGGGTGGGTGCATGGAAGATCGCACCCTCGTCCCCGGCACACGCGCCCTCGTCGCGTTCGCGCTCTGTGCCTCGCTGACCCTTCTCGCGGCGGGGTGCGGCGAGCAGGCATCCGACGGCGGCGGCAAGGGCTCGCGGGGCCCCAAGGAGGGCGGTAACCCCGTGTCGACCCCGACCGCTAGCCGTCCGGTGCCCGCCGACGGCAAGGGCTCCAAGGACCCGGACGACATCAACGGCGACGGGCACCGCGATCTGCTCGTCGCCGTGCCGTCCTGCAACGAGAACAAGGACGGGCGGACCGGGGTCGTCTTCGGCTCCGCGAAAGGGCTCGACCCCTCGACCCACGCCGTGTACGACTACGTCCCGGGCACCGTCACCACCGCTGATCTGGACGGTGACGGCTATCCCGACTTCGTCCACAGCGACTGGATCGAGGAGGAGCGGGAGGTGCTGAACGTGGACTGGGGCAGCCCGGGCGGCCCCAAGGCCGATGAGTCGGCGACGCGCCTCAGGACACCCGGCGGCAATCCGGGCGGCACCCTGACCAAGCCGGTGCGGGGCGATTTCGACGGGGACGGCCGGCACGACATCGCGGCGCTCCGGCAGGACGGGTCCGTGACCCTGCTGTACGGCCCCTTCGCCCGCTCCGGCGCCCCGGCCCGCACCGACACCCGGGCGGGCAGGGGCGGCTGGCTGGCCGCGGACGACATCGTCCCCTCGGGGAAGCCGCGCGCGACCGGCCTCCTCATCCACGTGGGCGACGACGGCGGGCAGACGAGTGGCGTCCTCTACCCGGCGCGCGTCGGGAGCGGCCTCTCCCGCACCGCGGTCGAGCTGCGCGAGGGCAACGCGGTGGCCTTCGGCGACTACGACGGTGACGGCGCCCGGGATCTGGCCATCGGCGACAACGGAAGCCGCAACAACGAGCCGGACACGGGAGAGGCCCCGGAGACGATCGGCTCGCTCGCGGTCTACCCCGGCAAGGGCGGCGCCCCCATCACGCACAAGATCCCGCTGAGCCGCAACTCCTACTACGGTCCCGGCGATTACACGTCCGCGGACCCGGACGGCGACGGCAAGGACGGCATCCTCGTCGCCACGGACAAGGGCGCGCTGCTGCTGGACGGCGAGAAGGGCCGCACCAAGGTGCTCCGGGAGGGCCCGGCCCGCGTCAACGGCAAGAAGACCCCGCCGCAGTGGCGGCACGCCCGCCCGTACGCCGCCGCCGATTACGACGGCGACGGCGACGGCAAGGAGGAACTGATCCTGAACTGGGGCACGGGCACGCTCTTCGGCCTCTACGGCGAACAACCCACGCACTGGTGGCTCACCAACGGCACAACACCCCGCGACAAGACAGCCTTCACCACAACATCCTTCGAGGGCCGCAACTGAGGCACCCCGCCGGGGCCCCTCAGGGGCGCGAGGAACTGCGCGACCAGCCCCCACCAGTCTGCAGACGCATCATCACGCCCCCTGCGGGACCCTCACGAAGTCCCGGATCGCTGTCGCCAGGCCCTCAGGGCGGTCGAGGGGAATCAGGGTGCGGCAGTCGTCCAGCTCCACCAGCCGACTTCTGGGCAGCAGTTCGGCGAACCTGCGGCCGTGTTCCGGGGGCATCATCTTGTCCTGCCTGCCCCAGACGATCAGAGCCGGTCGGTCGTACGAGCGCAGAGCCTCCGCCGCCTCCCGCATCTCCGCCCTGCGCGCCGAGCGCAGGTAGCGGACCAGGATCCGGCGAGCCGCGGGGTCGGTGCGCAGCGGCTTCAGCCAGCGGTCCGTCAGGTCGTGCGGGACGGGGCGGTGCGCCATGACCGCGTACCCCGTGCCGGGCACGCGGCGCAGCGCGCGTACGGACAGCACGCGGATCAGGAGCGCGATGCCGCCGGGAACGCGCGCGGCGGCGTCCATCATCTTGCCGCCGGCACGCGGCGGGTAGTTGTCGAAGGCCTCGCAGCCCGCGATGACCAACCGCCCGACACGCTCGGGCCGTTCGGCCGCCAGCTGCTGGAGCCGCCCCGCGTCGTTCTCGACGAACACGGCGTCGTCGCCGAGTTCCAGCGCGTCGGCGAACTCGCCGATCAGCCGGGCCATGGTCACCGGAGTCAGTTCGGCGCCCGGCTTCAGCGCCAGCCGATGGCTGCCGTACGGGAGCGTCGGCACCAGGCAGCGGAACTCCGCACCCAGCTCGTCGACGACATGGCGCCATACGCTGCCGTCCTGGACGAGGCCGTGCAGGAGCACGATCGGCGTACCGGCCCCGCCCGTGTCCTCGTACTCGACCGGTCCCGCGGTGAGCTCGATTCGTGCCATGGCCGCCCCGTTTCCCTCACGTGATCGTCGGCCCGACGCTATGCGGATCAGTCGACGACCGCCACCCCGTCCAGCTCCACGAGGCACTGCTCGTCCCAGAGCCGGACCGCGCCGATCACCGCCATGGCGGGGTAGTCGCGGCCCGCCAAACGCCGCCAGATACGGCCGAGTTGAGGGGCCTGCTCACGGTAGGCCGCGACGTCCGTGGCGTAGACGGTGACGCGGGCGAGGTCGGCCGGGGTGCCGCCCGCGTGGCGCAGGGCGGTGAGGAGGTTGGTCAGCGCCTGCTCGAACTGCTCGGGCAGGGCCGTGCCGGTGACCTTGCCCTCGGCGTCGAGCGCGGTCTGGCCCGCGAGGAAGACGAGACGGCCACCGGTGGCCGTGACGGCGTGCGAGAAGCCGGTGGGCGGGGAGAGTTCGGCGGGGTTGACGCGTTCGAGGCTCATGCGGTGGGCTCCTCAGGGGTGGCGGGCCGGGCGTCGGGGTGAGCCGCGGACGGCTGAGCGGCGTACAACTCCTTGGCGATGATGGTCCGTTGGACCTCGCTCGCCCCCTCGTAGATGCGCGGCGCTCGCACCTCCCGGTAGAGGTGTTCCAGCAAGTGCCCCCGCTGCAGGGCGCGTGCGCCGTGCAGCTGGACCGCCGCGTCCACGACGTACTGCGCCGTCTCCGTGGCAAGGAGCTTCGCCATCGCGGCGCGTCGGGCGATGTCCGGTTCGCCGCGGTCGTACGCCGCGGCTGCCGCGTGCACCATGAGGCGGGCCGCCTCGGTCCGGGTGGCCATCTCGGCGACCTGATGGGCCACGGCCTGGAGATCCTTCAACTTGCCGCCGAAAGCGTCACGTTCGGCGGTGTGCGCCAGCGTCGCGTCCAGGGCTGCGGCCGCCATGCCGACCGCGAAGGCGCCGACGCTGGGGCGGAAGCGGTTGAGGGTGGTCATGGCGACGCGGAAGCCGCGGTCGGGTTCGCCGAGCACGTCCTCGCCGGTGACGGTCACGCCGTCGAAGGCGAGGGCGCCGATCGGGTGCGGGGAGAGCATGTCCAGGGGCGTGCCGGTGAGGCCCGCGCGATCGGCGGGCACGAGGAAGGCGGTGACGCCACGGGCGCCCGCGCCGGGGGTCGTGCGGGCGAAGACGGTGTAGAAGTCGGCTTCGGGGGCGTTCGAGATCCAGCACTTCTCGCCGGTGAGCCGCCAGGCGGACGAGCCGTCCGGTGCGGCGCTCAGCGCGAGCGCGGCGGCGTCCGAGCCCGCCCCGGGTTCGGAGAGCGCGAAGGCGGCGACGGCACGCCCCGCACGGGCGGGCGCGAGCCACTGTTCGCGCTGCCGAACGGAGCCGAACGCGGCCACGGGATGCGCCCCGAGGCCCTGCAGGGCAAGCGCGGTCTCGGCCTCCGTACAGGCGTAAGCGAGGGACTCGCGCAGGAGGCAGAGGCCCAGGGCGCCCGATGTGGCGTGCGGGGCGCGGGATGCGGGGCCGGCGCCGGCCCCCTCCCCCGCGAACAGCCGCTCAAGGAGCCCCAGTTCCCCCAGCGCCTCCACCAGCGGTCGGTTCACGCGGCCCGGCTCGCCCTTCTCCGCCAGCGGGCGCAACCGCTCGTCCGCGAGGGTGCGCAGCTCCGCACACCAGGCCGTTTGTTCCGGATTGAGCGAGAATGCCGTCATGCCGGGCCCCTCCTCTATCGCGCACCGTTGACTGTCGTCACCAACACGATACGCTCGTTGCGCGAGCTCACCACAAGCCCGAACGGCAAGGGGGCGACCCGCTGTGGACGCCAAGAGTGCACTCCGACTCCACCCATCGGCTCACGTGGACACCTTCGCCCGGGATCATCTCCCGCCGCCGGAGCAGTGGCCCGCGTTCGTCCACGACCGGCCCGAGCTGCACTACCCCGATCGCCTCAACTGCGGCGTCGAGCTCCTGGACCGCACGGTGGAGCGGTTCGGCGGCGACCGGCCCGCGTTCCGCTCGGGCTCCGGCGACGTGTGGACGTACGACGAGCTGCGGCGCCACGTCGACCGGATCGCGCACGTCCTGACCGGCGAGCTCGGCGTCCTGCCCGGCCGGCGCGTCCTGCTGCGCGGCCCGACGACCCCCTGGCTCGCGGCCTGCTGGCTCGCGGTGATGAAGGCGGGCGCGGTCGCGGTCACCGTCCTGGCGCAGCAGCGCCCGCACGAGCTGGCCACGATCTGCGAGATCGCCGAGGTCCGCCACGCCCTGTGCGACGCCCGTGCCGTGGATGACCTGATCAAGGCCGGGATCCCCGGGCTCGACGTCACCACCTTCGGCGGGGACGCGGAGGACGACCTGCTCGCGCGCGCCGCCCGGCAGCCGGAGGTCTACGAACCCGTCGCCACCTCCGCCGACGACGTCGCCCTCATCGCCTTCACGTCCGGCACGACGGGCCGCCCCAAGGGCTGCATGCACTTCCACCGTGACGTGCTCGCCATCGCCGACACCTTCGCGCGCCACGTCCTGAAGCCGGGCCCCGACGACGTGTTCGCGGGCAGCCCGCCGCTGGGTTTCACCTTCGGGCTCGGCGGCCTCGTCATCTTCCCGCTGCGGGCCGGCGCCTCCTCGCTCCTGCTCGAACAGTCGGGGCCCAAGCAGCTGCTGCCCGCGATGGCCGAGCACGGCGTGACGGTGCTCTTCACGGCGCCTACCGCGTACCGCGCGATGCTCGACGAGCTGGGCAAGCCGGACGCCCCGGACGTCTCCACCCTGCGGCGCTGCGTCTCCGCGGGCGAGAACCTGCCCGCCGCCACCTGGCAGGCCTGGCACGAGCGCACCGGACACCGCATCATCAACGGCATCGGTGCCACGGAGCTCCTGCACATCTTCATCTCCGCCGCGGACGAGGCGATCCGCCCCGGGACCACGGGCCGCCCCGTGCCGGGCTGGCACGCGCGCGTGGTCGACGACTCGGGTGCTCCGGTGCCGGACGGCGAGCCCGGTCTGCTCGCCGTGCGCGGTCCTGTCGGCTGCCGGTATCTGGGCGACGAGCGGCAGCTTCAGTACGTGCGCCACGGCTGGAACGTCACCGGGGACACCTACGTCCGCGACACCGACGGCTATTTCACCTACGTGGCCCGCGCGGACGACATGATCATCTCGGCCGGGTACAACATTGCGGGCCCGGAGGTCGAGGAGGCGCTCATGCGCCACCCCGACGTCCTGGAGACCGCCGTCGTGGGGCTCCCCGACGAGCTGCGCGGCCAAAAGGTCGTCGCCTACGTCGTCCCGCGCGCGGGCACCGAACGGGACCCCGACCGGCTGCGCGAGTTCGTGAAGGGCGAGCTCGTGCCGTACAAATGCCCGCGCGAGATCGTCTACCTGGACGCGCTGCCACGCACCGCGACAGGCAAGCTGCAACGGTTCCGGCTGCGGGAGCCCGGGACCGTAGAGTGATCACGTGTCCGAGCAGCACACTCCACGGTCCCTGATCGTCACCTTCTACGGCGCCTACGGGCGAGCGGCCCCCGGCCCGGTGCCCGTCGCCGATCTTGTCAGGCTCCTCGCCCCGGTCGGCGTGGACGCCCCGTCCGTGCGCTCGTCCGTGTCCCGGCTCAAGCGGCGCGGGCTCCTGCTCCCGGCGCGGACGGCGGCGGGCGCGGCGGGGTACGCCCTGTCGCCGGACGCGCGGCAGCTCCTGGAGGACGGCGACCGCCGCATCTACGCCTCTCCCCCGGCCGCGCGGCAGGACGCCGGCTGGGTGCTCGCCGTCTTCTCCGTGCCGGAGTCCGAACGCCAGAAGCGGCACGTGCTGCGCTCGCGCCTCGCCGGACTCGGCTTCGGAACGGCAGCTCCGGGGGTGTGGATCGCCCCTGCGCACCTCTACGAAGAGACCCGGCACACCCTGGAGCGCCTCCAACTCGCCTCGTACGTCGACCTGTTCCGGGGCGAGCACCTGGGCTTCGCGGGGACGGCGGAGGCGGTGGCCCGCTGGTGGGACCTGTCCTCCATCGCCAAGGAGCACGAGGCGTTCCTCGACCGGCACGAGCCCGTACTCAGGGCCTGGCAGGGGCGTGCTGACACCCCGCCGGAGGAGGCGTACCGCGACTATCTCCTCGCCCTGGACTCCTGGCGCAGGCTGCCGTACGCGGATCCGGGGCTGCCCGGGGAACTCCTCCCGGAGGGGTGGCCCGGCGACCGTTCCGCCGAGGTGTTCACGGCGCTCGACGGACGGCTGCGGGACGCGGGGGCCGGGTTCGCGAGGCCGGACAGCTCCTGAGTCGTCAACTCCCCAGCGTGAGGCGGGGTTTGGGCGCGTCCGTACGTCCCGTCTGCGGTCGGCGGCTGCCCGCGCCGTACTGCACGGGCCAGCTGACGCCCGGCCCCGCATACCCCTGCTCGGCCGCCGCGTGCAGGGTCCAGTGCGGGTCGTACAGATGCGGGCGTGCGAGCGCGCACAGGTCCGTACGTCCGGCCAGGATCAGCGAGTTGACGTCGTCCCAGGAGGAGATGGCGCCGACGGTGAGGACGGGGACGCCGGTTTCGTTGCGGATGCGGTCGGCGAACGGGGTCTGGTAGGAGCGGCCGTACGCGGGGCGCTCGTCGGAGACGACCTGCCCGGTGGAGACGTCGATCGCGTCGGCGCCGTGCGCGGCGAAGGCGCGGGCGATCTCGACGGCGTCGTCGGCAGTGGTGCCGCCGTCGGCCCAGTCGGTGGCCGAGATGCGGACCGTCATGGGTTTGCCGTCGGGCCACAACTCCCTGATGGCGTCGAAGACTTCGAGGGGGAAGCGCAGCCGGTTGGCCAGTGGGCCGCCGTACTCGTCCGTCCTGAGGTTGGTCAGGGGCGAGAGGAAGCCGGAGAGCAGGTAGCCGTGTGCGCAGTGCAGTTCGAGGAGGTCGAAGCCGCCGCGCTCGGCCCGTCGGGCCGCGTCGGTGAACTGCTCGCGGATCACGGTGAGCCCGGCCCGGTCCAGCTCGTGCGGGCGTTGGCTGTTCGCCTTGTACGGGAGCGGTGAGGGGGCCACCAGCGGCCAGTTTCCCTCGTCGAGGGGTTCGTCGATGCCCTCCCACATCAGCCTCGTCGAGCCCTTGCGTCCTGAGTGGCCGAGCTGGACGCCGATCGCGGTGCCGGGCGCCTGGGCGTGCGCGAAGTCGGTGATCCGGCGCCAGGCGTCGGCCTGTTGGTCGGTGTAGAGCCCTGCGCAGCCCGGCGTGATGCGGCCACGCTCGCTGACGCACACCATCTCGGTCATGACCAGGCCCGCGCCGCCGAGCGCCCGCGCGCCCAGGTGGACGAGGTGGAAGTCGCCGGGGACGCCGTCCACGGCCGAGTACATGTCCATGGGGGACACGACCACGCGGTTGCGCAGGGTGAGGTCGCGGAGGCGGAAGGGTGTGAACATCGGCGGCGTACCGTCCGGGCAGCCGAACTCGCGCTCGACGGACTCGGTGAAGTGGGCGTCGCGAAGGCGGAGGTTGTCGTGGGTGACGCGGCGGCTGCGGGTGAGCAGGTTGAACGCGAACTGGCGCGGCGGCTGGCCGAGGTGGTCCGGGAGCCGCTCGAACCACTCCAGGCTCGCGCGGGCCGCGCGCTGCGTGGACTCGACGACGGGACGGCGCTCCGTCTCGTACGCGGCGAGGGCCTCGGGGATGCCGGGCTGCTCCTGGAGGCAGGCGGCCAGCGCGAGGGCGTCCTCGACGGCGAGCTTGGTGCCGGAGCCGATGGAGAAGTGGGCGGTGTGGGCGGCGTCGCCGAGGAGCACCGTATTGCCGTGCGACCAGCGCTTGTTGACGACGGTCTTGAAGTTGATCCAGGCGGATTTGTTGCCGCGGAGGGCCCGGCCGTCGAGCGCGTCGGCGAAGATCTTGGCGCAGCGTTCGGTCGACTCGTGCTCGTCGAGCTCCGCGAATCCGGCCGCCTCCCACACCTCTTCGCGCATCTCGACGATGACGGTGGATTCGCCCGTCCCAGCGGTCGAGAACGGGTAGCCGTGCAGCTGCATCACGCCGTGCTCGGTCTCGGCGATCTCGAAGCGGAAGGCCTCGAAGGCGAAGTCGGCGGCGAGCCAGATGTAGCGGCAGCGGTGCGTCTCGATGCTCGGCCCGAAGGCTTCGGTGTGCGCCTCGCGTGTGAGGCTGTGCACGCCGTCCGCCGCGATCACCAGGTCGTACGCGGTGGCCAGCTCGGCGGCGGGCGGCGCCTCGGCACGGAAGCGCAGGTCGACGCCTAGCTCCCGGCACCGCTCGTGCAGGATGCCGAGCAGCCTGCGCCGCCCGAGCGCCGCGAAGCCGTGTCCGCCCGAGGTGTGCCGGCTCCCCCGGTGCACGATGTCGATGTCGTCCCAGCGCACGAACTCGGCCTGGAGCGCGGCGTAGACGACGGGGTCGGCGTGCTCGATGCCGCCGAGCGTCTCATCCGAGAGGACTACCCCGAAGCCGAAGGTGTCGTCCGGGGCGTTGCGCTCCCAGACGGTGATCTCGCGCTCGGGGTCGAGGCGCTTGAGCAGCGCCGCTGCGTAGAGCCCACCGGGACCGCCACCGATGACGGCGATGCGGTGCGCCTCGGGCGGCGTGGTGGACACCCGGACGGCCCCGGCCACCTCGGCGGAGCCGCCCGGCCCGCCGTGCGCGGACCGCGCGCCGGGCGCGGGTGCCTCACCGGGCACGGGCCGCTCCCCGGACGCGGGCCGCCCGTCGGACGGGGGCCGCTCGCCGGGCACGGGCCGCTCCCCGGACGCAGGCCGCCCGTCGGATGCAGGCCGCTCCCCGGACGCGGACCGCCCGTCGCACGCGGACCGCCCGTCGGATGCAGGCCGCCCGTCGGACGCAGGCCGCCCGTCGGACGCAGGCCGCCCGTCGGACGCAGGCCGCCCGTCGGACGCGGGCCGCTCGCCGGGCGGCGGCTCCTCGCTCCGTATGGGCAGCCCGCTCCCTCGCGTCTCGCCCATCGTCAGCGCCCCTGCCACTTGGGCGGGCGCTTCTCTGTGAACGCCGCGTGGAATTCCTTGTAGTCCTCGCCGGTCATCAGGAGGGCCTGGGTCGCCGCGTCCAGCTCCACGGCGGCGGCGAGGGGCATGTCCAGTTCGGAGGTGAGCAGCGCCTTGGTCTGCGCGTAGGCAAGTGCGGGGCCGTCGGCGAGGCGGCGGGCCAGGGCCTGTGCGGCCTCATGAGCCTTGCCCTCGTCCGTCAACTCGCTGATCAGGCCGATCCGTTCGGCCTCGGGGGCGCGCACCGGGTCGCCCAGCATCAGGATGCGGGTGGCGTGGCCGAGTCCGACGACGCGGGGCAGGAGGTACGCAGCCCCCATGTCGCCGCCCGACAGGCCGACCCGCGTGAAGAGGAAGGAGAACCGCGCCGAGGGGTCCGCCACCCGGAAGTCCGAGGCGAGGGCGAGCACGGCGCCCGCGCCCGCGGCCACCCCGTGCACGGCGGTGACCACCGGGAAGGGGCACTCGCGGATGGCGCGGACGACCTGCCCCGTCATGCGGTTGAAGTCGAGCAGCTGCGCGGTGTCCATGCCGAGGGTCGCGCCGATGATCTCGTCGACGTCACCGCCCGAGCAGAAGCCGCGCCCCTCCCCGCCGAGCACCAGGGCGCGTACGGACTTGTCGCGGGACAGCTCGACCAGGAGATCGCGCAGGTCGGCGTAGGCACCGAAGGTGAGCGCGTTCAGCTTGTCGGGGCGGGCGAGGGTGACCGTGGCGACCCCGTCGTCCACCTCGAAGCGCAGGTGCTGCCAGTCGGGGGTGCGGGGGGCGGAGCCGGTGAAGGGACTCATGGCGACGTGCGGCCTCCTCGGTAGGGGCGGCGGCGGTCCAGCTCTGTACGTTCTCGCTGCCTCTCGAAGTTATCACTCATCCGTGACTGTCGTCACGAGCACGCGATAACCGACGCGCGTCACAGACCCCGACGGGAACTTAAGTCTCGATATGCACGTCTTTTCACAGGGAGCCCCCCAAGGCCGGACGTCCCGGAAATGCCCGACCGTCGACCCTGTCGACATAGCGCTTAAGATTCGTACGGTTGAAAGCAGGATCGCCTGCTGCCCTGAACGGACACGCCTTGCCAGAACCCCCCGCTCCCACCTCGTGGCGCATCGCGCTGCCGCATACCGCCGCGGCAGTACCGATCGCTCGTGCGCTGGTGCGTACCGCACTCACGGAGATCGAGTCGGCCGCCGACAGCGACACCGCTGAGCTGCTCACGGCCGAGCTGGTGGCCAACGCGGTGGAGCACACCTCGGGGCACGACCCGATAGAGCTCGTCATCGAGCTCCTGCCGACCGGCTGCCAGGTCGAGGTCCACGACTCGAACCCGCTGCCGCCCGGCGATCTCAGCGATCCCGCGCCGATGAGCGAGCCGGACCCCTGGCAGGAGCACGGGCGCGGCCTGCTCCTGATCCGCACCCTCAGCTCGTCCTGCGGTCACCGCCCGACCGACTCCGGCAAGGCGGTCTGGTTCACACTCCCCGCGGCGTAACCGGCTCGGCCTCGGCGGCCTTGCCCAGGCGGGAGTGACGGCGTCCGTACAGCGCGTACACCACGGAGCCCACGACCAGGAACACGGCGAACTGCACCCACGTCGTCCAGCCCGTGCCCCAGATCAGGTAGAGGCAGAAGCCCACGCCCAGGACCGGGCTCACCGGGTAGAGCGGCACCCGGAAGGTCCGCTTCAGCTCCGGCGCCGAGCGGCGCAGCGCGAGCACCGCGACATTCACCACGACCATGATCGCCAGCGTGCCGATCGTCGTCAGGTTGACCACCACGTCGAGCGACGAGAAGGCGGCCGGTACGGCGAAGACCGCGGCGACGATCCAGGTGTTGGCGACCGGCGTCGACGTCTTCGGCGACACCCGCTCGAACACGCGCGGGATGAGCCCGTCGCGGGACATCGACATCAGGATGCGGGTCTGCCCGTACATCACGGCGAGGACGACGGACGCGATGGCCACGACGGCGCCGAAGGCGATGATCCCGCCGCCGACCGCCGAGTCGGTCACCTGGTTCACGACCAGCGAGAGCGCGGCGGGCTTGTCGGCGACCGCGTCCGCTCCCAGTGCGCCGATGGCCCCGAGGGCGACGGCGACGTACAGCAGCGTGGCGACTCCGATGCAGATCAGGATGGCGATCGGGATGTTCCGGCGGGGGTTCTTGACCTCTTCGCCCGCCGTGGTGATCGCGTCGAAGCCGATGAACGAGAAGAAGGCGAGCGAGGCGCCCGCGGTGATGCCGGAGGCTCCGGCGCCCGCGAACGGGGTGAGATTGCCGGCCTTGAACGCGGTGAACGCGATCGCGAGGAACAGCAGCAGGATCCCGATCTTGAGCATGGCCATGGCGGCCGTCGCCCGCGCGCTCTCGCGGATGCCGCGTACGAGGAGGACCGCGGCAAGGAGGATCACGACCACGGCGGGCAGGTTCACGACGCCGCCCTCGCCCGGACCGGCGGAGAGCGCGTCGGGCAGGTGCCAGCCGGTGAGGCTTTCGAGCAGCTCGTTCAGGTACTGGCTCCAGCCCACCGCCACGGCGGACACGGAGACGCCGTACTCCAGGAGCAGGCACCACCCGACGAGGAACGCGGTGCGCTCGCCGAGCGAGGCGTACGCGAAGGAGTACGAGCTGCCGGAGACCGGGATCGCGCCACCCAGCTCGGCGAACGAGAAGGCGGTGAAGATGCAGGTGACGGCGGCCAGGAAGTACGAGACGGCGACCGCGGGGCCCGCCTCGGCGACGCTGTCGGAGAGGCCGACGAAGATGCCGGTGCCGACGATCGCGCCGACGCCGAAGCACACGAGCTGGAACAGGCCCATCGTGCGCTTGAGGCCGTGGCCTTCCAGGTCGGCGCCCGATTCGGCGACGAGGAGTTCGGGGGACTTGATGCGGAGTCCTGCCGGACCGGTCGAGCGCATGCGGTGGTTCTCATTTCGGTGGTGCTTGGGCGCGGCGGGGGTGGGCCGCAAAGAAGCGGGGCCGGGGGAAGGTGTTCCCCGGCCCCACCAGTGTGAGCTGGTAACGCGTGTGTGGCAGGTCGGACGGCCGTCAGGCGAGCGTGGCGACGAGGACCGCCTTGATCGTGTGCAGGCGGTTCTCGGCCTCGTCGAAGACGACGGAGTGCGCCGACTCGAAGACCTCGTCGGTGACCTCGAGAGAGCTTAGACCGTGCCGGGCGTGGATCTCGCGGCCGACCTGCGTGCCCAGGTCGTGGAAGGCCGGGAGGCAGTGCATGAACTTCACGTCGGCGTTGCCCGTGGCGCGCAGGACGTCCATGGTCACGGCGTACGGCGAGAGCGCCGCTATGCGCTCGTCCCAGACCTCCTTGGGCTCGCCCATGGAGACCCAGACGTCGGTCACGACGAAGTCGGCGCCGGCGACGCCCTCGGTGACGTCCTCGGTGAGCGCGATCCGCGCGCCGCTGCCCTCGGCCAGCTTGCGGGCCTGGGCGACGACATCGGCCGCGGGCCAGTAGGCCTTCGGGGCGACGATGCGTACGTCCATGCCGAGGAGCGCCGCGGTGACCAGGTACGAGTTGCCCATGTTGAGACGGGCGTCGCCGAGGTAGGCGAAGGTGATCTCGGTGAGGGGCTTCGCGCTGTGCTCGGTCATCGTGAGCATGTCGGCGAGCATCTGGGTGGGGTGCCAGTCGTCGGTCAGGCCGTTGTAGACGGGGACGCCCGCGTGGGCGCCGAGCTCCTCGACCGTCGACTGGGCGTCGCCGCGGAACTCGATGGCGTCGAACATCCGGCCGAGCACCCGGGCGGTGTCCTTCACGGACTCCTTGCTGCCGATGTGGGATCCGGCCGGGTCGAGGTACGTCGTCGACGCGCCCTGGTCGGCGGCGGCGACCTCGAAGGAGCAGCGCGTCCGCGTGGAGGACTTCTCGAAGATCAGCGCGATGTTCCTGCCGCGCAGGCTCTGCGTCTCGGTCCCCGCCTTCTTGGCCGCCTTCAGCTCGGCGGCAAGATCGATCAGGCCGCGGAACTCCTCGGCGGTGAAGTCCAGCTCCTTGAGGAAGTGGCGGCCGGTGAGGTCGATGGCCATGATGGCGCTCCAGGGGTACGCGTAAGGGGACATTGGAAGTCTATACGATGCTCCACATTTATATACAGTCCCCATTCTCGCACCGGCTCAGTCGACGGCATCCCGCTGCACCGGACAGCTCATGCACCGCGGACCGCCCCGGCCGCGCCCCAGCTCACTGCCCCGGATCTCGATGACCTCGATGCCCTCCTTGCGCAGATGCGTGTTCGTCGTGGAGTTCCTCTCGTACGCCACGACGACGCCCGGCTCGACCGCCAGTACGTTGCAGCCGTCGTCCCACTGCTCCCGCTCGGCCGCGTGCACGTCCTGCGTGGCGGTGAGGACCCGGATGCCGGGCAGCCCGAGGGCCGCCGCGATCGCCCGGTGCATGTGCTCGGGCGGATGGTCGGTGACCTTCAGCTCCCGCCCGTCGACGCCCGGCTCGATGGTGTACGAACGCAGCATGCCCAGGCCCGCGTACTGCGTGAAGGTGTCGCTGTCGACCATCGTCATCACCGTGTCGAGATGCATGAACGCGCGTCTCTTCGGCATGTCCAGGGCCACGATCGTCTGGGCCGAGCCCGCCGCGAAGAGCTTGTGCGCGAGCATCTCGACGGCCTGCGGCGTGGTGCGTTCGCTCATGCCGATGAGGACCGCGCCCCGGCCGATCACCAGGACGTCGCCGCCCTCGATGGTGGAGGGGTAGTCCGACTGCCCCTGCGACCACATGTGGAATTCCTCGGCCCGGAAGAGCGGGTGGTGCTGGTAGATCGCCTCGAAGTGCACGGTCTCGCGCTGCCGCGCGGGCCAGCGCATCGCGTTGATGGAGACGCCGTCGTATATCCACGCCGAGGTGTCACGCGTGAAGAGGTGGTTGGGCAGCGGGCCGAGCAGAAAGTCGTCCAGGTCCATGCAGTGGAAGCGCACGGAGGTCGGCTCGGGATGGCGCTCGAGGAACTCCCGCTTCGTCATCCCGCCGATCAGCGCTTCGGCGAGCTCGGCCGACGGCAACGTCTCGAACGCGGCCCGCAGATGGTCCGTCGCCAGCGGACCGTACTCCTTCTCGTCGAAGACCCGGTCGAGCACGAGCAGGCGCGCCCCGGGGACGTCCATCGCCTCGGTCAGCAGGTCGCCGAAGAGGTGGACGGCCACCCCGCGGTCGCGCAGCACGTCGGCGAATCCGTCATGTTCCTGGCGGGCCCTGCGGACCCACAGGACGTCGTCGAAGAGCAACGCGTCCTTGTTGGTCGGCGTGAGCCGCTTGAGCTCCAGATCAGGACGGTGCAGGATCACGCGGCGCAGCCGCCCGGCCTCGGAGTCGACATGGAATCCCATGGAGCCCATCTTTCCCCTGCCGGACGGCCGACGCCCGCCGTTGACCAAACCCCGGGTCTGGTCGGCCGGGATCCCGGGTCTGGTCGGCTAAAGCCGCGGGTCCACCGGCTCCGACTCCAGGGCCAGGACCGCGAACACCGCCTCGTGCACGCGCCACAGCGGTTCGCCGGCCGCGAGGCGGTCCAGGGCCTCGAGCCCGAGGGCGTACTCACGGATCGCCAGCGAGCGCTTGTGGCCCAGGAAACGGCCCCGCAGCTTGTCGAGGTGGTCGGGGCGGGTGTACTCCGGGCCGTAGATGATCCGGAGGTACTCGCGTCCGCGGCACTTGATGCCGGGCTGCACGATCCTGCCCTTCGCGTCCCTGACCAGCGCCTCGACCGGCTTGACGACCATGCCCTCGCCGCCGCGGCTGGTCATCTCCAGCCACCAGTCGATGCCTGCCTGGACCGATGCCTCGTCGCCCGTGTCGACATAGAGCCGCCGGGTGGTCTGCAGCAGTCCGGTGCCGTCGTGCTCCACCATGCGGTCGATCAGGCCGAGCTGTTCGTCGTGCGGGAGGGCGGCGAGGCTGCGGCCCTGGACGGCCAGGATCTGGAACGGGGCGAGACGCACGCCCTCCAGGCCCTCGGTCGGCCAGCAGTAGCGGCGGTAGGCATCCGTGAACGCGGCTGCGTCCACGGCTCGTTCCCGCTGCTTGGCCAGGAGATCCCCGGTGTCCACTCCGCGTGCCGCCGCCGCTTCCAGGGCGGCGATCGCGCCGGGGAACACGGCTCCGGACGCGGCGCCCACGGCGGCGTACTGCGTGCGCAGGAGGCCGGAGGCCTTCAGCGACCAGGGCATCAACTCCGCGTCGAGCAGCAGCCAGTCAGTGTCCAGTTCCTGCCACAGACCCGCCTCGGTGACGGCGGTGCGCAGGCGGCCGAGTATCTCCTCGGTGACCTTCGCGTCGTCGAAGAAGGGACGGCCCGTGCGGGTGCAGAGCGAACCCGTCGGCCCGTCCACGCCGAAGCGCTCGCGGGCCACGTCCGCGTCGCGGCAGACCAGGGCCACGGCGCGCGAGCCCATGTGCTTCTCCTCGCACACGACCCGGCCGACCCCGTCACCGGCGTACGACGCGAAGGCCTCGGCCGGGTGTTCCAGGTAGCCCTCGCGCTGCGAGGTCGCGGTGGGCGCCATCGTCGGCGGGAGGTACGGAAGGAGCCGCGGGTCGACGGCGAACCGGCTCATGACCTCCAGGGCCGCCGCCGCGTTCTCCTCGCGCACCGCGACACGTCCCGCGGTTGGGGTCTCCCCTGCTCGAACGGAGTTGAGAGCCAGGGGAAGTGTCTCCACGGCGCGGCGGCCGTGCACGTCGTTCAGGTCGAGCGGCCGCCCGTCGTGACCGCCGGGGGCGTCGGTGCGCAGCGGCCTGGCCGGTTCGTACCAGACGCGCTCCGCCGGTACGTCGACCAGTTCGCGCTCCGGCCAGCGCAGCGCGGTGAGGCTGCCGCCGAAGACGGCGCCGGTGTCCAGGCAGATCGTGTTGTTCAGCCAGGTCGCGGTCGGCACGGGGGTGTGGCCGTAGACCACGGCGCCGCTGCCGCGGTAGTCCTCCGCCCACGGATAGCGCACGGGCAGGCCGAACTCGTCGGTCTCGCCGGTCGTGTCGCCGTACAGCGCGTGCGAGCGCACCCGGCCCGACGTACGCCCGTGGTACTTCTCGGGCAGGCCCGCGTGGCAGACGACGAGCTTGCCCCCGTCCAGGACGTAGTGCGAGACGAGGCCGTCCACGAACTGTCTGACGCTCGCGCGAAACTCCTCGCTCTCGGCCGCCAACTGCTCGACGGTCTCGGCGAGTCCGTGGGTGAGCTGGACCTTGCGGCCCTTGAGATAACGGCTGAGCTTGTTCTCGTGGTTGCCCGGTACGCACAGGGCGGTGCCGTCGCCGACCATCGACATCACGCGGCGCAGCACACCCGGGGAGTCGGGGCCGCGGTCGACGAGGTCGCCGACGAACACGGCCGTACGCCCTTCGGGGTGCGTGCCGTCGACGTAACCGAGCTTGCCGAGCAGTGTCTCCAGCTCGGCGGAGCAGCCGTGGATGTCGCCGATGATGTCGAAGGGGCCGGTGAGGTGCGAGAGGTCGTTGTAGCGCTTCTCGGTGACGATGGTGGCGTGGTCGACCTCCTCCACTCCTCTGAGGACGTGGACCTTCCTGAACCCCTCGCGCTCCAGGTGCTTGAGCGAGCGCCGCAGTTCGCGCTGGTGGCGCTGGATGACGCGGCGGGGCAGTCCGGCCCGGTCGGCGCGCTGTGCGTTGCGCGCGGCGCAGACCTCCTCGGGCACGTCCAGGACGATGGCGATGGGCAGGACGTCGTGCTGCCTTGCGAGCTCGATCAGCTGCTTGCGGCTCTCGCTCTGCACGTTGGTCGCGTCGACGACGGTGCGCCGGCCCGCGGCGAGGCGCTTGCCCGCGATGTAGTGCAGCACGTCGAAAGCGTCGCCGCTCGCGCCCTGGTCGTTCTCGTCGTCGGCGACGAGGCCGCGGCAGAAGTCGCTGGAGAGCACTTCGGTGGGCTTGAAGTGCTTGCGGCCGAAGGTGGACTTGCCGGAGCCGGTGGCACCGACGAGGACGACGAGGGAGAGGTCGGTGACGGGCAGCACGCGTCCCGCGCGAGCGGCATCTGAACTGGTGCTTGCGCTGGTGCTGTCGCTGGTTTCGTTCGTCATGCCGCCCGCACCTCCTTCACGTTCTGGTCGGTCTTGCTGTTCTTGTCGGTCTTGTCGGTCTGCGTGAACACGGCCATCTGGGTCGGTGGGCCCACCTCGGGGTCGTCGTCCCCGACGGGCACGAACTCCACGCCGTACGCGTGCCGTTCGGCGACCTGCCGGGCCCACCCCCGGAACTCCTCGCGCGTCCACTCGAACCGGTGGTCGCCGTGCCGTACGTGCCCGGCGGGGAGCGTCTCCCAGCGGACGTTGTACTCGACGTTCGGCGTCGTCACGAGCACGGTGCGCGGCCGCGCGGAGCCGAACACCGCGTACTCCAGGGCGGGCAGCCGCTCCTCGTCGAGGTGCTCGATGACCTCGCTGAGCACAGCGGCGTCGTACCCCTTGAGCCGCTTGTCGGTGTACGCGAGCGAGCCCTGGAACAGCTTGACGCGCTCGGCCTGCCGCTCGCCCATGCGGTCGAGCTTCAGCCGCCGCGACGCGATGGTCAGTGCGCGCATCGACACATCGACCCCGGCTATCTCGGTGAACCGCGTGTCCTTGAGCAGCGCCTGCACCAACTGCCCCTGCCCGCAGCCGAGATCGAGCACACGCCCGGCACCGGCGTCGGTCAGCGCCGCGAGGATCACCTCCCGCCGCAGCACGGCGAGCGGCACGGGCTTTTCCTCTGTGTCGCTTTCCTCGTCGACCGCGTTGTCCAGGTCGCTGACGTCCGTGTCGTCCGCGTCGGCGAGCCGCACCAGTTCGAGCCGCTGCGTGGCCTCCTGGGTCAGCGACCAGCGCCGCGCCAGATAGCGGCTGGTGATGACCTTCTGCTCGGGGTGGTCCGCGAGCCAACCCTCACCGGCCCGCAGCAGTTTGTCGACCTCGTCCGACGAGACCCAGTAGTGCTTGGCGTCGTCGAGCACCGGGAGAAGGACATAGAGGTGCCGAAGCGCCTCACCGAGGGTCAACTTCCCGTCGGGCACGTCGAGTACGAGGTGGACGTACCGCGAGTCGCCCCACTCGGGGAACTGCTCGTCCAGCGGCACGCGCGTCACCGTGACCGTCCAGCCCAGCGGCTCGAACAGCTTGCGCACCAGGTCCGCGCCGCCACGCGCCGGCAGCGCGGGCACCTCGACGTGCAGCGGCAGCGGCTGCCTCGCCCGCTCGGGCCGCGCGTTGCACACCCCGCGCATGGCGCTGGAGAACACCGCGCTGAGCGCCACGGCGAGCAGCGACGAAGCGGCGTAGGGCCGGTCGTTCACGTACTGCGCGAGCGCCGCGTCGGGTGCCCCGCCCCGCCCCTTCCCCTTGCCCCGCCGCACCAGCGCCACGGGGTCCACCTCGAGCAGCAGCGCGGCGGTGCAACGCTCCACGGAAGCCTCGGGGTACAGGACGTGCGCGGTGCCGTACGACGTGGAGAACCGCTGCGCTTTGTCGGGATGCTTGTGCAGCAGGAATCCGAGGTCGGTCGCGGGGCTCTCAGGGGTACCGGAGGTACTGATCGTCAGGAACACGGGTATGCCTCGAAACGCAATCTGAACTGCGGAAACTTACGGGTTGCGGCTCCAGCGCGCCTCTAGACCGTACAGCGAACATCACTGACTCACTCAGGGGTTTTTGACCCCCTCGTGACCCGTCAGCCCTCCGCCCAGCCGTGGCTCCTGCCGTGCTGCACCAGTTGCTCGCGGAGCTGCTTGATCTGCTCCCCGGTCATCCACGGAGCGGCCTCCAGGAGCAGCTCGGTCATCTCGAACGAGTACTCCGCGACGCTGAGCACGTCGCAGGTCGGCTCCTCGCCGTCGTCGAACCCGGCGGCCGACGCCTGGACGGACGGCGGCACCTGGGCCCTGCCGCCCGCGAACGTCGCTGCCGTCTGCACCTGCGCCCCCGCGGGGAGCCGGACGGACGACGCCTTGGGCCCGCGCTCCCCCTCCTCGATCTCGAACTCGACCCGCGCCCCCGTGTGCACCAAGGGCTCCGGGATCAGCAGGTCGTTGGCGTGCAGGAACACGTCTTCCCCACCGTGCTCCGGGGCGATGAACCCATACCCCCGCGCGCCGTCGAACCGGACAACTCTGCCAGCAACCATCTCGACCCCAACCGCGACACCGTCTCCGGGCCCCTCGCCCGGACAACCAGTGCCAAAGCGTAGCCTCCGGGCCCCTGCGCCACACGGCCGCGCGGCCCCTCGGGCTCCTGGGGCGACCAGGCGCAACACGGCCTGCGGGCGACTGAAACTGACTCGGGCGTCCGGGCAAGATAGCTGCATGGACCTTCGAATCTTCACCGAACCGCAGCAGGGTGCGACCTACGAGACGCTCCTCCGCGTCGCCAAAGCCACCGAGGACCTCGGCTACAGCGCCTTCTTCCGCTCCGACCACTACCTCGTGATGGGCTCCTCCGACGGTCTTCCCGGCCCCACGGACGCCTGGATCACCCTCGCCGGTCTGGCCCGCGAGACCCGGCGCATCCGGCTGGGCACACTGATGACCGCGGGCACCTTCCGGCTGCCCGGCGTCCTCGCGATCCAGGTCGCGCAGGTCGACCAGATGTCGGGCGGCCGCATCGAGCTCGGCCTCGGCTCGGGGTGGTACGAGGCAGAGCACTCCGCGTACGGAATTCCCTTCCCGAAGGAGAAGTTCGGGCGCCTGGAGGAACAACTCGCCATTGTCACCGGCCTGTGGGAGACGCCGGTCGGCGAGCGCTTCACCTTTGACGGCACCTACTACCAACTCTCCGATTCTCCCGCCCTTCCCAAGCCCGCGCAGCCCAAGGTGCCCGTCCTCATCGGCGGCCACGGCGCCAAGCGGACGCCCGCCCTCGCGGCCCGCTACGCAAGCGAGTTCAACATTCCCTTTGCCTCTCTCACCGATACCGAGCAGCAGTTCAAGCGCGTGCGCGCCGCCGCGGAGGACATCGGCCGCTCGGCCGACGACCTCACCTACTCCAACGCCCTGGTGGCCTGCGTCGGCAAGACGGACGCGGAGGTGAAGCGCCGGGCCGACGCGATCGGACGCGAGGTGGAGGACCTGAGGGCGAACGGGCTCGCGGGCTCCCCGGATGAGGTCGTGGAGAGGATCGCCGCTTACCAGGCCGCCGGCTCGCAGCGCATGTACCTCCAGATCCTCGACCTGGACGACCTCGACCACCTGGAGCTGATCTCCTCGCAGGTCATGTCGCAGCTGACCTGACCGCGCCACGGCCGCCCCGCGGCCGTGCCGTGCCGGTGGAGTCGGCCCCTGCCGCGCTCCCGTCAACTCCACCGGCCCCCGCCGTAGCGCGCCGCCCCGGCCGGGTGAAATTCCGTCAACCCCGCATCCGGTGCGGCCCCGCCCCAGTGACCCGCCGCAGCAGATGATCGTTGGCTCGGGCGGAGCCGGACCGCCCGGCGCCCGTGCCGGCAGCAGCTGCTGGTGCGTCGCTTGCACCAGCAGCCCTCCGCCACCTGGAGGGCGAGGGCCGAGGAGGCCGCCATGTCGCAGGAAGCCGTACCCGAGCAGGAGGCCGCGCGCGAACCGTCCGTGCCCGAGCAGCATGGCCCACCCAAGGGCCTGCTCCAGCAGATGGAGGAGCTGATGGCCGCGCTCAACGCGGACCTGACCCAGCTCGACGCGGATCTGCAGCAGTCCACGACGGCCGACGGCACCACGCCCCCCGCCTCTCGCCCCTCCGCGGGCGGCGAGCCCAACCGCTTCTGACGGCACCGGCACTCCCCCGGCGCCCGTGCCGGCCGGCCGCACCCGGCCCCCGGCACGACCCCGGATCATGGCGACCCCGCCGCCGAGTCGGTCTCGGGCAGGCTCTGTTCGCGCACCGCGAGCCTGCGCAGCATCTCGAGCACCCGGTCCCTCGACTCGTCGGCGGCGTCGATCGCTTCCATGCACTGCCAATACACCCCCTCGTCGTCCGCGCCCATGGCCACGCCGACCAGCGCGATCCCTACATCGCCGAGCAGTTCGTCCAGCCCCCGCAGCACCTCGTGCGCCCGGCCGATGCCCGTGAGCCGCGCCGCCCGGATCTCCTCCGTCCCGAGGCCCGGGGCGACGAGGGCCCCGCAGCCTCTGCCGCCGACCTCGCTCAGGCCGAGCGCCTCCCCCCGTAACTCCGGAGGCCCTGCGATCGCGAGCCGGCTGCCGATCGCCTGCGCGAGGGCCTGGGACTGCCACACCTCGGCAACGATGTCCGCGGGGTCCTGGCTCCGCGCCAGTGCGTGTCTGCTCGCCTCGATGAGCCGCATCGCCTCCATGCGCACCCCCACCCATCCCGCGCGCACACCCACCGCACGTTCGCCCGAACTCCCTTGCCCACTACCCAGAGTGAGTGCCAACGGGACGAAAAGCCAGAGCAACCAGGAAATCTGTGGACAAGTTATCGACTGTGGACAACGCGTCCACTCCAGAGAGTGACAAATCTACGCACCATAGATCTGCGTTGCGAGCACGTAGGACCCACAGACGCCCGGGGGCCGGACCAGACCAGACCGCCCGCCCGGGGGCCGGACCAGACCGGACCGCGCACTCACCTCACCCCGCGGGAAAACGCCGCTCGTTCCGGTCGATCTTCGCGTCGAGCGCCGCCAGCGCGTCGACGCCGAGCACCTCGCAGAACTGCAGCAGGTAGGCCAGCACGTCGGCGACCTCGTCCGTCACCCGGTGCGCCGATTCCGGGTCCTCCATCACCCGTGCCGACTCTTCCGGGGTCAACCACTGGAAGATCTCGACCAGTTCGGACGCCTCCACGCTGAGCGCGGCGGCCAGGTTCTTCGGCGTGTGGTACTGCTCCCAGTCCCGCTTCGCCGCGAAGTCGGCCAGCCTGCGCTGCAGTCCCGCTACATCAAGTTCCGTCACGCCCCAGGTCTACCATCGCGGCCCCGCCCGCCAGCGCGCCCCATGACGCGTCGCTCACCGTCCCGACGAGCCGGATGTGGCCGCGCTCGCAGGTGTCCGCCGCCAGTTCGGCGAGTGCGCGCTTCTGCCGCTGGTCGAGGAAGTGGTCGAGTCCGTCGGCGAGCACGGTGAGGCTCTGATAGGCCGACGGCACCTCGGCCACCGGGTCCACCTCAAGCACCCCGGGCCCGGTGAGCAGCACCAGGGCCAGCGCCAGATACCGCAACTCGCCGTCCCCGAGCCGCCCGACGGGCGACCTGATGCCGCCACCCCGGTCGACGAGCGCATGGACCGACCCGTCATCGGCCACCTCCGCGAGCACGTCCACGACCGGCCCCGCACACCCCGCCCGCACCGCGCTCACCAGCCGCGCGTGACGGTGGCCGCACTCCTGGCGCGTACGGAGAAGAACCTCGGCGATGTTGTCGCAGCCGCTCAACAGGCGCCCCGCGCCGATCAGTCCGGGAGGCACCGGCAGCCGCATGAGACCGGGCCGAGGCGTGCACGGGAACACCGAGCGCAGCGCGACCACCACCTGCTCGGCCGCGGCGAGCACCAGGCGCTGCCCCTCGGTCTTGCCCGCGACCCGCAGCGGGAGCAGCGCCGTGCCGAGCCGGTCGTCCGGCAGCGGACCGCGCGTCACCGGTGTCATGCCCGCCGTGTGCCAGGCGGCCTGCACCGCCCGCCGCCCCGGATCACGCAGCGCCGTCTCCAGGAGGGTGAGGCCACCCCGGGTCAGCCGCTCGCCCACGACGCGCAGTTCGGGCTCGGCCTGTACGGCGACGTCGAGCCGCACCGCCCCGACGGGACCGTCGACCGTGCAGCCGATGCGGAACCCGCGCCGGTGCTGTCCGTCACCCCGTGCGCGGTCGGGCACGCAGGCCACGGGATCGGCGAAGACGTCGACGAGTTCCTCGCCCGCGCCGAGCCTCGCGAGTGCCTCGTACGCGGCGAGTGCGGTGGTCTTGCCGCTCCCGCTCGGCCCTGCGACGAGGGTCAGCGGTCCGAGCGGGAACACGGCGCTCCGGTGCGAGGCGAAAGCCGAGAGACGCAGTTCGGTGACGCGGCTCCGGTCCGGACCCGTCGGTGGTTCGGCGCCCGCCTCCGGAAGGTGCACAGTCATGTCCGGACGGTAGGCGGACACGGCTCTGGTGAACCGTTCCGCCCAAGTGACCTTCCTACGAATGAGGGATTCCGCAGGATTACCGAACTCCTGTGTCCTCCGTGGAAGGCCCCCGCAACGGCGGCGTCCGCCAGGACTCCGCTACGACTGTGCCGCCGCGACGAGCCCCTGCACCTCGGTGCCGGGCGGCGCCAGGAGGAAGACGTTCTTGTCGACCCGGTGCATCCCGCAGCCGAGGCCGAGGACCACGCCGCTGCTGAAGTCCAGTACGCGCTTGGCTACTTCCGTCTCCGCCCCGGTCAGGTCGAGGAGGACCGGGATCTGCGCCATCACGGTCTCGGCGACCTCGCGGGCGTCCGCGAAGATGTTCACCCGCATCACCACAAAACGGCGCCGCGCCTCGGTCTCCGCGTCGGGCATCGCGCGGTGGCCGGGCCAGGACGGCCATTCGTTGCGGCTGCGCAGCGGTACGACCTGGGCGAGCCCTTCCCACTGTTCATCGGTGACGTCGTGGCTGTTCAACGCTCCACCCCGTCCTGGCTCGCACTCGATATCTGCACTGGTTCATTCTTACGCGACCTCACCCGTTCAGCCCAACAGCGACACGGAGCGGGCGGACCAGTGTGCCAGTGCCGACGGGTCAGTGTCCCAGGAGTCCCACAAGCCCTTCGGTGAGGCCGGCGCGCCAACAGGCCCAGTCATGACCGCCGTTGTACGCGTTCAGGGTCACCCGGCAGTCGCGCGAGCGCAGGGACTCGTACAGATCGTGATGTTGATCAAGAATTTCCTTCTCGTGCAGTCCGACGTCCAGACGTACGGCGACGGGCCGTGAGGCGCTGACGTCGAGGGCCGAGACGGGCGCGGACTGGGCGAGGACGTTGCCGAACCGTTCCGGCCGCAGGAGCCCCGCGTACAGGGAGGTCAGTCCGCCGAGGCCCTGGCCCGCGACGAGCGTGCGCGCGGGGTCGGTGGTGAGGGGCAGGCGGCCGGCCGCCCACGGCAGCAGTTCGTCGGCGAGGAAACGCACATGGCTGTCGTGCGCGCCCAGCTCCCGGGTGCGCGTGGCCCTGTCGACGGCATCCGGCGCGAGGACCGCGAGCGGCGGCACGGCGCCGTCGGCGACGAGGGCGTCCAGCGTGTCCTGGAAGTCGAGCCGCCCGAACCACATGTCGCCGTCGTTCAGCACGAGCACCGGCAGCTCGGCCACCGGGCCGCCCGGCGGTAGGTACGCCCACACGTCCCGCTCGGCGCCGAGCACCCCGGCGGGCAGCCGGTGCCGCTCGACCCTCCCGCGAGGCACATCGGCGCGCCGCCCGGCCCGGGGCGGGGCGGGCGCCCGCGGGAGTTCGAACACGGAGAAGTCGCGATCCGGCCAACGCCCCGGCAGCGAGCGCAGGTTGAGGGGGTCGGGCGCGGCGTGTGCGGACAGGGAGAGCAGCCGCCGCTGGAGGAGGTCGGCGGATGCGGGCGGCTCGCCGGGCGAGATGTCGGCCGCCATGCGGTACGAGCCGCGGTGGTCGGCGCGCAGCCGGTAGGTGAGGTGCCAGATGTCCGTGCCGGGCAGCGGGCTCAGCCGGGACGCGGCGAGGTCCGTACGGTCCGCGATGCCCTCGGCGACGAGCAGGACCTGCCGGGTGGCACGGTGGCCCCGCCACAGGAACGTCACGGCGCGGTGGTCAGGGTCGCCCTCCAGAGGCTCGATCAGGGGGGTGCCACGGTGTGCGACGTCCGCCCAGAACTCCTCCAGGATGACGGCACGTTCGGCTGCGGTGGCGTCGGCGGCACGGGCGGCGACGCGTTCGAGGCGGGGCGCGGCGCCCGCGAATCGGCGGGGCGCCGCGTCGGCCGCGGGCACCCCCGTGGTCACGCTCATCCGCACACGAAGAGGACCCGCATCGTTCCCCGCCTTCCTGGTCCAGCACTGGACGCCGAGATCACGACGTCCAGCACACGACAACATCAAGTTAGCTAAGCCTAACCTAACTCACCTGAGTGCCCGGAAGAAGGTCCGCAGCTCCCGGGCCACCTGCTCGGGCTCCTCATGCGCCATGAAGTGCCCGCCCCGCTTCGGGGTGCTCCAGTGGCGCAGGTCGGTGAAGGCGCGCTCGGCCAGGCTCCTGGGGTAGTCCGCGAAGGCGGGTTCATGGCTGAGGGTGATGGCTCCGGGGACGGTGATGGGCGGCACCGGCTTGTTCCGGGGGTAGTCGTAGTACTGGCGGAAGGACGAGCCGATGCTGCCGGTGGCCCAGTACAGGGTCGCGACGGTGAGCAGCGTGTCCTTGTCCCAGCGGGCCTCCAGATCGCCGCCGCAGTCGCTCCAGTCGCGGTACTTGTCGGCGATCCAGGCGACGAGCCCCGCCGGCGAGTCCATCAGGGCCGCGGCGATCGTGTCCGGCCGGGTGCACATGATCTCGCTGTAGCCCTGATCGCCCACGTCGTACGCGGCCAGCGCGTCGAGGTACGACCGCTCCTCGGGAGTCGGCGGCTCCGCGTCGAACTGTTCCGTGATCACGGCCGAGGTGATGTGCACCCCGGCCACGGTCTGTGGATACAGGGCGCCGAGCCACTGCGTGACCCCGCCGCCGATGTCTCCGCCGAAGGCCCCGAAGCGTTCGTAGCCCAGCGTCCCGGTCATCAGCTCGTGCCAGATCTCGGCGACGCCCCTGCGGGTGAACGGTTCGCGCGGCAGCTCGGAGTGGATGAAGCCGGGCAGCGAGGGGATCACCACGTCGAAGGCGTCGGCGGGGTCACTGCCGTGCGCCCCCGGGTCGGCAAGCCGCTCGGCGACCCGCAGCATTTCCACGAAGCTGCTCGGCCAGCCATGGCTCAGGACCAGCGGCAGCGGCGCGGGGGCACCCTCGGGGCGGCGGCCCCGCAGATGGACGAAGTGCACGCGCCGTCCGGCGACTTCGGCGACGTACTGGGGGAAGGCGTTGAGCCGGGCCTCGGCGGCGCGCCAGTCGAAGCCGTCCGCCCAGTAGCCGACGAGTGCGCGCAGGTAACCGGGGTCGACGCCCGCCGCCCAGTACGTGGAGTCGGAGGGCTGCGTGAAGAGGGTGCGCCCGAGGCGCGTACGCAAGTCGTTCAGTACGTCGTCGGAGACGGAGGTCCGGAAGGGAACGGGTTCGGCCGGCATTGGTTCCTTCGGTACGAGCATTGGTTCCTTCGGTGCGGAAGCAGGGGGTGCCCGGAGCGCCGCGGCGCCGAAGCGACGGCTGGGCGGCGGGGGCAGGCCCATGATGCGTCGACACGCAAGAATCTGCCCATGGATTTTGCTACGACGGATGCCTACCTGCGCCGCATCGGCGCCGAGCGCCCCGCCGCTCCCACCACGCGGGCCCTGCACGACCTGCACCTCGCGCACCTGCGCGCCGTCCCCTTCGAGAACCTCTCCATCCACCTCGGCGAGGACATCGACCTCACCGAGGACTCCTTGGTCGCCAAGGTCGTCGGCGCCCGCCGTGGCGGCTTCTGCTACGAACTCAACGGCGCCTTCGCCGCGCTGCTCACCGCACTCGGCTTCGAGGTGACCCTGCTGCAGGCCCGGGTGTACGACGCCGAGGGGCACCCCGGGATCCCCTACGACCACCTGGCATTGCACGTACGCACCTCCGACGGCGACGAGTTGCTCGCGGACGTCGGCTTCGGCACCCACAGCCACTTCCCGCTTGTCTTCGGCGAGCGCGGCGACCAGCAGGACCCCGGCGGCGTCTTCCGCATCGCCGAGACCCCCGAGGGCGACCTGGACGTCAGCAGGGACGGCAAGGCGCAGTACGTGGTCGACCTGCGCCCGCGCGCCCTCGGTGACTTCACCTCCGGCGCCTGGTGGCACCGCACGTCGCCCCGGTCCCACTTCACGCAGTCGCTGGTCTGCTCGATGCTCACCGAAACCGGACGGATCACCCTCAGCGGCCACACCCTCACCACCACGGAGGCCGGGGAGCGCCACACCGCCGAACTGGCCACGGACGCCGACGTGCTCGACGCGTACGCCACGCATTTCGGCATCGCCCTCCAGCAGGTGCCGCGGGTGCGGGAGACCTCTTGAGCGTTCCTCCAACGCGGCCGCATCTGCGATGGAGGAACGCATAGAAGTGTTGTAGATGCCAGGTGATGCGGCCTATCGTGTCGCGCATGCAGTCCTACACCATCGGACAGGCGGCACGCCTGCTCGGCGTCAGCCCCGACACCGCCCGTCGCTGGGCGGACGCCGGACGGGTCGCCACCCACCGCGACGAAGGCGGTCGGCGGCTCATCGACGGCCGTGATCTCGCCGCGTTCTCCGTCGAGGTCGCGCAGGGCCAGACGCAGGGAGGCAACAGCGAGGACGAGGTCCCCTACACCTCCGCCCGCAACGCCTTTCCCGGCATCGTCACCGCCGTGAAGCTCGGCGACGTCGCGGCCCAGGTGGAGATCCAGGCAGGCCCGCATCGGCTCGTCTCGCTCCTGACCCGGGAGGCCGTGGAAGAGCTCGGTCTGGAGGTCGGCATGCAGGCGACCGCCCGCGTGAAGTCCACCAGCGTGCACATCGACCGCACCTGATCCCTGGTCCGCACCCCAGGGCCCGCCACGATGGGCCGGACCGCGCCGTCGGCCCGGCTTCTAGGAGTCCCACGCTCATGTCCCTCGCTCTCACCCCCGCCCGGCGCCGCGCCGCGGCCGCCGCGATGACGGCCGCCCTGCTCGTCCCGCTCGCCGCCTGCGGCAACGACGACGGCAAGGGCGACAGCGGCAAGAAGCCCGCGGGCGCCGCCGCCCCGAAGGCCGACCTCACCGTGCTCGCCGCCTCCTCGCTCACCGACGTCTTCAAGACCGCGGGTGCCGCGTACGAGAAGGAGCACCCGGGCACGAAGGTCAACTTCTCCTTCGCCGGTTCACAGGAACTGGCCGCCCAGGTCAAGCAGGGCGCCCCGGCCGACGCTCTGGTCACCGCCGACACCAAGACCATGGACGGCCTGAAGGCCGATACCGGCAAACCGTCCGTCATCGCCAAGAACCGCCTGGTCATCGCGGTCGGCGCGGGCAACCCGAAGAAGGTCACCGAGCTGAAGGACCTCTCCGACAGCAAGCTGAAGGTCGTCCTCGCCGCGCCCGAGGTGCCCGTCGGCCGTTACGGCAAGCAGATCCTGGACGACCAGGACATCCGCGTGAAGCCGGTCTCGCAGGAGCCCAACGTCCGCGCGGTCCTGAGCAAGGTCGAGTTGGGCGAGGCCGATGCCGGGCTCGTCTACAAGACCGACGCGGCCACCGCCGCCGACAAGGTCGACGCGGTCAAGATCCCCGACGGCGAGAACGCGATCGCCGAGTACCCCGCGGCCACCCTGAAGACGTCGGAGCACGCGGAGGCCGCGACCGCGTTCGTGAAGTGGCTCTCCACGCCCGCCGCGCAGAAGATCCTGCGAGGCGCGGGCTTCGAGAAGCCGTAAGCACCGCCCGGAAAGCCGTGGCGCCACCTTGTCGGGAGATGACGACATCGCCCGGCAGGATGGAGCCGCACCCGCCGAGGTGAGGGGGCCGGCCGCCTCCCCGGTCGGGGCGGTCCGGCCGTCTCCCGGACCGCCCCTGACGCCCCCTCACCTCGCGAACCGCCCAGCGCGCACCCCAGGGACCACGATGAAACGCCTGCGCGGCCGCACCGCCGGCCCCCGCACCCCGATCGCCCTCGCGATCCCCGCGCTGCTCGCCGTCGCGTTCCTGATGCTGCCGCTGCTCGGGATCCTCGCCCGTACGGAGTGGGGCGAGCTCGGGGCCCATCTGACCAGTGAGGGGACCACGCAGGCACTGCGACTGTCCCTCGTCGTCTCCTTCTGGGCGCTGGCGCTCTCGCTGCTGCTCGGGGTGCCGCTTGCCTGGCTGCTCGCCCGCGTCGACTTTCCCGGCAAGGCGGTCATCCGTTCCCTCGTGCTGCTCCCGATGGTGCTTCCGCCCACCGTGGGCGGTGTGGCCCTGCTGCTCGCCTTCGGGCGACGCGGGCTGCTCGGGCCATGGCTGGAGGACACGTTCGGGATCACCCTGCCGTTCCACACGTCCGGCGCGGTGATCGCCGCGACGTTCGTCGCGATGCCGTTCCTCGTCATCAGCCTCGAAGGCGCCCTCGGTGGACTCCGCCCCCGTTACGAGGAGACCGCGGCGTCCCTGGGCGCCTCGCCCCTACGGGTGTTCTGCACCGTCACGCTGCCCATGGTCACTCCCGGGCTCATCGCCGGAGCCGCCCTGACCTGGGCGCGGGCCCTCGGCGAGTTCGGCGCGACCATCACCTTCGCGGGCAACCTCCCCGGCACCACCCAGACCTTGCCCCTCCAGGTGTACCTGCTGCTCCAGGACTCCCCCGAGGCCGCGACCTCCGTGTCGCTGCTGCTGCTCGCCATCGCCATGGCGGTGCTCGTCGCGCTGCGCGGCCGCTGGATGGGCACTCCGGGCGACCGGCGCAAGGGGCGGTACGAGCGGCTGCCGGATGAGGCGGCTTCGCCGGCGCTTCCCCAGGTCGCCGCGGCGGAGACCCCCGCGGTCGAGTCGCCGTCCCTGTCCCCGTCCCCGTCCCCGTCCCCGTCCCCGTCCCCGTCCCCGGAGCAGTGGTCCCTGCACGCCGAGGTCAGCGGCTTCAACCAGCTCACCCTGGACGCCGAGCCGGGCACCACGATCGCTGTCGTCGGGCCCAACGGCGCGGGAAAGACCACGCTGCTGCGCGCGCTCCTCGGCCTCACCCCCCGGGCCCACGCCGAGCTCCGGCTCGGCGGCACCGACGTCACCGGGCTGCCGCCGCACCGCCGCCACGTCGCCTGGGTCCCGCAGGACGGCGCCCTCTTCCCGCACATGAGCGCCCTCGCCAACACGGCGTACGGACCGCGCGCGCTGGGTGTCCCGCGGGCCGAGGCCAGGCGGCGCGCCCAGGAGTGGCTCGACCGGCTCGGCGTCGGGCACCTCGCGCACCGCAGGCCGGCCCAGGTCTCCGGCGGTCAGGCCCAACGGGTGGCGCTGGCAAGGGCATTGGCCGCGCGGCCCCGGCTGCTCCTGCTGGACGAACCGCTCGCCGCCCTCGACCAGACCACCCGGGCCCACGTGCGCCACACCCTGCGCACGCACCTCGACACCTTCGGCGGCGTCTGCCTGATCGTCACGCATGATCCCGTCGAGGCGGTGTCCCTCGCCGACCGGGTTCTCGTACTGGACCAGGGGCTCGCCCTCCAGGACGAGGCGCCCGCCGAAGTGACCCGGCATCCGCGCTCCCCCTGGGTCGCCAGGATGCTGGGCCGCAACGCCTGGCCCGGCACCGCGGGAGCCGAGGGGCTCGCGCTGCCCGGCGGGGGCTCCCTCGTGATCGCCGACCCGCTGCCGCCGGGCACCGAGGCCCTGGCGATCATCGCCCCGGAAGCGGTCTCCGTGCACCGCGACAGGCCCACCGGCAGCCCCCGCAACGTCTGGCCGGGCACCATCCGCGAAATCACCACCAGCGGCAGCAGGCTCCGGCTCCTGATCACCTCACCCCAGGCCCCCGACCTCGTCGCCGAGATCACCCCGCAGGCCGCCGCCGAACTCGGCCTCACCGACGGGACGCCGGTGTGGACCAGCGTGAAGGCGACGGAGGTCACCGTCGTGCCCACGTGAGGCGCCACCGCCCGGAAGGTCAGGCCAACAGCTCGTGGTCGGCGATGACTTCGGCGATCAACCGCCGTTCCACGGCTGCCCGTTCCGGGTCCGTGTCGATGTGCTCGGTCAGGGTCAGCAGGCACTTCCAGAGCAGCCAGCCGCGCGCCCGCGCCCAGGTGCCCGCGTCCTGCCCGACCGCGCGCCGGAACGTCTCCCGGCTCTCGCCCGCGAGCATCCCCCAGGCGATCACCAGATCGCAGGCCGGGTCCCCGACGCCCGAGGTGCCGAAGTCGATGACGGCGGTCAGCTTGCCGTCGGCGACCAGCAGATTGCCCGGGGCGATGTCGCCGTGGAACCACACGGGCGTCCCGTGCCACTCGGCGGCAAGGGCAGCGTCCCAGACGGCCGCCGCGCGCTCCGTGTCGACGCGGCCTTCGAGGGCGGCCAGGCACCGCCGGGTCTCTTCGTCGTAGTACGCAGGGGACGCCCCTCGGTACCAGCTGTGCTCGCCCGCGAGCGGGCCTCCGGTGGTGTCGCAGCGCTGCAGGGCGAGGATGAACTCCGCGACGGCGAGAGCGAATTGAGGCATGTCGTCGATGCGTCCGCGAGCGGCCGTCTCCCCGTCGAGCCAGCCGCGGACCGACCACGGGAAGGGGTAGCCCTCACCCGGGGCGCCCGCGCCCAGGATCGGCGGGACGGTGAACGGCAGGGACGGCGCGAGCCGCGGCAGCCACTCGTTCTCCTTGGCTACCGCGGGGACATAGCCGGGGGCCGTGGGCAACCGGGCCGTGAGGGTGTCACCGAGGCGGTAGGTCCGGTTGTCCCAGCCGTCGACCTCCACGGGCCTCACGGGCAGGTCGCGCCACTGCGGGAACTGGGCGGCGACCAGACGCTGCACCAGGGCGGCGTCGATGCCGGCGCGGCCGTCGGGAGGAGTCGAAACCATGCGGGGATCATCGTCTCCCGCAAGCGCGCCGCGCAACGAATTATCGAGTTGTCGAGCGTTTGGAACGACTTCAGTCAACAGTGATCACCACGGCCGCGTCGCCTCGCGCGGACCCTAGGCTCTGCCCCCATGGATGCCAGTTCTGTGACCAGGACGGTCTCCGTCACCCGTATGAATTCCGGGGACCACGCGTGCCTCGGATTCGACGACGACGAAACCCGCTGGGAACTCCGTGCCGCGTACGCCGACATAGGCCTGTCGCGCGGCGAGCAAGTGGTGTTCTTCACCGACCGGGCCACCACTCCCGCCGTCGCGGCCGAGCAGCTGAGCGCCGGCGGCTTTCCGCTGGGGTCCGCGCTCATGGACGGCCGCCTCGTCGTGGTCAACGAAGTCCCCGGGTACGACCCGGTCACCGGCTTCGACCCCGTCGAACGCGTGGCCACCTGGGTGGAGTTGACCGACAAGGCGCGCCACGACGGCTTCTCCGGGATCCGGGCGGTCGGTGACATGGACTGGGCCACCGAACCGGGCGTCGACGAGGATCTCCTGGTCGAGTACGAGTCCGGGCTCTCGCCGCTCTTCGCCGACATCGGGTTCACCGCCATCTGCGAGTACGACCGGCGCAAGTTCGGCGAGGATCTCCTGGACCGGGTCCACCGCGCCCACCCCAAACAGATCCTGCGCCGCCTCGGCGCCCTGGACATAGCCCGGACAGGCACCGAACTGCGGGTCGCCGGAGATGTCGACCTCGCCACGCGCGAGGAGTTCGACTCGGCGCTCGCGCGCGCCCTGACCGGCCCGGACCGTCCGCGCCTGCTCGACCTCTCCGAGCTGTGCTTCATGGACGTACACGCCGCGTCGACGCTGGTGCGGCTCGCGAGCGGGCTGCCCCGCGACCACCTTCTGGCGGTGCGCTCACGGCCCGAGCAGGACAGAGTGATACGGCTCTGCGGAGCCGTCGACGTGCCTCAACTGGTCCTGGGCGAAGGGTGATCCGCGAAGTGATCCTCAACCGCGGCATCGGCAACGACGACAACGGCGGTGACCCGGCCCCGCACCGGAATCACATCGACGCCACCCTCGCCCCGACACAAGGCAGGATCACTCTCCTGGAACTCCCCTTCACCATCGCCGACTTGGCGCGTCTGCGCTTCTTGGTCAACCGTCGCGCCGAGGACGCGGGCCTCTGCGACCCCCGCCTCAGCGACTTCGTGCTCGCCGTGCACGAGGTCGCCAGCAACGCCGTCGTACACGGCGGCGGCAAGGGCCGCATCCATCTCGCGCACACGGCCGAGGGGCTGAGCTGCGTCATCGGGGACAGCGGCCCGGGGCTGCCCCGGGCGGAGCCGTGCGCGGCGGCGACCCTGCCCGACGGCGACGAGGCCGAGAGCGGCAGGGGCCTGTGGCTGGCGCAGGCCCTCGCGGACCATTTCGACATCACGGTCTGCCCGGCCGGAACCACGGTCACACTGGTGGCTCTGCTGCCCTGACCCGGCCCACACGCCCCTCGCCGCTCATGCCTCACCCCTCACGCCGAAGCCCGCTCCACCAGTACCGGCCGGAACACCATCGACAGCGGCGCGCGCCCCGGCCGCTTGATCCGCGCCAGGAGCAGCCGGGCCATCTCCGCGGCCATCTCCTCCACGGGCTGCCGGACCGTGGTCAGGGCGGGTTCGCAGGCACCGGCGGCCTCGCTGTCGTCGAAGCCGACCACCGCCACGTCCTGCGGCAGCCGTCTGCCTGCCCGCAGGAGGGTCTGCAGCGCGCCCTGCGCCATGAGGTCCGACGCGACGAACACGCCGTCCAGGTCCGGGCGTTCGGCAAGGAGTCGCCGCGTCGCCTCGGCGCCGCCCACCCGGGTGAAGTCGCCCTCCGCCCAGGGTGCTTCGGTGATGCCGTGCGCGGCCAGAGCGTCGCGGAAGCCCTGGAGGCGCTCCTGGGCGGCCGGCATGTCCTGTGGTCCCGCGACGCTGCCGATCGTGCGGCGGCCCCCGGCCACCAGACGGTCGACGGCCATCCGCGCGCCCGCCCGCTGATCCACCTCCACGTACGGCAGCGGGACCGCCTGCGCCGGGCGCCCCGCCAGCACGGCGGGCAGCCCGGTCTCCGCGAGCAGCCGGGGCAGCGGATCGGAGGCGTGCGAGGAGACGAGCACCGTCCCGTCCACGTGCCCCTGGCGCAGATACGAGAGGAACTGCCGGCGCGAGGTGTCGTCGTCCACCAGCATCAGGACCATCTGGACCCCGGCCGGGCGCAGCACGTCCAGGAGACCGCCGACCACCCGGCCGAAGTGGGGGTCGGTGAACATCCGGCCGACGAAGGGAGCCTCGACCGGCCGGCGCTCCCGCTCCGACACGACCAGGGCGATCGAGTCGGTCCGCTGGGTCACCAGGGAACGCGCGGCCTGGTTGGGGACGTAACCGGTGGCCTCGACCGCCTCCTCAACCGTGCGGCGCAGCACCGGGTCGACGGTGGGCGCTCCGTTCACGACCCGGGAGACGGTGGCACGCGAGACCCCGGCCGTCCGGGCCACGTCCTCCAGGGTCACGGGGCGGGCGGGGCGCGGGGCGTCGGCAGTCACGGGGTCTTTATAGCAACCGGGGTGGGCGGGCGTTCGGCTCTCCATACCTGATGCGGGGCCAAGTCGGCTTGAGTCAGCGGCCGTTGACGGCATCGCAACGACCACCGGACATATCACCCACGTACGACCGATTGTTGTCAACTTTCCCACAGCGGCACCTAGTTGACTTCTTCCCGCCCAGTCGACGCGACATCGTGCGCAACCCCTTGACGCGCCTTGTCCCAGACACAACTATCCAACGCGAGAGAGCGCTCTCTCAGCGATCACCGTTCAGATCCTGAACGACGTCCGGAATCTGAACGGACCGCATGCGGCACCGCTCTGCCCCAACCTCCCCGGAGCGGCGCCGCCCCCCACCGCCAGCACGTCAGCACGTCAGCACGTCACCACTTCAGCGCGTCAACCGCGCAGCCGACAGAAGGACTTGCCATGTCTGAGCACCAGCCCGCGCCCGCCGCCAGATCCACCCTCTCCCGCCGCTCCGCCCTGGCCGCCGCCCTGGCGGTCCCGGCCACCGGGATGCTCGCCTCGCACGCGGTCGCCGCTCCCGACGCACCCCCGGCACAGGCCCCCGCCGCCCGCCGCCCACGGCCCGCGAACGCCTTCGCTCCCGACTTCGGCCCGAACGTCATCGTCTTCGACCCGTCCACCGGCGGCATCCAGGGGAAGCTGGACGAGATATTCAGGAAGCAGGAGTCGGCGCAGTTCGGCACCGACCGCTACGCCCTGCTGTTCAAGCCCGGCAACTACAGCGGCCTCAACGCCCAGATCGGCTTCTACACCTCGATCATGGGCCTGGGGCTCTCCCCCGACGACACCCACTTCAACGGTGACGTCACGGTCGACGCGGGCTGGTTCAACGGGAACGCCACCCAGAACTTCTGGCGCTCGGCGGAGAACCTCTCCCTCTCCCCGGTCAGCGGCGCCAACCGCTGGGCGGTCTCCCAGGCCGCCCCGTTCCGCCGCATGCACATCCGCGGCGACCTGAACCTCGCCCCCAACGGCTACGGCTGGGCCAGCGGCGGCTACATCGCCGACAGCCGCATCGACGGCACCGTCCAGCCGTACTCCCAACAGCAGTGGTACACCCGCGACAGCTCGATCGGCGGCTGGCTGAACGCGGTGTGGAACATGGTGTTCTCCGGGGTGGAGGGCGCGCCCGGCGACTCCTTCCCCAACCCGCCTTACACCACCCTGAACAACACCCCGTACTCCCGCGAGAAGCCCTTCATCTACCTCGACGGGGCCGAGTACAAGGTCTTCCTGCCCGCCCTGCGCACCAACGCCCGCGGCACCAGCTGGGGCCACGGCACCCCGCAGGGCCAGTCCCTCTCCCTCTCCGCCTTCTACGTCGCCAAGCCGGGCGACAGCGCGGCCACCCTCAACGCCGCCCTCGACCAGGGGCTCAACCTCCTGCTCACGCCCGGCATTTACCACCTCGACCGGCCGATCGAGGTCAAGCGGGCGAACGCCGTCGTCCTCGGCATCGGTTACGCCACCCTCATCCCGGACAACGGGGTCACCGCGGTGAAGACCGCCGACGTCGACGGGGTGCGGCTCGCCGGGTTCCTGGTCGACGCGGGTCCGCAGAACTCCCGGACGCTCGTCGAGATCGGCCCCTCGGGCGCGAGCGGCTCGCACGTCGGCAACCCGACCACCGTCCAGGACGTGTTCATCCGCATCGGCGGCGCGGGCGCGGGCAAGGCCACCACCAGCATGGTGGTCAACAGCCGCCACACCATCGTCGACCACACCTGGGTCTGGCGCGCCGACCACGGTGACGGCGTCGGCTGGGAGACCAACCGGGCCGACTACGGCGTGGTCGTCAACGGTGCGGACGTCCTTGCGACCGGGCTGTTCGTGGAGCACTTCAACAAGTACGACGTGCAGTGGAACGGCGAGCGCGGGCGCACGATCTTCTACCAGAACGAGAAGGCGTACGACGCCCCCAACCAGGCCGCCATCCAGAACGGCAGCCTGCGGGGCTTCGCCGCGTACAAGGTCGCCGACTCCGTCAACACCCATGAGGGCTGGGGCCTCGGCAGCTACTGCTTCTACAACGTCGACCCGACCATCGTGCAGGAACACGGCTTCGCGGCGCCGAACAAGCCGGGCGTGAAGTTCCACCACCTGCTCGTCGTCTCACTCGGCGGCAAGGGTCAGTACGCGCACGTCATCAACGCGATCGGTGCTCCCACGTCGGGATCCGACACCGTGCCGTCCACGGTGGTCTCCTTCCCCTGAACCGCCTGACCCTCCAGGCCAGTTACTCCCTCCCCCGCAAGGAGAGCAGCATGCGCTCCGGCACCTCACGAAGAACCCGCACCTCCCGCAGAAAGAGACTCACCCCCGTCGTCACGCTGGCGACGGCCTGCGTCCTGACCCTGATGGCCGGCCTCGCCTCCGCCGCGCCGGCCGACCCTCCCGGCGCGGTCGCCGCAGCGGCCTGGGACACCGACCGCGCCGCCCAGGCGTACACCGCGAACCCGTCCTCCGCGACCGCCTCCGGCAACGAGGCGGGCTCCGCGGGACCCGGCGCCGCCTTCGACGGCGACGCCTCGACCCGCTGGTCGAGCCAGTTCGCCGACGACGCGTGGATACGCCTCGACCTCGGCACCACCCTCCGCGTCGATCGCGTCGTCCTGGACTGGGAAGCCGCGTACGGCAAGAAGTACGTCCTGGAGGTGTCCGGGAACGGCTCCGACTGGACCCCCTTCTACACCGAGACAGCGGGCACGGGCGGCTCCGTCACCGCCCACACCTACCCCCAGGAGGTGACGGGCCGCTACGTGCGGATGCGCGGCATCGAACGCGCCACGCCCTGGGGCTACTCGCTGCACGCCTTCAAGGTCTACGGCGGTGAGCCCGCCCCGGCATCGACGACGCGCTCCAACCTGGCCCTGAACCACCCCGCCTACACCAACCGCTACCAGCACGCGGGCAACGCACCGTCCTTCGCGACCGACGGCGGCCGGCCCGGGGACCTCAAGGCCGATCAGAGCCGCTGGTCCAGCGACTGGAACGCCAACCGCTGGATCTCGGTCGACCTGGGGGCGCGCTCCACCATCGACACCGTGGACCTGTACTGGGAGGCGGCCTACGCGGTCGACTACGAGCTCCAGGTGTCCGACGACAACCGGACCTGGCGCACGGTCCACAGGCCCTCCGCCGCGGAGGTCGCGTCGCGGCGGGCGAACATCAAGTCCCCCGGGGAGGCAATGGGGCTGCACGACAACGTGCGGCTCTCGCAGCCGGCGACCGGCCGCTATGTACGGATGCTCGGCAAGGAACGCCGGTCCTTCTACAACCCGGCTCCGTCCACCGCTCAATTCGGCTACTCCCTCTACGAGTTCGAGGTGTGGGGCACCGGCGGCAGCGCGTCCGCCGCGTATCCGGCACTGCCGGGCGAACAGTCGGGGGCGTACAGGACGACGTTCTTCGACGACTTCACGGCCGGGAGCCTGGACCACTCCAAGTGGCGTGTCGTCAGGACCGGTCAGGAGATGGGGTCGGTCAACGGCGAGTCGCAGGCGTACGTCGACTCCACGAACAACATTCGTACGGAGAACGGCAGTCTGGTCCTCGAGGCCGACTACTGCGACAACTGCACCACCGCAGGCGGCGGCACGTACGACTTCACCTCGGGCCGCATCGACACCAACACCAAGTTCGACTTCACGTACGGCAAGGTCAGCGCGCGCATGAAGCTGCCGGTCGGCGACGGGTTCTGGCCCGCGTTCTGGATGCTGGGCAGCGACGTGGACGACCCTGACGTCTCGTGGCCGGCCTCCGGCGAGACCGACATCATGGAGAACATCGGCTACGCGGACTGGACGAGCTCCGCTCTGCACGGCCCCGGTTACTCGGCGGACGGCAACATCGGCGCCCGTCAGACCTATCCGAACGGCGGCAGGGCCGACCAGTGGCACACGTACGCGGTGGAGTGGACGCCGACGCTCATGCGTTTCTACGTCGACGACCGCCTGGTCCAGGAGACGACGCGCAACAAACTGGAGTCCACCCGCGGCGAGTGGGTCTTCGACCACGACCAGTACGTCATCCTCAACCTCGCCCTCGGCGGCGCCTACCCGGCCGGTTGGAACAAGGTCACCCAGCCGTACTGGGGCCTGCCCCAGTCCAGCGTCGACAGGATCGCGGCGGGCGGGGTGAAAGCTGAGGTCGACTGGGTGCGGGTGGAACAGAAGGGGTGACGTCTGACGCCGTTCGTATCAACTCCGCGCTTGTGTACGGACGGTGAAGGAATCCCGGAGTAATGTCGTGGCCGTGCGATAGGAGCGGCTGATTGACGGCGGCCGCCGCGCACTGGGTGGTGACGGCCGCCCGGGGCGCGAGGAACGAGGCTCCCCCTCGTCGCTTCCTCGCGCGATGCCCTCCATGGGTGAGATGCGGGATTTCCCACCACAAAGGGCTCTGGCAGGAGCCGCGTCGTCGGTGATGCGGCTCCTGCTGGCGGACCAGAGGCTCAGAACGCGTACCTGACCCGCAGCCACGGCGCGTGGTCGGCCAGGATCTCCTGGATGCGCACCAGGGAATTGCGCTTGATCTCCTGGTTGTAGCGGACGTTGACGGCCCCGTTCTGGGAGCGTTTCGTCTCCTGGGCCTCCGGCTGCCACAGCACGTCCTCGGCGCGGGGGTGCCAGCCCAGGTTGACCTCGTGCAGCGCCTGATTGTGCGTCAGCATGATGACCTCGGCCGCCGCCTGCTCCTTCACGCGGGCGGGCAGGACGTCGTCGAGGTGGTCGAGCAGCTCGGCCCAGTCCCGCTGCCACCCCGGGCGCAGCACGACCGGCGAGAGGTTGAAGTGCACCTCGTAGCCCGCGTCGAGGAAGTCGGCGGCCGCGGCGATCCGCTCGGCGATCGGGCTGGTGCGGATGTCCAGGAGACGGGCATCGTCGGCGGGCATGAGGGAGAAGCGCACCCGGGTGCGCCCTTGCGGGTCGTACGCGAGCAGGTCGGGGTTGACGAACTTGGTCGCGAAGGACGCCTTCGCCGTCGGCAGGCTTCGGAACGCGGCGACGAGATCCGCGGTGTTGTCGCAGACCAGGGCGTCGACGGAGCAGTCACCGTTCTCGCCGATGTCGTAGACCCAGGCCTCGGGATCGCACTGGTTGGGTTCCGTCTTCTGTCCCTGGGCCCGTACGTGGCGCCGGACGTGGGCGACGATCGCCTCGATGTTGGTGAACAGCGTGATGGGGTTGGCGAAGCCCTTGCGGCGGGGGACGTAACAGTAGGCGCAGGCCATCGCGCAGCCGTTGGAGGGGCCAGGTGCGATCCAGTCGGCCGACCTGCCGTTGAAGCGCGTGGTGAGCGTCTGCTTGACCCCGAGGACGAGCGTCTCGGTCTTGATGCGGACCCACCGGCCGATGTTGCCGTCGTTGCCGTGGAGCTCGGGAATGCGCCAGTGCCCGGCCACCTCCGTCACGCGCACGTCCGGCAACCGGGCCATGATCTGCTGGCCGCGCGGCGAGTCGAGCGCCGCCCGCTCCGCGTAGACCTCCCGCACGTCGAGCATCCGCCGGGCCTGCGGACTGTCCCGGAAGGCCCCGGGCGCGGTGGCCGGAGCCACGGAGGCGTCCGCCCACCCGAAGAGAGCCTGCTGCTCCGGCTCTCCCGGCCCGCCTCCCGCCGCTCCTGCCGCAGGCTGCTCCACGTGCCGCCCCTTTCCGCGCCGGGGAGCGCCGGCGTCAGGACCCCTTGGTGGCGGGCTCCAGAATCGCCACGCACTCCACGTGATGCGTCATCGAAAAGATGTCGTAATTTCATACTGTCACAAAACCCCAGGTCAGACCGCATTTTCGGCCCCATCCACCTGCCCGAAACCCCCTTGGAGCGTCAAATGAGCGTCGGCGACTACGTCTAACCAGCCTCTCGGGGTCGGACCGGCTACGGACCTCTCCGTCGATCTCGGCAGACGGGGGCGACCAGCGTGAGGGGACCACCGATGCGCCCGGCAGCCACTTGCGCCCTGCACCTTGTGGAGGGCCAGCTGGTAGTCGCTCTCCAAGGTGGGCACGGCAGCAGTCTCTCCCTCGTCGTGGAGTCCGGCACCCAGAGCCCTTTACCCACGGGCTACGAGACGTAGGGTCAGGCGGGCATCCATGCTTTCCCACGCATCAAGTACCGCTTCATGGGCTCCCGGCTGGAGATGCGCATAGCGCTCGGTTGTCTGGTAGTTCGCGTGTCCGAGCAAGTGCTGGACCTCGTAGAGCGAGACCCCTGTCTGGACGAGCCAGGAGGCGCACGTATGGCGCATGGTGTGGGGCGAGTATTGCGGTACGAGCCGATGCTCACCGGCAACGTCGAGGTAGTAGGCGTTGCCCAGGGCCGGCCACCAGGTGTACCGGCGCCAGTTCCCGTCGTTCAACGGACGTCCGGCACGGCCTCTGGTGAGTGTGGTGAAGACCAGGTCATCGGAAGCGAGTCCGCGCATGTGGCACTCGAGCGCGTCAAGGACGTAGGGCGGGAGCGGGACTTCACGCCGGCTTTTCGCCGTCTTCGGGTACGGCTGGACGCCGTTGCCCGTGTTGACGTCAGCGACAAGCAAGCGGGATCGATGACGGTCGACGCTGCGACAGCGGAGCCCGGTGAGCTCGCCCCACCGCAGTCCGGTGTAGAAGCCCAGCAAACACATGGTGCGCCAGGCCGACGGTAGTGAGCGCAGCACACTCTGCGCCTGACTCGGCGTGAACCATTGCGGCGGGTGGTCCGGAAGGCGTGGCAGCGTGATGCGTCGGCATGGGCTGATCACAAGTAGGTCATCGTCGACGGCCGCGCGCAGCACTGACGACGTCAGCTGGTACGACCGTCTGACAGCGGACGGCCCCACCCCCTTGTCAGTGAGCAGGCGAATCCACGTCTGCACGTCGATCCGCTGGATGTCCCTCAGCTGCCAGTCCGCCCAGTACGGCAAGACGTGGTTCCTCATTACGGACTCGTCGCCCCGCAGCGTGCGCGGGGCGACCACCCTCGCGTTCCACCAACGTGTGTGCCAGTCCCGAAAGCTGACCGCGCTTCCCCTCGGATCCCGACGGCCACGAATGCACACACTCGCCTCTCCCTCGAGACCCCATGCCCGGGCCTGCGTCCTAAACGGGAACGTCGCGGAGAAGCGCCTACCCGCACCATCCCTGACCGTAGCCTGCCAATTGCCCGATCTCAGCTTCCGCAGATACAGATGAGCTCCTCACCTAGTGGCCGCGCCAGCGTCAGCAGCTCAGCCCCACCATGAACCTTCGCCAAGACCGATACGCCGGAGCCGGCCGTCTCAGGCGCCAGATCCCTCAGATGCCGTCAAAAACCACCCGGATCAACACGGCGGGGCACAGGTCGTCTGCGCCAACTCGCTGTTCGACTCTGCGACCTTTTCGATCGCTCCTCACAGAGCTGGCGTAGCCCTCGCCCCTCGAGCGCGTCATGTATGAGCATCCCGACCTGATCGGCCCTTTATGCGCGACGACAAGCGTGGTAACGCTCGCGGTTCTCACTCTCACCTCGGTGCGGACGACCGCTGGCTTGGGGCTACGACTGGTGGATTCCCTGAAGTGGGACAGCGAGACACACAGGAAGGCAGACCGTAGCAGGCAGCGGTCATAGCAGCGCAGTTGCGCAGGGAGGCACGCAGCGACTGCGGGGATAAGGCTTCCGCGTCGGCGGCGTGCCGCCACAGGACCCACTCGGCGTAATCCGATGTCCAGCGAAGCAGCTCGATCTCGGCCCATCCCCAGTACCGACGATCAGCGCCGCCTGAGGAGCAGGGAGACGAAGCTGCCGACGAGTAGCTGCGCAGTGCGCCAGCCCCGCTACCAGCAGCTTGGACGCTGACGAGGGCGGTGTCGCCGACACTCAGACGGGGAGCTGTGACTCAGCGACCGCACCCGTCACGACATGGCCCTCAGAGACTGGGGAGGACGGCGAGTCATACCGCAAGCACCTTCGCCAGTACGGACAGCGAGACGTCGAGGAGAAGCTGCGGGAACGCTGGTTCTCCCGAATATTCACCCCAAATCGCGCTGCCCACTGCTTCGTCGGCAACCTCGCAAGCACCCCAAGACGTTCATGCTGCTCGGCCTGTTCTACCCGCGCCGCGACATCGTCGAGAACTACCAGGAAGAGCTGTTCTCGCTATAGCGGCGCCGCACAGTTTGGTCCGTCCGCCCTCCCGGGCACCCGGGCTCCCGACCGTGTCAGCTCCGCCTTCATCGCCGACGGACATCGGTGAAGCCGGGGAATCGCGCCAATGCCGCCGCATTGCGCAGATGAAGGAGCGCAACGCACTCAACCCGGTGTACCAGTCCCAGCCTCGAAGGCACGTCGAGCGAGCTCACCGCCCAGTCCTCCGGTGGATCTTCAACGGGCAGGTAATCGCCCATCAACGGCAGGCCCCGGTGATCGCTCCCCTGCGCCAATGGCACACCGTATGGACCGCACCTCGCTACGCGCGAGATGAAACCGCACATCTGACGGAAGTCCAGCAGCAGATCCACGGGCGGCGCGCGGTCGAGCAGCAAACCCGCGCGGCAAGGATGCGCGCAGAAGAAAAACGTGACCGGCAGCGGATCGGCGCCCACAGGTCCGATGATCACCAAGCGGCGCCCTGCCAGCAGTCACGGCAAGCACCGTTGCAGCACTAGAACGACGACTCAGCAGCAACATCGGCACGCTTGCGACCCTCTGTACCTGCTACTGAAACCCCGCGACTGGCAGTGCAGGAATTTATGTCTCACATCAAATCCGTCAAGACAGCATCTCGCGGAACCTTGAACGTTTTTGTCAAACGGGTGTCGATCGTCGGCGTGTCTCTATATAAGGGCCGCAGGGTTCATAACACCTGTAAGGCAAACAGACTGACGGCGGTCTCAAATGCGGCGTTGCCTATTTCAGGCCAGATGGAAGCAGCGCCAAAATGCCAGGTCAAGAAGATGTGGATCACGGAGTCCCGAGCCCCGTTAGGCATTTCCCGTCGCGATGTACATCGACCCGCGGCTGACATTGGCCTACCTGCCAAAAAATTGCTCGCACAACTCTGCAGCGCAGGCATAGTGTGCGCTGAAAGTGACCGGAGGGTATTTCTCATGCTCCCGCCAGCGCTCGCTCTGGGGCCTCGATCGGGTGTTAACGGAACTTGGATAGAGACCAACAACTTGCGAACCAGGGCGCAATCAGCCCTGGGCTTTCCTTTCTTCAATTTCTGACAGCAGATTTATTAGCCCCCTCAAGGGAGAGACATGTCGCTCAAGCAGGCGCTCTTGCTGTTACTGGCATCAGTCTTATTGCTGTGCACTTACTCGCCAAACGCCTTGGCGGACTCTGACGCAACACGCAAACAAACGATTGATATTTCCGTACCGCATGGTCTTTCAACCAACTCGCGACTTACAGAAGAGGAAAGGAGGAAAATATCCGCATACGCATCTGAAGCCCCGCGTGAATTGGATGCTTCCGCCCCTGGAAGCATGCAATTTTGCTGGGACAAGGTCAAGGAAACCGGTCTGTCCGATATCCTTTTTGACCATTTCACCTGGTGCAAGGTGAGAACCATGGAGTTAGCGGATATTGAATGCACCAACGGAAGATGTGAGGTAGTGGGGGTGATGCAGTGGCGGGTTTCCCTGTTGGGACTCGGGAACCAGGGAAGCTCTACGGCGGAACGGAAGATGCAGATATTCCTACTGTTGGATAACCCCGTAGTCGTGAGCGGAAACCCGCGCGGAAATGCGCGACTTAAGGCCGAGGCGTTGTGTTCACCCATAAATTCCACAGTTGGCTGTGGGCAAAGCTCAATGAATGGGCGAATCGACTCATTGGATGCCTGGAAATTGCACGGAAGTGCGTTGTTTGACTTTCAGTCGAACAGTACGGATCTGGTCAAGTATAACTTCGACATAATGCTTAGCTTGCCAGATCAGCCGGTGCGAGATGACACTCATGACACCATCTCAGGAGTGAAGTTCCGCTGTGACTCAGAGGCAGATGTGAGTGGCCACGGCTGCGTTTTTCTGGACGCGGTACCCATTTGGAGGCTCACTGCAGATACGGCGGTAAAAGAGTCAGCCGATCTGATCTGGACAGCTCAGAATCGGCCTATCGATACGATTCCCCGGTCGCCCAAGGTCAAGAAAATCCCCGGCTCCATCAAAAGCAATAATCCTCTGACTCGCTTACCTGAGTCTCTGAAGAGTAAAAATCATGCTAAGTCGGTAGCGGCGTGCAAGCTCTACCGCGGCAAAGGATATACGCGCGGAGGCACGTGGGATTGTGACGAGTATCCGTTTCAATCGACACGGGAAGGTTCCTACTGGGGGGACGCCGCGAGGGAGGCTACATCTCATTTTGCTGTAGAGGCCATGCCGAGCGGGCCTAACCGGACCGCAGGCGCAAGACTCGGCGCCTTCTACAAAACGCAGCGAATTCTCTACGAGGATAAGTTCTTTGTCCATGTAGTTACTGCTTCGGGCGGTGACTATAACGGCCCGGACAAACCGAGCGGTGCTGCCGCTCCCGTTCAATACAGCCAGTGCCAGTCCTCCAGCATGCTGGAGGCTCAGCAGACTGAGAGGAATGCTTACCCTGAGGACCTGTTCAACAAGTACGCGTCCACGACGCGTGATGGGTGGACCGGTGGTGACTCTACGTACTCAGTCACCCTCCCTGACGGCCGCCGGCTATGGCTATTCTCGGACACCTTTCTTGGGCCACTAGATTCCGATGGAAAACGCCCAACGAGCGCACCATTGATCAATAGCTCCTTCGTGTCTCAGGTTGGCGATAATTTGACCACCATTACGGGCGGGAGCAGTAGTAGCCCCAAAGCTATTATGCCGCCTCCCGCAGAGAACCATTGGTATTGGCTCGGGGACGGGCTGATTACGACAATAGATGGGAAGAAGTACCTACAAGTCATTTTCCACGAGTGGCATAAGTTTGGCCCTGGCAACTGGGACTTCAGGTTCGAAAAGGCGATGGTAGCCACGTTCGATCCTAATAGCCTTTCAGAACCCGAGTGGATCGAACCGCTTCCCGCAGATGCAGGCGTCCAATGGGGAGCTGCGGTTATGTCCGCCGAGCAAAGCGGCGATGGCTACTCATACATCTATGGCGTAGAGGACGCTAAGATCAACAAGGGGATGCGAGTCGCCCGTGTCAAGGGAACGAATCTCGCTGATGCCAGCAAGTGGCAGTATCTGAACACTGGAAGAAGCCAATGGATGTATGGAGAGACCGAGGGCGACAACGTCACGCGAGGGATTGCCAATGAGTATAGTGTGACGCCTCATAAGGGAAGTTACGTCCTTGTCAGCCAGGACACCACTCAGGCGTTCAGTGGAAAAATTCGGATGTGGACCGGCTGCGACCCGTTCGGCCCATTCGGCTCTTGGGACGGCCATGACGAGGTTTACCGGATGCCTGAACCAGGACCGATACCATTCGGGGACTGTGTCGCCGGACAGGAGGACGGTCGTTGCTTCTCGTATAACGCACACGTCCACCCATCCTTGGCCTCAGGAGACCGCTGGACTCTGTCGTATAACGTGAATAATTTCGACAACCGCGTCACGCCCGATGGTGCACACTATCGAGATCCGACCATCTACAGACCTCGATTCGTATCCTTCAAGCTGGTCTCCTCTAACGTCTTGAGGAAAGACGCAAGGCTCAACTTCTCGGCAACGACTCCTTCTATGGCGCAATGCAGGCCAGAACGCCAGCCGCGGGCCGGGGTGCTGGCGATGCCACCCGGACACCCCTGCCCCTAAGGGGCCCGGCCCAAGCCGTCTGTGTGTGGTGTGTGGTGTCTGACTCCCGCCTCTCAGGTCAGACACCACACACATTCGTTTGTTTAAACCTCATAAAGCGTGATAGGCCGCATACTTAAACGTCATCGCTAACAGGCCGCTGCGACTGCGGTGCGCCCCATCGTCAACGACTGGCACGGCAGGCTGGCAAGCAAGCGCGCTGCTGCTCGCCCAGCAGAACGGTGTACACAGCTGCTCACGGAGTGGAATCATGAGGTCCATGTCTTCGCCGCGGATTATTCAGGCATGGAGTCGCATCGACGCATGGCTGGTCGAGCAGGCTCCCGTTACCTTTGCTGCCCTTCCGCAGCCAGCAACTCACGAGCAAATCGCCTCTGCTGAGCAGCAGATAGGGGTGGCGTTCCCTTCGGATCTCTACACCTCTTTGCGATGCCATAACGGAAGTGGGGACGTTGAAATCTTGCCAGGTCATACGCTGTTGAGCGCCGAACTCATTGCAAACGATTTCTTGTTGGCGGCCCAGATTTCTCGTGACCCATATACAGATACATATGTGAATATGCAATCACCAGAATGGGTTCCTATATCTGGAGATGGCGGTGGCTCCCACTACGTCCTCGGTCAACTAGGGGGGGATCAGCCTCGGGTTGGGTTTCGCAACGAGCTCGGAGACCTTGACTTCACTGAAGGCGTTATGGGCTCTTGCATTTCAGATCTGCTTGAGAAAGCAGCAGGCGCACTAGCAGCGATGGAATTCCTTGATGACTTCCGGCCAGTCGTTGTCGATAGGGAGCTGGAATGGGAGATGGAGTGATGCGCTGCGGACGGGGCACTCCATCGCCACGCGCTCGGAAGCAGCAGAGCTAGCGGTTGGCCAAAGCTCGTCGCCTTAGAAGATGTGCTGATTGGCGCTGACTCGTTGTCTTGCCATGGGGATAGTCGGGCGGTTGGTGCCTGATGGATTGTGGGAGATCTTTCTGAACGTGGCTCCGGTATCGGGCGACGGCGGTGCGATCACCGTGCGGTACTGGCGGCGATCATCTTCGTTGCCACGTCGGGCTGTGCCTGGCGGCAGTTGCCGCCAGTGTTCGGGGCTTCCTAGCAGACAGCCCATCGACGATTCACGGGCTGGTCCAGGGCCCGGGTATGGGCCAAACTGCACCGCGGCGTGCTCGATGAGCTCGGCTTCCGTGGCGAGTTGGACTGGTCGCGATGCGCGCTCGACTCGGTCAGCGTCCGCGCGGTCAAAGAGGGCCCTGACCGGACCGAATCCGACCGATCGCGGCAAGATGGGGTCGAATATTCACATCATCTCTGACCACAACGGGCTGCCGATCTCGGTCGGCGTCTGCGGCGCCAATCTCCACGACAGCCAAGCCTTGGTGCCGTTGATGCAGGGCTTCCCTCCGATCCGCTCCCGCTACGGCCCCCGACGCCGCCGCCCGGCCAAACTGCACGCAGACAAGGGTTACGACTTCGACCATCTGCGCAACTGGCTGCGCCGCCGCAGATCGTCTACCGCTTCCACTGCGACGACTCCCACTGCACCGGTCACGACATAACCCTCAGAGACTGGAGTGAAGAGCCGGGCCGAGGTGGAGAAGTTCGTGGAGGACTTCTTACTGAACTTGAACTCGTGATGTCGGGCCTGCCGCGAGGCGGTGGGGCCCGGCTGGCGGCTTTCCCAGGACGCGGGAGTACGAGGATGATGTCCGCGTGATTCGAGACCTGCCGCCGTTGCCCTTGCCCCAGTACGTCGTGGTCCGTATCGGTTGCTCACCAGAGGTGCCCAGTGAGATCGCCGCCGACCTGCGGCAGATCGGCGTCCCGGCGGGGTTGATCGGCTACGAGTACCAACCGTTGACCGAGGCGGCAGTCCTTGGCGGGATCCACGAGGGCGGGTTGGTCGCCTTCGGGACCAGCGGCCTGTTTGGGCCCATCGCCATCGATGTGGCTTCGCGTCGTATCGTGCACATCCCCATAGCCGAGTCTTCGACCACCAATCACGTGAACAGAGACTTCGAAGCCTTCCACCGGTGCGTCGCGGCCGCCATCGCCCGCTTCCCGTTCTACGAAGAAGGCGAGGAGGACAGATTTGACAAGGCGACGGACGACCTGCGCGAGCTACTTGCCACCCTCGATGACACCGCGCTCGCACACAACGGGCTATGGGAGACCCTGTGTGACGACGTCGCGATGGGCGGCTACGCGAACTGGGAGGACTGAAGCACGTCAGCCCTCCAGCATCAGGCTCGTGGCCGTCAGGCAGTCGTCTACCAACTCCGGTCGGTACTGGATCCTTTTGAGGCGACGCTTCATGGCTCGGGTGATCTGGCTCAGGTCTGCGGCCGCGAGGTTGTCGATGTCGCGTTTGACCAGCGACCAGACGCCCTCCTGCGGGTTCAGGTCCGGGGCGTAGGTCGGTAGCTGGAAGACAGTGAGCCAGGGGTGTTGGTCTCGAAGAACTCCCGTAGCGGCGCGACCAGGTGCATGCGCAGGTTGTCCCACACCAGGACGATCGGGCCGCCGAGCTGGACATGGGCGCGGATGATCAGGTCGCGGTAGTCCTTCCAGCCGAAGCCCTTCGGTTCGTCCTTGCGGCCCCGGTACTCGCGGACCGCGTAGATCAGACGGGACCGCTCACCGGGCTTGTAGCAGGTCATCCCCGCGATCGAGACGCGGCCTGAGCCGCGTCCGCGCACGCGGACGACCGGGGTGATGCCCTGGCGGCCCCAGGTTCTGGCACGCGGCGGCGTCATCGACTGGCCGGCCTCGTCCTCGAAGACCACCCAGGCGCCGTTCACCGCCGCGGTGCTCTTACCCGCGGCCACACCTCCCGCTTCCACAATTCGACCGCGTTGTCGTCGCGCTCGATCGCGCGCCGGGCGGGCTGCTGCCAGGACCAGCCGTGCCGCCGCAGCAGCCGCCATGTGCCCTCCACGGTGTACGAGACGTGGAACAGGCGGCCGATCATCGTCTTGACCCGGGCCAGCGTCCACCGCTGGTCGGCCCATCCATGGTCCAGCGGGCCGCGCTCCAACTCCCGCTCCAGCCTGGCTATCTGCGTCTCCGACAGCCGAGGCTGGCCAGGCGATCCCTTCGACGTCACCCCGGCCCGGCCCTCCTCGCGCCACTGGCGCCGCCAGCGTTCCACCGACCGCTCCGAGACACGCATCGAGGCAGCGATCTCCCGGTTCTTCCCGCCGGCCTCGAAGCCAGTCACGGCCTGGAGCCGGACCAGCTCTCGTCCGGCCCTTTCGGCGTCGGTCAAGCCACCGCCCTGCGGATATCTCACCCCGCCAGGACTACCGAAGCCACCCGCGCGCTGTCCGACGAGCAGCCCGACATCACCCGATCAAGTTCAGTAGCACAGCTCAAGCGGTAGACAGCGCAGAGCCTCCACCAACCGGCAGGGGCTCCAGTACGCCCAGGTTCAGTCGTCTCCCGCTTGGGGGGCAGGCCGGGCCTGTCGATTTACCTCGCCCCGAGGAGCTAGCGCCGAACACGGCCGTTTTCGGCCCCTCGGTTCTGAGCCTCTCAGCCGGAGGCATCATGAGATAGACGGCTCGCCCCTCATGGAGTGACGACGACGAGGGGTGCCCATCCGCTGCTCCCGGTAGTCAAGTAGACGGTCAGACGGCGATGTTGACAGCCGACCTTGCCGTGCAGTGCCGTCGGCGTGATGGTCGGCAGATCGCCTCGGCCTACGCCTCATGGCTGTCAAGTACACGCTTTTAGGCCAGGCTTCCGAATGGCATGGACCAGTATCGAGTGCGGCACGTAGCGTCGCTCGGGCAATCTCAGCCGCCGCGGCTAGTGGCGGACGTCAACAGTTGGAGACAACGACGTGACCGTTGAGATCTACTCGACCGACACCGACTCTGGGCAGATCACCGTTATCCGCAAGGACGGGCCCTCCGCGCATGAGGTCCGCAAGGAGATCTCCGTTGGTAACGCCCCGCGCGGTAGCGTGAAGTTCACCCGTGACGGCCGTGGGTTCGTGTCCAACACCAGCACCAACACCGTGTCGGAGCTGGACGCACTGACCCGCCGCGAGGTTGCACGCATAACCGTCGGCTCCGGCCCGCGCGGCCTGGGCATCGTGCCGGGCGAGCGGTACCTGCTGGTGTCCAACTCCGGCTCGAACACGGTGTCCGTCGTGGACCTGGAGTCGCGTACCGAACTCACGCAGGTCGCGGTGGCCCGCGACCCGAGGCACATGGCCATCAGCAAGGACGGCCGGTACGCGTACGTGTGCATCTGGGGCTCCGGTTACATCGCCAAGCTCGACCTGAGCGGCCTGGTGGACGAGGGCCGGCCGGAGACGATCCGGGAAATCGCCCGCATCCACATCGGGGAGGACTCCTTCCCTTACAGCCTGAACATCGACCGCGCCGGCAAGCGGGCCTATGTTGCCTGCAACGCCATCGCGGCCATGCCCGTGATCGACCTGGAGACGGACAGCGTCATCGCCAAGGTGCCGGTCGTGAGCGACGGCGGTCGCGCGGTGGCCTTCACCGCCGACGACCAGTTCGCGCTGCTCACCCTGGAGCGCACCTCTGTGATCGCCGTGGTCGACACAGACGAGCTGAAGGTGACCCGCAACATTCCGGTCGGGCCGGGTCCGCGCGGCATCGCCGTCGACGCCAACGACGGCACCGTCTACTGCGGCATCTTCGCCCGCACCATGCCTGATGACGACCAGCTCGAGTTCAAGTTCAGCCCGCACAGCCTGACCGTGGTCCACCTCGACGGCGTCGACTTGTCCCTGCCCGCCGAGGAAGGCGGCCAGGTCCAGTACGACGAGATCAAGGTCGGCTACGGGCCGTGCAGCGTCTCGGTGTTCGACGCCTCCCAGGTCTCCTACGACGAAGGCAAGCTCAACGAGGCCGCCGCCCAGCTCGGCCAGGGCGCTGCCACCCGCTGAGCGGGCCCCGCACAGTTCGCCCATGTGACACCCGGCCCCCGCACACATCGGTGTGCGGGGGCCGGCCCGCTCAGAAAGGTTCCGGTCCTTTGCCCGTAGAAGTCCCCTTCCGTCAGATCCAGCCCTGGGCAGTAATGCCGAGCAAATACACCGTGGACAGGCAGCGCAGCCGCGGTGATGCCGCGGTCTATCGCGACAACTTCCGCTTCGTGCGCGCCGAGCGGCGTCCCGAACACTGCGCGCCGTGGGTGATGGGCCGGGAACTGGGCTGGCAGGTGCACAGCCCCGTCGACATCACGTTCACACCGCTGGACCAGATCGAGCTGGACGGGCTGAGCGAGCCGGAAGCGGCCGGGCGGGCCGCCAACCGCACCGAGCTGTGGCAACGGGAGAAGACCCACCTGGCCGTCGACAAGACCAGCTGGCTCCACCTTCACCAGTTCCAGACCCCGCGCGGCTGGGAGAACATGTTCCTGGTCAACGGTGCGGGCACCGTCGAGTGGCGCCTGGGCTGGACTGCTGATGTGCCGCGTGGCTACTTCCTGCTCATCCTGCCCGAGGACGGCCCCGCAGGGCTGGATATTCCCGTTGGCATCCTCAGCAGCTCGATCACTGCCCGCATGGCCAAGGAGCACGGGCTGAGTATCGCCGTGAAACCCACCGCGAACGTGACCATCCGCCGAGGGCAGCCGATCGCTCGCATCGTGCTGCTGCACGCCGACTCTCTCCAGGCCCAAGGCCGCATGCCGGATCTGGCGGAGACGGACACGGCCCGTGCTTGAGCTCTCCCTGCACCAAGCCCGCACCATCGCCGTTGCCGCCCAGGGCCTGCACACTGCAACAACTCGGCCGAGCGACAGGGATGTTCTGCGTGAACTGGGCTGCATCCAGCTCGACACGATCAGTGTCGTACGGCGATCCCACGAGCTGGTACAGCTGGCCCGCAGCATCCCGGTAGAAGAAGCCCAGCACCTGATCGGGCACACCGACCCGCCTGTCCTGTTCGAGTACTGGGGCCACGCCGCCAGCCTGCTCCCCCTCAGCTCGTGGCCGCTGTTCGCCTTCCGACGCCGCCACTACGCCGCCAAGGGCTGGAATGGCCCCCCGGTCGACCCAGAGGCGGTCAAGCACGTCCGCGCCCAGATCGCCGACCGTGGGCCGCTCACCATCAGCGACCTGGGCGGGGCGAAGGGAAGCGGCTGGGAGCGTTCCTCCACCGCCAAGTGGGCCCTGGAATGGCTGCTGGCTACAGGCGAACTCGCCTGCGTTCACCGCCGCGGGTGGCAGCGCGTCTACCAGCACGCCGCCGCCATCATCCCTGATGAGTTGCTGCATGCGGAGCCTGACGAGACGGAGTGCCTGCACGCCCTGGTGCTCATCGCCCTGCGAGCACTGGGGGTGGCCACCGCCGGAGATGTCGCCGACTACTTCCGCCTCTCGCCCCGCAAGGTGGCCGCCTGCCTGGCCGACCTCGAGGAGGCCGAGCCAGCCCGGGTCCAGGGGTGGACGGAGCCCACCTGGGTAGCACGAACCGCCCTGAGTCTTCCCCCGGTGGATGAGGAGGCGTGCACCCCGCTCTCACCCTTCGACTCCCTGATCTGGCACCGGCCCCGCATGCAGCGCCTGTTCGGCGTGGAGTATCTGCTGGAGGCGTACAAACCCGCGGCCAAGCGGGAATGCGGCTACTTCGGCATGCCCATCCTCGTGGGCACCGCTCTGGTCGGCCGCATCGCAATCCGTGCGAGCAAGGGCGCCGCCACCGTAGAAGGCCACCAGCTCCTCGACGGCCACGACCTCGCCCATCTCGACGACGCACTCGCCACCCTTTGCCGGTGGGCGCAGGCGACCAGCACCGCTTCCCCCACCCTGTCCCCATGGCATGTCGGAGCCGCCCTGTGAGCGACACCACCACCCCCAGCTACCGCGCCACCCTCGCTGTCCCCAAAGCCAAGTGGGCCCTGGCCCTGGGCATCTTGAGCCGGCTGCCCTCCGGCCTGATCCCCTTCGCCGTGTTGATCTCCTTCACCAAGCACCACGGCATCGGCATCGCCGGCCTGGCCACCGGCGCCCTGCTGCTGGCCATCGCCGTCCCCGGACCCGCCCGGGCCCGCTGGTGCACCAAACACGGCGCCGCCGGACTAATCGCCATGACGCTGGCCAGTGTGCTGCTGTTCCTGGCAGCCGCAGCCCTCACCGGCACCGGGATCTGGCAGATCCCCCTGGCTGTCACTGCGGCAGCGGGCGCGCTCTTCCCCCCGCTCACCCCGAATCTCCGCGCCATCTGGTCCCGCCTGATGCCGGACAAAGACCATCTGCAGCGCATCCACACCCTCGACTCCATCGTCGAGGAACTCACCTTCGTAGCCACCCCCCTGCTGGGCACCGCCGCGATGGCTCTCATCGACGCGCGGTGGGTGACAGCTGCCGGTGCACTCCTGCTTCTGCCCGCGGTCCTGGGCGTTTCCGCCGTCCTAAGCACGCTCCCGACCCCCGAAGATGAAGAAGACCCATCGAGCAGCGGGCCAAAGACCCGCAGCCGCTCCCTCATGCGTAGCCGTGATGGTCAGGGCATCATCGTGCCCGTCATCGTCCTGGGCCTGTGCGGCGGCGGCCTTACCGTCATCATCCCAGCCGCCACCGAGAACTTCTCCGACGTCATCTCCTCCGGCTACTCCTTCGCAGCCTTCTCCCTCGGCGGCGCCATCGGCGGTCTTCTCTACGGGCGCAAGACGTGGGTCGCCTCCCTGAGGGCCCGCTACGCGGCAGCCACCGGCGCCCTCGTGGCAGGAGCACTGGTGCTGGCAGCCCTATCCGCCTCGCCCCTGACCATCCTGGCCGTCTTCTGCGTCGGCCTGCCGATGACCCCCATCTTCGTCATCGCCTACCTCCTCGTCGACGAACGCATCGACACCCAACGTCACGCCGAAGCCAACGCCTGGCTCGGCTCCGGATACAACCTCGGCTCAGCCGTCGGCGCCGCCCTCAGCGGCCAGCTCCTCAGCCTCACCGGTCCCCGCGTCGTCGCCCTATGCCTCGCCGCCGTCGCAGCCATTGCCACCGCCATCGCCCAACGGCTGCCCCGCGCATCAGCCCGTTCCTCCGAAAGCCACGGTGATGACTCTGCACAAGAACAGCCGAAACCCACGGAGACGTACGACGATATGACACACCAAGGATGAAGGGGCGCCATCCCGTCGTACGTTGATGGCGCTTGGGGAACATCACCATGCACCCCTGGCCGGGATGCATCGCCACTTCGCCGAGTGGGGCGTGCTGATCACCTACCAACAGCGCGCCTCCGCGGCCGGCCTGCAGCCGGTCGAGGGCGTCGGATCCCCTCTGCGACACGGCCGCCCACTTGCTCTGAGTTGACCGAACCCGAGCGCATGAGAGCGAGCCGCGCGACGATGCTGACATGACGATCAATGACGCCTGGTACGGCATCGAGGAGTGGCTGCGGATCCAGGCTCCCGCGACATACGCGTCACTTCCCGAGCCAGCCAGTTGCGATGATCTGGCCGTCCTCGGCGGGCAGTTGGGCATGCCTTGCCCGGACGGGCTTCGCGAGTCGCTTCTGCGGCACGATGGGTCAGGAGAGCTTGTCCTCCCCATTTTCTACCGATTCGCCACCGCTCGGCAGATCGAGTACGAACACCGACAGATGATGGCAGCCGATGAACGCCGCACACGGCAGCAGAGAGAACAGCACCTGGAACGCCCACATCAATTCCCCGACTCCTTGCCGGGTGAACATCTGGTCTGGAACCCGAAGTGGATTCCTGTCTGTTATGACGAGAGCGGCAACCTCTTGTTCCTCAGCCAGGTCGAGGATGAGACCCTTGGCAGGATCGGCATGTTCGACGTCGACTCCGGCGGATCCTTCGATGACAACCCGGTATTCCTGACGCTGACCCATCTCGTGCAAGCAGCCGACAACGCTCTGCATGCCGCCCGCTTTGATATGTGGGGCCAGCGGTACCCCCACACAGACGATGACGGCTTCCTGGAGTGGCGGGAAGCAGACGAGACCTAAAAATCCTTCCGCATACCGGTCGATGGGCGTGTTCAGTCGAACTGAATGCTGGCTCAGATGACGGGTGTGGTGTCGGCCCGAAAAAAGGGCCCCTCGGCAGTGCGGAGTTGCGAAGCACAAAAGCACCGAGGAGGCCCTCTCGTTGCAGCGCCGCTACGACCGGGTCGCCCTTGCCGCCTACGCTGCAAGCGTTCTCCGCACCCACAGGGCCCAGCCCGGCCGGTAGCGGATACCTCATTGCGAAAGGGTGAGAAATCAGACGCTCTACGTGCCGATGGGGCGCCGAAAAGGGCAGTGCCAGCCGAATCGATGCAGCGCACGGGGCCGATGGCGGGCCCCGCCGTGGCGCAAGTTGGTCGCAACGCGCATCTGGCCGGGACGCAGCTGGTAGGGATGTTTAGCCGACAGGGATGGTGCATTCATCGCTGCAGCGCAGCGACGTGCCACGGGCAGCAGGTCAGTCGCCGGGATCAAACTCCTGTGGCTGGCCTGCCGGTCGAGTGCGAAATACAGGTATCAGGAGGGCTCCAGCAGCTCTGTGCTGATCCGGCCCCAGCTCGGTCGAGGGGCGTCGACTGAACGTACGGCTGTGAGCAGGCGGCCGTCGAGGAACGTATCGAGCCGATCGCCCGCCAAAGTGGCCAGCCGCTCGTGTTGAGCGCGGCGGTTCAGCCACGCCGTTCCGGTCTGTGGGGACTCCATGCCTTGAGATGTGGTTCAAGCTCCTCCGCCGTGGGTTCATGTGTGTGGGGCATGCCCGGAAGGCCGGTCAAGGGATCTATCGACCTCGCATACACTCTTGCCCATTCCAACCAGCGTCGGGCCGAGTCCAGTGTCGAGACATCCGCCGTGCCATCCAGTTCTTGGAGCCGACGTTCCAGCGCCAAGCAGTACGCGCTGAGAGCAGCAGCTTCTTGCCACCCCCTGGCCTCTTCACGCAGCACCTGGGCAAGTTGCTCGCGAACAGCTTGCTGCTTCGCCACATCCAAAGCCGCCTGCCAACGAACCTCGCGTTCCGCCCCGACGCGCCTTTGATCCTGTCGGCGCTGAGTATCCTCGGCAGCTCGCGTCTCGATCTCTCCAAGGATCACACCCAGAGCTTCTTCAAGTGTCCGGCTCTTCCGATCCCGCCAACGACCGGGCCTGTCGGTCAGACCGTGAGCAAGCTCCACGACGAGACGAGCGGAGCGCTCGGGATTCGTAGACTCCGGGAACTCCTGCCAGACGGAGACGGTGTAGGCGAATCCGTCGACCGTGATATCTACTCCGCCCTCACGCCTGGAGTAGGACGACCGCGCCTTCCGCACCTCATACCCCCGCCGCACTGCCTCTGCCGCCAGCCCTTGTAGCAGCAGAAGCGACCTGCGACGCAGAGCAGACGGCACTATCAGCCGGCTTTCGTCGTCTTTAAGCGCAGCCACCACAGGATGCAGGTGTCCCAGCCGTGCAGGAACTGGAATCACTCCTCCGGCCGCCTTCGGCCGCTGATTCCGCGCGTTGGGGTGCGGGCCCTCCGCAAGCAACAGCTCCAGTCCCGGCCCGCCATAAGGGACCTTCTCAATGCGTTTACCCACCGGCTCCAGACCATGGCGCTTCGCGTAACTGACGACGCGCCGCCACTCCGCGACCTCGTCGGCATCGGGATCAGCGATCCGGACGCGCCCCTCGGCAACGAGCCGCTCGATCAATTCCTGTGCCTTCACCCGCCGGGCACGCGCGACAGGTCGCTCCTCATAGGGCGACCGAGACTTGGCAAGCTCCGTCGGCTCACCGCCATCGCCAACCGCAGATTCGTCGTCGATCATCAGGAGGCAACATTCCCTCATCACAGCCGCCGGATGCCAGCTAATCGCCGCCAAGGTTCGAATGGCCTCGTCGACTTTCGGGGCATCTCGCGCTGCGGTTCGATCCCGGGCCGGCTGCCGCGGTGCACAGGCTCTAGCTCCGTACTTCGCGAGTCACTCTTTTGCACAGCCTCCGAGCTTGATCACGGCCCTCAGGTGATCGTGCTTCAGCAGGTTCTGCAGCTCGGACCGCGGCGCTGATCGTTGGCTGACCCGCTGCAATCAGTTGATCCCCCGAATGGGTGGCCTGCGAAGAACGGATCTAGCGCCGGACCTGGCCGACACCCGATCGGTCCACTAAGGGCGTGCAGATCATCAAGGTGTTGCTTCCCGTCCCAGGCTCGTTGATGTGGTATGCGCATCCCGGACGAGATCTGTTCCCAACTCACCATGAAGTTCGGGGTGTTGTTCCCGCATCTGGATGAGCGGCAACGACGGCTGCTGATGGCCGCAGAGGCCCGTGTTCTGGGACACGGTGGTGTTCGGGCCGTCGCACGGGCAGCCTCGGTGAGTGAGACCACGGTCAGCAAGGGCGTGTCCGAGTTGGAGGCCGGCGAGGAGCCTCTGGGGCGGGTGCGGCGGCCGGGCGGAGGCCGTAAGAGGGTCGCAGATCTCGATCCGGGGCTGCGGCCGGCTCTCCTGGCGCTTGTCGAGCCGGACGAGCGAGGCGATCCGATGTCGCCGCTGCGGTGGACGGTGAAGTCGACTCGCACGCTCGCGCGGGAGCTCGCCCGGACCGGACACAAAGTCAGTGCGGACACCGTCGCGGACCCGCTGCGGGAGGAAGGCTTCAGTCTGCAGGCCAACGCCAAGACCATCGAGGGAAGCCAACATCCCGACCGAGATGCCCAGTTCCGCTATCTCAACGAGCAGGCCCGTGATCACCGGGATGCCGGCCAGCCGGTGATCAGTGTGGACACCAAGAAGAAGGAGGTCGTCGGCGAGTTCAAGAACAGCGGCCGCCAGTGGCGGCCTGCGGCTGATCCGGTACCGGTGAACGTCCATGACTTCGCCGACCCCCAGCTGGGCAAGGCCGTCCCGTACGGGATCTACGATGTCGCGGCGAACACGGGCTGGATCAACGTGGGCACCGATCACGACACGGCCGCGTTCGCGGTGGAATCGATCCGCCGCTGGTGGTGCGGCCAGGGTCGGGTCGCCTACCCGCAGGCGACGCGACTGCTCATCACCGCCGACGCGGGCGGTACGAACGGCTACCGCACCCGGGCCTGGAAGCTCGAACTCGCCCGGCTCGCGGCCGAAACAGGACTGACGATCACTGTGTGCCACCTCCCTCCGGGCACATCCAAGTGGAACAAGATCGAGCACCGGCTCTTCTCGCACATCACCATAAACTGGCGCGGCCGCCCGCTGACCAGCCATGAAGTCATTGTCCAGTCAATCGCCGCGACCACCACCCGGACCGGACTGCGTGTCATGGCCGAGCTGGACACCAACGTCTACCCCACAGGAGTCCAGATCGGCCACGCGGAGATGGCGTCCCTGCCACTGACCCGACACGCCTTCCACGGCGACTGGAACTATGCCCTGCACCCCCAGCCCTGCTCAGCCATCCCAGCGCCCCGGGCTCCGCAGAAGCCGGCCCCGGAGTGGGACCACGCTCTCCTGTCTGATCCCGCCCTGACTGGCATCTCCCGGCAGCAACTGAGCGATCTCACCGCCACTTTGGCCCTCCACGGCGACGCCAAGCGCGGCCGTCCGCCCCGGCTCGCCTTCCCCGACCAGGTCCTGGCAACCGTCCTTCACCTACGGCTCGCCCTGGCCGCGGAACCTCTCGCCGTGCTGTTCGACAGCAGTCGGACCGCCATGCACCGCACCCTGCTGAAGATCAGGACGCTGCTGAAGGCGCACAGCATCGTCATCCCGCCGACGGCCACTCTGCCCTCTGCCCTCACAGCCCTCCAGGATCGGGTTCGAGGCCCTAAGCAGCGACTCCAGCAGCATGATCAAGACAACGTGTTAATGATCTGCACGCCCTTAGCCGCGCGTCAGTCGGTGAGGGGCTCTGTTCCCGTTACGTCGAGATCGATTCCGGCATGCAGGGTGCGGCCGCCCGGTGGGATCACCTCGACGAGGCGTTCCTCCTCCTCACGGGACAGATCCGCGAAGAGCCGAATGGACGTGTTCACAAGTTCCAGGAGCGGGACACTGCCACGAGGTGGTCTCACCGAGGCGACCCGTGTGGAGAAGTTGTACCTGACCGGGACGCCACTGGGCGGCAGGGCCTCAAGGTTTCTGACTAGGGTTCCCGGCCCGAGAGATTCACTGAGGTGGCGGAGCCGGTCCCGATGCAGAGCGCCTACCTCCCCTTCGTACGTCACCTTGCCGCCACCGTTGACCAGTGTGACGGCCTTGAGGCTTAGTCCTAGGAGCGGCAGACGCTCCCCTACCTCGTCGAGGGTTGGCAGTTCGTAAGCAGCCCGTGCCGCTGACGAAGTCAGGTGATCGACCTTTCGGGCGAGCCTGAGAACGAAGCTGGGAGCGTCGAAGCTGAGCGTATCCTCGCTCTTTGTCCAGCGTTGCGGGGCGGAGCCACGGCGAGCGGTGATAGGGGAGGCGGGGGCTACAGCGCAGACTCGAGCGTTCCAAGTGCTCAGCGCCCCGCGCATAAGGTGCTGGAGGTTGTCGGTGGCGACGGCTCTGGGGTGCCCCAGCAGATCGGTCAAGGTGATCTCACGAGCGAAGCGGCTCCAGAAGTCATCATCCTGGATCTCTTGGCCTTCGAGGAGATACTCGAGCGACAACTCGTCCAATGGCTGGGGATACCTGGGAACGCGTTCCATTGCGGCCATCGGTGCTCCGCTGGTACGCCACATCGTCCCCAAGAAGGCCGTCAGACGGCGCGCGATCGGAGGGGACAGCGTGTCCCTGGCGAAGGTGAGTGCATCCTCGGTCGCCTCAGGCTCGCCGAGGCGGGCCGCCTGCACTCCGGTCATCATGGCACGGCCCAATCGGGACACAGAGCGCTCGTCAAGGAGACCCTGACCGCCTTCGATGACGGTATTCGCGATCAGGCGCCTCAGCGCGACATCGGGCAGCTCGCCGGAGGTCAGCTCCGCGAAAGCCGCCAGATCCAACACCAGGGTGTTGTGCTCGATAGCGAGCGAGTCCAGGGCTCGGGCGTCAGAGGCCGAGCGCAGAGCCCCGAGTGCCAGAACAATGGGCCGGTCCTGGGGCGCCAAAAGCCGGACGTCGAATCCGAGCTCATCCGCGTCCGCCGTGCTACGCAAGTAGACGTATCGGTCGCTGAGGTCGTCGTGCGGCCACCGGACGACCAGGTCCGGCATGTGGGTGTGGTTGTAGAACCCGGTGCGCCTGGTCCGGATCTGCGGATTCATCTGCCGGAACTGCTGTTCGAGGAGTCGTTTGATCTCGGCGAACGAGCTGTACGGGTCGTCCGCCTCAAGTGCCTCTGCGATCGACGATGCGACGGCGTTCACCACTCCCCCTTCAGCGTCAGCTGATGCGCCAGAATGGCCCGCCATTCAGTGAGCGGCAGCAGGCCCTCCTGCTTCTCCGACAGGACGATGCGCCACATGCGCTCGGACACGCTCTGTACCGCGGTCGCGTCGATCTTGTCCCTGGCCTCGTCCTCGGAGACGTCACCGAAGATGCGTTGCCGATGCTGCACGACAGCGGACTCGATCCTCGCTGGCTCGTGCAGGCACGACCAATTCTGCACGTTGAACGGGGCCCAGGTGATCCACATGTAGTGATCGCCGAAGAGATATTTGCCCTGGTGCGCGACGTAGCACTTGGCGAGGAATTCGATGAAGTGAGTGCCCTGGTCCGCCGGGCTCTGATAGTTCTTGACCTCCGCGCAGAACTGGTCCCCATGGTACGCAGCGCCCCGCATTGACCCGCCCAGGTCAAAGGAGAAGGTCTGGCCGCCCTCCGGCCAGGCGAGCGTCAGTTTCCTCGCCCAGGCGTCCGAGTCCGTGTTCGCGAAGGCCCCCGAGATCCGCATCGTGCCCTCAAGATAGAGCTTGGCTCTCTTCGCTCCTGAAATCCCCTTGAAGTGGGCGTCCTCTCCTACCACGGAGAGAGTCTAAGCCCCGTAGAAGGTCCGGCGGGCAGTTCATGGGTACCTCAAGACCGGCCAGTCGCCCGGAAACCAGCGCAAGCTCAGCTCGCTCGTGAACGCCTTCACCCCCCGTCCGGCGCGGACGGGGGGGTGAAGGCTGTTTAAGGAGCAACGGTGAGCGGGGCTTCCATCCGCTCCCATGCTCCAAGGACGGCCTTGTGCGCGTCAGGCTGGAGGTGGGCGTAGCGCTGGGTGGTCTGGAAGCTCTCGTGGCCGAGGAGGTGCTGGACCTCGTAGAGCGAGACTCCCCTCTGGACCAGCCACGAGCGCAGGTGTGGCGCATGGGGTGCGGCGGGTAGTGCGGGACGAGCTGCAGATCGCCGTCGTCGCCGAAGTGGTAGGCGGCCTCGACCGCGGGCCACCAGATCTGCCGGCGCCAGTTGCTATCGGCAAGGAGGCGCCCGCAGCGGCCCTTGGTGATGGTCGTGAAGACCACTGCGTCGCGGTCGAGCCGGTGGACTTGACGTTCGAGGGCCTACAGGACGTGGGGCGCGAGCGGGACCTCCCGGCGGCTCTTGGAACTCTTGGGGTACTCCTTGATGCCGCTCTTGGTATTGACCTCCACCACGAACAGGCGCGAGCGGCGCGTGTCGATGCGGTGGCGGTGCAGGCCGGAGAGCTCGCCCCAGCGCAGTCCGGTGTAGAAGCCGAGCAGGCACATCGTCCGCCAGGTGGGGGCGAGTCCGTCGAGGATGCTCTGCGCCTGGTCGGGCGTGAACCACTGCGGCGGTTTGACCGCGATGGGTGGCAGATCGATGCTGCGGCACGGGCTCACCGCGATCACATCGTCGTCGACCGCCGCGCGCATGATGGACGACGTCAGGTTGTAGGCCCGCTTGATCGCGGCGGGGCCTGCGCCCTTCTCGACCAGGGAGCGGATCCAGCTCTGGACGTCCATGCGGGTGATGGCCCGCATCTCCCAGTCCGCCCAGTAGGGCATGACGTGGTTCTTGATGCTGGACGCATCACCCCGGAGGGTGTGGGGTTCGACGATGCGGGCGTTCCACCACCGGTCGTGCCACTCCCGGAACGCGATCTCGCCGGCCCGCGGGTCGCGCATGCCTCCGCGGGCGAACTGGGTCTCCAGCTCGATACCCCAGGCCCGCGCCTGGGCTTTGAGGGGAAAGACTCGCTGAACCGGTCTCCGGCCCGGTTACGAACGGTCGCCTGCCACTTGCCGGACTTCAATTTGCGCAGGTACGCGGTACTACTCCTTTGTTCGGAAGTGGTGAGGGCCGGGCTGGGGGCGAGTGACTACCGACGGGGGCGCGGGGAACCAACCAGCCTCCTGGCGATGAACTCCTCTAGCCCGGCAGCAGGGACACGGACGCGGGACCGTTCCGTCCCGGTGCGCAGGTCGACGACGGGGAGGTCTCCGGCGGCGATGAAGCGGTAGACGGTGCGGCGGTCGACGTCCAGGGCGGCGGCGACAGCAGGGATAGACAACAAATGGGCAGGCATGCGCGAGTCCTCGGAAAACAGAGAGGTAAGGTCAAGCAGGCGAACTGATTCAGCCGGACTGTCGGCGGTCCACGGCGCAGGTCAACCAGCCCTGTCAGGGCAGTGGGACCAGACCGCTGAGGGGCCGAGCCATGTGACACGACCGCGTGAAACGTGGACCGCCGGCATTCGGGGTGCATGCGGCGGTGCTCTCGCGCTCAGATCGTGAGTCGGAGCGCGGGACGGGAAACTACCGCCCGGGCGTGTCCGGAATGCGCAGGATCTCTTCCAGGTGGTCCCAGTCGATCTCCATGTCTTCCAGCCGGAAGCGGTGCGGGTACCGCAGCGCAATCCAGCTCGCACTCACGCCAGCCCACTCGGCGACGCCCCATGCAGGAACGCCCGCCTCGAGCCATCGGTCCAGACAGGAGTCGCGCAGGCTGGAGACCTGCTCCCCCAAGCCCGCCTGCACCTCGTTCGGGTCCAACACCGCTTGGCGAGCTTGACTCCAGGCCCTCTTGTACTCGGAGGACGCCAACGGGCCACCCAGCTCGGCCGGAAACAGCAGATCTTCAGCTTCCAAATTTGCCTCGCCGATCCAGCACCTCAGCACACCCACGATGTCTGGGGAGACAGGAACCCTCCGGCGTTCGCCGGCACGGACCAGCACCTCCCCGAACTCCCCGTCCGGGAGCGCCACATCCTGCACCCGAACTGAGGCTGCTTCACCCGGCGAAAGCGCGGTGCCCGCCATAGAAGCGAGGAAAGGGTAAACGGCCCCCTAAGACTCCTTCTGGATCCACTCTAGAAGGGCGCGAACCTGGTCTGCAGAGAGCAAGGACGATTGACCTATTGCCAGCTTCGACAAGCTACAAGACTCCTCACACGAGACATCGGGACGCGTCGGCATCCCCTGGTCATTCAATGGTCTGGAGAAGCGCCGGTTTGGCCAACCGGCGATCGTCGGCTATGTTGCGCCCGCGACCCACCTCGGCGGTCCCGACTGAGGCGCAGAGAGCAGGTTCTGCCTTCTCAAGACCGCTCTAGGTTTGCTTCCTTCACCGAGTTAATCCAGTCCGTATGGGACTCAATATGTCTGCTGTCCGCGAATCTGCCCGAACCTACCCATACCTGCCTCTCGGCGGCCAGGAAACGCGAGGATAGAGCAGGCGCCTTCTAAGCGCCTGCTCTATCTCCACTAAGCGGGACCTCGCCCTGTCTCAGCAGTCAACGCCTGGCCGTCGAGGGAATATCGGCATGCCAAGCTCCGAGCTGAGGTCCAGCGGGTCTCCAACAGCTCCCTTGCCTTGGCTGCGCGCCAGAGGACGGAGAACCCTCACCCCGGCTGGAGCGCGACTCTCACCGGACGGCTGTGCATCCATGGGAAGGTTTTCGATCTCGACTACGGCTACCGCTAGTTGGTCGCAACACACATCGCGGCGGGACGTATCCCACTTGCTCTACAGAAAGGCAGCTGTCAATACCAGGGCAGCCCTAACACCACGGGAAACGCGCTGTATCGGGGCCTTGCCGCCGACAGTGGTACGTCAACAGCGGATAGCACGCCCCGGAGGTGGAAGGCCGAGCCAAGCTGACGCCAGCAAGCAACTTGGTAGACGGCATGACGACTCTGGTCCGCAGCTCAAACACACGCTGAACTGCGGACCATGGCTTACGCCGCAGCCATATACGCGGCGGATAGCTCTACTGCTCGAACCCGGGCTACGGCGTCCCGCCGGCCCGCTGTCAGGTTGGACGCCCCCGCCGCAGATTCGAGTCGCTGTTCGCCGACAGCGGCTACGACCACGACGTCTATCGCGACCAGGTCCGCGCCCGAGACATCGTTCCCGCCATCGCCCGCCGCGGAACCCTGCACGGCACCGGCCTGGGCATCTACCGGTGGATGGTCGAGCGCATCCGGGCCACCACGCCGCCCAAGTGGCCGTGGTGTTACGCCCTTCCAATCACTCCCCCGGCATCCTCACTCTCCTAGAGCTCGTCGTTCTCCATCTCCACATCGTCGGCCTTGACCACCGGATCACTGCTGGCGTCGGACAGCTCCAGGCCGAGCCACCCTTTGAGTCGTGTGTAGGCCAGACTTAGAAGAACCTCAGCACGCTGATCCATGAACGTCGGATTGAGCTCGTCCTCACGCCGGCCCAGTGCTCGCAGGTGCGGGAGGTAGCGCGACAGGGACGCTAGATCTTCAGTCGACTGCGCGAAAGTCAAGCCAGAACTGGTAAGAATCGACCTGGCGTCGTCGGCCGTCGGGGCACCGAGCGCCGCATACAGGACCTTCTTCTCGGTCCAAGGCCGCGAGCTGAGGGACGTGTTGGCAGCTCCTGGCGCCAGGACCAGATTGCCCAGCTTGTGCACGGTCTCCTTCTCGCTGTAGAACTCCTCATCCCACCCACCCGTGGCCTGCTGTGGTGCGATGTGTTCGATCGTGAGGTGTGTCTCGTCCTCCCAACCGTCCGAGGTGAAGCAGGAGGCGACCCCTGTCTTGCCTTGGATGATCAGTCCTGGATTCTCCGGATCTTCGATTGTGTCGTGATATGCAGCCAGAAGAAGGAAACGAGCCAGCGGGCGGCTAATTTTGTACAGTGGCAGTGCGGAAGCAGCTGCCACGAACGACGCCAAGTTTGGGACGCCGCCCTTATGGCCCGACAAACGCGCCGCAAGTTCCTTCTTCAGCGCCTCAGCGTCGACGATCGGATCAAGCTTCGATTCTCCGGGCACCGCCCACTGCCGAGCGAGCGGCCCAATGCACGTGAGGGAGTCCCCGGCCATGACAGCCCTGTACTCGCTGTCGATGTTGCCCGTGCTGCGACGAGTTGCTCGCCAGAAGACCGTGAAGGCAGTGATTGCCTTGATCGCCGTCTCGAACTCGGCGATGCGCTTGGTCCTCGCCTCCCCTTCGTCCGCGTGGACAGCCTCGGAGTAGAAGCGCACGAGCGGCGCGATGACAATGGTGTGATTGAGCGAATTGAGGAAAGTCAGACACAACTTCACGGTGTCCGTCATAGCGGTCGCTTCTAGCCCAGGTAGCATGCGAGGAGAGTCGGCCACGGGCTCCCATGCATTCCCGACAAAGGCCGCCGTGTCACGCAGGTGGCGCAAGTACGCGCTCCGATCACCTGCCGAGTCCTTGTAGCGCTCAAAGGTATCGCGCATGTAGACCCGCTGATCCGGAAGGCGCTTGGAGAGCTTCTTCCCAGTCTCTCCCAACGCGAAAGTGACCAGCAGGTCCCGAGTCGCGTTCTGAAGTTTGTCTCCGACACCGAAATGGTCGAGATAGCCCTGAACCGCTTTCATATGCGCGTATGCGCCCGATTCCTGGTAGCCCTCAAGTTTCTCTGCCATAACCACCCGAGGAAGGAAGGTCTCGAAGGCGGTCAGAGGCTCGCCCGTGGTGTTCAACGACTCGAAGATCGTGAAGGCATAGTCCTCGTCCTTGCCTTGCACGACCGTCAGAGCGATGCGGTTCAAACCATAGGCAGCGAACATGACGAGTCGCATCAGCTCAGCCTCGGGCTCTTCCTGCAACTGCCCCAGCCAAGTACAGAGCTCGGGGTCGAGTTCATGGTTGAAGAGCGCGCGCTGGAACTCGATGCCAGTAGCAAGGGTAGCTAGCGGCGGCAAATCCTCCAGCTCCTCGATAGACTTCCGCTCCGACAGCTTGGTCAACGCCGTACGAATCTCGTTGAACCTCTTGATGAGATCGCCTTCGCCTTCGCCCGCTTTCTCTCGCGCCTTCGGCCTGAAGTCCGTCGGCTTAGCATCTGCCGACTCGCCTTCGGCTTGCACCGAGTACGTGTAAATAAGGTTGGCGATCGGCGACTCATACTTCTTATGCTTCTCGTCCCTGGCCCACTGATCCAGGAAGGCTCGAATGAGGCGCGGATAGATCGGCGTAGTTCCGAAGTTCTTTCGCTCGTAGAACGCCGCTCCCAGCATCTGCAGGATGTTGATGGTTTCTGAATAGAGTTGAATCCGAGCAGTATCGGCCGGATCCGGCTCCTTACCCTTGAAGACCTTCCACGCACGCTGACGAATTAGGTTGTGCAGGCCGACAAGCAGGATAAGAAGGCTCGACAAACGCTGCTGCCCATCGATCACGGTAAGAACCTTGGATGGGACCTCCGGCTTGACGATTGGGTTCACTGTGACGTGGTTGACGTCATGGATAGTGATGACGGTCCCCAAGAAGGTGAAACTGTCCGGCGCCTCACCCAGATTCTTGAGACCATGCAGCGTGTCGTCGAGCAATTTCTCGACCTTGTCTTTGCCCCAGCCGTACGGACGCTGGTAGGGAGGTAGGTAGAGGCCCAAGCCGTTATCAGACAGCAGCTCGCGGAGACTCTTGCTCTGCGCCTCGAATATTTCCTTGGCCTGCGTAGGCATACATGACCCCTTTCCGTTCAACAGGTTGATTCAGATCAGATGCGGCATCACCTTGGAAGGACCTGCAACCTGAATTTCGGCTCCAATTTGATGTCGCGAAGCGCAATGACAGTACCGAGGAAATAGACCGAGCCCTCAAACTCGGCATGCTATTCAAGGCCGTGCGCGACGCCACCGATGGGGCGTCTGATATCGCGCAGCTCCAGCCGCATGCGCACTGATACAAGGGAATCCAGAGCGCCTGACCGGGCTCGCTGAGGAACTGAGAAGCTGACATCCGCGCCGCACGTAAAGCCGCGAGTTTCCATATTCCCGGTTTCTCTCCGTCACCGTTCTACACCTGTGAGCGAGTCGTCACTCATAGTGGCACATGAGTGGGCGGCACAGGAAGCAGGAGCCCCATGCGCCCATCATGCCCCACATGTGACGTTGCGTCACTCCATCGCAGAGGAACTCGAACTTGCCGTGGGCGAGTGCGCCGCGCCCCTTCGAGAGGCCAGGGACGGAGTCTGGGCGAGGTTACAACTGCGAGCGGGAGAAGCTTGATTGGAAGTCGGGAAAGCAAAAGCGGCCCCAGCTCGAGCTGCTGGGGCCGCTGTGTGTGGTTGCGCGTCAGAGGTGGCAGACGGAGCAGCCGGCCTCGTCGTCGTCGGAGTCGAGAGCGTCGGAAAGAACCTCCAGCAGGGGGCGGTTGGGCTTGATGCGCTTGGCTGCGCGCTCAAGGGCCGCCTCGTGCTTGGCCTCGATCTCGTCCTTGCGCTCTATGAGCTCCGGAAGGGACTCGCCCTGTGACCAGGTGTAGTTGCGACCCTTCATGGCGGTATGCCGGTACCGGACCTTGTCCTCGTACTCCACGGCCTTCGCATACAGGTCGGGGTGACGTTCCTTAAGTCCGACCCACTCGTGCTTGCGCTGGAAGAAGCAGAAGTAGCATCCCGAACGAGTGCGCCACTCGTAGTAGCCGGGCAGGCCGATGCCTGCCTCGTCGAGGATGCGCATGACGCCTTCCTTATCGACGCCTTCCTCGCGGAAAGGAAAGACGGCATCGATGTTCGGCTTGGTGCTGACGTAGCCGATGCGGTTCTCGTCGGCCCGGATGGCGACATAGGAGATGACCTTGTCGTCGCCGACCCAGTCTTCCAGGGGCTTGATCTTGAGGTTCTTGGTGCACCAGCGCATCTGAGGGCTGGGCAGGGTGCCCTGGTAGACCTCCATCCAATGGTCGAAGTCGCGGTCGGCGTTCAGTCGCACGATGGACTTGCCGAGGGCAGCCTCAAGACGGTTGAGGTACTCGTACGTTTCCGGGAGTTCGGCACCGGTGTCGCAGAAGAAGTACTCCATCTCCGGGACTCGGTTGCGCATATAGACGGCGAGCGCTGAGGAGTCCTTGCCGCCGGAGATACCGAGAACGTGCCGGACCTTCTGATTGTCGGCTTCGTCGGTCATCCGTGTGCCTTCCTTTCACTCGCCGCTGTCGCGGCATCGGTCACGCGCTGGGCGAGGGCCGCGAGCAGGATCCTCGCGCCGTCGGGCCCGAGGGCCTTCTCGGCCTGCTTCAGGACGTCGGTGGCAAGGCTGCTGGCCTCACTGCGAGCCTGTTCCGGCACGTAGATCAGGGTGCGTTGTTCCACGCCAGCGCTGTCAGTCAAGGTCAACAACTGAGCGTCGAGTTTCTCTTCCTGGCCGCGTGCCTCGTTCCCGGCGTGGTGCAGGTGCCCGACTCGGTCAAGGGCCGCAGCCATGGACCGGGCCTTCTGCGGGAAGACCTTGGCTTCGCGGTCGTCCCAGTCGCCCAGGGCGGAGTTGGTCAGGCGTACGACGATGGGCTCGAGCCAGTCTTCGTCCTCGATGCTATCGCTGAGGACAAAGTCGACGAAGCCGCGCAGTTCTGGAGTCAGCACTGCACCGGAGAAGCCTCGCAGCCGGGCAGCGAGTTGTGCGCGCAGCTCCGTAAGTTCGGCCGGCAGGCGGAACTCCTGCGCAAGGACGCTCACGACGCTGGCCCGCAGCTGGCTGTCGATGGCCACGAGTTCGTCAGCTGCCACGGTGAGACGCTCGACGTAGGTGTTCGCCGCTTCCGCGTTGACGCGTGTGCGGGCCGGGATTTCGGGCAAGCCGAGCGCCTTCGGCAGCGCATGGAAGATCAGATCGTCGGGATCCAGCGCTCCGGCAATCGCCGTGCGCACGGTGCGGGCGTCAGTGGAGATGCTCTTAGTGGTGCGGGCGTACTTGTGCAGGTCGGCCACACGCACAATCAGAGCGCTGGCTACGGAGAGGAGGTCGGGGTTACGCAGGGCCCTGGAGCGCGGTGCCTCCACTCCGAGCGAAACCATCAACTTCTTGATGATGCTGCCGCGCTGGCCGTCTCCGGCCGGCGTGTACTTCACCGAGAAGCGTCCCGGGCCCTTGACGAGCCGCTCGACCACATCGATGGTCAGCCGGGGCAGGTAGGTGCCTTCCTCGAACAAGGCAATGTCGTGGCGCCGGATGACCAGGGCGGGGACCAGGAAGACCGGAACCACGCCGGCCTTGAGCCCGAACGGCGGGCTCATCAGGACACGGATGACCTCCTCGATGCTGACTCGCTCGGTGGCACCGGTCAGCACCTCGTTGAGGGCGTTCCAGGCGGGCTGGGCGTGCTCGTGGCCGTCGCCGGGCGGGGAGAAGCCATACGGAAGCAGGCTCTCTTGCTGGCTCTCGGCCTGGGCTACCCCGTTTTCGCGGTGCAGGCCGAGGTAGGCCAGGACGCCGCTGTAGATGGCTCGTTCGGCCTTGTACCCAATGAGACCGAGGTTCTCCTCGCCCGAGGCAGAAAGCATGGCCGTCAGCAGTACGCCGCGGGCCTGGGCTGCCTGGCTGGTCAGGACGTGGCGGCCAAGCATCTCGTTGCGGATGTGTGGAGTGTGCGGGTACACCGACTCGCAGGCGAGCGAGACCAGGCCGCTCAAGCTGCGAGCCGTCAGGCCGGAGGCAGCGGATTCTTCACCGGGGGCGATCCCGGTGTGCCACAGGCTCCAGGACGCTTCGGAGGACGGCGGGTAGAAGGCGTGCTGCAGGAGCTCGAGCAGCTCGGCTTCCGCCTGCACGAGCCGCTCGATGACTTCCCGCCGGGCGACGTGGTCGATGTCCTGCTGGGTGCTGAGTTCCTTCAGCGCGACGAGGTAGGTGGCCGTAGTGAGTACCTCGTCGGGGCTGGGGGTAGTGCCGACGAGTACCGGCAGGGGCGAGTGGACATTGGGCCGGTCAGCGTCTGTGCCGAGGTGGAAGACGACGAGGCCGTCGGCAGGCTCCTTCAGCTCGTCCGGGGCGGCGACGGACTGGGTCTCCGGGCCGCTGACCGCGGTGTAGAACACGCGCATCATGCCGGTGACCTGGCTGTGGCGGCCGGCCACGAATGCCTGCGGGACGAGGCTGCCGAGCCGGTTGATGACGGAGGCGTCATCGAAGCGGCTGACGATTTCCTTGAGCCGGCCGTCGATGTCGACATCGGTGCCCTGCCAGACCCGGTATTCACCGCTGAACTCACGGTGGACCACAAAGCCCCGGCGGACGAGGTCGGCGAGCCGCTCTTCGAGCGCCGTGAAGGCGTCGGGATCAGCTACGTCGGTGGGGTCGTGCAGCGCGAAGTGAATCATCGGTGCGGTGGCGCTGAGCGCCCCGTCGGAGTCGATCAGGTTGAGGACGCCGATGGTCTTCAGCACGTCCTGGTCGGCATCCGGGAGGCCGTTGGCGTCCCGGATACGCGAGTCGACCTCGATCCACCGGCTCGCATTGGCGGAGGCGAGGAGGGTGGTGCGCCCGGAGTTGAGGAAGTAGTCGTACAGCTGTGGCAGTCGCACCGTGCTGGCACGGTCGGCCTTCTGGGTGCTGTGCCGGGACAGTGAGTGTCGGACGGTGTTGGGCTCGCCACTGTTGAGGAAGCCCGACAGGCTGCGGTCGTGCTGGCCGATCTGAGCGGCAAGGGTCGGGGCGGCCAGGGCGGTGATCGGGTGCAGCGGGTAGAGGTCCGCGAAGTGGTCGGGGCCGAGTTCGGCCAGCACGCCGAGCCCGTGCTGCGTCCAGATGTCTGCGGACGCCTCGGCCGACGCGGCGATCAGGTCCTGCCCCGCCGAGTTGACGGCTGAGCGGGCGAGGCGGCGGCGCAGCAGGTGCAGGGAGTCGCCGTGGTGGGGGACGAAGGTGATGTCTTCGAAACGTCCCTGGATCTTGGCCCATTCTCGGGTCTTGAGTTCGCTGGACCGTGAGGCGTAGTCCATGAACGACAGGTGCTGCAGAGTCATCAGGTAGACGGGCAGCCCGTTGGGGCCAGCCGCCTTCTCGGCGAGTTCCTGCAGCAGAAACAGGTCGTGTTGGGCGTCGGCGAACTCGTTGTGACCGGCGAGGTGTTCCAGCGTCTTGCCGAACTCGTCGATGACGAGGAGCAGAGGTTGACCGTCAGCGGTCAGAGCCGTGACGGCGGCGAGAATCTCCTTGGCCCCGGCGCGGTCCAAATCGGCGCACGCCGCCAGGGCGGAAGCGATGGCTTTCGGGACGCGCTTGCCCCAGCGCCGCGCCGCTGCGGTGTGCAGGGCGCGGGAGAGCGTGGCGACGACGGATTCGCGGCGCGCGGTGGCCACGCCGCCGAGGAATCCCTCGGGAGCGATGGCGTCGCGTGCTGCGGCAAGGCGCTGCGCGAGAGCGGGGCTGGCCTCTTCGAGGATGCGCTCGGCCTCGCTACGCCGACTGGCATCCCGCCCTAGCAGAGCGTCGACGATGTTGGACAGGGTGGACTTGCCGGAGCCGTATGGGCCGGTGAACGACCAGGCGCGGGTGCGGCGTTGGTCTGCCACGGCGCTCGCGATGCGCTCCAGAACATCGACGGCCCGAGCGCCGATGTAGGGGTCGTGCAGGGCGTCTTCAACATCGCGCTCGAGATTGGTCGAGCGCATCTGGGAGCCGACAAGTTCGATGCCAGCGGGGAACTGCGGGGCGGAGCTTGCCGGGCTGTTCGGGGTCCGCGTGGGGGTTGCGGTGGTCACGCGGTCTCCTCAGCAAAAAGCATCTCGTTGGTGTCGACCGTGTCTGGTGCGTCCGTGGCCTTCGTGGCAAGTTCCTTCTGCTCGGCCTCAGCGAGCTTGGGAAACTTGGCAGCCCACTCCTCGCGGGTGGGAAAGCCGGGGCGGCGGGTGACGAAGTCGTACTGCTCGTCTAGCACTTCCCAGGCCAGCTCCAAGGGGTCGGCCGTGAAGGCGAGGCTGCGCTGTCCCACGGCCTCGGTCAAGTTGAGCTGCGGATGGTCCGCGGCGATCTTCTGCAGCGCCATGACGATCTCATTCTCCCGAACGCGGAAGGCGCGCCCCGGGGAGCCCGGCTCGTTGGCAAGGCGGGCCACAGAGATCGAGTTGGCCTGACGCGAGAACTTGGCGGCGTAGTCGAGGCAGGCGTAGGCCAGAACCCGGGCGGGCAGCGAGGTGCGGTGCCCGCTGGTGAACTGCCACTCGGGCTTGCCACGCGTCCCGACAAAGGTGAGCAGGTCAAGGTCACGGAAGGGGCAGGCGAGCAGGTCCTCGTAGCTGCCCGGCGAGCCGGCCTTCTCCGGGGCGCTGCGTGCATACATCTTGGTGATGCAGTCGATGTCCCGGACGATTGACGCCTCTTCCGGGCTCTTGTCGTAGGAGAAGTTCACATGCCGGGTGACCACCTGCGTCATGTCCGCGGTCGTAAACCGGGAGAAGGGCGCCAGGTGGAAGGCCGTGTACCAGGCTGGAGCGTGGCTCTTGGCCCCGGAGCGGGAAGAGACCAGCCACCAGTGCAGCAACCACAGGCTGCCGTTCTCCTCCAGATACGGGTCCGCTCCGTCCTCGTCAAGAAGCCATCGGGCCTCCCAGGTGGGATAGGAGAATTTGGCCTGGGTGCGCTGCGCGGGCGAGTGCTCTCGGGTCAGCTTGAACGCACGCGACCAGTAGCGCATGGCGTTGACCATGTTCTTGCCCACACCGAACAACACCGGCGCATCGTCCGCAAGGAACGCACCCTGGTCGCGTTTGACCTGCATGTACGCCTTGTGCAGCCAGCCGAAGCGGGGCGCAAACGTTTCGTGTCGCGCGAAGGCAAAATGGGCGGCTTCCCCGAGCCGGCTGTCTGACATTCAAGACCTCTCTGTGTCCAACGCGATTGCTCTAACGAGGTGGTAAACGGGATAACGGTCAGCGGCGACCGTGGGCTTCGGCCAGCGCCGCACGAACCTGCGTCACGGCGCGTTTGACGGCGTGCGCGGCATGCTCAATCTCGGCAGGCGTGGTGGCGTAGCCCAGCGAGAAGCGGATCGTGCTGTCGGCGTCTTGCCGGGACAGCCCCATTGCCAGGAGCACATGGCTCGGCGTTGGAGCTCCGGACGCGCAAGCACTGCCCTCGGAGGCTGCGACGTCAGGCATAGCCGCCAGGACCGCATCCGCCGGCACACCCAGGAAAGTGATGCTCGTCACGCCCGGCAGGCGCTGATCGCGTCGGCCATTAATACGGCAGCCTGGCAAACCACCGGTCACGAGGTTCTCGAGGCGGTCGCGCAGGGCCGCGATCCGCTCGACCTCCTCGCTGAGACCACGGCGCGCGGCTTCAGCCGCTGCCCCCATGCCGATGATCCCGGCCACGTTCAGCGTTCCTGCGCGCCAGCCTCGCTCTTGCCCCCCGCCCACGAGCAGTGGCCGGTGCGGAAGTGGGGAGCCACGCCTCACATACAGGGCGCCGGCCCCCTGCGGGCCGCCGAACTTGTGGGCCGACAGCGACAGGAGGTCGACGTCGAGTTCAGTAACGTCAACGGGGAGGCGACCGATGACCTGTGTGGCGTCTGTGTGGACGAGGGCGCCGGCTTCACGGGCCGCCTTGGCGGCGACGCGGAGGTCGGCGAGGACGCCGGTTTCGTTGTTGCCTGCCATCAGAGAGACGACGCCCCCACGGCGTTCCGCAAAGACCTGCTGCAGGGCGTCGAGATCCACCAGGCCGTCGGCGCTGACAGGTAGCAGTACAAGATCGTCGGGGTTTTCGATGGTGACCGTTCGGGCCGTTTCCAGGACGGCCGGATGCTCAACAGGGCTCGTAACCAAGGGGTTTCCGGCAATGTACGCGGCACGGAGGGCCAGGTTGTTGGCCTCAGTCGCGCCGGACGTGAAGATGATCTCGCCGGGTGAGCAGCCGAGGAGATCAGCTAGCTGCCGACGGGCGATGTCGACCCGGCGAGCCGCCTGCCTTCCCGGTTGATGCAGGCTTGAGGCGTTCCCGACCGACTGCATGGCCGCAAGGACGGCAGCGAGGGCTTCGGGTCGCATTGGGGCGGTGGCATTGTAGTCAAGATAGGACGTATCCGCCCCATTCGGCCCGTTCGTCATCTGCCACCCCTCCTCGCTCGTGTCGCACACCAATGTACTGCTGGTGGAAACCTTCCTCCCCACCCGGGGTTCCACCAGGAGCTCGCCGTGATCCTAGTCGCGACCCGAGATCCACTCTTTGAATCCTCAAACGCGGGGTGTCGCGTACCGCTTACCGAACGAATGTTCTATATCGAGTGCTGCCTGCGCAAGTCACACGCATCAAGGCGCCCACTCATGGCCGACGAGTCGGTCAGCGAAGACCAAATCCCCGTCCTTGCTGGGCTTTTCGTCTGATGATGCACCTGTTGTCAGTGGCCCCGTCTAGGGTGGTCCGCACGCTGCAGCGTTGCAGCAACTACGCACGTTGGGGCGGTGCTTGGCGTGCTCGGACTAGGGGTGGAATTCATGACGACAGCTGTTCCGGCCGCGGATGCCGGCGCGCTGGAGCCTGCCGGGCAGGTGAGGCAGTGACGACGTGGTCGCCGGGGATGTCCTTCAAGGCACTCCTCGCGGTTGCACCGATGGTGTATATCCGGGCGCATGTCGGCGAGCGGCTGAGCGCTCTGCTCGATCTGATCGAAGGAGGTGCGGCGGGAGACGACCGCCTTCGGGCCGTTGCCCCGATCGCCATCGACGCCGAGCGTCTGGTCGCCGACGATGCCGAGCGCTCCACCCTGATCGCCCTGCTCCCGAACCCCAAACGAGCAGAGCTAGCACAGCGCCTGGGCTCCGTGGGCGACGAGCAGCCACCGCTGGACTACTTGCAGAGCCTGAAGTGGACGGCAGACGAGCGGCGCGAACTGCTGGAGTTCTTCGGTTTCACGATCGACCGGGCGCCATCCCTTCCCCCCGCGTTCAAACAGGAGTCGGCTCCCGAGTACGGGTTGTTCCCGCATCAGCGTCACGCGGCAGCCCGGGTAAAGGAGCTGCTGTACGACGGGCCGCGGCGGACAGTGCTGCATCTCCCGACGGGCGTGGGCAAGACCCGAACGGGCATGAGCCTGATCTGCGATCACCTGCGGCAGCACGAGCCGACCGTGGTGGTGTGGCTGGCCCACGGGCAGGAGCTGTTGGAGCAGGCCGCCGCCGAGTTCGAGCGCGCCTGGACGAAGGTCGGCGACCGCCCGCTCCCCGTGCTGCGGGTCTGGAGCAACACCCCTGCAAACCTTGCGGAGATGACCGACGGGCTAGTCGTTCTCGGGCTGGAAAAGGCCGTTGCTGCAGCCAAGTCGGACCCTCAGTTCCTGGCCACCCTCGCGGCACGCAGCACCTTGACCGTATTCGACGAGGCCCATCAGATCATCGCCCCCACGTTCCAAAGGGTCGTCGACGAACTGACGATCCGTCACGACGCGAGCCTGCTCGGGCTGACCGCCACCCCAGGGCGCACGTGGGCCGACATCTCCAAGGATGAGGAACTCTCCGACTACTTCTCCCGGCAGAAGGTCATGCTGGAGATCGAGGGCTACACCAACCCAGTGACGGCCCTGATCGATCAGGGATACCTTGCCAAGCCGCTGATGCGGACGGTGGCCTCCGAGGCGGGCATGCACCTGTCCGCCCGGGACCAGCAGCTCCTTGCGCGGTCGTTCGACATCCCGGCCAGCTTGATGGCCGAGCTCGCGGGCGACGAGCAGTGGAATCTCAAGATCGTCCAGACGATCACGGAGCTGCTCCAGCAGCAGCACCGGCGCATTCTGGTGTTCGCAGCTTCCGTGGACCACTGCCGACTCGTCGCGGCCGTGCTGTCCGCTGCCGGCTTCGATGCCGAGTTCGTGACTGGCGAGTCCTCCCCTCGGCATCGCAGCCAGGTCATCTCGCGGTTCAAAGGGTCGAGCCGGCGCCCCATGGTGCTGTGCAACTTTGGTGTCCTGACGACTGGCTTCGACGCGCCGGCGGCCAGCGCGGCAGTGATCGCCCGTCCGACCAAGTCCCTTGTGCTGTACAGCCAGATGGTCGGTCGCGTCATCCGCGGCCCGAAGGCCGGCGGCACTGACACCTGCGAAATCGTCACCGTCGTGAACCCGGAACTACCTGGGTTCGGCGACGTGGCAGACGCATTCACCAATTGGGAAGACGTATGGGAGACAGCGTGACCAACGACGGCAGCAATTACCGGATCGTCAGTCCTAAGCTGACCGTCAAGGCAATGCGGGACAGCGGATACAAGAACACCGCCTATGCCCTCGCCGAACTGATCGACAACAGCATCGATGCCAAGGCCACTCTCGTGGAGGTCTTCGCCTGCGAGAATCCCGTGCAGGTCGGTTCCCGTACCAGCCACCGCGTGGAGACCATTGCGGTCCTCGACAACGGCCATGGCATGGAGGGACCGCAGCTGCGGCGCGCTCTCAAGTACGGCGACGGGGAGGGGGCGGACCCGGGCCGCATCGGCCGTTTCGGCATGGGCCTGCCCAACTCCAGCATGTCCCAGTGCACCCGGCTCGACGTCTGGTCCTGGACCACCGGCGCGGGCAACGCCATGCACACCTTCCTCAGCCTCGAAGAGATCGAGAAGGGAGAGATCGACGACGTCCCCGCCCCCACACACGCCCCGCTGCCGGACTACTGGCGAGACCTGAGCGAGGGCCTCGGGGACAGCGGAACGCTCGTCGTCTGGACCAACCTGGACAAGGTCAACTGGTACGGAGCCGCAGCCACCCTGAAGAACACCGCCGACCTGATCGGCAGGGTTTACCGGCACTACCTCCAGGACGGACACGTCGATATTCGGATGGCTCCCGTCCGGGAGGGCAAGGTCGTTGACGGCGAGTACCACGCCGTGCCCAACGACCCTCTGTACCTGATGGCGCCGACCTCCACCGACAAACCGTTCTCGGACAAGCCGATGTTCATGCCCTTCTCCATGGGCAGTGAATCCGAGCCTGGCATGACGCAATTCCCCGTGGTCCATGAAGGCAAGAGGCACAACATCACCGTCCGGGCCTCCATCGCACGCCCGGAGGCCCGCCGCGCCGACGTCGAAGGCCATCCGTGGCCGGATGGAATCAGCCGTACGACGGACTCCGGCATCCTTCCGTGGGGCAAGCACGCCAGGCGTAACGTCGGCATCTCGCTCGTGCGCCAGGGCAGGGAGCTGGACCTCGACGCGTCCTGGGCCATCGGATACGACCCGACGGAGCGGTGGTGGGGCATCGAGGTCGAGTTCCCGCCGGACCTCGACCCCATCTTCGGCGTGACGAACAACAAGCAGAGCGCCACCGTCTTCTCATCTCTGGCCCACTTCGACTGGAAGGCCCACGCTGAAGCTGGCGAGTCCTTCAAGGGGTTCAAGGAACGCCTTTCTGAGCTCGGCGACCCGCGCCTTCCGCTCATCGATCTCGTGCTCTATCTGGAAGAGAAGCTGCTGCCGGCCATCCGGCGCCAGCTGAAGCAGCAAACGATCGGAACCCGCAAGAGCAAGAAGCGGCACGACGAGGATGCTGCGTCCAGGGCCACGGACGCCGTCAAGCGTCGCAGCGAGGAAGGCCACACCGGCAAGACCGACGAGCTGGAAGAGGGCACAACCACCGAGGCCAAGCGGCAGGAACAGGTCGCAGCACTCACGCAGAGGCATCATCTTGACGAGGACACCGCCCAGACCATGGTCGACGAGGCCCTGGAGAAGGATCTGCGCGCGCGGTGGATCTCCAGTTTCCAGGACACCTCTGCCTTCTTCAGTATCGACCTCATGGCCGGCATGCTGCAGGTGATCTTCAATGAGAAGCACCCCCTGCACGCCCAGCTCATCGGCGTCCTCGAAGACATCCCCGAGGACGCCGACGTGAACGACCTGCGCTATCGGCTGAACCAGGCCGCCGAGACCTTCAAGCTGCTGCTGTTCTCCTGGGCGCGCATGGAGGACGAGACCTACCCCGATCGTGATCGGGAGCGCATCGCGGATGCACGCCGCGAATGGGGCCGGTACGCCCGCGACTTCGTGGACGGAAAGGCCAACGGCACGTGACCGAGCCCGGCCATATCTGGCGGCAGATCGAAGAGCTGATGAAGGGCGCCCACGGACAGGTAACCCTCGTGGCGCCCTTCATCAAGCGAGAGGTCCTGGCGGCCACGTTGTCCGCCCTGCCCACCGCCGTCGAGGGCATCGAGTGCATCACGCGCTGGGTCCCTGAGGAGGTGGCGGCAGGGGTATCCGACCCTGAGATCATCGAGCTCGCCGAGGAGGACAACCGGCTGCGCATCGCGCTGTGCCCGCGCCTACACGCCAAGCTCTACCTCACCGGCGAGCGGTGCCTGATCGGGTCCGCGAACCTGACAGGGAAGGCCACCGGGCGCGTCCCCAAAGCCAACATCGAAATTCTGATGGAGGCGTCCGCAGCCCATCCGGAAGTCGTCCGGGTGCTCGCCGAAATCGAGGCCCACACAGTCGAGGCGACACCCCACATGGCCGACCTCGTGAGAAAGCAGGCCGACCTACTGAAGGAACAGCGTCCGGCTGCCTCCGACCAGCCCCGAGATGAAGCCCAGCAGGGCTGGTACCCGGTGACACGACGCCCGGAGGCCATCTACCCGTACTACTCCGGGAGAGGGCAGTTCGGGCGATCTCTCGAAGCGGCCATCCTCCGGGACCTCGCACTCCTTGGCATGCCCGCAGGCTTGTCCGAGACGGAGCTCTCGGAGGTGGTCGAGAACCGCCTGCGGGAAATCCCTGCTCTTCGAGCGCTGGTGGCTGGAGAGCGCCTGAGTAACGTGGAGTTGCAGCACGCGCTACAGGAGCAGACTGGCATGACGGACCAACAGGCCAGAAGGACCACCGAGACCGTCGCAGCGTGGCTTCGGTACTTCGGCCGTTTCTACACCGATGTCGAGACGTGGGAGATCCGGCACGGACAGGAGTTGGCCTAACCTCGTGGGCGATCGCGCCGGCCTTGGAACCGAGGTCGGCCTCCCGTCCGCACGAGGTGCTTGCCGGGGCGGCACCGTCCAGACCTCCGGCCGGACCTGGCGCACTGGCATGGCTGCCGCACGCCTAGAATCTGTAGAGACAGCCTGGTGAGGCAACAGCACCCACCTTGCGGTCACTCGGCAGGAAAATCGGCGTGAGGAAGGTACGCATGTCTCAAGCGCGGGTTCCGTACCTGCTCGGGCACGCCGAAATCGCCTCCCTCTTTGCCATCGAGCGCCAGACGTCACAGAAATGGCGCACGGAAGGCACGCTTCCGGAGCCCGACCTGCTCGCGTCCGGCAACCCGTACTGGCTGCTGACGACGGTGCTTCACATCAGCGGCGACAGCGACCGTCAGGTCGATCAGCAACAATTGACGGACTACAGGGCCAGCATCCCCCACGGCTATGAAGTGCAGGCCAAGGAGCAACTGCCCGTCATCCTCGGCATCCAGGAAGCAGGCAGCGTCCTCGGTCAGGACCCACAGGCAGTCTCCCGTTGGCGTAACCGGCGGAGGATCGCCGAGGCCGACCTGATCCTCTCCGGGTCCCCGCTCTGGCTCCTGGAGACCATCCTTGCCGACGCACCACAACGGCAGCGGACCATCGACCAAGCCGAGGTCACCAAGCTCCGTGCAGGGCAGCGCGGCTCCCAGAAGCCTCGCGGGCGCAGAACCAGCCCCCCTACCGTATCCCCGCCGCAGAAGCCTCTGCCCGCCGCACGGACATTCACTGCTGCCGACCGGGTCACCGCAGCCAAGTACCTCACATCGGTTCTGTCCGACGGCTACTCCGTCACCATCACACCTCAGCGCTAGTTCGCCCCTCCGCGCACAACGTCCGGCGCGCAAGTGCTCCACGCCAGCACATAGCTGGTTCCGATGTTCGCCGACAGCTGTGAGAGGAACACTTGATTTAATCGGATTACATCCATACTGTCTCCCATATGTCGATCTTGCAGCAGACCTCGGGAGCCCATCACGCCGACCCAACCGACCCCACCCCTCAAGCCGCTTCCAGCGAGCCGAACCGGCACCCCATGAAGGTCATTTCCTACGGCGGCGGCGTCCAGAGCACGGCCCTGCTCGTACTAGCCGCTCGCAAAGAGATCGACTTCCGCACCTTCCTCTTCGCCAACGTCGGCGACGACAGCGAGCACCCAGCGACGCTGGCCTACGTCCGCGAGATCGCCGTCCCCTACGCCGCCCGCGCCGGGCTTGAGGTTCATGAGCTCGATCGCCGCCGTCGGGACGGAACCACCGAAACGCTCATGCAGCGGCTGAACCGGCCGGACACGCGGTCGATCCCCATCCCGGTACGCATGGCCAACGGCGCTCCGGGCCGACGCAACTGCACGGCAGACTTCAAGATCAAGGTGGTCGGGCGGTGGCTCCGGGAGCACGGTGCCACCGCAGAGCATCCAGCGGCGGTTGGCATCGGCATATCGGTCGACGAAATCCACCGAGCCAATCGCCGACGAAGTCAGTCCCACGAGGTCGTCGAGTACCCGCTGCTCGACCTCGGGCTCCGCAGGGACGACTGCGAGCGCATCATCGCCGAGGCCGGTCTGCCGGTGCCGCCCAAGAGCTCGTGCTTCTTCTGCCCCTTCCGTACGGTCGGCGCATGGCGTCACCAGCGTAGACACGAGCCAGAGCTGTTTGCCTTGTCGGTCCGGCTGGAGGAGACGATCAATCGGCGGCGGACCGCGCTCGGGCGGGACGCCGTGTATCTCACGAGGTACGGCGTCCCGCTCACCCAGGCCATCCCTGATGTGTCCCCGAGTGATGACGACGTCGACGATGAGGGTTCTTGCGACTCGGGTTGGTGCATGACGTGAAATGCCCTGAGCGGGGCCGGAAGCCATGGCTTCCGGCCCCGCTCTCGTTTCCCCTGAGGGTGCAGGAGTGAAGCCTGCACTGGACCGAAGACAGGGTGGAGCTAGCGATGTTCGCCGGCGAGCCGGTCCACAGCCCACCGCCGGAGAGCAGACGTTGTGGTGGGCTCAGAGCTCTGGCGGCTCGCCGGGGGCAAGGTGGAGAACGGCCAGATACTCGCCGTAGGGCATCTCTTCGTCCACCCACCGGCTGTCACCGGAGGCGTCAGCAATCCACATTCCGTCGAGCAGGTACTTGTCGTCGAAGGCCGCGACACGGTCATTCTTCACTGCTGCCGCCATCAGCACCTGGATCCCCAGCAGAAGCACCGTGGAGGCTTCCCTGGCGGCGCAGACCTCAGCGTGCCCGGCGGCGAAGATCTTCATATCCGCGTCGTCGGTCGGCTCTGGAATGCCCGCACGTCCGTGTACCGCCTCCTCGTGCAGGACAATCGCCTGCGCCACTCCCGTCGCGACCGGCGCGTCGCTGCCACCCGCATGGTCCGGGGAGTGTGTCCCCAGATGCTCGGCGACCGCGCGTGCGTGCACGGGCAGTGCTTCGGCGTGGTGCTGCAGCTGCTGCTCAGCCGCCTCGATGGCGAGCCCGGGATGCGCAGCGTCGGGGTGCAGCAGCCGGACGAACCCTTCGAGTGCTGCGCGCAGGTAGCCGAGCCGGACCTGGTGCAGCTGCCATTCCTCCATCATCTCAGTCCAAACGGCATCGAAGTCGCTGCCCACCGAGCACATGCCGCCGTCGTCGTAGGACATGTCGAAGGTCATCGTGCGCAGCCCTTGGGCGAGGCGCAGCCACTTGTAGGCGCTGTCCCAGACCTCCTGTGCTCCCGACACTCCGGCGACCGCGGAGGCATGCTCGACCCAGTCGGTGAGTTCACGGACGTGGTCCTCGGGCTCGGACAGCGCAAGGGTTGACTGTGTTCGGTAGGAGGGCAGGCAGGAGCCGCCCGATCGAGTGGTGGTCATGGACGGAGCGTCTCACGCACCACTGACAATCACGCCGGGATCGAAGGCTGGTGCGAGGCTCATGTGCTAGTGGTTCGTCGCACGAGCCGGTGACCGCGCAATTCCCGTTCGCAGCGCATGAGTTCGCGCTCCCATCCCTCTTCAGTGCCGATCAAGTGCGGGCTCTCGTAGAGGCCAGCGCGTACTTCGGCTTCGGTGAGCCGCCGGTACTTGGGCGCATCGGGATCGTCCTCTGCGAGGAATTCGTGTTTGCGGTGCAGGAGCGGGCGGTTGGTCGAGTCTGCGTACGAGGTGAAGGAAGACTTGAGGGTCTTCAGGTCGACGGCGTACGACGCCGCGAGGCGGGGGTGGGGGTCCGTATCGAACTCTGGGTAGTCGAGCCAGCTGACGCCACGTCCCTGGTGGCGGAGCTTGACGACGGACCACTCGCCAGGCCGACCGGCAGCGATACTCGCGCACTGCTCATACAAGCGCAGAACGGTCGGGACCCGGTGAAGCGCCCGGCGATGAACGTACAGAGCGGTCGCGGTGAACTTCCCGGCGATCGATCCGTTCATCGCCCGGCGGATGTGTGTGTCGTCGCGCAGCTTGAACAGCAGGCGATCGGCTCGCTGACACGCTTCGGCGTACGAGGGGAAGAAGGCGCGAACGTCCAGCTGAATGGGGAGCGGCAGACTGGTTGCAGGACCTCGGCCATGAAAGAGCTCTAGGGCAAGGAACTCTAGTACGTCGCGAGCACCGCGCTCCGCGCTGCGCTCCACCTTCACCGGGTCTGCCGCCTGCTCGGCAAGGCGCTTCAGCTCAACGGAGCGTAGGTGGCCAAGGAGGCCGATGATCGGCTGCGGCATTTCCTCCAGCTGAGGCATCCGGCCGCGCTGTTCGAGGTGATCGACGACAGAAGTGATCGCCGAGGCGGTGTCCTCAGACTCCAGCCACACGCCTTCGGGCGCAATCTGGCGTGCCAGGTAGCTGAGGCGGGCCTCGTCGTCTTTGAAGGCGTAGACGATGCCCGGCGCCGCCGACACGCAGCGCACTCCCGTTGCGTCCTCGACGTAGTCGCGGAGTTCCCCAGCCGCGTAGAGGTGCTGGAAGGTGCGGCGCTGAGTCAGGATGCCGTCACCGTGCGCTGTCCCTCTGATCTGGTTGCGCTCCCAACGCAGTCGCGCAGACACCACGAGCACAGAGCTAGTGAGTCCCCACGCTCGCAAGAGCGTCTCGCGCCGTTCGGCTGGGTCTTCAATGACGTTCAGGACGTAGGTGAGAAGGACGACGTCGGCTAGCCTGCGGAGACCGTCGGGGAAATGCACTGGGTCCCAACCCGTGACGTCGAGACCGAGGTGTTGAAGTGCGCGCACATCACCGCCGCGCCCGCACCCGTAGTCGAGTACTTCCGTCCCAGGTTCCATTTTCAGGTCGCCAAGGGCGCGACGAGCCGGTAGCGATAGCCCGACACGGCCGATGGCGGTCTTATGCCTCTGACTTCTCCAGAGCTGCTTCGTCATCGGTGTCCCCTATTGCAACGGACCGGCCAGCACACGACGTTCCCGCACCCTACGCTGGCACTTGCTCCTATATCCGTTCATCTACGCTGAGCCGCTGGACTCATCGCACGATCGCTTCAACTACACGGCGCCCAACTGATGCCGGCTCTATATGACTTAGCCTGCAACCAGACGTAGGCCACGAGGACACGAGGGGTCACGCCGGTACGCACGCGGGGACGAGGCGGGCAAGGGAGCAGATGGACAGCTACGGCAAGTTGGTGAGGGACCGGGTCCCTGAAATCATTCGGGCCGAGGGGGCAAAGCCGATCACCTACGTCGCCGGTTCCGAGGAATACCGCAGCAGGCTTCGGGACAAACTGGGCGAGGAAGTCGCCGAGTTCTTGTCGGCAGACGAGGCGGTGGCTCTAGGGGAGCTCGCGGACGTACTGGAAGTCGTGCACGCGCTCGCTGCAGACCTAGGCACGGACTCGGCAGGACTGGAAAGTATCCGCCAGGCCAAGGCGCGAGAGCGGGGCGTTTTCGCCGACCGGATCATCTGGAAGGGCAACTGCTGATCCGTTCGGGCCAGTACTGGTAGGCCCGTGGATGGTCACGACGATCAACCACGGCCTGCGGCGTCACCGGCACCCGGCGGGCACATATATCCCCGAGCGGCAGTCGGCAGCTCCTGGAAGAGCTTGCGCAGACGGGTGGCCGGATCGTCAAACAGGAAGCCCATGGCGGGAGGCCGAGCCGTATCACCACTGCCCGGAGATCGGGGCACCTCCCCGGCTGCTCCATCCGGCACAGCCGGTCGTGCCGCAAGACAGTGGCGCAGCGAGCCTGCACTTGGAACCCGCCGCAGTAGCTCCACCGGACGCCTCGTCAGGGTCGCGACGCCGCGACATACCTGAAAGCCAGACCGAGGGCCCCAGGCGAGTTCGAATACCCACCGGCACCGAAGTGAGGTTCGATGCTCATCTACCAACGATGCAGAAGCGACAAACGCAGCCCCCACTACTCCTGCCAGCGCACCCGATGCGGGCACTCCTGGACCGTGCGCTACCGCGAGCCACGCAGCGCCGGAGGCCACCAACGCGAGCGCAGTTTTGACCTGAAGTGGCAGGCAGATGCCTATGCCGCACGACTGCAACGAGACAAATACGAGGGTCTCTTCCTCGATCCTAGACGCGGTCAGATCCCCTTGGGCGCCTACGCCAAGCAGTGGTTGGAGCGCCAGGCCGTCAGTGAAGCCACTTACCGCAATTATGAGAGCTTTCTACGCATCCATCTGCTCCCGCGCCTCGGAGATCGGCCTTTGGCCGGGATCGAGCGATACGACATCGAAGTTCTCGTCGCTGCCCTGGGCCAGGATCTCGCCGCGAGTACGGTGCGCGACCGTATGAAGGCAGTCTCGAACCTCTTTCGAACCGCTATCAAAGACAAGCGACGGCCCGATGACCCCACCGACGGCGTCAAACTCCCCCGTAGTGCATCCCCCGCGCTCGATGAGGACCTGCTGCCCACTCTGGCGGAAGTCGATCTGATCGCCGAGCACATCTCACCGCACTACCGGCTGAGCGTGTACCTACAAGCTGGAGCGGGTCTACGGATCAGCGAAGCCCTCGCCTTCACTACCGATTGCCGCCGCTCCGAGTTCCTGCGGGTGCGCCGACAGGTCAGCTCCAAGGGCCACCGCTTGGACTGCGCAACGCGGTTCGTACCGCTCAAGCACCGCACCGCCAAGGAGTACCGTGACGTTCCACTGGCGCCCTTTCTCGCCCACGAGATCGAAACGCACCTAAGCGAGTGGGGGACATCGACCGTGTCCGGACACCATGTGCTGTTCGCGCCACGCCTCCGCGGCAAGGGGACCATGCCCACGGCCACCACGTATGCGTATCACTTCCGTAAAGCACTTAGGGACGCGGAACTCATCCACCCCGACGGCGCTCCGTTGTACACCCCTCACTGCCTGCGCCACTTCTTCGCCTCCAGTGCCCTGGGACACGGCATCCCGGTACACGAAGTCTCCCGCTGGCTCGGGCACCGGTCGATCAAGACCACGGTCGACATCTACGGACACCTCATCCCCGCCTCCTGGGACCGCTGCCGGACGATCATGCAGGCAGTGCTGCGGCCCCCACCCGCCTGACGGTCGGCACCGGGTCCTACCCGAGGGCCAACTGTCTTCGTTCGCTCGAACAGGTGAATCTGCAGACCGATTTTTTGGCCCCCCACTTGGATATCGCCGGAGCCACGCCGAGTCACAGCGCAGTTGCGCAGGGAGGCACGCAGCGACTGCGGGGATAAGGCTTCCGCGTCGGCGGCGTGCCGCCACAGGACCCACTCGGCGTAGCCCGATGTTCAGTCCCAGTAGGACTCAACGTCGACTTCCTCAGCGCCGTCGGCCCTGGGCTGTGATGACGACACCCACATCGCCCCGTGCGGGCATCTGGCTGATCGGTGCCCGTAGATCGTTCGCGACCACGGTGGTCCCTGGGGGCGCGACAGACGACTGTCTCGCCAGCCCTGCCAGTCCGCACTGGTCGACTGGCCGCAGGATTTCGGACTAGGCCAGTTCACGCCAGAATATTGAGAAATTCTCTTGATCGAATGTCTTGAATTATGTCGGGCAATAAAAACTTGGCGTGGCGTCAGTTCTGTTTTTCGCGAGGACACTTGACGCCTCATAAAGTTGCCTAGCCCGATGTGACGTCGATCACTAACCTGCGGTTGACGACCCCCTAGCCTCCTCCCTGGCGCGACGCTCAATCACCTCGGGAGGGGATTCATGAAGCTCAAGAGATCGGCAACATCCTTAGTCATGATTGCAGTTGCCGCAGGAGGCTCGCTGGCCAGCGGCTCCGCAAGCGCCTCGACGACCGACACCAGCGCCGATACCGCATACCGCGTTGTCTGGGAGCGCACTTACGACTCCGGCTTCGATTCGTCAGCCAAGGCTCCCGGTACCGCATCTGACTTTGAAGAGACGACGCCATCTCCGAAAGCGCCGACCACCACTCCGGAGCGCGAGAAGGAGCTCGCCCGCGGGGAGACCTACTCGGTGGATGCTGCCGCGCCCGAGAAGGCAACCCGGGAGCATCTCTTCAAGAGCCCCACTGGCGTGCGCGACGTTCTGGACTGGGCGAAGTGCCAGGCGGACCCCGAGGCCGGGGACGCTAAGGGGCATGTCATCAACCACTTCAACTTCTGCCGCTGGGGCTACAACACCGCAACTGCCCTCGACGGAAACGGAAGGCCCGTAGGGACCTTCCGTGTTCGCGAGACAGAAATCAGCGAGGGATCAAAGGCCAATCGCAACGCCTCCATCTCCGTGAAGCTCGACGACGCGAAAGAGACTGGCGTATTCGCAACACCAGCGGCTCGCGTCACCTGGGAGCCGACCGCAGCAAGTCCGACAGCTCCGGGCGGATGCGCGGTTGCCAACGTGCCTCCCGGGCAGGCCGGCACGCCGAAGCCTCCGGCCGCCTTCCACGGCACAGGGGTCGCAGTCACCTACGACCTCACGTCAGCCAAGGGCGCCGGTAAGCGCATCGATGACGCCACCCTGTGCGTATACCGGTCGCAGTTCCTCGCGACCAGCGGCACACACACCACAGGCTGGTGGGGTGCGCCGGACAACGCGACCAGGTTCGACTCTGGCGAGTATCTGGCCCCGTACGGAACCAAGGGCGCCATCTTCAGCCGCGTCATCCCGTCGTTCCACTACGACCGGACGAATACCGACGTCAAGGCCGTCGCGGAGCACGTCTTCGACGCCCTCCACGCCCCGCAGCTGACGTACCCGAAGAAGACCGACAAAGACATCCCCGGGTACATCTGGAGGGGAGACGATCCCCTCCACCGGAACTACCCGAAGTTCGACACTGCCTCCGCCGCGGTGACTGCGAAGAACAAGGCAGCCAAGGACAGGGCCTGCGCCGGACTGTCACCCAACCCGGGCGAGGAGTGCGACGAATTCCCCTTCGCCTCGACCAAGGAAGGCGCAGGGAAGGGTGACGGCAACTTCTCGGTGAAGTACGTACCCCAGTCGGATAATTCCAAGGCCGGGGGTGCACTCTCCAAGTGGTACGGCCAGGATCGCATCCTTGACGGAGATGCCTACGGGATCTACGTTAACTAGTCGGCAATCGACGATGGTTGACTTCTGGGCGAGGGCCAAACCAGGCCCTCGCCCAGCTGCGTCTCGAGTAGAAGACTTCAATACCCTTGGGCCGACATGTGAGGTTCGCGTGCTTGAAAACGAGGAACAGAAAGTCTCCGGCACCGTAACGATCGACCGATCGATCTTCGGCCTGGACCAATCACGAAGGCCAGGAGAGGATGGTGATCTTTACTGGGTCGACCTTCCGATGGCAGGTGAACCGGTGCAGGTTGATAAAGGCACTGCCCTCATCATCAGCAATGCCCCATCACATGAGGCGGTGGTAACCATGACCGTTCGGCGCTCGCCGGCCGTCGATGACATTCATTCCGAGTTTGAACTTCTGGGCACTTGTCCTTTCCTCAGCCGGAGTGGTGACATTACTCTTCTGAACATCGATGGCCCTGAGATGACTCTCGATCTAGAGCCCGATTCGAGTTACGCCCTTCAGGTCTGGCGAAAGGGGGGAGAAACTGCATCGGCCCGATTCCGTGAACTGATGGGAAACCAATACCCCATCACCGGCCTTGAGGAATATCGCCTCGTGTTCACACCACAGCAGCCATCCCCGGGACTGGGCATCGAACACTGAGCGCTAGGTGTGTCGTTCTGACACCTTGATGACGCGGTGGACTGGGGTTTTGGGCTGCCGGGCCTGGTCCGCACGCAGCCGCCGCCGCGCGGGGCGACCGGAAGAGAGGCGGGGATGCATTCGGCTGGCATGGCAGGAACGTACCGGCGCGACAGCTCCGATGGCGTTGCGGCAGCCTTGCCCCCGAAGGCTCCCGGCATACCGCTCCGACCTAAGAATCGGCAGGCGACGACGAAGAGCCGCTACCCGGCTGCGCATATCGTGGACGTTCTGCCCGCCTGCTCCCGACCTGCGGAGCGGCCGCTCCAACCCTGATCGTCTAACGTGCCGTGCACGTAAGAACTACGGGGGAGTGAAACGCACATGAGCAGGATTACGACCGTCGTGCGCCGGCCGGCGCGGATAATGGCCGTCGCCGCGGCCTTCTCGCTACTGGCCGGATGCGGCGGCTCGGTTTCGGACGGGGACAAGCCGGAAGCGAGCCCCGAGGTCCCGGCCCGGACACTCACCGCCGGACAGATCGCCACTGCCGCGGTCGACGGCAGCGACGTACCGGATCATCAGGTGGGCAGCCGGTCGGCGGCCGATCGCTATGAGAAATCCGAGGTGGGCGCGGACCAGCCCGAGTGCGCGGTGCAGGCCCAGGTCGCCCTCGGCATGACCGTGGGCGACCCCGTCTCCGTTGCGGACCGCGCCGCGATGGGTAGGCCGTCCGGCGCGGAGAGCGCGGGGACGGACCTCGTCAAGACGACGGTGACCCTGGCGTCATACGAGGGCGAGGGCAAGGCGAAGGGCGAGGAGAAGGCCCTGTACGAACTGGGGACGGCCAGTACGGTGTGCCGGCAGGGCTTCACCATGACGGTCCGCGGCGAGAAGACCGTGATGCAGTCCCCCGCGCATGAGCCCGATCCACGGGATCTCGATTTCGCCGACGAATACACGTGGTTCACGCTCACCGGCCCACCCGGCATAGACTCCCTCACCCGCAAGGTGCTGGTCGTGCGCACGGGCCACACACTCGGCTTCTTCAGCCGTACGTATCCGGGCTACGCCACGGACGCGTCGCAGACGACGATGCCCTTCCCCCTCGATGTGGCACGCGCCCAGTGGAAGAAGCTCGCCGCTCAGTAGTTCCTATAGCCAGGCACATGGCCCGCCTAAAACCTCAGCCGACGGCGACGCGCCCCCGGTCTGACACCGCTATGGCTCGTGATGAACGAGACCTCCCTCGCCAGCGACCGGGCACGGCGGGCCAGGCTTAACGTCCAGCGATGGCAGGAAGACGCAGCTGGCACGCCTTGCGCGTACGAGACGGCGCATGCACACGGACGGGAGACTATGCCCAGGCTACGTTGATCTACATGCCCGCAACGATCCCTGCCAGACGCTTCGTCGCCTACCAAGTCCAGCCCGGGCGCGCTGAATTGGACCACCTCACTGACCTCGCGGCAGAAGGCATCCCCTACCCACACGTGCAGTTGGAGACCGAACGCCTTGGCACGCTTCGGGGCTCGAACGCGCAGCAAGTTTGCGGTTTCAAGATGACTGCCTGACCGTGGAGTTCCGATCTACTGACGCAGCTTGGGCAGCCGAGCGCGAGCGCGACGTGTCGTACTACCTGCGCCACGAGGCAGGCGCGCGAGACCAACCACTCAGTCTCGCAACCCTGCGCTGGGTAGTCCCTCTCGCGCTGGTCATGCTTTGCGTGTTCCTCTGGGCGGAGCTGGGGCTGTGGTCGGTGATACGAGAGAGCGGACGGAACCGGCCAGTAGACATGGGTCTCTCCATGCTGCTCGTCTCATTCATCTTTGGCGGGTACGCCTTCTATCGTCGGCTGCGCACCGTCACGCGCCGCGAATGCCGAACGGAGGTTGACGTCCAGCACCCGCGTCTGCCTCAGCGTCCCTTCTTGAGGCTGCTAGTGCCGCATCAGGCAACGTTCGCCCTGTTGTGGTGTGACGCGCCGCCCAGATGCTTGGCCGGGCGGCATGGGGCGGCCACCTTCGTCGTGCAGCGATACAAGTACAGGCCCGCGCACTTGCCTGTTAGATTTTCCTTGAGTAACTAACCTTCCCGGTCCGGAGTTCGTATCCGCCGGGGAGGCTTTTTCATGCCCGGAAACAGATTGTCTCGGGCTGAAGTCGACCACCCTCACCTCGGAGTCTCGTGTCAGACATCTCCCTGCGCCTCGCAGACCTTGCCGACAAGCCCACAGCCGAACGCCTGTGGCTGATGTTCCGACACGACATGTCGGAGCTGGAGGGTGACCTGCCCAACCCCGACGGATCCTTCCAAGACGAATGGCTTCACATGGCCTTCTCCGAACCCGACCGGGCGCCGTACCTCCTGACGAGCGGTGACCGGCCCATCGGATTCGCGTTCGTCCGCGGTCTGATTGGTCCGACGCGCGTGATGAACAGCTTCTTCGTGGTGCGCGGGGCACGACGGGCGGGGACCGGAATGCGCGCTGCTCAAAGCGTCGTGGCCCGGCACCCGGGGCCGTGGGAGATCGCGTTCCAGGATGCCAACCCGGGCGCGGTGAAGTTCTGGCGTCGCGTCGCCACAGAGATCTCCGGCGACGCCTGGACCGAGGAGCGCAGACCGGTGCCGAACCGGCCGGACCTGGCACCTGACGTCTGGATCTCGTTCAGTACCACGGCCGAATCAGGCAACGTTCGCCCTGGTGACGACGGCGCGTAGGTGTTGGTCGTCGGCATGGCGGTTTCGCCAGATGATGTAGCGGCGGATCATGCTGCCCTGCTCTTTACGGGAGGCGTGGTCGGTGCCGTCGAGGGCGAAGTAACGCAGGGCGGTAAACTGGGCCTCGATTCGGTTCAGCCACGACGAGTTCGTCGGGGTGTAGGCGATCTCGACGTTGTTCGCGGCGGCCCAGATGCCGACACGCTGGCATTTCTTCGTGGTCAGGTGCGGGGAGAAGTTGTCGCAGACGATCGCGATGCGGATCTCGGGCGGGTAGAGGGTGCGCAGGTAGCGGCAGAATTCCAAGAACTGCGTCCGCCTCTTGACCGGCTTGATGTGGCCGTAGAGCCTGTCCCGGGTCAGGTCCAGGGCGGCGAACAGGTGCCGCACTCCGCCGTAGCGGTTGTAGGTCGCCCGTCGCCGCCGGCGGGGCTCACGGTCGGAATCCTTGTGCTTGCCGCTGCGTTCGGCCCACTGCCGGCCCGGGTGAGGCATCAGATTGAGGGGCCCGAACTCGTCCATGCAGAAGATGACTTCGGGCTCCCCGTCCTCGGGTACGACCTCGCCGTCGGCGATCGCGTAGAGGTGCTCGACCCGGGCCTTCTTGGCCGCGTAGTCGGGGTCGCGGGAGGTTTTCCAGGTCTTCAGGCGTTGAAAGGAGACGCCTTCCTCTCGGAGCAGGATGCGCAGGCCCTCGTGGCTGATGTCGTCGACCACCCCCTCGGCGACCAGGAAGTCCGCCAGCTTAGTCAGACTCCAGGTGGAAAACGGCAGGTCGTGCTCGGTGGTCGTGGACTTGGCGATCTTCTTGATCTCGCGGCGCTCGGGCAGCGTGAAGATCATCGGTCGGCCGCCCTTGTACTTGGGATAGAAGGAGTCGAAGCCGTCGGTGTTGAAGTTGTGGATCACATCGCGGACCCGGTCGTCGCTGGTGAACGACACATCGGCGATCTTCGCCGCGGGCATGCCCTGCGCGGACAGCAGCACCATCTGGGCCCGCCGCCAGGTCACCACCGATCCGGTACCTCTGCGAATGATCCGCAGAAGCCGCCTGCCTTCGTCGTCGTCGATCTCACGGACCCGTACTCGTTCTGCCACCCACACAGCCTGACGGCAACGCGCCGCACGGAACAGGACCCGACCGGCGCGTCACATCACGACAGGGCGAACGTTGCCTGATGCGGCACTAGTGCCTGACTGGGCTTCGGCGATAGTCGCAAGCCTCATAGCGGCCGTCGCCACCCTCGCTGCCGTTCTGGCGCTGATCGCCACGGGTCTCCAGGCCGCTCATTGAGGAGAGCCGTCGGAGTAGACCGGTGGGCCGGCAGCGCCACACCCCGGTACGAATGCTGCACCATCGCGCAGCACCGACGCCGGCTGCTGTGAGCAGCTGCCTGTCGCTGGGCATGCCGGTCGCCAGAAGCATGCCTTTGCGAGATCTGAATACGTCCGGTACGGAAGCCGTGCGCCGGCTCCTGGCGGCAGGCGAGGTAGCGCACGGGTTCTGTGTGGTCCTGAGGTACTGGCGCAGAGCACTTGTTCCGTTGCTGTCGTATTCCTGTGGCCCCGGTCCCGGCGATGGTTCGCTGAACTTTTGTGTAAGGGTGCGAATTGGGGCCCTGAGACCTTGGGGCATAGGTTGACGGCATGGTGGAGGGGGCGAACTCCGCGGCGCAGACCATGCCGCAGGAGCAGCAGAAGAGAGGGCGGCGGCATGCCGCCCGGGCGAAGAAGGACAAGGGCGGGCTGGCTCGTTCGTCCTTGTTGATGGCTGTTGGCACGGTGGTGTCACGGGCGACGGGACTGATCCGCCAAGTGCTGCAGGCCGCAGCGCTAGGAACGGGCTTGCTGGCCAGTACCTACAACACGGCGAATACCGTGCCGACGAGCCTGTACACGCTGCTGATCGGTGGCGCGCTCAACGCTGTGCTGGTGCCGCAGCTGGTCCGAGCCAGGGCAACGCAGCCCGATGGCGGACGCGCTTACGAGCAGCGTCTGGTCACGCTCGTGGTCTGTGTACTGGGTGTGGGGACGGCGCTGGCGGTGTGGGCGGCGCCGCAGATCGTGGGCTTGTACATGCGGGACACTCCGGACAGTCACGAGGCGTTCGAGCTCACGGTGACGTTCGCGCGGTTCCTGTTGCCGCAGATCTTCTTCTATGGGCTCTTCGGCATCTACGGGCAGGTGTTGAACGCGCGCGAGAAGTTCGGGGCGATGATGTGGACCCCGGTGCTGAACAATGTGGTGCTGGTCGGCATGTTCGCCGCCTATCTGGGGCTGATGACGGTTCCCGACCGGGTGGAGGACATCACCGCCGACCAAGTGCAGTTGCTGGGGATCGGGACGACGGCAGGTATCGCCGTGCAGGCCCTGGCACTGATCCCGTTCGCGCGGGCGGCCGGGTTCCGGTTCCGCCCGCGGTTCGACTGGCGGGGCTCCGGCTTGGGCAAGAGTGCCCACGCGGCGAAGTGGACGCTGCTGTTCGTCTTGGCCAACCAGGTCGCCCTGACGGTGGTCACGAACTACGCCAACGCCGCCGACCAGGAACTGCCGCAGGCCGGCGCGGGTTACTCGGCGTACACCTACGCGCAGACCATCTGGATGCTGCCGCAGTCGATCGTGACGGTGTCCCTGGTGACGGCGCTGCTGCCGCGGATGAGCCGGGCCGTCGCTGAGGGGCGCATCCCGGATCTGCGCGCGGACCTGTCCCGGGTGCTGCGGATCAGTGGCGTGGTCATTGTGCCCGCCGCGTTCCTCTTCCTCGCTCTGGGGCCGCAGATCGCCTCGCTGCTGTTCGCCCACGGGGCGGCGGACGCCGAGTCGGTTCGACCACTGGGGTACATGCTGCAGGCGTTCGGACTCGGGCTCATCCCGTTCTCCGCCCAGTACCTGCTGCTGCGCGGCTTCTACGCGTTTGAGGACACGCGCACTCCGTTCTTCATGGCGGCTTGGATCGCGGGCGTGAACATCGCCCTGGCCACCGCGTGTCATTTGCTCCTGCCCGCCCGCTGGGCGGTCGTCGGCATGGCTGGCGCCTACACCCTCTCCTACGTGGCCGGTCTCGCACTCACCGCGTGTTTGCTGCGCAGGAGGCTTGGGGGTCGCATCGACGACGGCGGCCTGCGCCGCACCTACGGGAAACTGTTCTGCGCTGCGGGCCCGGCTGCTGGGCTGGGCTGGGCTGCAGCGCGTGCGTGTGCGGGCCTGGGAAGTGGAACGTGGCCTACGGCCGTCGCGCTGGCTACCGGGGCGCTGGCGACAGCCATGGGGTACCTCCTTCTCGCCCGGCTGATGAAGGTCAACGAGTTGCGTCGCCTGCCCGGGATGCGCTGAGTCCAGGCAGACGATGCGAGGAGGCGCGCTTCATGGACGGTCCTGCGCGCGGCTGGCGATGTAGTCGAGCCAGTCCCGCTTGGCGTATCCGGTCCAGCGGGTGGAGTTACTGATGCTGGTGCCGGTGAAGTCGGCGAGAACAGATGCCGACAAGTCGGTGGCAATCGCGAGACGAGCACTGTTCCGGCTGGCGAGGGGTGCGATGCCGTGTCGACGGAGCTTCAAGTAGAGGTAGGCGGCTCCAAGAGCACGGGCAGGCTCCTGCCCGGGGAACAACCACGGTGTTGTGCTGACCGTCTGGTCAAGGTGCCAGCGTTTCTGGCGCTGGTCGCGCAGGGCGCGGACCAGCTGGGCGACTTCGGGCGGCAGCGGAAGACGATGACCGTGGAGGTTGAGCGCCACCACCGTGTCGTCGACGATGACGTCGTGCACGGTGAGTTCGAGCAGTCGGGCGTGCTGCAGCCCGAACAGGAGTGCCAGGGCGCCGGCCGTACGGACATCGAGAGGCAGCGCGTCGTCGCCGAGACAGCGGTGCAGTTGCTCGGCCTGGTCCTCATCCGTGCTGAAAACGCTGAGTGCGGCGACGGGGGCCCTAGGGACTACGAGCGGGCAGGACGTGGTTCCTCAGGACGGACTCGTCACCCCGCAGCGTCCGCGGGCCCACCACTCTCGCGTTCCACCAACGTGTGTGCCAGTCCCGAAAGCCGACCGCGCTTCCCCTCAAATCCCGACGACCACGAGTGCACAGGATCGCCTCTCGCTCGATACCCCAGGCACGGGCCTGCACCTTCAACGGGAACGTCGCGGACAAGCGCCTGCCCCCACCATCCCGGACCGTAGCCTGCCAATTCCCCGACCTCAGCCTCCGCAGATACAGATGAGCTCCTCACCTAGTGGCCGCCCAGCGTCAGCAGGTCAGCCCCACCATGAACCTTCGCCAAGACCGATACGCCGGAGCCGGCCGTCTCAGGCGCCAGGTCCCTCAGATGCCATCAAAAACCACCCGGATCAGCACGGTGGGGCCCAGGTCGTCTGCGCCAACTCGCTGTTCGACTCTGCGACCCTTCCAAACGCTCCTCGCAGGGCTGGCGGCAGCCCTCGCCCCTTGGGCACGGCACGTCATGTATGAGCATCCCAACCTGATCAGTCCTTTGTCCGCGACGACAAGCGTGGTGCCGCTCGCGGTTCGCACTCTCACCTTGGTGCGGACGACCACTGCCTTGGTGCTACGTCTGGTGGATTTCCTGACGCGGGACAGCGAGACACACAGGAAGGCAGAACGTAGTGGGCACCGGTCACAGCAGCGCAGGGGGGCACGCAGCGACTGCGGAGTCGAAACTTCCACGTCGGTGGCGTGCCGCCACCGCAAGGCTCAACGCCGACTTCCTCAGCGCCGACGACCCTGGGCTGTGATGCCGACACCCACATCGCCCCGTACGGGCATCTGGCTGATCGGTGCCCGTAGATCGGTCGCGACCACGGGGGTCACCGCGGCCGCGACCATCACAGACAGGTTTCGCCCCGTCGGGATGCGCACCGTCCGGCCGCGTCGAGCGCCACCCACTCCTCGAGCCGTAGGGCGCCTCATCGGGGTGGAGGCCGATGCGGGCTCGCCCCCCAGGTTGCGTCGAAGGTGAGGGTGCCGTTGGCTGTGCGGGTCAGGTGCCAAGCGCGTCACCTGGTGCGTGGTGTGTCACCCCTCGGTGTCCCACCGCAGATCGTCGTCTTCAACGATCCGCTCGTATCCATTGAGGGTGACGTTGTCTTCCAGAGCGTCCGCGACGGCTTCCAGTAGTTCTGCGAGCGATGTCCAGATGCGTCCCGGCGGGAACTCGCTCTGGCCAATTTCATCCCGTTTGCCCACTCGGCCTTGATGCACACCGGGTTGGGTATCAAGGACGAGATAGCCGCCCCCGTCGTCGCTGGCACAGGGTACCCATCCCGGGTGCCAGCGTGCGTACTGGCCATCGATTTCGAGCGGGATGTCATGTGCGAGGTACTCCGCCCTTGTCTCGTCCTCGATTTCGGCCTGCAACCGCTGATGTTCGACGATCGCCTCTGTGCTCAGCAGCGTGTACACCGGGGGAAGGCGCAACTGGGCGCTGCCATCGTGACAGAGCAGGGACTCGGTCAACTGCTCAGGAAAGCTGAGCCCAAGGTGCTTCTCTGCTGCAAGGATTTCCGCGTGGGTGGCGGGTGGCGGCAGGGCGTCGTACGTGCCTGGCACGCAGTCGCGGAGCCAGGAGTCGATGCGCTGCCAGGAGTGGCTAACGGGTTCGGGTGCCATGCGGTCTCCGTTGAAACTCGCGAATCGACGGTGGTGCCTCACATGATGACTGAGGCACCACCGAGTGTCATGGCTACTGGAGCTTGAACTGCCTACTCATGCGCGAGGCACCGGATGCTGGCACCAGCCGGAATGACACGAACCGTGGCTTGTAGATGCTCGTATCGCGGAATAGTGCGCCTTCCGAGGTCCAGCGGTTGTCGAAGCTGTTCACGTTGTAGGACATCGTCCAGCGGTCCCCAGATTGCAAAGTGGGGTGGGCGTGAGCGTTGTAAGCGAAGATGTTTGGGTCTCTATAACTCCCATAGGGGCCAGTTTCGGGCATTCGGTAGACCTCGTCGTGACCTACCCAGGAGCCGAAGACACCGTATGGATCACATCCCGACCAGATGCGGACCTTGTTGCTGAACGCCTGTGTGCTGTCCTGACTGATCACGACGAACTGCCCGTTCCATGGTGTGACGCTGTACTCGTTCGCAATCCCCTCGAGGTACTCGTTCCCCTCCTTCTCTCCTTGCATCCAATTATTGTCCCCAGTTGCGCTCGAATTGAAGAACTGCCAATCGTCCCCCCGCGATTGGCGGTATGTCCACGGTGTTGCGGCCGTGGACATACCGCGTGCCTCGATCGGGGTCAGCGTCAGGGCGCTGGTTCCCCGGCGGCGGCCGTGCTGGTGCGGCGCTGCCAATCCGCGTAGAGACGTGCGTACGGCCCGGAGCACACGGAGAGCGCAGAGTGTGGGCCGCGCTGGATGATCTGCCCGTCCTCCATGACGACCACATCGTCGGCCTGTTCGGCCGTTGATAGCCGGTGTGCCACGGCAATGGTCGTACGGCCTCTCGCCAACAGACTGACGGCCTTGGCAACCCGGGCCTCGGTTAGCGGATCGAGCTGCGAGGTGGCCTCGTCCAGCAGCAACACCCGTGGGTCGGCCGCGTAGGCACGGGCGATCGCGACGAGTTGCCGCTCCCCGGCCGACAGGGCGGTTCCCGACTCTCCGACGTTAGTGCGCACTCCGTCTGGCAAGGTCGTGAGCCACTCACCGAGACCAAGCTCCGCGAAGACCTCCATGACGTCCTCATCGGACAGATCGGAAGACGCCTGCCGTACGTTGTCGGCGATCGTGCCGCGGAAGAGGAAGCCCTCTTGGGGCACCAGGTGGAGGGCGCCACGCAGTTCGCCCTCACTAAGGCGCGGCAGTGGAACTCCGCCGATGCAGACATCCCCGCGGTCCGGGTCCGCAACCCGTGTGAGCAGCGTGACGAGCGTCGACTTCCCGGATCCCGTGTGCCCGACCACGGCGACTGTGCTGCCGCGCCGCACGCGTAGCGTCAGGTCATTCAGCGCGGCCCGCTGGGCACCAGCGTAGGCGAAGGTGACCGCCCGAACCTCCACGTCCAGTGGACCCGGGGGCAGCGGGACAGCATCGATTTGGGCGGGGGTGACTGTAGGACGATGCAGCATCAGGGACCGGATACGGCGCACCGACGCCACCGCGTTCTGTATCCCGTTCAGGTTCTCAGCAACCGCCTGAAGCGGCTGGACGAACATGGTGATGAGGAAGAGAAATGCTGTCAGCTCACCGAGGGTAAGCCGATGCGCCGCACCGAGCACCATGCCCACGACCAGAAGGACTGCCGTGGTAACTGCGACAGCTGCCTCTCCGATCACGTACGCGTACGCAGCAGCCTTCTGCGCGCGGTTCTGGGCAACGTAGTGAGAGTCGATGGCCTCACCCAGCCGGGCATCAAACCGCTGTTGCACACTGAACGCGCGGATGACGGCTGCTCCGGCGACGGCCTCACCGGCAAGCGCTACCACGGCACCGTTGCGCTCCTGTACTCGCGCGAACCGCACCGCCAGTCGCTTCTGGAGGGCCGGCAAAACCCAGGCCAGCGGGGCCAGCGTCATGAGCACCAACAGCCCCAGAACCCATGAGTAGTGGAGCATCAGGCCAGTGGCAAGGACGAGTTGCGCCCCATTGAGCAACATGTGTGTGCCGCCGCGCTGAACGAAGTTGGTGATCTGGTCGACGTCGTAGGTCAGCCGGGAGACCAGTCCCCCTCTGCTGTAACACTGCCGGTCCAGAGGCGTCAGCGCATGCAGGTGGCGCATCATGCGGGATCGTATGTCGGCCAACACGACCTCCACTCCACGGGCCAGCAGGTACGCCATGCCCGCTGCCCCCACTGCGGCGAGGACAAGGAGTACTAGCGCCTGTGCGACCATCGCTTCCGGGCCCGTGCCTGGCCCTGGCTTCGAGGTCACGGCGTCAGTCACCCGCTGCACTGTGAAAGGAACACCGACGCGCCCGGCCGCAGCAAGGCACGCCAGTACGCCAGCGGCAGGCAGCACCCTCCATAGCGGTCGGGCAGGGGAAGGCTCGCCTCGGTGCATACTCACGCGCCCGCCTCCTGACGCACGAGCCGTCGGTACTCGGGGACGGTCCGCAGCAGCTCGGAATGTGCACCGCACGCAGCGACGCCTCCGTTGTCCAGGAAGAGCACCTCGTTTGCGAGAGCCAAACTCTGCGGCCGGCTGGTGACAACGACCGTGGTAACCGGTAGGGCCTTCCGCAGGGAGCCGAGAACGGATGCTTCGACGCTCGCGTCCAGACCAGAGGTGGCGTCGTCCAGGACCAGCAACCGTGGCCTGCGGACGGCAGCCCTGGCCAGGGCAAGCCGCTGTCGCTGTCCACCGGAGAGGCTGTCGCCCCGCTCGGCGAGCGAGGAGTCCAGCCCGTCTGGCAACGCTGCCACGAAGTCGTCAGCCCGGACGGTACGCAATACCTCCCAGAGCCTCTCGTCAGGAAGGTCCGCTTCACGATCCAGGGCAACGTTTCCACGGACCGTGTCGCCGAAGAGGAACACGTCCTGCGGCACGTATCCGATGTAGTCAGGCAGCTCCCCGGTATCGCAAAGCAGCCGAGGTGGCAGTCCATCAACGTGAACGCTCCCCTCGCCAGGCACGAGGAGACCAGCGATCAGTCGTACGAGGGTCGTCTTGCCAGAGCCTGTGGGCCCCGTGATGGCAAGCACGTGACCGGGCCGAACCGTGACGCTGACGCCCTGCACCGCAAAGCGCCCGGCGCTATAGGCGAACGCCGCGCCGCACAGCTCAAGCCGCGCCAGGGCCGGGCCAGGACCAGACGTTGGTGCGGCTGCATCGATCGTGCGTGCACCCCTTCGGGCCGTGACCGTTCGTAGCGCGAGGGCGGTTCGGGTCGGTTCGCCCGGATACCCGCCGAGCCGAGGCACAGGTGAGTCGTCCGTTACGCGTGCCGTAGATCTTTCAGGCGCCACCGATCCGCGCACCGCCTCGCAGTCCGGCGATGGTCCGTCAGCCGACTCGCCGGGCAGGTCGAGCGTCTCCCGTACGCGTGCATAGCCGATCGCGCTGGCGGGCAGGGCAGCCAGCAGCCACGCCAGGCCACTCAGAGGGAATGCGATGGCGGAGAACAGCAGCGTCGCGGAGAGCAACTGCTCGACCCCGATCGCCCCGTCTCGTAGCCGTACCGCTCCCACGAGCAGCAGCGCTAGTGTGCCGGCCTGCGGCAACAGCCCCACGATCTGCTCGAAGATTGCGCGCGTGCGTTCGACCCGGACCACGGCATCCCGCAATCGGACGGCTGCCCGCGCGAAGCGTGCCACCTCACTGTCTCTCCGATGCAGGATGCGTACAACTTGGGCCCCCTCCACACTCTCGTGTGCGATCTCCGCGAGCTCTGCCCGACGCTCCTGCAGACGCGCGGATGGCGCTGCGACGGCCCGCGAGTACACCACGTTCATCGCGATGATTACGGGGAAGATGGTGATCCCAACGGCAGCCAGTACAGGGTCAGTCAGCAACAACGCCGCCGCCGCGAGCACACAGATACCCGACGCGCCCACGGCCAGCGGCAGGTCGGCGACCATCGCCCAAGCGACATCAACGTCGCTGCCGGCCCGGGACAGCAGCACGCCCGGCGACTGGCGTAGGTGCCACTCGAACGACAAGTCCAGGTACCTGCGCAGCACCCGGCGCCTGTAGTCCGATGTCAGGCCGTACTGCATACGGCCGACAGCCAGACGCCTCACGAGGATCCCGCCGAGTTTCACTGCGGCCACGCCGACCGTCACGGCCGCGGCAAGGACCGCAGCTCCCGGCTCGAACCCTCCCCCGGAAAAAGCCGGACCTGCCAGACGGGCCACTACGGCGCTGAGCACGTACGCCGCCCCGACGGTGGCCGCCGCAAACGCCAGACTGCCCAGCCCTCCGGCGGCGAACGCCCGTGGCTGCTCCCGCGCCGCCCGTACCACCAGGTGCATGCCGCGCCGCAGGACCCGATCCTCACCTGTCGCTATTTGCTGTTCCTTCATGGCAGAGAAGCTCCGGGCCACGCAGGAGAGGAATCAAGACGTATTCGGGAATCAAGGCATTGATGCGCTGCCGTAAGCCAGGTCGGCGGCGTCCCAGCCACAGGAGGTTCGTAGGGTCAAGCGGGGCCGCAGCCGTACCTGCCGCAGCTCAGCCTCTGGATCGTCCAAGCGGTGCAGCAGGGTCTCGACAGCCAGGGCGCCCATCCTGAACTTCTCCGGAGCCACCGCCGTCAGCGGCACGTCAGCGTCGGCGGCAAGGCTGTCGTCATACGAGACGATCGCAAGGTCCTGCGGCACCTGCACCCCCTCAGTTCGCGCGGCCCGCAGCAGCAGCCCCGATTCGAAGTCACCGAAGCACAGCACCGCCGTCGCGCCGGAGTTCCGCAAGGTGTGCAGCACTTCTAGGGCCAAGGGAGCCTCCGCCGAGCACCGCATCTCAAGGTGCGTATCGATTGGCTCCCAGTCGATACGTGACCTGGCGCGCAGATCGAGCGCCTCGACCGCTTGATCGAAACCCTCCGCGACGACCTGCGTGGGCGCAGCACCCAGTCGGCGAACCAGCCCCACGTCACGGTGACCGAGCCTGGCCAGGTGCGCGAGCGCGTCGTAAGCGCCGCCCGCGTGGTCGGTGTACACGTGCTCAGTCCGGTCCGCCGCCCCAGCCCGCGCCCACCGACGCTCCAGGTACACGGCCGGCACTGGCAACTCCTGGAGGCGCCGTGCCAGCTGGCCGGTGATGGGCACCTCGGGAGCCGAAGGCGTCAGCAACAGCCCTGCCACTCCGGCAGCCAACAGCTCCTCCACAGCGGTCACGGCGCCGGTTACGGCGCCGACGCCGTAGCCCGTGGTTCGCAGCACCATGGAGCAGCGGGCGGCGGACAAAGCGGCCTCGACACCCTTCAGCACTGGGGCGAAGTAGTACTCGGCCTCCGGCACGAGCACCCCGATACGCCGACGCTCCGAGGACCGGGGGTGTGCCCTGATACGCGGCAGCGCGATGACGAAGGATCCGGCACCCTGGCGGCGATCGACCAGTCCTTCGGAGACGAGTTCCTCAAACGCCCTGCGCACGGTAGTGACGGACAGCCCCGTGCCCGAGGCGAGTTCGATCTCCGTCGGCAGCTTCGCTCCAAGCGCCCATGTCCCGTCTCGGATGCCCTTCCGCAGCTGCTCTGCCAGCTTACGGAACTTCAACTCCTTTACCGCGACATCCCGTACCGCCAAATCACGAACTGCCGTCTCAGGCTCAGCCACCTCATGCACCGCTCGCATCCCGGCAGTCTGCCACGCTCCCCCGCCCGGGCCGACTGGCCTCCACGAAGGACCGCGAGGCGCCGCCGGTGTGGCTATGCCGACGAAGGCAGCGTGATCGTGCCACCACCCCACAAGTCGACGTTCCGTCTTCGTCTTCCGCCGGTCTACGGCTTCAGGGGGGTTGCTGCCGCGTCACGCGACACGGGCGATGGACCTCGTGCGACAGCGCTCGTTGAGGTCGCGCCAAGACCACCCCGTGAAGCACGGCAATCAGTGAAATGAGTTCCACATGGTGTACCCGCCCCAGGTCCCCAAACAGGTCGAGGAAACTCACCCGAACCAGAAAAGTCCAGGTCAGGTGGCCTTTTCTGCTGGCTCCAAAACAGCTACACACTCAACGTGCGAGGTCATCGGAAACAGATCGAACGCCCGCAGCGACCGCACCCGGTACCCGCCCTCGCGGAAGTACCCCAGGTCCCGTGCCAGCGCTGCCGGGTCGCAGGCCACGTAGGCGATCCTGCGTGCTCCCAGACCCGTCAAGTGTTTCACCGTCTGCTTGCCCGCGCCCGCGCGCGGCGGGTCGAGGACGATCAGGTCGACCTCCGTGATGCCGGTGCGCGGCAGGGTGGCCTCGACCTTGCCCTGTTCGATGCGGACGCGGTCGAAGGCGGCGAGGTTGTGGCGGGCGTCCTCGACGGCTCGCTTGCCGGACTCGATGCCGAGGACCGCGCCCTTGTCGCCGACCCGGTCGGCGATCGCGCCCGCGAACAGGCCCACGCCGCAGTAGAGGTCGAGGGCCGTGTCGCCCTTGCGGGGCGTGAGGCCCTGCATGACGGCGAGCATCAGGGTCTCGGCGGCCTTCGGGTGGACCTGCCAGAAGCCGCCGTTGCCGACGCGGTAGGTGCGGCCGTCGGCGCGCTCGCGCACGAAGGGACGGCCGTGGACGCGATGGATGCCGCCGTCCTGTTCGGCGACCCGGAGGACCGAGACCGGCTTGTCCAGCTCCACCAGCGGCAGGCGCGCGCCCGGCTTCGGTTCCAGGATGACCTGGCGGTCCTGGGAGCCTGTCGCTGCGATCGCCTCTACCGACTCCATGCCGGCCCAGTCGTGCTTCTCGATGCCGAGCTCGGAGACCCCGGGAGCGGCGATCATGCAGTGCTCGATGGGCTCGACCTCGTGCGAGCGGTGGCGGCGCAGGCCAGCGTTGCCGTCGGGGTCCACCGCGTACTGGACGCGGGTGCGCCAGGCCGGGACCTCGCCCGGGGGCAGCTTGTCGCCCTCGGCCGGGACGACCGTGCCGTCCCAGCCCGCCTCCTCGGGGGTGAGCCCCGCGAGGCGCTGGAGCTGCTCGGTGATGACCTCGCCCTTGAGGCGGCGCTGTGCGCCCGGCTTGGCGTGCTGCCAGTCGCAGCCGCCGCAGCGGCCGGGGCCGGCGTACGGGCAGGGCGCCTCGACGCGGTCCTTGGAGGGATCGAGGACCGTCACCGCGTCCGCGCGCAGGAAGCGGGACTCCTCGTCACCGTCGGTGACGCGCGCGATGACCTTCTCGCCGGGGAGCGTGTGCCGGACGAAGAGGACGCGGCCCTCCGCCGTGCGGGCGACGCAGTGGCCGCCATGGGCGACCGGGCCCACCTCGACCTCGTACTCCTGCCCGATGAGGGAGGCCGCCTGCGAACCCTCCTTCGAGTTCCCCGCCTGCGATTTCTTCGGTTCTGCCTGCATGGCGGGGTGACTCCACTACGTAAGGGGGCATCGGCCGAAAGGAAACGGCCGGACAACAGCCCACCAGTCTACGTGGGTGTGGTCCGGCCGCTCACCAACCGCGGGGGTCAGGCCTTGTTGCTGGGCTCCTTGGGGCGCTTCTCCACCGGTCCCCGGCGCACCGCACCCGGCGCGTTCCACTCCGACCGCTTCCGGGCCCGCTTCTTCGCGGCCTCGGAGGAGTCGAGCTGGTAGGGGACGGAGGTGACCATCACGCCGGGAGTGAAGAGCAGGCGGCCCTTGAGCCTGAGCGCGCTCTGGTTGTGCAGCAGGTGCTCGTACCAGTGGCCCACCACGTACTCCGGGATGATCACGCTGACCACGTCGCGCGGGCTCTCCTTCCGGAGGCCCTTGACGTACTCGATGATCGGCCGGGTGATCTCGCGGTAGGGCGAGTCGAGGATCTTCAGCGGGACGGTGATGCCGCGCCGGTCCCACTCGGCCCGCAGGGCCTTGGTCTCCGCCGGGTCGACGTTGATGCTCAGCGCTTCGAGGGTGTCCGAGCGCATCAGCTTGGCGTAGGCCAGGGCGCGCAGCGTCGGGCGGTGGATCTTGGAGACCAGGACGATGGAGTGCACGCGCGATGGCCGCACGCTGTCGTCGGAGGGGGTGTCCGGGGCGGCGATCTCCTCGGCCACGCGGTCGTAGTGGCGGCGGATCGCGGACATCGTCGCGTAGAAGATCACCATGCCGAGCAGGGCGACCCACGCGCCGTGCGTGAACTTCGTGACGAGTACGACGACCAGGACCATGCCCGTGAAGAAGGCGCCGAAGGTGTTGATCGCCCGCGAGCGGATCATGTGGCGCCGCTTGGCCTGGTCCTTCTCCTTGCGCAGATGGCGGTTCCAGTGCCGGACCATGCCGATCTGGCTGAGCGTGAAGGAGACGAAGACGCCGACGATGTAGAGCTGGATCAGGCGGGTCGAGTCCGCGCCGTAGATGACGACGAGCAGGGCAGCGGCGCCCGCGAGCAGCACGATGCCGTTGGAGAAGGCGAGCCGGTCGCCGCGGGTGTGCAGCTGACGCGGCAGGTAGCGGTCCTGCGCGAGGATCGAGCCGAGCAGCGGGAAGCCGTTGTACGCCGTGTTGGCCGCGAGGAAGAGGACAAGGGCGGTGGCGGCGGCCAGGATCATGAAGAGGAAGCTGCCGTGGCCGAAGACCGCCTCGGCGACCTGGGAGATCACCGGGTTCTGCACGTAGTCGGCGCCGACCGGGACGCCGTTGTGGAACAGGTCCTTGCCCGGGTACTCGGCCATGCGGACCTTGGTCGTCATGGCGAGCGCGATGATGCCGCAGAACATGGTGACGGCCAGGGCGCCCATCAGGGCCAGGGTGCTCGCGGCGTTCTTGCTCTTGGGCTTGCGGAAGGCCGGGACTCCGTTGCTGATCGCCTCGACGCCGGTGAGCGCCGCGCAGCCGGAGGAGAAGGCCCGCAGGAGCAGGAAGACGAGCGCGAAGCCCGCGAGGCCGCCGTGCTCGGGCTTGATCTCGTAGTCCGCAGTGGGCGCCTTCATCGTCTCGTCCAGGACGATGCCCCGGAAGGCACCCCAGGCGATCATGATGAAGACGCCGGCCACGAAGACGTACGTCGGGATGGCGAAGAGTTTCCCGGACTCCTTCACGCCGCGCAGGTTCATCACCGTGAGGAGCACGATGACGGCGACGGCGCAGAGGACCTTGTGCTCGACGACGAACGGGACCGCCGAGCCGAGGTTCTCGATGCCCGAGGAGATCGATACGGCCACGGTCAGGACGTAGTCGACGAGCAGCGCGCTCGCGACGGTGAGTCCGGCCTTGGGGCCGAGGTTGGTGTTGGCGACCTCGTAGTCGCCACCACCACTCGGGTAGGCGTGCACGTTCTGCCGGTACGACGCGACGACGGTGAACATCAGCACGACGACCGCGACAGCGATCCAGGGGCTGAAGTGGTACGCCGACACACCCGCGATCGAGAGGACTAGGAGCACTTCCCCCGGCGCATAGGCGACGGAGGAGAGCGGGTCGGACGCGAACACGGGTAGAGCGATGCGCTTCGGCAGGAGGGTTTCTCCGAGCCGGTCGCTGCGCAGTGCGCGCCCGATGAGGATCCGTTTGGGCACGTCGGTCAGTTTGGACACGCAGAGGATCGTAAGCGTTCGAATGGGTGCCCGCCCACCCACCACCCCCTAACCGCGCCGGTTAGCCACGACGCGCCGCCGGGGGCTCCGCCCAATGCCCGGAAAGCGGACGGCCGTCGGCGGTCTGCGGTGCCTCCGGCACCTCCCGCGCCCCGTACCGCTCGGCCGCCCGCTGCTCGGCGCGGTGGATCGCGCGGGACGGCCACCAGGTGGCACGCCCCAGGAGCAGCAGCGCCGCCGGCAGGATCATGATGCGGATCACGAACGCGTCGAGCAGGACGGCCGCCGCGAGGACGAAGCCCATCTGCTTCATCTCCAGGATGTGCAGCATCACGAAGCTCGCGAAGACGGTGACCATGACGATCGCGGCACTGGTGACGACCTTGGCCGACGAGCCGATGCCCTCGATGACGGCCTGCCGGGTGGGGACGCCGTTCAGGGCGGCCTCCCTGATCCGGCTGACGACGAACACCTGGTAGTCCATCGAGAGCCCGAAGAGGATCACGATGAGGAAGAGCGGCACCCGCGAGGAGATCCCGCCGAGCGAGACGAACGAGAGCAGTTCCTCGGCCCACTGCCCCTGGAAAACCAGGACGAGCAGTCCGAGCGCGGAGGCGGCGGAGAGCAGGTTGAGCACGATGCCGAGCAGTCCGAGGACGACCGAGCGGAACGCGATGACCGTCATGGCGAAGGTCATCAGGAGCAGGAACCCGAGGACGAGCGGCAGCTTCTCGTTCTGGTGCTCCACATAGTCCGTGCCGTGCGGCACCTCGCCGGTGACGGCCGTCTCGACGCCGGGCAGCTTGCCGACGGTGGCGGGGAGATGGTCGTGGCGGAGGTGGTCGAGCGAGTCCTCGGCCTTCTTCGAGTACGTCGGGTGTGTGGCGTTGAGCTCCAGGGTGGTGGTCCTGCGGTCCTCCGAGGAGCGCAGGAGCGGAGCACCGGAGGGGTGCGAGAAGAGCGGGTCGGCCTTCGCCTCGCGGTCGAGATCCGTCAGGGCCTGCCGCACGTCGGCGGCCCGCGATGCCTCGGCCCGCACCACGACCAGGTGCCTGACGCGCTGCTCCGGGAAGGCGTCGAGCAGCCTGTCGTACCCCTTCATCGCCTCGATGTCGCGCGAGAAGCTGTCCCGCGCCGGGTTCTTGAGGTTCATGTTCAGTGCGGGCAGCGCGAGCCCCAGCATGATGAGGACCGACAGGCACAGGGTGAGCGCGGGGCGCTTGCGGGCGGGCGCGAGCAGCGCGTTCCAGGCGCGGCCCGGCTTCTTCTCGCCGTACGTCGTGCGGACCGGCTTGCCCCGCGCGAGCCGCTTGGCGGCGCGGCGCTCGGTACGGCGGCCGAGCTTTACCAGGAGGGCGGGCAGCACCGTCACCGAGCTGACCACGGCGACGGCGACGACCAGGATGGTGCCGGTGGCGAGGGAGTCGAAGATGACGTCGCCCGCGAGGTAGAGGGCGGCGGTGGAGACGATCACCGCGAGCCCGGAGACCACGATCGCGCGGCCCGCGGTGGCCGCGGCCGCCTCGACCAGCGCCTCGGAGGTGAGGCGGCCGCCCGCGCGGGCCCGCTCCTCGCGTTCGCGCTTGAGGTAGAAGAGCGTGTAGTCGACGCCGACGGCCATGCCGATGAGCAGGATCATGCTCATCCCGACGCCGGTGTCCGGCAGCAGGTGCGAGGCCAGCATCGCCAGGCCCATAGTCGCCATGATCGAGGTGACCGCGAGCAGCAGCGGTACGCCGACCATGACGACCGAGCCGAAGACCACGGCGAGCGTGATCAGCGTGATGGGCAGCGTGATCGCCTCGGAGAACTGCAGGTCCTTGTCGCGCTGGTCGTCGACGCCCTTGCTCACGGAGGCGTCGCCGGTCTCCTCGATCACCAGTCCCGGGTGGACCTTCGCGGCCTCCTCGGTCTGGGCCTGGAGCGGAGGGACGCTCTCCTGGTCTTCCTGTTCGGAGCCGTTCAGCTCCACCTGGACCCGCAGGACCCGCCCATCGGCCGACTTCACCGGCGCCGCCACCGAGGCGACCTCCGGCAGCGACTTCATCCGGGCGGTGACGTCCTTCACGGCGGCGTCGGCGGCCACCTTGTCGAGCGGCCCCGACTCGGCGCGGATCAGCACCTGCTCCGTGGGCCGCAGCTGGACGCCGCCCTCGGTCGCCAGGGCCTCGGCGCGCCCCGCCTCCCCCACGCGGTAGTCCGCGCTGCTCGCGCTGTTCATGCCCGCGGCTATCCCGCCCCCCAGGCAGAGCACCACGAACACCAGCCAGCCGATGATCGCGCGCCCCGGATGCAGCGCGCTCCATCTGGCCACGCTCACCGTGGCCGATCGCTTCCCCATGACCATCCCCACCCCTTCGCCATCTCCTGGCGTTCAGTCCTTCATGTGTAAGTGGAGACTGACAGGTGAAGGAACGAGCCGTCAACTGTCATTCACGGCTGGGCATGAGCGGATTGACAGTGGTTCCCGTCATGCGTAAGTCTTGGCTGACAGGTTTCGGGACCAGCGCGAAGACGGCTGGCAGACCAGCGATAGGGCGGGCCATGGACAGCGAAGAGCTGCTCGCCTTTCTCTCCGCCGTCGGCCACGCCCAGCGGATCCGGATCATCACCGAGCTCGCCCCGGGGCAGCTGTACGTCAGCGAACTGGCGCGGCGGCTCGGCGTCTCCCGGCCCCTGCTCTACATGCACCTCGAACGTCTGGAGAAGGCCGGTCTCGTCGTCGGCCGCCTGGAGCTCTCCGACGACGGCAAGGCGCTCAAGTACTTCGAACTGGCGCCGTTCGACGTGCGCCTGAACGTGGACACGATCCTCGCGGCCGTCCGGGAGGACGCGTCCGACGAGGCCGGCAAGCACTCACCTGAGGGGTCTTAATGGACGACGTGATCATCCCGGTCGCCTTTTTCCTGATACTCGCCGGCGCGGTCGTGGCGGTCGCCTACTTCCAGTCGCAGCGCAACCGCGAGCGTGACCGCCAGTGGGCCGAGGCGATGGAGCAGTACCGCGAGGTCGTCGAACGCGCCAGGTCCGAGCAGGAAGCGGCGCGGCTGCAGATCGTCGAGCTCAGCTACCGGCTCAAGAACGTCGAGGGCCTGCTGCGCAGCGTGGACTGAGCACCGGCAGGTGCACGGGGGTGCCCACCGCGGACCGTGCGTGTGTAGCTTGGGCGTCGGTCTGAGACGCTTTTACCGTTCAGCCTGAGCAAAAGTATTGACACAGCCGGAAGGACGGGCGTGCACATCGTCATCATGGGCTGCGGGAGAGTCGGATCCGCTCTCGCGCAGACCCTGGAACAACAGGGGCACACGGTCGCCGTGATCGACCAGGACCCCACCGCCTTCCGCCGTCTGGGCTCTGGCTTCGGCGGCCGTCGCGTCACCGGCATCGGCTTCGACCAGGACACCCTGCGCGAGGCCGGCGTCGAAGAGGCGGGCGCCTTCGCCGCGGTCAGCAGCGGCGACAACTCGAACATCATCGCCGCCCGCGTGGCCCGCGAGATGTTCGGCATCGAGAACGTCGCCGCCCGCATCTACGACCCGCGCCGCGCCGAGGTCTACCAGCGCCTCGGCATCCCCACCGTCGCCACGGTCCGCTGGACCGCCGACCAGATGCTGCGCAGGCTGCTGCCCTCCGGGGCCGAGCCGCTGTGGCGCGACCCCACCGGCGGCGTGCAGCTCGCCGAGGTGCACGCGTCCGCGTCCTGGATCGGCCACAAGATCAGTGAGCTGCAGGAGGAGACCGGCGTCCGCGTGGCCTTCCTCACCCGGCTGGGCGAGGCGGTCCTGCCGACCTCGCAGACGGTGCTCCAGGAGGGCGACCTGGTGCACGTGATGATGCGCACCGACGAGGTCGAGAAGGTCGAAGCGGCGTTCGCCGAAGGCCCCGAGGAAGGCGGTCACTGATGAGGGTCGCCATTGCCGGAGCAGGCGCGGTGGGACGTTCCATCGCCGGTGAGCTCCTGGAGAACGGGCACGAGATTCTGCTCATCGACAAGGCGCCGACCGCCATCTCGGTCGAGCGCGTCCCGCAGGCCGAGTGGCTGCTCGCCGACGCCTGCGAGATCACCTCGCTCGACGAGGCGGCGCTCCAGCGCTGCAACGTGGTGATCGCCGCGACGGGCGACGACAAGGTCAACCTCGTCGTCTCGCTGCTCGCGAAGACCGAGTACGGCGTCCCGCGGGTCGTGGCCCGCGTGAACAACCCCAAGAACGAATGGCTCTTCAACGAGTCCTGGGGCGTCGACGTCGCGGTCTCGACCCCGCGCTTGATGTCCGCGCTCGTCGAGGAGGCCGTCAGCGTCGGTGATCTCGTACGCCTGCTGCGCTTCAGCCACGGCGACGCGAACCTCGTCGAGCTGACCCTGCCTCCCGAGTCGGCGCTCGCGGGCACGACGGTCGCCGACGTCCAGTGGCCCCAGGACACCTCGCTGGTGACGATCATCCGCGGCACGCGCGTCCTCGCGCCGACCCCGGACGACTCCCTGGAGGCGGGCGACGAGCTTCTCTTCGTGGCGGCGCAGGCCCGCGAGGAGCAGCTGGAGGATCTGCTGTCGGTGCGGAAGGAAGAGACGGCAGGCTAGCCAGTGGCGCGCCCTGAAGGGGCGCGGGGAACTGCGCGACCAGCCACGACGAACCCGCAGCGTTCTACGTAGATGGGGCGCCCGGAAACTTCCGGGCGCCCCATCTGCATACAGAAAACGCTGCTCAGGCCTCGCGGCTGCGCGCCGCGGCCTTGCGCTCCTCCTCCTCCTTCTCGGCGGCTTCCATCTCGGCGAAAACGTCGATCGGCGGCGGAGCCTTCGCCAGGAAGACCCAGGTCAGCCAGACGGCGAGCAGGAAGGGCGGGATCTTCAGGGCGATCAGGACCCAGCCGAACTGGGTGGTGTCCGCCCACCAGTAGAGCGGGAAGAGGATCGCGCACTTGGCGAGCAGGATCAGGCCCCAGGCCCAACTTGCCTTGGTGTACGCCTTCTTGCGGCCCGGGTTGCGGGTCCGCCAGGAGAGGTTCTCCTTGAAGACCGGGCCGAGGATCAGGCCGATCAACGGGACGCCCGCGATGGCCGTGATGATGTAGGCGAGGGCCAGGCCCAGCGTGTAGAGCATGCCCGGCAGGTAGAAGTCCTTGGCGTTGCCGGTCATCATCGCGAAGACGACACCGAAGGCGACCCCGAAGACGCCGCTGAAGGCGTGCTTGACGGTGTCCTTCATGACCAGGCGGACCGCCACGAGCACCAGGGACACCGCGAGGGCCGCGATGGCCGCCATGTGCAGGTCCTTGTTGATCGTGAAGATCGTCACGAAGAGGAGGCCCGGGACGACGGTCTCCACCATGCCCCGGACGCCGCCGAAGGCCTCGAAGAGCGCGGCCTCGGTCACGGCCCGGGAATCTGCGTCCTGATCCGTGCTTCCTTGGTCCGTCGGCTTGTCGAGGGACGTCACCGGCTACTCCCGTCCGAGGGGTCTGAGTTCGTATTTCGGGTTGAAGAGCACCCGGCGGCCCCGGCTCATCGAGATCCGGCCGGACGCGATCAGCCTGCGCCCCGGCTCTATCCCCACGATGGAGCGCCTGCCGAGCCACACCACGTCCAGAGCCGCGGAGCCGTCGAACAGCTCCGCCTCCAGGGCGGGTACGCCGGCGCGTGGTCGCAGGGTGACCGTGCGCAAGGTACCAGTAACCGTGACTATCTGGCGGTCGTGGCAGTCTCCGATACGGGTGCATCCAGCCGTCTCGGCATCCTCGCGCAGCTCCTCCGACTCCAGATCCTCCTGGGAGGAGGACAGCCGGTCGAGCATGCGCCGGAAACGGCCTGCCGGCTTCTCGGAACCAGGAACAGCACTCATACAGGAAGCGTACCGGGGGTCGCCGACAGCGCCGCAATGGGTGCGCTCATCTGTGCTTATGCCCGCTCAGCCCCGCCTTGACCCTTGACTCATCGCTCGAACCTGTAACCCATTCCCGGCTCGGTGATGAAGTGCCGCGGATGCGCGGGGTCCGCCTCCAGCTTGCGGCGCAGCTGCGCCATGTAGACGCGCAGGTAGTTCGTCTCCGTACCGTACGAAGGGCCCCACACCTCCTGGAGCAGCTGCTTCTGGCTGACCAGGCGGCCGGTGTTGCGGACCAGGACTTCCAGGAGGTGCCACTCGGTGGGCGTCAGGCGCACGTCGCGCCCGTCGCGGTTGACCTTCTTGGCGGCCAGGTCGACCGTGAAGTCCTCCGTGTCCACCATCACGTCGTCCTCGCCCGCTCCGATGGGCTCGGCCCTGCGGATGGAGGCCCTCAGGCGGGCAAGGAGCTCGTCCATGCCGAAGGGCTTGGTGACGTAGTCGTCGGCGCCCGCGTCGAGCGCCTCGACCTTCTCGTCCGAGCTGTGCCGCGCGGAGAGCACCAGGATCGGGACGCGCGTCCAGCCGCGCAGGCCCCTGATGACCTCGACTCCGTCCATGTCGGGCAGACCGAGGTCGAGCACGATCACGTCGGGGTGGCGAGCGGCGGCGAGCTGGAGCGCGGTGGCCCCGTCCGGGGCCGCGTCCACGTCGTACTTGCGCGCCTTCAGGTTGATCACGAGGGCGCGTACGATCTGCGGCTCGTCGTCGACCACGAGCACCCGGGTCATCGGTACCTGCCTTTCGAGCTTGTCGGTTGTGGCCGTTGGGGTGGTCATGAGGCGGCCTGCGTGGAGAGGTCCGGCAGCGCCTGCGGTCCGCCCGCCGCGGCCCGCAGGGTGAGGACCATGGTGAGGCCGCCGCCGGGGGTGTCCTCGGCCTCCAGCGTGCCGCCCATGGACTCCACGAAGCCGCGGGCGACCGCGAGGCCCAGGCCCACGCCCGCGCCGCGCGGAGCGTCACCGTAGCGCTGGAAGGGCTCGAAGATGCGGTCCTTGGCGGCATCGGGGACGCCGGGGCCGCGGTCCACGACGCGCAGTTCGACGCGGTCGCCGAGCGTGCTCGCGGAGACCAGGACCGGTTCGGCGGCGCGGCTGTACTTGACCGCGTTCTCGACGATGTTGGCGACCGCGCGCTCCAGGAGGCCCTTGTCCACGGAGACCATCGGCAGCGTCTCGGGGATGTCGAGGTCCGCACTGCCGTCGGGGACGCCGCCGAGCGCCATCGGGACGACCTCGTCGAGGTCGATCGCGCGGATCAGCGGCGTGACGGTGCCGGTCTGCAGGCGGGACATGTCCAGGAGGTTGCCGACCAGGTGGTCCAGGCGGTCGGCGCCGTCCTCGATGCCTTCGAGGAGCTCGGCCTGGTCCTCCTCGGACCAGGCCACGTCGTCGGAGCGCAGGGAGGTGACGGCGGCCTTGATGCCTGCGAGGGGGGTACGCAGGTCGTGGCTGACGGCGGCGAGCAGCGCGGTGCGGATGCGGTTGCCCTCGGCGAGGGTGCGGGCCTGCTGTGCCTCGTCCTGGAGGCGCCGGCGGTCGAGGACCACGACGGCCTGCGCGGCGAACGCGGCGAGCACCCTGCGGTCCTCGGCGGGCAGTACCCGGCCGGACAGGGCGAGCGCCATGTGGTCGCCGACGGGCATGTCCACGTCCGCGTCCTCGGGGCGCTCCAGCGTGCGCCCCTCGCCGACCCGGCCCGCGCAGGTCCAGGGGGCGACGTCGCTCGCGCGCTCCAGGAGGGCCACCGAGTCCATGCTGAAGGTCTCGCGTACGCGCTCCAGGAGGGCGTCCAGGCTGGTCTCGCCGCGCAGCACGCTGCCCGCGAGGAAGGAGAGTATCTCCGACTCGGCGCGCAGCCTCGCGGCCTGGTGGGTGCGGCGGGCGGCGAGGTCCACGACGGAGGCGACGGAAATGGCGACGCCCACGAAGACGATGATCGCGACGATGTTCTTGGAGTCGGAGATCGTCCACAGGTGCGTCGGCGGCGCGAAGTAGTAGTTCAGGAGCAGCGAGCCGAACGCCGCCGAAGCCAGGGCCGGCAGGAGGCCGCCGAGCAGCGCGGCGGCGACGGTCAGCGTCAGGAACAGCAGCATGTCGTTGGCGAGACCCAGGTCCGCGTCGACATGGGTGAGGAGCAGCGTCAGGAGCGCCGGGCCGCCCACGCCCACCAGCCAGCCCCAGATGCTCCGGGACCGCCCGAGCCGTGCCCCGCGTGCCACGGGGAGGCCGCGGCCCTTGGCGACCTCGTCGTGCGTGACGATGTGGACGTCCAGGTCGGGGCCCGATTCGCGGGCCACCGTCGCGCCGACGCCAGGCCCGAAGATGTACTGCCAGGTCTTGCGGCGCGAGGAGCCGAGGACGATCTGCGTGGCGTTGACGCCGCGGGCGAAGTCGAGCAGCGCGGCCGGTATGTCGTCGCCGATGACGTGGTGGAAGGTGCCGCCCAGGTCCTCCACCAGGGTGCGCTGGACCGCCAGCTCCTTGGGCGAGGCCGCGGTCAGGCCGTCGCTGCGGGCGATGTAGACGGCGAGGATCTCGCTGCCGGAGCCCTTGGCGGCCATCCGGGACGCGCGGCGGATCAGGGTGCGGCCCTCGGGGCCGCCGGTGAGCCCGACGGCTATGCGCTCGCGGGCCTGCCAGGTGGAGCGGATGCCGTGCTCGCCGCGGTACTGCTGGAGGTATTCGTCGACCCGGTCGGCGACCCAGAGGAGCGCGAGTTCGCGCAGGGCGGTGAGGTTGCCGGGCCGGAAGTAGTTGGACAGGGCCGCGTCGACCCGGTCGGGCTTGTAGATGTTTCCGTGGGCCATGCGGCGGCGCAGCGCCTGTGGCGACATGTCGACGAGTTCGATCTGGTCCGCGCGCCGCACCACTTCGTCCGGCACGGTCTCGCGCTGGCGTACGCCGGTGATCGACTCGACGACGTCACCGAGGGACTCCAGGTGCTGGATGTTCACGGTCGAGACGACGTCGATGCCCGCGCTGAGGAGTTCCTCGACGTCCTGCCAGCGCTTGGCGTTGCGCGAGCCGGGGACGTTCGTGTGCGCCAGTTCGTCCACGAGGGCGACGGCGGGCGCGCGCCCAAGGACGGCGTCGACGTCCATCTCGGTGAAGAGGGTGCCGCGGTGGTCGAGCTCCCTGCGGGGCACCTGCTCCAGGCCGTGCAGCATCACCTCGGTGCGCGGCCGGTCATGGTGCTCCACGAAGGCCACCACGCAGTCGGTGCCGCGCTCGATGCGGCGGTGCGCCTCGGACAGCATCGCGTACGTCTTGCCGACGCCCGGTGCCGAACCGAGGTATATCCGAAGCTTGCCGCGTGCCATGGCCCCATTGTCTTCCCGAAACTGCGGTGTACGCAGAGTCGACCTTACGGCCACCAATTCGCGCATAGGGGACGAAGGGGTGCCCACACGTGCTCTTTGACGCAACCCTGATGTGTCAGGTCACGGGTGCCCGGTGCCGTCCCTCCACGTGGACCGCGGTCTCGGACATGCCCGCTCCCCGCACAGCCCTGTGGGGCCGGGCGCCCGTACGGTCACGGTGCGCCCGGCCCCACAGGGTCCGGTTCAGCTGGGGTTGCCCGCGTGGGTCAGGGTCTCCCAGGCGACGAACAGGTTGTTGGAACCTGCCGGGCGGTTCTGCTCGGTGAGCTTCTGGGTGTTGGTCATGGCGTGGCCGAGGCGGTTGTGGAGCGCGTTGTAGCCGACCTCGGTGACGGGTCCGAGGCCCCGGTGGACCGAGCCGCCGCAGAGCGAGCTCGGCGGGGCCTCGCCCAGCTCGTACTTGGCCTGGAAGCCGAGGCCTTGGCGCAGCCGCTCACCGACGTCCGTCTTGTAGAGGTCGTCGCCCTGGATACGGCTGGTCTCGGCGACATGGGAGATCGCGGAGAGTCCGTATCCGGTGTGGGTGAAGTCGCGGCACGTCTCCTGGGTGAGTCCGGTGGTGAAGGTGCCCTGCCCCTGCCAGTACTTGACGATCTTGGCGCGGGTGTCCAGGTTCTGGCTGGGCACGGTCTTGGGCAGGTCTCCGTCGGAGGCGAGGTAGACGTAGGCGGCGGTGCGCGTGCGGAACTTCGCCATCGCCTTGTCGTAGGACCCCTTGTCCTCGATGAAGACGGAGATGCCGATGGCGGCCTCCATCATCGACAGCTCCCAGTTGCCGTTGGAGTTGGAGCCGTTGATGATCTCGGGCAGGTAGACGGTGCGCAGCATCGTCGCGAAGCGGCCCGAGTTGGCCCAGCCGCCGGTGTACGTGTGCTTGATGATCTCGGCTGCCCTGGGCCAGGAAGATCCCGCCCAGCCGGTCTGCAGCGGAGCGTTGCTGTTGGTGTGGTCCTTGATCGTGCCGGACCAGGCGTCCATCAGCTCGATGGACTTCTTGGCGTAGCGGTCGTCACGGGTGATGTACCAGGCCAGGGCTGTGGTGTACGCGGCTATCGCGTCCTCGCGCTCGTCCGTGCAGCCGTAGTTGGGGTTGGAGTAGGAGCCGCACTCGACGACCGCGCGGGGCTTCGGTGTGCGCGAGAGGGAGGCGTACTTGCTGCCCATCATCTGGTCGTAGGCGCCCTTCCAGGGCTGGGCGCCGGCGTTGACCTTCTCCCTGGTGAAGTCCAGCTGTCCACGGGAGACGGTGACTCCGGGGTGCGCGAAGGTGCTCGGCGCGGCGTCGGCGCGTTCGGCGCCGGGCCAGGCCAGGAGGGCGGCGACCAGAGCGGTCACCACGGTGGCGAGGGTCGCGAGGACTGCCGTGCGGGGTCTGCGGTGGTGGCGCACGGGTGTGGGGGTGTCAGCCATGCGAAGGGCCATCCATTCTTGTATGTGAACTTCAAGTGCCTGTCTGAACACGCGTGTTGGGCCGTGACCATAGGTACGGACCTGACGTCCGTCAAGGTGTGACGTCAGCGGTGCCATGCACGTAACGGCGGGTGCTCTACGCAGTCGTGCGGCAGCTGCACCGGTCCGGCCCGGTCCAGAACCGTGAACTCCGCGCCCGAGCCGCCCTGTTCGCGCAAGGTCGGGCACGCGCTGTCCGCTCACCGCACCGGCCTGCCCCGCGTGACCGGCACAGTACGGACGTACGCGATGGCGGCCCGAGATCAGCCCTTGTCGGCGACAAGCCCCTTCAGCCCCACATTGAGCTGGAGGACATTGACGCGGGGCTCGCCCATGAAGCCGAGGATCCGCCCGTCGGTGTGCTCGTCGACCAGCTTCTCGACCGCGCGCACGGCCAGACCGTTCTTCTCGGCCACTCGGTGGGCCTGAAGTTCCGCGTACTCCGGGGAGATGTGAGGGTCCAGACCCGAGCCGGACGACGTGACGGCCTCGGCCGGCACGTCCGACGGGCGCACCCTGAAGCCGGCCGTGGAGTTGTCCTTGACCACGGCCGCCTTGGCGGCCCTGACGTCCGCGATCAGGTCCTTGTTGTCACCGGACAGGTTCGTCGCGCCCGACAGGATCAGGTCGTACTGGGTGTTCACCCCCGAATCCTGGTTGGAGCCGAGGCCGTTGGACGGCCGGGGCTGGAACCACCTCAGGTCGGGCGCGGCGGTCTCCTCGCCCTCCTTCAGCGGCAAGTCGTACCGCTGCCCGATGAGTTCGGAGCCGACGACCTCGCCCCCGCTCCTGATCTCGGAGCCGTTGGCCTCGTCGCGGAACAGGCCCTGGGCGATTCCGGTGACGGCGAGCGGATAGATGACACCGCAGATCACGGTCAGCACGAGCAGGGCACGCAGACCCGCGCCCAGCAGCCGTGCCGTACTTCCGACGGAGTTGTTCATGACGATCAGCACGCTTTCAGGAACTACAGCCCGGGGATGAGGGAGATGACCATGTCGATGATCTTGATGCCGATGAACGGGGCGACGAGACCGCCGACTCCGTAGACGCCGAGATTGCGCCGCAGCATCCTGTCCGCGCTCATCGGCCGGTATCGCACGCCCTTCAGGGCCAGCGGCACCAGGGCGACGATGATCAGCGCGTTGAAGACGACGGCCGACAGAATGGCCGTCTCCGGAGAGGACAGGTTCATGATGTTGAGCTTGTCGAGACCGGGATGGACCACGGCGAACATGGCGGGGATGATCGCGAAGTACTTCGCGACGTCGTTGGCGATCGAGAAGGTCGTCAACGCACCCCGGGTGATCAGAAGTTGCTTGCCGATCTCGACGATCTCGATGAGCTTGGTCGGGTTGGAGTCCAGGTCCACCATGTTCCCGGCCTCCTTGGCGGCCGAGGTCCCGGTGTTCATGGCCACGCCCACGTCAGCCTGGGCGAGCGCGGGCGCGTCGTTCGTGCCGTCACCGGTCATCGCGACGAGCTTGCCGCCCGCCTGTTCCCGCTTGATCAGCGCCATCTTGTCCTCGGGCGTGGCCTCGGCGAGGAAGTCGTCCACGCCCGCCTCGTCCGCGATGGCCTTGGCGGTCAGCGGGTTGTCACCGGTGATCATGACCGTCTTGATGCCCATGCGCCGCAGCTCGTCGAACCGCTCCCGCATGCCTTCCTTGACGACGTCCTTCAGGTGGATGACACCGAGGACACGGGCCCCCTTCTCGTCGTCGGCGGCGACCAGGAGTGGTGTGCCGCCGGCCTGCGAGATCGTGTCGGTCAGAGCTTGGGCGTCCTCGGAGACCGTGCCGCCGTTCCGCGTGACCCAGGCGACGACCGAACCGGCCGCGCCCTTACGGACCTTGCGCCCGGCGCCGCCCTCGACGAGGTCGACGCCCGACATCCGCGTCTGCGCGGTGAAGGCGACCCATTCGGCCCCCTCCAACTCCCCCTGGTGACGCTCGCGGAGCCCGTACCTCTCCTTCGCCAGTACGACGACGGAGCGCCCCTCGGGCGTCTCGTCGGCCAGCGACGAGAGCTGGGCGGCATCCGCGAGCTCGGCCTCGGCCGTCCCGCGTACGGGCACGAACTCGGCGGCCTGACGGTTGCCGAGGGTGATGGTGCCGGTCTTGTCCAGAAGCAACGTGGACACATCACCGGCGGCCTCGACCGCCCGCCCTGACATGGCGAGCACGTTGCGCTGGACCAGGCGGTCCATGCCCGCGATGCCGATCGCGGAGAGCAGCGCGCCGATGGTCGTCGGGATCAGGCAGACCAGGAGCGCGGCAAGCACGATCATGGACTGCTCGGCACCGGCGTACACGGCGAACGGCTGGAGCGTGACGACCGCGAGCAAGAAGACGATGGTGAGGGACGCGAGCAGGATGTTGAGGGCGATCTCGTTGGGCGTCTTCTGCCGGGCCGCGCCCTCGACCAGGTTGATCATGCGGTCGATGAAGGTCTCGCCGGGCTTCGTCGTGATCTTGATGACGATGCGGTCGGAGAGGACCTTCGTGCCGCCGGTGACGGCGGACCTGTCGCCGCCCGACTCCCGGATGACCGGGGCCGATTCGCCGGTGATCGCCGACTCGTCGACGCTCGCGACACCGTCGACGACGTCACCGTCGCCGGGGATCACGTCGCCCGCCTCACAGACGACCAGATCGCCGATGCGCAGCGCGGTGCCGGGCACCTGCTCCTCGGCCGTGCCGTCCAGGCGGCGCGCGACCGTGTCGGTCTTGGCCTTGCGCAGCGTGTCCGCCTGCGCCTTGCCGCGACCCTCGGCCACCGCCTCCGCCAGGTTCGCGAAGATCGTGGTCAGCCAGAGCCAGACCGCGATCGCCCAGCCGAACCAGTCCCCCGGGTCCTTGACCGCGAGGACGGTGGTGATCACCGAACCGACGAGCACCACGAACATGACGGGCGACTTGACCATCACCCGCGGATCGAGTTTCCGCACGGCGTCCGGGAAGGACTTCAGGAGCTGCTTGGGGTCGAACAGACCCCCGCCGACCCGGCCGCCGCCCTGATGGCCCTCATGGCCGCCGGGCACGTCCTGGTGCGGCGCGCGGGTGGGAGTAACGGTGGACATGGAGCCGGGCTCCTCTGCCTTCTCTGTGTTGATCGGCTTCTGTGTGTCGATCGGCTTCTCTGTGTCGGTGGTCATGACGCCAGCCCCTCGGCAAGCGGCCCCAGCGCAAGCGCGGGAAAGTACGTCAGACCGGTGATGATCATGATGGAGCCGATCAACAGGCCGGTGAACAGCGGTTTCTCCGTACGCAGAGTGCCCGCCGTCGCCGGGACGGGCTTCTGCTCGGCCAGCGAACCCGCGAGCGCGAGGACGAACACCATCGGCAGGAAGCGGCCGAGCAGCATCGCGAGACCGATCGTGGTGTTGAACCAGTTGGTGTCGGCGCTGAGTCCGGCGAACGCCGAGCCGTTGTTGTTGGCGCCCGAGGTGTAGGCGTAGAGGATCTCCGAGAAGCCGTGCGCCCCGGAGTTGAGCATCGAGTCCTTGGGCGTGGGCAGCGCCATCGACACCGCGGTGAAGCCGAGCACCAGGGCCGGGGTGACGAGGATGTAGCAGGCCGCCAGCTTGATCTCGCGGGTGCCGATCTTCTTGCCCAGGTACTCCGGCGTACGGCCGACCATGAGCCCGGCGATGAACACCGCGATGATCGCCATGATCAGCATGCCGTACAGACCCGAACCCGTGCCGCCCGGTGCGATCTCCCCCAGCTGCATGCCAAGGAGATCAAGTCCGCCGCCGAACCCGGTGTTGGAGGAGTGGAAGGAGTTGACCGCGCCCGTCGAGGTCAGCGTCGTGGCGACGGAGAAGATCGCCGAGCCGGCGATCCCGAACCGCGTCTCCTTGCCCTCCATCGCCCCGCCCGCGATGTCGAGGGCGGGAGCCCCGTGGTGGAACTCCGTCCACATCATCAGCGCGGTGAACCCGACCCAGATGGTCACCATCGTGGCGAGGATCGCGTACCCCTGCCTGAGGGAACCGACCATCCGTCCGAAGGTCCTCGTGATCGCGAAGGGGATCACCAGGATCAGGAAGACCTCGAAGAGGTTGGAGAATCCGTTCGGATTCTCGAAGGGGTGGGCGGAGTTGGCGTTGAAGTAACCGCCTCCGTTGGTGCCCAGTTCCTTGATGACCTCCTGCGAGGCCACCGCCCCGCCGTTCCACTCCTGGCTGCCGCCCATGAACTGGCCGACCCCGTGGATGCCGGAGAAGTTCTGTATCGCGCCACAGGCGACGAGGACGACCGCGCCGATCACCGATATCGGGATCAGGACCCGTACGACACCGCGCACCAGGTCGGCCCAGAAGTTTCCCAGCTCACCCGTGCGGGAGCGGGCGAAGCCGCGTACGAGGGCCACGGCGACGGCGATGCCGACGGCGGCGGACACGAAGTTCTGCACCGCGAGGCCGCCGGTCTGCACGACGTGGCCCATGGCCTGTTCGCCGTAGTACGACTGCCAGTTGGTGTTCGCCACGAAGGACGCGGCGGTGTTGAAGGCCTGGTCGGGGTCGATCGCCTTGAAGCCGAGCGAACCGGGCAGTGAGCCCTGGAGCCGCTGCAGGAGATACAGGAACAGCACGCTCACGGCGGAGAAGGCAAGGACTCCGCGCAGGTAGGCGGGCCAGCGCATCTCGGCGTTCGGGTTGGCGCCGATGCCCTTGTAGATCCACTTCTCCACGCGCAGGTGCTTGTCGGAGGAGTAGACCCGGGCCATGTGGTCGCCGAGCGGACGGTATGCCAGGGCGAGCGCCACGATCAGCGCCAGGAACTGGAGCACACCAGCTGGAACAGGGCTCATGGCCGTACTCAGAACCTCTCCGGGAACACAAGAGCGAGTACGAGATAGCCCAGCAGGGCGACGGCCACGACGAGACCGACGATGTTCTCGGCAGTCACAGCTTCGCCACCCCCTTGGCGATGAGCGCCACCAGCGCGAAGACCGCGAGCGTGGTGACGACGAAGGCCACGTCGGCCATCGTGTGCTCCTAGATGAGAGATGAGATGCGATTGATCCGGCGCCTTGAGCAAACCCCCTCCCTGGCCGGAAACGACCGCCGTTGACGGCTCCCTTACGTCCGTCGGCACTCCGTTGACGACTCTCTTACGTACGTGCGCCTCCGCGCCCCCACCTGCGAAAACGCCGATGGGCCGCACTCCCGTAAGGGAATGCGGCCCATCGGCCTGTACTGCTTGTTCAGATGGGGCGCCTAGCGGACCTCGGTGATCTCAGGGCCCCGCTGGAGCTGGCCCATGCCACCGGAGAAGCGCGAGCCCTCCTGCTGCTCCTGCTGGACACCGCCCTCGGCGACCATCTGGGCGTCGTCCGGCAGCTTCAGGACGATCGGGTCACGAGGCGCCATCGGGCCGTCACCGCGCACGATGACGGTGTCCCGGAAGATCTGCTCCAGGAGACCCGCGGCCTGCGGCTGCACCGCGCCCTGGCCGGAGATGACCCCGCGCAGGAACCACCGCGGACCGTCGACACCGATGAAGCGCACGACCTGCACGCCACCCGTGCCGTCCGGCAGCTGCACCGGCACCTGCGCACGGAGCTCCCAGCCGAGGGGGCCCTCGACCTCGTCGATGACACCGCCCTGCTGCGTGATGCCCGAGGCGATCTCCTCGCGGACCTCGCCCCAGATGCCCTGCTTCTTGGGGGCGGCGAAGCCCTGCAGCTGGATGGCGCTGTCCTGGAGCACGACGGTCGCGGCGACGATCGCGTCTCCCGCGACCTCCACCCGCAGCTCCATGCCTTCGACACCAGGTACGAAGAGGCCACCGAGGTCGACCCGGCCCTCGCCGGGCTCCCGGACCTCGGAGACGTCCCAGGGCCCGTCGGGGCGGGGCTCGGGCTCGAGCCTCACGCGCGACGGCGCCGCGGCCGTGTCGTCGCTGTCAGAACCGTCAGGGCCCTCGACGACCTGCTCGGCCTCGCCCGCCGCGTCCTCGGCGGCACTGTCCTTCTTGCGACGTCCGAACACGTCACTGTCCTTCCCGGTCAGATACGACCGATGCGTATCGATTCCCACCCGTTGTGTCACCCGAGCCGGCGCCCACGGCGGCATGGCCGCCGGTGGACCCGAAGCCCCCCTCGGCCCGCGCCGAGCCGGGAAGCTCCGCCACCTCGCGGAAGCGCACCTTCTCGACCTGCTGGACGACCAGTTGGGCAATCCGGTCGAAGCGCTCGAACCGCACGCGCTCGCGCGGGTCGAGATTCACCACGATCACCTTGATCTCTCCACGGTACCCGGCATCCACCGTCCCCGGGGCATTCACCAGGGCGACACCGCAGCGGGCCGCGAGCCCGGAACGCGGGTGCACGAAGGCCGCGTACCCCTCAGGCAGCGCGACAGACACCCCGGTGGGCAGTACCGCCCGCTCGCCCGGGGCGAGTTCGCACGCTTCGGTGGTCCGCAGATCCGCTCCGGCGTCGCCGGGCTGCGCGTACGACGGCAGCGGTACATCGGAGTCGACACGACGGATCAGCACGTCGAGCTCCGGACGGGGTGCGGGGGTCACGGGTTCACCTCGAAGGCACGTGCGCGGCGGATCTGGTCCGGGTCGTCCATGGCGGCCCGGATCTCCTCCGGGCGGCCGTTGTCGATGAAGTGGTCGACCTTGACCTCGATGAAGAGGGCTTCGGCACGGACGGCCACGGGCCCCTCGGGGCCGCCGATTCGCCCGGTGGCCCGGGAGTAGATCTTCCGTCCGGAGACGGCGGTCACCTCGGCCTCGAGGAAGAGCACGGTGCCCAGCGGCACGGGGCGCACGAAGTCGGTCTCGAGGCGGCCGGTCACGGCGATCACGCGCAGCAGCCAGTTCAGCGAGCCGAGCGTCTCGTCGAGCGCCGTGGCGAGCACGCCGCCGTGGGCGAGGCCCGGAGCACCCTGGTGGGCCTCCCGGACGGTGAACTCGGCGGTGACGCCCACGCCTTCACCGGCACGCGTCGCGAGGTGCAGCCCGTGGGCCTGTCCTTCGCCGCAGCCGAAACAGTGCTCGTAGTGGGCTCCGATGAGCTCGCCGGGGGCGGGCGCGTCGGGGTGGCGGACGGGCGCTATTGCGTCGGCCGGGGGCGTCAGAGCTGCTGAAGTACCACTCACAGGCGCAGACCTTACCCGCGAGTCCGCTCACTCAGCTCATCGTGCCAAGCTTGCATACATGCAGCCTTACGAAGAACGCCTGACGGCGCCCCGTTCCTGGTGGCTTGTCTCGCTCCTGGTCGGCGTCGCGACGGCGCTGATCATGCTCCCCTTCGGCACCCTGCCGCTGCTCGGCGGCCTGGTCGCCGGGACGGCGGTCGCCGCGGTCGTCACCAGTTCGTACGGCTCCCCGCGGATCCGCGTGGTGGCGGGTTCGCTCGTCGCGGGCGACGCGAAGATCCCGGTCTCCGCCCTTGGCGAGCCGGTGGTACTCGACGCCGAGGAGGCGCGCGCCTGGCGCGGCCCGAAGGCCGACCCGCGCGCCTTCATGCTGCTGCGCGCCTACATCCCCACGGCACTGCGCGTCGAGATCACGGACCCGCAGGACCCGACTCCGTACGTGTACGTGTCGACGCGGCACCCCGAGGCGCTGGCGGCGGCGCTCACGGCGGTACGGACTTCTTCTTAGGGATCTGCTGCCTCGGGGGGGCGGCTGCCTCGGGGGCTGCTGCCGGGGACCTTCTTCGGGGTCCTGCCGCGTCAGCGCCCCAGCTCCTTGGGCGGCTTGCCGTCGCGCAACGGGTGCAGGGGGTCGAACGGCTTCACGGGCTGCTCAAGGGGCGGCAGCTCGGGCAGGGCGTTCCAGGGCACCTGTGACCTCCGCAGGTCCGCACGGACCCGCTCAGCGAGCTTCCTGGTGTCCCGGCGGTTCATCACCGCCCCGACCGCGGCGCCCACCATGAAGGGCATCAGGTTCGGGAGGTTCCGCACCATGCGCTTCATGATCTGCTGGCGCAGCTCGCGCTTCATGTGGCCGCCGAGCGCCGCGTTGATCGACGCGGGCTTGACCACGTCGATGCCGCGCTCCTCGGTCCACGCGGTGAGGTAGGCGGAGCTGCGCTCCTTGAGGTTGCCCGGCGGGCGCATGCCGTAGACCTCGTGGAGTTCGGCGATCAGCTTCAGCTCGATCGCCGCGACCCCGGTGATCTCGGCGGCCATCTCCGCGGGCATCGCGGGCGGCACGGGCATCATCGCCGCGGCGCCGACCCCGGCACCGACCGTCGAGGTCGCGTTGGCCGCGCCGGAGATGAGTTTGTCCGCGAGCCGCTCTGCGTCCAGGCCCGGGAACTGTTTGCGAAGGGTGCTCAGATCGCGGATCGGGACCCGCGGGGCGGTCTCGATGATCCGGTCGGCGAGATAGCCGATGGCGGCCTTGGCGCCGCGTCCGCTCATGCGTACGCCCGCCATGACTCCGTCCGTGACGGCGGCAACGCGGCCCTTGGACCCATGGGTCCTGGACGCCTTGTCGGCCGCCGTCTCGTCGTGCGCCACCTCTAGTGCGTCCGCTGGTCCGAGCGAGGCTGTTCCTGTGGGGGAAGAGCCCCGCTCGTCGTCACGCACGCCGTCGGGGACGGCGCTTCCTTGGTCCGCTCCGCGCTTACGGAAGCGGCGCTTCCTCGGCGGGGTCGAGCCTGTCACGGCCGACCCTGCCCTAGTCGCAGTCGCGGCAGATCGGCTGGCCGTTCTTCTCCTTGGCCAGCTGGCTGCGGTGGTGCACCAGGAAGCAGCTCATGCAGGTGAACTCGTCCTGCTGCTTCGGGAGCACCCGTACGGCGAGCTCCTCGTTCGACAGGTCCGCGCCGGGCAGCTCGAGGCCCTCTGCGGCCTCGAACTCGTCGACGTCCACTGCCGAGGTCGACTTGTCGTTCCGCCGCGCCTTGAGTTCCTCGATGCTGTCCTCGTTGACGTCATCGTCGGTCTTGCGTGGGGTGTCGTAGTCCGTTGCCATGTCGCTCTCCCCCTCTGGGTGTCTGCGGTGTCTCAGCGCACGTAACGCGTGAGAGGCCGGACTTGTGCCCGACCTGAGGCGGAGATTTTGCCTCACATCAAGGTCTGTTACTCAATCGACACCCAACCGCACCCCTGACGAGGTGATCGGTTTGGATGGCGATCGGGACCGTACACGGTCCGAATGTCGCACTTCACAGGCGCCACCCCGTGTACTTCCCGTGATCAAGACCCCTGAAAACCCGGATTTTCCCGGCTTTCCAACGACTTTCACGATCACGGAGAGTAGATGACCGAAAATTCGCCCCTGTGATCGATCGCACAGGAAATCTCTGGGAACAGGTCCCGAAAATTCCGCGCAAAGCGAACATGGCGGCGCGTCTGCGGCAGCATCTCAGAGAGGAAGGGTGACTCGCATCACGAGCCCTCCCCCCTCGCGCGGCTCCGCGATGATACGGCCCCCGTGGGCCCGTGCCACCGACCGGGCGATCGACAGGCCGAGTCCCACGCCCTTGTCGCTGCCCGTGCGCTCGGTCCTGAGCCGCCGGAACGGCTCGAAGAGGTTGTCGATCTCGTACGCGGGCACCACGGGACCCGTGTTCGACACCACGAGGACCGCCTGGCCGTGCTGGGCCTCTGTGGTGACCTCGACCCAGCCGCCCTCCCGTCGCCCGCCACCACCCTTCTCCTGAAGGGCTTCGCCCTGCACTTCCCCATTCGGCACGTTGTACCTGACGGCGTTCTGGACGAGGTTCAGGGCGATCCGCTCCAGGAGGACGCCGTTGCCCTGCACGACGGCCGGGCCGCGCTCCCCGCGGATCTCCACGCCCTTCGCGTCCGCCTCGACCCGCACCTGGTCGACGGCACGGTCGGCGACCTCGGCGAGGTCGACCGGTTTGCGCTCCACGATCTGGTTGTCGCTGCGGGCGAGCAGCAGCAGGCCCTCCACGAGCTGCTCGCTGCGTTCGTTGGTCGCGAGGAGCGTCTTGCCGAGCTGCTGGAGCTCGGCGGGCGCCCCCGGGTCGGAGAGGTGCACCTCGAGCAGCGTGCGGTTGATCGCCAGCGGGGTGCGCAGCTCGTGCGACGCGTTGCCGACGAACCGCTGCTGGGCGGTGAAGGCACGCTCCAGGCGGTCCAGCATCTCGTCGAAGGTGTCCGAGAGCTCCTTCAACTCGTCGTCCGGGCCGTCCAGTTCGATGCGCCGTGACAGGTCCGTGCCGGCCACCCTGCGCGCGGTGCGCGTGATGCGGCCCAGCGGCGACAGGACGCGGCCCGCCATCGCGTAACCGAAGGCGAAGGCGATCACCGCGAGCCCGAGCAGGGCGAGCAGCGAGCGGCTCAGGAGGTTGTCCAGGGCGTGCTGGCGCTGTTCGTTGACGCACGCGTTCATGGCGTTGTTGAGCTCACCGGCCGACGGCGAGCTCGGGAAGTTGCAGGTGTCGCTGGCCACCTGCCCGGAGACGATCTTGAACGGCAGGTCGGCGCCCACGTTCAGTGCCTGCGCGGCCAGCAGGTAGATGATCGAGAGCAGCAGGATGCCCGCGATCAGGAACATGCCGCCGTACAGCAACGTGAGGCGTATGCGGATCGTGGGGCGCAGCCACGGAAAGGGTGGTTCGGCCTTCCTGGGGTCCCAGGTGGGTTTCGGGGGCGCAGCCGGCGGCGCCGGGGTCGCGGCCACCGGGGATCAGATCCGGTAGCCGGAGCCGGGCACCGTCACGATGACGGCGGGCTCGCCGAGCTTTCGCCGCAGGGTCATGACGGTCACCCGCACCACGTTCGTGAACGGGTCGGTGTTCTCGTCCCACGCCTTCTCGAGGAGCTGCTCGGCGGAGACGACTGCTCCCTCGCTGCGCAGCAGCACTTCGAGGACGGCGAACTCCTTGGGCGCGAGCTGGATCTCCTTGCCGTCGCGGAAGATCTCGCGGCGGTTCGGGTCGAGCTTGATCCCGGCGCGCTCCAGGACGGGCGGCAGCGGCACGCTCGTACGCCGGCCGAGGGCCCGCACGCGTGCCGTGAGCTCGCTGAACGCGAAGGGCTTGGGGAGATAGTCGTCGGCGCCGATCTCCAGGCCCTCGACGCGGTCGCTGACGTCGCCCGACGCGGTGAGCATCAGGACGCGGGTCGGCATGCCGAGCTCGACGATCTTGCGGCAGACGTCGTCACCGTGCACGAGCGGGAGGTCCCGGTCGAGCACCACGACGTCGTAGTCATTGACCCCGATGCGTTCCAGGGCGGCCGCTCCGTCGTACACGACGTCGACGGCCATGGCCTCCCGGCGCAGTCCGGTGGCCACCGCATCGGCGAGCAGTTGCTCGTCCTCGACGACGAGTACGCGCACGGCGCTGTCCTTCCTCTGTGCCCCTGCGGGCAGGTCTGTTCGTGGGGTGTGGCCTCCATCCTGCCCCTTTCGGCCATAAACCGGCTGTAAGGCGGTGTCCTGGCCGGGGAATGCGGGATTTTCTCCGGGGGTTGAGGTTTCCGTGAGAGGGAGCGAGGGGAGGACGACCTCACACCCGCGATCACGCTTTGTATGTGGCGCGCCACGAACCGCTTCCTCCAGGGCGGCTTGAGACGTGATCGCCCCTTCTTGAGGGCACACCCCCGTGCCATCGACCCACGACCCAGCCGAGGGGGCGCAACCATGGACGCTTTTACCGCAGGACTGCTGCAGCGCATAAAGGCCACGGAATCCGACCTCACGAAGGCCCGTGAGACGGGCGACGACTTCCTTGCCGAGGTCGAGCAGGCCGAGCTCGAAGATCTCCACCGTCTGGCCGCCGAGCACGGCGTGGAGGTCGGCGTGCTGCACGCCTGATCCATCGCGAGCAGGAGGGCCCCGGCATCTGTGGACGAGATGCCGGGGCCCTTCCGCGTGCCGAGCCGTTCCGCGTGCCGATCCGTTTCGCGTGCAGATCCGTGCGGCGGGTCAGTCGTGCCAGGCTCCGAGCTCCTCCAGGCGGCCCTGGAGGTCCTCGAAGAGGCCGGGCGGGGCCGCGATGGTCAGCTCACCTGTGGGGGGCTCTCCGGGGCGTCCACCGGTCAGGGCGCCCGCTTCCCGCGCGACGAGGTCACCGGCCGCGAAGTCCCAGGGGTTGAGGCCACGCTCGTAGTACGCGTCCAGGCGGCCGAGCGCGACGTCGCACAGGTCGATGGCCGCCGAGCCGCCCCGCCGGATGTCACGGACCAGCGGGATCAGCTGCCGGGCCACCTCGGCCTGCCGGACGCGGCGCTCGGCGACGTAACCGAACCCGGTGCCGACGAGGGCCTGCTCGAACGGGGGCGCGGGGCGGGTGCGCGCGGACTTGTCGTTGACGAAGGCGCCCTCTCCGAGGACGGCCCGGTAGGTCTCCCCGCGCATCGGGGCGTGCACTACGCCGACCAGCGTCTGGCCGTCCTTGCGGGCGGCGATGGACACCGACCAGTCGGGGCGCCCGTACAGGTAGTTGACGGTGCCGTCGATCGGGTCGATCACCCACTGGACGCCGCTGCTGCCCTCGGAGCTCGCGCCCTCCTCGCCCAGCACGCCGTCGGCGGGCCTGCGCTCGGCGAGGAAGTCGGTGATCAGCTTCTCGGAGGCGATGTCCATCTCGGTGACGACATCGACCGCACTGGTCTTTGTCGCGGCCACGCCCAGGTCGTCCGGGCGTCCGTCGCGCAGGAAGGCTCCCGCGCGGTGCGCGGCCTCCAGGGCGATGCCGAGGAGTTCTGCCTTGAGGTCGGTCACGTCGGCGTCCTTACGCGTACGGGCTGTCGGCGCCGGCAGCCGCCGGCTTCGGGGCGCGCGCCGGGCAGCAGCCCACCGGGCACAGGTCGTGGCTGGCGCCGAGCGCACCCAGGGCGCAGGGCGCGACCTCGCGGCCGCTCTCCGTGGCGGAGCGCTCGAGGACCAGTTCACGGACCGCGGCGGCGAACCGCGGGTCGGCGCCCACCGTGGCCGAGCGGCGGACCGGCAGACCCAGCTCCGCGGCCTTCGCCTCGGCCTCGGTGTCGAGGTCGTAGAGCACCTCCATGTGGTCCGACACGAAACCGATCGGGACCATGACCACGGCGGGCGCGCCCGCGTCCCGGCGCTCCTCGAGGTGGTCGCAGATGTCGGGTTCGAGCCACGGGATGTGGGGGGCGCCGCTGCGCGACTGGTAGACGAGCTCCCAGGGGTGTTCAACGCCGGTCTCCTCGCGCACCGCGTCGGCGATGAGGCGGGCCACGTCCAGGTGCTCCTTGACGTACGCGCCGCCGTCCCCGTGGTCCTCGACGCGGCCGGAGGTGTCGGCGGCCGCGGTCGGGATGGAGTGCGTGGTGAAGGCGAGGTGCGCCCCTTCCCGCACGTCTTCGGGGAGGTCGGCCAGGGACTTCAGGACCCCGTCGATCATGGGACGGACGAAGCCGGGGTGGTTGAAGTAGTGCCGCAGCTTGTCGACGCGCGGCACGTCAAGGCCCTCGGAGGCGAGCACGGCGAGCGACTCGGCCAGGTTCTCCCGATACTGGCGGCAGCCCGAGTACGAGGCGTAGGCGCTGGTGGCGAGGACGAGCACGCGGCGGTGGCCGTCCTGCACGAGTTCACGCAGGGTGTCGGTCAGGTAGGGCGCCCAGTTGCGGTTGCCCCAGTAGACCGGCAGGTCGAGGCCGTGGTCGGCGAAGTCCTTGCGCAGCGCGTCGAGTAGGGCGCGGTTCTGGTCGTTGATCGGGCTGACCCCGCCGAACAGGAAGTAGTGCTGCCCCACTTCCTTGAGCCGCTCCTTGGGGATGCCGCGGCCCCGCGTCACGTTCTCCAGGAACGGGACCACGTCGTCTGGCCCTTCGGGGCCGCCGAACGAGAGCAGCAGCAGGGCGTCATAGGGAGAGGCATCGAGCGCATCGGACATGCATCCGATCCTGCCACCCGCCACTGACAGCCGGAAAATCATGGTGCGCCCGGCCCTGTCGGAACCGTAAGCTGTATCGGCCATCTTTACGCCTTACCGGGGCCCCCGCGCGCACATCCACGCGAGGCCGCCCCGGCGCCTCAGCGGAGTCCCACGTGCCCAGCCCCTACCGCGCCATCTTCGCCGCCCCCGGCACCAAGGGGTTCTCGACGGCGGGCTTCCTCGGACGGATGCCGCTCTCGATGATGGGCATCGGCATCGTGACGATGGTTTCCCAGCTCACCGGGCGGTACGGACTCGCGGGCGCGCTCTCCGCGACCGTGGCGCTCTCCGCCGCCGCGATCGGCCCGCAGATCTCCCGTCTGGTCGACCGGTACGGCCAGCGCCGGGTGCTGCGGCCCGCGACCCTCGCCTCCCTGGTGGCGGTCACCGGGCTGCTGCTCTGCGCGAAGTACGAGCTCCCGGACTGGACGCTCTTCGCCTTCGCCGCGCTGGTCGGCTGCGTGCCGAGCGTGGGATCGATGATCAGGGCGCGCTGGGCGGTGCTCTACCGCGACACCCCGCAGCTGCACACCGCGTACTCCTTCGAGTCCGTGGTGGACGAGATCTGCTTCATCTTCGGGCCGATCATCTCGATCGGCCTCTCCACGGTGTGGTTCCCGGAGGCCGGGCCGCTCCTCGCCGGGGTCTTCCTCGCCGTGGGCGTCTTCTGGCTGACCGCCCAGCGCGCCACCGAGCCCGTGCCGCACGGCCGCGAACACCACACGAAGGGTTCGGCGCTGCGCTCCGGCGGGCTGCAGGTCCTGGTCGCGACCTTCGTGGCGACCGGCGCGATCTTCGGGTCCATCGACGTGGTGACCGTCGCGTACGCCGAGGACCTCGGCCACAAGGCGATGGCGAGCCTGGCACTGGCGGTGTACGCGTTGGGCTCCTGTCTGGCCGGAGCGGCCTTCGGGCTCATGCACTTCAAGGGCGCCCCCGCGCCGCGGTGGCTGCTGGGTGTCTGTACGACGGCCGTGAGTATGATCCCGCTTCAATTGGTCGGGAACCTTCCGTTTCTGGCCGTGGCGTTGTTCATCGCGGGCCTCTCCATAGCGCCGACCATGATCACGACGATGGCCCTCGTCGAACAGCACGTACCACGCGCGAAGCTGACCGAGGGCATGACCTGGGTGAGCACCGGACTCGCGGTCGGCGTCGCGCTCGGCTCCTCCGCGGCCGGCTGGGTCATCGACGCGGCCGGATCGGACGCCGGGTACGCGGTCCCCGGTCTGTCCGGGGCCGTCGCGGTGGCGGTGGGGTTCCTTAGGTATCGCCGGCTAAAAACACCGGCTCCGCAACGGGAGGGGACCCATGAGCACGGCAACGGGCACGGGCAGCGGGAAGAGCACAGCACCGTGGCGTAACTGGGCGGGCAACGTCACCGCGCGCCCGGCCAGGGAGGTCACCCCCGCGTCGGTCGACGAGCTCTCCGCCGCGCTCCGTGCGGCCAGGGAGGACGGCCTCAGGGCCAAACCGGTCGGCACCGGCCACTCCTTCACGGCGACCGCGGCGACCGACGGCCTCCTGATACGCCCCGAACTCCTCACCGGCATCCGGAAGATCGACCGCGAGGCCGGCACCGTCACGGTGGAAGCGGGCACTCCGCTCAAGCGTCTGAACGCGGCGCTCGCCCGCGAGGGCCTGTCGCTCACGAACATGGGCGACATCATGGAGCAGACGGTCTCCGGCGCGACGAGCACCGGCACGCACGGCACGGGACGTGATTCGGCCTCCATCTCCGCCCAGATCAAGGCACTTGAGCTGGTCACCGCGGACGGGACGGTCCTCACCTGTTCCGAGAACGGGACCGAAGAAGAACGCGCGGTCTTCGCGGCGGCCAGGATCGGCCTCGGCGCTCTCGGCGTGATCAGCGCGATCACCTTCGCCGTGGAGCCCGTCTTCTTCCTCACCGCCCGTGAGGAGCCGATGACCTTCGACAAGGTCACCGCCGAGTTCGACGCACTGCACGCGGAGAACGAGCACTTCGAGTTCTACTGGTTCCCGCACACCGGCAACTGCACCACCAAGCGCAACAACCGCAGCCTGGGTCCCGCCGCCCCGCCCGGCAGAGTGAGCGCCTTCGTAGAGGACGAGATTCTCTCCAACGGCCTCTTCCAGGTGGTCAACACGATCGGCAGGGCCATCCCCGCGACCGTCCCGGGCATCGCCAAGATCTCCAGCAAGGCGCTCTCCGCCCGCAGCTACACGGACATCCCCTACAAGGTCTTCACAAGCCCGCGCCGCGTGCGTTTCGTGGAGATGGAGTACGCCGTTCCGCGGGCGGCCCTCGTCGAGACGCTGCGAGAGCTGAAGACGATGGTGGAGCGCTCGAACCTGCGGATCAGCTTCCCCGTGGAGGTCCGTACGGCTCCCGCGGACGACATCACGCTGTCCACGGCCTCGGGCCGGGAGAGCGCGTACATCGCCGTCCACATGTTCCGTGGCACGCCCTACCAGGCGTACTTCACCGCCGCGGAGCGGATCTTCACCGCGCACGAGGGCCGGCCCCACTGGGGCAAGATCCACACCCGCGGCGCCGACTACTTCGCGCAGGCCTACCCGCGCTTTGCCGAGTTCACGGCCCTGCGCGACCGCCTGGACCCGGGGCGCATGTTCGGCAACGACTACTTGCGGCGCGTCCTGGGCGACTGAGAAGGCCGCTACGGGGTGGCGGTCTCTCCCCGTTGGACGTCGCTTCCGCCGTCGGTGCCGTCGCCGCTCGACGGGGTCGGCGTCGGAGTCGGGGTGGGGGTCGGCGTCGGGGTCGGGTCCGTCTTCGAGCCGTCGTCGTCCCCGGTGTCCGTGCCGGAGTCCGATCCCTTGTCGGGGTCGTCCTTCGAACCGGAGCCCGAGTCGTTGCCATTGTCCGGCGCCTGCGAGTTCGTCCCGTCCGGGTCCTGCGACGCGCCGCTGTCCTGCTGTGAACCGTCGTCCGTGCCCGTGGAAGCACCGTCGGACGGCTGCCCCGAGGGATCGGTCGAGGGAGTGGGCTGCTGGTGCGGCGAGCTGTTCCTGCCCGAGAAGCCGTTGCCGATCGTGGTGCCGTGGCCCCCGCTGAAGTCCTCGCCGGAGACGATCTCGTACGTCGTGATGCCGGCCATGGCGACACCGAAGACCACCGCGGCCGCGATCAACGGCCGCTTCCAGCTTCGGACCTGTGTGCGGTGCGTGGTGCCGTGGGTGAACTCGTCCGAAGGAAGCGGTGGCGCCGTCGGCTCCTGCGGCGCGGGCGGAGTCGACTGCCGCAGGACGCGCGTCGCGTCGTCCCGGGGCACGAGCTGCGTGGCGTCGACCGAACCGAGCATCTGCGTCTTCTCGGCGTCGGCGTCAGCTCCGGGGTCCGCCATGGGCAGCAGGGTCGTGCGGTCCGTGTCGGCGTCCACGACCGGCAGCACGTTCGTGCGATCCGCGTCAGCAGCGGAGGTGGCGGGAAGCACGGTCGTGCGGTCCGCTGCCACCTCGCCGGCGGAAGGCAGCACCGATGTGGCGTCCGGCTCGACCGTCCGCCCCCATGTCGTCGTCACGGGCCCCGCCCCGGTGTGCGCGGCCGCGGCTGGGTAGGCCGCCGCTCTGAACGTCTGCGCCACCGGCGCTCCCGAGCCGTCGGCCAGCGGGACCTGCCGCGCCCTCGGCTTTGCCTGCACCGTGACGTCACGTATCTGCTCACCCGTGCGGCTGAAGAAGTGCTGGAAAATCGTGCCGCCGCAGGTCGCGACGGCACTCACCACTCCGGCACCGAGGATCGTGCCGTAGACGCCGAAGCTCGACGCGAGCTTCGCCGCCACGACCGCCGCCACGGCGCTTCCCGCCACCTGCGGCACGCTCAGGTCGAGACGCCGCTTCTTCTCCACCGAGTCCGTCGGTTCCGTCCGGTCCTTCGGCTCCATGACGGATTCCGGCTTTTCACGCATCTCCGACCCTTGCCTCCCTTTCTCGACTGACTGCACGAGAAAGGGACGTATGGGTGAAGTAGATAGTTCCGTTTTTGGAGATTCCGTGAAGTGTGCCACTCGTACACCACCCTGCCCGGGTATCCCGAGGCGCCAACTCCCGTCCCCCGTGAGAACTTCGGCGGCGCGGCGGACCACCCGCGTGGCCCGAATGGAGTACTGTTGCGAGCCCTGGGTCCGGTCTCCCACCTGGGTGCCCGGGGCCTTCCAGGACCGCCGGGAGGGGGCTCGCTGCACAGGGTGACCAAAGTGGTCACTGAGAGTTGCGAAGAGGTAACCGTGCCATAACGGCGACCTTGGGCCCATGCCCGACACGCCGGGCAACTCGGCAAGGTTGTGGCAGGCTGCACCCGGGCAGGCCACACTCGACTAGCGGAAGCAGCGACGCACGTGACGTCGGCAGGCACCACCCGGGAGGTCCCCATGCCCGAACTGCGTGTCGTGGCCGTCAGCAACGACGGCACACGGCTGGTGCTGAAGGCTGCGGACAGCACGGAGTACACGCTTCCGATCGACGAGCGACTGCGCGCCGCGGTGCGCGGTGACCGTCCGCGTCTCGGCCAGATCGAGATCGAGGTGGAGAGCCACCTCCGCCCCCGCGACATCCAGGCGCGTATACGTGCCGGTGCCAGCGCGGAGGAAGTCGCCTCGCTCGCCGGAATCCCCGTCGACCGCGTCCGCCGCTTCGAGGGACCCGTGCTCGCCGAGCGCGCCTTCATGGCCGAGCGGGCCCGCAAGACCCCCGTGCGCCGTCCCGGCGAGAACACCGGACCCCAGCTCGGCGAGGCCGTCTCGGAGCGTCTGCTCCTGCGCGGCGCCGACAAGGAAACCGTCCAGTGGGACTCCTGGCGCCGCGACGACGGCACCTGGGAGGTCCTGCTCGTCTACCGCGTCGCGACCGAGCCGCACTCCGCGAGCTGGACGTACGACCCGCCCCGGCGGCTCGTACAGGCGGTGGACGACGAGGCGCGCTCGCTGATCGGCGAGACGGACGACATCGCCGCGCCCGAGCCCAGCTTCCCGTTCGTGCCGCGCATCGCACGGCTGCCCCGTGACAGGCCCTCGCTCGACCGGCCCCTTGACCGCGCTCTGGACCGGCAGTTGGAGCGTCCCGGCGTGCCGCTGCCCCCGGAGCCTTCGGAGGAGGGCACGGCGGCCACCGCGACCGCCGCCGTGTCGGAGTCGGAGCGGGACTCGCTCACCAGCCTCCTGGAGGCGGTGCCGAGCTTCCGCGGCGACATGATCGTGCCGGAGCGCCCCGCGCTCCCGGCGACGGATCTCCCGCCCGCGGAGGAGACCGAGCAGGACCCGGACGCCGAGGAGCCCCCCGCGGCATCGGCCGGCGCGGGAGCCGCGTACGCGGACGTCCTGATGCCGCGCTCGGTGGCCAGCCACCGCGACCGCCTGACCGGCACCACCGACCGCCAGGCGGAGGCCGACGGCGTCCGTCCCGGGCGGCGCGCGGCGGTGCCCAGCTGGGACGAGATCGTCTTCGGCACGCGCCGCAAGAAGCAGGAGTAGCAGGACCAGCAGGACGTCATACGTCGGCCGGGGCCCCGCACCGCGCAAGTGCGGGGCCCCGGCCATGTCCTTCGGCTACTGCGGGTCCGGGCCCTTGGCCACCGGACGGGACTCGTCCGACGACCACTCCGACCACGAGCCGACGTACAGCGACGCCGGAATGCCCGCCACCGCGAGGGCGAGCACCTCGTGGGCGCCGGACACACCTGAGCCGCAGTAGACCCCGACCTCGGAAGTGTCGGAGACGCCCAGGGAGTTGAAGCGGTCCGCGAGGTCGGCGGCCGGCCTGAAAGTGCCGTCCGCCGTGACGTTCTCCGTGGTCGGCGCGGACACCGCACCCGGGATGTGACCGCCGACGCGGTCGATCGGCTCCACGTCTCCGCGGTAGCGCTCGGCCGCGCGGGCGTCCAGGAGCAGCCCGGAGCGGGCGAGGGCCGCCGCGGCGTCGGCGTCGAGGAGGTCGGTGGTGTTCGTCTCGGGGGCGAACGACCCCGGCGCCTCCGGGCGCTCGTCCCCGGTCTCCAGTCGGCCGCCCCACGCGGCGAGCCCGCCGTCGAGCACCCGCACGGCGGGATGACCCGTCCAGCGCAACAGCCACCAGGCGCGTGCGGCGGCCCAGCCCTGCCCGCCGTCGTACACGATCACGTCCCGGTCGGCCGAGACCCCGGCCGCCCGCATCACCGCCCCGAAGTGCTGCACGTCCGGCAGGGGATGCCGTCCGCCCGAGCCGGCCGGACCCGCGAGATCGGCGTCCAGATCGACGAAGACGGCGCCCGGGATGTGCCCCTTCTCGTACTCGGCCCGGCCGTCGAAGACGGGGGCGCCCGCCGCCTTGGCGGTGCTGAGCTGCCAGCGGATGTCCAGGAGCACTGGCGGGTTCTCGCCCGCCAGGTCGCTCTCGAGTTCGGATGCGGAGATGATGGCATTCATGGGCCCCATCCTTGCGCACGGGGTGGCCGCATCGGCCAGGTCCGGCTACCCTGCTCCGCCGTACGACCGCCGAACACGCGGCGTATGGAAGCGGGCACACCGTGTACTGCCGAACGACACCACAGAGCAACCGCGCGTTTACGGATGAGAAACGGCAAACCGGGCATCCTCTGGGCGGAGCCGGGACAAGCGGCGCGGCCGGGGCGCGGGGCGCCACAGGTGGTGCGAGCATCTGCACGGGCGGGCCAGGGCGCGACATAGGTACGTGCATTCGAATGCGGAAGCCGAGCGGCCACCTGAAGGGCCGAGGAGAGAGTGACGATGACGGAGGCACGGGGGTCGACGGGCCGGCGTGACGGCTCGGGGGCCGTCCGCCGCGCGCCCGGCACACCCACCTGGGTGAGTCTGATGGCGCATGGCCTGGCCACGACCCAGGAGTTCTACGGAGCCTTGTTCGGCTGGGAGTTCCGGCCCGGGCCGGATCAGCTCGGGCCCTACGTACGGGCGCTGCTCGACGGCCACGAGGTCGCCGGGATCGGTCAGCTGCCGCCCGACCACCATCTGCCGATCGCCTGGACGCCGTACCTGGCGTCGGACGACGTGGACGCGACGGCCGAGGCCGTGCGGCACTGCTGCGGCACGATCGGCGTCGGCCCGCTGGACGCGGGCCCGGCCGGGCGGATGGCCATCGCGGTGGACCCCGCGGGCGCGGTGTTCGGGATCTGGCAGGCGGCGGAGCATGTGGGCGCCGCTCTCGGCGGGGAGCCCGGGGCCCCGGCCTGGAACGAACTGGTCACGCAGGAGACGGCGGGTGTCGTCAAGTTCTATCAAGCGGTCTTCGGATACACCGAAGAGGCGGTCGTTTCGGCCGACTTCGACTTCGTCACGCTCCAGGTCGACGGCCGGCCGGTCGCCTCGGTGCACGGCGTCGGCCAGGCGCTGCCGCGGGACCGGGGCGCGCACTGGATGACGTACTTCGAGGTCGCCGACGTGGACGAGTCGGTGGAGCGGGTCGTGGAACTCGGCGGCCACGTCATCAGGCCCCCGCACGCGGGCGCCCACGGACAGGAGGCCACCGTCGCCGACCCGGAGGGAGCGGTCTTCACGCTCGTGCGCTCGGAGAGCTGACTCAGACGCGGGCGGGCGTGTCGACCGGCAGCACGTCCGGCGACAGGGCGCCCGCGCGTGAGGTCGCCGCCGTCATCCGGCGCCTGTGGTGACGGCGGCACAGCACCTCGTAACCCACCTCGTCCGCCGCGTGGTTGACGTCGCCGACGACGACCTGCGCGCCTTCGACGACCATCGCACCGCCTATGGTGCGGGCGTTGTGGGTGGCGCGGGCGCCGCACCAGCACAGCGCCTCCACCTGCAACACCTCGACGCGGTCGGCGAGTTCGACCAGGCGCTGCGATCCGGGGAAGAGCTTGGAGCGGAAGTCCGTGGTGATGCCGAAGGCGAAGACGTCCAGGCCCAGGTCGTCGACGACGCGCGCCAGCTGGTCGATCTGGTCCGGGGCGAGGAACTGCGCCTCGTCCGCGATCACGTAGTCCGCGCGGCCGCCCTGCGAGAGGTGGTCGACGAGATGGGCGTAGAAGTCGAAGTCGTCGGCCGCCTCGATTGCGTCCGTGACGAGACCGAGCCGCGAGGAGAGCTTGCCCTCGCCCGCGCGGTCGTCACGCGTGAAGATGAGCCCCTGCAGGCCCCGGGCCGACCGGTTGTGCTCGATCTGCAGAGCCAGGGTGCTCTTTCCGCAGTCCATCGTTCCGGAGAAGAACACCAGCTCGGGCATGGGGAGTTGAGCCTTTCGGGACGTACGAGCGGTCGGCGGGTGCCGGGTGTGATCAGGAGCGTACTTCGATGAGCGGCACGAGCTGCTCGACGGGGGTCATGGAGCCGTGCATGCCGACCAGGGCCGACTCCTTCGGCTCCTTCTCGGAGGCGATGATCGCCACGTCGTCGTGGGCCGCCGCGATGACATCGCCGATGCGTCCGTACACCCGCTCGTCCACGGCGCCGGGCGGGCCGAACCAGCCCGCGGCGAGCGCCTCGTCCCGGCTCGCCACCCAGAACTGCTCGCCGAGCACCTCGCGCCAGACGGTCAGGACGTCGTTCTCGGCGCCCGGGACCGCGTACACATGGCGCGCACGGCCCTCGCCGCCGAGGAGGGCGACTCCGGCGCGCAGCTCCCAGTCCTCGTCGAAGTCGATGCGGGACTGCTCGTCGAAGGGGATGTCGAGCATGCCGTGGTCGGCGGTGACGTACAGGGCGCTGCGCGGCGGGAGCTGCTCGGCCAGGCGCTGCACCAGGCGGTCGACGTACATCAGCTGGCCGCGCCAGGCGTCGGAGTCGACGCCGAAGCGGTGCCCCTTGCCGTCGACCTCCGCGTAGTACGTGTAGACCAGCGAGCGGTCGCCCGCGCCCAGCTGCTCGGCCGCGAGGTCCATGCGGTCCTCGCCGGAGAGCTTGCCGCGGAAGCTGCCGCCGCTCAGCGCGATCTTGGTGAGCGGGGTGTTCTGGAACGTCGGGGACGACACCTGGGCGGTGTGCACGCCCGCCGCGTGGGCCTGCTGGAAGACGGTGGGGTAGGGCTGCCACTTGCGCGGGTCCGTCCACGGGTTCCAGCGCAGCTGGTTCATCAGCTCGCCGGTGGCGGGGTTGCGCACGGTGTAGCCCGGCAGGCCGTGCGACGAGGGCGGCAGACCCGTGCCGACCGAGGCCAGGGAGGTCGCGGTGGTGGCGGGGAAACCCGAGGTGATCGGGCGGCCCGTCCCGCCGCGCGACGAACTGATGAGCGAGGTCAGGAAGGGCGCCTCGTCCGGGTGGGCGCGCAGCTGCTCCCAGCCGAGGCCATCGATCAGGAAGACGCAGTTCCGGTCGGCCGGGGCGAGTTCCGGGATGACGGGCGCGAAGCCTTCGACACCCTGGTGGGAGACGAGTGTGGGCAGCAGGTCGGCGAGCGAGCCCACGCCGTACTCGGGCAGGGGCGCGGAGTCGAGGGCGAGCGGCTGCACGTCGTCCCAGGCGGGCAGGGACATCAGCGGGCGGTGTCCGCGGTCGCCTCGGACAGCGCCTGGGCGAAGGCCAGGGTCTGGCGCACGGCGTCCGGGCCGTCGCCCGCCTCGCTGACGCGGAGGCTGAGGTCGTCGGCGGTGGAGCTGCCGGTGTAGCCGTGGTCCGCCTCGCAGTTGGGGTCGCCGCAGGCGGCGGGCTCCAGGTCGATGCGCGACACGGCGCCCCAGCCGATGGTCAGGACGACCTCGCGGGGCAGCGAGCCCGGGACGTACTTCTCGGGGTTGGCGACGACGCGGCTGACGACCACGGACGAGATCCGGCCGATTTTCACGGACTCCGTGGAGGTCGTCGCGTACGGCGTCGGGGATGTGCTGTCCGCGGCCTGCTCGTCGGTGTGGCTGACGATGAAGCGCGTGCCCGTCAGGACGAGGACCGTCACGTGCCGGCGCACTTCGTTCGCGTCGAACGTGGTCTCCTGGTGGACCAGGTACGACCCGATGGGGTCGCCGCCGATCGCGGCCTCCACCGCCTCGGCCACGAGGGCCGGGTAGTAGCCGCTGCGCTCGATCGCCGCGCGCAGCCCCTGGGTCGTCGTACCGGTCTTTGCCATGCCGTCCATCCTACGACCCGACGGAGGGCGCACGGTGCCCCACTGGCCGCCTCAGTACCCGGGCAGGGCCCGCGGGCCGAGGTCGCCGCGGGCCGGCGGGGGCGCGAGCCGCACGGAGGCGCCGAGCACGGAGAGGCCGCGCTGGGCGACGACCACGGGCTCCAGGGACACGGCGACCACCTCGGGGTGATCGTCCACGAGGCGCGAGACCCGCTGGAGCAGTTCTTCGAGTGCCGGGGTGTCGACCGGCGCCGATCCGCGCCAGCCGAAGAGGAGCGGGGCGGTCCGGATGGATCTGACCAGGGAACCCGCGTCGCGCTCGGTGACCGGGACGAGGCGGTGCCCGGTGTCGCCGAGCAGCTCGGACGGGGCGCCGGCGAGCCCGAACGAGAGCACTGCTCCGGCCGCCGGGTCGATGACCGCGCGGACGACGGTGTCGACACCGCGGGGCGCCATCGCCTGCACGACGGGCCGCAGCTCGGCGGGCTTGCCGAAGGCGCGGGTCAATTCGGCGTAGGCCCGGCGCAGTTGTTCCTCGTCCGCCAGGTCGAGCCGCACGCCCCCGAGGTCGGCGCGGTGGCGCAGGTGCGGGGCCGTGGTCTTGAGGGCCACGGGGTAGCCGAGCGCGCGGGCGGCGGCCACGGCCGCGTCCGGGTCGGGCGCGGGCCGGGCGTCCCGTACGTCGATGCCGTACCGCCCGAGCAGTTCGCGGGCCTCGTCCTGGGTGAGGGTGGCGCCGCGCGGGTCGTCCTGCGCGGCGAGCAGCTCGTCGATCCGCCGGGCGGTGCCGCTCTCGTCGATGTCCTCGTACTCATGAACCTTGCCGGGCTCCTTGGCCTCACGCCGCCACTGCGCGTACTTCACGGCTTCGGCGAGGGCACGGACGGCGCGCTCAGCGGCGGGGTAGGCGGGGATGCGGTACCCCGTCGCTGCCGTTGCTGTGGGCGCCTCCGCTGCGGGCGCGCTGTCGCCAGCCGCCGTCGTCGCTGTGGGCAGGCGTCCCGCAGGGCGGGACGGGTGGGCACAGCCCCCGCTGCCGGGTGCAGGTACAGGGGCGTCAGGGCGAGTCCGGGTCGCGGCGGCCAACGCTTCGGCGAGCCCGCCGAGCTCGACGTGCACCACAGCCACCGGCTTGGCCGGGCATCCCGCGGCCGCAGCCCGCAGCGCAGCCGCAAGCTCCTCCCCCTCGGGCGACCCCGTGGCCCCGTCCTCCCCCACCCAGGGAATGGCGGTGACGATCACAGCGTCGCAGGCGTCGTCCGACAGGGCGCCGGCGAGCGCCGCGCGGAAGTCCGCGGGAGTGGCACCCGTGGTCAGATCCACCGGCGGCAACGGCCGAAGCCCGTCGGCGACACACGCGTCGTACGTGAGCAGCCCGAGCGACTCGGAGTTCCCGAGGATCGCGACCCGCGGCCCGGAAGGCAACGGCTGCCCCGCGAGCAGCAGCCCCGCGTCCACCATCTCCGTCACCGTGTCGACGCGGATGACCCCCGCCTGGCGGAGCAGTGCCGACACCGTGGCGTACGGCAGGCGCGTGGCCTGCACCGCGTGCCCCGTGGGCGCGATCCCGCTGTGCTTGGCCCCCTGCACCACGACCAGCGGCTTCGCCGTCGCCGCCCGCCGGGCGAGCCGCGTGAACTTGCGCGGGTTGCCGATGGATTCGAGGTACATGAGGGCGACATCGGTGTCCGGGTCCTCGTACCAGTACTGGAGGACGTCGTTGCCCGACACATCCGCGCGGTTGCCCGCGCTCACGAAGGTCGAAAGGCCCGCACCCCGCCGATGCAGGCCGGAGAGGAGCGCGATGCCGATGGCGCCGGACTGCGTGAAGAGTCCGATCCTGCCGCGCTCGGGAGGACGCGGGGCCAGCGAGGCGTTGAGGCGCACGTCCGGCGAGGTACTGATGACCCCGAAGGCGTTCGGGCCGAGGATGCGCGTGCCGTACGACCGCGCCTGGCGCACCAGTTCGCGCTGCCGCTCCCGCCCCTCGGGACCGCTCTCCGCGTACCCGGCGGAGATCACGACGAGGCCGAGGACCCCCCGCTCGCCGCACTCGTCGACGGCCTGCGGCACCCGCTCGGCGGGCACGGTGACGACGGCGAGCTCGACGGTCTCGTCGATGTCCCGCACGGAGCGGTACGCGGGCACGCCGTCGACCTCGGCGGCCTCCCCTGCCTCGAAGTCGAACGCGCTGTTCACCGCGTACAGCCGCCCCGTGAAGCCCGCCTCGCGCAGGTTCCGCAGGACGCTGCGGCCGACGCCGCCCGGTGTGCGCCCGACGCCGATCACCGCGACCGACTTCGGCGTGAGCAGCCGCTGCACCGACCGCGCCTCGGCCCGCTGCTCACGGGCGCGCTGCACGGCGAGCGAGCGGTCGGTCGGTTCCAGATCGAATTCGAGCCGTACGACACCGTCCTCGAAGCTGCGCTTCTGCTGGTAGCCCGCATCCGTGAACACCTTGATCATCTTGGTGTTCGCGGGCAGCACCTCGGCCACGAAGCGGCGGATGCCGCGCTCCCTGGCGACGGCGGCGATGTGTTCGAGGAGGGTGGAGGCCACTCCCCTGCCCTGGTGGGCGTCCTGCACGAGGAAGGCGACCTCGGCCTCGTCGGCGGGCGCGCTCGCGGACATGCCGCGCTCGTCGATGCGGTCGAAGCGGACGGTGGCGATGAACTCGCCGCCGACGGTGGCCGCGAGACCCACCCGGTCCACCTGGTCGTGATGGGTGAAGCGGTGCACGTCCTTGGCGGACAGGCGGGGGTAGGGCGCGAAGAAGCGGTAGTACTTCGACTCGTCCGAGACCTGTTCGTAGAAGCTGACCAGGCGGTCCGCGTCCTCGGCCGTGATCGGCCTGATCCGGGCGGTGCCTCCGTCACGCAGGACGACATCGGCTTCCCAGTGGGAGGGGTATGCGTGCCGGTCCGACGGGGTCTGCATGGGCCCAGGGTACGGGTCGCGGGGGCGCCTTGGCCGGGGCAGGCTAGGAGACGTCGAACGGCCGGCGGAGCACTCGTGACGGCATGAGACACTGGTCTAGACAAGTGTGAGACACCTGGAAGGGCAGCAACACATGGCTGAGCGCCGCGTCAACGTCGGCTGGGCCGAGGGCCTTCACGCCCGACCCGCCTCCATCTTCGTCCGCGCGGCCACCGCCGCCGGCGTCCCCGTGACGATCGCCAAGGCTGACGGCAACCCCGTGAACGCCGCCTCCATGCTCGCGGTGCTCGGTCTGGGCGCGCAGGGCGGCGAGGAGATCACCCTCGCCTCCGACGCCGAGGGTGCGGATGCCGCTCTCGACCGTCTGGCGAAGCTGGTCGCGGACGGCCTCGAGGAACTCCCCGAGACCGTCTAGTAAAGACTGGAAATCAAACACTGAAGGGCCTGCCCCCGAAATAGGGGTGGGCCCTTCGGTGTTTTCTTGCTGCTATTCGGGCAGCAAGAAATAACGCCCCGCCCAATAGCGCTTCTTTGCACTTCTTTGTATACGGCGCCTCTGTTAAAGCCGCAGACCCGCTGTGTTTACGGAATGTTGCGAACCCCTCACACCGGAGAGCCGGCGCACGAAGCGCGGCCGGTGCGCGGAGGTCGTCCGCTCCGTGTGCTGAGCGGTGAGCGCGCGGGCCCGTTCCGCGTCCCCGCGGGCGACCGCGTCGACGATCGCGGCGTGCTCGGCCCACGCCTCGGCGGGCGCGGCGGACGTCTCGACCACGTACATCCAGGCGATCTTGTGCCGGAGCTGAGTGAGCAGCGCCGTGAGACCCGGGCTGCCGGACGCCTGGGCGAGCGTCTCGTGGAACCAGCCGCCCAGGGAGCGCAGATCCTCGCTGTGGCCGCGCCTCGACCGCTCCTGGCCGAGCCTGACGAGACCGCGCAAGACCTTCAGGTGCGCCTCCGTGCGGCGCTGGGCGGCGCGGGCCGCGCCCAGCGGCTCCAGGAGCGCGCGGATCTCCAGGAGGTCGGCGGCCTCCTCCTCGGTGGGCTCCGCGACGCACGCGCCCGCGTGCCGGCGCGTGACGACGAAGCCCTCCGCCTCAAGGGTGCGCAGGGCTTCGCGCACCGGGACGCGGGAGACTCCGTAGCGGCGCGCGAGCAGTTCCTCGGTGAGGCGGCCACCCCGTTCGTAGACACCGGAGACGATGTCGTCCCGGATGGCCGTGCATACCGAGTGCGCGGGAATGCGCATGACTGACCTCCGCACTAATCCCCGCGAAACGCGGTCGATCGACGCCTGTTCCGCGACTCTATTGCAGGGCGGCCGAATTTCCGACGGCAGGCTGAAATCCAGGGATACTTTTGGCCAAAGGAGATACGGGAACGGCGAAAGCCCCGGCTCTCGACGAGCCGGGGCTTTCGGTGAATCAGTGGCGCTGCGTGCGTCCGCCGTCGACCGCTGGATCAGACCGCTGGGATCAGACGTTGACGCCGTGCGAGCGGAGGTACGAGACGGGGTCGATGTCCGTGCCGTAGTCCGCGCCGGTGCGGGCCTCGAAGTGCAGGTGCGGGCCGCTGGAGTTGCCGGTGGAGCCGGAGAGGCCTATCTGCTGGCCCGGGGTGACCGCCTGGCCGACCGTGACACCGAGGGACGACATGTGGCCGTACTGGGTGTACGTGCCGTCGTTCATCTTGATGACCACGTTGTTGCCGTAGGCACCGCCCCAGCCGGCCTCGACGACGGTGCCGGAGCCGACCGCGTGGACCGAGGTGCCGGAGGCGGCGTGGAAGTCGACGCCGGTGTGGCTGCCGGAGGACCACATGGCGCCGCCGGTCTGGTAGCCCGTGGAGACGTACGAGCCGGAGATCGGGGAGACGTAGCTGTTGAGGCGCTTGCGCTCGGCCTCGCGAGCGGCACGCTCCTTGGCCTCGCGCTCCTTCTTGGCCTTGGCCTTCGCCTCGGCCTCGGCCTTGCGCTTCGCCTCTTCGGCCTTCTTCTTGGCGGCCTCTTCGGCCTTCTTGGCGGCGGCAGCGGCGTCGGCGGCCTGCTGCTGGGCGGCGGCCTGCGCGTCGATGCTCTCGGCGAGCGAGTCGCCGACGGAGATGGCCTGGGTCAGGCCGGTGTGCTCAAGAGCCGCCGCGTCGTCGGCGGCGAGCGCCGGAGCGGCCAGGCCTCCGATGACACCGGTGGTGGTGAGGGCGGCGACGCCCGCCACGTTCGCGGTGGTACGCGTGAGGCGGCTCGGGCGACGGTGCTTCCCGGTGGCACGGGTGAACGCCATGAAGCGGCTGATCCTTTCCTTCCTTCTCGCCTACCGGGTTAGCTGACGGGTTCGGAGCAGGAAGGTCTCCTACGAGTCCCTCACCTGACGGCAAGGTTCCCGATTCACCCCAAGGGGACATGTGGGTCCCCGGCTCCCCTGGCTCGCGCCGTACGGGGACTCGGCGATGACTGTCCGGTGCCGCGGGTGCGACTACTGCATGACGAACAGCCGGGATGACGCTAAGCGGGGCGTCTTTCAAACGACAAACGGATCAGAGCTTTTGTAGCGCACGCCACAGGTCAGACACGTAACCTCCATACTAATTCGGACATATGAGAACCCCAGTGATTAATCTCAGCCACTGGGGTCCCGATATGTCCTGACTGTCACTCAGCCCGTGGCCACACTCACTTCACCGATGCCAAGGGCCCTGACGGGCTCCTCGATCTGCGAGGCGTCACCGACGAGCACCGTCACAAGGCGGTCCACCGGGAAGGCGCTCACGACGGCGGCAGTGGCCTCCACGGTGCCGGTCGCGGCCAACTGTCGGTACAGCTGGGCCTGGAAGTCGTCCGGCAGGTGCTGCTCGACCTGGTCGGCCAGGGTGGCCGCGACGGACGCCGCCATCTCGTACTTGAGCGGGGCGACGCCCACCAGGTTCTGCACGGCGACATCGCGCTCGGCGTCCGTGAGGCCGTCGGCCGCGAGGGTGCGCAGGACCTTCCACAGGTCGTCGAGCGCCGGGCCCGTGGACTCGGTGTCCACGGAGCCGCTGATGGCGAGCATCGCGGCGCCGGTGCCGTCCGGTGTGGAACGCAGGACCTGGGCGAACGACCGTACGCCGTAGGTGTATCCCTTCTCCTCGCGCAGGACGCGGTCCAGGCGCGAGGTGAGGGTGCCGCCGAGGCAGTACGTGCCGAGCACCTGCGCGGGCCAGACGCGGTCGTGGCGGTCCGGTCCCACGCGGCCGATGAGCAGCTGCGTCTGGACGGCTCCGGGGCGGTCCACGATGACGACACGCCCGGTGTCGTCCGCGGTCACCGGGGGCACCGGGCGCGGCTCGGCGGTGCCGCCCGTCCAGGCGCCGACGGTGTCGGCGAGGACGGCGTCCAGGTCGACGCCGGTCAGGTCGCCCACGACGACGGCGGTCGCCGTGGCGGGACGCACGTGCTTCTCGTAGAAGGTGCGCACGGCCGCCGAGTCGATGGCCGTGACCGTCTCCTCGGTGCCCTGACGGGGGCGCGACATGCGCGAGGTCGCCGGGAAGAGCTGCCGGGAGAGCTCCTTGGCGGCGCGGCGCCCCGGGTTGGCGGCCTCGTGCGGGATCTCGTCCAGGCGGTTGCGCACGAGGCGCTCGATCTCGCTGTCCGCGAAGGCGGGAGCGCGCAGGGCGTCGGAGAGCAGACCGAGCGCCTTCGGGAGGCGGGACACCGGGACTTCGAGCGAGACGCGTACGCCGGGGTGGTCGGCGTGCGCGTCCATGGTGGCGCCGCAGCGGTCGAGTTCGGCGGCGAAGTCCTCGGCGGAGTGCTTGTCCGTACCTTCGTTGAAGGCCCTCGCCATGATCGTGGCCACGCCGTCGAGGCCCGCGGGCTCGGCGTCGAGCGGCGCCTCCAGGTGGACCTCCACCGCGACGACCTGCTGGCCGGGGCGGTGGCAGCGCAGCACCGTGAGGCCGTTGTCCAGGGTGGCGCGCTCGGGCGCGGGGAAGGCCCACGGCCGTGCGTCGCCCGCCTGGGGCTGCGGGTGGAACTGCATCGTTGCGGCCTCGGTCACTTCGCCGCCTCCTCTTCGTCCTCGTCGGTGGCTTCGGCGCCCGCTACGGGCTCGTACACGAGCACGGCGCGGTTGTCGGGGCGCAGGCGGGCCGCCGCGGCCGCCTTGACCTCTTCCGCGGTGACGTCCAGGACGCGCCCGACGGCGGTGAGGGCGAGCTGCGGGTCACCGAACAGGACGGCGTACCGGCAGAGTTCGTCCGCGCGTCCTGAGACCGTGGAGAGCCGGTCGAGCCACTCGCGCTCCAGCTGTGCCTGGGCGCGCTCCATCTCCTCCTCGGTGGGGCCCTCTTCCGCGAAGCGGGCGAGCTCCTCGTCGACCGCGGCCTCGATGACGGGTACCTCGACGTCACCGGACGTCTTCACGTCGAGCCAGCCGAGCGAGGGGGCACCGGCGAGCCGCAGCAGGCCGAACCCGGCCGCCACGGCGGTGCGATCGCGGCGCACGAGGCGGTTGTAGAGCCGCGACGACTCGCCGCTGCCGAGGACCGTCAGCGCCAGGTCGGCCGCGTCGCACGCGCGCGTGCCGTCCTCCGGGAGGCGGTAGGCGGCCATCAGGGCGCGGGCCGGGACCTCTTCCTCGACGACCTCGCGCAGCTCCTTGCCGATCGTGTCGGGCAGCGAGCCGTCGCGCGGCGGCTGCTTGCCGTCGTGCGAGGGGATGGACCCGAAGTACTTCTCGACCCAGGCGAGGGTCTGCTCCGGGTCGATGTCGCCGACGATCGAAAGGACCGCGTTGTTGGGCGCGTAGTAGGTACGGAAGAACGCCCGCGCGTCCTCAAGCGTCGCCGCGTCCAGGTCGGCCATGGAGCCGATCGGGGTGTGGTGGTAGGGGTGGCCCTCGGGGTACGAGAGGGCGGTCAGCTTCTCGAACGCCGTGCCGTACGGAACGTTGTCGTAACGCTGGCGGCGCTCGTTCTTGACGACGTCGCGCTGGTTCTCCATGGATTCTTCGTCGAGCGCGGAGAGCAGGGAGCCCATGCGGTCGGCTTCCAGCCACAGCGCCAGCTCGAGCTGGTGTGTGGGCATGGTCTCGAAATAGTTCGTGCGCTCGAAGCTCGTGGTGCCGTTCAGCGAACCGCCCGCACCCTGCACCAGCTCGAAGTGGCCGTTGCCCTGCACCTGCTTCGAACCCTGGAACATGAGGTGCTCGAAGAGGTGCGCGAGGCCCGTACGCCCCTTGACCTCGTGGCGTGAACCGACGTCGTACCAGAGGCAGACCGCGGCGACCGGGGTCAGGTGGTCCTCGGAGAGCACCACGCGCAGGCCGTTGGCCAGCCGGTGCTCGGTCGCTGTCAGGCCGCCGGAGCCGGCCTCGGCTGTGGCCGTGTGACCCATGGGCATGTACGTCCCTTCGATCGCGAAAAGCTGGAAATTCTGCCAGTCCTGACACTGTATGCAAGCGTGCCGACAACCTGTGAAGTTCCCGCTCCGCGCTCGGCGTAGTCGGCCCCGAAGTCCGGGTCGTGGTCGGCGTTGTCAGTGGGACGGTCCACAATGGTCGGCGTCAGATCCCTTTGATGCCCTGGCAGACACCCTGAAGGAGCCGCAGCAGCGATGGCCCGCCGCAGCACGAAGACCCCGCCGCCCGATGACTCGTTCGAGGAGAAGATCCTCGACATCGACGTCGTCGACGAGATGCAGGGCTCCTTCCTCGAGTACGCGTATTCGGTCATCTACTCGCGCGCCCTGCCGGACGCCCGCGACGGCATGAAGCCGGTGCACCGGCGCATCGTCTATCAGATGAGCGAGATGGGCCTGCGCCCCGAACGCGGCTACGTGAAGTGCGCCCGCGTCGTCGGCGAGGTCATGGGTAAGCTGCACCCGCACGGCGACGCGTCGATCTACGACGCCCTGGTGCGCATGGCCCAGCCCTTCTCCATGCGCCTGCCGCTGGTGGACGGCCACGGCAACTTCGGCTCCCTCGGCAACGACGACCCGCCGGCCGCCATGCGGTACACCGAGTGCAAGATGGCCGACGCGACGTCCCTGATGACGGAGTCGATCGACGAGAACACGGTCGACTTCGAGTCGAACTACGACGGCCAGGAGCAGGAGCCGGTGACCCTCCCGGCGGCGTATCCGAACCTTCTGGTGAACGGCGCTTCGGGCATCGCCGTCGGCATGGCGACGAACATGCCGCCGCACAACCTCGGCGAGGTCATCGCCGCCGCCCGTCATCTGATCAAGCACCCCGGGGCCGACCTGGAGACGCTGATGCGTTTCGTGCCGGGCCCCGACCTCCCCACGGGCGGCCGCATCGTCGGCCTGTCCGGGGTCAAGGACGCGTACGAATCCGGGCGCGGCACCTTCAAGATCCGCGCCACGGTGGCCGTCGAGAACGTGACCGCGCGCCGCAAGGGCCTGGTCGTCACCGAACTGCCCTTCTCCGTGGGCCCCGAGAAGGTCATCTCGAAGATCAAGGACCTGGTCGGCTCGAAGAAGCTGCAGGGCATCGCCGACGTCAAGGACCTCACGGACCGCTCGCACGGCCTGCGCCTGGTCATCGAGATCAAGAACGGCTTCGTCCCGGAGGCCGTCCTGGAGCAGCTCTACAAGCTGACGCCGATGGAGGAGTCCTTCGGCATCAACAACGTGGCCCTGGTGGACGGTCAGCCCCTCACGCTCGGCCTCAAGGAGCTGCTCGAGGTCTATCTCGACCACCGCTTCAATGTCGTGCGCCGCCGCAGCGAGTTCCGCCGCGGCAAGAAGCAGGCCAGGCTGCATCTGGTCGAGGGCCTCCTTGTCGCCCTCCTGGACATCGACGAGGTCATCCGCCTCATCCGCTCCAGCGACAACTCCGGGCAGGCCAAGGAGCGCCTGATGGAGCGCTTCTCGCTGAGCGAGGTCCAGACGCAGTACATCCTCGACACGCCGCTGCGCCGCCTCACCAAGTTCGACCGCATCGAGCTGGAGTCCGAGCGCGACAAGCTCAACGCCGAGATCGAGGAACTGACCCGGATCCTGGAGTCGGACGCCGAGCTGCGCAAGCTGGTCTCCACCGAACTGGCCGCCGTGGCAAAGAAGTTCGGCACGGACCGGCGCACGGTCCTCCTGGAGTCGGCGGGCACTCCGGCGCCCACCGTCTCGCTGCAGGTGGCGGACGACCCGTGCCGCGTGCTCCTCTCCTCGACCGGCCTCCTGGCCCGTACGGCCAACGGCGAGCCGTTCGCCGAGAGCGACACCAAGCGCGTCAAGCACGATGTGATCGTCTCCGCCGTGCCGGCTACCGCGCGCGGCGAGGTGGGCGCGGTGACGTCCGACGGACGCCTGCTGCGCCTCTCCGTGGTGGACCTCCCCCAGCTCCCGGAGACACATTCGGCGCCGAACCTCTCGGGAGGCGCCCCGGTCTCGGAGCTGCTCTCCCTGGAGGCGGACGAGAAGCTGATCTGCCTGATGACCCTGGACGAGTCCTCACCGGGCCTGGCCCTCGGCACCGAACAGGGCGTGGTCAAGCGCGTGGTCCCGGACTACCCGTCCAACAAGGAAGAGCTTGAGGTCATCACTCTCAAGGACGGTGACCGGATCGTCGGCGCGGCCGAGCTGCGCACCGGCGAGGAGGACCTGGTCTTCATCACGGACGATGCCCAGCTACTGCGCTACCAGGCCTCCCAGGTGCGCCCGCAGGGCCGTCCCGCGGGTGGCATGACGGGCATCAAACTCGCGGACGGCGTCAAGGTCATCTCCTTCGTGGCGGTGGATCCGGCCGTGGACGCCGTGGTCTTCACGGTGGCGGGCTCGCGCGGCACGCTCGACGACTCGGTGCAGACAACGGCCAAGGTGACGCCGTTCGACCAGTACCCCCGCAAGGGCCGCGCCACGGGTGGCGTACGCGTCCAGCGCTTCCTGAAGGGCGAGGACTGCCTGAGCTTCGCGTGGGCGGGCCCGACGCCACCGCTCGCGGCCCAGCGCAGCGGCCTGCCGGCGGAGCTGCCGGAGATCGACCCGCGCCGCGACGGCTCGGGCGTCTCCCTGGCGAAGCCGGTGGCGGCGGTGGCGGGCCCGGCGTAGTCGGCTACTCCACCCGCTCGGGCTCCTGGACGTACCGAAGCACGCCCCACATGCTGCGCTCATCGGCGTCGGCGTGTGGGGCGTACTCACGGGCCGCCTCCAACTCCTTCTCCAGGGCGGGTACGTCGATCCCGGCCCCGATGAGAACGAGCTGGGTCAGCCGGGGCTCACCCGCGGCCCACGGCTCCGGGTAGAACCGCAGAAACCGCCCCACGGCGTGCACGGCGTACTTGTTGCGCGGGTCGGCGGCGCCGAAATCGACGTACCCCTTGATGCGGTAGAGCCCTTCGGGCCGACTGTCGAGGAGAGCCATGAACGGGCGGGGGCTCATGGGCACTTCGGAGGAGAAGGAGAGACTTTCGTAGGCGGAGTGAAGGTGGTCGTGGTGGTCACCGTTCACGTCGTGCTCATGCTGATGCAGGTCATCGAAGGAAAGCTGCCCGAGCCGCTCCCCCACGGGCTTCCGATCAAGGAGCAGCTCAACGTCGACGCGCCCGTACGAGGCGGGGACCACGGCGGCACGATCGGCGAGCCCGCGGACGACACCGAGAACCCGCTCCCGCTCGCTCTCTGCCACCCGGTCGACCTTGTTGACGACAACAAGATCAGCAATCCCAAGATGCCGATCGACTTCGGGGTGCCGCTGCCGGGTCGAGTCGAACTCAACGGCATCAACAACCTCGACGAGCCCGCCGTACACGATGTGCGGATTCTCGCTGGCAAGCACCATCTTCACGAGCTCCTGCGGCTCGGCAAGCCCACTGGCCTCGACGACGATGACGTCGATCGCGGCGGAAGGCCGGGCGAGCCGCTCCAGATACTCATCGAGCTCACTGGCGTCCACGGCACAGCACAGACACCCGTTGCCGAGCGAAACGGTGGAATCCCCGAGCTGCCCGGCAACGGCCATGGCGTCGATCTCGATGGACCCGAAGTCATTGACGATCGCCCCGATACGACTGCCACCGCTGCGGTGAAGCAGGTGATTGAGCAGCGTCGTCTTCCCCGAACCCAGAAAGCCGGTGAGGACGACGACCGGGATCTGCCCGGCACCCGGCTGAGTCAACGTGCGACCCCTTTCACACTGACGCGTGCACCGGCGTGAGCACCGGCTCTCGTACGACGAATGACTGCCGCCCCAGCATACGAGCGCGTAGAAAGCCCGCGAAGTGAACGATTGTTAGCGGCGCAGGCGGGGCACACATCTGGCACGGCGCCGGGACATGCGACCACAGATGCCCTCATGCGCCTCCTCTCCGCCTCCCTGCCGATCAGAGCCGCTCGGCACCCTGGGAGACGGCAAGCGCGCCGCCCATCGCTCGCCGGTCCGCTTTCTGTCGACCCGCACACGACGACCGGCGGACGGTCGCCTGATTCGGGGGTTGACATGGCACGGATAAAAAGCGCGGCAGGAGTGTTCTGCTGCTTGGTCACGACCGGCCTCGGTCTGGCCGCAGGAGCGGTGGCGAATACGGCCGCGCAACGGCGCGCTCTGGATGCGCTGGAGGCGCGACTCGCGTGCATTGAGCGGACATCGCGATCCCAGCGTCACGCGAACCTGACCAATCAGCAGCGCCTGCACTGGGAGTTGCTGAGCAAGGCGATGGACGATGCCGACCTGGCCGAGGTACTCGACGCCTACGGGGAGGGCGTATCGCCGAAGAGACAGCGGCAGTACCTCTACGCCAACGCCATGTACACCAACATGGTGCTCAACTACCGCCTCGGAAACTTCACCCGGGAGCAGTTCTACGGATACGTCCGGGGCATGCTTCAGAACCCGATCGTTCGCGAGTACTGGCATGCGACGCAGCACCACAGGGCGACGCTGGACAGCACCACGGAGGAGGCCGATCTCGGCTTGCTGGTCGACGACCTGCTGCAGCAGTTGGAGGAGGCTGACATTGATGAGTGGTGGGTGATCGGCGACGTAGATGAGGCGCCGTCAGGCCCTGAGTCGCACCCTTAGTCCCAGCCTGCACCCTCGGGGGACACGCTATGACCTAAGTCACAGCGGCCGCGTTACGTGGGATAGGCTCCGCCCACGCGCACACGCGCGAGACACTTAACAAGAGTGCCGACGTTCCCGCGATCTAGTCGGCATGCCCGGCCTCAGAACGCTGCGTCGGACCTGAGGCTAAAGGGAAACGACAGTGGCTCAGATTATCCGTCGGATCGGTGCTTCTCCACGCGCTCGCGGCTGCGCCACTGGCCAGAATTGCCCCGACATCTTCGAACTCTCCGACGGGAATTTTGCCGTTATCGGCACAGAGGCAACAGCCGCGCTCGACGCCGAACTCCCTGACGATGCCTCACGTGCCGACTACGAGCGCATCGTCATCGTGTCCCGCGAGACCCTCATCCGGGCCAGGGCCGATATCCCGCAAGCCTGACGTGCAACACCGCGTTCCGCGAGTCCAGGGCGTACGCCTGCGTATACCTGCACCCTGGACTCACGGCACGCGGCACGCGGCACGCGGCACCGACGCGATCAGGCCACCGGCGGCACCGCCTGCGGCGCCCCCACCCCCACATACCGAGCCGCCGGCCGAACGATCTTCGAGTCTTCCGCCTGCTCAAGGACGTTGGCGCCCCAGCCCACCACCCGCGCCGCCGCGAACGTAGGCGTGAACATCTCTCGTGGCAGCCCGCACAGTTCCATGACCACGCCCGCGTAGAACTCCACGTTCGTGTGCAGCTCGCGGCCCGGCTTCAGTTCGGCGAGGATCGCCTCCACCTGGCGTTCGACCTCGACCGCGAACTCCACCATCGGGCCGCCGAACTGCTGCGCAATACCCCGCAGCATGCGCGACCGCGGGTCCTCCGTGCGGTACACGGGGTGGCCGAAGCCCATGATCCGGTCCCCGGCGAGTACCCGCTCGCGGATCCAGCCGTCAATGCGATCGGGTGTGCCGATGGCGTCCAGCGTATCGAGTGCCCGACTCGGCGCCCCGCCGTGCAGCGGACCCGACAGCGCACCCACGGCCCCCACCAGGCAGGCCGCGACATCCGCGCCGGTCGAGGTGATCACCCTCGCCGTGAATGTCGACGCGTTGAAGCCGTGATCAATGGTTGAGATCAAGTACTGCTCGATCGCCCTCGCACGATCCGGGTCCGGCTCCGAACCCGTCAGCATGTAGAGATAGTTGGCCGCATACGAAAGGTCCTCGCGGGGCTCCACGGGGTCGAGCCCCTGGCCCAGCCGGTACAGCGCCGTCAGCAGGGTCGGCACGACAGCGGACGCGGCGAGCGCGTCGGCACGGCGCCGGTCGGCGTCGATGTCGTACACCGGGCGGAACCCCTTCGCCGCGCCGAAGAGCGACAGCGCTGTACGCAGCCCGGAGAGCGGCCCCGACAGGACGCTGGCGCGGGCTATGGCGGGCAGCGCGGCACGCACCTCATCCGGCAGGCGGCGCAGGGCCGCCGTCTCCGCGGCGAAAGCGGCCCGTTGCCCCGCATCCGGCAACTCGCCGTGGAACATCAGGTGCCAGACGTCCTCGAAGCCTCGGCTCTGCGCGAGCTCGACGGCCGAGTACTGGCGGTAGTGGTAGAAGCCCTCGTATCCCCTGACGTCCCCGAGCCGGGTCTCGGTCACGACGACGCCCGCGAGCCCGCGGGGAACCTCCACGGGGCTGGTGGGGGCGGTGGTGGAGCCATTGATCGGCATGTTCTTCCTCGACTTCCTCCCTGGACTTGATTCGACTGTCCATGCTTGATTGAGTCGCTGTCAATGTTGATTGAATCAACCCACAGTCGGAATGGATACGGTGTCGTCCATGACCGATCAAGAGGCCGCCCCCAAGGAAGGCCGGCGCCTGAGCACCCGGGAAGCCGCCGAACTGCTCGGCGTGAAGCCCGAGACCGTGTACGCCTACGTGAGTCGCGGCCAGCTCAGCAGCCGCCGAGGCGCCGGCTCCCGCGGCAGCACCTTCGACGCGAAGGAGGTCGAGTTGCTAGCCCGCAAGAACCGCCGGGAACCCGCCGCCACCTCCACGAGCAGCGAACTCTCCGTCCGCACCCGCATCACGCTCATCGACAAGGACCGCTACTACTACCGCGGCGTCGACGCGACGGAACTCTCCCTGGCGCACTCCTACGAAGAGGTCGCCGAGTGGCTGTGGACGGGCGTCATGCGTCCCGGAATCCGCTTCACCGCCCCCAAGGACACCGCCGAAGCCGCCCGCCGCGCCGTCGACGCGCTCCCCGAGCACAGCGGCCCGACCGACCGCCTCCGCGTGGCCGCCATCGCGGCCGCCGCGGCCGACCCCCTCCGCTTCGACCTCTCCGAAGAAGCCGTCATCGGCACCGCACGCACCCTCATCCCCACCCTCGTCACGGCGCTGCCCCCGGTGAGCCGCGCCCACCGGGACGAGGGGCCCCTGGCCCGCCGCCTGTGGGCACGGCTGAGCGGTCGGCAGCCCCAGGAAGCCTCGCTGCACGTTCTCGACACCGCGCTCGCACTGCTCGTCGACCACGACCTCGCCGCATCGACACTCGCCGTCCGCGTCGCCGCCTCGGCCCGCGCCCACCCGTACGCGGCCGTGTCGGCAGGCCTCGGCGTCTTGGAGGGCCCCCTGCACGGCGCGGCGAGCGGCCTCGCGCACCGCATGCTCCTGGACGTCCTCGACCGCGGCAGCGCGGCCCCCGTAGTGGCCGACGAGCTTCGCGCGGGCCGCCGCGTCCCGGGCCTCGGCCACCGGCTCTACCCCGGCGAAGACCCGCGCGCACAGGCCCTGTTCGCGCTCCTGGAGACCATCCCCGAGGCAGGCCCCGCCCTCGCTGCGGCCCACGACGTGGTGGCCACCACGGCCCGCCACACGGACCTGCACGCCAACGTCGACCTGGCCCTCGCCGTCCTGACCGCCTCCTCCGGGATGCCCGCCGAGGCGGGTGAGACGATCTTCGCCGTGGCGCGCACGGCCGGCTGGATCGCGCATGCCCTGGAGGAGTACGAGGAACGCCCGCTGCGGATGCGCCCCAGCGGGCAGTACGTCGGACTGCGTCCACCCCAGGCCATGCCCGCGCCCGACGAGGGATGAATCAGCCCAGACCCGGCGCAGGTTAGGCTCACCTCTGTGAGTACGTGCACCAGCGCTTCGCGGGACCTGGACGAGCCTCTCGCGGGGACCGCGGCCACCGCCAGGACCTGGCTGCTCCTTGAACAGCCGGGCCCGTGGGGCGCCAGAGCGCTCACTTCGAGCCACCTGGATCCGGAGGTGGGCCGCGCTCTTGAGGCCGCCGCCGAAGGTACCGGCGTACGTGTCGCGCTCATCCGCCGCCCCGGCCGCCACGCCGACAGCCACCCCTCGGCACGCCGACGGGTCTACGCGGCCCACACCACGCCCGGCAACACCTGGCTGCGCGGACACGTCACGGACAGGCCGGAGGAGTTGCTCGGCCTCGATTTCGCGGCTCTCGGTGCGGGCGACCACGGCGGATTCGGCACCCCGCACACCGGCGGCCCGCTCGCTCTGGTCTGCACGAACGGCAAGCGTGACCGCTGCTGCGCGCTCCTAGGCAGGCCGCTCGCCGCCGGACTCGCCACGTCAGGTGAACAAGGCGCCTGGGAAGTAACTCATCTGGGCGGTCACCGCTTCTCCCCCACGCTGCTGGTCCTGCCCCACGGCTACGCGTACGGCCGCTCCGACCAGACCGCCGTCAAGGAGATCCTCGAAGGGGTGCGTACGGGCCGCGTCGTCACCGAGGGCTGCCGGGGCAGTTCCGCCTGGGAGCGCCCCGGACAGGCCGCCGAGCTCGCGGTGCGCACCGAGACGGGCGAGTACGCCGCGGGCGCCCTGAGCGTCGTCCACACGCGTGGCACGGCCCCTCGCTGGGACGTGACGGTGGCCCACACCGACGGACGGCGCTGGCGCGTGACGGTCGCCCAGGGGGCCTCCCAGCCGCCCAGGCCGGAGAGCTGCGGCGCGGCACTGGCGGCCCCGGTGCGCATGGATGTCGTGGCGGTGCGGCTGGTCGGGGACGAGGCCGCACAGGAGATCCCCGCCACAGTGACTTCGGAGTAGCCCTCCGCTCGCCGTACCGTTCGTACACATGAGCCCGACCTCCCCTGCCCGACGACTCCGCCTCGGCCTGCCGCGGCGCATGTTCTCACAGGTGCTGCTCATGCAGCTGGCCATCGCCGCCGGGGTCGCCGTGCTCGCCACGGGGCTCTTCCTCGCGCCGCTCAGCGATCAACTGGACGACCAGGCGATGCGCCGCGCGCTCGCCATCGCCCAGACCACGGCCGCCCAGCCGCAGATCGCCGAGGACCTGCGCTCTTCGAAGCCGACCGTCGACGGGCCCGTGCAGACGGAAGCGGAACGCATCCGGCGTGCCAGTGGCGCCGAGTACGTCGTGATCATGAACGAGGCCGGCGTGCGCTGGTCCCACACCGATCATGGCCAGATCGGCCGCATAGTCTCCACCGACCCCAGCGAGGCGCTCGCCGGGGACGAGGTCATGGAGATCGACGACGGCACCCTGGGCCGCTCGGCCCGCGGCAAGGTCCCGCTGCGGGACATCGACGGGAACATCGTGGGAGCTGTCTCCGTAGGCATCGAGTACGACAGTGTCCGCGCCCGCCTCATCCACGCCATCCCCGGGCTCTTCGCCTACGCGGGCGGGGCGCTCGCCGTCGGCGCCCTTGCCGCCTATCTGATCTCACGCAGGGTGCAGCGGCAGACCCGTGACCTGGCCTTCTCCGATATCTCGGCACTCCTTGCGGAACGCGAGGCGATGCTGCACAGCATCCGCGAAGGCGTGGTGGCCCTGGACCGCACAGGCCGCGTACGCCTTCTCAACGACGAGGCCCAGCGTCTCCTCGGCCTCGGCGCGGAAGCCATCGGGCAGCCGCTCGACACCGCGCTCGGCCCGGGGCGTACGACGGATGTACTCGCCGGACGGGTCACCGGCACCGACCTCCTGACCGTCCGTGGTCAGCGTGTCCTGGTCGCCAACCGCATGCCCACGGACGACGGCGGCGCCGTCGCCACCCTGCGCGACCGCACCGAACTGGAGCAGCTGGGCCGCGAACTGGACTCCACCCGCGGCCTCATCGACGCACTGCGGGCGCAGGACCACGAACACGCCAACCGCATGCACACCCTGCTCGGCCTCCTGGAACTGGAAATGTACGAGGAGGCGGCGGAGTTCGTCGGCGAGGTGGCGGGCGCGCACCGGGTGACCGCCGAGCAGATCACGGAGAAGATCGGCGATCCGTTGCTCGCCGCTCTCCTGGTGGGCAAGGCCACGGTCGCCGCGGAGCGCGGGGTCGTCCTTGCCGTGCCGCGCGAGACCGCGCTTCCCGACCGGCTGATCGATCCCGGCGGTCTGGTCACCATCGTCGGCAATCTGGTCGACAACGCGCTCGACGCGGCGGCGGGCACCCTCCACGCGCGCGTGGAGGTCGATGTGCGCACCGAGGGGCGCTCCGTCGTGCTGCGGGTGAGCGACACGGGCCCTGGCGTACCGCCCGCGCAACGCGAGACGATCTTCACTGAGGGCTGGTCCACCAAGGAGCCTCCGGCCCACGGCAAGCGCGGCATCGGGCTCGCCCTGGTCCGCAGGCTCGCCGAGCGGCAGGGCGGCAGCGCACGGGCCGGCGCCTCCCCCGAAGGGGGCGCCGAGTTCACCGTCGTCCTGCCCGAAGCGCTCGCCCAGTCCGAACTGGCCCCGACGCCCGGCCTTGCCCCCACGGAGGAGACACGATGATCGAAGTGCTCGTCGTGGACGACGACGTCCGGGTCGCGGACGTCAACGCCGCCTACGTGGAGAAGGTCCCCGGCTTCCGGGTGGCCGCGAAGGCCCACAGCGCGGCGGAGGCACTGCGGCTCGTCGAGGAGGTCCCCGTCGACCTGGTGCTTCTCGACCACTATCTGCCGGACGAAACGGGCCTCGCGGTGGTCCGCACGCTGCGTGAGCGAGGCCATCAGACCGACGTGATCATGGTGACCGCCGCGCGCGACGTCGCCACCGTGCAGGCCGCGATGCGCCACGGAGCCCTGCAGTACCTGGTCAAGCCGTTCTCGTACGCGGGACTTCGCGCGAAGCTCGACGCGTACGCGACCCTGCGCCGCACGCTGGACGGCGGGGGCGAGGCCGAGCAGGCCGAGGTCGACCGCATCTTCGGCGCCCTCTCGGCGACTCCGGCGCCGGAGCTGCCCAAAGGGCACTCCCCCACCACGGCCGAGCTGGTCCGCAGGGCCCTGATGGGCGCGGAAGGGCCGCTGTCCGCACAGGAGTTGGCCGACCGCACCAGATTGAGCCGCCAGACGGCCCAGCGCTATCTGAAGCTTCTGGAGCGCTCGGGGCGGGTCCGCCTCAGCCTCAAGTACGGCGACACGGGCCGCCCGGAGCACCGCTACGAATGGGCGTCCAGCGCCTCCTAGTCGCCCGCTGGGGAGGGCGGTTACGCCGCTCCCGCCCCGGTGAGCGAGCGCACCTCGGTCTCCGCGTGCTTGGCCTCGTCCGCGGGCTCCGACGAGGTGACGGTGCCCAGCCATCCGGCGAGGAAGCCCAGCGGGATGGAGACGAGCCCCGGGTTCTCCAGCGGGAAGTACTGGAAGTCCACTCCCGGGAAGAGGGAGTTCGGCCCTCCGGAGACCACGGGTGAAAGCACGACGAGCACCAGGGAGGGCACCAGGCCGCCGTAGACCGACCAGACAGCCCCCCGCGTGGTGAAGTTCCGCCAGAACAGCGAGAAGAGCAGCACGGGCAGATTCGCGGACGCGGCGACCGCGAACGCCAGGCCCACCAGGAACGCCACGTTGAGATCCCGGGCGAGCAGCCCCAAGCCGATCGCGACCACACCGACCCCGGCGGCCGCGAGGCGCGCCACCGCCACCTCGCTGCGTGGCTTCGCGTGCTTGCGCCGCAGCGAGGCGTACAGGTCGTGGGCCACCGATGCCGAGGAGGCGAGCGTGATCCCGGCGACGACGGCGAGGATCGTGGCGAAGGCGATCGCGGCGACGATCGCGAAAAGAACCGTTCCGCCCGTGGAATCCGCGCCGCCCCCCAGATCGAGCGCGAGCAGCGGAACCGCCGTGTTCCCCGCGGCGTTCGATCCCCGCACGGCATCGGAACCCACGATCGCGGCGGCGCCGAAGCCGAGCACGATCGTCATCAGGTAGAAGCTGCCGATGAGGCCGATGGACCAGACGACGGAGCGGCGGGCGGCCCGCGCGGTCGGCACCGTGTAGAAGCGGGAGAGGATGTGCGGAAGGCCGGCCGTGCCGAGGACGAGTGCGAGTCCGAGACTGATGAAGTCCAGGCGCGAGGTCCAGTCGCCGCCGTACTTCAAGCCAGGCGCGAGGAACTGACTGCCGTGTCCGCTGCGATCGGCGGCGGTCCGCAGCAACTGGTCGAAGTCGCCGTGGAAACGCACGAGCACGAGCACGGTCAGTGCGATCGCGCCGCACATCAGCAGGACCGCCTTGACGATCTGGATCCAGGTGGTGGCTCGCATCCCTCCCATCGACACATAGATGACCATGAGCGCACCGACGCCGATCACCGTCCAGGCCTGCGCCGCCCCGCTCGTCCCACCGAGCAGCAGCGCGACCAGTGAGCCCGCCCCCACCATCTGCGCCACCAGATAGAGAACGGACACGGTCACCGAGGAAGTTCCCGCCGCGATGCGCACGGGCCGCTCTCTCATCCGTGCGGCCACGACGTCGGCGAGTGTGAACCGGCCGCAGTTGCGCACCAGTTCGGCCACCAGGAACAGCACGACCAGCCAGGCGACGAGGAACCCCACCGAGTAGAGCAGCCCGTCGTACCCGAAGAGCGCGATCAGCCCGGAGATGCCGAGGAAGGAGGCGGCCGACATGTAGTCGCCCGCGATGGCGAATCCATTCTCCATCGGCGAGAAGAGCCGCCCGCCCGCGTAGAACTCCTCCGCCGAACCGTGCCGGTTGCGGCTCACCCACGTCGTGATGGCGAGCGTGACGGCCACGAACACGCCGAACAGCAGCAGGGCGAGTGTCTGGTGGTCCCCGGTCATCGCTCGCTCCCCCGGGCCAGTCGCTCGCTCCCCCGGGCCAGTTCCTGCTCCCGCTTCTGCTCGAACACGGCCCAGCGCAGATCGAGCGCCGCGTGATCCCTGCGCAGCCGGGCGTGGCGGGCGTACGCCCAGGTCAGCAGGAAGGTGGTGAGGAACTGGCCGAGGCCGGCGAGCATCGCGACGTTCACGGATCCGGCAACGGGTCGCGCCATCAGTCCCGGCGCCGTCGTCGCGGTCACGACGTACGCGACGTACCAGGTGAAGAAGAGGGCCACTCCGGGGAAGACGAACCGCCTGTACCGACCGCGCACCTCCTGGAAGGCAGCACTGCGCTGGACCTCCAGGTAGATGTCGGCCGGGCTCGCGACCCGCTCCGGCGCGGCCCGGGGCGCCACCACGGGCGCCGGCGCACCCGTGCCGTCCAACTCGCCCCAGCCGGACGCAAGCGCGTCGTACCAGGGATCCCTCGGATCGCCGGCCCGCGCCTGCCCCGCATCGCGCCCGTCGTGCTTCTCCACCGAACTCTCCTTGTCCGCAGCCTTGTTCGGCTGCGTGCCCAAGGATGGGCAGAACGGGAAGATCCCTGACTCTTCTCTCCCTGCTCTTCACCCCATCAGGTGAAGGACCCCACCAATGGCCTCCAGAAATGAAACGTGGGTGGAGCCAAGGGGCTCCACCCACGGTGGGGTGCGTCGCGCGAGCGCTACGCGTCGATGCGCGAACGGTCCAGCGTCGCCGCCGAGCTCGTGATGAACTCCTTGCGGGGCGCCACGTCGTTGCCCATCAGCAGATCGAAGACCTGCTCGGCGGCGTCCAGGTCGCCGATGTTGACCCGCCGCAGGGTGCGGTAGCGGGGGTCCATGGTGGTCTCCGCCAGCTGATCGGCGTCCATCTCGCCGAGGCCCTTGTAGCGCTGGATGGAGTCCTTGAAGCGGATCCCCTTGCGCTGGTACTCCAGGAGCGTCTCGCGCAGCTCGTTGTCCGAGTACGTGTAGACGTACTTGTCCTGGCCCTTCTTCGGCTGTACCAGCTCGATCCGGTGCAGGGGCGGCACGGCCGCGAAGACCCGGCCCGCCTCCACCATCGGGCGCATGTAGCGCTGGAACAGGGTGAGCAGCAGGATCCGGATGTGCGCGCCGTCCACATCGGCGTCGACGAGCAGAATGATCTTCCCGTAGCGCGCCGCGTCGATGTCGAAGGTCCGGCCCGACCCGGCCCCTATGACCTGGATGATCGCGCCGCACTCGGCGTTCTTCAGCATGTCCGTGACGGACGCCTTCTGAACGTTGAGGATCTTGCCGCGGATCGGCAGGAGGGCCTGGAACTCGGAGTTCCGCGCCAGCTTGGCGGTGCCGAGCGCCGAGTCGCCCTCGACGATGAAGAGCTCGCTGCGCTCCACGTCGTCGCTGCGGCAGTCGGCGAGCTTGGCGGGCAGCGAGGAGGACTCCAGGGCCGTCTTCCGGCGCTGGGCGTCCTTGTGCTGCCGGGCCGCGATGCGCGTACGGGCCGCGGCGACGGCCTTCTCCATCACGGCGCGCGCCTGCGCCTTGGCGTCGCGCTTGGTGGACGTCAGGAACGCCTTGAGCTCCTTGGCGACGACGTTGGCGACGATGCGGTTGGCCGCCGAGGTGCCGAGCACCTCCTTGGTCTGGCCCTCGAACTGCGGCTCGGCGAGACGGACCGTGACGACCGCGGTCAGGCCCTCCAGGGCGTCGTCCTTGACGATGTCGTCCTCGGCGACGCGCAGCACCTTCTGGGAGCGCAGCACCTCGTTCATCGTCTTCGTGAGGGAGCGCTCGAAGCCCGTCACATGGGTGCCGCCCTTGGGGGTGGCGATGATGTTGACGAAGGACCGCAGCGTCGTCTCGTAGCCCGTGCCCCAGCGCATGGCGACGTCCACGGTGAGTTCACGGGTGACCTCGGTGGGGGTCATCTGGCCGTGGTCGTCGAGGACCGGGACGGTCTCCTTGAAGCTGCCCTGCCCGGTCAGGCGCAGGACATCGCAGACGGCCTTGTCCTGGGCGAGGTACTCACAGAACTCGCTGATGCCCCCGTCGAAGCGGAAGGACTCCTCGCCCTTGGTGCCGCCCTCGCCGAGGCCGTACTCGTCGCGTACGACGATGGTCAGGCCCGGCACCAGGAAGGCGGTCTGCCGGGCACGCTGGTGCAGCGTGTCGAGGTTGAGCTTGGCGTCCTTGAGGAAGATCTGGCGGTCGGACCAGTAGCGCACGCGCGTGCCGGTGCGGGTCTTGGGGATCTTCTTGGCCTTGCGCAGCTTTGCCGACGAGTCGAAGTCGGCGTCGGGTCCGGGCTTGGCGAAGGCGCCGGGGACGCCGCGACGGAAGCTGATCGCGTGGGTGTGCCCCGCGCGGTCCACCTCTACGTCGAGGCGCGCGGACAGGGCATTCACCACGGAGGCACCCACACCGTGCAGGCCGCCGGAGGCAGCGTAGGAGCCACCGCCGAACTTGCCGCCGGCGTGGAGCTTGGTCATGACGACCTCGACTCCGGAGAGGCCGGTCTTGGGCTCGACATCCACCGGGATGCCTCGGCCGTTGTCCCGGACCTCTACGGAGGCGTCGTCGTGGAGGATGACTTCGATGTGGTCGCAGTAGCCACCCAGGGCCTCGTCGACGGAGTTGTCGATGATCTCCCAGAGGCAGTGCAGCAGGCCGCGGCTGTCCGTCGACCCGATGTACATGCCCGGACGCTTGCGAACGGCCTCGAGCCCCTCCAGGACGAGCAGGTGCCGCGCGGTGTAGTTGGAACCGTCCCGGTCTGCTCCGGTCAGCAATGCTGTGGACGGCACGGACGTCTCGGCGGTCACGCGGTTCGCTCCTCGCTGAATTTCAAAAGGGGCCTCTTGGGGTAAGGCCCCGGCTTCGGTTGCCGCTCAGAGGGTACCGAGGCCTGGTAGAGCCGTTGTAACGCCACCCTCGTCACTCCTCACACTAGTCCAGCACCGTACGCTTGTTCGATCCCTCGATTGAGTGAAGCGCACGTCACGTTCCCTTCCAGGCATGAACCATTTAGGCTCCGGGCACGTCCTCATGAACAACCGGCAACCCAGCCGGCGGACGACCGACCTGACAGACAGCGCGAAACCGTACGACACGTTAGAGACGTAATACGGCACATTCGCCGCCAACCGGCAGCAGACAGCCGCCTCGGAAAAAACTTCGAGGAAAAGCCACGAGCGGGAACGTTTTCGGCCTGGTTGGATGTTGACCCTGGTACGACAGCTCGTCGAGCTAGAGAAGAGGCGACGTGACTACTGTTCTGACCCCCGCGAGCCCCCTGACGGCCGCTGATCGCTGCGACCGCTGCGGCGCCCAGGCATACCTGCGCGTCGTCCTGTTGAGCGGCGGTGAACTGCTCTTCTGCGCCCACCATGGCCGCAAGTTCGAGCCGGAACTCAAGAAGATCGCCGCTGAGATACAGGACGAGACGGAGCGGCTGACGGCCGTCCCGGAGACCAACGACGAGGATCGCTGACACCTCGCACCCACGACGAGCGATCCGGCGCACGCCAGGCCGGTGACCGGGCGGCCGACCCTGCCAACCCCAGGGTCGGCCGCCCGCTCGCGTCAGAGGGGCGCCCAGACGCCTTCTCGGCGGTCTCTCGCGGCGCCCCACACCCTCCACGCGAACAACTCCCGTCTTTTCAGCCGCGCAGAGGCATCGCCCGCGCGGCGCTCGAGACCCGCGTGTAGACCCCGGGGCTGCCGTCCCGCCCGCAGCCGCTTCCCCACGACACCAGGCCGATCAGCCGCCCGCGCGCGACCAGCGGGCCACCGCTGTCCCCCTGGCAGGCGTCTCGACCACCCTCAAGCTCCCCCGCGCACAGCATGGATACGGCCGAGTACGTTCCGTCAGAACTGCCCGGATAGGCCTCCCGGCAGGTGGAATCAGGCAGGACGCGCACCTGCGCGGAGTGCAAGGTTCGCGCGTAGTCGCCCGAGCCCGTGGTGTCTCCCCACCCGTAGACCGCCGCGCGCGTGCCGGGTTCGTACGCCTGGTCCCCCGCGGCCGCCATACCGATGACGTAGCCCTGCGGAAGCGGGCTGGCCAGCGACAGCACCGCGAAGTCGCCGGAGTTCGACGAACTGTCGTACTCCGGATTGACCTTCGCCTCACGCACCGGAATCTCGCGGCCCTGCGCTCTGCCCAGATCGTCCCGGCCTGCGATCACCTTCAGGTCACTCATCTCGCCCAGCCGTACTCCGAGGACTTCCTCTCCCAGGCAGTGGGCAGCGGTCAGGACCGTGGAGCGTCCGACCACCACACCTCCGCAGAACTGTCCGGAGCGCGTACCCCCGAACCGGTCACGGCTGGACAGGGCGACCACCCAGGGGCTGTCGGCCACCCGGACCGGGCCGCCCCCGACGACGACGCTGTCGGCGGCCGCGGGGGTCGTCGAGGCCAACGGCAGCGCCACCACCGGGGCCACAAGGGCCAACGCCGCCGTAAACGTTCGGGCGAAAGGACGAGGCATGCGATCTCCTCACTCTGGGTTCTCGTGAAACACCCACAGTGATCCAGCGCGTCACGCCCCGCACCCGCGCCACGCGCGTCCGCGGCACGGCGGGCGCTCCGGACAAACAGAAGACCCGAGGCCTCGCGTGAGGCCTCGGGTCTTCTTCGTGGAGCGGCGGTGACTAGTCGAGGTAGTCGCGCAGGACCTGCGAACGCGACGGGTGACGCAGCTTCGACATCGTCTTCGACTCGATCTGACGGATGCGCTCACGCGTCACTCCGTAGACCTTGCCGATCTCGTCGAGGGTCTTCGGCTGGCCGTCCGTGAGACCGAAGCGCATGGAGACCACGCCCGCCTCACGCTCGGACAGAGTGTCGAGCACGGAGTGCAGCTGCTCCTGAAGGAGCGTGAAGCTGACCGCGTCGGCCGGAACGACCGCTTCGGAGTCCTCGATGAGGTCACCGAACTCGCTGTCGCCGTCCTCACCCAGGGGGGTGTGGAGGGAGATCGGCTCACGGCCGTACTTCTGGACCTCGATGACCTTCTCGGGGGTCATGTCGAGTTCCTTGGCCAGCTCCTCCGGGGTGGGCTCACGGCCCAGGTCCTGGAGCATCTGGCGCTGCACGCGCGCGAGCTTGTTGATGACCTCGACCATGTGCACCGGGATACGGATGGTGCGGGCCTGGTCGGCCATCGCGCGGGTGATCGCCTGACGGATCCACCAGGTGGCGTACGTGGAGAACTTGTAGCCCTTGGTGTAGTCGAACTTCTCGACCGCGCGGATGAGACCGAGGTTGCCCTCCTGGATGAGGTCCAGGAACAGCATGCCGCGACCGGTGTAGCGCTTGGCCAGGGAGACCACCAGACGGAGGTTGGCCTCCAGGAGGTGGTTCTTGGCGCGGCGCCCGTCCTCGGCGATGATCTCCAGCTCGCGCTTGAGCTTCGGGGCGAGCTTGTCGGCGTTCGCCAGCTTGTCCTCGGCGAACAGGCCGGCCTCGATGCGCTTGGCGAGCTCGACCTCCTGCTCGGCGTTGAGCAGCGGGACCTTGCCGATCTGCTTCAGGTAGTCCTTGACGGGGTCGGCGGTGGCACCGGCCGCGGCGACCTGCTGGGCCGGGGCGTCGTCCTCGTCCTCGTCGGACAGCACGAAGCCTGCCTGGGGACCTTCCTCCGTGGTCTCGCCCTCACCGGGCTTGCCCTTGGCGGTCGTCTCCTCAGTGGCCTCGTCGTCCACCATCTCGTCGTCCTGCTTGGACGTCTTCTTGGCCGTCGCCTTCTTGGCGACGGTCTTCTTGGCGACGGCCTTCTTCGCCGTCGTCTTCTTGGCGGCGACCTTCTTCGCGGGCGCGTCCTCAGCGGCGACATCCACGGCCGACGCCTCGGGGGCGGCGGACGCGGTGGCCTGCTTCGCCGTGGCCGTCTTGGCCGCGACGGTCTTGGTCGCGGTGCGCTTGGCCGGGCTCTTCGCTGCGACGCTCTTGCGGGGGCGTTTCGGCTCCGCGGCACTGACCATCAGCGTCACACCCTCTTCCTCGAGGATCTGGTTGAGGCTGCGCAGAACGTTCTTCCACTGAGTGGCCGGAATCTGGTCAGCTTCGAAGGCACGACGCACGTCATCGCCGGCGATCTGCCCATCAGCCTTTCCCCGCTCGATGAGCGCCATGACAGAGACGGATTCGGCGATCTCCGGCGGGAGCGTACGGGATGTGCTGGCCGACACGAACAACCTCTCGGAACGTTGGAAAACGGCTTCCGGCCCCGTCCATTGTGGACCAGGACCGACGACCGACGGCTAGGGATGGGCCGACGGCGCAGGCGGGGCCGGGGAGCTACACAGCGCCGCGAACGGCTGCTGTATTCCCTCCTCGGCTATCACCTCTTAGGTCATCGCGCTGCCCCGACGAGCGTTACGCCCAATCTACGTGGCCCGAGTCACACCCCGTAAGCGCTCAAAAGCGGCCAGATACGGTCAGAGGTGCGCAGACCTGAGCCCTGATGGCCCTCCGACCCGCAACGACCGCGTCGCCGGGTCCCTGCCGGATCCCCGAGGAACCCGCAGAAGCCCGGCGACGCCACCGCGCCAACGGAGTGATGAGGTCGGGCCGCGAGGCGCATCAGTCGGCCGTACGAACGCAGACCCGGCCGTCAGTGCTCGCGGGGGGCGGGCACGACGCGCTCCACCTCCGGGTGGACGGTGAGCAGCTGGCGCATGGCGGCCTCGGCGCCGGGGCCGTCACCGGCCCCGAGGGCGTCGGCGATCCGCGAGTGGTGCACCAGGGACGCCTCGGTGGGGCGGTCGCAGCCGGTGATCGGGCCGCCCGAGACCTGGAGTGCGGCCGAGACGATGCCCGACAGGTGCTCCAGCATGCGGTTGCTCGCGAGCTGGATGAGCAGCGAGTGGAACTCCGCGTCGGCACGGGAGAAGGTGATCCCGTCGCCCTGGCTCAGGGCGTGGCCCATGATCTCGACCATGTCGGCGAGCCGCTGCTGCACCTCCTCGCGGCCGTGGCCCGCCGCGAGCCGCGCGGCGAGGGGCTCGATCGTCCAGCGCAGCTCGCTGAGTTCACGACGCTGGTCGTCGCGCTGCGGACCGAACGCGCGCCATTCGATGATGTCCGGATCCAGGAGGTTCCAGTCACTGACGGGACGCACGCGCGTGCCGACGTTCGGCCGGGCGCTGACGAGGCCCTTCGCCTCGAGTACGCGCAGCGATTCCCGGACGACGGTGCGGGAGACCTCGAACCGCTGGCCGATCTCCTCGGGGACCAGCGGGCGGTCGGCTCCGAGGTCTCCGGAGACGATCATCTGGCCGAGCTGCTGGACGAGTTGGCCGTGCAGCCCGCGGCCGCGACTGCCGGCGGTGCGTCGTCCCACGCGGCCGAGGTCGTGGTCGGCGCTGTCCCAGGAGGGGGCGACGACGCGGTCGACGCCAGGGGCCTCGGCGTAGGGGTAGCGGTCGAGATCGCCCGGGCCGGCGAGGCCGGAGTCTGCGGAGCGGGCGGCGGTCATCATGGTGTGCGCAAGGGTACTCACGGAACCTTTGTCGGCGTGGCTCCCAAGTCCCTTGAGGTCTTTGGTGAAAAGCACACGAAAGGGTGATCGCTTACCCCGCCGCAATTGACGCCTTATCGGAAAGAAATGGGCGTTCTCCGGGGGAGTTGTGCGCAGCACGTGAACGGAACCGACGGACGGTTGTCATCGAGCCCTGCCGCGCATCCCGGTGAGCAGATATGCGCAGAGCAGAGCGGTCAGCGACAACATCAGTGCACTGCCCACAGGTTGGGCGACCATCCGGACTCCACCGGCCAGATATCGCTCGACACCGAAGGGCCACTGCACCAGTGCGAGGTCGCGCAGCCTCCCGGGGAGCCCCGCGGCCGATCGCACAGACGGCCCCTCCAAGGCCTTTTGTACGAGCGGTACAACGACGATCGGCACCGCGAGAACCGCGGCGAGACCGGCGGTCGTGGACCGGAAGACTCCTCCGGCGAGTACCCCCGCCCAGGCGCAGCCACCGACCAGGGCGACCCAACTCACGCTCATCGGGAGCCAGTCGACGGGAACTTTCGCGACCTCTTCTCCGTATACAAGGTGCAGGAGAGCGGCGTCGGAGATCAGGACGAGCAGGCTCAGCAGAAGCGCGGTGGCGGCCGCGACGGTCAACTTGGCACTGAGCAGCCCCAAGCGGCGGGGGACGGTGCCCCGGTCGGCAGCCAGGGCGGGGTGGCGGAATTCCTCACCGAAGGCGAGGGCGCCGAGCAGTCCGGCGCCCAGCGCCGCGGGCGGCAAGGGAAGTTCCTGGGGCCAGGCGGCCAGCAGGTAAGGCTGCGGCGTGTGACCACTCCTGGCGAGGAAGACGCAGATCACGGCGGAGACGGCGAGAACGGCGGCCGTGGTGAGGTAGCCGGTGCTTACACCGGCGGCGCGGCGCAGTTCGTAGCGCAGGGGGTGGAGGGGGCTGCGGGCAGGGCGGACGGAGATGGGGGGCGGCAAGTGGGATGGTGCCGCGGGGGCCGGCTGAGGCGTGCCGGCTGCGGTGGCGGTGTCCGGTTCCGTGGTGGCGAGCGGGATGAGGTTCTTGGCCGCGGAGACGGTCTTTTCGGCGGAGACGGCCTCTTCCCCGGGCACGGTCTCGGCCTGGGGTGAGGGCTTGGCTCCGGTTCCGGCATCAGCTTCGGTTGTGTCGGCGATTCCAGGGGCGGGTACGGGCGCCAGCGCGGGGCGGGATTCGGATTCGGGAGAAGGCACGACGGTCTCAGCCGCCGCAGGCCCCGCATCCCCGATCTCGTCGGCGAGTTGGTGGACGAGGATTCCGTGACGGAAAGCGGTCTCCCCGATGTCGGCACAGTTGCTGCCGTACACCGAGAGCCGGTTGCCGTCTTCCTTGACCACCTCGATGGAGCGTTGCCGGGAGCGGGCCTCCTTGGACAGCAGCGCGCCGAGCCGTGCCGCGTGCGGGCTGCGCACCGCGACCCGGGGGCGCAGCCGGGTGCGGGCGAAGTCCCTGGCCTCCTGGTCGGCCACGAGGCGGCCCGCTTCCAGCGTCACGACGCGATCGGCGGTCCGCGCGGCTTCCTTGGGGTCGGCCGTGGAGAACAGGACGGTCCCGCCCTGGGCGGCGTGCGCGCGCAGAACCTCGTGCAGCCAGCCGCCCTCACGGGCCGAGAGCCCGTCGACGGGGTCATCCAGGACGAGTGTGTGCGGGTCGGCGAGCAGCGCGCAGGCGAGGCCGAGACGACGGTCCATGCCCCGCGAGAGCGTGCCGAGGCGCTGATCGCGAAGGCTCACCAGACCGACGACTTCGAGTACGTCGTCGGCGCGCTGGACGGGCACTCCGGCGGCCGCGCACAGCATGCGCAGCTGACCTCGGACCGTGCGGCCGGGGTGTCCGGGAACCTCGCCCAGAAGGACGCCCACCTCGCGTGACGGGTAGGTGATGCGGTGCAGCGGACGCCCTCTGAAGTAGGTGACACCTCGGCCCTGTTGAAGTTCGAGCATGAGCCTCAGCGCCGTCGTCTTACCGGCGCCCTGCGCGCCGAGCAGTGCCGTGACACGGCCTGTTCGCGCCTCGAAGGACACGTCGTCGACGGCAGGCGGCAGCTCCTGGCGGGGATTGCTTGTCAGTCCGATGGCCTGGATCATCGCTTCTCTCGCGGGATGTGCGACCGCTCGACGGCCAGGGTTTGTCCGCCGGGTCGGGGACGGACGAACCCCGTGGGTACTTCAGCAAGATAACGCGATATTTCTGGCATTTCGGTCAGGGCGTGGGCTGCGGGTGTCCATCACGCCGCCGGACCGACAGGTCACCTACAGGTCACCGGCGGGGCGACCAGCGGAGCGACCCTCGGCGCGTCCCGTGGCGCGAGCCTCAGACTTCGGGGCGGAGCATCGGCGGGTTGAGCAGCGTCGCGCCGCCCGCGCGGAAGAGCTGAGCGGGGCGGCCGCCCTGGCGCGTGGTCGTGCCACCGGTGGGGACGAGGAAGCCCGGCGTGCCGGTCACCTTGCGGTGGAAGTTGCGCGGGTCGAGCACCACGCCCCACACGGCCTCGTACACGCGGCGCAGCTCGCCGACGGTGAACTCGGGCGGGCAGAAGGCCGTCGCCAACGAGGAGTACTCGATCTTCGAACGTGCGCGCTCCACGCCGTCCGCCAGGATCTGCGCGTGGTCGAAGGCGAGCGGCGCCGCCTGCTCGTCCTCACGTCCGTACCCACCCTGGTTGAGCAGTGCCTCGACCGGCGCCCAGCGCGCACTGTTCGCGTCGCCGCCGGCCCGCGGGGCGGGGAGGTCGGGAGCAAGCGCGAGGTGGGCAACGCTGACGACCCGCATCCGCGGATCGCGCTTGGGATCGCCGTACGTGGCCAACTGCTCCAGGTGCGCGCCGTTCGCCTGGGCCGGAGAGGCCGGATCGTGCGCGCACAGCCCCGTCTCCTCGACCAGCTCACGCGCGGCGGCGGCCGACAAGTCCTCGTCGTCACGCACGAATCCGCCGGGCAGCGCCCAACGCCCCTGGAACGGCGACTCGCCCCGGCGTACGGCAAGCGCGCAGAGCGCATGACGACGTACGGTCAGCACGACCAGATCGACGGTGACAGCAAATGGCGGGAAGGCCGACGGGTCGTAGGGCGACATGCCGCGATCATAGTCGTCTGCCTGACGATAAACAGCTCCTCCGGCATCCGAACCCGGTCGGATTCACCGGCCCCCACGTCGGATTTGAGCCACACCTGTCGCAGGTGAGCCACACCGGCCGCCGGTCCTTCAGGTCCTTCCCGAATGGGCCACACCTCCGCAGCGCCGTCCCCCTCGGTCCCTAGGTCACACCCCCAGCTGCAGCCCGTCGGCCGCTTCCTCGACCATGGCGAGGCCGAGTCGGCTGACACGCACGGAAAACGGGGCGCCCGCCACACGCAGTGCCGTCAGCCCCAGCTCCCCCAGGGGTGCGCTGCGGACGGGGCTCAGCGTCACCGTGCCCGACGGGGCGTCGGGCCGGATCCCGGCGAGCGTGGTGAGGAGCTGAACCCCGGCAGCCGCGGCGGTGGCCGCCGGGCGGCAGGCCGCTGGGTGCGGCAGCGGAGCACCGCCCTCTGTGCGCTGCTCCCCCGCGTACATCTCAGGCAACCGGTATCCGAACGTCTCGGCTGCCGCCATCACCCCTCGCAGCAGCGCGCTCGCCTCCTTCTCGTAGCCCGCGGCGGCCAGACCCGCGACGGCGACGGCCGTCTCGTGGACACGGACCGCCCCGCCACGATGTCCGAAAGGGTTGTACGCCGCTTCCTTGACGCCCAGGCTCCGCAGTCCCCATCCCGAGTCCATGGCGGGCCCGCCCAGCAGCCGGGCGAGCTGCTCCGTCCGCACCTTGTCCAGCAGCCCTGGCGCGAGGACGCCCGCTCCGAGCAGCCCCGTGTCGAGGAGGTGTGCGGCTCCACCCGTGAGCAGGGGCACGGGGCGGCCGTCGGCCAGACAGGCCGCGGCGGGCCGGCCACCCGCCCGGTCCTCCACCCAGAAGTCCTCCCGGAAGGTGCCTCGCAGCCGCTCCGCCCACTGCCGCAGGCCGGCACCGCCCGGGCGGCCGTGGGCATCCAGCAGGTCGGCGCCGAGCAGCGCGGCCCTGTGGGCATGGGCCTGGGTCTCGCAGCGCGCGGGCCCACCCGGGTACGGGTCCGGCAGGAGCCCGCGGTCGCCCGCCGCGGCAAGCAGCCACCGCAGGCAGCGCTCGGCCGCCGGCAGCAACTCCTCCGTCTCCTGAGCCGGCAATCCCCAACGCCATGCCTCCGCCAGCACCACCGGAAAGAGCAGCGTCGCCTCGACCCCCGTGCATCCGGGCGGCAGATGCGGCCCCACGTTCCGCAGCGGTCCAGGGATCATGCCCACCCGTGGTCCCTTGCCCACGAGTTGACGGCGGGCCAGCGTGCGCAGTGTCCCCACGGCGATCCCGGTGCCGAGCGGCAGGGCCATCCGCGCGGCAGCGAGGGCCTCGGCCGGTGCGAGCCCGCAGCGCCAGGGCGCCCCCGCGGCCAGGTGGACGTCGGTCGGGTGCTCGGGGTCCCGCATCAGCAACGCCTGGAGATCCTCCACGGACCGGTCCAGCAGGGCGGGGGCCCTGGGGTCGTCGCCCGCGGCCCGCGCCGTGGCGAGGGCGCTGGACATCCCGTGCCCGACCGCCCTCACCGGGCCCGCGCCCTCCGGCCGCACACGCAGCTCCAGGCTCCAGGTGCCGCCCGGCGCCAGCTCCACCTCCCAGCGCAGCAGTCCCGCCGAGGCCAGCGCGTCCGCGGGCGCCGGGTGTGCGGTGACCACACACGTGCCTGACGGCGAGGACCAGCGCATTCCGGAGTCGTGGACCGTGGGGGCCAGTTCGGGACCGGTGTCGCCGGAGGCGACCGCTCCGAGCTCCGCCAGATCCGTTCCGAGCGACACTTCCACCGGTAGTCGCAGGTGCCGGGCCGCGGCACTGCGCAGGATGATCCGCTCCGTGCCGTCCGCGTACCGGGTTCGCTCGACGATCACGTCCGGATCCGGGCCGCCGTCCGCGGCGGGGCGCAGTGTCGCCATGAAACGGGCATGGTCGGCCGAGAGCATCCGTGCCTGCACGGCGATCGGCTCGCGCCCCGCCACGCGTAGTTGACAGCGGGATAGCAGCCTGCGCCCGGCTCGGTAGAACCCCTCGAGTCCGCGGCCGGTCAGCTGCCCCTGGTCCGTGGAGATGGCGAGCGCGGGCAGGGCGACACAGATCAGCGTGGCGTGCGCGGGCGGCAGCTGCGCGAGGCGACGCGGCGCGGGAGCCCGCGCGGATCCGCCGACAGGAAGCGGGGAGCCCGGCATGGGCCTCCGGGGACCCCCTCTGCCGGAGACGGGGGACGGGGCGGGCAGGGGCATGGGGTGGCCTCTTCTGCGCTGTCCGCGCTACGGGAAGTCGGGGGTCGTACGGCGGATCGGCCCAGGCACAGGTACCGCCACTCAGGTGAACGGACCTGCCCCGCACCAAGTCACGCCTACCGGACGGGAAGCCACTCGCCCGGCCCTGGCCTCCCCCGTACGGCAGCACGGCCGGCACCCGCCCGGCTCCTGAGCCCCGGAGCCGCACGCCCGCGTTCACGTGTCGTTCCTCGCTGTGCGACGGATGGTGCTGCGGCGGTTCTGTGGCCCCGTGGCCGGCCTGTCGGTGACCCGTGCGCCCGTGCCGCCCTTCGGACGTGCGGGGCGGCGGCGTCGAGGGGCGACGCCCACTGGCTCACCCACCGGCTCACCCGCGAGATCCGAAGGCTCTGCGAGCTCCGAGGGCTCCGAAGTCTCCTGGGGCTCCGAGGCGAGTGGCAGCTCCCCCTGCACTCCCGTGGCACTACGGTCGCTTCGCTCCGTGCGCAAGCAGCGGCGGATCGGTTCGGGGTCCAGATCTCCGGTGCAGGCATGGTGCAGGAGCTGCGCGAAGGTGTAACTCGGATCGGCGCACAGCGCCATGGCCAGAGCTTCCTGGCCCTCCGTGGTGTCGCCCAGGGACCATGCGACCCAGCCCGCGAGCGACAGCGGTGCCGCCGCGTGCTCCTTGTAGGCCCCCACGCAGCGGCGGGACAGGACCCTCCAGAGACGGAGCGCCGACGCGGCCACTTCGCCTTCCATCCACTCTGCGGCCCTATCACGCGTCGTACGGTCCTGCAGGCCGAGGATCAGCGCGGCGGCCTCATCGTGCGCGAGAAGCTCGTCGTCCTGGAGGTCCGCCTCGAGCCTGTCGACGACCGTCGGCGCGGCCACCATGCGTGCCATGATCCGTCGGGCCAGGTCGAGCGTGTCCGCGGCGACCTCGGCCTGCCCGCCCTCCCCCAGCATCCGGTGCACGAGCGCCATGCCGGCCGCGTCGAGCGCGGCTTCCTGGTCGACTGCGGCGACGGATTCCCAGGGAGCCAGCCGCGCCCGCATCTCCCGCGTAGTGGCGCCTACTTGGACGCCGGCGTAGGCCGTGGCGGCGGCCAAAACCGAGGTGCCGGGGCGCAGCAGTGGCACACCCTCCGGCGGGCAGCACTGCTGGTTCGGGCAGCAGTAGGTCCAGAAGGTGCCCGCCGAGATGCACACGACCTCGAACACGGGGACGTCGAGCCTTCCACAGGCGGTGCGGAGCTCCTGCGCCAGCGGCCGCAGGCGCTCCATGACCTGCCGGCCGGTCTCGGCGCCGTCCGGTTCCGCGCACAGGAAGGCCACGATGCCGTCAGGCCGGGCGCCGCGCCGCTCACAGCCGCCCACCAGGCACTGTGCGAGCTGCTCAGCGATGGGCGGCCAGTCCTCCGCACGCCCGGGAATACCGAGGCGCACCCGGCCGCCGAACCGCCCCCTCTCGCCGTGCAGGGCGATGAGGACGACACTCTCCTCGGGCCTGAACCCGAGCAAGTACGGCAGGGCGTCCGCGAGTTCGGCGGGGGTGCGCAGGGTGACCGTCGTCTCGTCGATGGATGCGGTTCGCTCAGCCGAGCCGATGGAGTTGCTGGAGTGGGTCGAGTCGATCGGATCGTTTTGCTCGCTGTGGTTCGTCATGCGCCGACTCTCCCGCGAATGACCAGATTCCGGTTTGCCCTGTGGATAAGTACAGTCAGGGGCACGCCAAGAGTTATCCACAGCTCGGCGGACCCGTTCGCCTAATGTCAGACCCATCGGGTTGCATGGGGGCATGAGCAACGAAGATCTGCGCACGGCGGCCGATGCCGTACTCGCCCGCCTCGTCGGCGGCCCCGCGCCCAAAAGTGGCGAGGCGGCGGCGTCGGACGGTCCGCGGCTGCGCGAGGACCAGTGGCGCGCGATCGAAGCGCTCGTCGCCGACAAGCGAAGGGCCCTGGTCGTACAGCGCACGGGCTGGGGAAAGTCCGCCGTGTACTTCGTCGCGACCGCGCTGCTGCGAGAGCGGGGCAGCGGCCCCACCGTGATCGTCTCCCCGCTGCTCGCGCTCATGCGCAACCAGGTGGAGTCGGCGGCGCGGGCCGGGATCCGCGCCCGCACGATCAACTCCTCCAACACCGAGGAGTGGGAGACCATCCAGGCCGAGGTCGCCTCCGGCGACGTGGACGTCCTCCTCGTCAGCCCGGAGCGGCTGAACAACCCGGACTTCCGCGACCAGGTCCTGCCCAAGCTCGCCGCCGCGACCGGCCTGCTCGTGGTCGACGAGGCGCACTGCATCTCGGACTGGGGCCACGACTTCCGGCCCGACTACCGACGGCTGCGCACGATGCTCGCCGACCTGCCCCCTGGCGTCCCCGTCCTGGCGACCACCGCGACGGCCAACGCGCGCGTGACAGCTGACGTGGCCGAGCAACTGGGCACCGGTGGCAGTTCGGACGCGCTCGTGCTGCGCGGCCCCCTCGACCGCGAGAGCCTGAGCCTGAGCGTCCTCGAACTCCCCAACGCGGCGCACCGGTTGGCCTGGCTCGCCGACCATCTGGACGAGCTGCCGGGCTCAGGAATCATCTATACGCTCACCGTCGCCGCAGCCGAGGAGATCACCGCCTTCCTCCGGCAGTGCGGGCACACCGTCACCTCGTACACCGGAAAGACCGAGAACTCGGACCGCCAGCAGGCCGAGGAGGATCTGCTCGCCAACCGCGTGAAGGCCCTGGTCGCCACCTCCGCCCTGGGGATGGGCTTCGACAAGCCCGACCTCGGTTTTGTGGTGCATCTCGGCTCCCCTTCCTCTCCGATCGCGTACTACCAGCAGGTCGGTCGTGCGGGCCGAGGTGTCGATCACGCGGAGGTGCTGCTCCTTCCGGGCAAGGAGGACGAGGCGATCTGGAACTACTTCGCCTCGCTCGCCTTCCCGCCCGAGGAGCAGGTCCGGCGCACGCTGGACGTGCTGGCGCAGGCGGGGAGGCCACTTTCGCTGCCCGCCCTGGAACCGCTGGTCGAGCTGCGCCGGTCACGTCTGGAGACGATGCTCAAGGTCCTCGACGTGGACGGAGCGGTCCGGCGGGTCAAGGGCGGCTGGACCTCCACGGGGATGCCCTGGGCGTACGACGCCGAGCGGTATGCCTGGGTCGCCAAGCAGCGACAGACGGAACAGCAGGCGATGCGGGACTACGCCACGACTCCCGGCTGCCGGATGGAGTTCCTGCGACGGCAGCTGGACGACGAGGCAGCCGCCCCCTGCGGCCGCTGCGACAACTGCGCGGGAGCGCGCTTCACCGACGCCGTGTCGTCCGGGGCGCTCGACACGGCGAAGGGCGAACTGGTCCGCGCGGGCGTCGATGTGGAGCCCCGCAGGATGTGGCCCACCGGGCTCGCCGCGATCGGCGTCGACCTGAAGGGACGCATCCCTGCGGGGGAACAGGCGTCGCAGGGCCGGGCGTTGGGGCGTCTCTCCGACATCGGGTGGGGCAACAGGCTCCGTCCGATGCTCTCGCCGCAGGCCCCTGACGGGCCGGTGCCCGACGACGTGGCGAACGCCGTGGTCGGTGTCCTCGCCGACTGGGCGAAGGGCCCCGGTGGCTGGGCATCGGGCGGCGCCGACGCGCAGCCGCGACCGGCCGGCGTCGTGACGATGTCCTCGCACACCAGGCCCCAGCTGATCCAGTCACTGGGTGCGCGGATCGCTGAGATCGGCCGCCTGCCCCTCCTCGGCTCCATCGAGTACGCCGCCGGCGCCGATTCGACGCACGTTCCGCGGAGCAACAGCGCCCAGCGTCTGCGCGCCCTCGACGGGACGCTGACCGTGCCCCCCGAGCTCGCCGCGGCGCTCCAGCAAGCGGGCGGCCCCGTGCTGCTCGTCGACGATTCGACGGACAGCGGCTGGACCCTGGCGGTGGCCGCGCGCATGCTCCGCCGAGCCGGAGCCAAGGGTGTGTTGCCGCTGGTCCTGGCTGTACAGGGCTGACGAAAGCGTCAACGGGGGGCGCCTTGGGCAGGGATATAGAAGGCGCATCACCAGATACCGGTCGGCGGTCCCAATTGCTCGTTGCCGCAAGGCAGTCCGACGGGAAGAATTGGTAGCGCTCCCCGCGCGGCTCCCCGTGGCCCGGCAGCACTGTGCCGCGGTGCGCTCCCCAGCCCGACCCCGCCCTCTGGGCGCGTAGCCGAAGGGAGGACCGTGACCTTCGGATTCGCTCCGTCCGCTGCGGCATCGATGCCGGAGTCTTCGATGTCGGCTGAGATGTCCGCCGATCCCGCCAACCGACTGGCCCGGATGCTGGAGCCCGCGGAGTGGTCAGCCGCGGGGATCCCCCTGCTGCGCAACCCGCGTGAGGTCGTCAGCGGCCTGCACGCCCGGCATCGTCCGACGCCCGCGACAGCGGTCGTCGCCGTCCTCGATCCGGAGGAACGGCTGCGGGCGAGCGCCTCGTTCACCCGTCGGCCTAGCCCGGCGGACGGGTGGGTCTTCCGTAACGCCCTGCTCGCGCAGTTGCGCCGGATCATCCCGCACGACCTGCGCCGCCGCACACCGGTGCGTACGGCCGTCCTGCTCTACTGCCGTGACGGTGACGCACGTTGGACGCAGGAGGACGGGGCGTGGATGTGGGGGTTGCGGGACGCCTGCACGCTGCACGGGTTGCGGTGCGGGGCCTACATCACGTTGACCCATGACGGCTGGCAGGTGCTCGGCGAGGGGCGCGGGGGCCGTCGGCCGAGCACCGGCTCACAGCCCGAGGCGTTCGCCGACACCGATCCGCCACCACGCACCGGCGGCGCCGCGTCCGACGTCCTCCGCCGAGCGGCGGCACGCTGAGGCGTCCGCCGCACCACCCCGCCGCGAGGCGGGAAAGGCATGAACGGGCGCGTGCCCGCCGGCAGCGTCGCGCGATGCGCGATGCGCGACACGCACGGCTCGAGGCTCACTTCGCCATGCCACCGCAACCGGTCGCCCCACGCCGCGACTTCGTCCGCCTGACGACGAACGTCAGGCAGGCGAAGCCGAGGCGCGGATGTCGGACAGCGAGCGTCAGACGCCCGCGCCCAGCATCGCGTTGATCCGCTGCGGGTCACCGCAGACGATCAGCAGGGTTCCGGCCCGGGCGAGCGCCGTCGGCAGCGCGCCGACCGCGATCTCCTCGCTGCCGCCGTTGATGGCGACAACGACGACGGGGCGGGACACGGCACGGTCCAGGGCGGCGGCGTCCGCATAGAAGACGTCGTCACCCGCGTCGTGCTGAGCCCAGTAGGAGACCTCGCCGAACGACAGCTCGTGCGTGGCCCACGGGTGCGGGTCGCCGGTGGTGATCACCAGCACCTCACCAGGAGCGCGGCCCGAGTCGAGCAGCAGGTCAACGGCTTCCTCGGCGGCGTCGAGCGCCCCCTCGACGGGAGCCGGGATCAGCTGGATCTGCGGAACCGAAGTACCGGCGTCCGCTGCGGGGCCCGCGGGGACACCAACGGGAGCGGCGGGAGATCCGGAAACAACCGGGGCGGAAGGCCCGGGCTTGGCGGCCGGCTCACGCGACATGCGCTGCGCCGGCGGCGTCGGCCGGGCGGGGCCCGGTCGGCCAGGACGCGGCGCGGCCGCGGGACGCGGGCCGGGTACGGGGCGGGGGGTCGGCGTGATGCGGCCACTGGCCGGGGTCACGCGGGGACCCTGGGCACTCTCGGGAATCTGAGGCTCCTCGGGACTGAGAGGCATGCGTTGTTATTTATCAAACGCCGGTGCGGGTGGCATCGGCGGGTGGCACTGGAGTGCGATGGGAACTGCCGGAAGCGTCAGAAATCGAAGCCGAGCTGGCCCTCGATCTCCGGAACGCTTCCATCCGCCCAGCTGCGGGCCTTCTTGAGGTGCCGCCACTGGGGCAGCGCATCAAGATACGCCCACGACATCCGGTGGTACGGGGTGGGCCCCCGCTCCGCCAGCGCGGCCTTGTGCACCGGCGACGGATAGCCGGCGTTGGCCGCAAAACCGAAGTCTGCATGTTCGATACCCAGTTCGGCCATCATTTTGTCGCGCCGAACCTTCGCGATCACCGACGCCGCGGCGACGGCCACACAGGATTGGTCGCCCTTGATCACCGTACGAACCTGCCAGGGAATCCCGAGATAGTCGTGCTTCCCGTCGAGGATCACCGCTTCCGGACGCACCGGAAGCGCCTCCAGGGCGCGTCCCGCGGCGAGCCGCAGCGCGGCGGTCATCCCCATGTCGTCGATCTCCTCGGGCGAGGAGTGCCCCAGGGCATAGGCCGTGACCCAGCTCTCCAGCTCCCCCGCGAGCGTGGTGCGCCGCTTGGGAGTGATCAGCTTGGAGTCGGTGAGCCCTTCGGGCGGCCTGCGCAGTCCCGTGATCGCCGCACATACGGTGACCGGTCCCGCCCACGCGCCGCGCCCGACTTCGTCGACTCCGGCAACGATCTTCGCTCCGGTGGTAGCGCGAAGGGAGCGCTCGACGGTGTGGGTGGGTGGTTCGTACGGCATGGCGCCTGACAGCCTACGCCGCGCCATGCCACCGGCGACACCCAGGTCTACCGACGAAGCAGCGGAACCATGACCTGATCGATCAGCTCGGTGAACTCCTCGTCTCCCCATTCGCTCCCGCACACCTTGGACCGGTACATCATCATCGCCGGAATGACATCGCATACGTAGGAATTCGTGGCCTCAGCGCGGACCTCTCCGCGCTCGACCCCACGGCGTACCACCTCTTGGATCAGTCCCACGCTCGGCCCGATGACCCCGTCGAAGATCACGCCATGGAACCGCTCGGCCGTCACCGTGTCGCACTCGTGAAGGACCGCGCGGAGTGCGAATCCGGGCCGCGAGAACATCGCCTCACGCATCTGCCTGCACAGCTGAAGCAGGTCTTCCCTGACCCCTCCGCAGTCCGGCGCGGAGTCGAGTTCCGGAAGGCCGGCCTGCAGCGCGTCGACGACAAGGTCCTCCTTGGAGGGCCAGCGGCGGTAGACGGCGGCCTTGCCGGTCTGGGCGCCCGCGGCCACGCCTTCCATCGTCAGACCGGCCCAGCCGACGGTGCTGAGCTGTTCGAGCGTGGCCTCGAGGATCGCCCGTTCGAGCACGGGACCCCGGCGGCGCAGGGAGGCCGTTTGAGCGGGTGCGGCGCTCCAGCGCGAAGTAACCATCGATATCTCTCCGTAGGAGTACGAGGCAGTGCCAGTGAACGGTTGCGTTCACTGATGGGGAGTCACTACCGTGGACGGAACAGTGAACGGGAGCGTTCACTAACGCACTTGTGGGGGACCCATAGTGACCACCTCTCAGTTATCCAAATCTCAGAAGCCCGGTGCCGCCCGCCGAGAAGGCCGCCCCGGAATCGCCCTGACCGTCATCGCGGCCTGCCAACTCATGGTGGTCCTCGACGCGACGATTGTGAACATCGCGCTCCCGCACATTCAGGACGCGCTCAAATTCTCCACCACTGACCTCACTTGGGTCGTCAGCGCGTACACCCTCACCTTCGGCGGCCTGCTGCTTCTCGGCGGCCGGGCCGGAGACATCCTCGGCCGCCGCCGCGTCTTCATGACCGGCATCCTGGTCTTCACCCTCGCCTCGCTCCTGGGCGGATTCGCGCAGGAGCCCTGGCAGTTGCTGGCCGCGCGTGCCCTGCAGGGCGTAGGCGGCGCGATCGCGTCGCCCACCTCACTGGCCCTCATCACCACGACGTTTCCCGAAGGACCCGAGCGCAACCGCGCCTTCGGGGTGTTCGCGGCCGTCTCCGCGGGCGGCGGCGCCATCGGCCTGCTGACCGGTGGCATGCTCACCGAATGGCTCGACTGGCGCTGGGTGCTGTTCGTGAACGTACCCATCGGCATCCTGATCGCCTTCCTCACCCCGCTCTACATCAGCGAGTCCGAGCGCCACCCGGGCCGTTTCGACATCGCGGGCGCCCTCACGTCGACCCTCGGCATGGCCTCCCTGGTCTACGGATTCATCCGGGCGGCAGAGGACGGCTGGAGCGACAGCCTCACCATGGGGTCGTTCGGCGCGGCGATCGTGCTGCTCCTCGCCTTCGCGCTGGTCGAGAGCCGGGCGAAGGAACCGATCACTCCACTGAAGATGTTCGCCGACCGCAACCGCTCCGGCTCGTACGTGATCATGCTGAGCCTGGCCGCGGCGATGTTCGGCATGTTCTTCTTCATCGTGCTCTTCGTCCAGAACGTCCTGGGCTACACACCGATCGAGGCGGGCCTCGCGTTCCTGCCGGTCACGGTCGCGATCGTGGCGGGCGCGGGCATCTCCCAACGGCTGCTTCCGACCCTCGGCCCCAAGCCGTTCATGGTGATCGGTTCGGCCCTCGTCGCCATCGGGCTCGGCTGGCAGACGCTCATAAGCCCGGACAGTTCGTACGTGAGCGGAGTGCTCGGCCCGATGCTCCTGTTCGGCTTTGGCATGGGTCTGAACTTCGTGACCCTGACACTGACAGCCGTCTCCGGAGTGGCCCAACACGAGGCGGGCGCGGCATCGGGGCTGCTCAACGCGACGCAGCAGGTGGGCGGTTCGCTCGGCCTCTCCATTCTGACCACGGTGTTCGGCACGGCGAGCCGCGACGAGGGCAAGGAGCAGATGGCGGACTTCATGGCGAACGCCTCGCCGGAACAGAAGGCCGCCTTCACCAAGACCGGCGAGCTGCCCGCTCCATGGGGGCACGAAGTGCTGTCCGAGGGGATCTCGACGGCCTTCATGCCGGCCGTCGCCATGGCCCTGCTCGCCCTGGTCACCGCGCTGGTGGTGGTCCGGGTACGCAAGAGCGACATGGACGCGTTGTCCGGGACGGCGAGCGCGGCGGGTCCGGCGGGCGGCTGACAGGCGCGCGCAGGCGTGCGTGCCGGGTCGCCCGTGGGGACGGGAGAGCGGCCCGGCACTCACCGCCATGGAGGGCCACAACCGCCCTCTCGTCACCCGGCGGACCCGCGGCCCACCCGCGCACGACTCAGCGGTACGAGGTCTCCTCGCCCTGGCCCGCGCAGCCCGACGAGGGCGCCTCGGGCGGCCGGTCCTCGAGGATCTCCCTGGCCCGCGCCTCCCCCAGGCTGGTGGCGTACCAGGGGCCGCGCTCGGAGCCGAGGCTCGTCTCGAGGCCCTCAAGGACGCAGGAACGCAGCGGTTCCGGCAACCCGTCGAGGGCCGGAGCCGCATCGGCGGACAGCCCCCGCGCGTACTCCACGTCGAACTTCCCGGTGTCTTCGTAGCGCTGCACATTGCGCTCGGCGATGAGCCCGTCGGGCGAGAGGAGCCCGAAGGCCAGTACACCGGCGGCCGCACTCGCCGCAACGGCGCGCGGCAGCCAACGCGCGCCCCACACACCGGCCGCCATGATCAGCACGATGACCAGGCCGAGCCAGAGCTCCACGGCCACGACCGACACCCTCAGCCTGGTCAGGCCGTACGCCTCGACGTACATGTCCATGCGCCGCACCGCCGAGGCGACGACGACGAGTGTGAGGGCGCAGAGCGTGCCGAGCACGGAGCGCACCAGACCTCGGTCGCGTGCCCCGTCCCGCGGCGCCCAGCGCAGCGCAAGGACGATGACGACCAGAGTGAGCAGCGTGGCGAGCAGCAGCTGCCAGAAGCCCTGGCGTGCGTACGCGGCGTACGACAGGTCGGTCTTCTCCAGGACCGCGTCGTAACCGCCGAAGAGCACGGCGAGCTGCACCACGTTGAACGCCGCGAACAGCAGGTTGAGGACGATCAGCGGCAGCGCCCACTCGACGCGGCCCCGCTCCCGTCCCGGACCCACGACGAGCCGGTCCCACCGCACGGGCGCGGCGGCGGTGTGTGCCGCGGCGAGCGCCCCTACGACACCGGCCGCAAAGAGCAGTAGACGCCATGGCCCGTCGGCTACGGAGGCGTCGGGCATCAGATCGCCGAGCAGCCCCGCGAAGGCGGCATCGGCCCCGGCGAACAGTGCGCCGAAGACCAGCAGCAGCACGGCGGTCACCGCGGCCGCCCGCAGTACGGGTCCGCTCCTGGACCCGCTCGCACGGTCCCGCATCCCGCGCCAGCCCCAGCCGAGACCGGAGAGCACCGCTTCGAAGAGACCGATCGGGCCGAGCAGCACGCCGGGCCAGGTACGGCAGCCGTGCAGCGCGAGCGAGCCGAGGCCGACGGCGCCGACGATGGCGAGGAACGAGGGCCACCCCGCGTCCCGCAGCGCGGGCACGGCAAGCAGCGCGAGGCCACCGATCGCCCAGGCCAGCGTCCATGGGCGCGGCCTGCGACCGGCCTGGTCGGCGGCGAAGTACGCGGCGAGCGCGGCGGGCACGGCGACGATCAGCAGGTTGATCGCGAGCCCGTCGCCGAGCAGCAGCATGCTCAGCAGGCCGGTCGCGAGCACCGCGACGAGCGTGCCCGCGCGGACCGGGGCGGGTGGCTCGGAACGCAGGTCGGCCAGCAGTGGCTCGTGCTTGTACGCGCCCTCCGGGTACGCCCAGTCGGGACGAGGCCCTGGACCGCCCTCCGGAGTGCGCGGCCGGGGCACGGCGTCCTGGGGTTCCCCAGGCGCCTCGCCGTGGCTGTGGCCGTGGCCATGGCTGTGGCTGTCCGCACGCCGCGCTTCTGGCGGCTCTTTGGCTGGATCTCCTACCGGATGTGCTGGTGAATCCTCCACATCTGATGGCTCAGGCGTGGATGGTGAATCGGACACGGGACCCCCTCCCGGCCGGCCCGCACGTGCAGCGGACGGCACGCACGCGTGGCGGGGCCGCCGGGCGACCGGCATCTCGTTGAGGCGCAAGTCATGATCAACTCGCGGCCTGCCGGAAAGAGTAACCGGAGGGCCGACGCCGGCCCCCGCATCGGCCACGCTGTGGCATGACCGTGACAGTCACACCGGAAACTCAAGGTCATGCCGTCGTAACCGCCGAAGCGACGCACCCTAACCGCCGAAGCGACCCGCCTCGGCCGCCGAAGTCAGCCCTCCGTGACCGGCACCCAGCCGGGCAGCGCCTCGGTCCGCTCCAGCCACGCCTCGGAGGGCGCTCCACCGTTACCGGCAGCGACCACCCCGCCCACGATGGCGCAGGTCGTGTCCATGTCGCCGCCCACCTGAGCAGTGGACCAGATGGCCCGCTCGTAGGCACCCAGCCCACGGGCGGCCGACCACAGCGCGAACGGCACCGTGTCGTGAGCCGTCGTGCGGCGGCCACAGCCGAGGACCGCGGCGACCGTCGCCGCGTCCCCGTAGTCGAGCATGTCCCGCGCGCGACGGAGCCCCGCCCCCACGGCACTGCGGGGCACGAGGTCGATCACGCCGTCGAGCAACGCCTTGGGGGCGGGCGGCCCCGCGGGATCGGCCACGAGCGCCGTGGCAGCGGCCACCGCCATGGCTCCCACGACCGCCTCACGGTGCTGGTGCGTGGGGTAGGCGGAGATCTCCGCCTGATGGGTCGCCTGCTCCGGATCGTCCGCGTACCAGGCGCCCAGCGGGGCGATCCGCATGGCCGCCCCGTTGCCCCAGGAGCCCTGCCCCTTGAACAGCGCGGAGGCAAGCTCCCGCCAGTCCCCGCCCTCCCGGACCTGCCTGAGCAGCCGGTTCACGGCAGGGCCGTAGCCGCGGTCGAAGTCGTGGTGCTCGGCGAAGGACAGGGCCAGGGCGTCCTGGTCGATCCGGTCGTGCCGGATCAGGACCGCGAGCACCGAACAGGCCATCTCGGTGTCGTCGGTCCACTGCCAGGGGCCTGGGGGCGTTTCGCGGCGCTTCAGCAGGGGGTAGTTCGCGGGCACGAAGAACTGAGAGCCCAGCGCGTCCCCCACCGCCAGTCCACGCAGGCTGGCCAGAGCGCGGGCCAGGCGCCGGTCGGGAGAGGAGTCAGCGGTCATCGCCCTGCCACTCTATCCGGTGACGCCGTAGGGTTCGGGTTCGCGCCAGCGTTCGAACGGCCGGTCCAGGGTGTACTTGCCGTCGTCGCCGAGCACCAGCGTCCTCATCTCGCCGTTCCCGGGGTTGGACAGCGACTCGAACTCCGCCACCGACCAGTGGAACCAGCGCATGCAGAAGAGCCGCATGGTCAGGCCGTGGGTGACAAGAAGGACGTTCGGCGGATGGTCCGGGGCCTCGAAGCTCCGGTAGAGGCTCTCCAGGAACGCACCCACCCTGTCGTACACGTCGGCCCCCGACTCACCCTGGGCGAAGCGGTAGAAGAAGTGCCCGTACGCGTCGCGGTAGGCCTTCTGCAGCCTGACGTCGTCCCTGTCCTGCCAGTTTCCCCAGTCCTGCTCCCGCAGCCGCGGCTCCTCGCGGATTCTCACCAGCTCGGGGTCGAGCCGCAGGGCACGGAAGGTCTCGTGGGTACGGCGGTAGGGCGAGACGTACACGCTCACCCGCTCCCGGCCGACGACTTCCCGCAGCTGCTCACCCGTCTCCTCCGCCTGGTGCCAGCCCTTCTCGGTGAGCGCCAGCGCGTGATCGGGTTCGCGTTCGTACACGGTGTCGTCGGCGTTTCCGGCCGACTCGCCGTGCCGGACAAGGAAGATGCGCTGCGGACGTGCCATACGGAAACCCTAGATCGGCCCCTCCCCCGCGGCTCAACCGGTCGGCCTTCGAGGCTCCATCCGGCGTATGCGGTCGCTCCGGACGCTGCCGCTCACGGCGACAACGCCGCAGGTCACCGCATGCGAGGCGTCACACCGTCCACGACGGCTCCAGTTCCACGATGTCACCGGCCAGCGCCGCGACATCGGCCTCCGTCTGGGCCCGAAGCAAGAGGCGCTCCACGCGCTCCCTGCGGTACTTGCCGTGCTCGGCGGCCGAAAGCCACATGGAGAGCACGAGGAACTCATGCCCGGGCGCCTCCCCGAAGAGCCCGCGCACCATCCCCGGAGAGCCCGCCATCGCCGGATTCCAGACCTTCTCCTGCATGAGCGCGAAGTGCTCCACCCGCGCCTCGCGGACCCGGCAGTGCGCCACCCGCACCACGTCCGCGTCCGTGAAGCGCGGTTCGAAGCCCGTCTTCACATCGAAACGATGGTCGAAGAGCTTGATCTGGATGTCCTTGAAGGTGCCCGACTGCGTGGCGGCGAGCCGGTCATGGGAGCGCGCCATGAAGGAGTCGTAGAAAGCCCGGCTCTCCCAGAAGCCGAAGACGTGCGCCACGCCCGGCCGCTCCCGACTCCACCCCCCGCCCTGTCCCCGGAACCCCGGCTCCCCCAGAAGCCCCGCCCACTTCCGCTGTCCCCGCTCGAACCCCCGTCGGTCCACCACGGTGCAGCGAATCCACTTGACCAGCACCGCGCCATCGTACGGCGCGGAACGTGGCCCGGGTCACGCTCCGGCGTAGTGCGCCCGGATCAGCCCGGCGCGATCATCGGCGGTCAGTTCGATACCGAACTCACGGTCGAGGATGTTCCCCAACTCCTGGGCCGATACGTCGCGTTCGTCCGATCCAAGCCGCGGCGAACAGAAGACAGGGCGGACCCCGAACGCCAACGGCCCTTCCGACCGGCGAACTTCAGTGATGTCAGTCATGCGTCGTAGCGTGTCTGTTGGACATGCCTAGAGCACCGGCGTGAGCGGGGACTACGAGGAGGGGGATCTCTGGTGAGCAGTGTCAGCAAGGGAATTGAGAAGGTCGAGGTGGGGCTCAAGTGGGATCCGAGCCCTCTGGGCTCACCGTCGCACGACCTCGACATCATCGCAGCGACGTACATGGCGGACGCTCCGTACGACAGCCCCGCGTATCTCGTGCATTTCGACAGTCGTGCCCCCGACGGGACGATCACTCTCAACAGGGACAGTCAGACGGGTCAGGGCTTCGGCTTCGACGAGGTCATGACCCTGGAGCTCGACCGGCTCGCGTCGACGTACGCGCGCGTGGTGGTCGGTGTGGCCATACAGCCTCAAGAGGAGCGCAAGGTGTTCGGCGACATCCCGAACACCTCCGTACGCATCCGCCATGGATACACGGACCTCGCCATGAGCGACCTCTCCGGTGTCTCCGCGTACACGGCGACCACCGTCGCCGAGTTCACCCGGGACGAGTCGGGCGCCTGGTCCTTCCGCGAGGTCGTCCGCGGCTTTGACGCCGACCCGACGTCCTTCGCGGCACTGATGGGCGGCGCGCTCTGAGAACGCCATGAGGGGTTGGCGGAGCCTTCCGGCTCCGCCAACCCCTCACCTGGCTATGTCAGCTGATCAGCTGCAACCACTGGTCGAACCGCAGCCCTCGCAGATGTAGCAGGAGCCCGCCCGCTGCATCTTCGTCCCGCAGGAGAAGCACAGCGGCGCGTCGGCCTGGATGCCGAGCTGCATCTCGACGAGCTCGGCGCTGGTGTGCGCCTGCTGCGGAGCGGGCTTCTCGGCCTCGGCCTTCGGTTCGGCGACCGCCTTCAGGACCTCGGGCTGCCGCGGGGCGGACTGGGCCAGACCCTCGACGTCGACGTCCGACTCGTCCATGGACGGCTCGTACGAACCCGTCTCCAGGTGACGCTGACGCTCCTCGGCCGAGTGGATGCCGAGCGCGGAGCGGGTCTCGAAGGGCAGGAAGTCCAGCGCCAGGCGGCGGAAGATGTAGTCGACGATCGACTGCGCCATCCGCACGTCCGGGTCGTCCGTCATGCCGGCGGGCTCGAAGCGCATGTTCGTGAACTTCGAGACATACGTCTCCAGCGGGACGCCGTACTGCAGGCCCACGGAGACGGCGATCGAGAAGGCGTCCATCATGCCGGCGAGGGTCGAGCCCTGCTTGGACATCTTCAGGAAGACCTCGCCGAGACCGTCGTCCGGGTAGGAGTTGGCGGTCATGTAGCCCTCGGCGCCACCCACGGTGAAGGAGGTGGTGATCCCCGGGCGGCCCTTGGGGAGGCGCTTGCGGACGGGGCGGTACTCGACCACCTTCTCGACCGCGGCACGGATCGTGTCCTCGGCCTTCTCGGTGACCTCGGCCTTCTCCTGCTCCTTCTTCTTGGCGGAGAGGGGCTGGCCGACCTTGCAGTTGTCGCGGTAGATGGCGAGCGCCTTGACGCCCATCTTCCAGGCCTCGTAGTAGACCTCTTCGACGTCCTCGACGGTCGCCGTCTCCGGCAGGTTGACCGTCTTGGAGAGCGCTCCGGAGATCCACGGCTGGATGGCCGCCATCATCCGGACGTGGCCCATCGCGGAGATGGAACGCTCGCCCATCGCGCAGTCGAAGACCTCGTAGTGCTCGGGCTTCAGGCCGGGGGCGTCGATCACATTGCCGTGGTCGGCGATGTGGGCGACGATCGCCTCGATCTGCTCCTCCTGGTAACCCAGGCGACGCAGGGCCTGCGGCACGGTGCCGTTGACGATCTGCATCGAGCCGCCGCCGACGAGCTTCTTGAACTTCACCAGGGCGAGGTCGGGCTCCAGGCCCGTGGTGTCGCAGGACATCGCGAGACCGATGGTGCCGGTCGGCGCGATGACGGACGCCTGGGAGTTACGGAAACCGTTCTTCTCGCCGAGGCGGAGCACGTCCTGCCAGGCCTCCGTCGCGGCGGCCCAGATCGGCGAGTCCAGGTCGTCCACGCGGGGCGCCGTGGCGTTGGCGTCGGAGTGCTGCTTCATGACGCGCTTGTGAGGCGTCGCGTTCTTGGCGTAGCCGTCGTAGGGACCGACGACCGCGGCCAGCTCGGCGGAACGCTTGTACGACGTGCCCGTCATCAGGGAGGTGATGGCGCCAGCCAGGGAGCGGCCGCCGTCGGAGTCGTACGCGTGGCCGGTGGCCATCAGCAGGGCGCCGAGGTTGGCGTAGCCGATGCCCAGCTGGCGGAAGGCGCGGGTGTTCTCGCCGATCTTCTGCGTCGGGAAGTCCGCGAAGCAGATGGAGATGTCCATCGCGGTGATGACCAGCTCGACGACCTTGGAGAAGCGCTCGGAGTCGAAGGACTGGTTGCCCTTGCCGTCGTCCTTGAGGAACTTCATCAGGTTCAGCGAGGCGAGGTTGCAGGACGTGTTGTCCAGGTGCATGTACTCGCTGCACGGGTTCGAGCCGTTGATCCGGCCGGACTCCGGGCAGGTGTGCCAGGCGTTGATGGTGTCGTCGTACTGGATGCCGGGGTCGGCGCAGGCCCAGGCGGCCTCGGCCATCTTGCGGAAGAGCGACTTGGCGTCGACCTCCTCGATGACGTCGCCCGTCATGCGGGACGTCAGACCGAACTTGCCGCCCTCCTCGACCGCCTTCATGAACGTGTCGTTCACGCGGACCGAGTTGTTGGCGTTCTGGTACTGGACGGACGTGATGTCGTCGCCGCCCAGGTCCATGTCGAAGCCCGCGTCACGAAGGGCGCGGATCTTCTCCTCTTCCTTCACCTTGGTCTCGATGAAGCCCTCGATGTCGGGGTGGTCGACGTCGAGGATGACCATCTTGGCCGCGCGGCGCGTGGCGCCACCAGACTTGATCGTTCCTGCGGACGCGTCGGCACCGCGCATGAAGGAGACCGGTCCCGAGGCGTTGCCACCGGAGGACAGCAGTTCCTTGGAGGAACGGATACGGGAGAGGTTCAGGCCGGCGCCGGAGCCGCCCTTGAAGATCATCCCCTCTTCCTTGTACCAGTCGAGGATCGAGTCCATGGAGTCGTCGACGGCCAGGATGAAGCAGGCGGAGACCTGCTGCGGCTGGGGCGTTCCGACGTTGAACCAGACCGGCGAGTTGAAGCTGAAGATCTGGTGCAGGAGGGCGTACGCCAGCTCGTGCTCGAAGATCTCGGCGTCGGCGGGCGAGGCGAAGTAGCTGTAGTCCTCGCCGGCCTTCCGGTACGTCTTCACGATGCGGTCGATCAGCTGCTTGAGGCCGGTCTCGCGCTGCGGGGTGCCAACGGCCCCGCGGAAGTACTTGCTGGTGACGATGTTGACCGCGTTCACCGACCAGAAGTCGGGGAACTCGACGCCACGCTGCTCGAAGTTGACCGAGCCGTCGCGCCAGTTGGTCATGACGACGTCTCGGCGCTCCCAGACCACCTCGTCGTACGGATGCACGCCGGGCGTCGTATGGATGCGCTCGATACGCAGACCCTTGCTGGCCTTGGATCCCTTGGCGCGGGAACCTCGTGCCGGGCCGCTCGTCGTCTCGGTCATGCCGCCTCCCTGTATCAGGCTAAAACGCCCTGAAGTGCCACGATGTTCCCGTGACACGGTGTTGTCTGGTGCCGCGAAAGCCGCGAAGGCTTACGCAACAGGTCTGTGTGTGCCGCCGTCGGCCGTTCAGCCGGTCAGTCGGCGGCAGTGGCGGGCACCGGGACTTCGACAGTCCCTCCGGGCCCGCATTCGTTCGCGCCGGGCTCCCCGCCGGCGCCCTGCGGCTCTTCGTCGAGCCGCTTCTCCCGCTGGTCCCTCAGCTCCCCGACGGCAGCCTCGAAGTCGTCGAGCGAGTCAAAAGCCCGGTACACGGACGCGAAGCGCAGGTAGGCCACGAGGTCCAGCTCCTGCAGCGGACCGAGTATGGCCAGACCGACGTCGTGCGTGGTCAGTTCGGCACTCCCGGTGGCCCGCACCGCCTCTTCGACCCGCTGGCCGAGCTGGGCGAGGGCGTCCTCGGTCACCGGCCGCCCCTGGCACGCCTTGCGTACGCCGTTGATCACCTTCGTACGGCTGAACGGTTCGGTCACGCCGCTGCGCTTGACCACCATCAGCGAACACGTCTCCACGGTCGTGAAACGACGGGAGCAGTCGGGGCACTGACGGCGCCTGCGGATCGACGTGCCGTCATCGGTGGTGCGACTGTCGACCACGCGACTGTCGGGGTGCCTGCAGAAGGGGCAGTGCATGGAACTCCCAACCCTCCTTCACGACACGACTCATAGACCTCAAGCGGCCCGTGAGCCCCTCGAAGCAGCCCCAAGCATAGGCGATGCCCACGGCCTGAATAGACCGGGGACCACAACTTCTGGGCCGTGGTTGCAATCCAACCACTAGATCTGGGGTTTGACCGTAAATCCGGCCTCATCGCGTGTCGCGCGCCCACGACCCGTCGGGAAGGGTACGAGCCCATCTCGCGCGCAGCACGGGAAGGGGGCGGTGCGGGGTTGACCGGGTGCCGAGTGGCAGTATGGGAGCCCCACTGAGGGGGCCCCGGCCCTGGCGGTGAAGCGTACCGTAATGAACTGAAATGCCAGTCGGCTCGAACGTTAGCCATACACCCAGACGCATGATCAGAACAGGCGATCTGCGATTTTTCACTCGAACGTGTGTTTGGCGCAACCTTTCGAAAGCAACTACCGTTGGCTAACTAGGGAGAACATCTCGAGAGGGGCCGACCGACGTGACCACCACCGCAGACAGCGCCACCATCACTGCCCAGGACCGCCAGAGCCGACTCGAGCCGGTGCATGCCATGAATGACGCAGCCACGAACCAGGAGGGCTCCAAGCCCACACGCTCCCTACCGGGCCGACCTCCTGGCATCCGCGCCGACAGCTCAGGGCTGACGGACCGGCAGCGCCGCGTGATCGAGGTCATCAGGGACTCGGTGCAGCGGCGGGGGTACCCGCCGTCCATGCGGGAGATCGGGCAGGCGGTAGGCCTCTCCAGCACCTCATCGGTCGCTCACCAGCTGATGGCCCTGGAGCGCAAGGGCTTCCTGCGCCGCGACCCGCACCGCCCGCGGGCGTACGAGGTGCGTGGCTCGGACCAGCCGAGCAGCCAGCCCACGGACACGGCAGGCAAGCCCGCCGCTTCGTACGTCCCACTGGTCGGCCGCATCGCGGCCGGTGGCCCGATCCTGGCCGAGGAGTCGGTGGAGGACGTCTTCCCGCTCCCCCGGCAGCTCGTCGGTGACGGTGAGCTCTTCGTCCTCAAGGTCGTGGGTGACTCGATGATCGAGGCCGCCATCTGCGACGGGGACTGGGTCACGGTCCGCCGCCAGCCGGTCGCCGAGAACGGCGACATCGTCGCCGCCATGCTCGACGGCGAAGCCACGGTGAAGCGGTTCAAGCGCGAGGACGGTCACGTGTGGCTGTTGCCTCATAACTCCGCGTACCAGCCCATCCCCGGTGACGAGGCCACGATCCTCGGCAAGGTGGTGGCGGTGCTGCGGCGAGTGTGAGCCTCCGCCCCTGACCGGGCCCCGGAACCAACTGCGCCGGTTCCGGGGCCCTGCTGCGTCCGCGGCCGTTCACCGGACCCGGGCGTCAGCCCTGGGGAGCAGGCCCGGGCCCCAGCCCGGGCCCCTTCCTACACCTCGGCAGCCTCGTCCTCGTCCTCCGTCTGGGGATTGGTCTTGGGGTCAGGCTTGGGGTTCGGCTTGGGATCCGCCTTGGCGGCCGCATCGATCGCGGCCAAGGAGCGGCGGGCCTGATTGCGGTCCGTCGTGTACCAGAAATCGGGGAGCGAAGCCCTCAGATAGCTGCCGTAGCGCGCGGTCGCGAGCCGGGGGTCCAGGACGGCGACCACTCCACGGTCCGCGGAGGCCCGCACCAGCCGGCCCGCGCCCTGCGCCATCAGGAGCGCCGCGTGGGTCGCGGCGATGGCCATGAAGCCGTTGCCACCGCCGTCGTCCACCGCCTTCTGGCGAGCGCTCATCAGGGGGTCGTCGGGGCGCGGGAAGGGGATCTTGTCCATGACCACCAACTGGCAGCTGGCGCCCGGCACGTCGACGCCCTGCCACAGGGACAGCGTCCCGAACAGGCAGGTCCGCGTGTCCGCCGCGAAGTTCTTGATCAGCTCGCCCAGCGTCTCCTCGCCCTGCAGCAGGATGGGCATGTCGAGACGGCCGCGGAGCTCCTCGGCGGCGTTCTGAGCGGCGCGCATGGAGGAGAACAGGCCGAGCGTACGACCGCCTGCCGCCTCGATCAGTTCGGCCAGCTCGTCGATCATGTCGCTGCGCGTGCCTTCGCGACCCGGCCGGGCCAGGTGCTGGGCGACGTACAGGATTCCCTGCTTGCGATAGTCGAAGGGCGAACCGACGTCGAGGCCCTTCCAGGCCGGGGCGTCCTCGGACTCGGTGCCCTCGGGGGCGAGCCCCAGGGAAGCGCCCACGCCGTTGAAGTCGCCGCCGAGCTTGAGGGTGGCGGACGTGAGGACGACCGAGCGATCGCTGAAGAGCTTCTCGCGAAGCAGGCCCGACACGGACATGGGGGCCACCCGCAGCGAGGCTCCGAAGCGGTCATGCCGTTCGTACCAGACGACATCCCACTCGGAGCCGTTCGTGATGCGCTCCGCCACGTCGTGGATCGTCTCGACGGAGGCGAGCGCCTGTTTGCGTACGGCGTCCTCGTCCTGGACCGATTTGTCGCGGGTGGAACCGAGGGCAGAGATGACCGTACGAGCGGCGTCACGCAGAGCCATCAGCGCGTACCCGAGGTCCTCCGGGACCTCCTCCAGGCGGCCCGGGAGTGCCAGCTCCATCACCCGCTCGAAGCCCTCGGACGCGGTCTGGAGCTGGTCTGCCGCCTTTTCGTTGACGAGCTTGGCGGCTCGGCGCACGGCGCGGTTGACCTGGCCCGGGGTGAGCTCGCCGGTGGCGACACCGGTCACCCGGGAGACCAGTTCGTGCGCCTCGTCCACGATCAGCACTTCGTGCTGAGGGAGGACGGGGGCGCCCTCGATGGCGTCGATGGCGAGGAGCGCGTGGTTGGTGACGACGACCTCGGCGAGCTTGGCCCGCTCCCGCGCCGCCTCGGCGAAGCATTCCGCTCCGTACGCGCACTTCGTGGCGCCCAGGCATTCCCTGGAGGAGACCGAGACCTGGGACCAGGCACGATCGGAGACTCCGGGAGTCAGGTCGTCCCGGTCGCCGGTCTCGGTCTCGTCCGCCCAGTCGCGCATCCGCAGCAGGTCCTGGCCGAGCTTGCTGGTGGGGGCAGCGGCCTCGAACTGGTCGAAGAGGCCAGGCCCGTCCTCCTCTTCCTGCGGCACGCCTTCATGGAGGCGGTGCAGACACAGGTAGTTCGAGCGGCCCTTGAGCATGGCGAACTGGGGGCGGCGGCGCAGCAGCGGATGCAAGGCGTCCACCGTCCGCGGCAGATCACGCTCCACGAGCTGGCGCTGCAGCGCGAGGGTGGCCGTCGCGACCACCACGCGCTCACCGTGCGCGAGCGCGGGCACCAGGTAGCCGAGGGACTTGCCCGTGCCGGTGCCGGCCTGGATCAGCAGATGGGAACCGTCGTCGATCGCCTCGGCGACGGTCTCGGCCATCGTCACCTGGCCAGGGCGCTCTGTGCCGCCGACGGCGGTGACGGCGGCGTGCAGGAGCTCGGGAAGGGAGGGCTTTGTCATAGCGCGACCACCCTACGGGTCTCCACTGACAATCCCTCGGTCAAGGCTGATGCAGAGGGTTCGGGACGCTCCCGTGCACGGCGGCGTGTGGTCGCTCGGGGCGGTCCCGGTACCCGTCGAGGTGCAGCCGGTTGCGGTTGAGGCACAGGCGCTCGATGCGCGGCGTGAGCAGGTCGAACATCTCGTACCGCTCCTTGAGCTGTGGGGCCCGCGCCTGATGGCGGAGGATCTCGGCACGGACGAGTGACCAGAAGGTCGTCTCCGGGATGCCCAGCTGTGTGTGGCAGAGCGGGGCGAGGTAGCGGAAGACACCCACGAAGAGCCCTGAATGGATGAACTGCGTGAGGAAGTCGGGGCGTTCGGTGAGCAGGACGTCGCGGACGTCGTCCGGCATCGACGCGTGTTCGGGAACGGCCTCGGCGCTGACATTTATGTCGTCGACGAAGTCCTTCACCGCGAGCCGGACGGGGACGTCCTTGTCGTCGAAGACGACGATGGCATTCTCCCCGTGAGGGGAGAACACGGTGCCGTACCGGTAGAGGAATTGCAGCAGCGGAGGAAGCAGAGCACCGAAGAGGTGTCGCAGCCAGACCTCGGGGGCGAGCCCGGAGCGCTCGACCAGCTCGGCGACGAAGGCCCTTCCGTGCGGATCGGTGTGCAACAAGGAGGCGAGCGTGCGGGCGCGCTCATCGGGGGCGAGATACCGGGTGATCGGTTCGCGCCAGATCGCCCCGAGCAGTTCCTTGTATTGGTAGGGGACCTCAGGAAGGCCGTCGTACAGAGGATGCTCGACGGTCACCGAAGCGACCTCGCCGAGCAGGATCACCCGGCATTCGTCACGCAGGAAGGGGTCGGCGTCGCGCAGGGCGTGCATCCACGCGGTGACGGCGGGCGCGGCGAGAGTGCGCTCGGTCGGGAGCCCGCGCCACACCAGGGTGTTCAGGACCGACAGCGGCAGCTTGACGGTGTGCCGATCGGGACGGGACAGATTCAGGAACGTACGGATGGACTGCTGGGGCAGCCGCAGATCACCGTCGGTGGGCAGCGGCACGATCGCGCCCTCGGCCACGGAGGGGGCGAAGAGGGGCAGCACGACGTCGTCCCACTGCCACGGATGCACCGGCAAGTAGAGATAGGCGCGCGGGTCGAGCCCGCGTGCCGTGAGAACGTCCGCGAAGAACTTCCGTGTGGCGGGCGTCAGTTCGCGTGCGTAGAGCTTCTCCGCCGTGTCCAGGCCTGCGACGCCTCGGTAGGCGGCGAGGTCGGCATGGACCGCGATCCATGGGAGCTGCGCGGTGAGGCGGGCCTCGGGCGCCCAGCGGGCGGCGTCACTGGCCGAGAAGCCGATGCGGCCCTTGTTCAGGACGAGCCAGGGGTGTCCGGTCTGATGCCCTTCGAGTTCGGCGTACCCGAGGTCGGCGAGCTGCGCCGCGGTGAAGGCGGTCTGATCGAGCCGGGCATCGGCGGTGAGTGTGATGGTGAGCTCGCGGATGAGGTGGCCGAGCGTGGCGCCGTCGATTCCCAGGGTGCGGCGGGCCCGGGTGAGGAAGCGGAGGGGGTCGCCGAAGGGGACCGGTGCTCCCTCGCTCTCGGCCAGGGCGAGGCTGGCCGGGTCGACGTGCCAACTGCCGTACGAGCCTCGGCGGGCGCGGAAGAGGAGGTGGGGTGCGGGTGCTGTCTGCCGCCGGGGTTCGCCTGCGGTGGGGGCGTCGTGGTCGTGGCCCTGGTCCTTCTCACCGCCAGCGTCGCCGTCGCCGTCGAGCCGGAGGCTGTAGCTGTCCAGGTCGCCCGGTGCGGCGGGGCCGGGGTTCCGCGGCTCGGTGGGGACCGGCTTGATGATCTCCTCGTAGGCGAACTCACCGACCATCTTGGCGAGGAGGCGGCGCCCGGCCGTCGCCCACCTGTCCGCGGTCAGCTCGGGCGGGTCATAGAGAGCTGACGGCTCTCGGGATGTCGGGGGGACGGACGGATTCGGCACGGGGACTCCTCAGGGAGGGAACCGGATCAGGTCGAGCGGTGTACCAAGAGTGAGCGGGTCAGAGCACTGCGCGCAGGGCCCGGTCACGGACCATGAGCGCCGCCCGCTTGTCGGAAAGATCCACTTCGGCGGCGTAACGGAAACCGGCGCTCAGGAATGCGGAGACGGAAGGGGTGTTGCGAAGGTCGGGTTCTGCGATGACGCGTGCGCATGAGGCGCGGCGGTCGAGCACAAGGTCGGCGACGGCTCTCAGCAGAGCGGTGCCGAGCCCTCGGCCGCGGTCGGCGACACCACCGATGAGGAGGTGAAGACCGGTGTCGTGCGGGCGGGCCGGATAGTGCCGGGCCAAGGCGTCGAGGTCCGCGCGGTAGACCTCCCAGTAGCTCATCGGCGTGCCGTCAAGGACACCGAGGCAGGGAACGCTGCGTCCGTCGCCGTCGATCTGGTCGCGCAGATGCGTCTCCGTGACGGCTTCGGGGCCGGCCAGCTCCCAGAATGCGGCCACGGCTGGGTCGTTCATCCACCGGCTGATGAGGGCGAGATCGCGTTCGATATGCACGGGGACGAGTTGAAAGACACCGGCTGAAATGGCCGCGGGGCCCCAGTCGGCGACGTTGTCCAGCAGGTCGTCGGCTGACGAGGCGGCTGTCGGGGCCGGGGCACGGACTGCCGTGCGCGCATCGGCCCCGATGCGTCCGGCGTACGCACCCGGCGCTTCGGCGGCGGCGCCGCCCGCGCCGCTCGCGCGGAACATGGCGATGAGTTCGTCCGGGAGGCGCAGGTCCAAGGTGTCCTGGACATCTGCCCTGTCGGCGGCACAGGACTCGGTGACGGGTTCGGCGGCGGACTCGGTACCGGCGTCGGTGCTCGCATCGGGGGGAGGCGGAGGCACGGCGTCGCTCCTCTCAGAAAAGGCGGGTCATGTTCCTCAGGAATGAAGGGGGTTGGAGATGGAGACGTAGACGGACTGGGTGTCGACGGGGCCCACGAGCTCGTCGAGACCACGGAGACGGGTGAGTAGGTTGGCCTTGCAACGCAGGACGGGTGAGTCGAGAAGCAGGGCAGGCAGCGGCGTACTCAGTGCGGCCGGGCCGGAGGCGATGTCGCCGAGAAAGCGGCGGAAGGCGGCGAGCAACAGCCGTTCTTCGGCGAGGCGTTGAGCGCCGAGGGCTCCGATGAGGCCCAGGACGTTGTTGATGCCGAGGTAGTAGGCGAAGCGCTCGTCCGCGACCTCGTCGGACACGAAGGTGTCGCTGTGCTCGCCGATGCCGGGGAGCCTGCGGTCGAGTTCGGAGCGTCGGGACTCGCGGTAGTAGTAGCCCTGGTTGTCGCGGTAGCGACCGCCCACGGGCCAGCCGTCGGTGTCGAGCAGCAGCAGGGTGTTCTGCTGGTGCGCCTCCAGGGCGACGCCTGCCTCGCTGTCCAGCCAGAGCACGGGGCGCACGACGTTCTGCAGGTAGCGCAGGAACCACTCCGTGGCGACGGCTCCCCGGGGGCGGCCCGTCCGTCCGGCGAGGCGGGTGACGATCTCGCCGAGCCGGGAGCGCATCGGGGGACGGTCGTGCCCCGTGGAGTGCGGTGACGGCCTGGGCGATACGAGACCCGCGATGCAGGTGGCGTCGTCGCCGGGGCCGAAGGGGTTGTGCCGGATCATCACGTCGAGCCCGGTCACGGGTGCGCCGTCGGGGCCGGTCACGGCGAGCCAGGCCGGGTCGCGGATCACGTCGAAGCCCGGGTGGGCCGCCTGCCACTGCTCGGCGAGGCCGCTGCGCAGCAGTCGGTGGACCTCGACGCCTCGGTGGAGTTCCTTGCGGAGATTCTCACGACGGGAGTTGGTGATGCGCAGGCCGAGCGAGAGCTTCAGCATGGCCGGGGCGCCGGAGCGGTAGAGGGTGCGCACGGAGGAGGTCGGGTACCACGGTGCGCCGTGGGGGCCGAGGTCCTGGAGGAGGCCGGCTTCCAGGAGAGCGGCGGTCGTGGGGCGGTGCCTGAGCTCACGCATCTGCCACGGGTGCAGGGGCAGGGCGGCGTGGCCTTCTGGCAGCGGCAGGTCCGGACCGGCGAGGCGGGCGGTGAGCTGCTCGGCCGGGAGGGTGCGGCCACGCTCGGTCCAGGCCGAGTCCGCGGCGAGCACCGAGGGGTCGACGGCGAGCCAGTGCAGCGCGAAGGCGCCGCGCAACTCCGGTGAGTAGAGCCGGGATTCGGTGTCGGAGAGGCCCTCGCGGCTCTTCGGGGTGGGGTGCAGGGGGTGGCCGAGGAGCAGGGACTGTTCGGCGGCGAGGAAGAGGTCGGGCTCGTCGCCGGGGTTGTTCCGGCGGTCGGCGATGAAGGTGGCGGTGCGCCGCACGGAGTCGGCGACGCGGCCGACGAGGTCCCCTGCCTCGACCCGCTCACCGTCATCCGTGCCGCCACCGGCAGGGCCTGCGGGGTCGGCGACCGTGCCTGTTTCCGCGTCGCTGCCGGGATCCGTGCGGTCGGGATCACCGTCCGAGTCCGGAGTTCTGCCACTGTGGCCCGTTTCGCGGCCCAACAAGGCGGCCACGGTGACGGCGTCGGCCGGGGGTGCGCTTTGGGGTCCGTCTTCCAGATAGGGGAGGCCGAAGCGGTGCCAGCCGGTGGCCGACCAGTAGTACACGGGGACGAGGAGGGCGGTGCCGCTGGCCTTGAGCGGGATGCGCAGGGCGCCGTGCTCGGGGGCGGGGAAGTCGTTCTCGCGTACCCAGCAGCGCAGGAGGTTCTCGATGGCCGCCACCTGCGCGGCGGTGTACGGATCGGGGTGTTCCAGGAGATCGGCGGTCGCGCCTCGCAGCTGCTCGGTCTGCAGGCCTCCCTGCTGCCTGGGGACCGTACCGGGCTCCGCCACCAGCGAGGATTGCGTGCCGCACGCGCCTGGCACGTGGGGGTGGGGTGGACCGTCGGATGCGGGGGTGGCGTTCAAGAGAGCTTCCTTGTGAAGTCGTTCGGGCTCCGGGGCGACGGGCTGGAGCTGTGCTGTTGTCTCGTGGCCGTCCGTGGGACGGCCCGGGTCCGGTGTGGCTATCCGTGGTACGGACGCGCCGCCGCGGAGATCGCGTCGGAGAGGCGGTCGAGGATCGCGGCCGCCTGCTCGTCCGTGATGGTGAGAGGAGGAAGGAGGCGTACGACGCTGGAGTGCCGTCCGCCAAGCTCGACGATGAGGCCGCGGCGCAGGCATTCGCTTTGCACCGCGGCGGCGAGTTCGGGCGCGGGGGGAAGCGGTCGCGGGGCATGGCGCAAGGCACCGTCCGGGGCGCTTGTGCCGCTCAAAGCGGCCGGGTGCGCTCCACCAGGAGCGGACGGGTCCGTCCCGCTCGCAGCAGCGGGGTCCACGAGTTCGACGCCGATCATCAGGCCTCGGCCGCGTACGTCGCCGATACAGGGATGCTCGGTGGCGAGCGACCGCAACTGGGTGAGCATCCGGGTGCCCAGGACTCCCGCGCGTTCCGCGAGGCCGTTCTCGCGGACGTACGCGAGGGTGGCCGCGCCCGCTGCCATGGCGAGCTGGTTGCCGCGGAAGGTTCCCGCGTGGGCGCCCGGTTGCCAGACGTCGAGGTCGTCGCGGTAGATGACGACGGCCAGTGGCAGGCTGCCGCCGATGGCCTTGGACAGCACCATCACGTCCGGGACCACGCCGCTGTGCTCGACGGCCCAGAAGGTGCCGGTGCGCCCGACGCCGGTCTGGACCTCGTCCGCGATGAGCGGGATGGAGCGTGCGGCGGTGATCTCGCGCATCCGGCGCATCCAGCCGTCGGGGGCCGGGTTCACGCCTCCCTCGCCCTGCACCGGTTCGAGGATCATCCCGGCCGGCCGGGGCACACCCGACTTGGTGTCGTCGAGGAGGTTCTCGGTCCAGCGGGCCGCGAGTTCGGCGCCGTCCGCACCGCCGATGCCGAACGGGCAGCGGTAGTCCTGCGGATATGGGAGGCGGGCCACGCGGACGTCCGGAGCGCCGCCGGACACGGAGAGCGCCCCTGCCGTCATGCCGTGATAGGCGCCGGTGAACGCGAGCATGCCCTCGCGCCCGGTCGCCGTCCGCACGAGTTTGAGCGCGGCCTCCACCGCGTCCGTACCGGCGGGGCCGCAGAACTGGATCCGCGCGCGGTCGGCGAATTCGCGGGGCAGCGTGTGGAACAGCTCGGTGGTGAAGGCGTCCTTGACCGGCGTCGCCAGGTCGAGGACATGCAGCGGCGCCCCCGAGTCGAGGACCTTCCTGATGGCCTCGAGCACGACAGGGTGGTTGTGCCCGAGGGCCAGGGTCCCCGCGCCCGAGAGGCAGTCGAGGTAGCGCTGACCGTCGGCACCCTCGATCGTCAGGCCGCGCGCGCGTACCGGAACGATCGGCAGGGCGCGCGCATAGGTGCGCGCGGCCGACTCGCGCGCCGACTGGCGTCGCAGGATCCCCTCGTGTGCTGCGGAGTGCCCCACGGAAGCGACGGAAGCGGAGGGTCCCGCGGAAACCGCCGCGGGCGCCGGCTCGGTCACGGCCACGACTGTTGGTCCTCCCGCTGGGAATGGGCGCTTCCCACGCGAACTGGGCGAGCGCGCCGACGAGTTGGCAGGGGAGATGAGCACAGGCAGCCACTCCCCCGTACGTACCAACGACGGGGGCTGCGGAGGAACACGGGTCATCGGAAGATCCTTGCCGTGACGGAACCGTTGCCGTTCCGTCGGCTGTCCCCTATGGCACCGGCATAGTGTGGGGTGCCGTTCATCCGCGGCAGGGGTGCGCAGCGCCACGCGATTTCGGTGCTCAACGCCCCGTGTCGCACGCGGTGTCCGGCATGTGAACGATCTCGAAGCCCAGGGGGAATCTCTACTATGCGACCCATACGCCCGCTCAATACCGCTCGTCGTGGGAAGAGCGCGCGCGGCAGGACATCCCCCGTGGCGGCCGCTGTCGCCATCGGCGCGGCACTCGTTCTGACCGCGACGGCCTGTGGCCCGAGCGAGGACAACGCGGGCGACGATCCGGCCGCCTCCCAGCCCGCCGACGGCGCCAACGACGACGGCAAGGTCAAGCTCCCGCAGGACCTCCAGGACCGGCTCAAGGAGCACGGCATCGACCTGGACAAGTGGCGGGACGGGGCCTGGAAGAACTGGGACAAGGACGACTGGCTCCGCGAGGCCGGTGACTACGTCAACCCGATCATCGAGGGCCTGTGGGACTCGGACCGCATGCGGGACGCGGACAAGAACCCCGACCGCGGCGTCGAGGAGAACGACATCTCCGGTGACCAGGGCGTGACCGACCCGACGCCCGAGCCGGTGGAAGCGGCGGCCCTGAAGACGCCGTACGACGCCAGTGCTCCGGCCTCGGGCAAGCTGTTCTTCGACGGCCCCGAAGGCTCGATGGTCTGCTCGGCCACCGTCGTCGAGGACCCGGCGAACCCGGGCAAGTCCAACATGGTGTGGACCGCGGGTCACTGCGTGCACGCCGGCGCCAAGGGCGGCTGGTACCGCAACATCGCCTTCGTGCCCTCGTACAACAACAGCGGCAAGTCGGCCGCCGAGCTGCAGAACGCCCCCAAGGAAGAGGTGGCTCCGCACGGCGTGTGGTGGGGTGACTGGGCACAGACCTCCGACCAGTGGATCGAGAAGGGTGGCCCGACGGGCGGCACGGGCGCGCCGTACGACTACGCGGTCATCCACGTCACGCCTGAGAAGGGCAGCGAGGGCCAGTCGCTCGAGGAGCAGGTCGGTTCGGCGCTCCCGGTGGACTTCAACGCCCCGGCCGTGCCGCAGATCGCCGACATGACGGCGACCGGCTACCCGGCGGCCCCGCCGTTCGACGGCCAGAAGGCGTTCCAGTGCGCCGACAAGCCGGGTCGGCTCTCGATCAGCAAGCCCGACCCCACGATGTACCGCATCGGCTGCACGATGACCGGTGGTTCGTCCGGCGGCGGCTGGGTCGCCGAGGGCTCGGACGGCAAGCCCGCCCTGGTGTCCAACACATCCATCGGCCCGGTGACGGCGGGCTGGCTGGCAGGTCCGCGGCTCGGCAAGGGTGCCGAGGGCATCTACGACGCGGTGAGCAAGAAGTACGCCGACAAGTAGCCCTCACGGAGTGGCCGACACGTAATGGCCAGAACGTAATGGCCTGCACGTGATGACGCTTGATGTACGACGGCGGGGTCGCCGCAAACCTTCACGACCCCGCCGTCATTCGTCCTCAATCGCACAGGCATAGTGAGGTGTTGCGTCGGCGGGGAGCTCCCGGAGCTCCCTCACCCGCACATGACAAGTACATGGCATTTGCAGCAATCACGCGTTCAATTCGGGGGTTACCACAACATGCGTTCCATACGTGCGCCCTTCGCGCGCAGTCGCGGGCGACGCCTCGCACTCGCCGCGACCGGGCTCGCCGCGACTCTGGCACTCACCGCCACGGCCTGCGGCCCCAGCGACGACAAGGCCGGCGAAAAGGCCGCTTCCGACACCGCGCAGGGCGCCGACAAGGGTTCCGACACCGACACGGGCTCCGATGCCAAGCTGCCCGGCGACATCGCCGACAAGCTGAAGGACCACGGCATCGACCCGGACAAGTGGAAGGACGGGGCCTGGAAGAACTGGGACAAGGACGACTGGCTCCGCGAGTCCAAGGACTTCGTCAATCCCGTCATCGAGGGCCTCTGGAAGCCCGAGCGGATGAAGAAGGCCAAGGACCCGAACAAGACGATCGCCGCGAAGGACGCACCTTCCGACCAGGGTGCGACCGACCCCGAGCCGGCTCCGGTCCAGGCCAAGCGCGAGAAGACCCCGTACCACAAGAACGCCGCCCCGGTCGGGAAGATCTTCTTCGACTCCCCCGAGGGCTCGATGGTCTGCTCCGGCACCGTCGTGAAGGACCCGCGCAACCCGGGCAAGTCCAATCTCGTGTGGACCGCGGGCCACTGCGTGCACGCCGGTTCCGCCGGTGGCTGGTACCGCAACATCACCTTCGTGCCGGCCTACAACGACCTCGGCAAGTCCGAGGCCGAGCTGAGCAACGCGGCTCCGCAGGAAGTCGCCCCCTACGGCCAGTACTGGGCCGACTGGGTCTCCACCTCCGCCGAGTGGATCGACCAGGGCGCCTCGTCGGGCGGCGCCGGCGCTCCGTACGACTACGCCGTGATGCACGTGAAGCCGGAGCAGGGATCTAAGTCCCTCGAGGAGACGGTCGGCAACGCGCTCGCGGTGGACTTCTCGGTGCCGTCGACGCAGAGTGTGAGCTCGATGGGCGCCTGGGGTTACCCCGCCGCTCCCCCGTACAACGGCCAGATCATGCACAAGTGCATCGACAAGCCGGGCCGTCTCTCGCTGACTTCCGCCCAGCCGACGATGTACCGCATCGGCTGCACCATGACCGGCGGTTCGTCCGGTGGCGGCTGGTTCCGGATGGTGGGCGGCAAGACGCAGCTGGTCTCGAACACCTCGATCGGCCCGGCCGAGAACACCTGGCTGGCCGGTCCGCAGCTCGGCAAGGGCGCCGAGCAGGTCTACGACATGATGAGCGAGAAGTACGGCTCCCAGTAGCCGCACGGCGGGCGACCGCCGCACCTCGCATCTGACACGGCGAAGGCCCGTCCCCCTACGAGTGGGGGGACGGGCCTTCGTCATGTGTGCCTCGCGAACGGCGCCTTCAGGGGCCTGCGTTCAGCCCGCGACCGGCACGTACGGCGCGAGATCCGCCGCCAGTTCCGGGTGCACCTTCGCCTTGAGCAGTGTGCCCTCGGCGGTGTGCTCCTCGGAGAGCACCTCGCCCTCGGCGTGCGCACGCGAGATGAGCTGGCCCTGGGTGTACGGCACGAGGGCCTCGATCTCGACCTCGGGCCGGGGCAGTTCGGTGTCGATCAGCGCGAGCAGCTCCTCGATGCCCGCGCCCGTGCGCGCGGAGACCGCGATCGCGTGCTTCTCGTTGCGCAGGAGCCGCTGGAGGACCAGCGGATCGGCCGCGTCCGCCTTGTTGACGATCACGATCTCGGGCACGTCCGTCGCGCCCACATCGCGGATCACCTCGCGCACGGCGGCCAGCTGCTCCTCCGGCACCGGGTGCGAACCGTCCACCACGTGCAGGATCAGGTCGGACTCGCCGACCTCCTCCATTGTCGAACGGAACGCCTCGACGAGGTGGTGCGGCAGGTGCCGTACGAACCCGACGGTGTCGGCCAGGGTGTAGATCCGGCCGCTCGGCGTCTCGGCCCGGCGCACGGTCGGGTCGAGGGTGGCGAACAGGGAGTTCTCCACCAGGACACCCGCGCCCGTGAGGCGGTTGAGCAGGGAGGACTTGCCCGCGTTCGTGTAACCGGCGATCGCGACCGACGGCACCTTGTTGCGCTTGCGCTCCTGGCGCTTGATCTCGCGGCCCGTCTTCATGTCCGCGATCTCCCGGCGCATCTTCGCCATCTTCTCGCGGATCCGACGGCGGTCCGTCTCGATCTTGGTCTCACCGGGACCACGGGTCGCCATGCCGCCGCCACCGCTGGATCCGCCGCCGCCCATCTGACGGGAGAGCGACTGACCCCAGCCACGAAGGCGCGGGAGCATGTACTGCATCTGGGCAAGGGCGACCTGCGCCTTGCCCTCTCGGGACTTGGCGTGCTGGGCGAAGATGTCGAGGATCAGGGCGGTCCTGTCGACCACCTTGACCTTGACGACGTCTTCCAGGTGAATCAGCTGGCCAGGGCTCAGCTCACCGTCACACACGACGGTGTCGGCCCCGGTCTCGAGGACGATGTCGCGCAGCTCCTGGGCCTTGCCGGATCCGATGTACGTCGCCGGGTCGGGCTTGTCGCGGCGCTGGATGACGCCGTCGAGCACGAGCGCGCCCGCCGTCTCGGCGAGTGCGGCCAGCTCGGCGACCGAGTTCTCCGCGTCCTGCACTGTGCCCGAGGTCCACACTCCGACGAGCACCACTCGCTCCAGACGGAGCTGTCGGTACTCGACCTCGGTGACGTCCTCGAGCTCGGTGGAGAGTCCGGCGACGCGGCGCAGAGCCGCGCGCTCGGAGCGGTCGAACTGTTCGCCGTCCCGCTCTCCGTCGTGTCCGTGGCTCCAGGCGACGTCCTCTTCCATCAGGGCATCGGCCCGAAGACCTTCGGGGTAGTTCTGCGCGAGGTTCTGCGCGTCCTGGGAAGGGGAAGAAGAGGAGGTCATTGGATCCTTACGTCGATGGGATTCTTCATAGGCGTCAACGCTCGGGGCCGTCCCGAGATTCCCCGGGCCGGCCGGTGCGGGCCCTGAGATTCCCCCGAGGGGTTTTCCCTGTGCCGCAGCGGCGCCGACCTGAAGATGGTTGCACGGAACGGCCCGTCTCGTCACCCAGGTTATTTCCCTGCGGGAGCCGCCTTACGCCAGTCCGGGTGGCCCGGCATCGGCGGCGTCTTCGCGCCGTACAGCCAGGCGTCGAAGAAGCCGCTCAGATCGCGGCCCGCGGTCGACGAGGCGAGCCGCACGAAGTCCGCGGTCGTCGCGTTCCCGTCCCGGTAGGTGCGCACGAAATCGCGCTCCAGACGGTCGAAGTCGTCCTGCCCGATCTCCTGCCGCAGCGCGTAGAGCACCAGCGCGCTGCCGTCGTACACCACCGGTCGGAAGATGCTGATCTTCTGGCCCGGCGCGGGTCCCTTCGGTGCGGCCGGCGGCCCGCCGGCCGCGCGCCAGCTGTCCGACTGCCGGTAGGCCTCACGCATCCGCTTCTGGAGGGGCTTCTTCGACTTCTCCTCGGCGAAGAGGGCCTCGTACCAGGTGGCGTGCCCTTCGTTGAGCCAGAGATCGGACCAGGACCGCGGGCTCACGCTGTCGCCGAACCACTGGTGCGCCAGCTCATGCACCATGATCGAGTCGACGTACCACTCGGGGTACTCGGGCCGCTTGAACAGGTCGCTCTCGAAGAGGGAGAGGGTCTGCGTCTCGAGTTCGAAGCCGGTCCGTGCCTGTGCCATCAGCACGCCGTACGCCTCGAAGGGGTAGCGGCCGACCTTCTCCTCCATCCAGCGGATCTGGTCCGGCGTCTTCTTCAACCAGCGCTCCATCGCCTTGCGGTCCTTGGTGGGCACCACATCGCGTACGGGGAGGCCGTGCGGCCCGGAGCGGTGGACCACGGTGGAGCGGCCGATGGACACCTGCGCCAGTTCCGTCGCCATGGGGTGGTGGGTGCGGAAGACCCGGGTCGTGGTGGGTCCCATATGTGCCGTGGCGACAGGCAGGCCGTTGGCGACGGCGGTGAGCCCCTTCGGGGTGGTCACACGGAACGTGAAGAGCGCCTTGTCGGCGGGGTGGTCGTTGCACGGGAACACGCGGTGCCCGGCATCGGCCTGGTTGGCCATGGCGAGCCCGTCGGCGGTGGGCACCCAGCCACCGTCCTGGTCCTTCGTGGGCGCGGGGTCACTGGTGTGCCGGACGGTGACCCGCATCCGCTCGCCCCGGTTCAGCGGGCGGGACGGCGTGACGACCAGGTCCTCACCGGTGGTCTCGAAACGGGCGGGTGCGCCGTTGACCTCGGCGGAGCGGACCTTTCCGTGGGCGAAGTCGAGGTTGACCCGCTCCAGCGGCTCGCTCACACGGGCGTCGATCACCGTGACGGCGTCGAGCGGCTTCTTGTTGTCGCCGCGGTAGGTGAAGGCGATGTCGTACGCCATGACGTCGTACCCGGGATTGCCCAGGTGCGGGAAGAGGCGGTCGCCGATGCCGAGCGGTGTGGCCGGTGAGGGCGCACTCGCGGCGAGAAGGGTGGCGGAGGTGGCCGCGGCCAGGAGAGCGGTCGCGATGCGGAGAGTCCTCGGCCGCGAGGCCTTGACCCGGGGGGTGAGCAGCATGAACTACCGCTATCAGCGCGAGGCTTCCCCACCGGTGTCGGCGCGCGTCATGCCACTCGAACGGGTCGTCAGTAGACGGCCGATACGACGCCGGTGCCCGAGTCGTCTTCTACGAAGTCGCTGCCGCCGGGTGCTGGGCGCGGCTGACGTCGTACACACCGGGCACCGCACGCATCGCGCGCATCAGTCCCGGAAGGTGCGCCGCGTCCGGCAGTTGCAGCGTGTACGTGTGGCGCACGCGCTGCTGGCTCGGCGGCTCGACGGTCGCCGACATGACCTCGACGCCCTCCAGGGCGATGGCTTCGGTGAGGTCGGCCAGCAGATGCGCCCGCCCGAACGACTCGGCGATCAAGGTGACCCGGCACTCCGCGCTGTCTCCCCAGCGCACGCCGACCTCCGCACGCCCCACTTCCTTCATGCGCGCGACGGCCGGACACTCGACGCGGTGCACGGTGACGACCCCGCCGCGTACGGCGAAGGCGGTCACCTCGTCGGGCGGCACCGGCGTACAACAGCCGGCGAGGCGTACGGTCGCGCCTTCCCTGTCCACCACGGCGTTCGCCGCAGCGGGACGCGGGAAGTCGGCGGCCTGCGGCGGGGGGGCCGTCTTCTCGGGGGTCGGGGCCGGCGCCGCGGGCGTGGGGTGGGTGGTCAACCAGCGCCGGATGGCGATCCGGGCGCCGGGCGTGCGGGCGTGGTCGAGCCACTCGCGGGAGGGCCCGGACGCCGCGTCCTGCCCCATGAGCAGCTGGACCGTGTCACCGTCCCGCAGGACGGTGCTCAGCGTGGCGAGGCGTCCGTTGACCCGTGCGCCGATGCAGGCGTGGGCGTCCTCGCCGTACTGGGCGTAGGCGGCGTCCACGCAGCTCGCGCCCGCGGGCAGTCCGAGGGTGCCGCCGTCGGGGCGGAAGACGGCGATCTCCCGGTCCTGGGCGAGGTCCTCGCGGAGGGTGGACCAGAACGTGTCGGGGTCGGGGGCCGCTTCCTGCCAGTCGAGCAGTCGGGAGAGCCAACCGGGCCGGGTCGGGTCGGCGCGCTCGCCCTCCACGGCGTCCTCGGAAGGGGCCTCGGCGGCCGCGTCGGACTGCTCCTCCGAAGGAGGAGCGTACGGATTGCGCAGCGCGACGACGCCCGCCTCGGCGACCTTGTGCATCTGGTGCGTACGGATGAGGACTTCGGCGACCTCACCGTCCGGGCGGGCCACGGCCGTGTGCAGCGATTGGTAGAGGTTGAACTTCGGTACGGCGATGAAGTCCTTGAACTCCGAGACCACCGGCGTGAAGCAGGTGTGCAGCTCGCCGAGCACTCCGTAACAGTCCGCGTCCTCGTTCACCAGGACCAGGAGCCGCCCGAAGTCGGCCGCGCGCATCTCGCCGCGTTTGCGGTGCACCCGGTGGACCGAGACGTAGTGCCGTGGCCTGATGAGGACTTCGGCCGCGATGCCCGCCTCACGCAGCACCGCCCGGACGTCGTCCGCCGTTCCTTCCAGCGGGTCGCCGCCGTCGGCCGCGTTGGCCGCGATCAGCCTCTCGACCTCGGCGTACTCCTCCGGGTGGAGGATGGCGAACACGAGGTCCTCCAGCTCGGTCTTGAGCGCCTGTACGCCGAGGCGTTCGGCGAGGGGGATGAGCACGTCCCGCGTCACCTTGGCGATCCGGGCCTGTTTCTCGGGGCGCATGACGCCGAGCGTGCGCATGTTGTGCAGACGGTCGGCCAGCTTGATCGACATGACGCGTACGTCGTTGCCGGTGGCCACGAGCATCTTGCGGAAGGTCTCGGGCTCGGCGGCTGCTCCGTAGTCGACCTTTTCCAGCTTCGTGACGCCGTCGACCAGATAGCAGACGTCGTCGCCGAATTCCGTGCGCACCTGATCGAGCGTCACATCGGTGTCCTCGACGGTGTCGTGGAGCAGGGACGCGGTCAAGGTGGTGGTCTCGGCGCCCAGTTGGGCGAGGATCAGGGTCACCGCGAGCGGATGTGTGATGTACGGCTCACCGCTCTTGCGCATCTGGCCGCGGTGGGAGGACTCCGCGAGGACCCACGCGCGCCGCAGGGGCTCCAGATCCGCGTCCGGGTAGTGGGCGCGGTGGGCTTCCGCCACATGGCCGATCGCGTCCGGCAACCGGTCCCGCGTGCCGGGCCCCAGGAGGGCTGCCCGGCCGAGCCTTCGCAGGTCAAGCCGCGGACGACCGCGCCTGCGCTGGGCTCCGGGCGTTACGGGGCCAGACATCGCAGGGTTTGTAGCCTCCGCACTCATGGGCACCTCCGGCTGCTCCGACCGGCGGTGAGCGGACGACGGCGTGCTCCGTCCGGGCCGGTGCTTGATGCTACCGAGCCCACCACGCGCCGCTGACCGCCTCTCGCCGAGCGTGAAACGGATCACCCATTCGAGCGACAGTTCACGGGTTTACAGTTTCGAGCCATTCCGCGTCGATCACGCCTTCGGCGACGATCACCGCGGGGCCCGTCATCTCGATCTCTCCGTCGGGCCGCTCGGTGATCACCAGGCTCCCACCGGGCAGATCGACGGTGTACGTGACCGGCGAACCGGTCGTCACGGGGTCGGCCCCGTCCTTGCGCGCCGCCGCGACGGCAACGGCGCACGCGCCCGTGCCGCACGAGCGGGTCTCGCCCGCGCCGCGCTCGTGCACCCGCATGGCGACGTGCCGCGGGCCGCGGTCGACGACGAACTCGACGTTCACGCCCTGCGGGTACGCCGAAGCGGGGCTGAATGGTGGCGCGTCGTACAGGCTGCCCGCGTGGGCCAGGTCGTCGACGAAGGCCACCGCGTGCGGGTTGCCCATGTTCACGTTGCGCGCGGGCCAGTGGCGGTCGCCCACGGAGACGGTGACATCCCCTTCGGGGAGGGATGCCTTGCCCATGCCCACGGTGACGTCCCCGCCGGCCGCGGCCTTGGCGATGTGCACGGTCTTCACGCCGCCCCGGGTCGCGACGGCCAGATCACCCTCGCCCACCAGACCGGCGCGCTGCAGATAGCGGGCGAAGACGCGCACGCCGTTGCCGCACATCTCGGCGATCGAACCGTCGCCGTTGCGGTAGTCCATGAACCACTCGGCCTCGGCGGCCAGGTGGCGCGCCTCGGGATGCGCCGCGGAACGCACGACGTGCAGCAGACCGTCGCCCCCGATGCCCGCACGGCGGTCGCAGAGGGCGGCGACAGCGGCCGGGGACAGCGCGACGGCGTTGTCGGGGTCCGGGATGATCACGAAGTCGTTCTCGGTCCCGTGCCCCTTGAGGAAGGCGATCCGCGTGCTCATTCCTCGATCGTACGGGGTGGCGAGGACAGTCAGTCGTCAAGGTGCCCGTCAGGGCTCTGACCTGGTACGACGCCGTCAGCGAAGGCGCGCGACCCGCCATACGGCGAGGACGGCGACGGCGAGGAAGACCAGGGCGTAGGCGGAGACGATCCGCCAGTCCGGGCGGCGTCCGGAGCCGCGTTCCGGCAATCCCGGCCAGGTGTGTCCCACGCGGCGGGCGGCCATCATGCCCCAGCCTGCGGCACAGCTGCTGATCAGGAGCCCGAGCATGGCGACGACGGCGCCGCCGTCCCCGAACTCGAAGGCCAGCGGGAAGGCGAACATCAGCGATCCGGCGGCGGCGAGGACGACGATCGGCGCGAGCTGCCAGATGCGCAGACGGCGCTGCGGTCGCAGTTCGACCTCGACTTCCGCCACAGCCATCGCGTCCGCGACGGGACCGTCGTCGGTCACGCCGCCCGGCACCTCATCAGGGCCGTCCGGGGTCAGCTCGCCGCCGTCATGCGCGGTGTCACGAGGGCCGGCCTCCATCGCCATCCGCCCTCCCACTTCGGACTCCACTGGTCGATCGATGGTCGATGATGGCACGGCGCCAGGGGCCGGGATGACCGCCGGAGCGTCCCGATGCCATCACGTGATCAGGCTGTGACCGCTCGTTCGACCAACGCCATTGCCCGTCCTGGGAGTTCCCCTCGGTCGGCCATGGCACCACTGAGCCAGTGCACCCGGGGGTCGCGGCGGAACCAGGAGTCCTGACGGCGCGCGAAACGCTTGGTCGCGCGCACGGTCTCCGCGCGCGCCTCGTCGTCGCTGCACTCCCCCGCGAGCGCCGCGAGCACCTGCTGGTACCCGAGCGCGCGAGACGCCGTACGCCCCTCGCGCAGCCCCACGGCCTCCAGGGACCGCACCTCGTCGACGAGACCCGCGTCCCACATGCGGTCCACGCGCGTGGCGATGCGTTCGTCGAGCTCGGGGCGGCCGACGTCGACGCCGATCTGGACGGTGTCGTAGACGGAGTCGTGGCCGGGGAGGTTGGCCGTGAAGGGCTTGCCGGTGATCTCGATGACCTCGAGGGCACGGACGATGCGGCGGCCGTTGCTGGGGAGGATGGCCTGGCCCGCTCCCGGGTCGGCGGCGGCGAGGCGGGCGTGGAGCGCACCGGAGCCGTGGAGGGCGAGCTCGCCCTCCAGGCGGGCCCGGACCTCGGGGTCGGTGCCGGGGAACTCCAGGTGGTCGACGGCGCCCCTGACGTAGAGCCCGGAGCCGCCGACCAGGATCGGCCAGCGTCCGTCGGCGAGGAGGCGGTCGATCTCGGCGCGCGCCAGCTTCTGGTACTCGGCGACGCTCGCGGCCTCCGTGACGTCCCAGATGTCGAGGAGGTGGTGCGGCACTCCGTCGCGCTCTTGGAGCGTCAGCTTGGCGGTGCCGATGTCCATCCCTCTGTAGAGCTGCATGGAGTCGGCGTTGACGACTTCGCCGCCGAGACGCTGGGCCAGAAAAACGCCCAGATCGGACTTTCCTGCCGCTGTCGGCCCGACGACGGCGATGACCCGCGGTGCGGGAGCTGCTCTACTCACCGCCCCAGTCTCGCAAACCCCGCGGCCACTTCCCGAACGAGCTACGTGACGCCACACGTCCGGGGTCGTTGCCTGTTGCGAGGTTCCGGCCGCCGGTTTTGAGGATCGGCGACCCGGGAGGCGCAACAGGGCGCACCGGGCGGCGCGGGATTTCGCCCACACGAGTACCGTATGGAGTAGATATGGGCGTTTTTGCACGGTTCCGTAGGAAGTCCAAGGACACGGAAGAGGCGTCCACCACCGAGGCGGCAGCGGGCCCCCTCACGGCCGAGGCGGACGCGCCCGGGGAGTCCACCGGGTCCGAGGCCGACAAGGGAGAGGCCAAGGCCGCAGCCGCCGTCGGGGATGAGCCCAAGGACGGGGCCGAAGCCGCCGTCGAGGCGAAGCCCGTTGAGAAGTCTGCTGAGAAGTCCGGCGAGCAGGACGAGGCGAAGGCAGAGGCGGCGGCCGAGGCAGAGCCGGAATCCGAGTCCGAGTCCGCGGGCAACGCCGAGGGCAAGCCGGACGACGCCGAGGCGGCCTCCGGGGAGAACGTGGACATCCCGAAGCAGCAGTCCGCCGACAAGGCAGCCGACAACGACGAAGCCGACGAAGGCGCCCGCAAGTGACTCCCCCGGCGAGGGAAGGCGACCGATGGGCTTCGTGCAGAAACTGAAGAACAAGATCGCCCCGGCGAAGGACAAGGTCGCGGGCCTCGCGCAGCAGCACGGGGACAAGATCGACCAGGGTCTCGACAAGGCCGCGAAGGTGGTCGACGCCAAGACCAAGGGCAAGTACAGCGACAAGATCCAGACGGGGACGGGCAAGGCGAAGGACGCCGTGGACCGCCTCGCCGGGACGCCCGACGACGGCAAGGGCACGGGTCGCGGGCCCACCCCGCCGACGCCTCCTCCGGCTTCCTGAACCACCGGCTGAATCACTCGTCGGCTCACCGGCCGCCTCACGGACCGCGTCCCGGACCGCGTCGCGGGGCCGGAGCACCGACTGAGTACGCCGGCCAGGTCACCCGCTGAACGACTCCGGCGGACGGCCGTGGAGCGCCACCAGCTCCGCGGCCGTCGCCGTGCGTCGGCCGCTGTCGGCCGCGGTCGTGGTGGATCTCTGAGGGCCACCCAGGCCGCACGTGGGGCGCGAACCGCGCAGGCCGCTACGACCAGGTGGACACCAAATACCCGACGCCGTACGGGGCGTCCTCATAGAGCAGCTCGCCGCTCAGGCCCGCGTCCTCGGCCGCGCCCGCGAGCACCTGCCACGGCGCCCGCCCCGCCGCCTTCAGCTCATGGGCCAGCTCCTCGTCCAGCGCCTTGAGCGCCTCGATGTCCGCGGCACCCAGCGCACGGGCCACCTCCGCGTCGAAGCCGGCCGCCCGCTCGTCGAGATATCCGGGAGCCTTCAGCGTGCGGCACGCGCTGGCATCGCCCATCACCAGCAGTGCCATGCGGTCGGCCCCCGCCGCGATGTCCCTTCCGACTTGGATGCACCGCTCGGCCTCCAGAGGTTCCCCCACCCCGAGACCTTCCAGCGGGGCCGCCGACCACTCCGTACGGTCGAGCAGCCAGGCGGCCACGGCGAGCGAAGGCGGAAGGACGCGCTCCGCCACCTCGTGGTCGGAACTCCCGAGGCGTACGTCCAGGTCCACCCCGAAGCCACGGAAGGACCCACGCGCGCCCTGCGGATGCGGGCCACGCCCGCTCTCCCCGGCGGGGCCGACCACGACGAGACGGTCGGCGCGTGCCGCCGCGAGCACCCCGATGGCGTCCGTGCACGCGGCGCGCGCGGCGTCCAGCTCGGGGGCGGCACCCGCGGCCACCTCGGGGACGAGCAGGGGCGGGCAGGGGCAGACGGCTGCGGCGACAAGCATGATCCGCAGCGTAACGCTCGTCGGCGCGCCAGCAGGAGATCGGTCCCGCCGGCCCCGAGTCCGCCGCTCGACCGTCGTACGCGCTCGCCCAGGTCAGTCGCAGCCGCAACCGCTGCCGGAGGCCACCGGCAGCGGCTCGGGGGCGCCCACCTTCGGCAGGCCGAGCAGCACGCCCGCGGGCTTGGCGGCCGGCTCCGCGTTGCGCTTCTCCCAGGCGTCGCCCGCGCGCGTGGGGCGCACGTTCAGGACGGGGCCCTCGGCGAGCAGGTGGTGCGGCGCCGCGTACGTGATCTCGACCGTCACGACGTCGCCGGGGCGGACCTCGGTGTCGGGCTTGGTGAAGTGGACCAGGCGGTTGTCCGGGGCACGGCCGGAGAGGCGGTGGGTGGAGCCGTCCTTGCGGCCCTCGCCCTCGGCCACCATCAGGTCGAGGGTCCTGCCGACCTGCTTCTTGTTCTCGTTCCAGGCGATCTCCTCCTGGAGGGCGGACAGCCGCATGTAGCGCGCCTGCACGACCTCCTTGGGGATCTGCCCCTCCATGGTCGCCGCGGGCGTACCGGGACGCTTGGAGTACTGGAAGGTGAAGGCGTTGGCGAAGCGGGCCTCGCGGACCACGTGCATCGTCTGCTCGAAGTCCTCCTCGGTCTCCCCGGGGAAGCCGACGATGATGTCGGTGGTGATCGCGGCCTCGGGCATGGCGGCGCGGACCTTCTCGATGATGCCGAGGAAACGGTCCTGGCGGTACGAGCGGCGCATGGCCTTCAGGATCGGGTCCGAGCCGGACTGGAGCGGCATGTGCAGCTGCGGCATCACGTTCGGGGTCTCGGCCATGGCGGCGATCACGTCGTCGGTGAAGTCGCGCGGGTGCGGGGACGTGAAGCGCACGCGCTCCAGGCCCTCGATCTTCCCGCAGGCCCGCAGCAGCTTGCTGAAGGCCTCGCGGTCACCGATGTCCGAGCCGTACGCGTTCACGTTCTGGCCGAGCAGGGTGATCTCGGAGACGCCCTCGGCGACGAGCGCCTCGATCTCGGCGAGGATGTCACCGGTCCTGCGGTCCTTCTCCTTGCCGCGCAGGGCGGGCACGATGCAGAACGTGCACGTGTTGTTGCAGCCCACGGAGATGGAGACCCATGCCGCGTACGCGCTCTCGCGGCGCGTGGGCAGCGTCGAGGGGAACGCCTCCAGGGATTCGGCGATCTCGACCTGCGCCTCTTCCTGTACGCGGGCCCGCTCCAGGAGGACCGGCAGCTTGCCGATGTTGTGCGTACCGAAGACGACGTCGACCCAGGGGGCCTTCTTGACGATGGTGTCGCGGTCCTTCTGGGCCAGGCAGCCGCCGACGGCGATCTGCATGCCGGGCCGCTTGGTCTTCATGGGCGCCAGGCGGCCGAGGTTCCCGTACAGACGGTTGTCCGCGTTCTCCCGAACGGCGCACGTGTTGAACACGACCACGTCGGCGTCGCCGTCCGAACCCTCGGGCGCGCGTTCGTATCCGGCGCCCTCGAGGAGACCGGAGAGGCGCTCCGAATCGTGGACGTTCATCTGGCACCCGTAAGTGCGTACCTCGTACGTTCCTTTGACGCCCACTGCCTGTCCCCGGTCTCCGCTGCTCATGTGACAAGGGTAGGCGGTCGCGGGAGTGTCCCCGCCGGGAGCTCGGCCCTGGCCATTACTGCGAGTGGCCTGGCAGGATCGCGCGCATGCTCACGGCACTCCCCCACATCAGCAGGCGACGCGCACTCCAGGGTGCGGCGGCCGCCCTCGTGGTCTTCGGGCTCCTGATGTGGTGGCTCGTCCCGGTGGGCGACGACTCTCCGGGGGGCCGGATGACGTTCAGCACAGGCGTGAAGAACGCGGTGTACGAGCGGTACGGCAAGCTCCTGAGGACCGCCGTCTCCCATGACATGCCCAAGGTGGACGTGGAGCTCCTCAACAGCGAGGGATCGCAGCAGAACGTCGAGCGGGTGGCTACGGGGAAGGCCGACTTCACCATCGCGGCCGCCGACGCCGTGGAGAAGTACCGCTTGGAGGGGCGTGCGGGCGCGGACGGGCTCCGGGGTTGTGCGCGGCTGTACGACGACTACGTGCAGCTCGTCGTCCGGCGCTCGTCCGACATCGACAAGGCGCAGGACCTGCGGGGCAAGAAGGTGGCTGTGGGGCAGCCGCGCTCGGGCGTGCGGCTGATAGCGGACCGGGTGCTCAAGGCTGCCGAACTCCATCCGGAGAAGGACCTCACGGCGGTGCACGCCGGGATCGACACGGCGCCCGACCTCCTCAAGAAGGGTGACATCGACGCCTTCTTCTGGTCGGGTGGGCTGCCGACCACCACGGTGCGGCTGCTCTCCGAAGAGTTCGACATCCGCCTCGTCGAGCTGGGCACCCTCGTGGACGCGCTGCATGAGCAGGGCGGTGCCTCCCGCTACTACCGGGCGGCGGTAATGCCCGCCGACGCCTACCCCGCCGCCCAGCAGAACGACGCCGTGCCCACGCTGGCCGTGGCGAACCTCCTGGTGACGACGGACCGGGCGGACCCGAAGCTGACCGAGGGGCTGACCCGCACGGTGATCGACAGCCGCGATCACATCGGCGGCAAGGTGCACGCGGCCCAGCTCGTGGACCTGCGCACGGCTCTCTACACGGACCCGCTGGCCCTGCACGAGGGCGCGCGCCGCTACTACCAGTCGGTCAAGCCGTAGCCGTCAGGCCGAGCTCCCGGGTTCGCCGCGTGGCACCCCGACGGTCACCCGCAGTCCGTGCGGCTCGTGCTGCTCGTACGTGATGAAGCCGCCGCCCGCGGTGAGCAGGGCGCGCGAGATGGACAGGCCGAGGCCGGATCCCTTGACGTTCTGATGGCGGTTGCTGCGCCAGAAGCGGTCGCCGATGCGGGCGAGTTCGTCCTCCGTGAGGCCGGGGCCGCCGTCCGTGATCACTATGGTCGTCCGCTCACCGCTCCAGGAGACCTCCACCCGCACCTCCTCGCCCTCGGGCGTGAACTTGAGGGCGTTGTCGATCACCGCGTCCAGGGCGCTGGACAGCGCGATCGGGTCGGCCCAGCCGGTGGTCGCCGGGCACTGGCCCGTCAGCCGTACCCCCCGCTCCTCGGCGAGCGGCCGCCAGGCGCCGACCCGCTCGGCCGCGAGCTCCCCGATGTCGGTGAGCTGCAGATCGGCCGCGGCGTGCTCGGCCAGGGCGAGGCCCAGGAGGTCGTCGAGCACCTGGGCGAGGCGTTTGCCCTCGGTGCGCACGGAGGCGATCTCCTCGTTCCCCTCGGGCAGTTCGAGGGCGAGCAGCTCGATGCGGAGCAGCAGGGCGGACAGCGGGTTGCGCAGTTGGTGCGAGGCGTCGGCGACGAAGGCCCGCTGCTGTTCGAGCACGTCCTCGACGTTGTCGGCCATCTCGTTGAACGACCGGGCAAGGCGCCTCAGTTCCGGCGGTCCGCCCGCGGCCGCCACCCGCGACTTCAGGCGCCCGGTCGCGATGTCGTGCGTGGTCGCGTCCAGGACCCGTACCGGGCGCAGCACCCAGCCGGTGAGGCGCAGTGCGGCACCGACCGCGAGAAGCATCGCCGCCAGCTCGCCGGCACCGATGAGCAGCCATCCCTGCAGTGTCTGCGAACGCATGCGCCCCGTGGGTGAGTCGGTGACGACGACCGCGATGACGTCCCCGTCCCTGATCACCGGGGACGCGACGACGAGCCGGCCGCGCTGCCAGGGCCAGACCTGGCGCGGATTGTGGCTTCCACGGGACCTGAGGGCCTCCTCGAAGGCCTCGCGCGCCTCGGCGCCCCTGGGGGGCAGGAACCAGTCCCCTGGGGCGTGAGCCATGGGCTCACCGTCCCGGAAGAAGACGCCCGCCTTGATCCCGTAGACCTCGTGGTAGTAGCCGAGTTCGGTTTGAAGGGTTTCGCGCCGTTCGTCCTTGTCCCGCAGGCGCGAGCCCGTGGGACGTTTCGTGACGAACTGCGCGAGCGCCGCGAATCGCGCCGTGTCGTCGATCCGGTCGATGACCACCTTCTGCTGCTGCGCCGCCGCCACGCTCACCGCGAGCGGGAAGCCGAGCGCGAGCAGCACACCCGCCATGAGGACGATGAGCAGCGGGAGGAGGCGAGAGCGCACCTGACCTCGCTACTCGCTACGCGGCCGGGGCGACGAGCCGATAGCCCACGCCCCGGACGGTCTCGATCAGGGCCGGCATGTGCAACTTTGAGCGCAGGGAGGCGACATGCACCTCAAGGGTGCGTCCCGTTCCCTCCCAGCTGGTGCGCCACACCTCGCTGATGATCTGCTCCCGGCGGAACACCACTCCGGGCCGCTGCGCGAGGAGCGCGAGCAGGTCGAACTCCTTGCGGGTCAGCTGGACCGTCGAACCGTCCACACTGACCTGCCGGGTGGGCAGTTCGATGCGTACGGAACCGAGGCGCAGTTCGCTGTCCGCGGGGCCCGCGGCGGCGCCGGACGGGGGCCGGCGGATGACCGCGTGGATGCGGGCGATGAGTTCCCCGGTGTCGTACGGCTTCACCACGTAGTCATCGGCCCCGAGGTTCAGGCCATGGATCCGCGAGCGTACGTCGGCACGCGCCGTCACCATGATCACGGGGATCGATCCGCGCTTGCGGATCTTGCCGCACACCTCGTAGCCGTCCTGATCGGGCAGCCCCAGGTCGAGAAGCACGACTCCGAAGGGTGCCGTTTCGCCGGGCAGCAGGGCCTGCAGCGCTTCCTCGCCGCTGCGGGCGTGCACGACGTCGAAGCCGTGCCTGGCCAGGACCGCGGACAGGGCGGCGGCCACATGATCGTCGTCCTCGACGAGGAGCAGTCTCATACGGGCCCCCTCCGGTTCATCGGTCGTTCGGTTCGCGCTCGCCGATGGCCGGTACGCGCGCGTGCACAGGCACCAAGGCATCCACGCCGATGGATAAGGACCGCGTCAAGAGGGTTCGGGTCACGGACACGTTCCGTTATGGAGCCGGTACGCGCCTGGGCGTCCCCGTTCACACGGTGTGTCCGGTTGCGGCCGGATCGTTATGCTCAATTTCCCCTCAGATGTAATGACGCTGGTCGCACCGGGTTACTACTGTCCTCCCAACCGAGGAGGATGGAGCAACAAGCCGTGACCGAAGTATCGGTGACCAAGGACGCCATACCGCCCGGGGCGGACGACCTGGTCGTGCTGAAGAACGTCAACAAGCACTTCGGCGCTCTGCACGTCCTCCAGGACATCGACCTGACCATCACCCGCGGTGAGGTCGTCGTCGTGATCGGCCCCTCCGGGTCGGGCAAGTCGACACTGTGCCGCGCCATCAACCGCCTGGAGACGGTCGAGTCGGGAGACATCTCGATCGACGGCAAGCCCCTGCCCCAGGAGGGCAAGGAGCTCGCCCGTCTCCGTGCGGACGTGGGCATGGTCTTCCAGTCCTTCAACCTTTTCGCGCACAAGACCGTGCTCGAGAACGTGATGCTGGGCCAGATCAAGGTGCGCAAGACGTCCAAGGCGGAAGCAGAGACAAAGGCACGCGGCCTCCTGGACCGTGTGGGTGTCGCCACGCAGGCCGACAAGTACCCCGCGCAGCTCTCCGGTGGCCAGCAGCAACGTGTCGCGATCGCCCGCGCGTTGGCCATGGACCCCAAGGTGATGCTCTTCGACGAGCCCACGTCGGCGCTCGACCCGGAGATGATCAACGAGGTCCTCGAGGTCATGCAGCAGCTCGCGCGTGACGGCATGACCATGGTCGTGGTCACCCACGAGATGGGCTTCGCACGCTCCGCGGCCAACCGCGTCGTCTTCATGGCGGACGGCCGGATCGTCGAAGAGGCCGTGCCGGACCAGTTCTTCAGCAACCCGCGCAGCGACCGGGCCAAGGACTTCCTGTCGAAGATCCTTCACCACTGACGCGTGGCTCTCCCCTGCGTCTCAACCCTCTTCTGCCGAAACAAAGGATGTTCACCATGAAGGCTCGCAAGGTCACCGCGGCAGCCGCCGCCGTACTCGCGCTCTCCGTCACCGCCACGGCCTGTGGCTCGGACGACAAGGACGACAAGGGTTCCGGTGGTGGCAAGAAGATCACCATCGGCATCAAGTTCGACCAGCCCGGTATCGGCCTGAAGACGCCGGACGGATACACCGGCTTCGACGTCGATGTCGCGACCTACGTCGCCAAGGAGCTCGGTTACGAGGCCGGGGACATCGAGTGGAAGGAAACGCCCAGCGCGGACCGCGAGACCGCCCTGCAGCGCGGTGACGTCAAGTTCATCGCGGCGTCGTACTCCATCAACGAGGAGCGCGAGAAGAAGGTCGACTTCGCGGGCCCGTACCTCCTCGCCCACCAGGACCTGCTCGTGCGGTCCGACGACAACATCAGCAAGGGCACGGACCTCAACGGCAAGAAGCTCTGCTCGGTGACCGGTTCCACCTCGGCGCAGAACGTCAAGAAGGAGATCGCGCCGAAGGCCCAGCTGCGCGAGTACAGCACGTACTCCGAGTGCATCGACGGACTGGGCAGCAGCGCCGTCGACGCGCTGACCACGGACGACTCGATCCTCGCGGGCTACGCGGCGCAGGAGCAGTACAAGGGCAAGTACAAGCTCGCCGGCCTGAAGCTGACCAACGAGAACTACGGCATCGGCATCAAGAAGGGCGACACCAAGCTCAAGGACCAGATCAACAAGGCCCTCGAGAAGATGGTTTCGGACAAGTCGTGGGACAAGGCCGTCAAGAAGAACTTCGGCCCGGCCAACTACAAGAACGAGCCCGCCCCGAAGATCGGCGACATCGTCAAGTGACCTCGTGGGAACGGCTCCTGAAGCCGCTCCACTGACAGGGCACACGCCGGTACGCCGCCGCTCGGACGCGGCGGCGTACCTCGCCATCACCACATGCGAGAGCGCGGGAGATCGTGTTCGACTTTCTTGAAGACTACGACTTGCTCGAGGCCTTCTGGATGACGGTGAAGCTCACCGTCTTCGCAGGCATCGGTTCCCTGGTCTGGGGCACTCTGCTGGCCGCCATGCGCGTCAGCCCGGTTCCGGTCATGCGTTGGTTCGGTACCGCCTACGTCAACATCGTGCGGAACATTCCGCTGACCGTCATCATCGTGTTCAGCTCGCTCGGGCTCGCCGATGTCTTCGGCATCACTCTGGGTGCGGGCAACGACTTCGAAACGCTGGGCTTCCGTCTCGCGGTGCTCGGCCTCGGCGCCTATACGGCGGCGTTCGTGTGCGAAGCGGTGCGGTCCGGCATCAACACCGTGCCGGTGGGCCAGGCGGAGGCCGCACGCGCCCTCGGGCTGGGCTTCAGTCAGGTCCTCGGTCTCATCGTGCTGCCGCAGGCCTTCCGTTCCGTGATCGGCCCTCTCACCAACGTATTGATCGCCCTGACCAAGAACACCACGGTCGCAGCGGCCATCGGTGTGGCGGAAGCGGCTCTGCTGATGAAGGAAATGATCGAAAATGAGGCGCAGTTGTTCCTCATCACCGGGATATTCGCCTTCGGATTCGTGGTGCTGACCTTGCCGACGGGCCTCATACTCGGCTGGCTCGGCAAGCGTATGGCGGTGAAGCGATGACTTCCGTCCTCTACGACGCACCCGGGCCCCGCGCCAAACGGCGCAATGTACTTCTCTCGCTGCTCTTCCTCGCGCTCATGCTCCTGGGACTTTGGTGGGCCTGGACCGCCATGTCCGACAAGGACCAGCTGGAATGGGCCAAGTGGGAGCCCTGGCTCGCGGACTCCGAGTCATGGACGACCTATCTCCTGCCGGGACTCGCGAACACGCTGAAGGCCGCGGGCCTCGCCATGGTGATCGCCCTTCCGCTGGGAGCCCTCTTCGGTATCGCACGGCTCTCCGACCACCGGTGGGTCAGGGTTCCCGCCGCTGTGGTCGTCGAGTTCTTCCGCGCGATCCCGGTGCTGATCCTGATGGTCTTCGCCAACCAGTTTTTCTCGGTGTCCACCGACATCAGCGTCGAAGACCGTCCGATGTACGCCGTGGTGACGGGCCTGGTGCTCTACAACGCCTCGGTGCTGGCCGAGATCGTGCGGGCGGGCATCCTGTCGCTTCCCAAGGGCCAGACGGAAGCCGCCAAGGCGATCGGCCTGCGCAAGGGCCAGACGATGAGGAGCGTGCTGCTTCCGCAGTCCGTGACCGCGATGCTCCCGGCGCTCGTCAGCCAGCTCGTCGTCATCGTCAAGGACACCGCGCTCGGTGGCGCGCTGCTCAGCTTCTCCGAGCTGCTCAGCGCGCGAAAGACGGCCGCCTCGTACTACGCGAGCGTCATCCCCAGCTTCATCGTCGTCGCGGTGATCTACATCGTGCTGAACCTGATTCTCACCAGCCTCGCCTCCTGGCTGGAGCGCCGTATGCGGCAGTCCAAGAAGAGCACGGGAGCCGTGGTGGGCACTGAGACGCTCGAAAACCTGGAGACGATCGGCCCCAAGACGATCCGTGGTGAGGAAGGTGGGGGCGGCGGAGGTTAGCGCATCTCCCGAACGGCCGGCAAAACAACGGAGGCAGTGGCATACCGCCACTGCCTCCGTTGTTTTGCGTGTCTGCCGACCGCCTTGTCACGCGTTCGCCCAAGCGCCACAGCAGCCGGGCGGCAACTTGACGCGGGCACCAGCGGTGGGTTGCATACGTTCTGTGATCGTGCACCGGGCTCCAACTGCCAGTTCCTGTACGTACGTCCAGCGCTCCCGGGCCCTTGCGGCGGGAGGGTACGCACCGTGGACCCGGTGATCGTCGTCGGCGCGGGCCCCGTGGGGCTCACGCTCGCCCTGGCTCTCGCGCGTCACTCCGTACCCACCGTCGTACTAGACGAAGGGCCCGGCAAGGACGAGCAGCGGCCCGCGCGGACCGTCATCCTGCGGGATGACACCGCGGCCCTCATGGAGCGGCTCACCGGTCACTCGTTCGGTGACCAGGAGTCGGGCGCGCGGTGGGACGGCTGGCGCTCCCTGCGGCGCAAGCAGCTGATGCGGGAGCTCACGTTCAGTGATGAGGTACCGGCGCCCCTTCATGTGCCCCAGCACGCGCTGACGGGCGCCCTGCGCGCGGCCATCGCCGAGGAGCGACTCGTCAAGGTCGCGGTGGAGAGCAAGCTCGACTCCCTCGAACAGGACGCGGACGGGCTGACCGCCCACACTCGTGGCCCCAAGGAAACGTGGTGGCGCGGCAGTTATCTGGTGGGGTGCGACGGGCCCCGGTCCACCGTGCGCAAGCTCCTCGACGTCCGCTTCCCGGGGCGTACGGCCGTCGAGCGACACGCCGTGGCCGCGCTGCGCACGGAACTTCCAGGGTCCGGCCAGGCGTTGTTGCATCGGATGCCTCCGTGGCGCCACGGAGGCGCCGAGGTGACGGGCCGCCCGCTCGCCGGCGGGGTGTGGCGGCTCGACTGGCTGCTGCCGCCGCGCGGCGAGCTCGTGACGCCGGACGCGCTCGTGGTGCGTATCCGCGAGACCCTCGCGGGCTGGTGCGGCGGCGCCACCCCGCCCTACGAACTGCTCGACACCGGTGTGCACACCGTCCACCACCGGCTGGCCCGCCGGTGGCGGGTCGGCCGTGCCTTCCTCGCGGGCGACGCCGCGCATCTGCTCGGCGCGCTCGGTACGCAGGGGCTCGACGAAGGGCTGCGGGACGCGGACAACCTCGCCTGGAAGCTGGCCCTTGCCTGGCATCACGGCGCGCACGACGCCCTGCTCGACAGCTACCAGGCCGAGCGGCGGGCCGGTGTCGCCGCACGGCTGCGCGCCGCCGACCAGTCGCTGCCGATACTGCGGGGCGGCAAAGGGCTGCGCTCCTACGTTCCGGGTTCCGCGCGCGGGCACGACACGCTCCTCGCCGACGGTCACGTGGGACGTGGACCCCTCGGCGCACCCGCGTCGTACGCGGACTCGCCGCTGGCACCTCCGCCTTCCGCGTCCGAGGTGGCCGTGGGCACGGAACCGGGGTCGCCCGTGGCCGATGTGCCGGTGACGGCTCCCGACGGGTCCTTCGTGCGGTTGCGCGACCGGCTCGGCGCGAATCAGCTGCTCGTCGTCCTTGTCGCGCCCGGCACGGTGGTGTGGGAGCGGCGGCACTGGGTGACGGCCGGGATCATGCCCCGGCTCGCGGCTGCCGTCACGGCGCTGCCGCACCCGGCGGAACTGTTGGTCGCGGAGAGTTACCCCGGAGCACCCGCGCACTCGGTGCTGCTCATCCGCCCCGATGGCCACCTGGTCACGGCGCTCGGCGGGGTGCGCCCCGCCGAGCTGTATACAGCGGCCGAGACAGCCCTTGGCGGACCGTCCCCGAAGCGGCGTACGGGCAGCGCGAACGCCACGGAGAAGGCGGAGAGCGGGGCACCCGCGGGCCGCCCGACCACACAGTGAGAAGGAGTTGACCGGCACGCAGCGTCATGGTCTACTCCGAAACGTGACCGACACCGATGTGCGCCTGTGGCGGAGGGTCCATATGGACCTCGTCCGCTATGCGGGCTGCGTGTGTCGTCCGTCCTGCTGATTTCGCCGCTCTCCCCCTCTGCGCGCCCTGTTCTTGGCGCGCGCTTCCGCGAACCTCCAGGACGGTCCCCGTGTCTGCCTCTGTCTCTGTTCCTGTCTCCACTCCTCGTGCTTCTGCCGCCCATGCCTCCACGGCCGGGTCCGCACCCACCGCCGCCGAGCTCCTCGAGTTCGTACGCAGGAGCGCCGCCGACGCCGAGCTCATCGCCTCACTCCCGCTGGACCCTGAGGGGCGTACCTGGGTACGCCTGGAAGGACCCGGCGGCAGCGAGGCCTGGCTGATCGGCTGGCCGCCCGGCACCGGCACCGGATGGCATGACCACGCGGAGTCGGTGGGTGCCTTCTACACCGCTGCCGGCGCCCTCAAGGAGAACTCGCTCGCCGCCCGGCTGCCCACCGACGGCTGGAAGACCCTGGAACTGTCCGAAGGGGTCGACCGCGAGCGGGAGTTGACGGCCGGCAAGGGCAGGGCGTTCGGCCAGAACCACATGCACGAGGTACTGAACGACTCCACCGGCGAGCACGCCATCTCCGTGCATGCCTACTACCCGCCGCTGCCGCGCATCCGCCGCTACAGCCGCACGGGCGCGGTCCTGCGTCTGGAGTCCGTGGAACGCCCGGAGGACTGGCAGTGAGTGAGCACCCCATCGGTGAACGTGCCCTCGGGATCGATGAGTTGCTGGAGCGCGTGCGCCGCGACCTCGACCGGGTCACTCCGGAGGAGGCGCGTGACGCCGCGGCCGCGGGAGGACTCCTGGTCGACATCCGGTACGCCGCCCTGCGCGAGCGCGACGGCCTGATCCCCGGGGCCCTCGTCGTCGAGCGCAACGAGCTGGAGTGGCGCCTTGACCCGCAGGGCAGCCACCGTGCCGCGGAGGCCACGGGCCATGACCTGCGGGTCGTCGTGATCTGCAACGAGGGCTACGCGTCGAGCCTCGCGGCCGTCTCCTTGCGCCAGTTGGGCCTGCGCCACGCGACCGACCTCATCGGCGGATTCCAGGCGTGGAAGGCCGCCGGGCTTCCGGTCGCGGCCGCCCTTCCTGTCAAGGACTGAGCACGGTCACTCCTTGGCCGTCGCCACCGTGACGGGGCGGGGCCTGAGGGCGGCGCGGCCCGGGAGCGCTGTCGCGGTGAGGGCGAGCAGAGCCGCGACGGCCACCAAGGAGACGTACACCAAGGGGGCGATCGAGGGTGCGGCGCTGCCGGTCATGCCGACGCTGAAGGCGGTCAGGACGGCGAGCGCGATACCGCTGCCGATGGCCGTGCCGATGAGCAGGACGGACAGCGCCTCGGTACGCAGCATGCGCAGAACCTGGCGGCGGCTCGCACCCGCCAGGCGCAGCATCGCGAACTCTCGGATGCGCTCGGAGACCGACATGGCGAGGGTGTTGACGACGGCGATCGCGGTGAAGGCCAGGATGAGGCCCATCGCCAGATAGTTCACCTCGGCGTTCTCCTGCTGCCGCTCGGCCTGGAGGTTGTCGACGGCGGCCGGGGCGAGAACTTCCACGCCCGGGAACTTCGCGACGCCTGCCGCGAGTTGTTCCTGTGTACGGTCGCTCTTGATCAGGACCGTGGCGGCGAGCGGGTTGTCGACGTGGCGGGCGACCAGGTCGTGGGCCATGGTCAGGTCCCCGAAACCGAGCCCGCGCGCGTACACGGCGCTGACCTTGAGCCTGGTCTTCGTGCCGTCGCCGAGCGTGAGCTTCAGGCTGCTGCCGGGCCGCAGGCCGAGCTGGTCGGCGGCCAGTTCGCTGACGGCGACGCTGCCCTTGCCGAAGCCCCGCAGGGAGCCGGCGGTCACGTCGGGGTCCCAGGTATGGGTGAGGCCGGCCGTGCTGACGCCCTGCGCCGGGTACTTGTCGAGCCCCACGCGCACGGTGGTGCGCACGACCTCGGTGGCGGCCTCGACGCCCTCGGTCGTACGCAGTTTCCGCGCGACCTCGGCGGGGACGCCCGGCCCTTGCGCCGCCAGGACCCAGTCGGCGCGGATGCCGTCGCGGGCCTGAGCGCGGGCCGCGTCGCCGAGGGTGGGCTGGACGAACAGGACGGTGCAGGTCATGCCGGTGAGAAGAGCGAGCGGGGTGACGGCCGCCGCCATCCGGGCCGCGTTGCCGCGAAGGTTGGCGTGCGCGAGGCGGCCGCCGGGGCCGGAGAGCCGCAGCGGTCCGCGGAGCACTGCAGCCGCCGCCCTGACCAGGAGCGGGCCGAGCAGCGCGACAGCGGTGGAGAGGACCACCACGGCCAGGAACGTCACGGGAGTCGACGCGGGCTCGGTGCGCAGCACGCTGAGCACGGCGACCAGCACGGCTCCCGCGGCGAGGACGAGGACGCCCACGATGATGCGGCTCCACGGCGGCCGGGCGCGCTCGACGCGCGCTTCGGCGAGGGCCTCTGCCGGGCGGATACCGGCGATGCGGCGGGCCGAGAGGCGGGCGGCGGCCCAGGCCCCGAGCAGCGTCGCGGCCACGGCGGCGATGAGCGGGAAGGCGCTGACCGTCCGTTCCAGCGTGGCGGGGACGGCGCCCAGGTCCACGAACTTGCCGTGCAGCCAGCCGCCGAGCGGGATTCCGCCGAGCGAGCCGATGACGCCCGCGGCCGCCCCGACGATCAGGGCCTCGCGGCCGAGGAGCCCCCGGATCTGCTTCGGGGTGGCGGCGATGGCGCGGAGCAGGGCGAGTTCGCGGTGGCGCTGCTGCACGGAGAGGGCAAACGTGCCGACGACCACGAGGACCGCGACGAGGAGGGAGGTGCCGCCCATCGCACCGCCCATGCTGACCAGCTTGATGCGAGCCCCCGCCGCGTCGAGGAACTCCACGGGGCCACGGTCATCGCCAGTGCTGACCTGCGACTTCGTACCGGCGAGGGCGTCTGCGACCGCCGCCTTGAGCTCACCCGTCCCGGTTCCTTCGGCCGGCGTGACGCCGAGAGTGGTGATCTTTCCGGGGTGCGCGGCGAGCCGCTCGGCCTCTCCGGAGGAGAAGAAGAGAGACGTCTGGTGAGCGAGGGCGCCTCCGGAGGAGGCGGCCACACCGGTGATGCGGTAGGAGCGCGGGGCTTGTGTCGACTGGACGGTGAGGCGGTCACCGGTCCTGAGCTGGGCGCGCCCGGCAAGGCCGCTGTCGATGACGAGGTCCCCCGCGGCGCGCGGAGCCTTCCCCTCGACGAGGCGGAAGGGGGTCAGCGCTGCCGACTCCCAGGCGTGGCCGTACGCGGGCTTGTCGGTGAGGTCGCCGGCTGCGGGGGTCAACGGCGTGGCGAGGAAGGTGAGTTCGGGGATGATTTTGCCGACTCCCCGCACTCCCTTGAGCTTCTCCGCGATGTCGTCCGACAGCCAGGCCCGCTCGGCGATCGGCTTGGCCTTGTGCTTGACCTTGGTCTTGCCCTTCTTGTGCTTGACGGTGGTCTGGTGGACGTTCTGGTCCGCGGAGACGATCACGGGGGTGGCGGCGTAGCGCTCGGTGTGGATGGTGCCGCGCAGGCCTGTCTCCAGGAGGGTGCCGCAGGCCGTGATGAGCGCCGCCGCGCACATCAACGCCAGGAAGGCGCCGAGGAATCCGCCCTTGCGGTCTCGGACTGTCTGCAGTGCGTAGCGCAGCATCATGACGTCGCCTCGGGCTCTGAGGAGGAGGAAGAGAGGGAAGAGGGGGCGGAGGAGCGGGCGGAACGGGCAGGCGCGGGCGCGGGCGCGGGCGGCGCGTCGGCGGATGCGGGCGCCGGGAAGGCCAGGAGCCGTGTGAGTACGGTGCGGGCGTCGGCCGGGGTCTCGGCCTCGGGGCGCTTGTAGCGGTTGAGCAGGGCGATGTACTCCTCGAAGAACTCGCGGAGCTCGGGAAGCGTCAGCCGGATCGTGCCGCGCGAGTACGTGAACGCGTCGGCCCACTCACCGAGTCCGGCGTCCCCGGTGTCACATGCCTCTCGCTGCACCTGCTCGAAGAGCTCCAGGTCGGCGGCGTAGGCGAGATGGTTCAGCTCGTCCATGACGAGCCGCGTCTCGGCATTCTGCTTGCTGCGGGGCGGGAAGCGCCGGTCGCCGGGAATGGCGCGCCACCAGCGTTCGCGGCCGTGGCCCGTACCGGCGGTCTCCTCGACGAAGCCGTAGCGGGCGAGTTCGCGCAGGTGGTAGCTGGTGGCGCCGGTGTTGAGGCCGAGCGCCCTGGCGAGCGTCGCCGAAGTTGCCGGGCCGTGCACGGTGAGGTGCTGCAGCATCTGCTGCCGCCGGGGCTGTGCGAGTGCCTTGAGGACGCGGAGGTCGTTCAGCTCCTCCGGGGCGCCGTCGGTCGTGCCGGGTTCCTTAGCCATGCGTACACAGTCGCCTGTGCACAGGTTCCTTTGCAGTGCGGTGGACCGGCGTCTTCGGTGGGGGGTTAACCCCACCCTGCAGGCGCGGAAGGGGAGTTGGAGCAGGGCGCTACGGAGGCCGCAGGGCATCGCGCCACCCCTCGTGACGCCCTCCGCGGAACGCGAAAGGGCCGGGCCACGGTTCGCACCGCGCTGCCCGGCCTGACCTGGGCCCCACCCCCGCGAGGGCCCTGGTCGGCTCAGTCCCCGTCGAACCCCAAGTCCCCCGCGTCCTCGCCCTCTTCCTCGATGGCCTGCCGGACGATCCGGAGCGCCAGGCCTTCCGGGTAGCCCTTGCGGGCGAGCATGCCCGCGAGGCGGCGCAGTCGCTTGTCGCGGTCGAGACCCCGTGTGGCACGGAGCTTGCGGGCGACCAACTCGCGTGCGGTCGCCTCCTCCTGCTCCGAGTCGAGCTGCCCGACGGCTTCCTCGATCAGCGTGGCGTCCACGCCCTTCGTACGCAGCTCCTGCGCGAGCGCCCGTCGGGCCAGGCCCCGGCCGTGGTGCCGGGACTCCACCCACGCACCCGCGAAGGCGCCGTCGTTGATCAGGCCGACCTCTTCGAAGCGGGTCAGCACTTCCTCCGCCACGTCATCCGGGATCTCCCGCTTGCGCAGCGCGTCCGCCAGCTGTTTGCGCGTGCGCGGAGTCCCGGTGAGCAGCCGCAGACAGATCGCCCGCGCCTTCTCACCCGGATCCGATGTCGGCGGCTCCCCCTTCTCGGCCCTCGACGAGGAAGGGGGGCCGCTGTCCTGTGAACCGCCGCCTCGGCCTTCGCCGAAGCCGCCACGCCGTCGGCGACCTCGCCGGCCGCCGCCCCCGCGGAAGCCGGTGTCGTCACCCTCCTGGTCGGCGCCACCCTGATCCACACCGTCCGCGAGGCCTCTGCCCGCGGGGTCGGTGTGGTGCTCGGGAGTGATCTGGTCCGCCCAGTCCGTGCGCCGCGTCATGGATCAGCTCTTGGCCGCGGCGGCCTTGGGCTTGGTGGCCTTGGTCGCCGGAGCGGGAACCGTCTTGGCGGCGTCCTCGGCCACCGCACCCGCCGCGTCCTTGGCCGGCTCGTCCTTCGGCTCCTCGTCCTTCGGCTTCACGCCGACGCCCAGCTTCTCCTTGATCTTCCTCTCGATCTCGTTGGCGAGATCGGGGTTGTCCTTGAGGAAGTTGCGGGCGTTCTCCTTGCCCTGGCCGAGTTGGTCGCCCTCGTACGTGTACCAGGCGCCCGCCTTGCGGACGAAGCCGTTCTCCACGCCCATGTCGATCAGGCCGCCCTCGCGGCTGATGCCCTGGCCGTAAAGGATGTCGAACTCGGCCTGCTTGAAGGGCGGCGCGACCTTGTTCTTGACGACCTTGACGCGGGTGCGGTTGCCGACCGCGTCCGTGCCGTCCTTCAGGGTCTCGATCCGGCGGATGTCGAGTCGCACCGAGGCGTAGAACTTCAGCGCGCGACCACCGGTCGTGGTCTCCGGCGAGCCGAACATCACGCCGATCTTCTCGCGGAGCTGGTTGATGAAGATCGCGGTCGTCTTGGACTGGTTGAGCGCGCTGGTGATCTTCCGGAGCGCCTGGCTCATCAGACGGGCCTGCAGACCCACGTGCGAGTCGCCCATCTCACCCTCGATCTCCGCGCGCGGCACCAGGGCCGCGACGGAGTCGATGACGATCAGGTCGAGCGCGCCGGAGCGGACCAGCATGTCGACGATTTCCAGGGCCTGCTCGCCGTTGTCCGGCTGGGACAGGATCAGGTTGTCGATGTCGACGCCCAGCTTCTTCGCGTACTCGGGGTCGAGTGCGTGCTCGGCGTCCACGAAGGCGACGGCGCCGCCCGCGCGCTGTGCGTTCGCCACGGCGTGCAGCGTCAGCGTCGTCTTACCGGAGGATTCCGGTCCGTACACCTCCACCACACGGCCGCGCGGGATGCCGCCGACGCCGAGCGCGACGTCGAGGGCGGTCGATCCGGTGGGGATGACCTCGATGGGGTCGTTCGGCCGCTCGCCCATGCGCATCACTGCGCCCTTGCCGAATTGCCGTTCAATCTGTGCGAGCGCGGCTTCGAGCGCCTTCTCGCGGTCGGTTCCTGCCATGGGTTCCACCCGATTTGCTTGTGTCGATCGCTTCACGTCAATGACGCTAGCGCCTGCCACTGACAATCCGCCCCGACGCCCGTCCGGCCTGTGGATAACTCGAGGCGATCGCCCCGCCGGAATCCGCCGGAGCCCCAGGGATCCCCCCGCGAAAACCCCGGGAAAACGCCGCCAGGCCACCCATGAGAATGGATGTTCGATTTTGGTGTCAAGCGCACCACGCGGGTCCCACCGAGAGTACGGAAGGGCTCCGTCCGCCGGGCGGATCCCGGTACTCGGGCGATTCCCGGCGCTACCGACGCTCGCCCGAACCCGGCTCCGGGCCGGCCCCTGAAGCGGGGTCAGGGCTCGCTCCCGAAGCCTCCTCGGCGGCGACCTCGGCCTCCGAGCTCGCCCCCGGATGGTTCGGTCCACGCAGCGCGCGCCTCATGCGCGTCAGGAGGGACGCTCCGCCCTTGCGTCGGTGTCCGTGGACGCGCGGGTCGTCCGTGACGTCGTACCGCTTCACATACGCGCCCAGGAACGCCTGAAGGGTCGCGATCGCCGGGATGGAGATCAGGGCGCCGACCGCACCCAGGAGCGCCGTGCCCGCGATGACCGACCCGAAGGCGACCGCCGGGTGGATGTCCACGCTCTTGGCGGTGAGCTTGGGCTGCAGGACGTAGTTCTCGAACTGCTGGTAGACCACGACGAAGATCAGCACCCACAGCGCGTACCAGGGATCGACCGTGAAGGCGATCAGCATCGGCAGCGCACCCGCCAGATACGTGCCGATGGTCGGGATGAACTGCGAGACCAGGCCGACCCACACCGCGAGCACGGGCGCGTACGGCACGCTCAGGGCCTGCAGCAGGACGTAGTGCGCGACTCCGGAGATCAGCGCCATCAAGCCGCGCGAGTAGATGTAGCCACCGGTCTTGTCGACCGCGATCTCCCAGGCGCGGAGCACCTCGGCCTGGCGGGCGGGCGGCAGCACCGAACAGAGGGCGCGCCGCAGCCGTGGGCCGTCGGCCGCGAAGTAGAACGAGAACAGCAGGACGGTCAGGAGCTGGAAGAGGCCCCCGAGGACCTGCGCCGACACGTCCAGGACGCCGCTGGCACTGTTCTGCACGTACTTCTGCAGCCAGTCCGAGTGGACCAGGCTGTCCTGGATCTCGACCCGGGAGAGTTCCGTGTGGAACGTCTGGTTGATCCAGCTGATGACATCGTCGAGGTACTCCGGGAAGTCCTCGACCATGTCCACGATCTGGCCCGCGAGCATCGACCCCATGAGCGTGATGAAGCCGGCGCCCACGATCAGGACTCCGAGGAAGACCAGGAAGGTGGCGAAGCCCCTGCGCAGCCCGCGCGCGGCCATCCAGCTCACCGCGGGTTCCACGGCGAGCGCGAGGAAGAACGCGATGAGGATGTTGATCAGCAGCCCGGTCAGCTGGTGGAAGGCCCAACTGCCCAGCTGGAAACAGGCGATGAGAGCGAGGGCGAGCACCATGGCGCGCGGCAGCCAGCGCGGCATGCCGGCGGTCCGCCCGGTCTCCGCCCCGTTCGGGGGCTGTGCGGGCGGCGTCGTGCCGAGCGGAGCTACGTCCTGAGTGACCTGCGCGGTCTCGTCTGTCGATGCCACGGAGTCAGTCTCGCCCACGCCGACGACATTCGGCCGCCGCCCCCGCATCTTCGCGCTCTTGGGCACGCGCGACGGGACGCGGAAGAACGGGGAAGTATCCCGGCGTCAGCGCTTTTCGGCCGGTACGTCCACGGCGGAGCACACGGCGCGCCAGACGTCCTTGGCGTCCCAGCCCGCGTCCAGTGCCTGATGCACCGTACGTCCGCCGAGCTCGGCCATCACGTGATCGCGGGCGAACGAGTCGGCGTACCCCTGTCCGAAGTGGTCCGCCATCCGCTCCCAGAAAATCGTCAACCGCATGCCCTCAGTATCGCTCCCTTGAGAGTGCAGCCGGACGCAGGGGGATCACCGAAGGCGCTTTCCGGCCTACGGTCTGTGCATGGCCGAAACCGGAGCTTCCCCGCACGCCGCGTCCTCGCCGGTCGCACGCGCCGAGCACTTCGTCTGGCTCACCGCGCGCGTCCTCGAGCAGCGGCGGTTCGCCTACCACTTCCTGAGCGGCACGGGCGGCGCCGGAGCCGGTCCGTCGGCCGACGCGGTCGAGACCGCGCTTGCCGCGTACGGCACCCAGGACGGCGGGTACGGATACGCGCTGGAACCGGACCTGCGCGGCCCCGTCAGCCAGCCCCTGCACGTCGGGCACGCGCTGCGCGTCCTGGACTCGATCGGACGCTGCGGCGGGCAGCGGGTGGAGCGCGTGTGCCGCTATCTGACGTCGGTGTCGACGTCGGACGGTGCCCTCCCTGCGATCCATCCCAGCCAACGCGCCTATCCCTCGGCGCCGTTCGTGCCCGTGGTGGACGATCCCCCGAGCGAACTACTCGCCACCGGCCCCGTAGTGGGCCTGTTGCACCGCAACGAGGTGTGGCACGCCTGGCTGTTCAGGGCCACCGACTTCTGCTGGGCCGCGGTGGAGTCCCTGGAGAAGTCCCATCCGTACGAGATCCAGGCGGCCGTCGCCTTCCTCGACGGGGCACCCGACCGCCCGCGCGCGCGGGCGGCAGCCGACCGGCTCGGCAGAGTCGCGCGGGAGCAGCGGCTCGTGGCGCTCGACCCCGAGCGGTTGGAGGCGTACCCCGTGGCACCGGGGTACGCACCAGGTGAGCACCACTTCGCCCACGACTACGCCAAGACCCCCGAGTCGCTCGCGCGCGCGTGGTTCACCGACGAGGAGATGACGCGCTCCCTGGACCACCTCGAGCGGGAGCAGCAGGAGGACGGCGGCTGGCCGATCGGCTGGCGGCAGTGGGCGCCGGGCAGCGCTCTCGAAGCCCGCCCGATCGTCACCGTCGAGGCGCTGCGCACCCTACGGGCGTACGGACGGGCCATCGTCTGACGGGGCCTCCTCGGCCCCCCTCAGCAGCAGCGCCGCGATGGCGAGCGCGGTGCCGCGCGGTGCCGACAGGTCGAGGCCGGTGCGCTCGCCGATCTTCGCGAGGCGGTTGTCGACGGTGTTGGGGTGCAGGCCCAGGGCGGCGGCGGTCGCCCTGCGCTCCTGCTGGTGGCCCAGGTGGGTTCGCAGCGTCTCCAGAAGCTCGGGCCGGTCGGCCACCGGGTCGAGCAGTGCGGAGATGAGGTGGCTGCTCTCGTTGCGTCGGGAGAGGTGGTACTCGAGGAGTACGTCCTCCATGCGGTGCAGTCCCGGAGGCAGGCCGCACGCGCGCGTGACGCGCAGTATCTCGGTCGCGGTGCGCGCCGCGTCGGTGACCGCCTCGGGCCCGGCGGCGTCCACGGCGGCCACGCGTACGGGGAGGTCGCAGGCCTTGCTGAGCCGGTGCGGCAGGTCCTCGGGAGGCCGGCGTGCCTGGGGCACGACGACCCGTCCGCCGTCGGCCTCCAGGAGGGCGAGCACCTCCACCTCGAAGGCGTGGTCCAGGGCGGTCTGCACACGTCGCAGGCGCCGCCGTACCGCTACGGGGCCCTCAGCCGGCGTCCCGTCGAAACCGATCGCCAGGACGAGCACGGGCCCCGCGAGGTTCAGTTGGTCGAGCAGCACGTGGCCGGGCGGCACCATGCCGTCGAGCAGACCCCGGACCAGGGACCTGCGGTGGGCGCGCTGCTCGGCCTCCAGCGCGGAGCGCTCGTCCAGGTAGGTCTCCGCCACGGCCCCGACGATGGAGGGGTGCGAGCGCAGGAGTACGTCCACGAGCTCGACCAGGGCCGCTTCCTCGCCGGGGCGGGCCTCGTCGCGCAGCGCCTGCCACAGGACGTACACCCCCAGAGCGTGCGTACGCAGCAAGAGGTGCAGCGGCATGCCCTCTTCCGCACGCTGGGCGGCCCGCTCACGGAAGAGCCGGTGACTGCCGGGCCGGTCGGTGACGCGCCGCAGGAAGAGGCGCACTCCGTGGCGTGCGGTCGCGGCCATCTCCAGGTCCTTCACGTCGTCGGGCAGCTCCGCGTACCCGGGGAGCTCCTCGAACGACTCACGGACCATCCTGCGGGCCAGTTCATTGACCCGGGGCTCGCAGCGCGCCGCGAGCGATTTCGCCTCGGGGGACAGCGCCACGGGGTCTCCTCTCCGGGGGCGGGGCCGCGGTTGTGACGCGTCACGTTACGCGGTCAGCCCATGAGCGCCCGCGCCCCCGCGGTGACGGCCACGGCGGCCCCGACGACGACCAGGAACGGCGCCCGCATCAGCAGCGCCACGGCCGCCGCGGCGAGCCCCAGGGCCTTGGCGTCGATCTCCAGGACCCGACCGTTGGCGAAGGCCTGCTGGGCCGTGAGCGCGGCCAGGAGCGCCACGGGCAGCAGGGCGGCCATGCGCTTGACGAGCGGGCGCTCCAGGGCGCCCGCGGGCACCAGCAGGCCCGCGAGCTTCACGAGGTAGCAGCCGACGAAGGTCACGCCGATCGCGATCCAGATGTTCAACGGTCTTCCTTCTGAGTGTCGTCCGGGCGAGCGTCTTTGTCGGCCGCTTCGGAGGTGGCTCTCCGGCCATCTACGTAGAGCACCGCCGGTACGGCGAGCGCGGCCACCAGGACCGGCACCCCCGCGGGCAGAACGGGCAGCAGGCCGAGCCCCAGGACGACCGCGAGCGCCGCGACAGCCCGCTCCGTGGTCGTACGCAGCATCGGCGCGAGCAACGCCAGGAAGACCGCAGGTCCCGCGGCGTCGAGCCCCCACGCGTCGGTGTCACCGATGGCCTCGGCACCGAGCGCACCGAGGAGCGTGGTGAGGTTCCACAGCACGTAGAGGCTCAGCCCGGTGACGGTGAAGCCGATGCGGGCGGCGCGCCTGGTCGGCTGCGCGAGCGAGACGGCGGTGGTCTCGTCGATGACCCAGTGGGCGGCGAACGGGCGCACCGCGCGCGGGAGGGCGAGCAATTGCGAGAGCCGCAGCCCGTAGAACGCGTTGCGTACACCGAGGAAGAAGGCGCCCGCCGCGGCGGTGAAGGGGTTCCCGCCGCCCGCGAGCGCCCCGACCAGCGCGAACTGCGAGGCGCCGGTGAAGACCAGCAGGCTGAGCACGCAGGTCTGCAGCACGGTGAGCCCGCTGCCCGCCGAGGTCACCCCGAAGGCGAAGCCGGAGAGTCCGACGGCGACCCCGACGCCGAGGGCGTCGCGGACCACCGCGGAATCGGGTTTCTCCGGCGGTCGGTCGGCTGTCGTGTTTCCTGAGAGACCTGCGCCTATGTCTGCGGGTGTCGTCTGTTCTGCCACACGCCGGACGGTACGAGCAGGGCCGATTCCCCGTCTTGTACGTTCTTGCGCTCGCGTACGTTCTTGCGCTCGCGCTGATACGCCCCGGGCGGTACTCCGACGATGCGCGTGAAGTGCCGGTTCAGGTGCGGCTGGTCGGTGAAGCCCACGGCGACGGCCGCTTCGGCCGGTGGCGTTCCCGCGTCCAGGAGGCGCCGTGCGGCGCGCACCCGCGCGTCGGTGAGCCACGCGTGCGGAGGCATCCCGTACGCGTCGCGGAAGGCCCGCAGCAGGGCGAACGGGCCGACTCCGAGATCGGTGGCGAGGCGCTCCAGGCTCGGCGGGTCGGCCAGCCGCTCCTCCAGGACGGCACGCGCGCGTGCCGCGATCCTGGCTCCCGCCGTGCGCGCGTCACGCTGGGGGGCGGCCCCGCCGTTGTGCCGGAGCAGCCGGGTCACGGCCACCCTGAGCAGCGTGTCGGCGGCGAGCGCGTTGCCCTCCTCGGCTGCTCGCAGCACCCGGTGGACGAGGGCCACGGCGTACGGGTCCTCGAGTACCGGGCGGATGAAGCCGGGGGTGCCCCGAATCGCGGTGGTCTCCGCGGCGATGGCGGCGACCAGGTCCGGCGACGGGTAGACCGCCGCGTACCGCCATCCCTCGGGCGCACCGGCCCGGCCCGTGTGCGGCGTGTCGGGGTTGATCAGGGCCAGGGTCCCCGGGCCCGCGTGCTGGTCGGCGCCGCCGTGGTGGAAGACGTCGACGCCCTCGGCGATCGCGGCGATCACGTAGTGCTCGTGGGTGTGCCGCACGAACGTCTTGTCGATGTAGTGGGCACGCAGCAGGTCGACCCCGGGCAGCTCCGCGTATCGCCAGTGCCGCGCCTGCTCCGCCGAACCCGCCATACCCCCCATTCTGCGACAGCCACGCAAACCCTTTTTCGCAGGTCGGCGCCGTTGTCAGTGGCGGGGTGCACGATGGGGTCATGGTCAGGTCCGCATCCAGTGCCCCCGGCGCCCTTGATGGGTTCTCCCCCGCGACCCGCAGCTGGTTCACGGGGGCCTTCTCGGCGCCCACGTCCGCGCAGGCCGGGGCGTGGAAAGCCATCGGCGAGGGCTCGGACGTGCTGGTCGTCGCGCCCACCGGCTCGGGCAAGACCCTGGCCGCGTTCCTCGCCGCCCTGGACCAACTGGCCTCGACGCCGCCGCCCGCCGACCCCAAGAAACGCTGCCGCGTGCTGTACGTGTCTCCGTTGAAGGCCCTCGCGGTCGACGTGGAGCGCAACCTGCGCAGCCCCCTGACCGGCATCCGCCAGGAGTCCGTGCGCCTCGGGCTCCCCGAGCCCGAGGTCCGGGTGGGCATCCGTTCGGGCGACACCCCGCCCGCCGAGCGCCGCTCCCTGGCCACGCGCCCGCCGGACATCCTGATCACCACCCCCGAGTCGCTCTTCCTGATGCTCACCTCCGCCGCGCGGGACGCCCTGGCGGGCATCGAGACGGTGATCCTGGACGAGGTGCACGCCGTAGCGGGCACCAAGCGCGGCGCCCATCTCGCCCTCTCCCTGGAGCGGCTTGACGAGCTGCTGCCCCGGCCCGCCCGGCGCATCGGCCTGTCGGCGACCGTCCGTCCGGTGGACGAGGTGGCGCGCTATCTGTCGCCGCAGCGCAGGGTGGAGATCGTCCAGCCGCCGTCCGGCAAGGAGTTCGACCTGTCCGTGGTCGTGCCGGTCGAGGACCTCGCGGAGCTGGGCGGTTCCCCGGTCGCCGACTCCGACCAGGGCGCGGAGCGGCCCTCCATCTGGCCGCACGTCGAGGAACGCATCACCGACCTCGTCCAGGCGCACCGCTCGACCATCGTTTTCGCCAACTCCCGCCGCCTCGCGGAGCGCCTGTGCAACAGGCTGAACGAGATCGCGTACGAACGCGCCACGGGAGAGCCCCTGCCCGAAGACCACTCCCCCGCGGAGCTGATGGCCGAGTCGGGGGCGGCCAAGGGCGCCCCTCCGGTCCTCGCCCGGGCCCACCACGGCTCGGTCTCCAAGGAGCAGCGCGCGCTCGTCGAGGAGGACCTGAAGGCCGGCCGTCTGCCGGCTGTCGTCGCCACGTCCAGCCTGGAGCTCGGCATCGACATGGGAGCGGTCGACCTGGTGGTCCAGGTCGAGTCACCGCCCTCCGTGGCCTCCGGTCTGCAGCGCGTCGGCCGGGCGGGACACCAGGTGGGAGCGGTCTCCACCGGCGTCGTCTTCCCCAAGTACCGAGGCGACCTGGTTCAGGCCGCCGTGGTCACCGAGCGGATGCGGACCGGCTCCATCGAGTCGCTGCGCATCCCGGCCAACCCCTTGGACGTGCTCGCCCAGCAGCTCGTCGCGACGGTCTCCCTCGACACCTGGCAGGTCGACGACCTCCTTGCCCTGGTTCGCCGGGCCGCCTCCTTCGCCTCGCTCCCGGAGTCGGCGTTCACGGCCGTCCTGGACATGCTCGCGGGCCGCTATCCGTCGGACGCCTTCGCGGAGTTGCGTCCCCGCGTGGTCTGGGACCGCGTCGCGGGGACCGTCACCGGCCGCCCCGGGGCGCAGCGCCTCGCGGTCACCTCCGGGGGCACGATCCCGGACCGCGGCCTCTTCGGGGTCTTCCTGGCCGGCGCCGACCCCAAGAAGGGCGGGGGCCGCGTCGGAGAGCTCGACGAGGAGATGGTCTACGAGTCGCGCGTCGGCGACGTCTTCACGCTCGGCACGAGTTCCTGGCGCATCGAGGACATCACCCGCGACCGCGTACTCGTCTCCCCCGCTCCCGGCGTCCCGGGCCGGCTCCCCTTCTGGAAGGGCGACCAGCTGGGCCGCCCGCTCGAACTGGGCCGTGCGCTGGGCGCCTTCCTCCGGGAGGTCGGCTCCCTGCCGATCGACGACGCGCGCGTGCGCCTGCTGGCCGCGGGCCTTGACGACTGGGCGGCCGACAACGTCCTGACGTACCTCGCCGAACAGCGTGAGGCCTGCGGCCACATCCCGGACGACCGCACGATCGTGGTGGAGCGGTTCCGCGACGAGCTGGGTGACTGGCGGGTGGTGGTGCACTCCCCGTTCGGCGCTCAGGTGCACGCGCCCTGGGCCCTGGCCCTCGCCTCCCGGCTGACCGAGCGGTACGGGATGGACGCCCAGGTCATGCACGCCGACGACGGCATCGTGCTCCGCCTGCCGGACGCCGACCTGATGAGCCTGGACCTGCTCGACCAGGAGCCCACCGACCAGCCCCTGGGGTATGACAGCGAGCAGCCCCCCGTAGGGGCCGGGGACGTCGCCTTCGACAAGGGCGAGGTCAATCAGATCGTCACCGACCAGGTGGGCGGCTCGGCCCTGTTCGCCTCGCGCTTCCGTGAGTGCGCCGCCCGCGCGCTGCTGCTGCCGCGCCGCAGCCCCGGAAAGCGCACGCCTCTGTGGCAGCAGCGCCAGCGTGCGGCACAACTGCTCCAGGTGGCGAGTGAGTTCGGCTCATTCCCCATCGTCCTTGAAGCGGTCAGGGAGTGCCTCCAGGACGTCTTCGACGTCCCCGGCCTCACGGAACTGATGGGCGACATCGAGTCCCGCAAGGTCCGGCTCGTCGAGGTCACCACTCCCGAACCGTCCCCGTTCGCCCGCTCGCTCCTGTTCGGCTATGTGGCGCAGTTCTTGTACGAGGGCGACTCGCCGCTCGCCGAGCGGCGCGCGGCGGCCCTCTCCCTGGACTCCCGGCTCCTCTCGGAGCTCCTGGGCCAGGCCGAGCTGCGCGAGCTGCTTGACGCCGACGTCCTCGCGGAGCTGGAGCAGGAGCTCCAGTGGCGCACGGAGGACCGCCGCGTCAAGGACGCCGAGGGCGTCGCCGACCTGCTGCGCCTCCTCGGGCCGCTCACCGCCGCCGAGCTCGCCGAGCGCGGCGCCGAGCCTGAGTGGGCGCAGGAGCTGGCCTCCGCCCGCCGCGCGATCAGCGTTCGCATCGCCGGAGCAGACCACTGGGCGGCGATCGAGGACGCGGGCCGGCTGCGTGACGCGTTGGGCACCGCGCTTCCGGTCGGCGTCCCGGAGGCGTTCACCGAACCCGTCAAGGACCCCCTCGGCGACCTCGTCGCGCGGTACGCGCGCACGCACGGCCCGTTCACCTCGGCGACGGCGGCGGCCCGCTTCGGCCTCGGCGTCGCCGTGACCGAGGGTGCGCTGCAGCGCCTTGCCGCCAACCAACGCGTCGTACAAGGAGAGTTCCACCCGGCGGGCATCGGCCAGGAGTGGTGCGACGCGGCCGTCCTGCGCCGCCTGCGCCGCCGCTCCCTCGCGGCCCTCCGGCACGAGCTGGAGCCGGTGCCGCCCGCCGCGCTCGCCCAGTTCCTGCCCCAGTGGCAGCACTTGAGCGGTCACGGGCTGCGGGGCGTGGACGGACTGGTGCGCGCCATCGAGCAGTTGCAGGGCGCGACGGTGCCCGCGTCCGCGCTCGAGAAGCTCGTCCTGCCCTCCCGCGTCTCCGGGTACGCACCGGCGATGCTCGACGAACTCACCGCCGCCGGAGAGGTGGTGTGGGCCGGGGCCGGATCCCTTCCCGGCAAGGACGGCTGGGTCTCCCTGTACCTGGCCGACGCCGCGCCCCTGCTCCTGCCGCCGGCCCATCCGCTGGAGCTCACCGCACTGCACCAGTCGGTCCTCGACACGCTCTCCGGGGGGTACGGCCTCTTCTTCCGGCAGATCGCCGATCAGATCCGGGCCACGACCCACCCCGAGGCCTCCGAGCTCCAACTGGCCGACGTGATCTGGGATCTGGCCTGGTCCGGACGGCTCACGAACGACACGCTCACCCCGATGCGCTCGCTCCTCGGCTCGGGCCGCACCGCGGGCTCCACCGCACACCGCGCCAAGCGCACCATGCCGCGCGGACGCTACGGCTCGCTGACGGGCGCCGCCCGCCCCACGTCGTCGCGTACGGGCCCGCCGACCGTGGCGGGCCGCTGGTCACTGCTCCCCGCCCACGAACCCGACCCCACCCTGCGGGCCCACGCCCTGGCCCGTACCCTCCTGGACCGGCACGGCGTGGTCACCCGTGGGGCAGTCGCGGCCGAGGGGGTGGAGGGCGGCTTCTCGGCGACGTACCGCGTCCTGTCCGCCTTCGAGGACAGCGGCCAGGCGCGGCGCGGCTACGTGGTCGAGGGGCTCGGCGCCGCGCAGTTCGCCATGGACGGCGCGGTCGACCGGCTGCGCGCGGCGGCGAACGCCCTTGACCGTACGGACAGCTCACCCGGCGCCATGAACTACTCCCCGCGCACCTCGGACACCCAGGCCCTCGTCCTGGCGGCCGCCGACCCGGCCAACGCCTATGGAGCCGCGCTTCCCTGGCCCGATCCGCCCACCGACGCGGGGCACAAGCCGGGCCGCAAGGCAGGCTCCCTGGTCGTGCTCGTCGACGGCGAACTGACCCTCTACATGGAGCGCGGCGGCAAGACCCTGCTGGCCTGGCCCGCGACGCCGCAGGACGACGCCCCGGCCACCGAGGACGTACGGCTGCACGCCGCAGCCGAGGCTCTCGCCACCGCGGCCCGCGCGGGCTCACTCGGCACCGTCACGGTCGAGCGCATCAACGGCGTCTCCTCCCTGACGTCCCCCCTCGCCCCCCTCCTGGAAGGAGCAGGCTTCCACGCCACCCCACGGGGCCTACGCCTGCGCGCGTAACGCCACCACGGCGTCACACAGCCACCCCGAGGGGGCCCAACGCCACCGCGGCACCAGCCTCACGCCACACGCGCTATCGCCGCCGTGGCGCCATCCCCTGCGGACGCAACCTCACCGCGACCGAACAGCCACCCGCGACGGGCGAAACCCACTACGACAACAGCCACGGCCACTCTGCGCCGCCCGTAAGCCCACAGCGGCAACACAGCCACACGCTGTGGGCGCAACACACCGCGGCACCAGTCTCCCGCCGCGAACGCAACGCCACCGCGCCACCGCGCCACCGCGGCACCGGCCACCCTCACCGCGCGCAACGACACCACGGCAACGCAGATCCCCCGCCCCTCACCACCACCTCCCGCCCACCCACGCCAGGCAACATCACGCACGTCACGCCACACCACGTCACTCCAGATCGCTCGCGGCACGACAACCCACGCCCCTCCACCTGGCTCCCCTCACGCCGCCCAATCCCCACCCCCACCCGGCCCTCACCGCACCCCCGCCCCGCTCCCAACATGCAACCCTGGATCCCATGCCCGAAGGCGACACCGTCCACCAGGCAGCCCGGCGGCTGCACACCGCCCTCGCCGGGCACACCGTCACGCGCTCCGACCTCCGCGTCCCGAAGCTCGCGACCGTCGACCTCACCGGGCGCACCGTCCTGGACGTCACCCCGCGCGGCAAGCACCTCCTCACCCGCTTCGAGGGCGGGCTCACCCTGCACTCCCACCTCCGCATGGACGGCTCCTGGAAGGTGTACGCCCCCGGTGAGCGCTGGAGAGGCGGCCCCGGCCACCAGATCAGGGCGATCCTGGGCAACGCCGAGCGCACAGCAGTCGGGTACCGCCTTCCCGTGCTCGAACTCCTCCGCACCGCCGACGAGGACAAGGCCGTGGGCCATCTCGGCCCCGATCTCCTGGGCCCCGACTGGGACCCCGAGAAAGCCCTCGCCAACCTCCTGGCGACGCCCGAGCGCGCCCTCGGCGAAGCCCTGCTCGACCAGCGCAATCTCGCGGGCATCGGCAACGTCTACAAGTGCGAGATGGCCTTCCTCCTCGGCGTCACGCCCTGGCTCCCCGTGGGTGAGCTCCCCGCCGAGACGGTCTCTCGCATCCCCGCCCTCGCCAAAAAGCTCCTGGAAGCCAACCGCAACCGCCCGTCACGCACCACCACGGGCCACGACCGCGCGGGCCAGCGCCTTTACGTCTACGGCCGGGCACCCCGCCCCTGCCTGCGCTGCGGGACCCCCATCCGCCTGGGAGAGCAGGGCGACGGCTCCCGCAGCCGCCCCACCTACTGGTGCCCGTCCTGCCAACAGGGCCAGACACCCTGAACCCCGCCAACCACCAACTCCCGTTACCCCCGACCCCAACCTCGCCCCAACCCACCAGTTGACGGCCCGTCAGGTCCAGTCGTACCGTCCCGTCATGCCCCTCACGGCGTACGACCTCAGCGGGCGCACCGCATTCGTCACCGGCGCGGCAAGCGGCATCGGCCGCGCATCGGCCGTACTCCTCGCGGAAGCGGGCGCCACCGTTCACTGCGCCGACCGCGACACCCAAGCACTCCACGAGACGGCCACGCTCATCAAGGCCGCCGGCGGCACCGCGCACACCCACACCGTGGACGTCTCGGACAGGGCCCAGGTCGACCAGGCCGTCGCGACCGCCGCCGCTTCCACCGGCCGCCTGGACGTGATGGCCGCCATCGCCGGGATCATGCACAACAGCCCCGTCCTGGAGACCCGGGACGAGGACCTCGACCGAGTCCTGAACATCAACTTCAAGGGCGTTCTGTACGCCTGCCAGGCCGCAGCCCGCACGATGATCGCCGCCAACACGGCAAGCACGGCGGCCAAGCCCGATCATCCCCGCCATCCCGGCCACCCACGCCGCCCCCACCACCCCGGCAGCATCATCACCATGGCCTCGGGCGCCGTGGACACCGGCGGCCCTGGCCTCCTCTGCTACGGCGCGGCGAAAGCCGCCGTCGTCCAGCTCACGAAGACCCTCGCCACCGAGGTGGGCAAGCACGGCATCCGGGTCAACGCGGTAGCCCCCGGCTGGATCCGCACCCCCATGACCGACCGCCACGACGCTGACGCCCAGGCACACACCGAGGGGCTCATGATCCGCATGTCCCCCTTGGGCCGCGTAGGCGAACCGGAGGACATCGCCCACGCCGTCCTGCACCTGGCGTCCGACGCTTCCGCCTTCACGACGGGTCAGATCCTCCGCCCGAACGGCGGCGTCGCCATGCCTTGGTGACAGCGTCACCGGCGGACCGGGCAGCGCCTCCGGCCGTACGCTTCCCGAACCACCCCGCCCCACCACCGTCCGCCCCCCGACCGCGCCCCCTGGCCGGGGAACCCTGCGAGGCACCCTGAGCAGCCCGGGACGCCCGAGCAGCCCGAGCAGCAGCTCGGGACGCCCCCACAGCCCGGGACTGCGGCACACAGTGCACCGGCAGCAAGCTCAGCCCCCACCCACCGGCCGCGACGGCCCCCTCCAGGACTCCCGCCTCAGGGACGAGGGCCAGCCGCAGCACGCCCCACCACCAGAGCGCGCCGAGTGCCAGAGCCGGCGCCCACCGCACGACTCTCCATGCCACGGCCACCACCTCCGCACGAAGCCGGCCCCCGACGCTCAACACCCCACGCCCCGCCCGACCCCCAAATCCTGGGCCTGAACTTGGCGCCCGACGCTAGACGCCGGCCCCACCAGACGGGAGGGCGCACCGCAGGGCACACGAGGCACGAGCGAGCCGAGGCTCCCGCCTCATTCAGCCCCTCTTCGCGATCACGCGATCCGCGATCACGCGATCAACCGTTCTCCGCCTGGAACATCCAGTGGTGCTTCTCCAGGTCGGCCGTGATCCCGATGAAGATGTCCTGGCTCACCGGATCTGCCTCGCCGGTCGCCTCGACCCGCTCCCGCATCCGCGTGATCACCGCACCGAGCGCATCCACCAGCGTGCCGACCGCGTCCGCGTCCTTGACCCAGCCGGCGGCGACGTCACCGATGCCACTGCTCCGCGACACGGTCGACGCGCGCCCGTCGGGCGAGACGCCGAGCGTGGAAGCCCGCTCGGCCACCGTGTCCGAGTGCGTCCGCGCCGTGTCCACGACCTCGTCGAGCTGCAGATGAACGGAGCGGAAGCGCGTGCCCACCACGTTCCAGTGGATCTGCTTGGCCACCAGGGAAAGGTCGACCAGGTCCACGAGCGCGCCCTGCAGGGCCTCCGAGACCGTCTTCAGATCCGCCTCGGACAGAGGACTCTTCACGACGTACATGCCGCCTCCAAAGATCATGGGAACGCGTAAGCGAAAACCCCCACCACCATGGCACAAATGCACCAATAGGGACATCGCACAGAGTGCACGCAGCGTCACCCGGACCACACACCCGGACCCCCGGCCCTCAACCCTCAGACCCAACCCCAAGCCCCAAAACGCACAAAAGCCCCAGCCAGTAAACCCGGCCAGGGCCTCGTACACATATGAGCGCTCAAACAGCGTGCACCGTCAACGCAGCATCACAACGCGGCATCACAACGCGAGATCACGCGGCGACGACGTCCACCGCCTCCGCAGGCGCCTTGATCGTCACCCGTTCCGGCGGCACACCGCTCACCGAGACGGAATTGAGCATGGGGCGAACCGGTGCGCGCACCGGTTCCGTAGCCGCTGCCGACGCAGCCAGTTCGGCGAGGGAGAGCTCATCGCTCACCTCGCGCATGAGCTCGGACATCCGTACGTCAAGCGCGTCGCAGATCGCGGAAAGCAGCTCGGAGGATGCCTCCTTCTGCCCCCGCTCCACCTCGGAAAGATAGCCGAGCGAGACTCGGGCGGACGAGGAGACTTCGCGCAGAGTACGGCCCTGGCGCTGGCGCTGCCGACGCAGCACGTCACCCAGCAGGCGACGGAGCAGAATCATCGGTGGCTCCCTCCTCGGACCGCGTAGCCGCATCCTTCACGCCCCACCGTACCGCCTTGCGCGGCGGCCGTGCGGGGAGCGATGTCGTGTTCACTCAGGGCTGCAAACATCAAGTCCCCCCGTTCTGTTCCGTATCCTGTGCCCGCCCGTTCCCGGCACGTTCGCCGGACAGCCGCTCGACCAGCAGCGTGAGCACGCTCCGTACACTCTCCATACGGATGTCCGAACGCTCACCGTTCAACCGCAGAGCGGCGACTTTCCCCTCAGAGCGAAGAGCGGAACCCACACCGCCGACCGCCGTCCCAGGCCCCGCGTCCAGGGAAACCAGCCCGGGATCCAGCCCGCAGCCCGGCCCGACGACCGGCCCCGCAACCGCCACGAAGACCGTCCCGACCGCCTGTCCGTCCTGCGGCTCCGGCCCCGCGACGCCCGTGGTCGCGATCCCCCAGTCCGCACCCATGACCTTGCGCACACCCGCTGCCATCTGCAGCGCCACCTCGCCGTCCACGGCACCGCGCTCGGCCAACAGAGTGCCGTCGACCCCGAGCACCTCGTGCTTCAGGTCGGTCGCGTACGCCGTCACGGACCCCCGGAAGACCTGCGAGGCACCCGGCACCGCCGTCAGCTCGGCGGCCACCAGGCCGCCCGTGAGCGATTCGGCCACGGCGAGCGTCTCGCCACGCGCCTGAAGAAGCCGCAGCACCTGCGCGGCCGGACCGAGGGACGTCACGGAGCCGACTCCCGGGTCCCTTCACCGGAAGCGGAGGCCGATGCCTCGGCGGCTGCCGCTGCCGCCTCAGCAGCCGCGGCGGAGGCCAGCGACGCCGCCTGCGCCTCCGCGAGGCCCGTGCGCCGCAGCAGGATCGCCTGCCGCACGTAGTCGAGGCCGGTCAGGACGGTCAGGACGACGGCGACCGCCATCACCCAGAACCGCAGCGTGGCGAGCGGACCGGTCAGCGCCAAGACGTACATCCCTGCCGCCACGCCCTGCCAGAGGGTCTTCATCTTGCCGCCGCGACTGGCCGGAATGACACCGAAGCGGATCACCCAGAAGCGCAGCAGGGTGATCCCGAGCTCACGCCCGAGAATGACGCCCGTCACCCACCACGGCAGATCACCGAGATACGAGAGACAGATCAGCGCGGCGCCCATGATCGCCTTGTCGGCGATGGGGTCGGCGATCTTCCCGAAGTCCGTGACCAGGTTGTACGTCCGTGCGAGGTGCCCGTCGAACAGGTCCGTGATCATGGCGACGGCGAACGCCGCCCAGGCCCAGGCGCGCCAGGCCGGGTCGTACCCGCCGTCGGCGAGCAGGAGCATCACGAAGCCCGGCACGAGCAGCAGCCGGATCACCGTCAACAAGTTGGCGACGTTCCACACGCTGGCCTGATTGACGGCCGCAGCGCCCAACTTTCCGCCGCGCACCGGCTTGGCGCCCTGCGCGCCGGAGCCGCCCGCGGCGGATGCCGGGACTCCGGTCATCTGCGTGCCTCCTCGGCCGGAATCCGGGGCGAGTCGCCCAGAATTTCGCTGTACTCAGCCACCAGGTCCACGCCTTCCGTGCCGACCACCTTTGCCACGACCATACGACCGACCTGCAGGTCGTCCCCACCCGTGGCTCCCGCGAAGCGGATCTGGCCGTCCGTCTCGGGCGCCTGGTGAGCCGCCCGGCCGATCGCGCCGTCCTCCTCGTCCACGGACTCCACGAGCACCTCGACGGTCTCACCGAGTCGCTCGTCGGCACGCTGCGAGGTCAGTTCCTCGGCGAGCCGCGAGATCCGCGCGAGCCGCTCGTCGACGACGTCCTGGTCGAGCTTCTGGTCGTACGTCGCCGCTTCGGTGCCCTCCTCGTCGGAGTACCCGAAGACGCCGATGGCGTCCAGCCGCGCACCCGTGAGGAACCGCTCCAGCTCGTTCACGTCGGCCTCGGTCTCGCCGGGGAAGCCCACGATGAAGTTGGACCGGACACCGGCCTGCGGCGCCTTCGTACGGATGGTGTCAAGGAGCTCCAGGAAGCGGTCGGTGTCCCCGAAGCGCCGCATCGCCCGCAGCACGCCGGGAGCGGAGTGCTGGAAGGACAGGTCGAAGTACGGGGCGACCTTCTCCGTGGAGGTCAGTACGTCGATGAGCCCGGGGCGCATCTCGGCGGGCTGCAGGTAGCTGACACGCACCCGCTCGATCCCGTCGACCGCGGCCAGCTCGGGCAGCAGCGTCTCCAGGAGACGAATGTCACCCAGGTCCTTGCCGTACGACGTGTTGTTCTCGGAGACGAGCATGACCTCCTTGACGCCCTGCTCGGCCAGCCAGCGCGTCTCGCCGAGCACGTCCGAGGGGCGCCGCGAGATGAAGGACCCGCGGAAGGAGGGGATGGCGCAGAAGGAGCAGCGCCGGTCGCAGCCGGAGGCCAGCTTCACCGAGGCGACGGGGTTGGTGCCCAGGCGCCGCCGCAGCGGGGCACGCGGCCCCGAGGCGGGCGCGAGGCCCTCGGGCAGGTCCATGGGCGTGTGACCGGGCAGCGCGACGTCTGAGCCCGCTTCCTGGCGCTCCGCGGGGCTGATCGGAAGCAGCTTGCGCCGGTCGCGCGGGGTGTGGGCCTCGACACTGCCGCCGCTCAGGATGGTGTTCAGGCGGGTGGAGATGTCGGAGTAGTCGTCGAAGCCGAGGACACCATCGGCTTCGGGAAGGGCGTCGGCAAGCTCCTTGCCGTACCGCTCGGCCATGCAGCCGACCGCGACGACGGCCTGGGTCTTGCCATGGCCCTTGAGGTCGTTGGCTTCCAGGAGGGCGTCGACGGAGTCCTTCTTGGCGGCTTCGACGAATCCACAGGTGTTGACGACGGCGACATCCGCGTCTTCGGCGGCCTCGACGAGCTGCCAGCCGTCCGCCTCCAAGCGGCCTGCGAGCTCCTCCGAGTCCACCTCGTTACGGGCGCAGCCAAGAGTGACAAGGGCGACGGTACGGCGTTCGGGCATGCTCTCAAGACTACTTCGTCCTTGCCCGGGCCCCCGCCGCGAGGGTCCGGGCCGCCGTCACAAGGGTCAGCCGACCTGGGGGTCGCCCTTGGTGTACGTGAGCCGCTCGACCTGGCCGGGCTCGAATTCGTTGTCGACCGTCTTGCCGTTCACGAACAGATGGATCGCGCCCGCGTCACCGAGGACCAGGTCGATCTTCTGCTTGTCCTGGAAGGTCTTCGACTTGCCCTGCTCCAGGACGCCGTCGAAGAGCGTGCGGCCGTTGTGGTCCTTGGCCGAGATCCAGCTGCGGCCGTCCGCGGCATTGACCTTGACCGTGACCTTGTCCTGGGGGGCGCCGGCGATCGCGCTGTCCGACGGGTCCGGCTTGGGGTCGGCGGGCTTGTTCGGCGCGGGCTTCGTGGCGGGCTTGCTGGTGGCCGGCGTGGCGCCCTCGGCGACCTGCGACTTCGACCCGTCCTCTTCGCCGCCGCCGCTGAACGCGGTGAAGCCGACGAAGCCGATGACGGCGACGATCGCGGCGACCATGGCCGCGGTCCAGTTGGGGCGGCGCGGATCGGACCTGATCCGCTCGGCCTCGAAGAGCGGCGCCGCGGGGGTGGGCGCGGGCGGGCGACCGCCGTGCGCCTCGTCGTACTGGGCCAGCAGGAGGGCGGGATCGAGTCCCACGGCACGCGCGAGGGTACGAATGTGTCCGCGGGCGTACACATCTCCGCCACACCGGGAGAAGTCGTCCTGTTCGATCGCGTGCACGATGGGGATGCGCACCCGAGTGGACGAACTGATTTCGTCGACGGTCAGGCCCGTGTCGATACGTGCCTGCTGCAGCGTGCGCCCGATGGAGGGCCGGTCGTCAGCCGGACTCTCGGCTGCCGGACGGTCGTCCACGGGCCGGTCGTCGTTAGGTCGGTGGTCTGAAGGGCGGTCGTCTTCAGGGGAGTTGCCGATGGACACGGGGGCGCCTTTCGAGCGTGTAGCCACCTGCCGGATGTTCAGTCTAGGGGGGTTCCCGAAGGGTGGGGCAACTGGGCGACGGACTTTGTACGCCATCGGAATGGCCGGACATCCTGATGGTGGGGGCGGTGGACCATGGTGCTTTCCCTCCGCTCAACTTGACGTATGCCGAAGAGAAACGGTTGCCTGCCGCTCCCTTATGGGTGAGCCTCCCCGCGGATCACGGCCAGCACGCCATCCAGCTCATCGGGTTTCACAAGAACGTCACGAGCCTTTGAGCCTTCGCTGGGACCCACGATGCCGCGCGACTCCATGAGGTCCATGAGCCGTCCGGCCTTCGCGAAACCGACGCGCAGCTTGCGCTGGAGCATCGACGTGGAGCCGAACTGAGTGGAAACGACCAGCTCAGCGGCCTGGCAGAGCAGATCGAGATCGTCGCCGATGTCCTCGTCGATCTCCTTCTTCTGCTTGGTGGAGACGGTGACGTCCTCCCGGAAGACGGGCGCCATCTGGTCCTTGCAGTGCTGGACGACCGCGTGGATCTCGTCCTCGGTGACGAAAGCGCCCTGCATACGGGTGGGCTTGTTTGCGCCCATCGGCAGGAAGAGCCCGTCACCCTTGCCGATCAGCTTCTCGGCACCCGGCTGGTCGAGGATGACCCGGCTGTCGGCGAGCGACGAGGTCGCGAAGGCGAGCCGCGAGGGCACATTCGCCTTGATCAGACCGGTCACGACGTCCACGGACGGCCGCTGCGTGGCGAGCACCAGATGGATGCCCGCCGCACGGGCGAGCTGCGTGATGCGCACGATCGAGTCCTCGACGTCGCGCGGGGCGACCATCATCAGGTCGGCGAGCTCATCGACGATCACCAGGAGGTACGGGTACGGGCTGAGCTCACGCTCACTGCCCTCGGGCGTCTTGAGCTTGCCCTCGCGGACGGCCTGGTTGAAGTCGTCGATGTGCCGGTAGCCGAACGCCGCCAGGTCGTCGTAGCGCAGGTCCATCTCGCGTACGACCCACTGGAGCGCCTCGGCGGCCCGCTTGGGGTTGGTGATGATCGGCGTGATCAGGTGCGGGATGCCCTCGTACGCGGTGAGCTCGACGCGCTTGGGGTCGACGAGGACCATCCGTACGTCCTCGGGGGTCGCCCGCATCATGATCGACGTGATCAGACAGTTGATGCACGAGGACTTACCGGAGCCGGTGGCTCCGGCGACCAGGATGTGCGGCATCTTCGCCATGTTGGCCATGACGTAGCCGCCCTCGACGTCCTTGCCGAGCGCCACCAGCATGGGGTGGTCGTCCTCGGCCGCGTCCGCCAGACGGAGCACGTCGCCGACGTTGACCATCTCACGGTCGGTGTTCGGGATCTCGATGCCGACCGCGGACTTGCCGGGGATGGGGCTGATGATGCGGACGTCGGGGCTGGCGACCGCGTACGCGATGTTCTTGGCCAGGGCCGTGATCTTCTCGACCTTCACGGCCGGGCCGAGCTCGATCTCGTACCGCGTGACGGTCGGGCCGCGCGTGAAGCCGGTGACGTCCGCGTCGACCTTGAACTCGCTGAAGACGTTGCTGAGCGAGGCCACGACCGCGTCGTTCGCGGCGCTGCGGGTCTTGCCGGGGCCGCCGCGCTCCAGCAGGTCGAGCGCGGGCAAGGAGTACGTGATGTCGCCGGCCAGCTGCAGCTGCTCGGCCCGCGGCGGGAGGTCCCGCGGCTGTTCCGGGGCGGCCTTCGTCAGGTCCTTCACGCCGGAGGCCGAGGTGTCACGCGACTCCCCCGGCTTCTTGCGGAGCACGCCGGGGGGCGGGCCGTCCTTGGCGCGCCCGGTCGGCACCGGAGCGGAGTTCGCGGAGCCCTCAGCGGACTGCTCGGACTGTTCGGGCTCCTCGGGCCGCTCGTCGCGCTCCCCGGTGACCCCTTGCGTCAGGTCGGCGACCAGCGGCGAGGGCGGCATGCCGTGCAGCACGGCACCGTCCAGCGCGGCGGCCGCGGCGGCAGCCACGTCCACCGCGTCCATCGGGCGGTCCAGAGAGGGCTGTGCGGCCCTGCGGGGCCTGCGGCGCCGGGTGAGGGCCTCCTCCTCCGCCTGATCCGCGGAGTACGCCTCAGGGGCCTCGGCGCGCCTGCGTGAGCGAGCGGGCAGCGCCTCGCGCCACTGTTCCTCGTAGCGCTCGTCGTCCGCGTAGTCATCCTGCACCTCTTCGGGCGCCGGCTGGACGATGCCGAGCTTGATGCCGAGCAGCCGCAGCCGCTGCGGGATGGCGTTGACGGGCGTCGCCGTGACCACGAGCAGCCCGAAGACGGTGAGCAGGACGAGCAGCGGTACGGCGAGGACCTCGCCCATGGTGAAGATCAGCGGCGTCGACATGGCCCAGCCGATGAGTCCACCCGCGTCCCTTATGGCCGCCATGCCATCCGCGCGGGCGGGCGAACCGCAGGCGATGTGCACCTGGCCGAGCACGCCGATCACGAGCGCGGACAGACCGATCACGATGCGGCCGTTCGCCTCGGGCTTCTCGGGGTGCCTGATGAGGCGTACGCCGATGACCGCGAGCAGTATCGGAAGGAGCAGGTCGAGGCGGCCGAACGCGCCGGTCACCAGCATCTCGACGAGATCCCCGACGGGACCGCGCAGATTCGACCAGGTGCCCGCGGCGACGATCAGCGCGATGCCGAGCAGCAGGAGCGCGACGCCGTCCTTGCGATGGGCCGGGTCGAGTCCCTTGGCGCCGCGCCCTATGCCGCGGAACAGCGCGCCCACGCTGTGCGCGAGACCGAGCCACAGGGCGCGCGCGAGGCGGTACACGCCGCCCGTGGGACTGGGCGCCGGCTTGGGTACGGGCTTCTTCGCCACGGCTTTCTTGGCGGGCGCCTTCTTCGCCGGAGCCTTCCTGGCGGGCGGCTTCTTGGCGACGGCCTTCTTCACCGGAGCCTTTGTGGGCGCGGCCGCCTTCTTCGCGGGCGTCTTCTTGGCTGCGGACGGACGTGAGGCCATGGGTCTGAGGTTACCGGTGGAGGCCACTGCGGACACGTGTGCCTACTGCTTCACCCGTTTGTGTCGCCCTTGCGGAGGCGGTGAACTGACGGATGTTCACCGCCGCCGCGTCGGATCAACTCTGCGAGGACACCGAAGGCGCACCGCTTCCGGTGCCTGGCTCCAAGGCGTCAAGAGCCCGCCGGAGGCCGGTGAGTTTGCGTTCGAGATGGGCCGCGGTGGCGACCGCGGCGGCATCCGCCGAGTCGTCGTCCAGTTGCTTCGAGAGCGCCTCGGCCTGTTCCTCGACGGCCGCCAGGCGTGCGGAAAGCTCGGCGAGCAGCCCCGCGGGCTCCTTCGCGTCACCCGCCGCGGACTTGCCGCCGCCCTCCAGCTGGAGCCGCAGCAGCGCTGCCTGCTCCCGCAGTTGGCAGTTCTTCATGTACAGCTCGACGAACACCGAGACCTTCGCGCGCAGCACCCACGGATCGAAAGGCTTGGAGATGTAGTCCACCGCACCGGCCGCGTACCCGCGGAACGTGTGGTGCGGGCCGTGGTTGATGGCGGTGAGGAAGATGATCGGGATGTCCCGGGTCCGTTCTCGCCGCTTGATGTGCGCGGCGGTTTCGAAACCGTCCATGCCTGGCATCTGGACGTCCAGCAGAATGACCGCGAAGTCGTCCGTGAGTAGTGCTTTGAGCGCTTCCTCCCCGGACGATGCCCGTACCAGGGTCTGATCGAGCGCAGAGAGGATGGCCTCCAGCGCCAGCAGATTCTCCGGCCGGTCATCGACCAGGAGGATCTTGGCCTTCTGCACCATGGCCCGCCCTCCTCGCCCCGGCGGTACACCGGGCGCCGCCCCAGGGGACGACTCCCTTACGCCGTCCGTCCTTGTGCCGGTCATGGTAGCCGCACCCCGCCTGTCGCCACACCCTGTCACCGCGATGTCACTGTGCACGTAGCAGAAACGCAGTGGGAGACCAGAAGGTTCCCCGAATACCGCGCTTCTACACGGGCTCAAACACACTCTGTCAGCAACTCCGCGTAATGAAGCCTCTTCTCGGTCACTCCCCGCGCATCCACTGCTCCATCACCGAGAGCAGATGATCCGGGTCGACCGGCTTCGTAACGTAATCGGACGCCCCGGAGTCGATGGCCTTCTCCCGGTCGCCCTTCATGGCCTTCGCGGTCAGCGCGATGATCGGCAGCCCGGCGAACTGCGGCATCCTGCGGATCGCCGTCGTCGTCGCGTACCCGTCCATCTCCGGCATCATGATGTCCATCAGGACGACCGTCACGTCGTCGTGCTGTTCCAGGACTTCGATGCCCTCGCGGCCGTTCTCCGCGTACAGCACCGAGAGCCCGTGCTGCTCCAGGACGCTGGTGAGCGCGAACACGTTACGGATGTCGTCGTCGACGATGAGCACCTTCTCGCCGCCGAACTGGTGGCCCGGCCGCGCCTCGGCCGCCTCCTGCTGCCCCGGGGTCGGCCACTGCTCCTGCGAGCGCTGCTCCTGAGGCTCGGCGACACCCTGCCCCGGCAGCACCGGCGGCTGCTCCGAAGAGGCGTGTGCGGCACGGCGCCGGCGCCTGAAGAGCGTGCCGGAATCCGGCGTCGCGTCCAGCCGCGGCGGCGTGACATCCTCGCTCTGCGCGGGCTGCTCGGCCGTGGACGCGCCCTCCTCCAGGGCGGGCCTCGCGACCGTGCCCGGCAGCGGTGACAGCTGCGAGTAACCCTGGGGCGGCAGTTCGCTCGGGTGCAGCGGCAAATAGAGCGTGAACGTCGAACCGCGGCCCGGTTCGCTCGCCGCGTGGATCTCGCCGCCCAGGAGACGTGCGATCTCCCGGCTGATGGAGAGCCCGAGCCCCGTGCCGCCGTACTTCCTGCTCGTCGTTCCGTCGGCCTGCTTGAACGCCTCGAAGATCACCCGCATCTTGCTGCCCGCGATACCGATGCCGGTGTCGCTGACCGAGAACGCGATCAGATCCGCGTCCGCGTCCCGCAGCGAACCCGCCTCCAGGAGCTGTTCACGGATGGCGTTGGGCACATCGGCGTTCGCGTGCCGGATCACCAGCTCGACCGCTCCGGAGTCGGTGAACTTCACCGCGTTGGACAGGAGGTTGCGCAGCACCTGGAGGAGTCGCTGCTCGTCCGTGTGGAGCGTGGCGGGCAGCTCCGGAGACACCCGTACGGAGAAGTCGAGCCCCTTCTCGGCGGTCAGCGGCCGGAAAGTGGCCTCTACGTAGTCCACGAGTTGCACCAGGGCGATGCGTGTCGGGGAGACGTCCATCTTGCCCGCCTCGACCTTCGACAGGTCGAGGATGTCGTTGATGAGCTGCAGCAGGTCCGAGCCCGCGCCGTGGATCGTCTCGGCGAACTCCACCTGCTTGGGGGTGAGGTTGGCGTCGGCGTTGTCGGCGAGCAACTTGGCCAGGATCAGCAGGGAGTTGAGCGGCGTACGCAGCTCGTGCGACATGTTCGCCAGGAACTCGGACTTGTACCGCATGGAGACCGCGAGCTGTTCGGCGCGCTCCTCGAGGACCTGCCTGGCCTCTTCGATCTCGGTGTTCTTGACCTCGATGTCGCGGTTCTGCTGGGCGAGCAGCTCGGCCTTCTCCTCCAGTTCGGCGTTGGAGTCCTGCAGCGCCTTCTGCCGGTTCTCCAACTCCGCCGAGCGCTCGCGCAGTTGCTCGGTGAGCTCCTGCGACTGCTTGAGCAGCACTTCGGTCTTGGTGTTGACGCTGATGGTGTTGACGCTCGTCGCGATCATCTCGGCGATCTGGCTGAGGAAGTCCTTCTGGATCTGCGTGAACGGCTGGAAAGCGGCCAGCTCGATCACGCCGAGGACGGTCCCCTCGAAGAGCACCGGAAGGACGATCACCTGCGCGGGCGGCGCCTCACCGAGTCCGGACGCGATCCGCAGATAGCCGGACGGCGCGTTCTCCACGAGGATCGTGCGCCGCTCCTGCGCCGCCGTACCGATCAGCGTCTCGCCGGGCCGGAAGGACGTCGGCATGGAGCCCATGGAGTAGCCGTAACTGCCCATCATGCGCAGCTCGTACGCGTCACCCTGCTCGGCGCCCGGCTCCGGGGCGTCCTCCGTGGGCAGCGCCAGGAAGAACGCGCCGTGCTGCGCGGAGACCACCGGCGTCAGCTCGCTCATGATCAGCGAGGCGACGTCCGCGAGGTCCCGGCGGCCCTGCATCAGACCGGAGATGCGGGCGAGGTTGCCCTTGAGCCAGTCCTGCTCCTTGTTGGCGAGGGTCGTGTCGCGGAGGTTGGCGATCATCGAGTTGATGTTGTCCTGGAGGACCTGGATCTCGCCCGCGGCATCCACGTCGATCTTCAGGTTCAGGTCGCCGCGCGTCACCGCGGTGGCGACCTCGGCGATGGCACGCACCTGACGCGTCAGGTTTCCGGCCATCTCGTTCACGGACTCGGTGAGGTCACGCCAAGTGCCGTCGACGTCCCGCACCCGCGCCTGACCGCCCAACTGCCCTTCCGTACCCACCTCGCGGGCCACGCGCGTGACCTGCTCGGCGAAGGACGACAGCTGGTCGACCATCGTGTTGATGGTGGTCTTGAGTTCGAGGATCTCGCCCCGGGCGTCGATGTCGATCTTCTTCGTCAGGTCGCCCTTGGCGATCGCGGTGGTGACCATCGCGATGTTGCGGACCTGGCCGGTGAGGTTGGAGGCCATGCCGTTCACGGACTCCGTCAGGTCCTTCCACGTGCCCGAGACTCCGGGCACCCGGGCCTGACCGCCGAGGATGCCGTCCGTGCCCACCTCGCGGGCCACCCGGGTCACCTCGTCCGCGAACGAACTCAGCGTCTTCACCATGGTGTTGACGGTGTCGGCGAGCTGCGCGACCTCGCCGCGCGCCTCGACGGTGACCTTCTTGGTCAGGTCTCCGTTGGCGACCGCCGCCGCGACCTGGGAGATGTTGCGCACCTGACCGGTCAGGTTGTTCGCCATCAGGTTGACGTTGTCGCTGAGGTCCTTCCAGGTGCCTGTGACGCCCGGAACCCGCGCCTGACCACCCAGATTGCCCTCGGTGCCCACCTCACGGGCCACGCGGTTGACCTGCTCGGCGAAGTTGGAGAGCTGGTCGACCATCGTGTTCACGGTGGTGACGAGCTCGAGGATCTCGCCCTTCGCGTCGACGGTGATCTTCTTGGAGAGGTCGCCCATGGCGACGGCCGTCGTGACCTCGGCGATGTTGCGGACCTGAAGGGTCAGGTTGTTCGCCATGCCGTTCACGGACTGCGTGAGGTCCTTCCAGGTGCCGGAGACCCCCTGCACCTCGGCCTGACCGCCCAGGATGCCGTCGGTGCCCACCTCACGGGCCACCCGCGTCACCTGCTCGGCGAAGGCCGAGAGCTGGTCCACCATCGTGTTGAGGGTGTTCTTCAGCTCCAAGATCTCGCCGCGCGCGTCCACGTCGATCTTCTGGGAGAGGTCACCGCGGGCCACCGCGGTCGCCACCTGCGCGATGTTGCGCACCTGGGCGGTGAGGTTGCCGGCCATGCCGTTCACGGAGTCGGTCAGATCGCGCCACACACCGGCCACGCCGGGCACCTGCGCCTGCCCGCCGAGGCGGCCCTCCGTGCCCACCTCTCGGGCCACCCGGGTCACCTGGTCGGCGAAGGCGGAGAGCTGGTCGACCATCGTGTTGATGGTGTTCTTCAGCTCCAGGATCTCGCCGCGCGCGTCCACGTCGATCTTCTGGGAGAGGTCGCCGCGGGCCACCGCAGTGGTGACCTGGGCGATCTGACGTACCTGCGACGTCAGGTTCCCCGCCATGAAGTTGACGGAGTCGGTGAGTTCCTTCCAGGTGCCGCTGACACCGTCCACGCGGGCCTGGCCGCCGAGGCGGCCCTCCGTACCCACGTCGCGCGCCATCCGCGTGACCTGATCGGCGAAGGACGACAGCTGGTCCACCATCGTGTTGACGGTGTTCTTCAGTTGAAGCATCTCGCCGGAGACGTCGACGGTGACCTTCTGCGACAGGTCGCCGTTGGCGACCGCCGTCGTGACCTGCGCGATGTTGCGCACCTGGCCCGTGAGGTTGCGGAAAGCGGTGTTGACCGAGTCCGTCAGGTCCTTCCACGTGCCGGCCGCGCCCTGCACCTGCGCCTGGCCACCGAGCTCACCTTCTACGCCGATCTCGCGCGCCACACGCGTCACTTCGGCACCGAAGGCGGAGAGCTGGTCCACCATCGTGTTCACGGTGTTCTTCAGCTCGAGCATCTCGCCCGCGACGTCGACCGTGACCTTCTGCGAGAGATCACCGTTGGCGACCGCCGTCGTCACCGTCGCGATGTCCCGCACCTGGGTGGTGAGGTTCCGGAAGACCGTGTTCACCGAGTCGGTGAGGTCCTTCCACGTCCCCGCCGCGCCCGGCACATTCGCCTGACCGCCGAGCTGCCCCTCCGCGCCGACCTCGTTCGCCACGCGGGTGACCTCGTCCGCGAACGTACGCAGCGTCTCGGTCATCTGGTTGATCGTCTCGGCGAGTTGCGCGACCTCGCCGCGTGCGCTGACCGTCACCTTCTGGGACAGATCGCCGTTCGCGACGGCCGTCGTGACCTGGGCGATCCCCCGCACCTGGGCGGTGAGATTGCCGGCCATAAGATTCACCGAATCGGTGAGGTCCTTCCACACGCCCGCCACACCCGGCACCTGCGCCTGGCCGCCGAGCTCGCCTTCCGTGCCGACCTCGCGCGCGACGCGGGTCACCTCGGAGGAGAAGGACGAGAGCTGGTCCACCATCGTGTTGACGGTGTTCTTCAGCTCCAGCATCTCGCCGGCGACGTGGACCGTCACCTTCCGGGACAAGTCACCCTTGGCGACCGCCGTCGTGACGAGAGCAATGTCACGCACCTGCGCGGTGAGCCGGTACGCCATGGTGTTCACCGAATCCGTGAGATCCTTCCACGAACCGGACATTCCGCGCACCCGCGCCTGACCGCCCAGCTTGCCCTCGGTGCCCACCTCGCTGGCCACCCGCGTGACCTCGTCGGTGAACGTCGAGAGCTGGTCGACGAGGTTGTTGACCGTCCGGCCGACCTTCAGGAACTCTCCGCGCAGCGGATGGCCGTTCCCCTCGTCCACCTGGGCCCGCAGCTCCATCCGCTGCTCCAGGTCGCCCTCGGCGACCGCGGAGAGCACCCGCCCGACCTCGGAGACGGGGCGTACGAGGTCATCGACCAGCGCGTTCGACGCGTCGATCGCCGCCGCCCACGAGCCCTCGCTCGCGCCGGTCTCCAGGCGCTCCGTGAGCTTCCCCTCACGTCCGACCATCCGCCGGACCCGGGAGATCTCTCCGGTCAGGTGCAGATTGCGGTCGGCCACCTCGTTGAAGACGGCGGCGATCTCGGACATGACGTCGTCACCGGACACCGTGAGCCGCTTGCGGAAGTTTCCGTCCCGCATCGCCACCAGCGCCGCGAGCAACCTGTTCAGGGCCGCTGCGTCCACCGACGTGGTCGCCCCGTGGCGCGGTTTGCGCTGTTTGCTCTGGGACTGTCCGTCTTTCGCACGCGTTTTAGTGCCCCGCGTCGCTGCGCCAGACTCCACTGTGTCCCTCCCGCAAGGGTCGACCGTACTGCTCGGGTTACCTGGGCTCTCTCCAAGAAGCTTGCCCAGTGTTTCACCATGGCTGAACCAGGCCATAACAGTTCGGCAGCTTCGCACACCGTCCGCACACCCTCCGGGCGGAAACACTGACGACCGGCATCAGCATGGACGGCGAAGGTAAGTAACCTGGCATCCGGCTGTCCAACCACCCCGGTCCTGCCCGGCCTGGGCGGTGGCACACGTACAAGCGGGCATCGGAGGGGCGGCCGCACCATGGTGGGAGACTTGGGCGTCGATACTCGTACGAGGAGTTCTGTGATCACCGCGCGCGCGGCTGCGACTTTCGACCCCGTCGGGCGTTCCGTCGCGACGGCCCGCTCCTTTGTCCGCGACACCCTCCAGGGCTGGGGGTTCACGGACATCGTCGACGACGCCGTCGTCCTCACCAGTGAACTCGTCACCAATGCCGTGGTGCACGCCGGGACCGCCGCCGACGTCCTCTGCCTGCGCAGCGAGGACGCCGTACGCATCGAGGTCTCCGACCACTATCCGGAACGCGAGATCCCGCTCCAGCAGGCCGCCGTGAACATGGGCAACCCTGACCGCGAGGGCGGCCGCGGCCTCCAGCTGTGCGCGGCGCTCGCCACCCGCTGGGGCGTCGACTACACCCCCACCCAGAAACTGGTCTGGTTCCAACTCGACCTCCCCGACCGCTCGGTGGGCACCCGAGCCGCGGGACCCGCCCTCCCCGCCGAACTGCTCCCGCTCACCGACGGCAGGGTCCGCGTGGCCGTCGTGCAGATCGACCGCATCGGCGCGATCTCCGCCTGGAACGAAGACGCCGAAGAGCTCTTCGGGTACGTCGCCGAGCAGGTCATCGGCAAACCGCTCACCGACTTCGCCGCCTGGCCGCACACCCCGGGCACCAGCACCGGCATCGTGGAAGCGCTCCAACTCTCCCGCTGGGAGGGCAGTTACGGCATCCGCGGCTCCGACGGCCGCGTGACCCCCGTCTACGCCTCACATCTGCGCGTGCGCGACACCGACGGCGAACCCTCCACGGTCTGCCTGCTCGTCCGCGACGACGAGCGTGCCGTCCTGCAGACCCCGCTGCGCGGCCCCGCCCCCGAGCCCGGGGCGCTCACCGAGTCGCACACCGCCGACCCCTTCGAGGTCTTCATCGGCTCCCCCGCGCCGGACGACCTCGACGGTCTGCTCCAGCGCACGGTCGAGCGCGCCCGCGACATGCTCGACGGCGACGCCGCCTTCCTGCTCCTCGCCACGGACGACGAGACGGAGCTGGAGGTACGCGCCTCCACAGGCCTCCCCTCGGCCCGCCAGCGCTTCGCCCGCGTCCCCGTGGAGGCAGGACCCGGTCGCTACGGCTCCGCCCGCATGCCGGCCGTCCACGAGGACCTCACGGTCGTCCCCGGCGCCGTACCGCTCCTCAGCGGCACGGGCATGCGCTCGGTCGTCACGGTCCCGCTGAAGGTCGAGGGGCGTCTCACCGGCTCCCTGGGCGTCGCCGCCGAGGCCCCCGACCGGTACTCCAACGAAGAGGCCCTGCGCCTCCAGTTCGCCGCCGACCGCATCGCCCTCGCCGTCGAGTCGGCGCGCCTCGGCGAGCTGGAGCGCCTGCGCCGCGGCTCGCTCTCCTTCCTCGTCGAGGCATCGGACCTCCTCGCGGGCACCCTGGACCGTGACCAGACCCTGGCGCTCATGGCCCAGATGACGGTCCCGACCCTCGCCACCTGGTGCGCGGTCTACACGATCGCCGACCAGTCGTCCGAGCCCTATCTCTCGTACGTCCTCCATGAGGACGAGGAGCGCATCGACGGCCTGAAGGCACTCCTCTCCAAGATCGCCCCTCCCGACCCCGTGCCGACCCCGGGAGCCCGCGTCTGGGCCGCCCCCTCGGAGGCCGCCCACCAGGCCGCCCTGCGCACCTCCATGCGCAGCCTCGGCCTCGGCGAGCCCCTGAGCCTGGGCTCGGGCATCGGCACAACGCTCTCCACGGCATCGGCGGTGGGCGGCGAGACGGTCGTCCTGCCCCTGGTCGCCCGAAACCGCGTCATCGGCATGCTCACGCTGGGCAAGCCCTCCGACGAACACTTCCGCCAAGAGATCCTGGAACTGGCCGAAGATCTGTCCCGCCGAGCGGCCCTCGCCCTGGACAACGCCCGCCTGTACTCGGAGCGCATGGCGATCAGCCAGTCCCTCCAGCGCAGCCTGCTGCCGCCGGGACTCCCGCAGATCCCGGGCGTCGAGGTCGACGTCATCTACCGCGCGGCCGGCGAGGGGAACGAAGTCGGCGGCGACTTCTACGACCTCTTCCCCATCCGCGACGGCGCGTACGGTTTCGCGATCGGCGACGTCTGCGGCACGGGCCCGGAGGCAGCCGCGGTCACCGGCCTGGCCCGCCACGCCCTGCGCCTCCTCGCCCGCGAGGGCTTCGGCGGCCCCGCCGTCCTGGAACGCCTGAACGCCGCGATCCTCGACGAAGGCGCCCGCAGCCGCTTCCTCACCCTCCTCTACGGGGAGTTGTGGCCGCAGGAGGACGGCTCGGCCGTCCTGAAGATCGTCTGCGCCGGCCACCCGCTCCCGCTCCGCCTGCGCCAGGACGGCACTGTCGAGCCGTACGCGGAGCCGCAACCGCTCCTCGGCGTCATGGACGACCTGGAGCTCTACGAACAGACGATGACGCTCGATCCGGGCGACGTCCTGCTCTGTGTGACGGACGGGGTCACCGAGCGCCGCGAAGGCACCCGCATGCTCGGCGACGACGGCCTCGCGGACGTTCTCACCACGTGCACGGGCCTCACCGCGGGCGCGGTCGCGGCCCGCATCATGCGCGCGGTCGAGCGGTTCGCGACGGACGCCCCGTCGGACGACATGGCGATCCTGGCGATGCGCGTCCCCGACATCCAGAAGGACTGACGATCTGGCACCGGGGGGCCTTGGGCCCCCCGGGATACAAAAAAAGTCCCCGCCCAACTGGGCGGGGACTTTCCCGTCTTGCTCGCTGAGCCCCCATGCGGAATCGAACCGCAGACCTTCTCCTTACCATGGAGACGCTCTACCGACTGAGCTATAGGGGCCTGTTGCGCTTCGCGGTTTCCCGCTTGGCAACGGAATAGATCATACCTGAAATCGAAGGTGCCTCGAACCGGCCGTTCCTCTGGACCGCCCGCACCGCCACTGCCACTCTGCGCCCATGCCGACCCGACGTGGAACATCCATAAGGTCACGCTCACCTGGAAGGGCAAGAAGCGCGTCTACACGGTGCACGCCCCACCCGGCTACACCCGTTCGGAAAAGCTCCCGCTGGTCATCGCCATGCACCCGTATCCGGCCGACGGCGCGGCCGCGGCCACGATCAGCGGCGGCTACCTCGGCCCCGACTCGGCAGACGACTCGTACATGCCGAAAACCCCTGCCTCCGTGATCACCTTCATCGGCGGCCTCGACGAGCACTACGCAGGGATGGACGAAGGCATCACGGCCTGGCAGAAACGCCTGTCGTGCAAGACGGGCCAACCCGAGAAACTAAAGAAGAAGATCAAAAAAACAACAACCAAGTGCCGCGACGGCTCAGACGTGGTCGTCTACCGGCTGCCCGACATGGGCCACTCCTGGCCGGGTGGCGCGGGCGGCAGCATGTCCGACCCCACCGCGGGAATCAACGCGACAGACCTGATGTGGGAGTTCTTCAAGTCCCACACCACAGAGGCGCCTTAGCGCACGCGGCTCTCAGAATGCCGGCTGGAGAAGCCCGCCGAGCGCGTTGCAGGCGGACACCACACGCTGCAGCTCGCGCCGCGACATCGACGCATCGACCGGCAGCGTCAGGGTGTCGTCCGCGGCACGCTCGGTCTCGGGCAGATAGACGTCCCGCCAGAACTTGGGCGTGCGGTGAACGGGTGTCTTCACGGGCACCCGGCAGTCAATTCCCTTGGCCCGCACGGCACGCGCGAACGCGTCCCGGTCCGGCCGCCCATTGCCTGGCACCCGCACGACGTACTGCTGATAGCTGTGCCCCTCCACGCCGTCCGGGGTGATCACACCGCCGAGCCGCCCGCTGAGGTAGGCCGCGTGGGCCCGCCGCTGCGCACGCTCGTCGTACGGTGCGTCCGACTCTCCCTGCTCCAGTACGAGAATGCCGTGCCGCGTCCCGACGTCCCGGAGCCGCCTTACGTCAGCCGGGTGCCCGAAGCGGTGCACGACGGCCACAGCGGCCGTACGGGAGGTCACGGCGGCGGCCACCGCATCAGGATCGAGGCAGTACGACGCCCGATCTATGTCCGCGAATACGGGCACGGCCCCTGCCAGGACCACGGCCTCGGCGATCTCGACGTTTCCGTACGCCGGCACGATGACCTCGTCACCTGCACCGACACCTGCGGCTCGCAACATGCCAACTGTCCCCATGACTATGGATGTTGGCTGCGGAACGTGAACGGCAAGTGACACAAAACAAAAAAGAGCTGGTCCCTGAACCGAAGTTCAGGGACCAGCTCTTCTAATAATAGTTCGGCGGCGTCCTACTCTCCCACAGGGTCCCCCCTGCAGTACCATCGGCGCTGTGAGGCTTAGCTTCCGGGTTCGGAATGTAACC